>CAZBNP010000001.1:0-153306 GCA_964493505.1 uncultured Roseivirgaceae bacterium
GTATCTTTGGCTCTCTGACGATTGCCCGGGCAATCGTCAGAGAGCCAAAGATACTGATGCTCGACGATGCGCTCTCCTCGGTCGATACGAAGACGGAGAACACAATACTCAACAGCCTGAAGAGGATCATGCAAGGCCGGTCGACGATCATCATTTCCCATCGTGTTTCTTCGGCGAAACTCGCCAACAAGATTGTGGTACTCGTGGATGGTCGTATTGTCGAAGTGGGCACGCACGAATCACTCATTGAACGCGACGGCATGTACCGCGACCTGTTTGAAAAGCAAGGGCAGGGAGAGGAGGTTTAGGGGCTGGGTGCCAGGTCGCCAGGTTGGGGAAGGGGGTTAAAAAATATATCGCAGGCCTATGCCTCCCTGAAATTTATACCAGCCGGGGTCGGCCTGGAGGTCGGCGAAGTATTCTACTTCCATAAAAAAAGCGACGGGTATGGTGAAATAGGAGTATTCAATTCCGGCAACGACCTGCGGCCCCATCGTGACCCGGTTACGGCGGAACGACCCGAACGGATCACTCCGGCCAGTATCGGTTCGGTACTCATAGTCATAGTGCAGCTCGGTTGTTTTCCACTCCCAGCCTACACCGGCATAAAGCTGCAAGCCATCGGCGATGCGGCTGGCATCTATATGATACAGGAGCTTCACCTCGCCTACCAGATCCGACAAAACCTTGTGTGCAATATAATCGAGACCCGACTCTGCGGAGGGAAAGGTATCGCTCATTGCGTACGTATCGAACTTCTCCCGGAAATAGCCTCTGTACAATCCACTGGAAGCCTTCCCGAAGTCGACGGCGACAGACAGGTTCTTTCGCGCATAGAATTTATACGTCAGCGCAAAAGGATCACCGAGCTTTACTCCAAACCCGTGGAAGGGATACTCGCTGGCGACAAAGACCGGACAGATCGTTTTTGCTTTCTTTCCCTTGACTCTGGGTAGCGGCTTGTGGTAGCGTTTCGTCAGCTTCGAACGCTGTGCCTCGGCGTGCTCTGCCGAGAGCAATACAAGAGGTAGGGCAAGGACGATAACCAGGAGACGCATGTGCTGTAAAGATACTATTTTTCACCGCGGCATAGCGATTAGCCTGGCTGCTTCGGCGATCCTCCTATCCGACAAACTCTTTATACTGCATCTTGTGGAGATTGGCATAAAACCCGTCGCGAGAAAGCAACTCTTCGTGTCGCCCTTCCTCTTTAATCTCGCCGTGATCCAACACAATAATTTTATCGGCCTTCTGAATCGTCGACAACCGGTGTGCGATCACCACCGAAGTGCGTCCGCGCATCATCTTGTCTATTGCATCCTGAATCATTTCTTCCGTTTCGGAATCAACGGAAGAAGTAGCCTCATCCAGTATCAGAATTTTCGGATTGTAAACCATCGCGCGTATGAAGGAGATCAGTTGACGTTGGCCCACGGACAATGTCGAACCGCGCTCCATCACGTTGTACGACAATTTTCCCGGGAGCCTTTCTATGAACCGGCGGGCACCGACGAGATCTGCAGCATGCCATACCATGTCCTCCGTGACGTCGGGGTTCCCCAGCGTAATGTTGTTGAAGATGGTGTCAGAGAACAAGAAGACATCTTGCAGTACCACGCCAATATTCTTTCTCAGCGCACCGAGTTCGTATTCACCGATGTCTCTGCCATCAATCCTGATAGTGCCTTTATTGATCTCGTAGAATCGATTGAGCAGATTAATAATTGATGACTTTCCCGCCCCCGTTGCTCCCACAAAGGCCACGGTCTCTCCTTCCCGGATCGAAATATTAATATCCTTCAGCACATACTGTTCGTCGTTGTATGCAAACCAGACATGTTCGAACTCTATAGCTCCCCGCACGCCCGCAGACTGGTAGGTTCCGGTCTTCTGCACGTGCTCCCGGTTGTCGAGCAGGTTCATGATGCGGGACGTACTGACGATCCCCATCTGCAGCGTGTTGTACCGGTCAGCGATCATCCTTATCGGGCGGAAGAACATTTGGATGTACATGATAAACGCGATGAGCTTTCCAATAGTGATGCCGGTCTCTTCAACCTGGATTACACCCTTCGCTCCGTACCAAACCAGGAGTCCGATACCAGCGGCAGCGATAATTTCCGCTACCGGAAAGTATATTGAGTAATACAGCACCGAGCGAAGGTTAGCGTGGCGATGTTCCTCATTGATCGACTTGAATTTTTTAAACTCGGTCTTCTCGCTTCCGAATATCTGAACGATGTTCATGCCGGTAATATGCTCCTGCACGAACGTATTCAGGTTAGCAACAGCGTTGCGTACATCATTAAATGTAACCTTGATTTTTTCCTTGAAGATGTAAGTACTTATCAGCAGCAGGGGGATTGTAGAAAGACTGAGAAGCGCCAGTCTCCAATCCTGGTAAAACATGAACGCGAGAATAAACACTATCTGCAAAAGATCTCCGGCCATCGCCGCGAGTCCTTCGCTGAAAACATCGGCCAGTGTCTCGACATCGGAGATCGTTCGGGTGACCAGGCGGCCGATCGGTGTCTTGTCGAAAAACCGCAGGCGCAGGTTGACAATATGGTTGTAAAGCCGGGTGCGTATATCGCGTATAACATGTTGTCCGAGCCATCCTGACAAATAGGTGTGCGCGTACTGCGCGATAGAATGCAGCACCAGCAGCACCAGCAACAGAATCATCACGTTTACCATTCCGGCGTAATTGCCAAACGCCACATGGTTGTCGATCGTGTACTGTATCAGGATGGGACGCAGAGGAGTCAGCAGGCCGAGCAGTACGGTAAGAACGATCAGGCTGAAAAAACTTTTTCGATAGGGAGTGACGAAGCTCATCAGCCTTTTCAAAACCGACCAGTCGATGATATTGCCGCTCTTAACTTGTTCTCGCTCCACTCTAAATTTGTTTATAAGGTTTCGACCCGTCGGCTACTGGCTTTCAAATATTCTCCTCGGATACTTTACTCGTTCGAGATAGAGCCCACACGCCGGAACATTCTGCCCCGCCCTTTTCCTGTCCCTGCTTTCGAGGATGGAGATAAACTCCCGGTGGGTGATCTTTCCGGTACCTACGTCAAGTAAGGTGCCGACCACAGCCCTGACCATTCCGCGCAGAAATCGGTTTGCCACGATAGTGAAGTCCAGATTATCGCCTTTTTCAACCCACTCAGCCTTCCTGACGTGACAAATAAAGTGATTTACATCCGTTTTAACCTTGCTGAAGCATTCAAAATCGTGTTCCCCGACTATATACGAAGCTGCGCGATTCATGTTGTCAACATCCAGTTCTTTAAAGTAGTGCCAACTCAGGCCCTCCAGAAATGGATTCTTCACCCGGGTGATCTGATACCGGTATTGACGTTCCGTCGCGTCATAACGCGCGCTCGCATCCGCCTTTACACCGCGGATCGAATGGATAGCAATATCTTTCGGAAGAAACGAATTGAGCTGCCGGATGAGACCCGGACCGTCAAACGATCCGGGCAGGTCCGTATGAAAGAACTGCTGTTCGCAGTGAACGCCGGTATCGGTTCTGCCGCTGCCGACGATAGTCACCGGAGTCCGCAAAATCTTTGTCATCGCATCCTCTACCACTGCCTGCACCCCCAGTGCGTTGCGCTGACTTTGCCAGCCGGCGTAGTTGGCGCCGTTATATGAAATCTCAAAAAAATAACGGGTCAGCAAGGGTGAAGAGTTGTTAACGGGTTCACAGTAAAGAATTAAAAAACAAAGTTGACTTCACCTGATGAGCGCTAATGCTTAGCTTTGCTTCGCTCGCAGGGCAGCAATTTAATTTAACGCAACTATGTGGCAAAGAATTCAAACTGTATTTCTGTCTATCTCGATTATCAGCATGGTCGCGTCGATCTTCCTGCCAATCTGGGTACATGAAGCCATTGGGCAGTCGCACAAGCTATACGCATTGCACTACAGCATTGTCGGTCAGAGCGGCGAAATGACGCATACCCGGTATATGCCCTACTGCCTCACCGCCATCCTTGCCATTGCCTCCATCACCCTTTCACTAACGGAGATCAGAAAATACAAGGATCGCGTCCTGCAAATGAAACTGGGAGCGCTGAACTCGCTTTTGCTGGCAGGTACTATCGGATCGGCGTTCGTGTTTTCTAATCAACTGGCGAAAGATTTTGACGGTGGGAAGCTCGGTCTCGGCCTCTGGCTACCGGGAGTTGCCGTACTCTGCAATGTGCTTGCCAACCGCTTCATCAGACGTGACGAAAAACTTGTGAGGGAATCCAATCGATTAAGATAGGTTCACCTTGCGGGGATGGTTTTTTGGTGTAACTTAACTGCCGTCAAACCCAAAAACCACCCCCCGTATGCAAAAACCCACATATCTCGTGGCATTGGCTACTCTGATGCTAGCCGCTGCCTGTTCTACCCCCAATGGCGGCGGTGCCGAACACCAGGTCGCCGAAATCGTTCCCCTCGAGACGTTCTTCAAGGATCCTGACAAAGGACAGTATCGCATTTCTCCCGACGGTGAGAAGGTCATCTTCACCGGCCCCTATATGGGCCGCAAAAATGTTTTCATTCAAACTCTCGGCGACACTTCGGCAACTCCTATTACGGCGGAGACGGAGCGAAGTATCTACAATGCGTTTTGGGAAAGCAATGACCGTATCATCTACGTCAAAGACCAGGGCGGCGACGAAAACTATCACATTGTTTCGGTAAAACCCGATGGATCCGGATTACAGGATCACACGCCATTTGAGAAGGTTCGATCTGAAGTTCTCGACATTCTCGAAGATCGTCCCGAAGAACTCCTGATCACCAGCAACAAACGGAATCCGCAAATTTTTGATGTGTACCTTCTGAACACTCTTACCAACGAGATGACTATGGTCGCGGAAAATCCCGGCAACATCACCGGGTGGATCACCGACCACGATGGCAACATAAGGGCTGCCGTGACTTCCGATGGCGTGAATCAAAGCCTGCTGTTCCGCGAGTCGGACAAGGATAAATTCAGCACCGTTATTACCACCTCCTTTAAGGAAACACTCTTCCCGATACTCTTTACTTTCGACAATCAAAACCTCTATTGCATCTCCGATCTGGGACGCGACAAAACAGCCCTCGTAGAGTTTGATCCGCGCACGGGTAAGGAAACAAAAGTCATCTACGAGAATCCCGATGTAGACATTCAAAGTGTTGACTACTCACGAAAACGGAAAGTCCTCACTACTGTAAATTACCACTTCAAGAAACCGGGAATGCATTTTCTCGACGACGAAACGAAGCGCATCTATGAAAAGATACAGGCGCAGGTGCCCAACTACACTGTCTCGATTACACGTAAGAACAAGGATGAAGACAAGTTGCTGGTTTACGCCAACAGCGACCGGTACTTCGGAGGGTACTACCTGTATGACGTCAAGGCCGACAAATTCGAAAAGCTCGCTGACTTCAAACCCTGGATCAGCGAAGACAACATGGCCGAGATGAAGCCCATATCGTATACTTCCCGCGACGGACTCACCATCCACGGCTACCTCACACTCCCAAAAGGTCTGGAGCCGAAAAATCTTCCCATTGTAATCAATCCTCACGGCGGCCCGTGGTATCGCGACTATTGGGAATTCAATCCCGAAGTGCAGTTCCTGGCCAACAGAGGTTACGGCGTCCTGCAAATGAATTTCCGTGGATCTACCGGATACGGAAAGGAATTCTGGCAGGCATCGTTCAAGGAGTGGGGCAGAACCATGCAGGATGACATCACCGATGGCGTGCGCTGGCTCATAAGCGAGGGCATTGCCGACTCTACGCGTGTTGCGATATACGGTGGAAGCTATGGAGGCTACGCTACCCTCGCCGGCATCACGCTCACACCCGAGTTGTATTGCTGCGCCGTCGATTACGTCGGCGTTTCCAATATGTTCACATTCATGAACACCATTCCGCCGTATTGGGAGCCCTACCGCGAAATGTTTTATGAGATGGTCGGAGATCCCGTCAAAGACAGCCTGGCCCTAGCGGCCGTTTCACCGGTGTTTCACGCCGACAAGATCCAATGTCCATTGTTTATTGCACAAGGAGCGAACGATCCACGGGTGAACGTTGCCGAATCTGACCAGATGGTAAAAGCACTGCAGGAACGCGGCATTTCGGTCGAGTACCTGGTGAAGGATGATGAAGGCCACGGCTTCTATAACGACGAAAACCAGTTGGAGTTCTATTCGAAGATGGAGCAGTTCTTTGAACAGCACCTGCGGCGCACCGTTCCGGAAAAGAAGAATATGTAGCAGCAGCCGCGCGGATCCGGGTACAGGAACGTGGATCCTGCCATCATGACATAAAAACCGGTTTGGAACAACATTTGAAGATCCTCGTGCCCGTCACGAGGATCTTTAATTTTATCTAAATCATGAAACTATGGCAGCAGTAGAAGAAAAAGGAACCATCTCCATCCACACCGAGAACATATTTCCCATCATCAAGAAATTCCTATACTCGGACCACGAGATCTTCCTGCGGGAGCTTGTATCCAACGCTGTCGACGCTACTCAGAAGCTGAAAAAACTCGCCGCACTCGGCGAATACGCGGGCGAACTGGGCGACCTGACCGTTGAGGTAAGCTTCGATAAAGACAAAAAAACCATTACTGTCAGCGACAAGGGTATCGGTATGACAGCCGACGAAATCAAGAAATATATCAACCAGATCGCCTTTTCCGGTGCCGCTGAGTTTGTCGAAAAATTCAAAGACAAAGCCGATGGCAAAGATATCATCGGAAAGTTTGGCCTCGGCTTCTATTCGTCATTCATGGTTGCCGACAACGTAGAGATCATCACTCGTTCCGCTAACGCCGCCGACAGCGATACCGCTGTACGCTGGGAGTGCGACGGGTCTACCGAGTTCTCTATCACAACGGCCGACAAAGCAACCCGCGGAACAGACGTCATCCTTCACGTCAACAGTGATTCCGAAGAGTTTCTGGATGAATGGCGCCTCAAAGGCATCCTGGAAAAATACTGTAAATTCCTCCCTGTCGAAATCAAATTCGGCACAAAAGAAGACAGTGTTGAAGACGGCGTAGACGAGGAAGGCAAACCCAAATATAAGACCCTCACCAAAGACCGTATCATCAACAACCCGTCGCCGCTATGGGCAAAATCGCCTTCTGAGCTCAAGGATGACGACTATATCAAATTCTACAAAGAGCTTTACCCGTTTTCGGAAGATCCCCTCTTCTGGATTCACCTGAACGTAGATTATCCCTTCAACCTTACCGGCGTCTTGTATTTCCCGAAGGTCAAGAACGATTTCGAACTGAACAAAAACAAGATACAACTCTATTCACGTCAGGTATTTATCACAGACGAGGTAAAGGATGTGGTCCCTGATTTTCTGATGCTCCTGCACGGGGTCCTGGATTCGCCAGACATCCCCCTGAACGTTTCACGCAGTTACCTGCAGTCAGACGCCAACGTAAAAAAGATCAGCCAGCACATCACCAAGAAAGTTGCCGACAAACTTCAGGACCTGTTTAAGAAAGATCGTGCCGACTTCGAAAAAAAGTGGGACGATATCAACATCTTCGTCAAATACGGGATCATCAGCGATGAGAAATTCTACGATCGCGCGAAGGAATTTACCCTGTTGAAGAACGTAGACAGCCAGGCATTTACATTGCCGGAATACCAGGAAAAAGTCAAAGCCAATCAGACCGACAAAGATCAGCAGGTGATATATCTCTATGCCTCCGATAAGAACAAACAGCACAGTTTCATTGAAGGTGCAAAGCAGAAGAGCTACGACGTGCTGCTACTTGACGGGGTGATAGACAGCCACTTCATCAACACACTGGAACAAAAACTCGAGAAGACACAAGTGCGCCGCGTCGATAGCGACACGGTAGATAAACTCATCGCGAAGGAAGAGAAAATCGAGAGTGTACTCAGCAAAGACGAGGAAGAACAGATAAAATCGATCTTTGAAAAAGCTATCGACAACAAGAACATGAGTGTGGCGGTAGAGGCGATGTCGCCCGAAGACCTGCCGGTTATCATCACGATGAGCGAATTCATGCGCCGGATGAAAGACATGGCGAAGACAGGAGGCGGCGGCTACGGATTCATGGGCGCCATGCCAGACAACTACAATGTGGCGATCAATGGAAATCACGCGCTCGCCCAAAAGATTCTCAAGGCCGAAAACGACGAGCAAAAAGGAAGACTCGCGAAACAGGCGTATGACCTGGGGCTGTTGTCTCAGAATATGTTGTCGGGCCCCGAACTCACAGACTTTATCAGGAGAAGCGTCGAGTTGGTATCGTAAGGCGGTTTCGCTGCCTCGTTCTGGCGGACAACAATATTTTTTTGCTATTTTCGTTGTCCGGAACGTATGCGCTACTCCCTATTGACCATACTTTTATCGCTTTTGGTTCTGCCGGTTTTCGCACAGGAAATACCGGCAGGACAAGAGTCTATTGAAGAGCCTATTGATGAGCGCTTTACGATTGATACGCCGGTAACGCTCGATTTCGAGAAAGAAGAGGAGGAGACTCCGAAAAAGAAGAAGAAAAAGGTCAAAAAGAAAGTTTTCTACGGTGTGAAAACCAGAAAGGGATTCACGCGAAAAGGGGTTGGAACCCGAGTGGTTTACGAGCTCTTCTACGTGCTGAAAAAACCTGAGAAACCGCAGACGTTTGTCCGCGATCTTTACTGGTACGACTATACACGGCGCGAGATCAGGAAGACTGAACGGTTCGACCCTGAAAAAGGTGTATTGCTCCACGGCCCCTACCAGAAACGGCTGGGCGATGTCGTTCTCGAAACAGGGATCTTCTACAAGGGCACAAAGCACGGCCGCTGGATGTACTACAACCGCGACAGCACGCTCACCAACAAAGAGAAATATTTCCGCGGCTGGCCAAAGGAATCAGTAGTGAGTTACTACGACGTCGAGCGCCAGAAAATGAAAGAAATCACACCCGTTGAATTCGGAGAAAAAAACGGATACTATTTCCGGTTTTTCGAGAACGGACAGATCGCGATCATGGGTGAATACCAGTGGGATCAAAAAATCGGCGACTGGACTGAATACTTCTCCAACCGGCGTCGCAAGAAGATCATCGCGTATCCCGACAAACCTTTTGAAGAGGCCTTTACCCCCTACATCAAAGCGGAATGGAATGAGAAGGGGAAACAGCTCTATCGCAACAACAAGACCAACCGGCAGGCTTCAAAGTAACCGGTACGGGAATCAATCGCTGATGGCGTCTTCAAAGTGTACTATCTCCGGCGGCACCGTTGGTTTTACTGAAATGATATCGAAACGGATATTACCCTGCCAGTCTGCTTTAAAAATGTAATCCTCCGCCGCGGCGTACAGCAGCTTGCGTTTAGCATCGCCGACAAAGCTTTCAGGCTCACCCCAGGCGTTTGTGCTGCGTGTCTTCACCTCGACGAATACCAGCCAATCCTGTCGCCTGACGATGAGGTCGATCTCCGCGTGGTACGACCGGTAGTTTCGCGCTACTATCTCGAATCCCCGACCGACGAGATAATCAGCAGCAAGGTCCTCGCCCGTATTCCCGGTTTCCATTTTATCGGTCATTATTATACCTTTGAAATTGAATTTAGCGCCGGACATATCATTTCACCAAGAAGTACATCAAAGGATTACCAGACAGATTCTGGCCCTGTCAAATCCGGTGACTGTGAAAACGGAACTAAGCAAGTTCAAATAAACGTTTCTATGCCAGCCCCTTTATTCTCACTATGTATATGAGACCGTGTCGGTGGGCTCTTTGTCCAGGGATCTCGCTATGAACAAGAAAACGCAATTCATCCAGCTGGGAAATATAGACTATGGGAAGGCCTGGGATTATCAGGGCGAACTCTTTGACAGCATCCTCTCTATCAAGAAAGCCAACCGTTCACTTCCCGACGATCAGCAGAAGGAAACACAGAACTACGTGATCTTCTGCGAACATCCCCACGTCTTTACCCTGGGTAAGAGAGGCAACGCAGCCCACTTACTCGTGCGGGAAAAACTGGAATCGATACAAGCCACTTACTATCAGACTAATCGCGGGGGCGATATTACGTATCACGGCCCGGGGCAAATCGTCGGATATCCCGTCATTGATATGGAAAACTTCTTCACCGACATACACGTCTATATGCGCCGGCTGGAGGAGTCTGTTATCCGAACACTCGGTGAGTATAATGTATCGGCCGGAAGAATTCCCGGTCTCACCGGCGTGTGGATCGATACCGACCGGCCCGAGCGAGCGCGAAAGATCTGCGCACTCGGCGTAAAAACGAGTCGCTGGGTGACGATGCATGGGTTTGCTTTCAATGTAAATACAGACCTTCGGTATTTTGATTATATCGTACCTTGTGGCATCACCGACAAGGCAGTGACATCGCTGCAAAAAGAACTCGGTCGTAAGGTAGATATGCCCGAAGTGGAAACCATCCTGAAGGAAAAACTTGGGGAGGAGTTTGGGTTTGAATGGTTGTAAGGGAAACAGGGATTAAGATCTTGGGGGCAGAGGTGAGTGGGATATGAACTAACGAACACAATGATCAAAGACATAGCAATACCGGAAGTAACCAATGTTTCCATCGCGGCGGTAAAAACAACCGACGCTGACAGAACTGAATGGCGGGTTTATCTCATCAACAACAATGACGTAGCGTTGGAAAATACGCTGGTGGCGAGCAAAGGCTATGGAGAGAAAGATGGTCTGCCCCGGAATACTTCCATACTCCGTCATTTCCTGGAGACCGTACGGCCGGGGAGTACTACTCTTATTGAGCCGATCGATCCCGCTGTCTTTGTTCTGAACAACGAATACTGGGTGAGCTACTACATCGGAACACAGATATATGACAAGCGATTCGTATTTGCCCCCGGCACTATAAGCGAGGAGAAAATCTCTTTCATCAAAGAATTGGAGATGGAAGGGGTTATCAGCACGCCGTCAAAATAGAATTCATCCGGAACAACACACCTATGATCCCCGAACTCCGCGACATCCTTTTTATCGACATTGAAACGGTTGCTGCAACCGACAACTACGCCAGCCTGGATGAGCGACTCAAAATGCAATGGTCGCGGAAAGCCAACTTCTTCCGCCGTGACTCCCAACTCACTGACGAGGAACTCTTCCACGAGCGCGCCGGTATCCATGCCGAGTTCGGGAAGATCGTGTGTATCGCCGTGGGAAGATATGTGGACACGGAATCGGGCGGCCTGGGGCTCCGGACGAAGGTCTACAGTGACCACGACGAAACAACTCTGCTGCTGGAATTTAAACAGATGGTCGAAAAATTTGACGCCGCAAACCTCCGGCTGTGTGCGCACAACGGCAAAGAGTTTGACTATCCCTACCTATGCCGGAGAATGTTGATTAATTCCATACCTTTACCTGCAGTACTCAACCTCTCGGGCAAGAAAAGCTGGGAGGTACCGCACCTGGATACAATGGAAATGTGGAAGTTCGGGGATTACAAGCACTTTACATCGCTGGATCTGCTTGCCGCTCTTTTTATGATCCCCTCCAGCAAAAACAAGATCGACGGCAGTCAGGTAAATCACGTGTACCATCGCGATAAAGACCTCGAGACTATCAGCGAATATTGCAGAGGCGACGTCGTTGTACTGGCACAGTTATTTTTGCGGCTCAAGGGCTATCCCCTCATGCCCGAGGCTAATATTCTAATCGCGTAATCCGCAATGAGCAAGAAAAAAAAAGAAACCCGGACCAAAAAAAAAGAGGGCCAGGAGAATAAACAAAAGAGCCGATACAAACAGGCTATCCTCGACCTGCTCGCCAATGCGCGAAAGGGCCTTTCGCTGACACAAATCATCCGAAAGACCGGCGCCAAGAAAAAAGAAGACCTGAAGACTATTGAAAAATATCTCGGTTCCCAGTTGGACGCGAACCAGGTGCAGAAGCTCGACAACGGAAATTTCGCGCTCGCGCAGAGCCAGGACGAGTACACGGGGACTGTTGACCATGTAAGCTCCCGTTTTGCCTACGTCGACATCGGCGACGAAAATGATATCTACGTCAAAACCAAAGACCTCGCTTCGGCAGTCGATGGCGACACCGTCAAGGTCGTGGTTCTTTCAGCGCGACATGGAGAGCACCGCGAAGGAAGAGTTGTTGAAATAGTCAGCCGAAACCGCACGCGCTTCGCCGGCCGAATAGAAGTTATGCAGAACTTCGCGTTCGTGATCCCGGATTTCAGGAAAATCCACACCGACTTCTTTGTATATCCCGAAAACACAAACGGCGCAAAAAACAACGATAAGGTTGTAATAGAAGTTGTTTCGTGGGCTGAAGATGACAAGAAACCGGAAGCGAAAGTCGTGGAGGTTCTCGGGAAGGCAGGCGAGAACGAGGCGGAGATACACTCCATCATGGCAGAGTTTGATCTGCCTTTCCGGTTTCCGGAGCAGGTTGAAAAGGAGTCTGACAAAATCGAAGAGGGTATCACCGGGAAGGAGATCAGCAAACGCAGAGATTTCCGCGACACCATCACATTCACCATCGACCCTGCGGACGCGAAAGACTTCGACGACGCGCTTTCGTTCAGGAAACTTGACAACGGTCACTACGAGATCGGTGTACACATCGCTGACGTCACCCACTACGTATTGCCAAACACCCCGCTTGAAGAGGAGGCATACCATCGCGCCACATCGGTGTATCTCGTAGACAGGACTATCCCGATGCTACCCGAGCGGCTTTCCAACGGGTTGTGTTCCTTGCGACCAAACGAAGACAAACTCACTTTTGCCGCGGTATTTGAAATTGATGACAAAGGAAAGGTTCACGGTGAATGGTTCGGTCGCACCGTCATTCACTCCGACAAGCGCTTCAGCTATGAAGAAGCCCAGGACGCTATCGAAACCGGTCTCGGCGCATTCTCCGAGGAACTCATCACACTCAATGACATCGCCAAAAAACTCCGCAAAGAAAGATTCTCAAAAGGCGCTGTGAATTTCGAGACGACTGAAGTGAAATTCAAGCTCGACGACAAAGGCAAACCCCTTGCGGTGGTTCCCAAAATTCGCAAAGACGCACACAAGCTCATCGAAGAGTTTATGCTTCTCGCCAATAGATCGGTCGCCACATTCATCTTCAACTACAAAAAAGGCAAAGAAAAAAATACGTTTGTCTATCGCATCCACGATTTTCCGGATCCCGACAAGGTTAAAGACTTCGCATTGTTTGCACGTCAGTTTGGTCACCGCATGGACGTTGAGGAATCGTCTATCAGCCAGTCGCTGAACAGCCTGATGACCGCCATTGAAGGGAAACCGGAGCAACATGTACTCGAGCAGTTGGCGATCAGAACGATGGCGAAGGCAAAATACTCCACTGATCCGAAAGGACACTTCGGTCTTGCATTCAGCCACTACTCGCATTTCACCTCCCCTATACGTCGCTATCCGGATATGATGGCGCACCGCTTACTCCAGCATTACCTCGACGATGGCAAGCCCGTATCAAAACCGGAGTACGATGAGCGATGTGACCATTCATCCGAAAGAGAAAAGCGCGCAGCGGATGCAGAGCGCGCTTCTATTAAGTACAAGCAGGTGGAGTTTATGACCTATGCGGAAAAGAAAGATTATGATGGCCTGATTTCCGGCGTCACAGAATGGGGTCTTTATGTGGAGATCATTGAAACAAAGTGCGAGGGCATGATTCGCATAGCCGACATTACCGACGACTTTTACGAATTCGACGAAAAAAACTACCGCATTCTCGGACGCCGCACGGGAAAGGTGTACCGGCTTGGCGATCGGATTCGCGTTCATGTCAAAAAGACCGACATCAACCGCCGTCTGATCGACCTGGTATTCGCAGGCGAGAAACGCGCGGCTACTAAAAAGGAGTGGTAAAAGGTTACGATTTATGGCTTCTACCAACGTATCCGGTATCCGCGGCAAAACAAATCAGACACAAGCTATTCTCCGACGCTATCAAGGCTGGCTGGAGACAGCGATCAATCGGCAAAAGTTCGGCAAAACCCCCGATTCGTTATATGAACCTATCCGCTACCTGATGCAACTCGGAGGTAAGCGAATGCGCCCTATGTTAACGCTATTGGCCTACTCGTTGTATCGCGACGATGTAAGACGAATCATCCCCTATGCCGTCGCCGTAGAGAGCTTTCACAATTTTACCCTCATGCACGACGACATTATGGACAAGGCTCCGCTGCGACGCGGCCAGGCTACCGTCCATAAGAAGTGGAACACCAACACGGCAATCCTTTCCGGCGATGTAATGCTGATAAAAGTGTACGAGATGTTCAACTCGCTCGAGGCGGGAAAGCTTAAAGCCGTGCTGACCGCCTTTAATAAATGCGCGGCAGAAGTATGTGAAGGCCAGCAATGGGATATGGCGTTTGAAACAACGGATCGGGTAAGCGAAAAGCAATACCTGACGATGATCCGGCAAAAGACTGCGGTACTCCTGGGTTTCGCTCTCGAGCTCGGCGCCATCCTCGCCGATGCACCGGAAAAAGATCGAAAGGCACTTCGTGAGTTTGGCATTAACATCGGTATCGGGTTTCAACTTACAGACGATCTTCTCGACGCCTTTGCCGATCCGAAGAAATTCGGCAAGCAGGTAGGGGGCGACATCACAGCCAATAAAAAGACCTATCTGCTTATCACCGCACTCGAACAGGCCCGGGGGAAGAAGCGCACGGCACTCAGAGGCTGGCTGACCATCGGCGGCTATCGGAAAGCTGAAAAAGTTAATGCGGTGAAGAATCTCTACGAACAGCTGCAGGTTCCCGTCATGGTAGAAAAGAAGATCGATCAGTATTTCAGGAAAGGATTCCGCAATCTCGACGCAATATCAGGCGACGCCGCACAGGTCGCCGCGCTGAAGCACTATGCCGAGGGGCTCCTCGAAAGACAATCGTGAGAGCATGTTTTACCGGCCGATTTTCCCCGGCCGGCTTTTTCAATCACAACTATACCCGTATATTTCTTCACGCAATTCTGCAAACCCAGAACACATCATTGCATGAAACCCATCGACATCACCCGACTCTCGCTAATGATGTTCCTCGAATACTTCGTCTGGGGGGCATGGTACGTGACGCTGAGTACTTACATGGCGCACCAACTCGACGCCAGTGGTACACAGATCGGGGCAGCATACAACGCACTGGCTATTGCGACCATGATCTCGCCTTTCTTCGTCGGCATGGTGGCCGACCGGTTTTTCGCGGCGCAGAAGATCATGGCCATACTCCACATCGGCGGTGCGGTATTGCTTTACTTCGCCTCAATGGTCGAGAACAGCACTGGATTTTACTGGCTGGTGCTGGTGTACTCCCTTCTGTATATGCCTACCATTGCCCTGTCGAACAACATCGCTTTCCAGGCCATGAGTGATCCCGGCAGAATGTTCCCCTGGGTACGTGTGTTTGGAACGATTGGCTGGATCGCAGCCGGTGTCATGATTATTGCGTTCGACATCGAAGGCACCGCCGCGACCTTCCAGATGGCTGCCGTCGCATCGCTGGCTTTGGGACTTTTCAGTTACGCTCTTCCCAACACACCGCCAAAAGGCAAAGTCGCCGACACCTCCGCTTCAAAAGCTATTGGCGCCGAAGCCTTCGTTCTTCTGAAGAACAAGCCCTACCTGATATTCTTTATTGCCGCAGTGCTGGTCTGCATTCCGTTGTCGTTTTACTACGGCTTTGCCAACCTCTTTCTCAACGAAGCCGGTCTGGAGGACGCCGCGGGTAAGATGACGCTGGGACAGGCCTCGGAAGCTATTTTCATTCTCGCCATCCCCTTCCTGTTCTACCGAATCGGTGTCAAGAACATGGTACTCATTGGAATGGTCGCGTGGTTTCTCCGATATATTTTCTTCGCACATGGCGATGCCGCCGACAACGTCTGGATGCTTTACGCAGGCATTGTTCTTCACGGGATCTGTTACGACTTTTTCTTCGTGACCGGATACATGTACACAGAAAGGAAAGCCGGCGAAAAGATCAAGAACGCTGCGCAGGGACTATTCACATTTGCGACCTACGGACTGGGGATGTTTATTGGTACGGCCGTGTCGGGTGTGGTGGCAGATTTTTATAAAGTCGACGGGCAATTCCAGTGGACACAGATATGGTACGTACCCGCGGGCATAGCGATGATCGTATTGCTCTATTTCGTGGTCTTTTTTAAGGAAAAACGCGATATCAAACCAGCTACTTAAGAAGGGTAAAAAAAAACCAGGAAAACCGGAGCGCGAAAAATTGAAAATCAATTTTGCGGCCCCTAATTTCGGGTATGAAAAAAGATCACAACCAACTACGCGAACCTGTGCTGGTCTATGACAAGAAGCACGTTTCAGCACACGAATATCTGCAATTCGAACGCCAGGCTCTGACAAAACATGAGTACTATCAAAACGAAGTCTTTGACATGGCCGGTGCGGGCCTTCGCCACAACAAAATATTTTCTAACGTCTTTGGGAAGCTGGCCATTCACCTAACCGGAAATCCCTGTCAGGTTTATGGCAGTGACCTCCGGGTTCACATCCCCGAAAATACCCTCTACACATACCCCGATATCTCCATCGTATGTGGAGATCCCCAAACTTCCAAAGAAGATGATGATTCCATCACTACTCCTGTTGTATTGATTGAAATACTCTCTCCCTCCACAAAAAGTTATGACCGCGGAGAGAAGTTCAGGCTCTATCAGGACATTCCAACTTTAAAGGAATTCATCCTGATTGATTCCGAGTCAGTTGATGTTGAAGTTTTCCGGAAATCCGATCACACGTTCTGGACCCCTGAACAACACCGGAGCCTCTCCGAAAGTCTGCGGCTCATGTCAGCAAACTTTTCAATCTCACTGTCCGAAATCTACAGGGGCGTAACAGTCTAATTATATCACACCGCCTCCGGATCAAACCTTCCGACCAGTTCAAGGTATCGGTTTCCCAATGTGATCCTGGAATATTTCTGCGCGAGGTGTCTCGCACGCCCGCTGAAGGCTTGCATTAGTTCCGGGTCGTCCACAAACGGTTTGATCTTCGCAGGAAAGTCGTTCGCGTTTTCAGGGTCGACAAATACACCGCATTGTTCACGTCTGATTTCTTCTTCAATCCACCCGCCAAAATTTACGACCGTGAGCTTACCCGCCGCAAGCCCGTCGAAATATTTATTCGGTGAGCCCGTTTCAAGAATCTTCACCGGCAGGTATGAAACAAAATTCGCGTCAGTCACATTCATTATCTCACGGATCCCGCTTCGGTTTTGGAAGGGCACGACCGATAGGTTTCGCAGTTCGAGTCTTGCGGCATACGCCTGCATTTCATCGAGCATCGCGCCATCGCCGCATAGAAGAAAGCGAACAGGCATATTTCCAGCCTGCGCTGCCGCGGCGCAGTCCAGGAAGTGCTGAAGGCCATTGGCGATACCCAAAGCACCCATGTAGGAGACCACAAATTTGCCCTGAACGGCAAACTTCTGCTGCAGTACCGGGTCCTTCTTCTCAGGCTGAAAGAACCGGGTATCTGCCATATTGGGAATAACAAAGATATCCTTTTCAGGAATCTTTGACGCGATAGCCTGGCGGATCGGATCGGACAACGCCACAATAGCCGACGCACGCTCATAGATCGCCCGCTCCATCTTATACAAAAAACGTTTGATCAGAGTATTTCGAATAAACCCCATTTGTATGGGTGCGTCTGGCCAGAGGTCGCCGACCTCAAAGATGTAGGGAACACCATACTTCCGGCTCACCCAGCGGGCAGCCAGCCCTGCCGTGAGGGGTGTGGAGATCGCATAACAAACATCAGCATCGCGATGTTGCGAAGAAATTTTCACCGCTTTAACGGCAAATCTATAGAAGGAATACAAGCGCCGGTAAAATCCGAACCGGTTGTCGTAGGCGACAGGCAGATAGTGAACGTGGATCCCGTCTATCTGTTCCACACGGCAACCATCGCCGTTGTGGCCGGTGATAACAACCGCCTGGAAGCCATTTTCAACCAGCGCCTTCGCGAGATAGTAGGACCGGAGCGGACCTCCGCCCTGCGGCGTTTTAAAATGCTGGTGAATAATAAGGACTTTCACGACAGACTACTTCGCCTGCAGTGTTCTCGAATGATTAAGGATATTATCGATCGACTGTTTCGAGGGTTCCAATACAACACCGTCCAGCTCTTGTAGGGTTGCGCGGACGTCGTTGTACAGTGCCTTCAGGTTGCCGTTGCAGATAAGGGCACGGTCAATCTCGTCGTTCTCTTCCTCCGTCGTCTCGTGGTATAAATACCTGACTAAATCCGTCCGGGTAAATGTTTTTATCATAGGCTCTGGTTTTCATCATTTTCTTTCGAAGGTTAATGAGTGCGTATCGCATTCTGCCCAGGGCCGTATTAATACTTACGCCCGTGCGGTCGGCGATCTCCTGAAAACTCATATCAAAATAGTGTCTCATAATGAGCACCTGTTTTTGTTCTTCGGGGAGTTCCCTGATGTAGCCCCGAAGTTTTGACCGGGTTTCGCGAAACATCTGTTTCTCTTCGCTGGATTCCTCTGCAAAATCCATCGAATTAAAGACGTTGTTCCCGTCTTCCAAAACTACCTCCGGATAACGTTTCTCCTTGCGGAAATGATCAATAGCCAGGTTATGGGCTATCCGACTGATCCATGGCAGAAACTTACCCTCTTCGTTATACCGACCTCCACGGATGGTATTGATCGCTTTTACGAAGGTCTCCTGCAGGAGGTCTTCAGCGGTGTATCGGTCTTTTACGATCAGGTATATGGCGGTGTAGATTCTCGACTTGTGTCTGTTTAAGAGCACTTCGAAAGCATCTTCGTTACCGTTGCGATACAGCGACACAAGGTGACTGTCGCTTGATCCTTTTTCTATCATTCTGCTTCACATTTAGGTAACGTAAACGTTTCGCTCGATATTGTGTCAGGGTTTGGTGAGTAATAGGTTTGAAAAGGTATAGAAAAGTCTCGAAACGGCAAAAAAAATTCTCGAAATTCTTGCCTTGTACCCAAATTCTTTGGGTATTTGTCGCATATTTTTTGTGCAGATTCACCTATGTCGATAAGCAAGAAGAAAGTCATTAAGAGTCTCGAAAACCTTTCGGAAGACCTGCGCGACTTGATGAGGGACCAGTACCCAAATGGCTATGAGGGAAGCATTTCCCGGATCACTAACGCGAAGAAGGAGCCGATCTTCGTCTTTCCGCTCGAGACGGAAGACGCGACCTACCTGATCAAGGTACCAGCTACTAAAAACAGCGACGGTGAATACGATGTTGAGGCCAACCCGGAAACCGAATTTGACAAAAGCGAAAACGGGGATGACGATTTCGGCGGAGATGCCGGATACGGAGCTCCGGGAAATGACGAAGACGACTACGACGGCGACGGGGGCTCCTCAAAGAACAGGGAAGCCAGCTACGACCCCGACTTCGACAACTGACCATGCACAATCCGGAAAGCAACTGACACCTTCCTAAGGACGGTGTTTTTTTGTTGCTTATTTAACTAAGTTGGCGCCACCCACTGTCCCGGGCAAATTTTTCGAACAAAAAGTTTGTTAGAGGCAGGTATTGAACTGACAAACCATAAATGTGAACCAACCACCTGCTACAAACGACGCCTGGCTCGACGAACTTGATCCCCGCGAATATATCATCATCAAGCGGTCGCGGGTTAACAACCTGAGGGATCTCAGTGTTGCCATTCCCAGAAACAAGCTTATCGTTGTCACCGGCCTGTCCGGATCCGGAAAGTCGTCGCTGGCTTTCGATACCCTATTTGCCGAAGGTCAGCGCATGTACGTGGAAAGCCTTAACTCGTACGCCCGACAGTTTTTGGGTCGGATGGAGAAACCCGACGTCGACTACATAAGAGGAGTATCGCCGGCAATTGCGATCGAACAAAAAGTCAATACCCGGAATCCACGGTCTACCGTCGGTACATCCACTGAAATCTATGATTACCTGAAGCTGCTGTTCGCGCGTATAGGGAAAACCATTTCGCCGGTAAGCGGCGGCGAAGTCAGGCGCGATAGCGTTACTGACGTAGTCAACGCTATCAACACCCTGCGACCCGGAACTCGTATCATGATCAGCTGCCCGGTGCATATTAGAAAAGGGCGCAAACTCGCCGACGAACTGAACCTGCTGCTCAGCAAAGGCTTCGCCCGTGTCCTCCTCGACGGCGAGGTCAGGTTTATCGAAGAATTACTCGCCCCGGCGGAGGGAAAGAAACGGGCGCCCCGGGTTAGTGGGGAAATAGAAATACTGATAGACAGGGCATCGGTAAATCCCGAAGATGAAGACACCCTGTTTCGTCTCGGCGATTCGATACAAACAGCTTTCTTCGAAGGGGAAGGCGACTGTTTTGTTTACGGGGAAGTTCCCAACGGCGGAAAATTCACCCGGGTGGAGTACTCCGATCGCTTTGAACTCGACGGGATGGCGTTTACCGAACCCTCCGTTCCCTTCTTCAGCTTCAACAACCCTTACGGTGCATGCCGCACGTGTGAAGGTTTTGGGAAAGTGCTCGGCATTGACGAAGACCTCGTCATTCCCGACAAATCGCTATCGGTGTACGAAGGCGCCATCGCTCCCTGGAGAAGCGAGTCGATGAGCGAGTGGGCAAAGCCCCTGTTGAAAAACGGGATCAGATTCGACTTTCCGATCCACCGCCCCTACAGCGATCTGACACAGGAACAGCGCGCAATATTGTGGGATGGCAACAAATACTTTGACGGAATACATGCTTTCTTCAAGCATCTGGAAGCCAAATCCTATAAGGTTCAGTATCGCGTGATGCTGTCGCGCTATCGCGGGCGAACCGATTGTCCCGACTGCCGGGGCACACGGCTCCGCAAAGATGCGCAATACGTCAAGATCGCCGGCGCGTCGATCACCGACCTTGTGCTGATGCCGATAGAAGACTCCATACGATGGTTCGAAAAATTGAAGGTGCCGGAATTCGAACAGAAAGTGTCGGACCGGATCCTTACGGAGATCAAAACACGGCTCGCTTACATGGACAAAGTAGGGCTGGGATACCTTACGCTGAACCGCATCACCTCTACCCTTTCGGGAGGCGAATACCAGCGCATCAAACTCGCGACCTCGCTCGGAAGCGCGCTCGTAGGATCAATGTACGTCCTTGACGAGCCCAGCATCGGCCTTCACCCACGCGACACCGAGAAGATGATTGAGGTACTCAAATCGCTGCGCGACCTCGGAAACACAGTGATCGTTGTCGAGCACGAGGAAGAGATCATGCGTGCGGCTGATCAGATCATCGACATCGGTCCGGATGCCGGCAGCCACGGCGGGAAGCTGGTCTTTCAGGGTTCTATTGACGACATCAACGGAAAAGCATCGTCGCATACAACCGATTACCTCACTCACCGCGAAAATATTCCTGTTCCCACCCGTCGCCGGAAGTGGCGCGACTCCGTCACCGTGTTCGGCGCCAGGGAAAACAATCTCAAAAATCTGACAGTAACATTCCCTCTCGGTGTTCTCACCGTTGTGACCGGCGTTTCGGGATCGGGCAAATCAACGCTGATCAAGAAAATACTCTACCCGGCAGTCGGCAGGATGAACGGAACAGTAGCGGAAACTCCTGGGAAATACGACAGGCTTGAAGGCGATATTGCACGGATCTCACAAGTAGAATTTGTAGATCAGAACCCAATCGGAAAATCGTCCCGGTCTAACCCGGTGAGCTATGTAAAGGCATACGACACCATTCGCCAGCTATACGCCGATCAACATCTCTCGAAGACACGCGGATACAAGCCTTCCCATTTCTCTTTCAACGTCGAAGGTGGACGCTGTGATACCTGCCAGGGCGAAGGTGAGATCAAAGTTGAGATGCAATTCATGGCAGACATCTACCTGAAATGTGAAAGCTGTCATGGCAAGCGCTTCAAGCAGGAAGTACTCGAAGTTGAATACAATGGCAAAAACATTGCCGACATACTGGACATGACCGTAGAAGACGCCCTCGGGTTCTTCGAAGGGAAGAAAGCCGTCTACGACAAGATCCTTCCCCTGTATGACGTTGGGCTGGGTTACGTCAAACTCGGGCAATCCTCCAATTCACTTAGCGGCGGAGAAGCCCAGCGAGTGAAACTCGCCTCCTTCCTCGGTAAAAATATTTCGGATGGAAACATCCTCTTCATCTTCGATGAGCCTACTACCGGGCTGCATTTTCACGACATCTCAAAACTGTTGAAAGCTATCGACGCGTTGGTCGATGAGGGTCACACGGTTGTTGTTATTGAACACAATCTGGAAGTCATCAAATGCGCCGACTGGATCATTGACCTCGGCCCCGAAGGCGGGGAGAAAAAGGGAGGCACCCTGCTTTTCGCAGGAACTCCCGAAGACATGGTAAAGAAAGGAAAGGGTTACACAGCGGAATTTCTAAGGACAAAGCTGAAGTGACAGCCAGGTAGCTAAACTACACCCTGCGCTTCCATCGCCTTTGCCACCTTAACAAACCCGGCTATGTTAGCACCCACCATATAGTTTTTCGGTTTGCCGTACTCTCTCGCTGCGGCGAGGCAGGTATCGTGAATATTCTTCATGATAATCTGAAGGCGGTCATCAACTTTTTTCGCAGGCCAATAAGACCCGAGATAATTCTGTGTCATTTCCAGTCCGGATGTCGCCACGCCGCCTGCGTTAGACGCTTTTCCCGGACCGTATGTCACGCCGTTATCGACAAGTATCCTGATGCCCTGGAGGGTGGTAGGCATATTGGCGCCTTCAGCGACCAGCTTCACCCCATTTTTTACAAGGTTGTTCGCATCATTGGCGTTGACCTCATTCTGTGTAGCACATGGAAATGCGCAGTCAGCCTGAATATTCCACAAAGGGTTATGGTCGCGTGGGCCATCGAGTTCCTTGTACTCAACACTCGGGAACCGATCGGCATACTCTTTCAGTCTGCCACGCCTGACGTTTTTCAGCTCTTTAAGGAAAGTCAGCTTTTCTTCCGTAAATCCCTCTTCGTCGTAGATGTAGCCGTTGGAGTCGGACGCCGTAACAACCTTTCCGCCCAGCTGCATGATCTTTTCAATGGTGTATTGCGATACGTTTCCGGCGCCCGACACCAGACACACCTTGCCTTTGATCGAATCGCCATCCGATTGCAATACATTCTCCGCAAAGTAAATCAGTCCGTAGCCGGTCGCCTCCGCGCGTATAAGGCTACCACCCCAGCCGATCCCTTTACCGGTAAGCACGCCCGTAAACTCATTCTTGATCTTCTTATAGGCACCAAACAAATACCCGATCTCTCGTTCGCCAACCCCGATATCCCCCGCCGGAATGTCGAGCCGATGATTAATGTGTCTTGCCAGCTCACCCATGAACGCCTGGCAAAATCGCATCACCTCATGATCGGACTTACCCTTTGGATCGAAGTCGCTTCCTCCCTTACCTCCCCCCATGGGGATGCCCGTCAGCGCATTCTTGAAAGTCTGCTCGAAGGCCAGGAACTTGAGGATACTGCTGTTCACAGATGGGTGGAAGCGCAGCCCGCCCTTGTAGGGACCGATAGCACTGTTCATCTGAACGCGGTAACCACGGTTCACCTGTACGTTGCCCTTGTCATCTACCCAGGTAACGCGAAACGTTATGAGCCGTTCAGGCTCAAGCATTCTTTCCAGTATTCTTTGTTTAACGAACGAAGGATTTTTTATAAGCGCCGGAGCGACCGTCAGGATCACCTCCTCCGCTGCCTGGATAAATTCAGGCTCGTGTGGGTTGCGCTGCTTGACGACATCAAGTAATTCGGTAGGATTCATGTGCGTATTGAAAAGTTCGCAAGTTAACCCAGAATTCCAAATGATAATAGGCGAAAATGAGCATAGTGACATTTCCATCCTCAGGACGCCCATTTTCTAATGCAGTAAAAAATAATTTACTTGTGCAGCAATTGCCCTGAAATATCCTAAACAACTGATTATATGCGTAAGAAGAAGATTGCCATCCTCGGAGGGGGAAACCTCGGAGGAGCTATTGCCGAGGGGTTGATCAAGAGTGAGTTCATCTCACCCGCGCAGATAACGGTAACCCGCCGCAATGTCAACGCGCTTGCCCACCTTTCAGCACTGGGCGCAAACGTTTCCAGCGATAACGACAGTGCAATCCAGAACAGTGACGTAGTCATTGTTGCCCTGAAGCCCTACAACGTCAGGGAAGTGCTTGAGACGGTAAAGAAGAATTTCGATCCGTCCAGACATATAGTAGTAAGCGTCGTTACCGGTCTCTTCCTGAGTGATCTCAGCAAGATCATCAACGGGGGCGTGCCAATCTTCCGCGCCATGCCCAATACCGCCATCGCGATACAGGAGTCAGTTACCTGCCTCTGCCACTGCGGTGCCTCCGAAGAACAGATACAATCTGTGACCTCCATATTTGATCAATTGGGGATCACAATACCTATCGATGAAAAACTGATGGATGCGGCAACCGTGCTAGGCGCGTGTGGTATAGCATACGCCTTGCGGTTCATCCGCGCTGCCACACAAGGTGGGATCGAGATCGGCTTTGACGCGCATACCGCCAACCTTATATCAGCCCAAACTGTAAAAGGCGCCGCCGAACTATTGCTAAAACTCAACCGGCATCCTGAGGAGGAGATCGACAAAGTTACAACCCCCAAAGGCTGTACGATCGTCGGGCTCAATGAAATGGAACATCAGGGGTTCAGTTCATCCCTGATCAAAGGCATCGGGGCAAGTTTCGAGAAGATTACAAAATAGCAATGTGCTTTGAATGACCAAGAAGAAACAATCGACGACCAGGATGACGGTCTGTATGAGCACCACCGGATCACGGTAGACAAAAAGCAAGCGCTCTTGCGCATAGACAAGTTTCTCATGGCCCGACTGGCCAATGCGTCGCGCACGAGGATACAAGACGCCATTCATCAGCAATTCGTCAAAGTAAACGACCAGACGATCAAGCCGAACTACAAGGTGCATCCGGGAGATATTGTTACCGTCATGCTTCCCGAGCCTCCCCGCGACACCGAAGTGGTTCCGGAAAACATTCCGCTCAACATTGTCTTCGAAGATGATCACCTCCTCGTAATCAACAAACCCGCCGGTATGGTAGTGCACCCGGCATATCAAAACTGGACTGGCACGGTCGTGAATGCGCTGGCTTATCATTTCCAGCAATTGCCCGAGATGCCGGGAAATGCGGGCAGGCCTGGGCTGGTGCACCGGATTGACAAAGACACGTCCGGGCTACTGGTTATAGCCAAATCGGAACGCGCGCTCTCCCACCTTGCAAAACAATTCTTTGATCATACCATCGAACGTACTTACTGGGCGCTCGCATGGGGGGTCCCCGATCCGGAACAAGGCACAATCAATGTCGCGGTGGGCAGGAGCCTGAAAGACCGCAGGGTCACGGTGGCGTTTCCGGAAGGAGATCATGGACGCCATGCGATCACACACTACAAGGTCTTACAGGATCTGAGGTATGTCTCGCTGGTTGAGTGTAAACTCGAAACCGGGCGCACCCATCAAATCCGGGCACACATGAAATACATCGGACATACCCTGTTCAATGACGCCATGTACGGCGGCGACCAGGTGCTGAAGGGGACAGTATTTACAAAGTACAAACAGTTTGTTGACAACTGCTTCAAGTTGATACCCCGACAGGCGTTGCATGCCAAAACTATCGGTTTCGCACATCCTGAAACCGGCGAACGAATGCAGTTCGACTCCGAACTTCCTGAAGATTTCGCGAATGTCATCGCAAAATGGGAGCATTATGTAAAATTCAACTGACGTCTCACCCACCATGTTGTTTTGGCCCTTATATTGGGTCCATGAACAATTGGGGAAGTAAATCAATGCTCACAAAGAGCGTACATGCAGGATCATTCGGAGACCCGCAGTATAAGGGAGTTGTCACGCCAATCTTTCCATCATCGGCATACGACAATGAAGGAGTGACCGGTGGAACAATGTATCCACGATACTTCAATACACCCAACCACCGAGCCGTTGCTGAAAAGCTTGCAGCCCTGGAAGGGTCGGAAGCAGGATTGATCCTGAGTTCGGGGATGGCGGCTATTCTCACGTCCATTTTCGCGGTGATCAAAAACGGTGACCACGCGATTTTCCAAAGCGACCTTTACGGAGGAACGCATAGCGCGGTAGCGCATGAACTGCCGCGGTACGGAATGACCTATACGATGGTAGACGGCAGCGATCCGGCAAATTTCAAAGCAGCGATTCGTCCAGAGACAAAACTCATCTACATTGAAACACCTTCAAATCCCACGCTCAAGATAACCGACATAAAAGCCGTGGCAGCGATCGCAAAGGAGCACGGTCTTATCACCATTATTGATAACACCTTCGCCTCGCCTGTTAACCAAAATCCAATAGCACTGGGCATCGACATCGTGGCCCACAGCGGCACGAAATACATCGGTGGGCACAGCGATCTCTGCTGCGGCGCCGTACTTACTTCGAAAAAGCTCCACGACCAGATCCGCGAAAGTGCCATGCATTTCGGCGGCTCACCAGACGCCAATACATGCTGGCTGGTGGAGAGAAGTCTTAAGACTATTGTCCTTCGCGTGCGCCAGCAGAATGAAAACGCACTCACACTCGCCCGGTTTCTCAGCACCGACGATCATATAGACCGGGTGTATTATCCCGGACTGGAAAATCATCCCGGCCATGACATAGCAAAATCCCAGATGCCCGGCGGGTTTGGTGGTGTATTATCGTTTGAGGTAAAAGGCGACGCCCACAAATTCATGGACAGGCTTCATCTCATCAAAAGAGCTGTCAGTCTGGGCGGTGTCGAGTCGACCATCACTTCGCCTGTGCGGACTTCACATATCAAGATGAGTGCCTCCGACCGTGAAGCGATCGGCGTCACAGACAAGCTTGTAAGGCTTTCTGTTGGTATAGAAGATGCCCGCGACCTGATTGATGATATCAGGCAGGCGTTTTAGTGGAAGTGCCGCTCACTCCACTTCCACGATCATCTCGATCTCGATAGCAATACCCGAAGGGAGGGCATTGGTGCCGAGTGATGTACGCGCGTGTCTACCCTTGTCGCCAAAAACAGCTACCAGCAGGTCCGAGCATCCGTTCATCACTTTTGGCTGCTCTTTGAATTTGTCCGTGCAATTCACCCATCCGTTCACCTTCACTATCCTCTTTACCCGGGTTAAATCTCCACCCAACTCTACCTTGAGAGTCGAGAGCAAGGAAATGGCGGTACGCTTCGCCGCTTCTATGCCTTCTTCAACGGAGAGATCTTTTCCGACCTTCCCGATGATGTCCTTTCCATCCGCTTTTGTAGGGCCGTGACCTGACAGGTAGATCAGGTTTCCGGTTCTCACAGCTTTCGCGTAGGTCGCAACGGGGGGAGTAGGCGCTATCAGTTCAACGCCGAGCTCTTTTAAACGCCTGTCGACAGCGTTCTGTCCGAAGGTGGTTGTGAAACATACAACCAGGAAAAGTAAAGTCAGATATCTCATAAGATTCATCCGTATCGGGATACACAAAATTATCGGGTCAATTTAACAAAGTCCCATCGTACCGGTATACCGGCCATCCCAAAGTTCAATGCTGAATATCAAATGATAGGTTTGATGTCGACCAGCGGCGTGCCATCGAGAACCTCAAGAGGGTACACTTTGATTTCCCGATCGCCTATTCTGTCAACAACCCCCACCACGTGCATCCCTATCGGGTTCGGTCGGTCGGGAGACCGCGTGGAAAACACACCGATTTCCGGGGATTCTGTTTCCTTGCGAGGACAGCATTTCAGCACACCCCTGTCTGCTTTGTGCAGCCACGTGAACAGTATCAGCCTATCTCCCGGCTGAATGTCAGCAACTGCCTCGGCAAATCCGTCGTGAATGTTCAGGGTCGCCTCCGGAGCCCCCTCGGTCCCCTGCGGAGGGCAGTCGACGAGGTCTTTGAGTGATGACTGTACCGTGCCGATCGGCCTTATATTGTAGCTTTCCATTGTACCCTTTCCGCACAGCATCTTATCGCCGCGCCATTATTGATTCAGCGTCCAATATAAGAATATAAATTCAGTCATATCCTCCTACTGTATCCTTCCGGTTCTCCGGTTGTAGTAGAACATACCGGATTTTGAGTAATTCATAAGCTGGGGGCGGCTGATGTACTCGCTCGTCACATCCACGGCGGGAATAAAGAACAATTCTTTCGGATCGTCGGGCTTGCCTCCGAAACCAAGCACATAGTACACCGCCATTTCACGCTCAGTTTCAAACTTTCGGACGGACTCCTGGCGAGTATGCGGAAGCAATCGCACCACATTTCTTCCCGCGTGCCGGTAGTATTGACAGATTATCGCAAACCGCATGCGCGTTTCTTTCTGGTGGTAGCTGAACACCCGATCCGGCCCTTTCCCATCATCGACATCAGGTTCGCTTCCGGCCATGGCGTATTCGGTCTTTGTCCTGACCAACCGGAAGAACAGAGGATCGAAGAGAGT
The DNA here is from genome assembly GCA_964493505.1 of uncultured Roseivirgaceae bacterium. Classification (GTDB taxonomy): domain Bacteria; phylum Bacteroidota; class Bacteroidia; order Cytophagales; family Cyclobacteriaceae; genus Chryseosolibacter. Next base: position 28,553 of record CAZBNP010000001.1, read on the forward strand.
AACAACAAATGCTTCAAACGCCGTTTGCGCCTTGAGATCGCGAACCACACGTTCGGCCCCGTTATTCACGCGCACCGGCTTTTTGCGATCGCGTCGACGCGATCGCAAACTGTCAGCCACAACGATCATCATTCCCCCCAATGCCAGAAGTGCAACCAGAATGAACAGGTAGCTACGGGGAACGACAACAACACCCAGTGAAGAAAAATCGGAAAAAAATGCCTCAAGATCTGACAGTGTCAGTTTAATACCGACAGTATCGGTACTCAACGACAGCGGTGACACATGGTCGTCGTCGATTGAATCCGGATGCTCCATCGGCGGCAGCGCCAAAGGCGTCTGCGTAAATACCGTGTCTGCGGCAACACTATCCGGCAACCTGTCTTCGGCGGTGACCGGGTCCCCTATTTCACTCTTCCGCGAGCTCCATGGCTCATCCGCCAAAGCATTACCTTCACCCACAATCACGTAGCGATCACCTTCATAACTGATGAGCAGATAATACGGCGATTTCTTCCAGGAGCTCCTCTCAAAGATCTCCCTTGTGAACTCAGCCCTCGTTACCTGAGTCGAAAACGGCTTGTAAATGACTGCGGTGGTAATCTGCTGGCGGAACCCGGGGTTATCTTGAAAGATCTGCCGCTTACGCGCAATCGCCGTTGCCTTAGACACCCGTTTATTGTCAAGTATCAAGTATTCACCATAGACCTTTTCAAACCCGTGAAAGTTCCGGTCGTTGCTGGCGGAATTCCAGTGGTCGATCACGGATTCGGCCCTATTGGTATTAAGTGAAACGCTCTGACAGGAAACACCATAAGCCATCGCGATAAAAGCGACGGATACCACGATGACTTTCCTGAAATCCACACTACTCATGCTGCTCATATCAGCAGCCGCGGTAAAAAAACAAGGCCAGTATCAGAGGCACGACATCATACCACCTGACGCTTCCAGCCACCGCGCGTAAACAGCCACAGCGTGAATAACCCTACGGAGGTCTCCGAGATAAAGACGCCCCAGAAGACACCTGATTCCGCAAAGTCAAAGTAAATCGCCAGTATATAGCACAACGGGATTTGTATCATCCAGAAGAAGACGAGATTTATCATTGTTGGCGTGCGGGTATCACCAGCGCCGTTGAATGCCTGTGTCGAGACCATCCACCATCCGTACACAAAATACGAATACGAAAGGATACGCAACCACTCCCCTCCGATAGCGATTACACGCTGGTCGGCGCTGAACAAACTCATCAACCACACATTATTAAAGTAGTATATCACCGCCACGATAACCAGGTACAGCATATTGTAGGTACCGATTCGCCACACTGTGGACTCAGCACGATCGGGACTACCGGCTCCAAGATTCTGCCCGACTAACGTCGCAGCCGCGTTTGAAAATCCCCATGCCGGCATCATTGTAAACATCATGATTCGCAGCGCAATCGTCGCGCCGGCAACTGCCTCGCTTCCAATATCGGCGAGAATCCTCATGATAAATATCCATGACGTCATCGCCACGATCATCTGACCGACACCACCCAGTGAAGTCTTGAAGATGTTCAGCGCCATGTTTGCGTTCCAGTACAATTGTTCGAACGTCACCTTAATGTGTTTCCCGCCTTTGAAGAGCGTCCACAACTGCAGCGCTACCCCCACTCCGCGACCGATGTTAGTAGCAATCGCGGCACCTTCAACCCCCATTGCCGGAACGGGTCCCCAGCCGAATATGAAGATCGGGTCGAGCCCGATGTTAATGATATTGGCGATCCACAACACCCGCATAGCGATAGCAGCATCGCCCGCGCCGCGGAAGATCGCGTTAATGACAAAAAGCAAAAAGATAACAGCGTTTCCTCCGAGCATCCACTGCGTATAGCCATAACCGTTGTTAATGCTCCACTCATCCGCGCCCATGAGGGCAAGCAGCTCTTTCGGAAAAAGGATTCCCGCTATCGAAAACGGCAGTGAACAAATCATGGCGATCGCAATTGCCTGGACCGCCGCCTTGCTCGCCTCCAGCCCCTGCTTCGCGCCTACCCGACGCGCAACGATGGCGGTAACAGCAGTAGCAAGTCCCATGGCTATCGAATACAGCAGAAACAGGAACGTCTCCGTAAGCCCGACAGTCGCGACAGCGGAGGCCCCCAGTTTACCGACGAAATAAATATCCGCCACCGCAAAGAGCGATTCCATTACCAGTTCCAGGATCATGGGAACCGAAAGCAGAAAGATAGCCCGCTTCAGACTGATTTTCGTATAGTCCGCATCGCTGCCCCTGATCGCATCCTTCAATGCCTGCCATATCGAACCCGATGGGGGTGGCGTGGTGAATTCAGTCGTCGTATTTTTGTCAGCGGATTCCATTCCTTATAAATAATAGCGATGTGCGACATGAGTGGCCAGAGATCAACGTCGCGGCCGTATACGGATAAGACGTGTACGGATAACGGAGGTGTCTGGTTACCCATATCCGAACCGGGCACAAACATAACCCTCCAGAACGAAATTAACGCGTGTGAATCCGTCAGAATAGGAGGTCGAACCCGGCATTCTCCGACCGGCCAAACCCCGCCTCAACCGCAATTGACTTCTCCGTTGGTAACATTAAGAAACTTTAATACTTTGAAAGGCCGTTAACATCCGGACCTGATATTAATTTATAAACCATGAGAATTTCGAGAAACGAATTTTTGAAAGTAGTGGGCGTGTCGGCGGCAGCCGGTCTCACAAGCATCAGCAGCTTTGCACTTCCTGAAAGACACACCCTTTTACCGGCGGAAGCCGATTTAAAATTGGGGTTGGCTTCCTATACGTTGAGAAAATTCAACCTTGATGAAGTTATCCAGATATCCAAAAGACTGGGACTTGAGGGCATCGCGCTTAAGAGCATGCACATGCCCCTGGACAGTTCCGCGGCGGAAATCAAGAGCATGGCCGCGAAGGTAAGAGATGCGGGACTCAGACTCTACGGTGCCGGAGTAATCTATATGAAGACTGAGAAGGAAGTAGATGTTGCCTTTGACTATGCTAAGCACGCGGGACTTGAGATGATCGTCGGTGTGCCTAACCACGAGCTCCTGCCACAGGTGAACGATCTGGTGAAAAAGACCCACATCAAGCTCGCCATTCACAATCACGGACCCGGCGACGACCTTTATTCAAGTCCCAACGACGTGTATGCGAAGATAAAGGACTTCGACAGCCGTATCGGTCTCTGCATAGACATCGGGCATGTTGTTCGCATTGGCCAGGATCCTGTCCCCATGCTTTCGAAGTACAAAGACCGGCTCTACGATATACACTTGAAGGATGTAGACAAGGCACAGCGTGATGGCAAGCCAGTTGAAATTGGGCGGGGTGTTATCGACATTCCGAAGGTTGTCAAAACCCTCAAGAAGATAAAGTACCAGGGTAGCGTTGCCCTTGAATACGAAAAAGACGGAGATAATCCGGTGCCCGGGCTCGCAGAATCGGTGGGTTACGTAAAGGGTATAATGAAGATGGTATAGCATGCCGCAAACCGCCTTTAAAATGGCGTATTCAGCCGTGTAGTCCTGAAGAGAATTGAATTATCTTCGCATGAGAAACAATCAAAGAACATATTCTCAAGACGATGAAAAAGATCAATATTCTCCACTGGACCTTCACAGGACTTTTCGCTCTCATCATGCTCATGTCAGGCATCCAGAATGCCATGGTGACCCCCGATTCCGTCACGTTGCTTACGACAGTCCTTGACTACCCGGAATACATCATTGGCTTTCTCGGCGTAGCTAAAATACTGGGAGCGATCGCGATCCTGATTCCGGGATATCCGCGGCTGAAAGAATGGGCCTACGCCGGCTTGTTCTTCGATCTGCTGGGGGCCACCTACTCAACGGTGATGGCGCAGGATCTCCATCCCTCTATGCTGGGGATGCTCGTATTCTTTGCACTTTTTACGCTGTCGTACATCTTTTACCACAAACGTGAAGCAGCGAAGAGAAGTGTAGTAAACTGAAGCCGTTAGTTGCAGCGGTTATCGCGGAGTATCCAGGTTCAAACCAGCCTCATAGTCGATGACAACCTCGTCAGCATACGGCTCCAGCAACATCTTCAGGCGCTCTTCCATTTCGGTTTTAGCCTCCATCACAAAGGGAGCGGTATCCGCATAACGACGCGAGTCGAGAATGAATGCGTTGGTGGCGCGTGTGCGATCATCCGTATTCACCCAATTCCAGATGCCCTGCTCGTCGCGGTAACTGATATCGCCTAGTGATTCCACCGAGAGGATCCTGGGCTCCGGCAATGTTACATACGCCGTACCATCACGCAGCACAACCGATAATCGTTCGTGCAGGTCAAAACCCACACTCGCGTTGAACGATCCGTCGATAAAGATCTTTTTCGTACTCCCCAGCCATGAGTTTTTCCACACGTACCGATGCTCGAAATTCTGATGTAACACAGATAATTCAAACACGGCCGTTTGCTGCTGGACAACGATGGTGTTGTCGACCCGGATCTCCGGCGTGAACTGCATCGCTTTTCGAAAGTCTTCACCCAGCGCCCTGGCACCGTTATAACTCCGCCGGGCAAGTTCCGTCGGGATTGTCACCAGAACGATGTAGGCGGCAATTGTGCCGACTATGATCAGTACAATTAGTAACTTGAGATTGCGACCCATGCGAAATTGATGGTATTGTTGTTATTTGCTTCCCCTGCGAAGGTAAGGCGTCGATAGCGCAATTGGAAGGCCCGGCGACCAGTGAAAGTCAGGCCGCCTTTTTCGTTTGTGGATGCGTATCCTCAGGAAACGGCAGTATTGAGAAACAATTTCTACACTCATGAATACAGATGGAAAAACCCGATGCGGTTGGTGCCTGAAATTCGAACAATACGTTGCGTATCACGATGAAGAATGGGGCGTTCCGGTCCATGACGACCGAAAGCATTTTGAGTTTCTGATACTGGAAGGAGCTCAGGCAGGGTTAAGCTGGGCTACTATTCTCAAGAAGCGCGACGGTTACAGAAAGGTTTTTGCCGATTTCGATCCCTCGAAGGTCTCGCGATTTACGCCGGCGAGGATAGAGAAGATCCTCCTTGATCCCGGTGTTGTTCGAAACCGGTTGAAGGTGCAGGCTGCGGTAAACAACGCGAAGAAGTTTCTGGAGGTACAGAAGGAGTGCGGGACGTTCGACGAGTACATCTGGTCATTTGTTGGAGGGAAGTCAATTGTCAATCGTTGGAAGAGGCTTTCCGAAATACCCGCGACGAGCGAGGAGTCAGATAAGCTGAGCGCGGATTTGATCAAACGAGGGTTCAAGTTTGTAGGCAGCACCGTGATTTATGCCCACATGCAGGCATGTGGCCTTATCAATGATCACCTGGTCGATTGCTGGCGTTACCGGGCGTTGGCCAAACAGGGCAAATGAAAAAAGACCCCGGACGTCCTCCGGGGTCTTTTTCGTTAATAAACCCCACTTTTAGCAATTCTAGATTGCTATAGTCTTTATGGCCAGGGAGGGTACAATCCTCCGCGTCAAATTCTATTGAGGGTATCGAAAAAAACTATGCCAGCTGGTTGAGTGGGTGTTTATTGGTTTTGGAACGAAAGGGTTGAGAGGGTGGTCGAAACTGCGTAATCGATTGCGCAATATCGTTGCCAAAAGGGGAATTATGGCTTTGTTTACGTACCCGTTGCAAAGAAACCGATCCCTTTAAAGAAGCCGGAAAACGATTGATGAAGGCGTTTTTTGGACAGAATGGGGAGATTTCCTTTGGTAAAGATTGAAGATTTTTATAAAATGCAATCGATTGTCCTACAAGAACAACCTAATCAAAACCCAATTCTATGAAGTCATGTTTACAAGCTAGTCAACGGGTATCGAAAGGTTTTTGTCTGGTCGCGCTCTGTGTTGCTCTCGGTTTCAATACCTACGCACAAAGCAGAACTGTTACAGGAACCGTTAGCGATACCAATGGAGCATTACTGCCCGGCGTTTCCGTTCTCGAAAAAGGAACAACAAACGGAACCGCCACGGATGCCGATGGGCAGTACTCACTCAACGTGAGCAACACCAATGCAGTCCTGACGTTTTCGTTTATCGGTATGGTCGCGCGGGAAATGCCCGTCGGAACCCAAACCCGGGTCGATGTCACGCTCGAAGCCGATGTCAGCCTACTGGAAGAAGTCGTCGTGATCGGCTACGGTACTATGAGAAAATCCGACCTGACAGGCTCCGTGGCTTCTGTGAGCGGCGAAGACCTGAAGAAAATGCCGGTGGCTACAGTAGCCGAAGCGTTAACGGGGCGTATGGCTGGCGTGCAGATAACCTCAACCGAGGGTTCGCCCGACGCTGAAATCCATATCCGGATTCGGGGAGGAACCTCTATCTCGCAGGATAACAGCCCTCTCTATATCGTTGACAACTTTCCCGTCGACAATATATCAGATATCTCTCCCTCCGATATTCAGTCTATAGATGTATTGAAAGATGCGTCCGCCACTGCCATATACGGGTCGAGGGGTGCCAACGGAGTGGTTATCATCACTACCCGCAGCGGAACTACCGATGGACGTCTTACCGTAAGCTTCAACTCATTCGCAGGGTTCAGGGAAATAGCCAACCCGCTCAATGTGTTATCCGCGGAAGACTACGCGCGGTGGCAATACGAATACGCAGTGCTTGAAGACGACCTCCCGTCGTACGAAAACTATTTCGGCACCTATCAGGATATCGATCTTTACGCCGGCGTCGAAGGCAACAACTGGCAGAAGATCGTTTACGGCAGGAAGGGAAAAGTTTTCAGCAACGATTTGAGTATACGCGGCGGTACTCAGAAATTCAGTTACTCAGCCAGCTTTGCCCGTTTCCAGCAAGAAGCAATTATGGTCGGGTCTGATTATAAACGTGACAACATCACGCTGAAACTCAACAACAAGCCGAACGACCGCGTAGAACTCGCCTTCTCCCTGCGGTATTCGAATACCCGGATCAACGGTGGCGGCGCCAACGAGCAGAATGAAGTTTCTTCCGCCGATTCGCGCCTTAAGCACAGTGTGACCTATTCTCCAATACCGATCAGTGGCCTGACTTCCGACGATACCAACGAAGATGTTGCCAGCTACTTTATCAACCCACTCATCGCTACGGCCGACAACGATCGGCGCCAGGAGCGAAGGAACTACAACATGGGGGGTAGCTTTACCTGGGAGATCATCGACAACCTGAAGTTCAGGACAGACATGGGTCTTGACAATTACGACTATACCGCCAATCGTTTTTACGGATTGTCTACTTACTACGTTTCCAATGTTCCAAGTTCCGGAAACCAGGACCACCCCGCGGTGGTCATGGGCGACATCAATGAAACGCGGTTGCGGAACACCAATACTCTTTCTTACGACTTCCGCGAGAAGTTTGGCGACGACCATCGGCTCACACTTCTCATCGGACAGGAAGCCCTGAAAACGGAACGTGTCGAAAATGTAGCAACCATTCACGGGTTCCCGACCCTCTTTGGTGCTGAAGAAGCATTCAAGCTTACGACTCAAGGCTCTCCGCAGTCAGTCGATAACCACATCAGTCCTGACGATAAGCTGATGTCATTCTTTGGTCGCGCCAACTATGAGTTTATGGGGCGCTATCTCGTGTCGGCCTCGTACCGCGCGGATGGTTCCAGCAAGTTTCTCGCTAACAACCGTTGGGGTTATTTCCCGTCTGCGGCTGTAGCGTGGAAGCTCTCTGAAGAGGGCTTTATGGCGGGCACCTCTTCATGGCTCGATCTCCTGAAACTCAGACTCAGCTATGGGGAAGCTGGTAACAACAGGATCCCTCCCGGGCAAACCGTTCAGTCGTTCGTTTCCAGTACCTCCGCCTGGATCAATGGCTTTGATAGTTTCTGGGCAGCATCCAAGACCATGGCCAATCCCGATTTGAAATGGGAAACAACTGTTACCCGAAACCTCGGGCTCGACTTCGATCTGCTCGGAGGCCGCCTGTCGGGTTCAGCAGAGGTTTATAAGAACAGCACCCAGGATTTGCTGATCCGTTTTCCTACGCCCGGCACAGGTTATGACAATCAGTTTCGCAACCTCGGAGAAACGGAAAACAAGGGTCTTGAACTGGCCCTGAGCTATGCCGTGTTGGAACGGGAAAACTACGGACTGAATGTGTCTGCCAATATCTCTTTCAACCGCAGCAAAATCGTCTCTATTGGCAACATGGATTATATCAACGGTACTTCAAACTGGGCCAGCACGGCTATCGGCCCCGACTACCAGGTCCTGCCGGGCATGGCCCTCGGGGTGATGTACGGATATGTTAGTGATGGTCGTTACGAAGTATCCGACTTTGAAGGATACGACGAAACAAACGGCTGGATACTCAAGGAAGGTGTAGCCGACCCCATTGAGATTATACGTCGCGCGGCACCGGGAGTGATGAAGCTTAAGGATCTCACTTCGGATGGTGTAATAACCGCAGACGATAAACAGGCGATTGGAAACGTCAACCCCAAGCATACAGGTGGTCTTATCCTCAACGGTTATGCGTACGGATTTGACCTCACAGCCTCGTTCAACTGGAGCTATGGTTACGACGTCTACAATGCGAACAAAGTTGAGTACACCACCTCGACACCGCAGGTGCAGTACAGGAACATGATTGACCTCATGGCAGGCGGCAGGCGCTGGGTCGATATCGACGCGGCGGGCCAACTGGTCACTGACCCTGCTACCTTGCAGGCCATGAATGCCAACACCACCATGTGGTCTCCGTATATGGACCGATTCATCTTCAGCGACTGGGCGGTTGAAGACGGCTCCCACCTCCGCCTCAACACGCTCACGCTTGGATACACTTTGCCTATGACCATATCCTCCAAGCTGAAAGTAAACACCTTCCGGGTGTATGCTACCGGGTATAATGTGTTCTTACTGACAAACTACACCGGCTTCGACCCGGAAGTTTCTACACGCAGAAACACACCGTACACCCCTCGCGTCGACTACTCGGCCTATCCACGAAGCCGCCAGTTCACGTTCGGGTTAAATTTCAACTTCTAACTACAAGACAGCCTGGTTATGAAAACAGTATTAAAATATATAGCTATAATCGGTTTCGCCGTCAATTTATCATCGTGCGAAGACTATCTGGAAGCGCCGGCTCAATCGACCCTGGATGAATCCGTCATCTTCTCCACGTTCGATCTGGCAAAAGGGGCGGTAGACGGGATCAAGGTTCCGTTCGCTGAAACCAACTCGTATCGCGGACGCTTTTTACCATGGTATGGGATGAACACCGATATTGAATGGTACAACGCATCACAAACAGCTAATGACAACTCTGCGCTTGCCACCTATAGCGCGACGCCTGTGAACACAAACATGAATACGGAGAACAACGCATGGGCGATGATGTATTCCGGTATTGAACGTGCCAACATCTGTATTCGGGGGTTGCGCACCTTCGGCGACCCCACACCGGGTACAGACATGGGTCATCTTCTCGGCGAGGCGCTGACACTTCGCGCCATATACTACGCCGACCTGATGAAAGCCTGGGGCGACGTCGTGGAACGGTTTGAGCCTATCAACACCGAAACGCTTTACCTTTCAAAAACAAGTCGCGACGAAATCTACAAACAACTTATCGCCGACCTCGAAGAAGCGGCTACGCTGGTACCCTGGCCGAACGAAACTTCCGGCACCAGCTCAGTGGAACGTATCAATAAAGCGTTCGTAAAAGGACTGCGCGCCCGTCTGTGCCTCGTGGCCAGTGGATACTCGCAATACTCCGATGGTGTCAGGAGAAGTAACGACCCCGCGCTTTCGGTAGCAACGATGTACGCAATTGCCCTGCAGGAATGCCGTGATGTAATTGAGAGCAATACCGCTCGCCTGGAACCATCCTTTGAAACCCTTTGGCGAAAATACAACCAGGACAACGTCACCGCCGGCGGCGAGTCGCTCTGGGAACTTCCCTTCGCGGATGGACGCGGACGCATGCTCTTCACATTTGCCGTCAGACACAACAGCAACGATCAGCATCATGCCAACGGGTCTAATCGCGGAGGCCAGGCGGGACCGCTGCCGCACCTGTTTTACGATTATGAACAGACCGATACGCGGAGAGACGTGACTTGCGTGCCTTATCGCTATGGAACTGCTGTCAACAATTTCGCGCAGCAGGAACTGGTCGACCTGAATACATGGTATTTTGGAAAGTTTCGCTACGAGTGGATGAACCGGTTTGTTACTTCCACCAACGACGATGGAGTAAACAAGCTGTACATGCGTTACGCAGAGGTACTGTTGATGGCGGCGGAAACCGCCAACGAGCTTGAAGGCCCGACAGCGGCGGCGCCGTATCTCAAACAGATCCGGGAAAGGGCATTCCCTTCATCTGAACACGCCACAAAAGTGGATGCATACGTAGATGCGCGGACTACCAAGGAAACCATGTTCAACGCGATTGTGGAAGAGCACAAGCTCGAATTCTGTGGTGAAATGGAACGCAAGCAAGCACTCATCCGCTGGAATCTGCTCAAGGCAAATCTCGATGAAGCCAAGGCAAAGATGGTCCATCTGGCAGACCGCACCGGCCCGTATGCTGACGTGCCTACTACTCTCTATTTCAAGTACGCAGCGGATGAAGAGACGCTCGAGATCTACGGGCTGGAGCGAGATGAAACGGATGCCCCGGTCGGAGCTGAGTGGTCATCCAAGAGCTGGACGAACCTGAACGAAGCCAAGATCGAGTCCCTCTATGCGAACGATCCTGATGCCAACCAGTTCTGGCCAATCTGGCAAGTGTTTATCGACGGCAGCAATGGAAAGTTGTCGAATCAGTAGCCCACTAATCATACTAACCGCAGATCAATGAAGAACTACAGATACATATTTCTACTTATAGCGGCGGCATGCAGCGCCGTGCTATTCGTAGCATGCGACGACGAGCTTGAGCCTATCGACGAACTTGAATTCTCAAGGCCTTTCTCTCCTACAGGATTGCAGGCATTCATCCGGACTCAGACTACCATTGAACTACGATGGACGGCTCGTGAAGGCGTAGACTCCTATATCGTCGAGTTTAGTAAGGACGACAGCCTGGTATTCAATAACATCATCTTCACCGATGAAGTCTCGGCACAGGAGATTCCCTACCAGGCCACCTTCGAAGGGGAAACTCTTTATTCAGCCCGCGTTAAAGCGGTTGGCACCAATGGCATCGCAGATTCCAAATGGTCGGTAATCGCAATACGCACGGCAACAGAGAACATCTTCTTCCCGACAACCGAAGATGACCTGACCGCCACCGAGGCAACGCTGACGTGGCCGGCAAACAGCGAGGTAACGCATATTGTTATTACACCTGGCAACATAGAACACACCCTAACCTCCGACGAAAAAGCGGCAGGATCTGTGACAATAGAAGGGTTAACCGGTGAGACGACCTACACGGCCAAGTTAATGAACGATACAAAAACCCGCGGTACACAGACGTTCACAACACTCATTGACCTGGGTGGAGCATTGGCCATTAATCCGGGCGACGACCTGGTGGCGATTCTCGATGGCGCTGAAGACGGTGCCGCATATGTGATCTTCCCGGGAGAATACGACCTCGGATCGTATGCCCTGACCAAATCGGTCAAACTGAGCGGGTACCTGGCGAGCGATAAGCCAATTATCTATGGACAGTTCACCTGCGGAGCCGCGGTCACATCCCTGGAACTCAGGAACCTGATATTCCGGGGAGATAAAGACCCTGCCGCATTCGTTGGTCAGTTCCTGAATACGTCAAGTTCTTCCTGTAACCTCGCTACGCTGTCGGTCGATAATTGTGAGATCCTGCACTACAAAGATCATTTGATCTACAATAATCAGTCGGGGGCTTATGGAAGCATAACCGTGTCAAATACCTTTATCAATGACATTCAGGGAGCAGGCGGCGACGGAATAGACTTCAGAGGTGGCAGCCTGGGCTCGCTCACCGTTGAAAATTCTACGTTTGCCAACGGATTCCGCAACTTTCTCCGGATGCAGGTAGCCGCCAACGTGAGCTTTAGGAATTGCACTTTCTACAAAATATCCGCTCAGGACAACAGTAATAACAATGGAATCTTCCGCATGACGAAATCGGCCGGCGGGTCTTTTGAAGTTCGTAATAGTCTTTTTGCCGAGACGGGCGTACAGAGTCCGGCGACAGCGCAGGCTGGCAATTTCTGCCGGCAGGACTCTTATATGGTAGACTCACCTACGTATGACAACAACAATATACATAGTTGCTACAACCTTCTGGTGGGCCTGTACACCTCCGCCGCGGCGATTGATGCAACGGAGCTCAATCCCGGTTTTGTAAATGCCGCGGAAGGCGACTTTACGGTCACGAACCAGGACATCATCGACAACAACATCGGTGATCCGCGCTGGCTGCAGTAATTGATGTTCTACTTTCACGAGGATGTGATATAATGTCACATCCTCGTTCTTTTTAGTTATGATCAACAAAGTACGTTTTGCGCTCGTCGTAGTAGCGATGATGGTATTGGCATGCGATAATCGCGATGTCGAGCCCGACACTGACAACAAGCCAACACCTGTTGTAGAAGACGCCTATGCGTTTCCCGGCGCAGAAGGCTTTGGAAGAAATGCCACTGGCGGAAGAGGCGGAAAAGTAATTCCTGTGACGAACCTCAACGACAGCGGACCCGGTAGTTTGCGCGCTGCGCTGCTAACATCGGGAGCACGTATCGTCGTGTTCAGTGTTTCCGGAAACATAGAACTCCAAAGCCGGATAAACATTGCAAACGGCGATCTGACCATCGCCGGGCAAACCGCCCCCGGTGACGGCATCTGCGTTCAGAACTATGAAATTGTAGTAGCGGCATCGAATGTGATCATCCGGTTCATGCGCTTTCGCATGGGCGACCTGTTCGAACAGGAAACGGACGCTATCTGGGGAAGGTATCAGCGCAACATCGTTCTCGATCATTGTTCCGTCAGCTGGTCAATAGACGAGTCTGCTTCCTTCTATGCCAACCGCGACTTCACCATGCAATGGTGTATCATTTCCGAAAGCCTCAACGAATCCTTTCACGGCAAGGGCAACCACGGCTACGGAGGGATCTGGGGAGGTGACCGCGCAAGCTTTCACCACAATCTCCTGGCTCATCACAACAGCCGTAATCCACGATTCAACGGCGGCGGCCGTTCCGGCATCAACAATGGCATCTACCCCAACGAACATGTCGACTATCGCAATAACGTAATCTACAACTGGCGTGATAACAGCGCCTACGGGGGAGAGAATGGTCAGTACAATATTGTAAACAACTACTACAAACCGGGGCCCGCAACACCCTCTTCGAAGAACAAGCGCATCATGCAGGTATCCAGGGAAGATGATACCAGTTATGGCGTTGGTTACGGCAAGTTCTACATTGCGGGTAACTACGTTCACGGCAATGCTACCGTGACAGCTGACAACTGGAGCGGTGTCGACTACGCCACGGGGGTAACGGAAGCGTCGGTAAAACTCTCCGCTCTGCTCGACTTTGAAAACACCACGACGCAATCGGCGGAAAAAGCATACGAAACTGTCCTCGCCATCGCAGGGGCGAGCCTTGCCCGCGATGCAGTTGACACCCGGATTGTCGATGAAGTAAGAAACGGTACGGCAACATACTCCGGATCCAAAACAGGCTATGCCGGCATTCTGGATAGCCAGGCGGATGCGGGCGGATGGCCTTTGCTGAACAGTACTGCCCCGCCTATAGATACCGACAACGACGGCATGCCCGATGCGTGGGAAACAGAAATGAAACTCGATCCGCTTACCGCGAACGCGAACGGAAGAGATCTAAGCGTTGCATACGACAATATCGAAGTTTACATTAACAGCCTGGTGAAGAAAATCGTAGATAGACAAGGCGGACAGTAGCCGGGCGATGATAATTCGTTACCATAACATACGATGATAAGAACATTTGTATCGGTTTTGATCCTCCTGACATGCGTCACCGCCTGGTCGCAGGAACGCGTGCCAGCCTTTCCCGGAGCGGAAGGTTTTGGAAAATATGCGACGGGCGGAAGAGGAGGAAAAGTATATACCGTGACAAACCTGAACGATGAAGGGCCCGGCAGCCTGCGCGAAGCCGTAAGGAAGAAAGGGCCACGTACGATACTCTTTGGAGTCTCCGGCAATATCCGGTTGAAATCACCCCTATCGATCAACAACGGTGACCTTACTATCGCAGGACAATCCGCTCCCGGCGACGGGATTTGCATTCAGGACTATTCCGTTTCCGTAAAAGCCGATAACGTCATCATCCGGTTCCTCAGATTCCGGCTTGGAGATATGGCAGGTGTCGAAAGTGACGCACTCAACGGCAACAGCGATAGTAAGGAAGTCATCATCGATCATTGTTCGATAAGCTGGGCCACAGACGAATGCGCATCATTCTACCGGAACACGAACTTCACACTGCAGTGGTGCATTATTTCAGAAAGCCTCAATCAATCCGTTCACAGCAAAGGTGAACACGGATACGGAGGTATCTGGGGTGGCAAATCAGCGTCTTTTCATCACAACCTCATCGCCCATCATACCAGTCGCATGCCGCGCTTCAGCGGGTCGGCTACGACGCCGAATTCTCCCGAAGAACTTGTCGACTTCCGAAACAACGTGATCTACAACTGGAAGAACAACAACATATACGGCGGCGAACGCGGGCGATACAATGTAGTGAACAACTACTTCAAGCCGGGGCCGGCCACCAGGCCCGAAAAGAACTGGATGCTTAACCCCTCCAGTCCTTATGGGAAGTTCTTTGTGGCAGGAAACACCTATGAAGGCAACCCTGCGGCCTCGTCAGACAACTGGAATGGCGGCGTGAAAGCCGACGACCTTGGGGCACTCCGCGCATCAACACCTTTCGCGGCGGAGGCTATTCCCGAACAAACGGCTGGAAAAGCATTTGGCGATGTGCTGAAACACGCCGGAGCCAGTCTGAAACGCGATGCAATCGACACGCGGATTGTGAAGGAAGCACTCGAAGGAACGGCCATCTTTGGCAAGAGCCGGGATGGCATCATCGACTCACAGAACGACGTGGGAGGGTGGCCGCGGCTGGAAACATTGCCCGCGAAGAAAGACACCGACGGCGACGGCATTCCCGACAAATGGGAGAAAGCGAACGGATTGGATGCCGACGACTCAACAGATAGCGCAGCCGTCGCAGCTGGCACCCACTATACCCATCTCGAACGCTACCTGAACGAACTTGTATGCGAAGTAACAGGAAGTTGCAAAAACTAAAATCCAATGAAAAACACACAGTACCTGCTTGTCCTCTTTTTGCTATTAGGAAACGCCTGCGGCTCTAACGATGCCCCCGATCCCTGGACGGAAGCGGATAACATCCTGGCGCGCATCAAGGCGCCCACGTTTCCCGAGAGGGATTTTGTGATCACCGACTACGGCGCGGTAAGTGACGGCACGACAGACTGCACGGAAGCTTTCAGAGAAGCAATCAAAGCGTGCAACGAAGCCGGAGGCGGAAGAGTAGTAGTGCCCGCCGGCAAATTCCTGACAGGTGCTATCCACCTGCTGAGCAACGTCAATCTCCATGTTACCAAAGACGCCGTTGTGCTGTTCAGCCAGGATACCAAAAAATACCTGCCACAGGTGTACACACGCTTTGAGGCTATCGAACTGATGAACTACTCGCCATTGATCTATGCCTTCGAACAGGAGAATATCGCGATCACCGGCGAAGGCGAACTGAATGGGCAAGCCGACAACGACAACTGGTGGTACTGGAAAGGGCGGTGGGGTCATGCCGGCGAAGTACGCGAAGCACGCGAGGTATCGCAGCATGCCGCGAACAGCCGGCTGAAAGCAATGGCCGAACAGGGAGTTCCCGTGGAAGAACGTGTGTTTGGCGAAGGCGACTATCTACGGCCCAATTTCATTCAGCCTTACCGTTGTAAGAATGTACTTATCGAGGGGGTAACGATCAGGGACTCCCCCATGTGGGTTATTCACCCGGTGCTTTCCGAGAATATAACTATTCGCAAGGTGAAGGTTATCAGTCATGGTCCGAATAGCGACGGCTGCGACCCCGAGTCGAGCAAAGATGTGCTGATCGAAGATTGTTTATTCGATACCGGCGATGATTGCATCGCCATTAAATCCGGGCGGGATCACGACGGAAGAAGAGTCGACGTGCCCAGTGAGAATATTATCGTCCGCAACTGCACGATGAAAGACGGGCACGGCGGTGTCGTGATCGGCAGCGAAATCTCCGGTAATGTCCGCAACGTCTTCGCCGAGAACTGCACCATGAGCAGTCCCAACCTCGACCGCGCACTACGGATCAAATCGAATTCACGCCGAGGCGGCATAGCCGAAAATATTTACATGCGCAATATCACCGTCGGGGACCTTGCGAAGGCGGTGGTACACATCGATCTTTATTACGATAAAGAAACAGGCGAGAACCTGCCGATAGTGCGGAACATTCACGTAAAAGATGTCACCAGCAAAAATTCGCAACATGCTGTCTATATCAACAGCGATGATACTTACCCGGTTGAGAATATAGTCATAGAGGACTGTGCCTTTGACGGCGTGAAGGAGGGGAATTTTCTTAAGGGGTATAAGGGGCTGGAGTTTAGGAATGTTACGATTAATGGGGAAGTGGCAGAGTGACTATTTCACCCTTTTTTTCAGCCGTTATTGCATATTAAGAACGTGTCATTAAATTTGCAGTCCCCTGGCAGAGGTGCGGGGCAAAACAAGCGGGAGTAGCTCATCCCGATAGTCATCGGGAGGTAGAGCATTATTTGAAATTGAAGTAATAATACAAGCGGGAGTAGCTCAGTTGGTAGAGCATCACCTTGCCAAGGTGAGGGTCGCGAGTTCGAGTCTCGTTTCCCGCTCAAGTCAATACGATCTGAAAAAGTGTGAGGCACCTCGCACTTTTTTAATTTTGGGCTATTGAGCTTTTGAATTGCCGCCCGGGTGGTGAAATTGGTAGACACGCAGGACTTAAAATCCTGTGGCCCTAAAAGGCCGTGCGGGTTCAAGTCCCGCCCCGGGTACTTGTAAGCTTGTAGTTGCGAGCACTTTGCACCCAGCCCCTGGCACCAGCAATCGGCACCCCACACCTACCCCCCAGGCATCTCTCGTCGCAACTCCCGGGCGTGCTCCTTGTTTCTTGAATACTTGATGTGGCTCGGTACCCCCTTGAGGTCCCAGATCAATCCCAGCGCCGACATAGCTTTCAGAATGTACCAGGTGATATCTATCTCCCACCAGAAAAAGCCCTGCCGACTGGCAGTTTCGTAGTAATGGTGGTTGTTATGCCATCCCTCGCCGAGCGTCAACAGCGCCAGCCACAGGCTGTTTTTCGACTCTTCCCCAGTTTCATACCGCTGCTTTCCAAACTTATGCATGATCGAATTGATCGAAAATGTACCGTGGTAAAGAATTACCGTGCTCAGGAAAAACCCGATAAACAGCGTCGACAACCCATGATGGGTAAACATCAGTGAAACGCTTCCCCCATTGACGTATGCCCCCAGTGCTGTTACGGCCACAGCCAGCAAAATCGCAGGAACGGCGTGGTATTTATTCAGCCACACCAGTTCCGGAAACTTCGCGAAATCGCCAATGGTCTTGTAATCAGTCTTTTTGAAATCCGGGCCAACGATCCAGCCGATGTGCGAATACCAGAACCCGTATATCTTCATCGAGTGGGGATCGGCAGGGGTGTCGCTGTGGCGGTGGTGATGGCGATGGTGTGCTGCCCACCAAAGGGCTCCCTTTTGCACCGATGTCTGCGCCATAAATGCAATAATAAACTGGAAAAAACGCGATGTTTTATATGACCTGTGTGCGAAATATCGATGATAACCACCTGTTACCCAGAACATTCTGAAAACATATAGCACGCCGCATACGATCCAGTCGAACATTGTGGCCCCTGTCCAGATCGCCGCGAGCGGGATGAGATGCACCGCGGCAAAAGCGATCTCCTGCTTCAAAATTGGCTTGCTGCGCACCTCGGGAGATATTGTCTGTTGGCTCATTTAAACAAAACTAAGAATGAATGACTGTGGTTCGTTGAAGTTGCAAAGTTCGGAGGTAATTTGATATAATGCTAGCGTGAAAATCCCCTGCCTCTGAGCCCGACATCAGCGCAGGTTCGTCCAATTTGTGCCTGACTCATTACCGCACAAGAATTCTTACCGTGAGGGGCGCCTCCAGCTGAGCCGAATAAGCCGTAATCAAATATACCCCGGGCGGCTGATTCCCTAACTGAATTTTTACCGACTGCCCGTCGGCTTCCATCCTTACCATTCGCTCACGACCGACAACATCGAGTACGCGAATGCTTACCGACCGCATGTCGATCTTCTCATGGTGCCGTATCGTCAAAGTCAGGATTTCGTCGCCGTCAACCGGGTTTGGTGTAGCGATCACCTGCGTTCCCGTTCCGGCATTCTCCAGGCGGATTACATCGGAGTAGCTATACGCATCGTCAAAATCGGTTTGCCTGAGGCGGTAATACAATATACCGAACGGTGGTTGACGGTCTGTGAATGAATAAGCGGTTTCCTCTTTGGTCGTTCCTGAGCCTTCAACCTCCCCGACAGCGGTAAAGCCCTTCCCATCCGTCGATCGCTCGACAGTGAAGAAATGGTTGTTCGTTTCGGTCAGGGTCTTCCACCGAAGGTACGCATTCCCGTTTGACATCTCACCGGAAAAAGAAATCAGCTGGATTGGCAGGGGCGTTTGGGTTATGTCGGTCGTACCAATAGTAAACCTATCGCCGTTGGTCAATTGTCCGCCTGTGACAGAAAACACATAGCGGTCGCACGCAAGCGCCAATGACACAGGCACCTGTATGGTTCCTCCTTCCGCAAAAACACCATCGCCGTCGTGGTCTATGAGCAGGCGAAGATCCGATGCCGTGATCGCCCCAAGCCCGCTGAGATCGACCTCGATACTCACATCACCCACATTTACGCTGCCGCCGCTCATATTCGCTTCAGAAACCCTCCAGACGCGTGTAAACCGCCCTTGTATGCCAGCGGGAAGATCAAGTGTGGCGACGCCCGGCAACGGTGCGCCGTTGTGGCCCCAGAACAAAAATTCATTATTGCCAAGATTGGACGGATTGGAGATCTTTACGATACCGCCTTTCGCTTCGTCGTGCCGGTTGGAAGCATTCACCTGACCGATCCCCGCCACATCATGATCAAAATTGCCCTGACCGGGATCGTCTTGCGTGTAAATGTCGTTCTGATCCAATGTGAAGCCATACTTCGCTGCGAGATAATTGTTTACGATGATCCGCTGGGCGGAGTTTAACACAGTATTGTACACGATCACCTCCCCCATCTGTCCCTGAAAATAGAAATTCGGATCGTCTTCATTCTGGCCCGCTCCCACACGCACGGGTTGGATTGTATTCGGGTGCAACGAATGCGTATTGCTTGCACCCAGCAGATTGTCGATGTAAAGTTCCTTCGCCCCCGAAGTCCCGTTGTAGGACGCCGTGATGGAAGCCCACGTGCCGGCAGTCGAGACGCTACTCACCGTCTGTTGCCACGCAATAGTGGGATGTCCGTTCCAGAACTGCCAGTAATTATTAGACGGACCTGAATAGACGATATATCCCCTTGTCTCGTTCCCGTCCGGATCGTCGCGGTTGGAGATCAAAGCCTTATAGTTTCCCGAGGATGCCACGTTAACAGCTCCCAGGATGGTCAGACTTCCCGGCATAAGGGAGGAGGAAAACGGGCGCTCAAAATAATGGGCGCTGCCATTGAATGAGAATGTGGGATATCCGTTCACTCCGTTGGCATTGAATACGGCTCCGGCTCCGGTCGTAAAGTGATTACCGTATCCGGAGGCGTCGTTCCAGGTTGTGATCGTAGCGCCGTTGGCACCCGAGACGCGGGACGCGTCCAGCCACAATACCAGGGAGGACACCCCATTCTTCGCGCCGACCCCGCCGGGACCGTCCGCCGGATTCTCAGGCACTGCCACGCCAAGCGTAAAGCGGTGGGTATTGCCAATAGCCGAAACGCCACTAAAACGATAAACGTTGTTGCCAAGGGGCATTGCCCCGGCAATCGGAGTCTCATCGGCATAGCCGTTATTGTTGGTGTCGACGAGCAGTCGCAACGACAGCCCTATACCACATTCATCTCCCGAGCTGAAGTCGGGAAGTCCGTCGAGGTAGAAATCCATGTCGATGGACCCGACATCGGCGGTCTCGCTTACCCTCCACTGCCGCGCGAGTCGCGCGGTGATCCCGGCCGGCAGGCCTGTCGTCACGGACGTCTGAAGGCTGCCATTGTCGTGACCCCAGATGAAGTAATCGCCATTGCCGAGACTGGTGGGGTTTGATACCCTTACTATCCCGGAGCCCTTCGCATCGCTGTGAATATTGGTGGCGTTCGCTCTCCCGATGCCGGCAACTTCGTGGTCGTAATTTCCATTGCCTGCATTGTCCATCGTATAGAGATCATTGGATGACAAGGACAGATTATACTTAGCGGCGAGGTAGTTGTCAATGATGATTCGCTGCGCTGTATTAACAGCGGTGTTGAACACGATCACTTCCGCAATATCGCCGTTCCAGCCCTCGTTAGCCTGGCGGCCTATTCCGAACTCGGACCAGGGTCGCAACGTGCCGTTGTATCCGACGGATCCGACGTTTGTGCTGTTCACATACTGATTGATAGTAGACGAGCCATCATAGTGAGTAAGGATGTTGTAGAAGGTCCCGGATGACGTGGCAAAATTCTGCGGCAGGTTGACCTGGGTTCCGTTTGCCTGAACGCCGCGACCCCAAACAACATTGGCATTGCTCACCCATATCCCAATAACCTTGTCGGTGGTGTTAGTGGAGAAGGCCAGTCCAGGGGGACTCGCCTGTATGATCCCGGCATTCATCGAGGCGAGACTCGACCACTGCGTCACCGTCCACACGGAAGCAGCATTCCCATCAGCAACGCCACTTGACAGCAAGCGGTCGCCACTCACCGCGGTGAACCGGATGACGGGGAGGCCATTCACCACATTCGTGACCATGTTTGGCGTTTCGGCGGCAGTACTGTGGCTCGCATGATTGGCATTGCCTGAGCGGTCTGCCCAGCGTCCGACGTTGTCACCATTGCCCGCTGGCGTGGT
The DNA here is from genome assembly GCA_964493505.1 of uncultured Roseivirgaceae bacterium. Classification (GTDB taxonomy): domain Bacteria; phylum Bacteroidota; class Bacteroidia; order Cytophagales; family Cyclobacteriaceae; genus Chryseosolibacter. The sequence continues at coordinate 49,755 of CAZBNP010000001.1, forward strand.
GCCCGCAGTATTCGAAAAAACGCCGTTGTCGGCGCTAAGCCACAACACATTATCAGTCGCATTCCCGACCCCGCCAGGCCCCACCTGCGCGTGCAGTGAGAAGGCGAGAAAGAGAGACACGACCAGCACCTGGATTTTCATGGTGTCCGCATTATCCAATAAAGCTACGCACAATACCGAAGAAGTGTATCGCTTTGGCTACATTTTTCCCTGACGGCGATCGCGCGGGATAGTTTATTCTTTCTTGAATATGGAGATGACTTCGTTGAGTTTCAGCAGTGCCTCCACCGGACTCATCGTGTTGATGTCGACAGTGCCCAGCAATGCTTCGAGGTCTTTCAGCTTCGGGTCCGACTCGAAGAGGCTCATCTGCGGTGAGGGCTTGGGCATGTCGTGAAACCTCTTGTGCTCTTCGTTCTTGTGCTTGTCTTTCTCCAGGAAGCGAAGAATCTCATTCGAACGGAATACAATTCTGTTTGGCATGCCGGCGAGCTGCGCGACATGGATACCAAAACTGTGGTTGGTCCCCCCCTCTTTCAGCTTGCGCATGAAGATGATCTTGTCGCCGACTTCCTTTACGGACACGTTGTAGTTCCGCACGCGGGGAAGGTCTTCTTCAAGCTGGTTCAACTCGTGGTAGTGAGTAGCGAAGAGCGTCTTGGGCCTGCAATCCTTCTGACCGTGATTGTGGAGATATTCAACGATCGCCCACGCGATTGACACTCCATCGTACGTACTGGTTCCGCGGCCGATCTCATCCATTAGTATCAGACTCCGGTCGCTGAGGTTGTTGAGGATGCTCGCCGTTTCCGTCATCTCGACCATGAACGTTGATTCGCCCCGCGACAGGTTATCACTCGCGCCAACGCGTGTGAAGATCTTGTCGACAATGCCAATGTCAGCGCCCTCTGCGGGAACAAAGCTCCCCATCTGGGCAAGCAGGACGATCAGGGCCGTCTGGCGGAGCAGGGCTGATTTTCCCGCCATGTTCGGACCTGTGATAATCAGAATCTGTTGTTTATCGCTGTCGAGGAAAATGTCGTTAGGAACATAGTTCTCGCCGGCGGGGAGCTGTTTTTCGATTACGGGATGCCGGCCGTTGCGGATATCGATCAACAAAGAATCATTGATGACGGGTTTCGTGTATTTATTACTGCGCGCTACTGACGCGAACGACAGCAGGCAATCAAGTTGCGAAACAACCCGTGCATTCTGTTGAATCTGAGGAATGAACCCGGCTGCATGATGGATCAGCTCGTTGAAGATCCGCTGTTCAATCACCACCAGTTTTTCCTCCGCGTGAAGGATCTTCTCTTCGTACACCTTCAGTTCTTCGGTGATGTAGCGTTCGGCATTGACGAGTGTTTGCTTACGGATCCAGTCAGTCGGCACTTTGTCCTTATTCGCATTGCTGACCTCAAGGTAGTAGCCGAAAACTTTATTGAATGATATTTTCAGCGAGCCGATACCGGTCCGTTCTATTTCACGTTTCTGAATCTGGAGGAGAAAATCCTTTCCGGAATATGCGATCCGGGTCAGCTCATCGAGTTCGTTGTCGACCCCTTCCCTGATGAGTCCGCCCTGATTGCTGGCGATCGACACATCTTCGCGAAGCTCGCGTTCGATCTTCTCCAGCAGGAACTCACACGGGTGAAGCTGATCCGCCATCTTCTGTAGTTGCGGACTGTTGTCGGCTTTCAGTGCTTCGCGTACCGGGGCGATACACTTCAGTGATCGCTTGAGATGCAGCATTTCGCGCGGATTAATCCGGTTGACCGCCACTTTCGATATCAATCTCTCAAGGTCGGCGATCTGTTTCAGTTGATCGCGGACTGTGTCGGAAAAATCAACATTGTCAAAAAACCGACTGACAATACTGAGGCGTTCGTCGATGGCAACCTTGTCTTTCAAGGGCAGTATTATCCATTTTTTCAGCTGCCGCGATCCCATAGGCGTCACGGTATGATCGAGTACATCGATCAGCGGTACGCCCCCATCCTGCTGCGCCTGTATCAATTCCAGGTTGCGGATAGTAAACTTATCCAGCCAGACAAACTTGTCTTCGTCAATGCGTGAAATGGCGGCAATGTGGGAAGTGTCTCTGTGTTCGGTGTCTTCCAGGTAATGCAGTATTGCTCCGGCTGCTATGATGGCTTCCCCAAATCCTTCGATGCCGAATCCCTTCAGCGATGCTGTCTTAAATTGGTTGGTCAGTCTTTCATAACCATAGTCGAACGCGTACACCCATTCATCGAGCGCAAACGTATTGTATTCGTCTCCGAAGGTCTTGTCAAACTTATCACGTGATGATTTGCTAAAGATGATCTCCGAAGGAGAAAAACCCTGGATGAGTTTCAGGACGTAGCCCTCGTTTCCCTGGGCTGCGTAGAACTCGCCTGTTGAAACATCGAGGAAGGAGACGCCGTATTGGTCACGCGACAGAAAGACAGAGGCGAGAAAGTTGTTCTGTTTCCGGTCGAGCACGTTGTCGTTAAACGAGAGGCCGGGCGTAACAAGTTCGGTTACGCCGCGTTTGACGATACCCTTTACAAACCGCGGATCTTCGAGCTGGTCGCAGATCGCGACCCGGTTGCCGGCCCGTACCAGTTTGGGAAGGTACGTATCCAGTGCGTGGTGCGGGAAACCCGCCAGTTCGATCTCCGACGCCGAACCGCTACCGCGTTTGGTGAGCACGATGTCGAGCACCTTGCTCGCGGCGACGGCATCCTGGCCAAACGTCTCGTAGAAGTCGCCAACCCGGAACAAAAGCAACGCTCCGGGGTACTTTGCCTTGATGGCATTATACTGCTTCATGAGCGGGGTTTCCGTGAGGGTTTTTGCTTCAGCCATGAACAAAGGTAATATTGCAGAGGGCAATAGGCAAAGGGCAATAGGCAAAGGGCGAAAACTGATAGAATGAGAAAACTAAATCTTGACGAGCTGGGTCGAATTTCCGTAGACGAGTTTAAGAAGTCGACGAAGCTTCCTGTGTGTATTGTGCTCGACAATATCCGCAGTCTTCACAATGTGGGTTCGGCGTTTCGCACGTCAGACGCGTTCAAGCTGGAAAAAATATTCCTCACCGGCATCACCGGTACGCCGCCACACCGCGAAATCGAGAAATCAGCCCTCGGAGCAACAGCATCGGTTGAATGGGCTTACGAGGAAAAGACCGCGGACCTCCTCACCCGGCTGAAGCAGGAGGGATATACTATCGTAGCGGTGGAGCAGACCTCGGTGAGCCAGTCGCTTCGTTCATTTCGCCCTCTGCCCGAAACCAAATACTGCCTGGTATTTGGAAATGAAGTTCACGGCGTGAGCGAGGAAGCCCTCGCCCTGACAGATATAGCCCTGGAAATTCCCCAGGCCGGCACGAAACACTCCCTTAACGTTTCGGTTTGCCTCGGGATTGTCATTTGGGAGTTTTTTCGTGAATCGTGAGTCAGTACGTCACTGTCCTTTTGCTATCTCCAGCGCGCGAGTTGTCACATAGTATTTGGTGATCATATTCGGAACTTCCCATTCGGGCATGTTGCCGTTTTCCAGATACTCAAGGTATTTCTCGGCTACCTGGCCGAAGTGCGCTTCATGGCCGTTGTGGTATGCTTCCGGAACCGTAACCGTCCATTCATCACCGGAGCGCTGCACATCAACCCCCGGGTATTTGGCCTGCACTTTTGCGACAGCGCCTTTCAGGTCAGACTCGAATGCACCGTCGTTTTTGTCAGATGCCTGGATATATAATACAGGTTTAAAGTTCTCTTCCTTGCCCTGGCGGATGATGAGATTAGCCCTTGTACCTCTCATGACCGAGAAGTGCGTATCGCCGGTTCCGGCGGGGGCCTCAAAATTCCAGATCACACTCACTTTGGCATTGATACCCCTGATCTGATAGTTGATCTCACCGTTGGCATAGACGCCGAGTAAATCATTGCTACCCACATCCTTTTTCAAATAGTCGGGATAGGTAGTCAGGCCAGTCACCTTCTCGAATTGCGCGGGGGTCAACTCGGTTTTCCATCGGCGCGCACTGGTGATGTTGATGTCGTCTTCATGGATGATAACGCCGGGAAAGCATTCCCACTGGACGAGGTCGACGAGGTGCGTAGTCACATCCACGATACCTTCACCCTGTTGTTCGACGTCGAAGAACCACGCCGGCCTGATGAGGGGTGATCCGGATACCATCTTCGAGTAGTGGTGCACACTTTCTTTCGTCACGGCGGGATCGTCGGGTGTTCCCTGGAGGAGCGTTCCAAACACCTCGGGAAGCAGGGAGAACTCCCGCTGCAGCATCGTTGTGATTTCGAAACGCTCCGTCATGATATCGTAGAGTGTCAGGTCATTCTCAGCGGCGGCGGCAAAAGCCTCTTTAAGAAGCTGAAAGCTTTCCACATTGATTGCCATCGGTTTGTCGGCGAAGACATTCAGGCCGGCATCGATAGACTTCTTGATATATTCTGTTTTGAGTTTGTTGTTTCCCGCGGTTACGACGACATTACCCGGTTTCTCGGACAGCATCTTTTCAAGATAGTCCTCACCGGTATACAGTTCAATTTCCCAGCTTGTGGGATCTTCCGCACGGCTGTTATAGGCTTCAATTTTCTTTTGGTATTCAGCTACTTCACTTCCTTCCGGGGCATAGACATACACAGTGGAGTCGACGTTTGCGTACATTGATTTTTGAACGAGCGCGGCATGGAAGTGGCCGGGGTCGAGGGTCATGAGTCTGATTTTTTCCATTTGGGTTTCGGATGATCCGGACTCCGTTTGTTGCGAAGAGCAGGCGATCAGGATGAGCATCGGGACGAAAGATAGAATGCGCGTAAGTCTCATAGGTTTTGTTTGCCGGTTTTTTGGAGCCGAAAGATATAAAACACCGGGAATAATCCGGGGTTCGTAAGCGTAATGCGGTGATTATCGGGGTATAAACGAGGAGATCGAAACAATATTTGCAACCGATTGCATTGTTTTTTCTGTTTGTTTGTATAATTACAGGGCTATACTCCGCCAAAACCAGGCTCCGATGATCATGCGTCCCAAAAAAGAAATCACCATATACGACATCGCCGAATCGCTGAACCTCTCTTCGGCTACCGTAAGCCGCGGGCTCAAAGACCATCCCGCCCTACGAAAAGAAACCAAGAAGCGGATACTCGAGAAAGCGCACGAGCTAGGCTACCGCCACAATCACTTCGCCAGTAACCTGAGGAGAAGCCGCACCAACACAATCGGAGTGATCGTCCCCAGGCTCAACAGCTACTTCATGTCGTCGGTAATCGCGGGCGTCGAAAAGGTCGTTAATGAAGCCGGCTACAACCTGGTGATCTCGCAGTCGCTGGAGTCTTCCGGGAAAGAGAAGGTCAACATCAATACAATGTTCCACACCCGTGTTGACGGATTACTTGTGTCTTTGGCTTACGACACGGAAGACGACGCTCACTTCCGAATGATCCTTGATAAGAATATTCCGCTGATATTTTTCGACCGCGTCTTCGAACACCCTCTCTCCACCTGCGTAGTTATCGACAACTTTGCCGCAGGCTACGAAATGACGCAACACCTGATCCGGCAGGGCCGCAAACGAATCGCCCATATTACCGCAAACCTGAAACGAAACGTCTACGCCGAACGCCTGGACGGATACAAACAGGCCCTCGCCGATCACGGATTGCAATACGATGAAAGTTTACTCTTCGTCAACAACCTCACTGACTCGGAGTGTATCGGGAGTGTGAGATCAATGATCGACTCCGGAGCTCTTCCCGACGGCATCTTTTGCAGCAACGATTCATCGGCCGTCACGTGCATCCGCGAATTAAAGGCAGCCGGCATTCGCATTCCCGGGCAGGTCGCTATTGGCGGATTCAACAATGAGCCGATCGCCACGGTCGTCGAACCAAATCTTACGACGGTAAATTATCCCGGTCGGGAAATGGGCGAAGTCTGTGCAAACATTCTTATCCGAAGACTTTCGGAGCCCAACCATGCCGACACCAATCGCGTTGTACTTCGCCATCAACTGATAGTTCGCGAATCATCCAAGAATACAGTCGACACAAGACCATGACAACTTAAATTCCTGCCTTATGCAAAACCCAAAGAAAGCATTTAACAGAAGAGACTTCATTCGTTCGACAGCCAGGGGAACAGTGGCAACATCGCTTCTGGTGGGCGGGTTTCCCACCATTGTACCAGCATCTGTTTTCGGCAAAAATGCTCCGAGCAACCGGATCAATGTAGCCGCACTCGGCGTGGGGAGAATTTCGCGAGTTCACGACATGCCCAACGTCTGGAGGTCTGATCAGGCACGGATCATAGCCGTATGTGACCTGGACAGTAAGCGGGTGAATGAAGGGAAGCAACTCGTCAACGAGTATTATTCGAAGAAGCAGGGGAAGACTTATGACGGCGTGAAGACCTACGAGGATTATCGGGAGGTATTGCAGAACAAAGATGTAGACGCCGTGATCATCAGCACGCCCGATCACTGGCACTCGCTGATGGCGATCCACGCGGTAGAAGCGGGCAAGGATGTCTATATGCAAAAGCCTGCATCACTCACAATCGCCGAAGGCCGTGCTGTCAGCAACGCCGTTCACCGGTCGGGAAGGATATTGCAAATTGGCAGCCAGCAACGGAGCTCAACGCAGTTCAGATATGCGGCTGAGCTTGTACGCAACGGACGGATAGGTGATTTACAGACGGTGGAAGTCGGCCTCCCGGGCGATCCTGGCGGAGAAGAGGAACCCGAGATGCCAATACCCCCAAATCTTAACTATGAAATGTGGCTGGGACCCACTCCCTATGTTTACTACACGGAGAAACGGGTCCATCCGCAGAGTGACTATGAACGACCCGGTTGGCTGAGATGCGAACAGTTCGGAGCGGGCATGATCACGGGATGGGGATCGCACCACATAGACTGTGCCCACTGGGCAATGGATATGGAGTATTCAGGGCCGATCGAAGTGTCGGGCTCAGCGGAGTTTCCGCAATCAGGTCTTTGGGATGTACACGGAAAGTTCAGAACGGAAGGTTTGTACGAAAACGGTGTGAGGATGATCGTTTCGAACGACCTCCCCAATGGCATAAAATTCATCGGATCAAAGGGATGGATATTTGTGACCCGTGGGAATTATTCGGTAACCGCAAGTGATCCCACGTCCACCTCTGCCGATGACAGCCCGCTTCGCGCAAGTGATCCGAAGATCATCACATCGAAAATTGGCCCCGACGAAATTCACCTGTACAAAAGCGACGATCACCACGGCAACTGGATTGAGTGTATCCAGTCGCGGAAAGCGCCTATCGCGCCTGTTGAAATCGGACATCGCTCCTGTTCGACGTGCCTGATCCATCATATTGTCATGAAACTTGGCCGCAAGGTGAGGTGGGACCCGGTAAGGGAGCGCTTCATCAACGATGACGAAGCAAACAGCATGCTATCGAGGCCACAGCGATGGCCCTATATTATCGGCGCATAATTTTTTGCTGCTTCGCTATCCAATATTTTCCACCGGCGGAGGTTATTATCCGGATTTGTCTGTCAACCTTTACATATTGAAGTCATTTCCATAGGTCGTGAGGCCGTCAAGAATTTATCAATCGCAATGAAGAACCTGTGTCGTGCGAGTCTGTTTCTCGCTTTGTTTTGTTTCATTTCCCTGATTACAGAGGCCCAGCGTCCTGCCAAAATATCGTGGAAAAAAGTGAAGGTCCTTGTGTACACAAAAAACGGGAAAGGGTATGTTCACGACAACATTCCCGATGCCGTGAGTGCAATCAGAAAACTCGGCGTGGAAAAAGGTTTTCACGTCGACGTCTCGGATGATCCTGCTGTATTTACTGAGCAGAACCTGAAGCAGTACAGGTTCCTGCTCTTCCCGAGCACCAACAACGACGTATTCGACACCGATGCACAGCGTGTTGCGTTCAGGCGTTATATTCAGGCGGGTGGCGGATTTGTCGGATTGCATTCAGTCATTGGCACCGAGCGCAACTGGCGATGGTTCAAGATGATGCTCGGCGGCAAATTCGTATGGCATCCACGCTATCAGCCTCTTGAGATCAGGGTCATCGACAAAGACCACCCTTCCGTAGCGGGTATGCCTTCTGTCTGGAAAAAGGAGGATGAGTGTTACTTCATGAGCGAATTATATCCCGGAATGAACGTCGTCATGGTGCACGACCTTACCGCCATTAAGCCCAATGAAAACGACGCTGTCAAAATAAAGGAGCTTGCTGACGACTTCGGCGACTATTATCCCGCGGTCTGGCATCAGAATTTCGACGGCGGCACGATCTGGATCACCACACTCGGCCATAGCAAAGCCGATTATGAGGATCCGTTGTTCCTTCACCACATTTTTCAGGGAATGACGTATGTTGCGGGAAGTGTCGGCAAGATTGATTTTTCGAAAGCCTCCGCGACGGCGAGGGATTAGGGGAAATAGGGAAGGCTGTGACCTTGTAATTTGCACAAACGAAATCATACCGTATATTTAAAACTTTGGGCGACACCCGAAAGACAAAATCAAACCTAAACCTATCAGTCACGCTTAATACCCAGGCATGGAAATTCAGGAAAATGCAGCCGGCAAGCCCGGAAGATACCGTTGGACAGTCTGTTCACTTTTGTTTATCGCTACTACCATCAACTATGTAGACCGGCAGATCCTTTCTCTGGTGAAGCCGATCCTCGACGTGGAGCTCGGCTGGTCTAATGAAGAATTCGGGATTGTCAATGCTGTCTTCCAGGGAGCGTATGGCTTCGGTCTCTTGTTCTTCGGGTGGTTTGTTGACCGTTACGGTGCTAAAGTCGGATATGCCGTATCTATCATTGGATGGAGCCTTGCGGCGATGGGACACTCTGTTGTATCCACGGTTACGGGGTTCATGATTGCCCGTGCTTCGCTTGGCGTCAGCGAGGGGGGTAATTTTCCTTCCGCTATCAAGGCCACTGCGCAGTGGTTTCCAAAACGCGAGCGTGCTTACGCGACGAGTATCTTCAACGCCGGAACCAATGTAGGAGCTATTGTCGCCCCTGCCCTCGTTCCGTGGATCGCCTATACGTGGGGATGGCAGATGGCCTTTATCGCCGCGGGGGTCGCCGGCCTTCTGTGGCTGTTCCTCTGGATTCCATTCTATAACAACGACCCTGCAAAGTCAAAGCACGTTAAGCCTGCGGAGCTTACACTGATCGAAAGCGATCGCGAAATTGACGATGACAAGCAAAAAGTATCGTGGTTGAGTCTCTTGAGGTATCGCCAGACATGGTCGTTTATTGTCGCGAAGTTTATGACCGACCCGGTATGGTGGTTTTTCCTGATATGGCTCCCGGATTACTTCAAGAAGACCCGTGGGCTGGATATCAAGGAAAGCTGGATACACCTCGTTACCATCTACGTTATCGTAACGATCCTGAGCATTTTCGGAGGATGGGTCATCGGTTTCCTCAACGAACGAGGATGGAGCATCACACGTGCGCGTAAGACAGGTATGTTTGTGTTCGCACTGTGCGTGATTCCGATTTTCCTCGTCGCACAACTGGGCGAATGGGGCGCGGTACTGCTTATCGGCCTCGCGGGCTCAGCACACCAGGCCTGGTCGGCCAATTTGTACACGACGGTTTCCGATATGTTCCCTAAAAAAGCAGTGGCGTCAGTCATCGGAATCGGGGGTATGGCAGGTGCTTTCGGGGGTATGATGTTCCCGATTTATTCAGGCCGGCTTCTCGACAACTTCACAGCAGCTGGAAATGTGACAGCCGGTTATACCGTGCTGTTTACGATCTGTGCGTTCGCGTATGTCGGAACATTCCTGGTCCATCACCTGCTTGCTCCAAAATTCGAGCGATTTGACATGAAATAGGAGGTGCCGGCTGCGCTTGCTAATGGTCTTTGCATATTGGTCTTTGCCATTTCGAAAAAGTTCGCACCTTTGCTGCAAAACAATTTTGTTGCAAACAAGTGTCTGACCGTTACAATCAGCGCGGGGTATCCGCATCAAAGGAAGACGTCCACCAGGCGATCAGCAACCTGGACAAGGGTCTTTTTCCCAAAGCTTTCTGCAAGATTGTCGCCGACCATCTCGGCGGCGATCCTGACTACTGCTCCATCATGCATGCCGATGGCGCCGGCACCAAATCGTCGCTCGCATATCTCTACTGGAAAGAAACCGGCGATCTCTCGGTTTGGAGAGGCATCGCTCAGGATGCCATTGTGATGAACACCGACGATCTGCTCTGCGTCGGCGCGACAGACAACATCCTACTCTCGTCGACCATTGGCAGGAACAAAGACAAGGTTCCGGGCGAAGTAATCGCGGCGCTTATCAACGGTACGGAGGAGATCCTGGAGATGCTTCGCCAGCACGGCCTGAACATTATCAGCACCGGTGGAGAAACCGCTGACCTCGGGGATCTCGTTCGCACGATCGTCGTAGACAGCACAGTAGTATGCCGGATGAAGAAGTCGGACGTGATCGACAACGCCAGAATTCAGAATGACGACGTGATCGTAGGGCTTGCATCATACGGGAAGGCAACCTACGAAGACACCTACAACGGAGGCATGGGCAGCAACGGGCTCACCTCTGCCAGGCACGACGTCTTCACACATGCTTATGCTTCGAAATATCCCGAGACCTATGATGGAAACGTCCCTGAAGACCTGGTGTACTCAGGTTCTTTCAATGTGACCGACAGCCTTCCAGGCCTGGATATCAACGTGGGCAAGCTGGTACTATCGCCTACCCGTACCTACGCACCGATCATCGTCAAAATACTCAACGCCTTCCGTCATGCTATACATGGCATGGTGCATTGCAGTGGCGGAGCCCAAACAAAAGTATTGCATTTTATCGACGATCTCCACGTCATTAAAGACAATCTATTCGCGCCTCCTCCGTTATTCAGACTCATTCAAGAGCAAAGCGGAACAGACTGGAAAGAGATGTATAAAGTCTTCAACATGGGTCACCGTATGGAGATCTACGTTCCGGAGAAATATGCACAGGAGGTTATTGACATTTCAGCGTCATTCAATGTCGACGCCCGGATCATCGGGCGCGTAGAGAAAGCCGCTGCGAAACAGGTGACGTTGAGAACGGAATTTGGCGAGCTGGTCTACCACTAGCACATCACCCCATTCTTTCCGTTCTTTATACGCAGCCAAAACAAGCTAACATGTTCATGCATAAATCCCAGTGGTTACTGCTGGCCTTCGCCATCAGTGGTTGCTCAACTTCACAGCCAGAAAAGAAAGAGACACCGATGAAACAGGATCCCCATTCGTACGCCATCCCCGCAGAGGCTAGCGTGAAACATTTGTCGTGGAGAGCAATCGTCGATTTCGATTCAAAGACGATCGATGCCACGGCGGAATGGACCATTGAAAACGACGGCGCCGACAGCATACGCCTCGATACGAAAGATCTCGTTATTAAATCAGTAACGCTCGGCGGCGGCGACTCTGCGCCCTACCGCCTTGGTAAAAAGTCTGCAATCCTCGGTGAAGAGCTTGTAATTCCGATCGGGAAAGACACCCGCACGGTCGCTATTCAATATCAAACCAGTCCGGCAGCAGAAGCGTTGCAATGGCTGAAACCACAGCAGACCGCCGGCAAGCATTCGCCCTTCCTGTTCACGCAATCGCAGGCTATCCTTGCGCGCAGCTGGGTGCCCTGTCAGGACACTCCTGGTGTGCGCTTCACCTACGACGCAGACGTCACCGTCCCCGCAGGACTCCTCGCGTTGATGAGCGCATCGAACCCCAAAGAGAAAAACGAGACGGGCAGTTATCATTTTGAAATGACGCAGCCTATCCCGTCCTATCTGCTTGCTCTTGCCGCCGGAGACCTCACCTTCAGGCCCGTCAGCGCCAGAAGCGGAGTTTACGCGGAGCCCGGACTAATAGAAAAAGCCGCCTGGGAGTTTGCCGACCTTGAAAAGATGATACAAGTCGCAGAAGACCTTTACGGGCCCTATCAATGGGACCGCTACGATGTTCTTGTCCTGCCTCCGAGCTTTCCGTTTGGTGGTATGGAAAATCCTCGTCTTACATTTGCTACCCCTACCATCCTCGCGGGAGACCGATCGCTCACATCGCTCATCGCCCACGAACTCGCTCACAGCTGGTCGGGCAACCTGGTGACCAATGCTACCTGGAACGACTTCTGGCTCAACGAAGGGTTTACCGTGTACTTTGAAACACGCATCATGGAGAAGCTGTATGGAAAAGATTACGGAGAGATGCTGGCGTCACTAAATCTTCAGGAGCTCCACGATGAAATAGACGCACTGCGCAAAAAAGGTGAGTACGCAGACACCAGGCTGTTGCTCGCCCTTGACAATCGCAATCCTGACGATGGCGTTACCAGCATCGCCTATAACAAAGGATACTACTTCCTGCGATCTATCGAGGAAGCACACGGGCGTGATAATTTTGATATGTTCCTCAACGACTATTTCCGGGACAATGCTTTCGGAACTATGGATACTGACTCCTTCCGGAAGTATATCGCAGATTACTACCAGGCCAAATTCAAGATCACGCTCAGCCCCGCCATATTCGATCAGTGGATACTTGGCGAAGGTCTGCCCGAAAACGCACCAGCGCCCAACTCAGCGAAATTCAAAAAGGTAGACCAGGTCATCTCGTCCTGGCAGGCCACAAAGCGCCTCGACAAGGATCAGGCGAGTACCTGGAGCACGCACGAATGGCTTCACTTTTTACGCAATCTTCCGGCAACACTATCAGCTCCTGAAATTGAGCAGCTCGACAGTTTTGGCGATTTCACCTCTTCCGGCAATGCCGAGATCATCACAGCGTGGGGAGTGATCGCTATCGCGAACGACTATCAAAAAATGTACTCCGTGATCGAAGACTTTCTTATCAATACCGGAAGACGTAAATTTCTCAGTCCGTTATACAACGAGATGCTAAAAACGGCAGAGGGAAAGAAACGAGCCCGGGAAATATATAAGAAGGCACGGGAGAATTACCATTTTGTGGCCACAAACTCTTTAGATAGAGAAATAGGGAGGTAGACTCGATGAATAAAAGTAGGCTCCATGAATAAAATAGGAACGTTTGCCTTGATCTTACTACTGGCGGCGGGGTGCCAGAAGCCGGAGGAGGATATCGTGTTGCGGCAAATCAAAGATGTGGTGGTAGATGCTTCTTCGAGCCCGTTGCTGAAGGCAAACGCCGTCTTCTTCAATCCGAATAAGATGCGGGGCAAGCTGAGAAAGATCGACGTGGAAATATATGTCAACGGTAAGAAGGCGGCGGATGTCGAACAAACGCTTACGACTTCGATTCCTGCGAATTCTGAGTTCACTGTTCCGCTGGAAGTCCGACTCGCGATTGAGGAGTTGGGTATCCTCGACACTATCCTGGGTATGATCGGTGGAAAATCACTGGAAGTCCACTACAAGGGAACGCTAAAGCTTACCTATCGCGGGTTCCCTATCAAAGTTCCTGTCGACTATAAAGATAATGTGAGGCTGAGGTTCTGATTCGGCAAGAACCATTCAGCAGATGGATTAAAGCGAATCACCGGCACCGTAGGATGTGGCATAAGCCCGGGTATCGCAATGTCAAAATCCACTTCGGGGCGCTCGACGATCACCTTCGTTGTTCTTCCGAACACATCCGTGTAGAAAGTAATGAGCACCGCGACGATGATGCCAAGAACAATTAATAATTTCCGCTTTGTAAACATAAAATGACGATTCACCCTATAGACACCGTAGTCGTTGCCAAAGTTGCACCGTCAAAAAAATTCACGGTTTTCCCGTAGAGAGATCACCATTTTCCGGGATAGCCGAAACCCAGAACCCGAACCCTGCTAATTAATAAAAACCTCATCAACCATAAGCCACAGCGTGCGTTTCTTCGGATTACCGTCATCGATAGTCCGGGAGGGCCTTGCAACGAGCTTGTAGTGTTTGTAATTCGACGGTGGAAGGTCTATTGCCAGCCCCTCGATCCGTGCTTTGCCAGGCCTGTTCTTGTTGGAGATGTCACGCAGACTGGCTAGCAGTTCCAGGCTCTCGGGATCATTTCCTCCCCACACCTCCATTGTTTCCGGTGGCATACAGATGTACCAGTTGTTGCGGGCAAAACTCAACGTCACCGAATTGAGTGTAGGGATCTGTTCCAGGAAGGAGAAACGCATCACGAGATCATTTTCATTAAATGCTATCCAGGCCGGATGCCGATAGAAATTAGCTATTCCGCGTTGACCATCGACCAACGTCCCCGGACCGTCGCCCGGGTATCGTTTGTCTGCCGGCTTCTCCAGGTAAACCGTGTCGGGTTTCAACCCTTTCCTGAAAAAATGAAACTCAGCGACATCACTGGTCATCCATCCTTCTTTATAGGCCTTTGCTTTGACGGTTGCATAATTGCCTACTTCAAGTCCGTCGTTAAACAGCGGACTGTTGATACTGTCCGGTTCAGAACCATCGAGGGTGTATCGCATTTCGGTTCCCGGAAGGTTGTGCTTCAGTACTATCTTCTCGCCGGGCTCCAGAATTACGTTCTTGTTCCGAAGGAGTGGCGCGCTCAACTTCAACACTTCGGTTTTGTCCGCAACAAATCCGATGTTCCAGGAAACGTGCGGGAACTTGCTCTTCAGGGTTTCAGCTTCAGCGGCGGAAACATTTGTATTCCAGATAAACACTTCCCTCAATGATTTGCTTTTACCCAGTTCCTCCAGGGCGCCGGCATCCACCGTTGTTCCTGAAAGCGACAAGCTGCGCAGCTTGCCGAGGGACGACAGTTCGCCCAGACCCTTCCCGGTTATGTCGGTATTATTCAGGTTAAGCACTTCGAGATTCCTGAACTCTGTGATAATGTCAAGATCAGAATCCTTCACCGGCATTTTCGATACATTCAGGGAAATCAGTTGTTGCTTTACCTCCTTTAATTCTTCGAGGTGCCTGGGCTCATAATGTTGACGCAGGAAAAAGTCAGCCTGAATCGCGGGCTCGTTTCTCGCAATCTGGAAGACGGTTCGGTTCGGGCGATTGAGACCCTCCACCTTGTCAGGCGATGCAAAGCGGAAAGTATATTTTTTTGCGAGTCCCGGTATTTGCTGATAGCGGGGAATAATCGCGGCCGCCAGTTTTTTGAGTGTATCTTCAGGAGCGAAATCATTCAGCTTCCTGTTCAGGTCTGCCCCCGCATCTATCCAGAGTGAAATAAAAGTGATCTCATCTTCTGTCAGCTGAGCTTTATCTTTCGGCGGCATGTGGTCATCGTGATCGAGTGGTAACACCAGGCGTTTGACGAGCAAGCTGTTCGCGGCATCTGCCGGTTGCCACAGCAGCCCGGCCTCACCCCCCCTGAGTATGTCAGCTGCGGACGTCAGGATGAGGTCCCCCTTTGCCTTCTTCGGATTATGACATCCGTAGCACTTCGCTTCGAAGATCGGTTCAATGGTAGCTGTGAACAACGCTGTCGAGTCTGTTATGACACGCGCAACGCGCACTTCCTCCTCCTGCAGCGGCGCCCACACAAAGTCGCGACCGTGCGTGAGGTTAGCCCCGTAGTGACCTGTAAGGATCAGAAGAACGACCCCTGCCAGCCCGACGGGCTTCAGGATATTCTCGCGCTGCTTAAGACCGAGCAGTGCCCAGCAGACGAAACTCAAGGCCACACCCAACCATTTGTGCAGTCTTAGCTGATCGGCGCCAAAGCTTCCTTCAAGGGAAAGGAACAGCCCCATCAACGTGGTGAGCGACGCCGTGAGCGCTGTCAGATGAAGCAGAAAGTCCGTCAGTAGGTCGAAACCCTTTCCTTCGAAATATTTTCGCGTGTAGAACAACAACACTGTTACGAGGAGCAGTCCGATCGGCAGGTGAAGCAGGAGAGGGTGCATTCGACCAAAAGCCTGTAGCAATGGAGGTATTACAATTCTGTTCTCAAAGAGCAGCGTGAACACAATAAGGACCTGCAAGACGAAAACAGCATCCCTGGTAATTTTTTTCAGACGTTCCATGTACTAAGCGAGGATTCCTTTTACCACTCTCCCTCCCACATCGGTAAGTCTGTACCGTCTTCCAAGATGCTTATAGATCAGTTGCTCGTGGTTAAGCCCCAGCAGGTGGAGTACCGTTGCATGGAAATCATTCACATGCACCGGCTTATTGACGATATTGTAACCAAACTCGTCAGTTTCTCCGTATATGGTACCGGGCTTGACTCCCCCGCCTGCCATCCAGATCGTATAGCATTTGGGATGGTGATCCCTTCCGTAGTTATTAACACTCAGGTTACCTTGGCAATAGTTTGTCCTTCCGAACTCGCCTCCCCAAATAACAAGCGTCTCATCAAGCAATCCTCTTTGTTTAAGGTCCATAATGAGGGCGGCTGATGCGCGGTCGACGTCTTTCGCCTGGCTTGGCATCTCGGTTGTCAGGTTACCATGCTGATCCCATCCCTGATGATACAGCTGCACAAAACGCACGCCGGCTTCGGAAAGCTTTCGGGCCAGGAGGCAGTTTGCGGCGTATGTTCCGGGAACAAGACAATCAGCCCCGTACATCTTGACAATATCATCCGGTTCTTTCGACACATCGGTCAGTTCAGGCACAGCGGTCTGCATCCTGTACGCCATCTCATACTGTTGTATGCGGGTCTGAATTTCCGGATCGCCGAATTGATCGTAGCTCAGGCCATTCAGTTCCGCGAGGCGATCGAGCATTCTCCGCGTAGTCGCGCGGTCTGATCCAGTGGGATCATTGAGGTAAAGTACGGGTTCTTCACCGCTACTGAATTGCACTCCCTGGTGCACACTGTCGAGGAAACCGTTTGTCCACAGTTTTGAATACACTCCCTGTCCGTTTCCTTTGCCTCTCGAGAGGAGAACGCAAAAAGCCGGGAGGTTCTTGTTTTCACTTCCCAGTCCGTAGCTGAGCCACGCGCCCATACTCGGGCGGTTTCCCTGTTGAGCGCCGGTTTGCATAAACGTCAGCGCAGGGTCGTGATTGATAGCCTCGGTATGCATGGTTCTTACAAAGCATAGTTCGTCTACGATCCGCGCGGTGTTAGGGAAGAGCTCGCTAACCCAGGCGCCGGACTGGCCGTACTGTGCAAAGCTGAAGTGTGACCCGACGAGTGGGAAGCTGGACTGATTCGAAGTCATCCCGGTGAGGCGTTGCCCCATCCGCACGGAGTCCGGCAGTTCCTGGCCACGCATCTTGCTCAGCAATGGCTTATAGTCGAAGCTTTCGAGCTGCGATGGCGCGCCGTTCTGAAAGAGATAGATTACGCGTTTTGCCTTAGGCGCAAAATTGGGCAATCCGGTTACTGTCGTCAGATCGTCAGTCGCCTCATTTCCTTTAAAAAGTCCCGGTACTAGCAGCGATCCCAGGGCAGCGCTGCCCAGGCCCAGGCTGAGCTTACCGAGAAAGTGTCGCCGGTTAAGATTCAACCTGCTTTCAAAAAACTCGTTCATGATGATCTGAATTTACTTAGTAATTGCTTCATCCATATTGTACAACGTACTCACTACCTGCATCAAGGCCGCGGTACTCGCGCGATCTGTTATTTCCTCGTGTTTGTATTCTCCTGCCCCGAGTCGTTCTGTGGCCATCTTTTCGTCCGCGCTGTAGTGCTTCTTTTCCTCATCGTAAAAAGATGACAGGATATCCATCTCTTTGCCCGAAGGCTTCCTGCACAGGATCAATCGCACGGCTTTTGTGATTCTGTCTTCATCCGACATATCCTCCACGGCAAGTCGTTCAGCGAGTACGCGCGACGCCTCCAGCACCATGGGATCATTCATCATAATCAGTGCTTGCAGCGGCGTGTTCGTTGAGATCCTCCGCACTTCGCATTGGTCGCGGTTGCTGGCATCGAACATAAGCATTACAGGCGGTGGCACTGTACGCTTGATGAAATTATACATACCGCGCCGGTATAATTTGTCGCCGTGATCCTGTATATAAGTAGCGAGCACGCCACGACCGGAGGTTGACAGTTCCCAGATGCCATCAGGTTGATATGGCTTAACACTCGGTCCACCGACTTCATCGACGAGCAAGCCGCTACTGGCGAGTACATGATCTTTCACAAACTCAGATGAAAGGCGAGTCCTTGGTGCCCTGGAAAGGTATTTGTTCTCAGGGTCAACCGCAAGCTTCTTCTCAGTGACCTCGGCCGACTGCCTGTAGGTGGAAGACATCACAACCTGTTTCACAAGGCGCTTGACGTCCCAACCGTGTTCGGCAAAATCGACCGCCAGCCAGTCCAGCAGCGCGGGGTGTGTCGGAAGATCACCCTGCATACCGAAGTCGCCCGACGTCTTTACGATTCCATCCCCGAAGAACTCCTGCCATATCCTGTTCACAAAGACACGCGAGGTAAGGGGATGATTCTTGTCGGTGAGCCACTGAGCCAGTCCAAGTCTGTTTTTCGGAAAGCGCGTTGTATCAAAAGGATAGACCTCCTCAGGCACTTGAAAATCCACCTCTTCGCCATGAACATCATAGACGCCGCGCACCAGGATATAAGTAGGCCGCACCACGGAACTGTCTTTCATCACCATCACCTGCACCGGCTCTTTCTGTTTTTTGTTTATGAAAGTCAGGATACTGTCCACATCGGCGTCAGTGATAGTAAGCCGCGGCGGATCGGCCAGCGATGCCAACTGAATATCCCCCAACAGGCCCTTCTCAGGCACCTGATTGAAAAAGGCGAATGTCTGGAAGTAGTCCTTTTGTGAAATCGGGTCGTACTTATGATCATGGCACTTCGCACACTCGAGTGTCAGCGCCAGGAATGCTTTCCCGAATGTATTCGTGCGATCAGTAACATACTCAACCCTGTATTCTTCGTCTATGACCCCCCCTTCCTGCGTGATTTTATGGTTTCGATTAAACCCGGTAGCGAGCAACGTCTCCATGTTCGCATCTTGCAACAGGTCGCCCGCGAGTTGCCAGGTGAGGAATTTGTCGTATCCGTAGTTCTCGTTAAAAGCGTGAATCACCCAATCGCGCCAGGGCCACATGGTTCGAAGGCCGTCATCCTGGTAGCCATGTGAGTCGGCATACCGCGCAACGTCCAGCCAGTGGACAGCCATCTTCTCGCCGTAGTGTTCACTCGCCAGCAGTTCATCGACAATTTTTTCATACGCATCAGGCGACTCGTCATGGAGGAAGCGCTCCTGAAGTTCTATTGAAGGCGGCAACCCGACCAGGTCGAAGCTTACCCGCTTCAGCAGGCGTTCCTTGTCTGCTTCTTCATTGGGCTTGAGCCTGACATCGTGAAGTTTGGCCAGGATAAACCGGTCGATATCATTAGAAATCCAATCGCTGTCAATATCAGGGGGCGTCTTCGCCACAGGAGGAATAAAAGCCCAGTGTTTCTGGTATTTAGCACCCTGAGCGATCCACTTTTCGATGAGTTCAATCTCATAATCCGTCACTGCAAGATGGGAAAACGGGGGTGGCATTACCAGTGAGGTATCTTCAGCAACCAGCCTGAGGTAGAGGTCTGACTGTCGTGGTTTACCGCTTACGATCACATGTCCATCCGGGTTGTCTTTCAGTGCCTGATACAAACCCTCTTCTGTGTCGAGTCGAAGATTCGCCTTACGTGTGGCGGCATCAGGCCCGTGGCATTTGAAACACCGGTCGGAAAGAATGGGTCTGATATGAAAGTTGAAATCGACGACGTCGGGAATTTTCTGTGCAGTAACGTCCGACGACTCGCTCTTAAAAAAATAGAATGCTGCAGTAACACACAGGAACGCAAACGCAAGTAAGTACCAGTATCTGGCTATAAATCTCATAGTAAGGTCTTGAAGATGCTAAGTTCACGACAATTGCACTTCACTCTCAAGCACAATTACACGAATGCCGTCAAAAATTCTTTAGAAAGCTGTTTCAAGGTAAGAAATAATGCAGAACAAAGACAGGGAGAGGACAGCGAATGGGCGGCGGAGGGAGTCTGTCAAAAATGTACCGTTAATCCCGCACCACGACCACTCAGACCGAGACTGACGGTTCCTCGGTTCAGTTTCCTTTCCCACTTCCTTTTCGAATTTGCGCCGACGATCCAGAGGGGAACTCCCGCACCAATACCGCCGGTACCCAGAAGCAGGGTGATCACACCCAGCTCAGGGTTTCCGGAAGTTGCTGTAGTAGTAGCACCATATCCATACCCGGTTGTAGTGTATTCCACGTTGGACAGTGTGACAACGCCGACAGTAAAAAATATACCGCCGAGCGCAGTGAGCGTCATACCAGTGCTTTTCATCTTCCGGTACTTCTCAATTTTTGAGAGTTGAAACCAGCGGTCCTCATCGATTTGCGCACTCGCCTGCAACGTCAGAAATGCGAAAAGCATGAGCAAGGAAAATGTCTTCATAAAAGGGGTTTTCGCTAAAATAGTCTTATTACGGGAATCAAAAAAATCACTCGGGCCTATACAGAGAACTATTTCTTGAATCAATAAACCGGCGGGTCTTCCGTTCCAGCCGCGACCGGTTCAGCGTTTCGAGCTGTTCTTTGTCCACAAACGAAATTTCGGGAATTACCTTCAGGGCAGATTGGAATTTCGCCAGGAGCATATCGCGAGCGTCACCTTCAGTTCCCCTGATCATAGCGTGTATCTTCAGCTCATCGGTACCGAGCGCGCTGCTTACTACTTCCACTACATAATCCTGCACTCCCCGGCAATCGTTCAGTACGTCGAAGATCGCAGCCGGGAAAACTGTTGTGCCGCGAAGCTTTAGCATCTGTTGCTTTCTGCCTAATACCGGGCCAAGCCTGGAGGTGATCCGCCCGCAACCACATTTCGCGCTGTCTATCCGTGCGATATCGCCAGTTTTATATCGAAGCAAAGGCATACCTGACACTCCCAGTGTAGTAATCGTGACTTCTCCCGCAGCACCACCATCAACAGGCATATTCTGATCGTCGAGTATTTCCACGATCACCAGTTCCGGGTGATGATGACCACCGAGACCCATACCACATTCTGTAAACGCCGTCTGCATTTCAGTAGAGGCATAGGTGCCATACAACTTCACATCCCAACGGTCGGTGATTTTCTGCGCGATGATGTTCGGCCGAAGGTCGATATCCCTTATACTTTCTCCTATGCAAACAATCTTCCTTACCGTGCTGCCGGTATAATCAATTCCGTTCTCCACGGCATAGTCCAGAAGTCTCACTATAAAGGACGGAACAGCTACCAGTGCTGTAGGTCTGAGCCTGTGAATTGTTTCCCACTGCATAGCTGGAAGACCCGGGCCGACACGAACGAGGCCGGCGCCGAGTTTTCGGATACCCTCGTAATAGGCGAGTCCGGCCATGAACTGCCTGTCGAGAGTGAGCATGAGCTGGTAGAGGTCAGTTGACTGACCCTCCGCACATGCGAACGAGATCGCCTCATTGTAAGCCAGCCGTTCGATATCACTCCGGGTCAGTGCCACTGTCACCGGCTTTCCCTGCGTTCCTGAGGTACTCGTGTATTCGGCTACTTCATCTTTCGGAACACACAGGAAATCGAGGTTTGATGCCTGCATATCCTCCTTGGTAGTAACCGGAATACTTGTCAGTTGATCCAACGAATCAAATGCCGCCGGAACAATCCCGTGTTCGCGAAAAAGGTTCTGGTAGAACGGCGACCGCTGATCCAGATAATGAAGCATCGCGATCAGCTTTTCGAGTTGAACGGCGGCTATTTTTTCCTGTGAGGAAAATTCGATCTCCGGTAGATAATTCATTTCTCAATCAGAACAATTGCCGTGGCAAACGAGTTGACATGCGACATTGACACATGCAGACGTTTCCATTGCCTTTCAATAGCTATCTCCAAAAACTCACCTTTCAGATTCAACACCGGTTTGCCGGTTGCGTCGTGAATAATCTCAACCCGATTTAGCTCATAACTCATTGTCAGGCCAAATCCTGCTGCCTTCAGGAATGCTTCCTTAGCCGCAAACCTCGCGGCGTAATGCTCCGCCCGGTTTGTCGTTGTCTCACAATAAGCAATCTCGTCAGCCGAGAAAACCATTTCGCGGAAGCCTTTTCCGCCGTCAACTTTGGGCAGTAGTCGCGCCACTTCGATAATATCGGTACCCACGCCCACGATCATCGCTGTCGGGATTTACATTCGTCAAGACGCGCTACAATATAAGCCCTCTCCGCTTCCGTTGCGACCTCCTTTGTCAGTGCCGTCTCATACGAGGCAATCGCATGATTGTAGTCGGCCTGGTCGTAATAGTAATCACCCGCGAGCATATAGCTGTAGTAGGAGTTGGGATTCCACCGGACCACGCTGTCGGGGTGAATACCATCCCGAGGCGAAAACGGCAGCCGGTATTGATTGAATTTCCGGCAATCCCGATACGACGACGTTAACAGGAACGAGTCGGCGGGAATTTCAAGTTGCGGTGAGTAGCGTTCGCCTCCGGCATTCAAGTCTCCGAAAACCCTGTTGAGGTCATAACACACAAACTTTCCCAACTGCCAGGGTGCTGTCGACACCCAGACCAGCTTCTTCTCAGGTTGAAACACAATACTGTGATGAGCGATAAGCTGATTGATAGTCTTTTCATTTGCAAAGCCAATATCCTCGTCGTTGATCCCCCGCTGATCACGCAGGATAGAAACGGTACTCTCCACCGTATTGTTTCTGTTTCGATCCAGCAGCTCTTCCACTCGCCGGTACCGGTAAGCGGAAGCGCTGTTCCGGATATGTTCCTGATTCAATTCAGTGTTTCCCAACAACTCGCTTTGAAAATGGTTGGTACACACGATCGAGTTTCCCTTCGGATCATAGATCGCCGTTACATCATTGCTCTTTTCTATGATCGCTGCCCTTCCGTCTTTTGCCGAGCCTACCAGGAATGATTCCGAGACGAAGATTTCTCTTTTAGCCGCGATGGCGTAGGCTTCTTCTATCGTCGAAGCATACTGAAGGATTTCACGTGCAACCAGCGAGACAGGGGTGGCGGCAGAAAAAGGGATCTCGGATTTCGCAGCGTTGATGGTGACCGTCAGCCCCTCCATATTCATTCCTGATAGCACCCCGATCATTCCACCGAAGGTTACCATCATAAACCGGTGGCCATCGTCGGGGTTATAAAAAGCGACGATCTTGTTCCTGGCAAACGCTTCACCGACATAGAAGTCAAAATTCCTGCCGATGGTGAGTGTTCCCTCGTCCGAATGATCGCCCCATGTTGCGAACGATGTACAGCCTACTAATGACATGTTTTGCAGCGCATGGCCGATGTCATGCGCCGCATGGTAGTTCAGGATTCGTTGATAGGGTTTCGCGATATGGTCGTAGTCGTCGGAGGAATACTGCGAAACGCCATAGATCTCCAGTTTGTATTCCTCCGGTACATGTTTGTCAAGATCGCGATTAAACCAACCGATAAAATACTTCAGTGCCTCACGATAGGTGCTGGACGGCACGATTGTCCTGATCTGATCCTGAAAGACTCCTTCCTGATAGCGCGCCAGGTCACGTGTCAGCGCGCCTATGGCGACACCTCTTTCATACGGATCCCCCTCCACGTATAGCTCATAGAGGCCGCTCTCGCTTTTCCTGAACCAGTTGTTGCCCGTCACAAACAATCCAGCTTCGGTCTGAGTCACCTCCACGCCGGGGGGCATTACACCTGCCAGCGTGGGAGGCGAAATCTCACCAACCGAGCGGATGTAAAACACGATAGCCAGCAGGCCAAGCAATATCACCGCCACACACCAGGCACCTATCTTCGCCACGCGTCTAAGCATTTCTGATTTTGTTCAGGATGTAGTCAATGCCAAGAATTTCCGAGCAGGTCATGATCGCGTTTACCGTCACCCCCAACACGCCGTGCAAGTTAAGGTTCTGTCCGGTAAGAAACAGGTTGGGTATTTTCGTTCGGGGTGAAATGAATGTTCTCATCGGCTCGCGATAGTCTTTGACGATTCCATAGAGCGAGCCGTCGTCTGTGCCAATGTAATCGCGGACCGTCAGGGGTGTAGCCGAATAATGAGATCGGATAGCGGCTTTGAATCCGGGAAAGTCCTTTTCCACCAGGTCGAACAGTTTTTCAGCCTTTTCTCGTTTAAAGGCCTCGTATTTCTCGCCTCTGTCTGACGCATTCACGACCGTATTGACTGTGTCACTCCAGGCTTCCACATCTTCAAATCGCATATATGTCATCAGCGTCACTCCTTCCGAATATTCTTTGTCTTTCGAAGAAGCCGAGCAATACAAGGCATAAGCCCGGGGCCACGTGTCGGCCGTGTAATCAATGATCTGCCAGGTATCTTCGACGGAAAAGTAATAGTAATTGTGGTTAATATACCTGAACGACTTCTCTTTCATGACCACGTTGACATAGAACACTGACACTGAATTCTCCAGGCTCTTCAGGCGCGTGCGAAACGCTTTTTTGATGCGATCGCTGCCCGTCATCTCCATCGTCTTGGCGGGATGAACATTGGAGACAAACAGCTTCCCGTAAAAACGCTCGCCTGTTGCCGACTCGGCATATTCAATTCGTCCACCGGACTCAACAAGTTTTTTGATCTCGGTAAAATTGACGATGCGTCCGCCGGCAGCGACGATCTGCCGCGATAAAAGCCGGGCAATTTGTGATCCCCCGTCTACAAAACGCCACGAGCTTTCAATATAACTGTTCACCACCAACGCGTGAACGTAAAGTGGCGTCTTATCCGGCTCACCCGCATAGAGTAAGCTCGTTCCAGCCAGAACACTCTGTAGCTTGGGATTGTTCGTTACCGACCGAATGAACGCCTGTGTATCGGTTTCGAGCGCCCCGATCTTCTCCAGATAGTCACCTTTACGCAGGTTGTATAACGGGAATCGCTGACAAACCGCCCTGATACCATCACAATATCTCCGCAGGCCCTCCTCTTCACCCGGAAATTGTTCCGACAATACACGGATAAAGTTCTCATAACCCTGGGCATACTTATACACCACCGGATCACCTTCAAAAGCGATGGCATCAAACCCATCTTCGTCCAGCTTCCGGAGTTTCAGCTTGTCCATGATACCGAGATACCGGAACAACTGGTACAGGTTCTGGCCCTTGTCCAGACCTCCTACGTAGTGAACCCCCGAATCGAACACAACATTGTCTCTGACAAATGTCTGGAGGTTTCCGCCGATCTGCTTATTCTTCTCGATGATACAAACCTTGTAACCCTCCTGTGCAAGGATGGTCCCGCAAGCCAGCCCGCCGAGTCCGCTGCCGACAATTACTGCATCAAATGCCTCTGCTTCGTTCATTCCTATCGCGATATCACAAAAATAACATTTGAAGTCACATCGCCAGGATCAATACGCGCAAGCGAGTACCCGTGCAGTGCCGAGAACTCCTCCAGCTTACGGCCCGACAGGAAGTTCAGTTCATGCCTGGTCTTGTTGAACCTGAATACCCGCGTTGACATAAACTCGGTAAACTTTGTCTTTTTATGACGCTGTCTCAGGTCGGCATCTCCGTCGCGGAGAATAATCCGCCCACCGGGATTCAGCGCCGCAAAGCAACGCAACAAAACATTATCCTGCTCAGCGGGCAGCAGGTAGTGCATAACATCCGCGAGGATAATGACGTCATAAGTAGTGTGGAAGGGAAACGACCGGATATCAGCATGCACAAAATCAAGCTGGCGGGAGCGCGCGTAACCGTGCCGGGCTACCAGGATCTTTTCCTCATCGTAGTCGACGCCGGTGATCGTTCTTTCGGTAGACATGAACTGCAGCATATAAGGCAGGAATCCGTACCCACAACCCAGGTCGAGCACAATAGCGCGTCGGGGAACCAATGAATCAAAAACCGCGTAGTACTTTTCCATCCTGAGTTTGATGCGTAGGTACCACTCCAGAACCGGTCCCTTATACCGGTACACGCCGATCAGCTTCTTCCGATACGATGCCGGCGTCTGCACTTCTTCATGAAGCTTGTTGTACTCTTCGCGGAAGTACCGGCTTATCCGTTTTGTCCGTTCTGCATAGCTATTGCCGTACCGGGGGTCATCGAACTCAATGGCAGGCAGCGCCCTGATGTGAAGAGTGCCGTCGCTCACGTACATCGTTGATTTCGGAATGGCCGCTGCCGCCCCGTGTATCAACAGCGGGTAGACCGGCAATCGCAAGGTTTCAGCCAGGTAAAAAGCGCCTTTGTGAAATCTTCTGATAGTGCCATCGGGTGAACGCGACCCTTCCGGAAATACGACAATAGAAAATCCTTCAGCGACCCGCTCAGCAAATTTTTCAACACCGGCTTCAACACCGTCGACAACGGGATAGTAGTCGGCAAGCCGAACCACACCACCAAACACAGGCGAGTTCCACACCCATTTGGTTGTGAGGAGTACCACCCTGGGGTGTAGCATCGTCGTGATCAGGATGTCAAGAAAAGACGAATGATTCGCGATGATTATGCCGGGGCGTTTAAAGATATCGGAGCCTTCGGTCGATATGTGTTTGCGAAGAAGGAACGCTAGCCAGAGCACCAAACGCGTGAACAACCTGATCAGCCAATGAAATAGCCCCCTCAGCTTCTTACGTGCAAACGGAACAGAGCGCAGCATTAACCCGACGATCGTTAACAAAAACGAACCGAGCACAAACAACCCATAGGTTGCCATTGTATAGACAATACCACGGGCGGCCATCGGCTCCAGGCCTTTCCTGGTTCTGCGTGTAACGAGCCACGAAAACAGTAGCGGCTCGACTGTCAGAGACATAATAAACACGCAGAGGATCCCGATAATTGCGATCGCGGCAATAGAGCGAAGAGCGGGATGTTCCGCGAAGATCAACACACCCAGACCGGAAACGGTAGTCAGTGCCGACAGCAATATCGAAACGCGGACCGGTTTGAGGGTTTGTCGCCCCAGCCGATGCTGCTGCGTCAACCCATCCATCACGAAAATACTGTAGTCATCGCCGAGCCCGAAGATGAAAGTCGAGATCATCACGTTCACGATGTTGAACTCGATATTCAAAAGTGCCATAATCCCCAGTATCCAGACCCAGGTGATCAGCATAGGCGCAAACGTGATCAGTGTCAGTTCAATTCTTCCGAGGGAGATCAACAATACGACGAACACGAGCACAGAAGTAAACGTCACAATGAAGTTAAAATCATCGTGAACAAACTCTACAAAGAGATTGGTTATCATCCCTCTGTCCATGATATCTGCCTGCGTTCCCGCCACAGCGTCCTGTACTTCCTCCCTCGCCTCCGGTAGCACATTGACAAGCGACACAATCGTCGTCCGGGTTTCCCGCTGAACAAAGTTATCGCTGAAAAGAATCGCCTTCAATGTATCGAAAGTGTTCTTCCCCATCACCTCGTACGGCTTCTCAAGCAATTTTTGAACACGTCCGAGCAACACCGGTGAGAACTTCAGCCTGGCTCCCTCTTCGTTTACCGTCTCAAGAAGGGCGGTTGTTCTTTCCGCAGACCAGAACGCATTCCAGGTATCTATCCTGACGCGCTGAAGCGAATCTGATGCGAGGAGTAAAGAAGGCGAATGAAAGCGTCTGACCCGACCTTTCTGCAAGAGGCTGTCGATACGCGGTGCGACTTGTTCGTTGCGGCGCAGAGCTTCCTCCCGTGTTGCTCCTTCGGTGGTTACGTACATCGAATGGAGTGACGCCGGGTTGATCGTCTCGAGTCTTTGCTGCGACTCCCGCATCACGTCGCTCATGAAGTTCAAATCGTTCATGTCGCTGTTGAACTTCACATCGCCGGCGAAATAGAACATCACAGGTGTAATCACTACGAGCGCCGCCACCCAGAATTTGCGCAACTTTACCCCGGAGAATCTCTGTTCAGGGAACGCCGCGGCCCGGCGTTGAAAGTCGGGCGCTAGTTGCGGGAGAAATATCAGCGAGCACAACGCTGCGCCTATCAGGCTGAAACCGGCGAACAAGCCGACATCTTTCAATACCAACGCATTCGTGAATTGGAGGCAAAAGAAAGCCAGCACCGTTGTGGCACTTCCTATTGTCATTGGCTTCACCAGGTCGCGGATAACAGCTTCCTTGTCGGGGTTATAGCGAAAATGGACGAAGAAATGCAACGCGTAGTTGACAGCGATTCCCAATATCACAGACCCGGCCGCCACGGCCAGAACAGAAAGTGATCCCTTCAAAAGATAAATTGCACACAAGGCGAACAGCCCGCCAAATATCACCGGCACCAGTATCAGCACCAGCACCCTTACATCGCGGAAGTAGCCGATGATAAAGACCCCTAACAGGATGACCAGAAGGGAGACCGTAAGGATCGTATCCTGTCGAAGCTGTTGGGAATTCCCTACAGCCACTGCTGCCGCACCAAAATAGGATACCAGCACAGCGTCTGACGACGACCCCGCGGCAATCTGGTCGAGCGCGTTTATGAAGTCCGTGTTCTTGCCGGTTTCATTCGAACCATATCCAGGTTGAACGAAGAAGACAAGATGGCGACGATCCTTCGTAAGAATGTAACCGTTGTAGAGAAGGAAGTTCTCATCGTATTGCAACTGCTGAAGCTTCTTCAGTACGATAAATGAAAAACCCATGGGATCGTCCATGATCACCCGCTTGAATGCAAAGCCGGAGGGAGACACTAACTGGAAATAGCGGTCGCGGAGGACATTTCTCACGGTCTCCGGGCGTGTGAGCGAATCCAGCTCCCGGTAATCGTGTTCCGTGAGAAAAAGCGGAAGGTTGTCAACGATAGCATCAAAGATTCTGACGAACGACGCATCGTCGACCTTTGTAGTTACCGTAGCCTGAAAGGGAGTAAGGACCGTATCCATTTCACCGGAAACTCGCTCAGTCACAGCGATAAGGCTGTCGGGAGGAAGCATCGTGGCGCTGTCTCTCACCGATACCATTACAACAACCCGTTCAGCAAAAGCTGAATTCCGAAAGACGTAATTCAGCTTCTGAACACGCTCGTCGTTCGGGAAAATCCTTGTTATATTCTCTTCCAGGATAATTCTGGACGACCCCCATCCAAGCACGGTCAGTATCAACAGGAAGGTCATCCAAAACGCAGTACGCCTGGCGCTGAAAAATCTGTAAATACCAACAAATATATGTTCCATGAGAAGGGTCTATCCTTTCCTGAATACCTTGAGTAAACCGAACGTAATTAATCCAAAAAAACCACCGGAAAAAACAGCCAGCGTGACGGCGCCTATCACATATTGCAAAAAACTGTACTTCAGGAAGTCTGATGTAAACGCGCTGTTGAAGGGAAGGGATACGGCATCGTTGCCCATCCAGATAGCGCCTGTCTCATGACTCAGAAAAAGTATCAATGGAATCATCGGCGGGATACTGATATTTACCGCGAGAATAACGAGGGCTTTGTTAAGTCTGAGAACAAAGGCAAGGCTGATCGCCGCGATAAGCTGGAACCCCCAGATAGGGACGATTCCCATGAGGACTCCGAAGCCGACTGAAATTGCCTTTACTGCATCGGAGTCACCGGAGTGGAAAAGCTCGCGCCAGACAGATTGCCAGGTCTTTTTTTTTTAAGTTGCCTGAAAAGATTACGCGGTCTGTAATACAGCAGGGCAAGGGCGACGAGAACTGTGTTCAGCACACTGATCCGTGTAAAATCGCGGAAGGGCCTGAAATGAGATACCCGTTTGTCTTTTTCCGCATAGTAAACCTTTACAGGAACTTCCGTGATCGGGATGCCCTCCCAGGCCGAACGGACAAGAACTTCTATTTCAAACTCGAATTTGTTTGTTACAAAGCGAATTCCGTGCAATTCCTTCACCGGATATAACCGGTATCCGCTTTGCGTATCCTTCAGCCTTAACCCGGTCTCGACCTCAAACCAGAAATTCGAAAATTTACGCCCGAAGTTGCTTTTCCCCGGCACCGCCATTTGATTCATATTGCGAACACCCATGATGATCGACCCCTCATTCCCCTCCAGCACCTTGAGAAACCTCGGAAGGTCGCTCGCAAAGTGTTGTCCGTCAGAATCGATACTGATCGCAAAACGATAACCCAGCGAGTAAGCCATTGCCAATCCCTGCCTGAGCGCATAACCTTTGCCGCGATTCTGCGGATAACTCACGATCTCCAACGCCTGGAACTCCGAAAGAATACCGGAGGTATGATCGGTCGACCCGTCGTTGATGACAATGATTTGTTCTGTGTATTCCGCGAGGTCGTTCAAAAGCGGCGCCAGCGTAGCAGCGTTGTTGTACGTCGGTACAATAACACAAATTCCCTTATCTCTGAATATTGCTTTGTAGTCAGTCACGATTCACGATAAACTTGCCGCTGAATTTAAAATAAGTAATTGCCGCATCGGTCAGGGTCGCTTTTGTTTGATAGTCATGATCTTCTTTGCTGTAATGGATAACTACCCTCACCCTGGCTGTTTTCCGGGGATTGATCACAGCCAGGAATTTGACATTGTCAGCGGCAGCCAGCCTAAGCGATGTATTCTCTTCCTGCTCAAGGATCTCTTTTACGATCTGGATCATACAAACGCCCGGAACCACAGGATTACCCGGAAAATGACCCATAAAGATCGGATGTTCTTTCTGAAAGTCAATCACCGCGCGAATATTGCCCTGGCCGGATTGGCGTTGAGTGACGGAAAAGAAGTCATTACTCAGCATATCCGTTCATTTTTTTCAATACGGTCTCCATTCTGAACGTGTGATGAGTAATAACCGCCCCATCTGCATCGAACATAATGGACACCATCCTTTTGCGATTTGATGATCGTTCGAGTCTGATCAGCGTCCGGCAATTGGCGTCGGTCACCATATAGACTCCCTCCTTACGGGAAGTCACACCAAAATAGCGCTCGTCGTCCCGCCGCCACGCTCCGGTCTTTCCGTGAAACGGCAACCCCAACAACAAAGCAAAATCCTGTTCCAACGTCTTTATTACCGGCTGCCGGTCCAGTTGCGAAATAACGTGCTTAACACTGAACCGCCCGTCGGGCAGGAATTCAAAATCAAAGAATTTGAATCCCGACTGGTTGGTAAATACCACCCGAACAGAGGAATCAGCCATCGTCTTAATGAGCATAAGCCCGCTGATATGCTTTCCGACAACGTGGACACTAGCCTGGTACCATGTCGTCGTTTCCGGGGTCCCGGGCCTTAGCTTTTCGACACAATGTTGGTCGGACGCAATCGGCACCATGTCCCTGAAATAATTGGAACAAGCCGAAAAAGCCAGCAGAAGAGCGCTAAAAAGAAAATATCTCATCATCAACCAGCCCGTTGACTACCTTGTTTGAAAGCCTGATCAGCGTCTTATCACCCAACGACTCATTGAGTTCAATTGCAGCAGGCGTTCCCGTCGTTTTATCGATCGTCAGAACTATGGTGCTAAGAAAGTCCTTCATTGATCTGTCGAGCGGCGTCATTTCCAACAGCCATGCCTTGTCGCTTTCATAAGCAACAGCGGTGAAGTCCTTGCTTTGAAAGATTGAGCCCCTGATACAGTCGACCATGACCCGGTTGATCTGTTGGAAGACCCTGGAGGAAGCGGTGTTGAAATTTGTTTCTTTGGTTTCATCCCGAACCGACATTCTTTCGCCGTTGATGATCACGCGATAAACGAAAGGCGCGGTGTAATCCATGCGAACTTTGTCTTCGCTCTTGTACCATAGTTTTCCCCGTGAGATCATCGTTTCAGTCAAAGCCGACAGCGTCTTTTCCTGCGTAAAGTCGCCGGTGATCGAACTGATCTTCGACGAGGCTTCTTCGAATTGCGTCCTGAAAGCATGCTGGTCTGAAACCTGACGAAAGCCCGGATATTTCTCCTGCGGCGCGCCTGTCAGAAAGAACAATGTAAAAAGAAAGGTCACTGTTTTACCCATAGCAACAATTGTGATGATTTAGTACTCTCTACCGGTAAGCGTTTTCATTCAACAACTCATCCAGGCGAACAAGTTCCAGTCCCTGGTTGCGCACATGCTCGATAAACGCCGGCAATATGGCAATTGTACTTTCGCAATAATCGTGAAACAACACGATATCACCAGGCTTCAGTCCGTTGGTCACGCGTTTATACAACCTCGCCGCGTCGTGAATAATTGTATCGAAGGAGCGCACGCTCCAGCCAACGGTAAGGAAGTCGCCTTCCGTCGCCGCTGAGGCAATCATTGGATTGGTTACACCATAGGGCGGTCGGAAAAATCGAGGTCGTCGGTTCAGTATATTCCCTATCACTTCATTCGTCCGCACTAGTTCTTCAAGCACTTTCGCGCGCGATTGAAATCCGAACGAAGGCCTGTGGTAATAAGAATGGTTTCCGATGAGATGACCATTCCTGTCTATCTCCTTCAAAAGATCCGGTTGCGCCACTGCGCGATCGCCGATGCAGAAAAATGTTGCCTTGACATTATTCCGGGCGAGGATCTCCAATACCCTCTGCGTACTGCCCACGGGCCCATCGTCGAAAGTGATTGCTATGGCTCCGGTGCTCTCTCCGCGCGAACTCACATTCATATAAAATTCCCAGGAAAGCAGGAACGACCCAAGACAGCAGGCATCCATATACACCAGCAGCAAGGCCGCATACCAGATCCAGCTGATATTACTGTACACATCCCATGCCAGGAGAGCCGCGAGCAACAGAGCGCATATCCAATTCAGCCACTGATAGCGCGTCATGATCTCAACAGGATAAACGAATGATATTTCCAAAAATAGGAATTATGAATCAAAACATTCCGGACTGTGCGCCTCGTATCTTTCTTAAGAATTACCGGGGGAACATGTTTGTTTCTCAGTATTTCAACACCCAGTGCGGTGGCAAAAGAAGAAGAAACGCAGTACTCACCACACAAGTGTTTAAAGGCGCCAATCGAGCTTGTCGCAAAGCTCTCTCCCATCCAGCTTTCATGGCCACCGTCGATAACTCCCGACAACACCAGGTCAATATCGTCGGTTGTGATATCATTCTCCCCAAGCAGCACCTCGACTTCCCTGTGGATTCTGTCCATGTCGGGACGGTACAGGGTCTTTACTGCCGCGATACGCGGTTCTTCCGTGTCGCCCGACGAGACTACCAGCGCACAGGCCCCCTCACCCGCGACCATGCCGCGTTCGTCAACTTCCGGCATTGGAAGCGAGCCCCCCGCGGTCGGCCGGTATTTTCCGAATCTCTTATGTATCGAATAGCTCGCGTCGGTCGTCTCATCTGCCGCAACCACCAGGAGACTCTGGTGAGGCTTTTCGCGAAGCTGGATCATGGCATCCATCAAGGCATGCTCAAATGAGAATCCCAACTGCGTATAGGTCTGGTTGTACCCGCGACATTGCAACGCCAGCGCAATTTGCGACCCGATCGTATTGTGCGTCGACTGCATAAAAGGTGTTGGATTCAGCGCCGTTTCGTTTCTTTCAAAAATCTGACGCAGAAACGTGCCGGTATCTTCCAGGCAGCCGTAGCCCGTTCCCGTAATAATGCCATCGGGGTTGCTGACGCCGGCATCGAGCAACGCTATTGTAGCGGCGCCGGAGCCCATCTTCAATATGCGGCTCGCTCTCCGCAGGGCCTGTGGCGTAAACCACTGTGAATAGTCCGGCTCGATCGCGTGCAGGCGATCTCCTCTGGATTCAACCGGCACGTCGAGAATCCTCTCCTGGTTCCATTCCTGCGGCGAAATCACACCCACACCTTTTACCACAACAGAATTACGCATAGGCATAGGGTTGGGATAAAACAATTGACGAGGAGTTACCGCCGAAGCCGAATGAATTACTCATCACGTGCATTACTTTCCGCTTTTCAAACCGCGTCACCGGTGTCATGTTAACCTCCGGGATGGGTTTCGCAAACCGCAGATTGGAGAACACGCATTGGTTTGCCAGCGCCATCACTGCGAACACCGCTTCTATTCCTCCGCTGGCACCCAGCGTATGACCTGTGAATGACTTTGTAGAACTCAGCGAAGGGAGTTTATCTCCAAACAACCTGCGGACCGCGGTGCCTTCAGACAAATCGTTGTTTAACGTACCGGTTCCGTGCAGGTTGATATAGTCAATATCTTTACATTCCAATCCCGCCGAAACCAGCGCCTCTCCCATCGCCGCGTACGAGCCCCTTCCCTCCGGCGACGATGCCGTTTGATGAAAGGCATCGTTAGTATTGGCGAATCCCGACACCACCGCTAATGATTCCAGGCTCTCTTCTTTCAATACCCGGTCAGAAACCAGCACCACATAGCCCGCGCCTTCCCCGAGGTTGAGCCCATTGCGATCGGCGTCGAAGGGCCTGCACGGGGCATCGTCGAGGATCATCAGGCTTTTAAAGCCATTGATCGTAAACCTCGTCAGCGCGTCGGTCCCACCCGCCACTACCACATCGAGCATGCCCGCTCTTATCAGGCGAGTGCCGTGAATGATAGCATTTGCCGAAGACGAGCACGCAGTATTGATTGTCGTGATAAAGTCCGTGATGCCCAGGTGCTCAGCGATAACTTCTGTAGTAGCTCCACATGCGTGGTGAGCGATGTCGGCGAGATCGCCGCCAGACGGATCACGCATAAATTCAGGAAAGAAATTTTCGGTCCGATCCATTCCGCCAACGGTCGTGGCAGAGATAAGACCCGTTCGCCATCCTTCTATACCGGAAAGCCCGCTTGTTTTGATCGCTTCGCGTGCCGCCTGCAAACCCA
Source organism: uncultured Roseivirgaceae bacterium (assembly GCA_964493505.1). Classification (GTDB taxonomy): domain Bacteria; phylum Bacteroidota; class Bacteroidia; order Cytophagales; family Cyclobacteriaceae; genus Chryseosolibacter. Next base: position 84,417 of record CAZBNP010000001.1, read on the forward strand.
GCAAGATCGTTCGCGACAGAGGTTTCGGAAGACTCAATCGTTCGGCCAACGCCTGATTAGTTTGCGTCACCTCGCCCACCGGCAAAACATCCTTATAGACCGAGTCGATCAGCGCCAATGGCCTGATACCCGCTCTGTCACCCAGCAGGCTTGCGTAGCATTCAGTATTGGAGCTTCCAATTGAACAAATAACGCCCGTCCCTGCTATGTGAACCACGGTGTCGAAGTTAGGTAGTCTGACTGGCTATAATATACTCCGCCATAGAGCGAACCGATTTGAATATCTTTGGTCCATCCTGCGCATTTGCGATCTTCGTGTTATGCTTTTGATTCAGCAGCACAATCAACTCCAGCGCATCAATTGAGTCGAGTCCCAGGCCCTCCACGAAAAGCGGCTGGTCGTCTCCAATATCCTCAGGCTTAAGGTGTCTGAGGTTAAGTACTTCGATGATCTGACTCTTCAGATCCGTCATCAACTGTTCCATGTTCAAGAGTTGTAAATCTTCAGCAATTCAATTTCATTGTGATCCACGGCCGCCGGCTGTGGCTCCTTTTCAACAAGGTACAACAACACGTCGTATCCGGCATCCGCCACCTCCACCCATCCGCCGATACACGCCTTCATTCCGGACGACTGCAGCATCAGTTCAATATAATCGCAAAGAAAAAACGCGTCAAACCGGGGTCTGACAAAGAAAGCATTTTCCCCTTTCAATTTATGACGTATGCAGACCTCACCTGTCACGATGTTCGGCAAGGTGTAAACAAACAGCGACGGGCTGGGCGATGTATTTACCGACGCATTGAAATTCACATCAGCGTCGTGGCTTCCGTTCGCGTTACTAAATACCACCGCGACATCGTCTGACGTATAACGCGCAAGCGCCCCATCCGCCAGCAAGATCTCCGACGCAAGATAGCCCAGTTTACATTGATTGTCCATCTTGTAAAATCTCGGATACGACAATCTCAGTCGCTCATACAGAGCATCTGCAAACTCAGCGGGCAGGGCATCGGAGACGTGCTCTACGCCGTTTGCCGAAATCGCATTTCCGTGCCGCAACACGCAGTATCGTGTAATGCAACTCATATATCCTTACCCAACCCGGCTTTCGAACGGGCATCGATCCGTTTCACCAGATTATCCAGCGCGCGACGGGGTTCTTTCACAAAAGGATTTGTTTTATCCCACACATATCCCGCCAGTACAGAAGTAATCTGACGCTTGATCTCCGGGTCGGGATCGCGGGCAAAGAAAACCTTTTCGAGCGTTCCATCATACCACGCCTCCACAAACACCCTGAAGGTAGCAATACCCTGTTCAAGCACACTTGTGTATTCCGACTCCCAGTCAACTTCCGCTCCCTGCAATTTCTTTATCACCAGTTTGCTGGCCACGTGCGCAGAAACTGCCGCGAACATAACCCCCGACGAAAACACAGGATCGAGGAACTCGGTAACGTTACCCGTCAGCACATACCCTTTGCCGTAGAACCTTTGCGTGGTTGTAGACCACGATTCAAGCTTCCGCGGTTCGAAGATAAAGCGGGTATCGGCAAAACGCGCGTTGAGGAAAGGCATCCCGGCGATGAGCGTCCTGAATTGCTGCGACAGATCACCTTCAAATGCCGTGAAAAACTCCGGACTGCCCACGAATCCCACCGACGTATTGCCATTGGAGAACGGGATCACCCACACCCACACACCCGGAGCGTAGACCACAATAATGATTCGATCAGGTTCATCAAATTTCGATCGGTGTTCGTCTGTTACGTGTGCGAAAATAGCTTTGCGCTGCTGAAGCCGCGAAGGCTGGTCCAGTTTAAACAGGCGCGGCACAACCCTTCCATACCCACTGGCATCAACGATAAACCCGGCTTCTATCTGCTCCTGCGATCCATCGCTCTTTTGTACGGTCGTCACAGACCTTTCGTCGTCGAGCATCTGAATGTCGGTGACTGCCGTTTGGTAGTCGACAGGAACGTTTGATTTCTCCAGCTCAGCCGCGAGCGTATGATCGAATTCCGCACGGGGCACCTGCCATGTCCAGCTCCATCCTTTGGTAAATTGATCCTCGAAGTCATAGTCAACAACCTCATTGTTGCCACGAACGAATTTTGCTCCCGACTTTTCCTGAAATTTCTTTTGGTGCAACGCGTCAAGCATACCGGCCTCCTCAAGCACTTCCATACATCGCGGCAGGAGACTTTCTCCAATTACAAACCGGGGAAACTTTTCGCGTTCCACAACTCTTACACCAAGACCCGAGCGGGCAATAAGTGCAGCGGAAAGGCTACCCGCAGGTCCGGCGCCGATGACAAGTACATCTGTTTTCGTTTTCTTCATGATATATTAGTCTTCCTGATCTAGCTTCTCCATAACCAGCGCGGCATTGCACCCACCAAAGCCCGACGCGGTTTTTAATACTACTTTCTGGTGTTTCATTGCCGTATCTTTTACAACGTTCACGGCTACCGACCCCCCTTGCTGCTCAAACCCTTTGGTACCGACCATCAGATCAGCCAGCAGCGCATGCCGGGTAATGATCGTTTCAATCACGCCTGCGGCGCCGAGTGTGTGGCCATAATAACCCTTCAGGCTGTTTAGCGGCGTATGCTGAAGTTTCGCGACCGTAAATGCCCGGGCTTCCATTTCATCGTTGTAAATCGTCGCCGTTCCGTGCGCGGATATGAAGTCGATATCGTCTGACTTCAGACCCCGGTAACGCATCGCCCGATCAATCGCTGTCGCTAGCTCTTCGCCCGTTCTCGACGGACCCGAAATATGGTTAGCATCATTGCTCACGCCCACGCCGGAGATCATAATCGCCGGCTTCTCAAATGCTTCCGGTTGTGTTGTCAGGAGCATCGCGCCAGCCCCCTCTCCGAGGCTAATGCCCTCGCGGTCGCGGTCAAACGGACGGCAGGGCACGCCGCTCAAAGCGTGAAGGCATCGGAATCCAGCGATAATAAATGGACTGATAACATCAGCACCCACAACCAACGCATGGCGATACCTTCGCGACGCCAGCGCGCGTTGTGCGACGCCCAGCGCCAGCACCCCCGATATACAAGCGTTCGAAACAACCCACGCTTCCGCCAGCCCGAACTGTGATGCCACATATCCAGCCGACGCATGAAGCGAAATTCGTTCGTACCGTTTGTTCCTTGCAAGCAATTCTACATTTCCCTTTGTTGTAGAGAGAATCAGCAACGTCGACGCAACGTCGAATGACGTCGCCTGTATCAGACCCGCAATCGATTCAGCAACAAGATTCTCGAATCTCGTAAACCGCGGGGTCTCCGAAAGACCGTCGATTAGCGATGCCGTTGCGGGAGATCCTTCGCTTTCGAGTATCCTGATCCCCGACCTGCCCAACACCACATTGGAAAAGTTCTCCTCGCTGGTCATCCCGAGCGGAGAAACGATGTTATCCGCTACCATCCAAACCCGTTTCATCGCGCTGTCATTTTGCTTCCCCGTTGCACCTTGTAACGTCATGGCTGGATGTAAATTCTCATTTCGCAGGAGCACAACAACCCGCTGTCGCTCGTAACAGTTCCGCGGATGATCGTCACGTCGAACACGTGGTTCGCGATCTCGACGGTCGTTACAACCCGCGAATTCACTTTTGGCAGCTCGTGGACTTCCAGGTTCCGGATCGCGGCGATATACCCTGCCGGCGCAGCTCGATGTTGCTGTTTGCATATCCATCCGGCATGCGCCGCCGCCGTTTGAGCGATGTTCTCTATCAGGCCCGGCTCACGCAAGCGGCCCCCTGATACAAACACATTATCCTTATCAACATGGAACGTCGAGGTCGCGCGCACCTCCCCGGCCTCCACGAGACCATCTATCATGATCATGGGCATCCGTTGTGGGATGTATTGTTCGATATGCAACCGGTCAACCAGCATCTTTCATCCAGAAATCATAGTAATTAAACCACTGATCGGGATACAGCGTTATCTTTTTCTCCATCTCAGCAATGAACATCTGGCGAAGTCGAAGACCGTACTCCTTTTTCGTCTCGGTAGGATTTCGCATTATCGGTCTGCTTCCGAAGAAGTGATAGTGCGTCGATGTTTCCTTAAACGCAAAGACGATTGAAACAGGGACTCCGAACGTTGTGGCCAGAGCAAAGGGGCCGGCCGGGAACATGGCAGCTTCTCCCAGGAAGTCGCATTCAATTGTTTTGGCCCTGTCTGTATATCGATCGGCATGCATGCACACCAGCTCATTCTTCTGGAGCGCCTCGCCGATCTCATAGACGTGTGAAAAATCATCGCGAACCACGATCACATTAAATTTTCGTTTGCCGACGCTCGTCTCCAGATAATTCCTGATCTTCTCATGCTCTCCATCGAACATGACCACGTGGAAGACCGTATCGAGACGATGAAGAAAGTGTCCCGCTACCTCCCAGTTGCCCATGTGAGCACTCAGAAGTATTCCGCCCTGCTTGTGATTTACAATGTCGATAAGATTCTCTTCACCGTCAAAATGAAAGGTAAACTTGTTCTCCAATCCTGACATGACAACGATCCTGTCGAGGATTGTCTGTCCAAACCGGTAATAGTTAGTATAAACACGCAGCGCAGACCGGACCCGTCCGTATCCGCATCGCCTTCTGAAATATCTGTAAATATGTTTAGATGACTCTCCTGCGAAGAAGAGAAAATAGAAAGCGACAAAGCGGAGCAGGAGGTACGCGGGTGCTATACCCAAATTTTTGCAAACCGCTACAAAGATCCGATAGCCAAGCTTGTTTCCACGGGACTTACCTTCCCATTGAGGCATGATCAGGCAGTTATTTTCGCCGAAACGCGGTTGATCACATAGTCGTAAAAATTCTGAAACGTAACAATCGACGCAAAGTCCTCGGGTTTTACCTTGAATCCGAAATTGCTTTCAATCACGACCACGAGATCAATGTAATCGAGGCTGTCCAGCTCAAGAGTCTGCTGCAGGTTAGCCTCGGGAAATATTTTACCGGCATCGATCTCAAACTCCTCAACAAGAAAACCATTGATCTTTTCTATAATACTTGCCTTGTCCATCACTAGGGGTAATTTTAGGGGGTAATTTTTTTAACTATCAGGGTTGAGTTTGTTCCTCCGAATCCGAAAGAATTAGAGAGGAATATACCAATATTTTTATCCGTTGGTTTTGAAATAATATTAAGAGGTGCCGAGCTCTCGTCGGGGTTTTCAAAATTGATATTGGGCGCGATAAAGGAATCCACCATCATCAATGAAGAATACACGATCTCACTCGCTCCCGCCATCCAGCATTCATGTCCCGTCATCGACTTCGTTGAGCTTACCTCCGTCTTTGCGTCGGCGAAGATCTCAGCGATCCCCGCGGCTTCGCTGGCGTCGCCTGTTGGGGTAGATGTAGCGTGCGCATTGATATAATCAACATCAGTCGCTTTCAAGCCCGCATTCCGCATCGCCATTCGCAACGACCGCACTGGCCCGTGAATAGTCGGGTTCGAAATATGATTAGCATTGGATGAGAATCCGTAGCCTATGATTTCACCGTAAATATACGCCCCCCTCCTCTTTGCCGATTCGTAATCTTCCAGAATCACCGTCGCTGCGCCACCGCTGGGAACAAGCCCGTCTCGATCCCGGTCAAACGGCCTGGAGGCAGCAGCCGGATTATCTTCCCGAACTGAAAAAGCACCCAGTGCGTCAAAGTTGCCCATCGAATAGATATTTGTTTCCTGCGCCCCTCCGCAGATAATACAATCCTGCATTCTATCGCGAATCATCATGTGGGCCACACCTATCGCGTGAGACCCGCTGGCACACGCCGCACTGATCGTAAAATTAATTCCTTTGAGCCGGAAGATTGTAGCAAGGTTCATGCTAACCGTTGAGTTCAGCGCCTGAAACACCGAACCAGATCCGACCAGCATGGTATCTTTTTTTTCGCGGATAATGTCGGTTGCCTCAATAACCGGCTGGGCCGAACTGTCGTTTCCGTAAATGATGCCAACCTCGTTTCTTTCGATGTAGTCCGGGTCCAGCCCCGCCCCTTTCAGCGCTTCTGCTGTCGCAACGTAGGCGTATTCACCCTGTTCAGGCAGCATGACACGCGCCCTCCGGTCGAGCACACCCTTTAACTGGGGTCTTTCGACAAATCCGGTGAGCCCGGAGCGATACCCCATTTCCTTCCGTTTAGGGTCCAAAACAATTCCCGACTTACCACGATAAAGGGAATCCCGTACCTCTGTCAGATTTCTACCAATGCAGGAATAGATTCCCAGCCCGGTGATTACAACTCTTCTCATTATCAAGTAATGGCTTCTTGTGGTAACGAGGCTCTGAAGGCAGAGCCGCAACCACAAAAATAGGGTATTGTTGTTGAATATCCCCTAAATGACCCACCTCATATAATAAAACCCTCATAAAAGCCCCCCGTTAACGTGAAGTACCGTTCCCGTTATGTAAGCGGCTTTTTCAGAAGCCAGAAACGCAACCGCCTCGGCTACTTCCTCCGGCTCTCCAAATCGCTGTACCGGAATCATTTTCTTCAGCTCCTCTTCGTTGAGGTTCTGTGTCATATCGGTCCTGATAAACCCGGGGGCCACCGCATTTACCGTTACTTTTCGGCGTGCTACTTCCTGCGCCAATGCTTTTGTCGCACCGATCACCCCCGCCTTAGCAGCCGAGTAGTTAGTCTGGCCCGGCAATCCCTTCACACCGGAAAGCGAGACAACGTTCACGATCCTGCCATATCGCCGCGTCAGCATCTGGTTTATTACAGCTTTGGTGACCAGATAAAATCCGTCCAGACTCGAACCCAGCACATTTCGCCACTGCTGATCGGTCATCCAGATCAGCAAGGCATCTTCGCGCATACCCGCATTATTGACGAGGATGTCGATCTCCTTTTCTGGGTTATTGTCGATCCAACCTGTTAAAGATTTCTCCACCGCCTCCTTGTCTGACACGTCAAACTTCAACAATTCACCCTGAACATTCAGCGCTTCAACCATCTGCCGTGTACTGTCTGCTTCCGCGTCGTTGCTGCGATAATTGATCAGGATGTTATAGCCTTGAGAAGCAAGCTTCAGACATATTGCGCGTCCTATTCCCCGCGAACCTCCTGTTACAAGAGCGTATTTCATATTCGGGCGGATTTACTGGTTGTCGGTCACAGGAGCATTAAAGTTACGACCGAGTGATTTGAGATATTCTGATGTCTTCCGGATGTCTTTGTAACGCGGTTCGTCTTTCGTGATCGTCGGAGAGATTTGTCTGACCGCTGTGTATAGTTCCATCGCAAAAGACGACAGCCGCGACTGGCACTTCAGGTAGTCGGTCGCCTGAGCCACCGCCAGAAGTTGTATCGCAAGCACGTCGAAGCTGTTGTCAATTACCCTCTTTGTAAGGAGTGCCGCGTTGCAGCCCATGCTTACAATATCCTGGTTGTCGTTGTTATTCGAAATGCTGTGTACATACATAGGATTTGCCAGTGTTTGATTCTCAGCAACGGTAGACGTCGCCGTGAACTGCATTCCCTGAAGCCCAAAGTTCAGTCCCAGCGTACCCATATTGATGAAAGGGGGGAGCTTTTGATTCAGCTTGTCATTCAGAAGGTAGTTCAGTTGCCGCTCAGAGAGCATAGACAGTTTCACGATTGCGATCTTGAGTTTATCCATGGCCAGTGAAACATAGTCGCCGTGGAAATTGCCCCCGTGATAGACGTTTCCCCTGATGTGGTCGACCACCGGATTGTCACTCGCAGAGTTAACTTCGTCCTCCAGGACGCCTCTCACTTCAACCAGGGTATCATAAACGGGTCCGAGTACCTGCGGAACGCAGCGCAGCGAATAGTATTCCTGTACCTTATCTGTAAAGACAGCCTCAGTGATTTTCCGGTGATATAGATGTTCAGGGCGTTTGCGGATGAGCTTGCTGTCGTTTAGCAGTGTTCTCATCATTTCCGCAACGGCCGACTGTCCTTTGTGATGCTTGACATGATTAAGTTCAAATGAGAAGTGGTCGTCAAATGACTTCATCAGTTCATTTGTAATTGCCGACAGCATCACGCTACAGTTTAAAAGCGCGCGCGCGTGAATGACATTTATGATTCCCACACCGCTCATCGCAGAGGTGCCATTCATCAGGGCGAGGCCTTCGCGAAGATGGATCTCAAGAGGCTTGATGCCGAGTTGGGCGAAGACGTCTCTGGCCGCGCGCACCTCACCTCCGTATATCACCTCGCCCTCGCCCAACAGGTTCAGCGCCAGGTGGGCAAGTTGTACGAGATCGCCACTGGCCCCGACACCTCCTTTTTCGAAGATACAAGGAGTGACACTGCTATTCAGAAGTTTCGCGATCAAATGCAATACAGCAGGATGAACTCCGGACGTTGCAAGCGCCAGGCTGTTCATTCTCGCTAGCATAGTAGCCCGCGCGTTGTCTTCCGTGAAATAATTGCCGGCACCGGCGCTGTGACTCCTTATCAGGTTGTATTGGAGTTGTTTTTGGTCTTCGTCCGGGATCTTGTACTGGGCCATCGGACCAAGACCCGTGTTGATACCGTAGATGATTTTGTCTTTGGCATACGACTGGAGGAACTCAAAGTTCAATCGTACCTGTTCTTCTGCGGCGGAATCGATCGCAACATGCTCTCTGTTGAAGATGAGTGCCTCAAAATCAGCGGATTGCAATTTTGCGGAGCCAACTGTTATCATGTTATGGTTTTCGTTCAGGCCGCAATTTAAAAGCATGATCAACAGGATTAGCAGGATTTGGGGAATTAATACGCTTCATTATCTCCGCAAAAATCTGAGCTGACCTAATCCGGTCCCGGTGGTCGTACATGTTCATAACCGCCATGAGTTCATCGGCACCGGTTGCCTTCAGGAATGCCCTTACATCTTCTGTGATTTTTTCCGCATCGCCGACAAAAGAGTAACGCAGCATTTGCTTCACCGTAGAATGATCAAGTATCGCCCGCAACTCATCCGTCATAGGCGAAGGTGGCTGAAGATAGTCGCGCTGGTTAGTGAGCACGCCAACGAACATCCGAATCAGGCTGGTGGACAACGCTTCGGCTTCCTCATTATCGGGTGCGGCAACGACGTTGACGCCGGCGATCACATAAGGCCTGTCAAGCCAACGCGACGGTTTGAATTCCCGACGATAAACGGCAAGGGCCTCTATCAGGTGTTCGGTTGCGAAATGACTCGCAAATGCGTAGGGCAATCCCATCGCCGCCGCCACGTGGGCGCTATCGGTTGTAGATCCCAGCACATACAATGGTACGTTGACTCCTTCGGCCACGGTAGCACGGACTGCGTGCGTAGCTGCCCCTTCGTCCGAGAAATAGCGATGCAGCAGGTCAACCTCTTCCGGAAATGCGAGGGCAGACCGCATTCTGTCGGGGCGGATCGCCTGCGCCGTGACCTGGTCAGTACCCGGCGCCCGCCCAAGCCCCAGGTCAATACGACCCGGATAGAGCCGGCCAAGTGTACCGAACTGTTCCGCCACGATCAGCGGCGAATGGTTCGGGAGCATAACTCCGCCCGACCCAACGCGGATACTCGAAGTTCCCGCCGCCAGAAAGCCGATAAGAACCGGTGGCGAAGTGCTGGCGATGCTGATCATGTTGTGATGCTCCGCAAGCCAGATGCGATGATAGCCCAGTCTTTCCGCATGTTGCGCAAAGTCAAGGCTATTACGAAAGGTTTCCTCAATACTAACACCCGCCGAAACCACAGCGAGCTCAAGAACAGAATACTTAACAGTCATGGCACTTCAAAGGAATTTTCGAGGCCAATAGTTCCCAAGAGTGGAGGGTTCCCGGCTCTGACGCAAACTAATCCCGTAACCAGCTATCCAACGCTCGCAAACAACTTCCCCGCTCTCACGAGATCTACATTCCCCCCCGATATGATAATACCAACATTCTTATTCCTGAATAATTGCTTTTCTTTTAATACAGCCGCCAGCGCGACAGCCGACGAAGGCTCAATGATTACCTTGAGGCGTTCCCAGACCATGCGCATAGCAATGATGATCTCGACATCAGACACAGTGATAATCCTCCTGACTGTTTCCTGGATGATCGGGAAGGTTTTATCGCCCAGCATGGTGAGTAATCCATCAGCGACGGTATCCGCCTGGGTAGGCTCGATCATTCCGCTCTCCATCGACCTGAAAGCATCGTCAGCTCCTTCCGGCTCGGCTCCAATGACGACAGTCTTAGGCGAAAAATATTTTGCAGACAAGCCTGTTCCGCTGACCAGACCCCCGCCGCCTACGGGTGCTACTACAAAGTCGAGAAAGTTGATCTCTTCGAACAACTCCTTTCCCGCCGTTGCCTGCCCGGCAATCACGTCGAAGTTGTTGAACGGATGAATGACGTATGCGCCTTTGTCGTCGACAACCTTCATCAGTGTTTCTTCGCGCGCGCGCAGATTCGGCTCACATTCATAGATCAGCCCGCCGTATCCGATCACTCCGTCTTTCTTTACCTGCGGTGCGGTACGCGGCATGACAATATGGGCGGCTGTTCCCATAATCCTGGCTGCCCGGGCAAGTGCCTGCGCATGATTTCCACTCGAATGTGTCGCTACACCCCGGGCGCGCTGTTCGCGCGTAAGCGAGAGAACGGCGTTCATGGCCCCGCGCGATTTGAAAGCACCGACCTTCTGAAAATTCTCGCATTTGAAGAAAATCGAGCATCCGCCTGCCTCATCGAGGCTTGACGACGTCAGTACCGGGGTTTGATGGATAAATGGCTTGATCCTGTGGTGTGCGTCGGTAATTACTTGCTGTGTGATCATGTCTTTTCGATCGTTTAATGCGCGTCAAGCCAATTCTCGCCGACACCAACTTCCACTTCCATCGGCACTTCCAGCTGCACCGCTGAACACATCAGCCGTGTCACATTTTCTTTAACAACATCTACTTCGCTCTTGTGTACATCAAACACCAGTTCGTCGTGAACCTGCATGGTCATTTTCGTCTGGAGCTTCTCGTCTATTATCCATTGATGAATATTCACCATTGCGATCTTGATAATATCCGCGGCCGTTCCCTGTATCGGCGCGTTGATCGCGTTTCTTTCCGCAAACCCTCGCGTGCTGGCATTGCGCGAGTTGATGTCGCGGAGATAGCGACGGCGACCCATCAGTGTTTCGACATACTCCTTTTCACGCGCATTGTTAATGGCATTATCCATGTAGCGCTTGATAGCCGAGAACTCCTGGAAGTAAGCTTTGATAATATCCATCGCTTCTCCCCTCGATATCCGGAGGTTTTGAGACAAGCCAAAAGCCGTGCTCCCATAGAGAATGCCAAAATTCACTTCCTTTGCCTTTCGCCTCATATCCGCAGTCACCTCTTCCATCGGCACCTTGAAAACCTTCGCGGCCGTAGTTGTATGAATATCGCGTTTTGCGCGAAAAGCCTCTATCATCGTTTCATCCCTGGCAAACGATGCCGCAATGCGAAGCTCAATCTGTGAATAGTCTGCCGACATAAACAAGTAGTCGGTGTTTCGCGCTACAAACGCCTTGCGTATAGCGCGGCCTTTCTCCGTGCGGATCGGAATATTCTGCAGGTTCGGATTGTTCGAGCTGAGCCTGCCAGTCACAGCCCACGCCTGTCGGTAATCGGTATGGATGCGACCATCGTACTGACTGATCATCTTCGGCAGTGCCTCTACATACGTAGACCGCAATTTATCGTACTCCCTGTAATCTAAGATCTTCCTCGCCACCTCATGCTCTCCGGCAAGCCCAAGCAATACTTCTTCCCCCGTGGCATACTGACCCGTCTTTGTTTTCTTCGGCTTGTCAATAAGCTTCATCTTTTCGAAGAGAACCTCACCAAGTTGCTTCGGCGAACCAATGTTGAACTCCACATCGCAAATTTCAAAAATCTCGCGTTGAACCCTGTCGATCTCAACCTTCAACTCGTCCGACATCCGGTTGAGCGCGGAGAGATCGACCTTGACTCCCTCAAACTCCATCGACGCCAATACCGTCACAAGTGGCATTTCCACTTCCCGTAAAAGTTTCGTGTGTGTGCGCGTCTCGACATCTTTCTCAACACCTTCCTTTATCTGCAAGATCTTATCGACACGCTCGCACACCTGATTCTTCTGCTTCGAATCAGGGTCTGCCAGCAGGTCATAGCCAAGATACTGTGAACACAGAACCTGCAGGCTATGCGACGCCTCAGGCTCGATAAGGTAGTGAGCAAGCATTACGTCGAACAGCGTGCCCCGGAGGTCGACATTGTATTTCTTCAGCAACAGGATAGTTGCTTTCAGATTGTGTCCGACTTTCGCGATGCCGGCATTCTCCAGCACCGGCTTAAATTCAGAGGTAATCGTCCTGGCATCTTCGTCGTTTGCGATCGGCACGAAATGAGCCTCGTTAGCGGTAAAGGAGAAGGCGATGCCTTTTAGCTGAAAATTAAAATTCGGCGCGTCGTCGGAAATCGCCTCTATCGAAAGACACTTTTCTTCCAGAAGAGCCTCTACCAGCGTCTTTCTAAGCTCGGGAACATCGACGAGATAATATTTCACCTTGTCGGACTCAAAGCTTTGTGTTTCCGTGGCCGCTGCTTTTCCGAACATAGAAAGCTGAGCGTCTTTTGCCGTTCTGGCAACGGCAGTCCCGGTGCTCTCGCCGAAAGCGCGGGCGGCTATACCCTTGAATTCCAACTCGTCGAAAATAGGCTTGAGTACCTCTGCGTCGGGGCCTTTGTATCGCAATGCTTCTTCGTCGAATTCGACAGGCACATCTGTAATGATCGTGGCAAGTTGCTTGGAGAGAATAGCCTGATCACCGTAGGTATTAAAAAGCTCTTTTTGTTTTCCCTTCAATTCATCGGCGTGCGCGACAATAGTCTCGACGGTTCCATATTTCTTCAGGAGCACTGCCGCTGTTTTCGGGCCGATGCCGGGCACGCCCGGAATATTGTCGGACGTATCGCCCTGCAGGCCGAGCATATCAGTAACCTGTGAGACATGTTCTATATCCCACTTCTCACATACTTCCTTTACTCCGAGCACATCTACAGCATTTCCCATATAGGCCGGCTTGTAAAGGTAAACGTGTTCATCCACCAGTTGCCCGAAGTCCTTGTCTGGCGTCATCATAAACACTTCAAAGCCTTCTTTGTGTGCGCGACCCGCCAGCGTTCCGATGATATCATCCGCCTCATACCCATCAAGTTCGATAATAGGAATATTAAATCCGCGAATAATTTCCTTGCAGATAGGTATGCCATACCGGATATCTTCCGGTGTTTCCTGGCGGGTAGCTTTGTATTCTTCGTATATCTCGTCGCGAAAGGTCTTTGCGGCGGTGTCGAACGCTACGCCTATGTGCGTAGGCTTCTGTTTCTGAATAACCTCAAGCAACGTGTTTGTGAATCCGAACGGAACCGACGTATTATGACCCTTCGAGTTGATGCGGGGCGTCTTCGTAAAGGCAAAGTGAGCGCGGTAGATCAGCGCGTATGCGTCCAGTAAAAAAAGTTTCTGCGAAGGCTTGTCCATGTGCGAAAGTAGGGGGTTCTAATTAAAGAATTCAAAACATCAACCAAAATAAAACTTTTTAGTAGATTGGGTGGATGACTGAACAGCAGGAGACACCCTTGTCTGCATTCTACAGATCGGAGGAGCAAATTCCGGAGCAGACATTTTTACGGCAACCGGTTTCGGGCGCCTGGAAAGTATGGACCTATCAGCAGGCTGGCGAGGAAATCCGCAGGATAGCGGTCGCATTGCGTGAGCTCCGACTGCCGCCTGAATCGAATATCGCCATCCTGTCAAAAAACTGTGCTCACTGGATCATGGCTGATCTCGCGATCATGATGGCGGGTCATGTCAGCGTGCCTCTCTATCCGAGTTTGTCGGGCGACGGGATTGCCGCATTGCTACAACACAGTGAAGCACGCGTGATTTTCCTGGGGAAGCTCGACAATTTCGACAGCCAGGCCAATGGCATTTCGGAGAATATTCACAGGATCAGTTTCCCGTTTTACGGTCCGGAACAGGGCGACCGGTGGGACGATCTCCTCAAACACCATCAGCCGCTCTTCGAAGATACTGTGCGCGATCCGGAAGAAACCGCGAGTATCGTGTACTCTTCGGGAACGACCGGAACGCCGAAAGGTGTCATGCTGTCGTTTGGAGCCTTTGGTTATGTGGGGGCCCAGGTGTCTGCGTATCTTCGGATCCGGCAGCCTCAGCGATTCTTTTCCTATCTGCCACTCAGCCACATAGCGGAGCGTGCGCTGATGGAGATGGTCGTCTTCTCTTCAGGAAGTTCGATATCCTTTGCTGAGTCTATCGAAAAGTTTCAGGATAATCTCAGGCATGAGAAGCCTACGATCTTCGGAGGTGTACCACGTATCTACGCGAAGTTCCGCGAGGGCGTACTTGCCCAGATGCCACAAAAGAAACTCAATCGGCTGTTGGCCATTCCGGGGCTGAACATCCTGGTAAAACGCAGGATCGCTGACAAGCTCGGTCTTTCCCGGGCAACCACTATTGTATGCGGTGCGGCAGCCACACCCGTAAGCCTGCTCGAATGGTTTGGGAAAATCGGTATCGAAATTCGCGAAATGTACGGCATGACTGAAAACACCGCCTACTCGCATTCGAATTTTCGGTTGATCCGCAATGGTACGGTAGGCCAACCGTGGCCTGGTGTAGACGTAAAGCAAGATGATAGCGGCGAGGTGCTCGTTCGTCACCCCGCTTTAATGAAAGGCTATTACAAAGATCCCGAGACAACAAAAGCCGTATTTGCCGAAGACGGCTTCCTGCGAACGGGTGACCAGGGAACGATCGATGCACAGGGGTTTCTTACCCTCACAGGAAGAGTAAAAGATCAATTCAAGACCGATAAAGCCAAGTTTATTGCGCCGGCCAAGATAGAAGTGTTATTCACGTCTCCCGCGATCGACCAGGTCTGTGTCGTCGGAACCGGATTGCCCCAGCCCATAGCACTCGTCACACTATCAGATTCCTGGAAGGAAACCAGCCAAAGCGAAGTTGAGGAAGAACTGCGCGGCGAAGTTGAGCGTATGAATGATTCTCTTGAAAAACACGAACACCTCAGCAAGGTGGTCATCCTTCCCGAGCCCTGGACTATCGAGAACGGCCTTCTTACGCCATCTATGAAAATAAAGCGCTTCGAATTAGAAAAGCGGTTTCAGGAGAAGATCAATGAGTGGGCTGCCGGAAACCAGCTGGTGGTCCGGGCAGGCGATCCGGCGAGCGTATAGTCTTGCCGGGGCGGCTTTTAGTTTTGTCTTTTAAACTGGTCGAACCTGGATTCCGACTTTTTCGGAAACGTATTGTTCGTCACGTCCACATCCGCGAGTTCAAAATTCGGATCAAAAAGAATATTCGTTACCTCTTTGTCTTTGACGAAGACTTTCGTGATCCGCTGTTCATTCATTCTCCACACTTCCGCGGGGATTCTTTCGATCTCCTTTGATCCGTCCTTGTAGGTCCACTCAATAACCAGCGGTGTTACCAGCCCGCCTTTGTTGGTAAAGGTCAGCTGATAAATATTCTTTCCTTCCAGCTTTTCCTGGATCGCGGCATCATCCACCCGGCTTCTGAACTCACCGTATAATCGCTGTGGAGTGTTCGTCAATGTGAGCTCATTTGGCCCATCGCTAAAGTCATCGCGCTTCGTGCCCGGACGATCACCTCCCGCAAGGTCTCCGCGCTCGACTTTTACACCCTTATCTTCCGGGTCCGCGACTTCGTTCCTAACCCTGAACCATTGCACATCGCTTACTTCCACATCTACGTGGTCATTGGTAAAAAACCATCCGCGCCAGAACCAATCGAGGTCTACGGCAGAGGCATCTTCCATTGTACGGAAGAAGTCCGCCGGCTTTGGATGTTTGAACGCCCAGCGCTGCGCATACTCTTTAAACGCGGCGTCAAACAGCTCCGGACCCATGATAGTCTCCCGCAGTAGTGTCAGCGCCGCCGCTGGTTTGAAGTATGCGTTCGGACCAAACTCCGCGCCTCTGATGTTATCAGACATCGCCATAATGGGTCTCATCTGGCTCTTATCACCCTTCATGAAGGGCACTATTCCAAGGGGCGTGCCCCTGGTTCCCGACAGGTCGGAATAATAAATTCTCATCGTCTCCTTATCGAGGAATGTGTTGAGACCCTCATCCATCCACGACCACTGCCGTTCGTCCGAGTTTACTATCATCGGGAAAAAGTTGTGACCAATTTCATGGATGATTACATTGATCATCGCAGCACGCGTTCGCTGCGAGTATTCTCCATCTTTCGACGGTCTTCCATAGTTAAAGCATATCATCGGATACTCCATTCCCTGATTTGCCGTATGCACCGAGTAGGCAGTGGGATATGGATAATCAAACGTTCGTTTCGAATAAAGCTCGAGCGTATTCTTCACGGCTAAAGTAGACTCACGCTCCCAAAGCGGATTGCCCTCCTTCGGATATAGCGATTGCGCAAGCGGTGTGTGTTCACCCACCTTCACAGCCATTGCATCCCAGATAAACTTCCGCGAGCTGGCAAAAGCAAAGTCGCGTACATTCTCCGCGTGAAATACCCAGGTGCTTTTCTTTTCTGACCGCGACTTCTCCTTTTTCACTGCTTCCGATTCGGTAACGATAAAAACCGGTTTATCGTAAGTCTTTTGCGCACGGGCAAAGCGCTCCTGCTGCTCCTTTGTCAGCACGTCTTTTGGATTCTGAAGCCAGCCGGTAGCTCCGACTATATGGTCGGATGGAACCGTGATCCTGACTTTGTAGTCACCGAAGGTGAGGGCAAACTCGCCCCGGCCGTAGAATTGTTTATTCTGCCATCCCTCGTAGTCATCAAAGACACACATCCGCGGGAACCACTGCGCAAATGTATAAACGAAGTTGCCGTCGTCAGGAAAGTACTCATAACCACCGCGTCCGTCAAAAAGCTGACGGTTATATTCCGTGTAGCGCCAATCGACCGAAAAGACAAACTGTTCGCCCGACTTAAGCGGGGCGGGCAGATCTATTCGCATCATGGTATGGTTGATCGTGTGTTTCAAGTTCTTTCCGGCGGCGTCGCGTACGGATTCAATTTTGTAACCGCCTTTGTAGTCAGACGTATTGATCCCGCTGACTTCACTTAGCAACCCTGCCTGAAGCGAGTCAACTATACGGCCGGTTTGCGTTTGAGAGGTGAGGTTGTCAGGAGCAAAAATATTCTGGTCGAGCTGAAGCCATAAAAATTTCAGCGGCTCGGGGGAGTTGTTATGGTACGTGATCTTCTCGCGTCCTACCAGCTCCTGCGTCTTATCGTTTATCTCAACATCTATTTCATAGTCAGCTCTTTGTTGCCAATAAGCGGGACCGGGGGCCCCGGAGCCCGAGCGGTACGAATTGGGCGTGGGAAGCAATGCATCAAGTTGCTCAAACTTTCCCTGCCACGCGGAGCCATCCTGAGCAAAGGCACTTGATACCAGAAATATCGAAAGAAACAGAGTTACAAATTTTACTGAATTACGCATAGTTTGATTCTTCTTATTGGCTGAAGTTTCGCCACGACCTACTTTGACCTTCCCTTGAACTCGTCAAAGCGCGACGAACGCTGAACTTTAGGGAACAGGTTGTTTTCAATATTGATGTCCGCGGTTTCCATATTCGGATCTATCATTACGTGTGTTACCTCCTTGTCCTTCACAAACACTTTTGTGATGCGCTCCTCATTCAGTCGCCAGACTTCGGCCGGAATTTTCTCAAGTTCCTTCGTTCCGTCCTTGTAGGTCCACTCAATAATTACCGGCATCACCAGACCTCCTTTATTCGAGATCGTCAGTTCATAGATGTTCTTGTTCCTGAGTTTCGCCGAGATTTCTTTATCGTCTACCCGGCTTCGGAACTCCCCATAAAAGCGGGGGTCGGTCTGTAATAGCGTGAACGACTCAGGCCCACTGCTGAAGTCTGTGTTCTTCGTCTCTCCGCTGCCTTCACGGAGCCCGCCCTGAATACCCCGGTTTTCCATCCGAGACTTTTCCGTTTCAAGCCGGTACCATTTCACCTCCTCCAGTACCTGATCGTTTGCATCCGTCGTATAAAACCATCCTCTCCAGAACCAGTCGAGGTCTACAGCCGACGCGTCTTCCATTGTCCGGAAAAAATCGGCCGGCATCGGGTGTTTGAAGGCCCATCGCTGCGCATACTCCTTGAAAGCCATATCGAACAGTTCCCTGCCCATAACCGTTTCCCTGAGAATATAGAGGGCGGTAGCCGCTTTAGCGTATTGCTCCGCACCCAGCTGAATAACCTGCTCCGAATTTGTCATCAGCGGACGCATCAACGCCGGATCGCCCTTCATATAGTTCACCATACTTGCCGGCTTCCCCCGTGTCCACATAAGATCCGGGTAGCGTTCCTGCTCTGTGATCAACTGAATGAAGCTGTTAATACCTTCATCCATCCACGGCGTTTGGCGTTCATCGCTGTTTACGATCATCGGAAAGAAATTGTGCCCGACTTCGTGAACGATGACGCCAATCATAGCCTGCTTAAGAAACTCCGAATACTTGCCGTCCCGGTTAGGTCTTCCATAGTTGAAACAGATCATCGGATACTCCATCCCTATACTGGCCGTATGAACAGATATCGCAACCGGATAAGGGTAGTCGATTGTCATCCGGGAGTAGACCTCCAGTGTATTCTTCACCGCTTTTGTAGATTCCTGTTCCCAAAGCGGATTGCCCTCCTTCGGGTAGAACGACATCGCGAGTGGTGTCTTGTCCCCAATCTTCACCGCCTGCGCATCCCAGATAAATTTTCGGGAGCTTGCGAAGGCGAAATCACGAACGTTCTCCGCGTGATACTCCCATGTTTTCTTTGCGCGATCTTTCTTCTTCTCTTTTTCACGCGCTTCTTTCTCCGTCACGATAAACACGGGTTTGTTGAAAGAGGTCTTCGCCCTGGCAAAGCGATCCATTTCGTTTTTTGAGAGTACGTCCTGCGGATTCTGAAGTACGCCGCTGGCGGCGACGAGGTGATCTGCCGGCACCGTTATTTTTACTTTGTAATCGCCGAACGGGAGCGCAAACTCACCGGTCCCGAGAAATTGCTTGTTCTGCCATCCGTTGTAGTCGTCGTACACACACATACGCGGAAAGAATTGTGCAATAGTATAAACGTAGTTACCATCTTCCGGAAAGTACTCCAGCCCACTTCTTTGGCGGAAGATATTCCTGTCGACGATATTGTAAGACCAATCGATCGTAAAAGAGAATTTCTCCCCGCTTTTCAACGCTTGCGGCAGGGCCACGCGCATCATCGTATTGTTAATAAAGAAAGGCAGTGCTTTACCCGAAGTTTCTTTTATGGCTTTGATGTCAAAGCCTCCTTTGAAGGACGATACCGTCGTCGCATAGCTCTTTGCCGCGGCCGAATCAACCACCTTGCCGACGTCAGTACTTTTCAGCGTGTTATCATCAGAAAGAATATTCTGATCGAGTTGTAGCCACAGGTATGTCAACGCATCCGGTGAGTTGTTGTGGTATGTGACGGTCCCGGTGCCCGTTATGCTCTGGTTGTCGTCATTGAGTTCCACACTTATCACGTAGTCGGCTTTTTGTTGCCAGTACCGCGGTCCCGGTGCGCCGGAGCCGGAACGATACTCGTTCGGTGTAGGCAGAACCTGATCAAGTTGTTCAAATTTTCCCTGCCAGGTGGGCGTTTGTGCTACCACCATGCCGGTGCAGAAGCAAAACAGAAACAGTAAGAATGGAATGCGCGTCATCGTAATATTTCTTAGTTCATGAGTAGGAAGCTGGATACCGGTTGTCACCAGAACACTTTATCTTTTATAAGCATGATAGCAACTCCCGCCACGGCTGATGAAACAACGATCTTCCAGTCTCTGCGGTTCACGCCAAAGATATCCACAAGTATAAAGCCGAGAACGAGAAACAATCCCACGATAATTATTTGTCCGAGCTCAAGGCCGAGGTTGAAGGCCAGAAGCTGTGTAATGATACTCTCGTCGCGGCCCAGAATACTTCGCAAATAATTCGAGAAACCCATTCCATGTATCAAACCGAAGAATGTGGCGTAAAGGTAGTTCAGGCGCAGCGATGCTCCCGTAGGGCCTTCTGTATTGCGGAAGATATTTGAAGCAGCTGTGATCAATATTGTTACCGGGATAAGAAACTCGATCAGATCGGCGTTAACGGGAATGATCTGAAGTGTAGCCAGCGCCAGCGTAATTGAATGGCCGATTGTAAATGCGGTGACGAGGATCAGGACCTGTTTCCACTCGCGTATGGTAAACAAAGCACATAGCGCGATAACGAACAGAATGTGGTCGTATCCGTTTGGATCCAGGATATGATCCTTTCCAAGTCCGAAATAAAGTTGAAATTCACTCATCTCAAGTTGATTTGTAACCGTAATTCAGGCCGGCGAATATGCTGGTTTTTTCGGAACCAATTATACAGTTAATTTTGATGCGATAGGAAGTATTTGTCACTGCTTTCCTGCGAATTTATTACTGGATGCCTTAATATGTGGCAAGTGAAGAAAGTTTAATGCCCGAACGCCACCTGATCAACCATGACCACTCCAACGCTGCTAATCAGCTGTATCTCCGCCCTTCTTTTATATTTTCATCCGATTCATGTCTCTGTCACGGAAATTGAATATGATAAGGAGGACCGCGCCCTTGAGATCATGATGCGCGTTTTCATTGATGACCTGGAGCTCACGCTGAGAAATACCCTTAAGGATCCGGAGCTCGACATCATTAATCCCCCAAAAAACGTTACGACCGATGCCCTTGTCGGGAAATACCTGGCTGAACATTTCCGGATATCGCTCGACAAAAAACGCCAGCAGACGCATTACCTCGGTCACGAGCGTGAGGGCGACGTCTTTATCTTTTATATTGAAGTTCGCAATGTCTCTCCATGGAAAACCATCTCGATTCACAACGACATCATTATGGCGACCTACGACGACCAGTCGAATCTGATACACGTTTACATCGGCGACAACGTTAAAAGCCTAAGGCTCACCCGTCGCACACCCGCGGATGACCTGACGTTTGATTGATGCTTCTGTAATCCCTATTTTGCCAACCATGAAAAAATTGCTCATTGTCTTCCTCGGTTTCTTATTATGGAATTGTGGATCCCGGGGAGAGGAATGCGTTTTTATTCCGGATGTTTCGCCGGAAGAGATAGAACTGGATTTTCACAGCTATGAAGACACGCTTGTCAACATGGATTCCAAACAGCAGTTCGTTAAGTTCCTTTCCCGGCAACCGGTCATTCGCGACGAGATGCTGAGCCGGGCTTCCTATCCGGATGACTCCGTTTTCATCAATGAAATGTTTCAGCGATTCACCAACCCTGCCATAGACACATTGCTGCTTGAAACCAGAGCTGTATTCGGAGATGGCAGTTCACTCGAAGCCGAATTCAGGCAGGCTTTCGCCAACCTGCGCTACTACTACCCCGACTTTGTACCGCCAAAGATCAGGACGCTCATCACCGGGCTCGACACCGACCTGTTTGTAAGCGACACACTGATCCTGGTCAGTCTCGACTTCTTTCTCGGTCCCGGGGCGAAGTACCGGCCAAAAACATACCAGTACCTGATGCGGAGGTATGATCCCGACGACATTGTTCCGTCCTGTTTACTTATTTACGGCATTGATCCTCGCCTGAACAAAACTGACCTCGGCGACCGGACCGTGCTCGCTGAAATGATCGCCTACGGCAAGTCGTTCTATTTCGCCAAGCACATGATGCCGTGTCTTCCCGACAGCTCCCTTATCTGGTACACCCGCGAAGAAACTGAAGGCGCGGAGAAAAATCAGGATCTCATCTGGGCGCGTCTCATCGAAGATCAGATACTCTTCTCCACCCGCGCGATTGACAAAAAGAATTTTCTCAGCGACAGACCCGCCACCACACAGGTAGGCGAGAAGTGTCCGGGAAGGATCGGCCAATGGGTAGGGTGGCAGATCGTGAAAGCCTATATGGAGCGAAATCCCGAAACATCACTCCCCGAACTGATGCGCATTGATGATGCGCGAAGCATCTTCCAAAAAGCCAACTACAAACCCCAGATGAGATAGCTAAACTTTCCGAAACCGACGTTTGAATGCACTGGGCGCAGTACTATATTTGTGCCCTTTAAGAAAGATCTATATGCGAAAAAAGATTGTTGCCGGTAACTGGAAAATGAACAAGACCATTGACGAAGCCAGTACGCTGGTCTCGGAGGTCATGGGAATGGTTGAAGATGAAGTGAAAGGAAATGTCGGGATCGTTCTGTGCGTCCCCTTCCCTTTTCTGGTATCTGTCAAAAATCAGCTTGGCAAGAGCAGTCGCATCACCGTGGGGGCGCAAAACTGCAGCGAGCACGAAGCTGGCGCTTATACGGGAGAAGTTTCGGCGGCGATGCTCCGTTCTACCGGCACACCCTACGTCATTCTCGGCCACAGTGAACGCCGGCAGTATTTCGGTGAAGACGGAAAGCTCCTGGCAAGGAAGGTGGATATCGCTTTGAAACACGGCCTGACCCCTATTTTCTGTTGTGGCGAACCGCTCGAGGTGCGGGAGAAGGATCAACACGAAAAACTCGTTAAAGATCAGGTTGAAGAGGCCCTCTTTCACCTTGACAGCGCTGCAATCGCTCAGGTCGTCATCGCCTATGAGCCCGTGTGGGCCATCGGAACGGGAAAGACCGCGAGCGCACAACAGGCGCAGGATATGCACGCGGTGATCCGCAGACATCTTGAAGCGAAATACGATGCCTCAACCGCCGACAACATTTCAATTCTATATGGCGGCAGCGTAAACGCCGCCAATGCAGCCGAATTGTTCGCCAGCCCCGACGTCGACGGAGGCCTTGTGGGAGGCGCTTCGCTGAAATCGCGCGACTTTACCGAGATCATCAAAGCGCTGGCCTGATGAGCACCGGCACCCGCCTTCTCGTCACCT
The DNA here is from genome assembly GCA_964493505.1 of uncultured Roseivirgaceae bacterium. GTDB lineage: Bacteria > Bacteroidota > Bacteroidia > Cytophagales > Cyclobacteriaceae > Chryseosolibacter. The sequence goes on from CAZBNP010000001.1 coordinate 107,413, forward strand.
GCGATCCGGCGTATACCGAACTTATCATCGCCGAGCTCTCGCAGGCCGGGTTTGATACCTTCCTCGAAAATGAGAATGGCTTTGAAACTTACGCCGAGAACAACGACTATGATCCATCCCTGATCGAAGCGATTCGCAAAAAATACGAACAAATCTCCATCGGATTTGCTTTCTCTAAAATTGAAAAGAAGAACTGGAACGAAGAGTGGGAGAAAAGCTTTTCCCCCATTGTAGTAGAAGACAAGTGCCTTATCCGCGCTTCGTTTCACCCGGGTGACAAACGTTTCCCCTACGAGATTATCATCACCCCCAAAATGTCTTTTGGCACCGGACATCACCAGACAACCTGGCTGATGATCCGGAACATGCTGCACATGCAGCATCCTGGCAAACGCGTGATGGACGCTGGCTGCGGTACAGCGATCCTTTCGATCCTGGCTTCGAAACAGGGAGCTGGTGAAGTAGAGGCATTCGACATCGATGAGTGGAGCGTTGAAAACGGAAATGAAAATACCGCCGTCAACAACTGCACGAACATCCGTATCCAGCAGGGTAAGATTTCGGAAGTTGAGCTGACTGGTCATTTTGATACGATCCTGGCCAACATAAACAAGCGCATTCTCCTTGAGGAGATGCCGCTTTATGCTTCGTTCCTTCGAATTGGCGGCCACCTGTTGCTCAGTGGATTCTTCACCATGGACATACCCGACCTTCTCCTCGTCGCGTCGGAACACGGCCTTAGCGAAGCCGGGCGTGATGAGCGCGAAACCTGGGCAGCGATATTGCTTCGTAAAACAACAGGCTAACCGGCGAACGCCCTAACCAGCTCAACGAATTCAGCCGGCTTTTCCGCCGGAACCCAATGGCCGGCATCGACAGTTTCAAACTGCGCCGCGGGAAAGATCTTTCGTATGCGATCGAAGTCGTGGTCGCGTATGTAGTTAGACTTCTCTCCCCTCACAAACAGCGAAGGCTTATCAAATGTACCGTCGTATTGGAGCGCGAGCCCGATCTTCAGGATGTTCTCAGAAATTGCCGGAAGATTGAGCTTCCATTTAAAACCGCCCTCCGCCTTGCGTTGCAGATTCTTCAAGAGAAACTGCCTGACGTCCTCTTCGTCTACAAACGAAGCCAAAGCTTCATCAGCTTCCTGTCGGGTTGTTACCTCATCGATTGGAACTGCATTCAATCCCTTCAGCACAACATAGTCTTCCATGTTGTAGGGTTTTGGCGCTATATCTACCACGATCAGTTTTTTGAGTTTGTCGGGATGGGCAAGCGCGAGATTCATGGCGACTTTCCCTCCCATTGAATGTCCGATGACGATCGGGTCGACGAGCTCGTGCTGATCGATGAAGTCAGCAACATCCTTAACCATTGTCGGGTAGTCGAAAGCGCTGTCGTGACCCGACTGACCGTGGTTGCGCAAGTCCAGAGCGAAGGTTCTGAAGCTATCGGACAATGCACGCGACGACGTTCGCCAGTTGTCGGACGAACCAAAAATGCCGTGCAGCATTACTATTGGCTGCCCTTGCCCCAATTCACGGTAGAATAGTTCCATAGCTTTCTATTGAAGTCCCTGCGGATGCCGCAAAACTAACCCAAATAGAGAGAATCTTTTGGCTGCCCTGCGATTATCTTCAAATCGCTTTATATTTAGGCCTTTAATTTTAACCGTCGATCGATGGAGCTTGTTATGGGAAACTACCGGATTCAGGATGTAGATTTGATTGCGCTGACAAAAGAATTCGGCACACCCCTTTACGTGTATGACGCCGAAAAGATCATTCATCAACTCAAGACGCTGACGATGGCGTTTTCCGGGTCGGACGTGAAGATCAAGTATGCAGCAAAGGCTCTGACAAACATCTCTATCCTGAAATTGTTGAAGACATATGGTTCCGACGTCGATGTCGTATCAATCGAAGAAGCACAACTTGCGCTGAGGGCAGGATTCAACCCCTCGCAGATTATGTTCACGCCCAGTGGCGTCGACTTTGCCGAGATTGAAGAAGGCGTGAAACTCAAGCTGACTATCAATCTCGATAATCTCTCCGCGCTTGAAAAGTTCGGCCGGAAGTTTCAGGGTTCATATCCGGTTAGCATCCGGCTCAATCCGCACATCATGGCGGGGGGTAATTACAAGATCTCAACCGGCCATAGCAATTCAAAGTTTGGAATATCGGTGTACCAGCTTCCCGAGATCCACGAAGTCGTCAAACGTCACAAGCTCCGCGTCAACGGATTGCACGTTCATACCGGTTCCGACATAACGGAAAGCGAAGTATTCCTGAAAATGGCCGAAATACTGTTCGGTGTCGCCAGCGACTTTCCCGACCTTCGGTTCCTCGACTTCGGAAGCGGATTCAAAGTAGCCTATAAGGAAGATGATATGGTAACGAACGTCTACGATCTCGGCCTTAAGCTCACAAAGGCGTTCAATGAATTCTGCCAGCACTATGGACGAAAGCTCGAACTACACTTCGAACCCGGAAAATTCATCGTTAGTGAAGCGGGTGTATTGCTCGTCAAAGTGAATGTGGTAAAACCCACACCGTCGCTCACGTTTGTCGGAGTAGACTCCGGGCTCAACCATTTGCTTCGGCCGATGATGTACGATGCCTATCACGAGATCGTGAATATCTCTAACCCGGGTGGTCCGTCGAAGATCTATACGGTAGTTGGCTATATATGCGAGACCGACACGTTCGGTTCCGATCGCAAATTGCACGAAGTTCACGAAGGAGATATTCTGGCAATAAAGAACGCGGGAGCCTATGGTTTCTCGATGGCTTCCAACTACAATTCGAGACTGCGCCCTGCCGAAGTGTTGTTGCTCAACGGGCAGGCAAAACTCATCCGGGAGCGGGAACAATTCGATGACCTGTTGCGTCATCAGATCGAAGTCGACTTTTGAGCCGTCCCGGATGCGTCTTTTCGACCGTTGGATATTACTGATTGCACTTCGTTATTTAACACATAGATAAATATGAAGCCTGGCCTATCAACCCTGATCGCACTGCTGATCCTGGCGCTTTCTGCGACAACAAACGCGCAGATACTGAAGCCGGCAACGTGGACCATCCAGCTTTCGGAAGCGAATCCCACGGTTGGTGATGAAATAGAAATCATCTTTAAAGCGACGATTGACGCTACCTGGTATCTATACGCCAACGACTTCGATCCGGACTGCGGCCCCATGCTCACCGAAGTGAGCTTCGAAGATATCGCCAATTTTCAGCTCGCGGGCGACCTTAAAGCCGTTAATTCCGAAGCGAAGCACGACGAGATCTTCGACTGTGACGTCAGGATATTCAAGAAAAACGCGGAATTCCGACAGCGCATCAAAGTACTGGGCCAGCCACTGAACATTGCCGGTGTGATTGAGGGGCAGGTCTGCACCGAAGTAGATGGCAAATGCATCAATTTCGAAGAAGACTTCTCCTTCGTAGACATAGCCGTGAAAGGTGCGCCTGCCACGACTCCTCCGGCGCAAAAACAGGAGGAGCAAACGTTCTCCCCCAAACCGCTGGAAAAACCGGCGGCGGGCGACAGCGAGGCACACGCACAGGAAGAAACCCCTTCCCTTCACCCGGCTGAAAACAATGCGAACGAAGGGCCTATTCTCGATACTTCCGTACTTGAAGGCGAGGCATCGGATACCAGCAGTTCGATCTTCGGTTATATGATCCTTGCCTTCCTGCTCGGTCTTACATCGCTGGTGACACCCTGCGTTTTCCCGATGATCCCGATGACGGTTACCTTTTTTCTGAAAGACAATCAGACAAAGCAGGCCGGCATTCGGAAGGCGACACTCTTCGGTATATCGATCATCGCAATCTATACAATAGCCGGTACGTTGTTTGCGCTTTTGTTCGGGGCGGAGGGATTGAATGCATTGGCCACGCACTGGATCCCGAACCTGTTCGTATTCTTCATCTTCATCTTTTTTGCCCTATCGTTCCTGGGTCTTTACGAAATCAACGCACCCTACAAACTTGTAAACAAAACCGACCGCGCCGCGGAGAAAGGTGGTCTGGTCGGAGTCTTCTTCATGTCCGCCACCCTGGTGCTCGTCTCCTTCTCGTGTACTCTCCCGATTGTCGGCAACGTATTGGTGCTTTCCGCGGGAGGACATGTAGTCAAGCCGGTATTGGGTATGCTGGCCTATTCACTGGCATTTGCTATTCCCTTTACGTTGTTTGCGGTCTTCCCCGAATGGCTCAAGGGAATACCCAAATCCGGCGGCTGGCTCAATTCTGTAAAAGTAACGCTGGGGCTACTGGAGCTCGCCCTTGCATTGAAGTTCCTGAGTATTGCCGATCAGACCTACCACTGGGGGATCCTGGACAGAGACCTGAACATCGCGATATGGATTGCGATCTTCACTACTCTCGGACTCTATTTCCTCGGGAAAATCCGGATGCCCGGCGACTCGGCCGTTGAAAAAGTGTCCGTTCCCCGACTGATGCTCGCCCTTTCAACGTTCACGTTCGTGATCTACCTCGTTCCCGGGTTATGGGGCGCGCCATTGAAAGCACTTGCCGGCTATCTTCCACCTATGCACACCCATGACTTCGACCTCGTGGCGCTGACCCGCTCGCTGAATGCCAACGAAATATGTGAAGAGCCAAAGCACGGTGAACTGCTGCATCTGCCACACGGCCTGGAGGGATATTTCGACTACGACCAGGCACTTGCGTGCGCCCGTGAGCAGGACAAGCCCCTTTTCATAGACTTCACCGGGCATGGCTGTACCAACTGCCGCGAAATGGAAGCGGTTGTGTGGGCCGATCCCGCGGTTCTCGAGCGGCTGCGCAATGACTTCGTCATCGTTGCCCTCTATGTCGATGACAAAACCGTGCTGCCGGAATCGGAATGGTATACCTCGACACACGACAACAAAGTGAAGAAAACTATCGGCAAGCAGAACGCCGATCTTCAGATCACGCGTCTGAACAATAACGCGCAGCCCTTCTACGTTCTCCTGGGGAAAGACGAAAGGGTACTGGCATGGCCGTATGGCTATGACAAAGACGTGGACGACTTTGTCAATTTTCTGGAAACAGGTAAGAAAACTTACAACAAGTTATACCTAAACCAAGGTTCAAATCCCCTTGATTAGGCCCTGTTTAGCTAGATTCCGGCCTGGTTCCTTGTGTTTTTTGTTTAAATGGGTTAAGATATATCTTTGAGACAGAGCACTTTCCACAAATTAGTGGAAACTACTTTACCGGAAACTGCCTATATTTGGCGCGCTTGCAATTTTTTAAACTCACTAGCTCACATGGCAAAGCGATTTTTTGGTTTCGTGTTATTTCTGGCGCTGGCTGGCAGCGTATTTCTGGTCCGAAAGTATTACAAAGCTCCTGTAGCAGAACCTGAGTCCGGCATTGCCATCGACTCAGTCGAGTTGATTCCTGCGGTAGTGAAAGAGCCCAAGATGCTCTATGGCATGATCCTCGACGACGATCAGGTCGTGATCGAAGACAAGATCAAGCGCAACCAGTTCCTTGGCGATATCCTCCACGAATACAACGTGCCTGCCAGGCTTATTCATGAAGTATCACAACTCTCACGTCAGGTGTTCGATCCACGCAAGATCACGCCGAACACCAAATACACCCTGATCTGCAACCAGGATTCGGTCAGGCAAGCAAAAGCTTTTGTTTACGAGCCCAACCCTGTCGATTACATCGTATTTCATTTTGGAGATTCCCTTTCTGTGGATGTGCGGCAACGCGAGGTCGTCAGAGTAGAGAAAACCGTAAGTGGTGTTATCAATTCGAGCCTCTCGGAAACCATGGACAAGCTCGGAATGCCTGCCGATCTGACCAACCGGTTTGTCGATATCTTCGGCTGGCAGCTCGACTTTCAACGCCTGCAGCGTGGCGACAAGTTTAAGCTCATCTATGAGGAACAGCAGGTCGAGGGTGTCTCGATAGGGATTGGCAGTATCAACGGTATCTACTTCGAACATTTTGACCAGCCATTCTACGCCTTTCCTTTTGACCAGGGCGACGGCGTCGACTACTTTGACGAGGATGGCAAGAGCCTCCGCAAAGCACTGCTCAAATATCCCATCCAATACACCCGGATAAGTTCAAGGTTTAACAGAAACCGCTTCCATCCCGTCCAAAAACGCTGGAAGGCTCACCTGGGAACAGATTTCGCGGCACCGACCGGAACACCCATCCGTTCGGTAGGCGATGGCATCGTCGTGGAAGCTCAGTACAAATCCAACAATGGCAACTACGTTAAGATCCGCCACAACGCCACATACACCACTCAATACCTTCACATGTCGAAGATTGCCACGGGCATCCGCGCCGGAACCAAGGTAAAACAAGAGCAGGTTATCGGATACGTTGGCAGTACCGGCCTTGCCACCGGCCCGCACCTCTGTTATCGCTTCTGGAAGAATGGCGTGCAGGTTGATGCCTTGCGTGTGGAACTACCTCCTTCCCAGCCCGTAAAGGAGGATTTTCTGGAATCGTTCGAAGTTGTCAAGTCCGCCCTGGTTGAGAAGCTTAACGAAATTCCCTTTCCACAGCAAGAGGAAGAGATATTTGCCTCCGCGCGGGAAAGTTTTTGAGTTTCCTTCGTTAGGATCGGCAACTTTCTTTAACTTTTTTTGTTGGAGGAGGAGCAGTACGATCCCCCATGAAGCGCTTTCAATTCACCCTTTATTTTTCCCTGCTGTTTTTCGCTGTTGCCGGCCAACAGAGCGTCGGGCTTGTGCTTAGCGGCGGCGGCGCCAAAGGCCTTGCACATGTCGGCGTTCTCAAGGCTCTTGAGGAAAGCGAGATCCCAATCGACTATGTCGTAGGCACCTCCATGGGAGGTATTATCGCAGGATGTTACGCGGCGGGGATGAGTCCTGACCAGATAGAGCACATGGCGCTATCGGACCAGTTTCTAAGGCTCGTCAACGGACTTCCCGAACACGGATTTAACTACTTCTATCACCGCAGCGAGGAGAACTCTCATTTTGTGAAGCTCAATCTTTCGCTGGATTCTATCCTCAACCTCCAGCTCAACGCGAGCATTGCCAGCGACGTCTCCCTTAATTTCGCGTTCGCCGATATGTTTTCCCAGGCTGCCGCTATCAGCCACAATAATTTTGACAGCCTTTTCGTCCCCCTACGCGTAGTCGCCGCCGACATCTTCACACAAAACGAAGTAATTCTTTCAAAGGGAGTTCTCAGCGATGCCATCAGAGCGACGCTAACGGTTCCGTTCTTTTACAATCCGATTCGTGTCGACGGAAAATATCTTTTTGACGGCGGAGTGTACAACAACTTCCCTGTCGATGTCGCCCAGAAAGAATTCGCGCCCGAAATTATCATAGGCTCGAATGTGTCGTCAAAAGTGTATAACGACTATCCGTATAGTCTCGATGAAAAGCTGATCGCCAATTCACTGCTCTTTCTCCTGCTCGACAAGTCAGACCCCGCGAGCGTTCCTCCTAATGGCGTGTACATTCAACCCAATCTCACCGGGTATACGTCGTTCAATTTTGCCAGCGCGAAAAGCCTGATCGACAGTGGCTACGTACAGACCATGCGGCAGATAAACGAGCTCAAGAATAAGATATCGCGTCGCGCTTCCTGCGAAGAAGTAACGGCGAAACGCAACGCATTCAATCTACGCACCCCGATGCTGATCTTTGACAGCCTCGCGCTCGAAGGCTTCAACCGCAACCAGTCGCGTTATATCCGCCGCGTGTTCCGGTACAATGAAAAGAACCCTGAATCATTTTATTACACAAAAGCAAAGAGCGGATACTTCAGGCTTGTCTCAGAAGACTATTTCAACAACATCTATCCGAATATCCTTTTCGACAGCACCAGACAGTCATATCATCTTAAGCTTACACGCCGTCCGCAAAAAAACTTCCAGGTCAGTTTTGGTGGTGCTGTCGCTTCACGCGACATCAGCAGCATTTATCTCGGTCTGAATTTCTTCAGCTTCAACCGTCAGTTGGTACACGTACACACCGGATTTCAAGCCGGAAACTTTTACAAGGGCGCCGACGTCAGTACACGTATTGATTTCCCCCTTCAGTTCTATCTGCGGCCCTACGTCGAGTTCAGCAATTGGGACTACCTGCAAAGCGCGGACCTGCTCTATTCGGTGTCACCAACGGTACTTCGCCGCATCAACCGGAAGCTGGGACTGGATATCGGCTGGCCTCTTGGCCAGCGATTTAAAGGAGTACTCCGCACTGAGGGATTCTCGAACCGTGACAGCTACATCAACAACGACGTTTTTGTCAGTTCAGACACACTCGATGAGCTGCGCATCAAGGGCGTCAAAAGCGAACTTCTATTCACCTCCAATACGCTTAACCGAAAGCAATATGCCAACAGTGGAAGGGCGTTCAACTTCGCGCTGCAATATTTCAATCTGAAAGAAGATTACACGCCCGGAAACACCTCCGTCCGTCCATCACCGACAAAAACGGCACACCAGTGGTTCCGGATCAAAGCCACTGCAGAGCAGTACTTCAGGGCCGGCTGGTATCGCCCCGGCTATTACGCAAAAGTAGTTCTGTCTAACCAGCCCTTCTTTCAGAACTATTACGGCACCATGATCAATGCCCCCGGATTCTATCCAATGCAAGACAGTCCTACCCTGTTGCTCGAAAACTTCCGGGCTTTTAATTATCTCGCCGGTGGTTTTCGCAACGTGTTCATCCTTCGGAACCGACTTGACCTCCGGCTCGATGCCTACGTTTTCAAGCCCCTCGAGTATCTCCAACCCGGCCTTAATCAGGACGCAGTTCTTATAGAGGATCCCCGCGCCCTGTATTTCGCCAGTTCAGCCGGATTGGTAATGCACTCCCCCTTAGGACCGATTTCATTAAGCGTCAATTACTACGACGATCGCCAAAATCGGCTAGGGGTGTTGTTGCATGTTGGCTTCCTTCTGCACCACACACACTCTCTCGACTGACCTTCGCCGGCCTGGCTGGCATTTTTTTTTACGTTTTTCGTTAAGCGAGATTATTGTCCATTCGCCCCACTGGCTTTGTAAGAATTTTTCTTAAGTTTATCCTTCAAAATAACCTCATCGGATCTAAAATGAAACGATCGCTACTCCCCTGTATCATTCTGATTGGTGTGTCAATGGGCTTGAGAGCCCAGGAAGTTCAATGGGCAACTAAAGTTATCGAGTTTTCGTCCGAGCTCACTCCGGTTCAATATTCCGCACAACAGGTTTTGGGCAAACCCAACGTATTGCCATCCGGCGGCCAAAGCCCTAACGCATGGGCCCCTGACAAACCGAAGAGAAAAGAATTCCTCAAAGTCGGATTTGAGCGGCCCATCAATATCCAGCAGATAGCGATTGCCGAGTCACACAACCCAAGTGCTATTTACCGCGTCCTTGTTTACGATGAGGCTGGACGCGAATACGTCGTAAATACCTTGAATCCGAAGACAATTCCACTGAAAGGAAGGATGCTCAATCTTTTTATGGAGCAGACGAAATACAAGGTCGCGGCTGTCAAGATCGAGTTTGATGGCGCTGCTCTTCCCGATTACTTTGGAATTGACGCCATTGCTATCTCGGATGTCAACTATCCGATTATTGCCGATATCCCCAAACTACAGCTTCTGGCTTCCGGCCTGGTGGTCGAGCCTCTCGACAAGAATGTCAACAGTGAGCACAGCGAACTGAATCCGCTGCTCTCGCCCGATGGGAAGACCCTGTATTTCAGCCGAAAAAACCACCCGGGGAATATCGGGGGGGTAGAAGACAAAGAAGACATCTGGTACTCCGAGCTCGACGCTAACGGAAACTGGTCCCTGGCAAAAAACATGGGCACCAGGTTTAACAATGAGGAGCCTAACTTCATTAACAGCATCCAGAGTGTTACCCCGGATGGTCGCTCGGCGGTTATGCTTCTTGGAAATAAATACCTTCGCAACGGCAAGATGCAGGCAGGTGTCTCGATAAGCTCCAACGTCAACGGAGTCTGGTCAGCGCCCGTCCCGCTCAAGATCACAAACGACTATAACTTCAACGAAAAAGCCAACTACTTCCTCACCGACAATCGCCAGACCCTCCTCATGTCTGTCGAGCGTGAAGACTCGTACGGCGACCGCGACCTTTACGTGTCTTTCATGGGTGCCGACAGCGTATGGACCGAGCCCCTTAACCTGGGTAACGTCATCAACTCTGCCAGCGAGGAATCCGCGCCTTTCCTGGCTGCGGATAACCGAACGCTCTATTTCTCCTCCAATGGCTTCAGTGGCTACGGAGGAAATGATATCTATACATCCACACGCCTGGATGACACATGGACCAACTGGTCAGATCCCGAAAACCTGGGACCGGAGATCAATTCCCCGCTTGAAGACCTGTTCTTCAACATTCCCGCAAGCAGCGATTACGCCTATTACTCCCGTGGGGTTTCCGAAAACAACACTGATATCTACCGGGTGAAGCTCCCGATCCTCAGAAGCCCCGATCCGTGGGTTATCGTGAAAGGAAAAATTGTTGATGCCGCTACCGGTCAGGGGATCGGCGCCAAGATCATCTACGAAAAATTACCCGACGGCACCGAGCTGGGAACTGTAGAGTCCGACCCTAACACCGGTGAATACGAAATCCGTCTTCCGGGCGGAGATCTTTACGGTATTCGCGCAGAAGCAGCGGACAGGATCTCCGAAAACCAGAACCTCGATCTCAGACAAGTTCAGAACGATCAGGTCATAGAAGGCAAGAACTTTAACCTCGATCCGATCCAGGTAGCTGTGGTTGAGGAGAACGTAACGATCACCCTCAATAACATCTTCTTTGATTTCGATAGATCCAGTCTGAAACCAGAATCTTATCCTGAGCTAAACCGGATCGCCGGACTGCTCAAGGAAAGGTCTTCTATGCAGATCGAAATTGCCGGTCACTCCGATGCCACGGGCCCGGAGCAATACAATCTCCAGCTTTCAGAACGGCGTGCAAAAGCTGTTGTACAATATCTGACAAAGCAGGGTATTAATGGCGACCGGATCTCCGTCGTGTTCTACGGTGAAACAAAGCCGCTGGCGCCTAATACAACCATCAATGGGAGAAGACAAAACCGCAGGGTGGAGTTCAAAATCCTAAAGATATAAATCATGAAAATGCGTTCGTTTCTGGTCGGGCTGTTTATGTCCCCGGCGTTCATGCTCACTGCCCAGGACCAAGCGGCTGATTCGCTGATCCACGCCGTAGGAAAGGTTACCAATGCAGAAACCGGCGAACCAGTGTCAGCCCGTATCATCTACGAAAGCTTGCCTTATGGAAACCGGATCGGTGTTATCACCAGCAGCACCTATTCCTTTCCGATGTTTGAACGCGAACACTACAGCATCGTGGTCGAAGCCGAAGGCTTTGCTCCCGCGAAATATCTGCTCGACCCTGCGAGTGCCAATGACGACAACCTGGTTGTAAGAGATATCCAGCTCTCCACCGGATCGAAGACCCCTCCCGTGGCCGGAAGGGTGCTGCGTCTTGACAACCTCATCTTCGAAGTGGGGAAAGCCAGGATCGATCCCGGCTCGTATTCCGAGCTCGACCTGCTTTTGAGCCTCATGCGCGAAAATTCCGCCATGATCATTCAGCTGGAGGGGCACACTGACTACATCGGCGATGCCCGTGCAAACCTGCGCCTTTCACAGCAGCGCGTCGACGCCGTGCGCAACTATCTCGCCGGCAAGGGTGTCTCCAGGAACCGGATGAAAACGAAGGCTTTTGGCGGAAGCCAACCCCTTTCCCGTGACAACACCCCCGAAGCACACCGCCTGAACAGACGGGTGGAAGTACGAATTCTCAGTAACTAGCTCCCAAGGCCCCTTTTGGCTCGTCCCCAAGAACCAGGCCCTAGTGCTTTGCCGTTTTAAGACAATTACGGCACGGGCTTTTTATTCTCCCTGCCGAAACAAATTTTTGATTGAAACCGTCCCTTCCGGGATCAAAGCCCTAAGGTTTCGTAAATTTACGCCCTGGCCCTAAAAACCAAAGAAATGAATAAAGGACTAAAATGGACACTCATCATCCTCGGAGGATTTATTGGTCTGCTGCTTGCAGCTGCGATTATCGTTCCGGCAGTATTCAAGGATGACATCAAGGCCATTCTGGAAAGGGAAGTAGCTAAGTCGGTGAACGCCGACGTTGTGTTTGACGACTTTAGTCTCTCCGTCTTTTCAAACTTCCCCAATATCACCGCCGGCCTCGACCAGCTCGGCGTGATGAACCGCGCTCCCTTCGACGGCGATCTCCTCTTCGCAACGGAGAAGCTCGAAGTGGAAGTCAATCTCTTCGACGTACTGTTCGGAGAGGTGCGGGTAAAGGGAATACGGCTGATCCGTCCTATTGTAAATATCAAAGTGCTCGAAGACGGCCGCGCTAACTGGGATATTGCCATCCCCTCCGAAGAAGACACGACAACGACAGATGAATCCGGCGAATTCTCGTTTGGCATTGATCATTGGGAAGTAGTCGACGGCGACGTGACCTACGACGACCGGTCGCTGTCTTTCCTCCTTACGATGAAAGGTCTTCACCACGAAGGTAGCGGCGACTTCACCCAGGCGGCCTTCGACATGAGAACGAAGACCATCGCCGACACCCTCTCAACATCCTACGACGGAGTCGAGTATCTCACCAACAAGAGGGTAGAGATCGATGCCGTTCTCAATATCAGCGAAGACTACTCAAAGTACACTCTCAAGGACAACGCAACGAAGGTCAACGACTTTACCATGCAGGCAGACGGCTGGCTAAAGCTCAACGAGAACGATATGGAGATGGACCTCGTGTTCAACACACCCGAAAACACCTTCAGGAGTCTACTGTCTCTGGTGCCCGGCATCTATTCGGAGGGCTTCGGTGATATCAAAACAGACGGCGAGCTCGCGTTCAATGGAACCGTAAAAGGAACCTACAGCGAAGAAAAAATGCCGGCATTTAATCTCGCGCTGACAGTAAAGGATGCTATGTTCCAGTATCCGGACCTCCCCACCGCGATCGAGAATATCAATCTTGACCTGGTCGTAGACAACAAAGATGGCATCGTTGAAAACACCCTGATCGACCTGAAAAATCTGCACCTCGACTTTGGCGCAAACCCGGTAGATGCACGAGCGAAAATAGTCAGGCTCTATCCCACCGATATCGACGCGGCAATCAATGCGAAGCTCAACCTTGGAGAACTCAACACCATGTTTCCCATGGAAGGTCTCGACATGAAAGGCAACTTCTCGGTAGCCCTGGAGGCAAAGGGTATTTACGACAGTCTCAAGAAACTCGTTCCCGCAATCGACGCGAAGATGGCGCTTGCGAACGGGTACGTAAAGTCGGGCGAGTTTCCCATACCAATGGATAACGTAAGCTTCACCTCATCCATCGCAAATACCTCCGGAAAAATGGCAGAGACCTTTATTCGCGTCGATGACTTTTCAATGTTGATGGATGGTGAGAAGCTGTCGGCAAATCTCCTTCTGCAAAACCTCGATAACTACACCTGGGACCTGCGCGTAGCCGGTGGTGTCGATCTCGAAAAGATCACGAAGATATTTCCGCTCGAAGGGATGGCGCTGACCGGTAAGGTGAAGGCCAATATTCAGACCAAGGGTAATTATGCCGATCTGGACGCCGAGCGCTACGACCGTCTTCCTACAAGCGGCACGGCTTCGCTGCAAGATTTCTCCTACGTTACGACCGACCTTCCTCTTTTGAACCTCAGCCAGGCGTCAATGGTCTTTGATCCGAAGCAAATCACCCTGCAAACATTGAATGGGACATTCGGCAAAAGCGACTTTAATGCTACGGGTTCCGTATCCAACTATCTCGGCTACGTATTTCGCGAAAACGAAACGATCAAAGGAAAGATCGCTTTCAATTCAACTCTCCTAGACCTCAATGAGTTTATGTCGGGTGAGGAAGAGGCTGTATCTGAAGACACTGCCTCGTACTCGGTGATCCCGGTTCCGAAGAACATTGACTTTGTGCTCACATCGAACGTCAAGACTGTAAAGCTGATGGATCTCACGCTGAAGAATGCCACGGGAGATATCGCAGTGAAAGACGGCATAGCAAACCTCAGCGGATTGCGCTTCAACATGCTAGGCGGTTTATTCGTTGTCACCGGTAGCTACGACACACGCGACATCAGGCATCCGAAATATGACTTTGGCTTGAAGATGGAGAATGTCTCGATCCAGGAAACGGCGAATTCATTCTCACTCGTAAAGACCTACGCGCCTATTGCAGGACTCGTGCAAGGCAAGGTGTCAACAGATTTTAAAGTGGGGGGAGAGCTCCTTCAAAACATGATGCCCAACATGAGAACGGTCAACGGCGAAGGTCTTTTGAAGATCGCGCAGGCTACATTGCAGGATTCAAAACTGATCTCGGGAATAACATCGTTGACCAAGCTCGAAGACACCGATAATGTGTCTCTGAAGGATGTGCTGATGTCTACGAAGATCGAAAACGGCAAGCTTAGTGTGAGGCCGTTCGATATCAGCATGGGCAGCTACAAGACGACGGTATCGGGCAGCACCCTCCTCGACGGAACAATCGACTACAATCTGAAGATGGATGTGCCCGCCGGAAAACTCGGAACACAGTTCAATTCACTCCTATCGAAATATACCGGGCAAACGGGAAATCCTGATGGCACAATCCCGGTGACCATTGCGCTCGGTGGTAGTTTTACAAATCCGACACCGACGCTGGTAATGGATGAGCAGGCTGCTCAGGTGAAGGAGGCGGTCACAGAAGCGGCGAAAGAAGAGGGAGTGAAAGCTATTGAGAAAGCGGTAAAGGGTACCGAAGCTGAAAACATCATCAAGGGTATTCTCGGGAGAGGGGAAAGCAGCGATAGTGTCACTTCCGTTGATTCTACGGCCAAGCCCGTCAGTGCTGAGGAAGCGATCAAAGAGAAAGTTGAACAGGAAGCGAAAGACAAGATCCAGAACCTGCTTCGCAAAAGAAAGAACTAAGAGATTTTGTTACCGGTCAGCAGCAGCTGGCCGGTAACAGATCTCATATCCGGCCTCAGCCGGTTAATTGAATCTCTTCGCCTTCCTTATTGAGGAATTTGTACTCCGTCACTGCCAGCGACGTATCGACAATAACACTCAACCAACGCTTGTATTTAAAATACCATTTCAGGCGTTGTGAGATAATGCCCCTTGTAAAGAACGCGTGAAGGTAGGGGTGCACTGCCAGTACGAGGTCCTTCTCGTTTTGTTTCTGGAACAGGTGTTCGATATTCTTCTCGATGAGATCGGACGTAAGGATCGACGCAGTGATCTTTCCCGTTCCGTTGCAGGTAGGGCAAGTCTCTTTGGTAATGATATTCATCTGCGGTCGCACGCGTTCGCGTGTGATCTGCATCAGTCCGAATTTCGAAAGCGGTAATACTGTCGACTTCGCCTTGTCTTCGATCATCGCCTCCTTCATCACCTTGTAGATGAGCTTCTTGTTATCGAGGCTCTTCATGTCTATGAAGTCGATAACGATGATGCCGCCCATATCGCGAAGTCTTAGCTGCCGTGCTATTTCCTTTGCCGCCTCTACGTTTACAGACAGCGCGGTTGTTTCCTGGTTTTCCTCGCGGTTGGATTTATTACCGCTATTCACGTCGATGACATGGAGCGCCTCGGTGTGTTCGATAATCAGGTAGCCGCCGGCCCTGAGGCTAACGGTAGTGCCAAAAGCTGATTTGATCTGCTTTTCGATACCGTAGTGCTCAAATATCTTCGCTTTCCCGTTGTACATTTTAACGATCTTTTCCTTTTCAGGAGCGATCGTCTTGATATACACCTTTACTTCATCGTACATTTTGCGGTCGTCGACGTGAACATTGTCGAACGACTCATTGAGGAGGTCGCGAAGAAGGGATGAAGTTTTGTCGAGTTCGCCGATGATCTTGTCGCGCGGCTGGGAGGATGCAAGGCGGCCCATGCCGTCTTGCCAGGTTTTGACCAGATTTCGCAGATCGCGATCAAGCTCGGCAACTTCCTTGTTTTCAGCAACCGTTCGGATGATAACACCAAATTTATCCGGCTTGATTGATTGGATCAGGCGAAGCAGTCGCTTTCGCTCGTCACTGCTGGTGATTTTTTTGCTAACGCTAACAGCGTTTGAAAAGGGGACCAATACCAGGTATCGCCCGGCAAGGGATAACTCGCAGGATAGTCGGGGCCCTTTGGTTGAAATTGGCTCTTTTACAATCTGAACCGGAATCAGCGTATTCTTTGTAAGCTGCTGGATGATTTTTCCATGCTTATCAATATCCGGTTCTGAATTGAATTTGTCGAGTTTTCCACCATTGATCTTTTTTGAGCGGACGAGTTTGGTGAACTTTTGAAGTGAACCAAACTGAGGGCCGAGATCCAGATAGTGCAGAAAGGCATCTTTATCGTAACCAACGTCGATAAAGGCTGCATTTAGTCCGGGAACCACTTTCTTTACAGTTCCCAGAAAAATATCACCTACGGTGAACTTACTGCCCTCTGATTCCTGATGAAATTCAACGAGCGTCTTATCATTTAGAAGGGCTATACGACATCCGTCTTGAGTTGCACTAATGATTAGTTCGTTACTCAAAACCAAATGGGTTAATGTTGTATATGCGCGATCTGGATGCAGTACATAATATCAACTGCTTTCCAGTCATTATTTCTTCTTGTGTCTGTTCTTTCTGAGGCGTTTCTTACGCTTGTGCGTAGACATCTTGTGCTTCTTTCTTTTCTTTCCGCTAGGCATAGAATGTTTTGATTAATACCCCGCGTTTTCGCGGGCCGGTGACAATTTATTTTAAATCTTGCAGATACGAGTCAACGGTGGCCTGAACCGCCGGATCCATATCCATCTCTTTTACTTTTTCAAACTGGGCTTTCGCCCTTTCCCGTTCGCCGTTGTTCATCAGCGAAAGTCCCAGCAACAACTGCCCTTGTATATGTTCGGGGTTGATCGTCAACAACTCCTCAAATCGCTCTACAGCGCGGTCGTACTGACCAGACTGAACCGACAACATACCCATATTGAAGAGGGCAAGTTCATTTTTCGGGTCTACTACCAGTACCTCCCGCAGCATCGTAATACCCTGCATCGGATTTGAGGATGTCAGGTAGGTCATTGCCATTTTCGTTTTGGCATCGAGGTTCCCTGGATCCTTATCAAGCACCTTGCCGAAGTACTCCTGGGATTTACTGGCAAACTGCCTTTGTTTTTCCGGATCGAGCGCCAGCGTGTACGCCTGATAGTAGTTTTCCGCCGCTTTCATCCAGCTTTCCGTATTTTTAAAGAACTCCGATGCTTTGCCTGCATACCAGGCCGCGCTATCAAACTGATTGGCAACCCTATACAGATTTGCCAAAGAGTCGGCAAAGATAGCATTTTTTTCATTTCCAGTGCTTTCAGCGTAATCCTTCTTTAAAGCAGCAATTGCACGGCGGGTCTCGACGGGGGTTTGTACGTGGTCGGGTAAATTGGCGGCGATGCTGTCGGACACGGAAGCACCGGTGAGTCTCCCCTCATTCTCGATGACAACCTTGGGTAACTGAAAAATAAGCCAGATCGAGACGGCACAGATACCAATAAGTAATAGTCGTTTCTTTATCATATCAGGAAGCACTGTCCCACGGCACGGCTTGCCGGAAGGTCATCATTTAAAGGGACGAAGTTATTTTTCTGCGGTTTGCTTCACCTTATCGCTGCTCTTAATCTTATTGATAAAGATCTTCGCAGGCTTGAAGCTTGGAATGAAGTGCTCTTCGATAACAAGCGCGGTATTGCGCGAGATATTTCTGGCAATTTTTCTCTTGCGTTTTTTGTTGATAAAACTTCCAAAGCCCCGTATGTAAATGTTGTTGCCGTTAGCCATGGAGTTCTTTACCACGCTAAAAAATGCTTCAACCGATGCTGTAACGTCAGCCTTATCCACCCCGGTCTTTTCTGCGATTTCGTTTATTACATCTGCTTTAGTCACTTTGGTATTTTTTAGTAAGGAATCAAAGGGAGGCCAAATTTAGTTTGCCTTGACAGAATTAAAAATGAATATTGAAAAAATTGATTATCAAGGGGATGGACAAACGTTATTTCTCGGATAAAATCGTTAAATGGTATAAAGGAAACCAGCGGCCACTGCCCTGGCGCGAAACAACCGACCCTTACAGGATATGGCTTTCTGAAGTCATTTTACAACAAACCCGGGTCGCCCAGGGCCTTCCCTATTACCTCCGGATTACCACTGCCTTTCCTACTGTCTTCGATCTTGCCGCCGCTTCGGAACAACAGGTACTCCGCCATTGGCAGGGACTGGGCTACTATACCCGCGCCCGTAACCTTCACAAATGCGCCCAGGCTGTCGTTGATCAATACGGCGGACAGTTCCCTTCCAAAAGCATCCAACTTGAAAAGCTACCGGGCATCGGCCATTACACCGCAGCCGCCATCGCCTCTCTGGCATTCGGCGAAAAAGTCGCGGTACTCGATGGTAATGTCTTCCGGATCCTTTCCCGGATTTTTGGTGTCAGCACACCTATAAATGCACCGGAAGGAAAGAAAAAATTCCTGGCACTGGCCAACGACCTTATCTCCGACCAGGACCCGGCAACTCACAACCAGGCGGTCATGGAGTTCGGCGCGCTCTTCTGCACCCCCCACAATCCTCAATGCGACGATTGTCCCTTCCGACGTTCCTGTTACGCACATGCCCACAGTCTCGTCGATACACTGCCTGTCAAGACACCGGTCCGGAAAGCCCGGAGCCGGTATTTCTATTATATCGTATTTGAGAAGAATAACGCGCTGATGATGAGAAAACGCAGCGGTAAAGACATCTGGCAGGGACTCTTCGATTTTATGCTCGTTGAAAAGTCGCGGGCGGTCAGCCCGGAAAAGCTGCTCCGGGAACCTGAGTACACAGCGTGGTTCAGGAATTCAAAGGGAATTATCGTCTCCGGCAGATATATCCACACGCTAAGCCACCAGACTATCCACTGCCGCTTTATTCACGTCAGCGTGAAGGGTACCTTTAAGGCACCGGAGAAAGGCCTGGCGTTCTATTCCAGGAAGGAAATAGCTGAACTGCCAAAGCCGGTGCTAATTAGTCGTTTTCTCTCGGAGCAACCTCAACCTTAGTTCACAGAAAATTGGTACTTTTGAGTCCCTTTTATATTTTCGACCACTACTAACCCTGTAACAGATGTCTGGAGTAAACAAAGTGATATTGATTGGCCGTTTGGGAAAAGAGCCTGAAGTCCGTAGCCTGGACAATGGCGTGTCGGTAGCGAACTTCACAATGGCAACTTCAGAAACTTATAAAGACCGCACCACGGGCGAAAAGAGAGAGTCGACGGAGTGGCACAACATCGTGCTTTGGAGAGGTCTCGCTGAAGTTACCCAGAAGTATTTGCATAAAGGAGATCTGGTCTACATCGAAGGGAAACTTCGAACCCGTTCCTGGGAAAAGGAGGGCGTAACAAGATATACCACCGAGATCGTCGCGGATAACATGACGATGCTTGGTTCGCGCGGCGGTAGCGGGTCCGGCGGCGGATCGTCTGACTACGGCTCACGCTCATCAGAAAGCACAACGCCGGAGCCGTCATACGGCAACCAGAGTGGTGACAGCACCGACGATCTGCCATTCTGATAATTCATGTTTCACTAAACAACGTTCTGCTTGGACGAGCCTCCCAGTTATACGCTCCTTTTAATTTCCCTGGAACCGGGTGTCCTGTACGTTATCCTTGCAGCCTTTCTGATCCTGCTGACGTCGCTTGCGTCTGCTACCGAGTCCGCATTCTTTTCTCTTCACACTGACGATCTCGAACGCTTGCGAAACAGCAATGTAAAAGCTGAACAAAGTATCGCAGAACTACAGACAAACCCGCGACTACTCCTTACCACACTCACCGCCTGGAAGTACAGTATGATCTCCGGGTCGGCTGTTATTTTTATCTTCTTCCTCGCGGGCGAGGGAGCACCCTTTACCAGTTTGGAGATTATCTCCGGTACGATCATCCTGACCGTCGCATTCACGTTCTTTGGCGTTATCATCCCGAAGATATACGGGAAAGCCAACAACCTGATAGTCGCCCGACGCTCGGCAAACTTCTGCAAACGACTGATCGCTTTTTACAAACCGCTTCTGAATCCACTGTTCCTGATGTCGCTCAGGGTTGAAGGGAAACTCGAAAGGGTTCTGGAAGAAAACTCGGCTCAGGAATTCAACAAAGCGCTCCAGCAGGCCAGCACGAGCAAGGATACATCCGAGAGCGAAAGAGAAATTCTGCAAGGCATAGTCAACTTTGGAACGCTGACAGTCAGGCAGATAATGCGCGTGCGCAGTGAAATCAATTACGTCGATCTGGCAATCGATTTCACTTCGTTGCTCGAGCGGGTAAAGAACGCGGGCTTCTCGCGAATCCCGGTTTGCCGCGACAATCTCGATCGTATTGAAGGTGTCCTTTATATCAAGGATCTCCTGCCGTTCCTTGATGAGGGTCCCGACTTTGCGTGGCAAAAGCTCATCAGGCCGGCGTATCGGGTTCTCGAGTCGCGGAAGATCGAACACCTGCTCAAGGATTTTCAGGAAAAGCGGGTACACCTCGCTCTCGTGGTAGATGAACACGGCACCCTCACCGGACTCATCTCGCTTGAAGATATCATCGAAGAGATCATTGGCGATATAAACGATGAGTTCGACAAAATCGGTTCGCATTATCAGAAAATCGACAATCGCACGTTTATCTTTGACGGCAAAACTTCGATGCACGACTTTTGTAAATTCTTCCGGCTGGAAGGTCCGGTATTCATCCGTGCAATGAACGCTAACAAGTCACTTGGTGGTATGCTGCGACAACTCCAGGGGTCTGTTCCCCGCACCGGCGAACCAATAGTGTTAAAGCCGTTTACGTTTATCATTGAGAAACTGGATAACCGCAGGGTCAGGAAAGTCAGAGTACTCCTAAACGATGGAAACAAGTAACAAGCGAATGAAGACGGGGGTGTTACTCACCCTATTTGCCGGGGCAATGCTACTCGCTTTGTCGTCCTGCGAACGTGACTATCTCCCGAAGCCTATTGGTTACAATCGGCTCGACCTTCCTGAACAGGAGTATCGCAGCCTGCCCGACACGCTGCCCTACACGTTCGAATATTCGAAACACGCTACGCTACTCCGTGACACTTCCTTCGTCCGCGACCGATACTGGATCGAGATATACTATCCGACTATCAAATCCAACATTCATATTACGTACCAGTCGTTGAATGGAAACCGCAAACTCCTTCGGGAGTTCATCGACGATTCATACACGCTGACGGCAAAACATCAGATCAAGGCGTACGCCATCAATGAAATCATTACCATCACCCCATCGGGAAACACCGCCGTTGTCGCGGAACTGGAGGGAGAGGTGCCGAGTCAGTTCCAGTTTACAATGACTGACTCTGTAAACAACTTCCTGCGCGGCGCATTGTATTTCAATACAAAAGTTCAAAACGATTCACTGGCACCTGCCATCGAGTATATGAAGGCTGATATGATGCACATCATAAATACTCTCGAATGGAGATCTTCAAACTAGCCGTAGTCCCGCTATTGGTGATTCTTTTAGTGGGTGGATGCGGGCAGAAACCCGGCCGTAACACAGTCCCTCAAACCGCGCAATTTCACGACTACTGGCATGCAGGCAAAGCCGAAATAAATTCATACAATTTACGCCAATCCCGTTACGGCGAAACACGCGAGGGTAAGGCTGTGCTGATCTTTGTAACAGAAGACTTGTCCAGGAAACTACAGGTCAAGCTCGACGATCCAACTCAAGGCGACAAAGTAAATGTCCTCAAACTGAATTTCACCAGAAAATTCGTTACTGGCATCTATCCATACTCGGTAATGCTTTCTGTTTTCACACCCACAGACCGGAACAGACACCCAGAAACCGTGAAGGCAGCAATGTCTGCCCAGGAGTGGTGCGGCCAGGTGTATACGCAGATGAACTTGCGGGGCAATCGCTACGCGATCAGGTCTCACTCCTACTTTGAAGAGGAAGCAGATGAGCGATTCTCCCTGCGTCACGCACTGTTGGAAGATGAGTTGTGGAACCTTATCCGGCTCGATCATCAAAATCTCCCGGAAGGAGAAGTCCGTGTTATCCCCGGTCTAGTCCATACGCGCCTCCAGCACTCTGACCTGAAGACAGGAAAAGCTATTGGCGAACGGGTAGAAACCGATTCGGCATTCACTTACCATCTCCGGTTCGCCGACCAGCGCTCACTCTTCATTCGTTATGAAAAAACATTCCCATATACGATTCTCGGCTGGCGGGAAACGTGGCAAGAGAAGGGTGCTACCATGGAGACCACCGCGACGCTGGACAAAACGCTGTTTACAGACTACTGGACGAAGAACAGGAATGAGCATCGCTATTTTCGCGATTCGCTGAATCTTCCGTAATCGGGAAATTCATATCGTCTCTCTCGCACCATCGAAAGCCTCCTCCAGCTTGCTGATATCGAACTTCTGCATGTTCATATAGGCTCTCGTAACGCGCGCCACCTTTTCCTTGTCATCGTCCACCAGCATGTCTTCAAGGACGTCGGGAACTACCTGCCAGGACACGCCGTATCGGTCCTTAAGCCATCCGCAGACCTGCGCATTTGGATCGCCTCCTCTCGAAAGCTTCTCCCAGTAGTAATCAACTTCTTCCTGGTTAGGACAGGCTATTACGAGTGAAACAGCTTCGTTGAAAACAAATCGGTGGTCCTGTGCGCTATCCATCGCCATAAACGTCAGCCCTTCCGCAGCAAACTGTGCGTGTTTCACTGTACCTTCCTTGTCGGGTTGTTCATGCCGCCCATAGCGCATCACCCCTTCTATTTTCGAGTTCTTGAAAACCGTGGTGTATGTCTTCATCGCTTCCTCCGCCATTCCGCATCTCTCTTCCGTAAACATCAGGCAAGGCACGATGCCCTGACCGCCTGTCTCGTTGCGATTTCCTAACGCGATCTGCCAGGATACGCCAAAACGATCGTGAAGCCACCCGTACTTATTACTCCAGTCGTACTTTTCAAGTGGCATCAGCACGACGCCATCCTGAACGAGTGCAGTCCATACGCGATCAACCTCCGCTTCTGTTTCAAGCGTTGCAAAGAAGGAGATGGAGGGATTTATTTTAAAGATCGGACCACCATTCAACGCGGTAAACTTGTGGTCGTCGAGCAGAAACTCAACGGCCATCAACGCTCCCTCAGGTTGTTGATGATGTTCGTAACCTTCTTTGCTATACATTGTCTTTCGACCAATTTTTGAGTTGGGAAACACCGAAGTATAGAAATTAACTGCTTCTTCCGCCTGGTTATCAAACCAGAGCATCGGGCTGATCTTTTGCTTGAATGCTTTCATAGCTTCGTCATTTAAGTTGCATCTTTTGTTTTGTCTTGAAAATAAAGGTACTGAGGCCTCATCTTTTCAAGGCTGTGCAAAAACGACAAAAACAGGGCGGGATGCGACAGAAATGGCGGCAGTTCATTTCAGAGGTTCTCTTCAATGAACTCCAGCATCATCGTATAAAGATGGTGTCGTGCAGACGCACCCTGAATTCCGTGGTGTTTGTCGGGGTAAAAGAACGAGTCGAACTGAATTTCGGCATTGATCAACGCACTCTGAAAGGTAATTGAATTTTGCACGTGTACGTTGTCATCACCCGTTCCGTGGATCAACAGGAAGCGGCCTCTCAGCCTGTCGGCGTATGTCAACGGCGAATTCATGTCGTATCCTTCCGGATTCAATTGCGGCGTCTGCAAATAACGCTCCGTATAGATCGTATCATAAAATCGCCAGTTCGTTACCGGCGCTACGGCAATCCCAAGTTTGAATGCACCCGCTCCCTTCGTCATCGCCAGCGACGACATGTAGCCTCCGTAACTCCAACCCCAGATACCGATGCGATCTCCGTCGACAAAATCAAGGGATGCCAGGTATCGCGCTCCCGCCAGGTGATCCTCGAGTTCGTACTTGCCCAGCTGTTTGTAGGTCACCTTTTTGAAGTCTGCGCCTCGTGCGCCCGTACCGCGGGGATCAATAAACGCGACGACGTAACCTTTCTGAGTTAGCATCTGGTGAAAATAGAAATGGCCACCTCCCCACGAATCCATAACCGACTGTGATCCCGGGCCGCTGTATTGATAAACCATTACCGGGTAGGCTTTAGACCGGTCAAAGTTCTTCGGCTTCAGGAAGAACCCGTTCAGCACCGCGCCCTGCTCATTTGTGAATGTGAAGAACTCTTTCGGCACTATATCAAAGTCCTTTGCTTTCTGCTCGAGCTCTTCATTGTCCTCAAGTTCTTTAAGCGCCTTATTCCGGCGGGTTGTGTACAGCGTCGCCACCGTGGAGCGAGCGGCGCTGCTGTGGTGATCGATATAGAACTGATAGTCATTGCTCATGTTAATGTCATGTACTCCCGCGCCTTCCGTGAGCTTTGTTTTTCCTTTGCCATTGAACCCTGTTTTGTACAGATGGCGCTCCATTGGCGACGTTTCAGCCGACACATAATAGATAACCCTGTTTTTTTCATCGGCGCCGATGAACTCGGTTACGTCGTACTTACCTTCTGTGAGTCTGCGTAGTTGCTGGCCGCTGACAGCGTACAGATAGAGGTGCATATACCCCTCTCTATCGCTCATGATTACGAACTCGCGACCGTTTTTCAGATAGAGGATGTCGATTGCTTCGAGGTCGAAATAGGTATCCGTTTTCTCATCGATCACTAAGCTCACGGTGCCAGACGCCGCATTCGCGTGTAACAACTGAAGATGATTCTGAAGACGGTTCAGTTTCACTATCGACAGTGTATTCGGATCGGCAGTCCACTGAACGCGGGGGATATAAATATCCTGCTCATCCCCTGTATCGACCTGCTTTCGACCACCCGACGCCAGGTCGTATATCCAGATCGCTACCCTTGAATTCTTTTCTCCCGCTTTCGGGTACTTGTATTTATAGTCATAGGGATACAACTGTCCCGTCCAGTATTGCAGATTGTATTCCCTCACATCCGTTTCATCAAATCGGTAGTATGCGAGCTTGCTGCCGTCGGGCGACCATTCAAATCCCTTCACAAAACTGAATTCTTCTTCATATACCCAGTCTGTTGTTCCGTTGATGATCGAATTGAGCTTTCCATCCGTTGTTACCCGTTTTTCACTCATGTCGCTCATCGTCACATAGAATAGATCATTTTCGCGGACGAAGGCAACCTTACTTCCATCGGGAGAGAACGTGGCATAAGACTGGGCTCCGTCTGGCGAAAGAGGTTTTAGTTGCCTGGAGCCACGGTCATACACGAAGTATTCTGCCACG
The DNA here is from genome assembly GCA_964493505.1 of uncultured Roseivirgaceae bacterium. Lineage (GTDB taxonomy): Bacteria > Bacteroidota > Bacteroidia > Cytophagales > Cyclobacteriaceae > Chryseosolibacter. Next base: position 132,788 of record CAZBNP010000001.1, read on the forward strand.
AAGGAGCGGCGGTAAATCGATTGCCTCTCGGTCTGCAGCAGTAGCCTTGATTCATCGGCGCTAAACGAGTAGTCCTGAATTGTTATGCGGGGAGATAAGACCTCGCCATCGACCACGGTTTCCACCGATTCACCGGTCGTGATATCGTGTTTAATGATCTTGTTGCCGGACAACGCGGTATAATATTTCCCGTCGTTCATCCAGTTAACGCTGGCTACCCGCTTTTCGCGAAACGTGGCGCGTGTAGTGAAGTCGTCTACCGAAATCTGCGACTGCGCGAAAAGCAGTTCACTGCTGAGCAAAAAAAGAATAACGAGGGAGCTGACTCTTTTCATAATGTGAGTAGGTGCTTTTGTTTGACATAATTTTTGCAATATTATTGAATAATCAAATCATGAGGGCGGGAATGAAGGACTTTGACATTATCATTATTGGCGGAGGGCCTATCGGGATGGCCTGCGGGATCGAAGCGGAGAAGGCAGGATTGTCGTATGTGATCCTCGAAAAGGGGTGTCTGGTGAATTCCCTGTATCACTACCCGATGAACATGACTTTTTTCTCCACTTCCGAACGCCTGGAGATCGGTGGTGTTCCCTTCATATCGCATGGGTCCAAGCCAAACCGTACTGAGGCTCTGGAGTACTTTCGCCGCGTCTGCATGGCGTGGAATCTCAATGTGCGGCTTTACGAGGAAGTTGTTTCCTCCACAGCCGACAATGACATGCATCTGGTAAAGACCACAAAGGCCGAATACCGAGGCAAGACTGTGATTCTGGCACTTGGCTTCTACGACCTTCCTTTTCTGCTCAACGTTCCGGGAGAAGACCTGCCGAAAGTGCTACACTACTATGACGAACCCCATCCCTACTTCAACCAGCGGGTGGTCGTTGTCGGTGCCTCCAATTCCGCTGTAGACGTCGCGCTCGAAACCTGGCGCAAAAGCGCTGAAGTCACCATGGTGGTAAAAGGTGATACAATCGGAGAAAATGTCAAGTACTGGGTGCGCCCCGACATTGACAACAGGATTAAGGAGGGCTCGATTAAATGTTATTTCAACTCACGTGTTACCATGATCACGCCGGATACTGTTGAGATCATTACGCCCGAAGGGCACATGACGATCGCGAATGATTTTGTGCTTGCTATGACGGGATACCAGCCGCCCTTTAAATTTATGGAAAGTCTCGGGATACGCTTTCACGACGACGAATATCACACACCCGTGTATGATGATGTGACAATGGAAACAAATGTTCCGAATCTATACCTCGCCGGTGTTGTATGCGGAGGCCTTAAGACAAACAAATGGTTTATCGAGAATTCGCGTGTCCATGCAGAAATGATCGTCAGCAACGTTTTAGCACGCAACAAAGGCTTGCGGGCCCGGGACTGACGGTTACTTCCCCGATCCGATGCCCACACTCAGCCCGGCGTAGTAATTGCGCGGCATAGCCGTATTGTAGTATCGACCGCCAAAAGCATTGAGGTCGTTACCGAGGCTGTAGATCTCATCCAGGAAATTATCGACCCCCCCGAACAGTTGCAGGCGGCCGTTCTCACCGAGAGGGATATGATAACCCATGCGCACTCCCAAAAGCAGATACGAGTCGGAAAAGGCTGTATTGGCATCGTTCAGCGGAATGTGATCGACATAATTCAGCGTGGCATTAACGCTTAGAGAATTCTTCAGCACCAGATCGGCGCCCGACGAAAAGATCGTCGGAGCAACCCCTGTCAGGGCGTTCCCTGAATAATCGTTGTCGAGCGGTGCGTACTCCTTAAACCGGTAGTGCTGGTATGCGTAGCTACCCCAGACTTTGAGCAGTGAAACATGCGATCCATCCTTCAGGATATTGTAGGAGACGAAAGCCTCCAGACCGCGCTGCGAGGTCTTTCCGGCATTTATAAAGTAATCTGCGCCTTCATTATTTCTCTGGACTACTATTGTATTGCGCAAAGCGAAATCATACACCACGACATCATAACTGAGCTTGTCATCAATGAGACGCCCTCTCGCTCCAATTTCGAAATTGTTACCACTCTCTGCATCAAGGGTATTGCTGAATGCATTCGTAGAGGGACGTACCTCCGCCAGAGAAGGGGGAGAAAAGCCATCGCTATAGCTGGAGAAAAGTGAAAGGCCGTCCGAGAACTTCTTCAGTACAGCGAGCCTGGGTGAAAACACCACGTCGAACTTCCGCGTTTGTTCGACTTGCGGTGTTGGTTCTATGCGTGTAAAGTCGTAACGCAGAAAATTGACACTCGCTCCCGCCGTTACAAAAATACTTTCCGACAGCTGCAAATCTCCCTGCGCGAACAGCAGGCCAAAATTGGAAGAGATCTCATCCCTGACCTGTAGGGCTGCCGGGTTGCCATTCCCATCGTTGTCAAATACAGCGATCGGAGATTTGAAGTACTGGTACTCTCCGCCGAATGAGAACTTGTTCGACAAACCCTCGCTGGTGTACTGCGTATATTCGGTGGTAGACCGGGCGCCGAGGTTTGTCTCGTCACGGTCTTCGTAATTTCGGGTAGTCGGATTCTCAAAGAAAGAAGCGCCCGCATATACACCTGAGGTCGTGGTCCAGCTGTCGTTCCAGTCATGTTCGTAAGTCACGCCACCGAAAGTCGTCTTGTTTGTTACCGCAGCCCGGGCCTCCACCGCACCCAACACACCCGTGGGCGGTCGTGCCTGGCCCGGGTCATCTTCGAATTCAGCTTTGGTAAGTCCACCGGGCGTTCCGTAAGACAAGTCGCCATACAAAACCGCCGCTGTAATCGTGCCACGCGAAGTCAGAAAGCGCACATCAGCGTTTGCAGCCTTGCGGCTCAACGCTGTTTGTTCGCGATAGCCGTCGGATTCGTGTAGCGCGAGCTGAACATTTGCCTGTACCCGGTCGCCATGCACCTGTCCGCTTAATCGATATCGCTGAAGGCCGTAGGTCCCGCCTACCGCGTCGACCTGAAACAGATCCTTCTCCGCCCGCGGGCTCTTTAGAAGTATCACGCCCCCCGTCCCGGCGCCGTAGAGGCTTCCACCGGGACCCTTGATAATTTCAATGCTGCCAACCGAGCTGAAATCGAGAAGATTCAGATACGTGTTGCCGCCGCCATCGGTAAAGGGCAGCCCGTTCCAGTACACCTTCACATTGCGCACACCGAACGGAGACCGCAGCGAACTTCCGCGGACTGAAAACCGGTAACTCCCCGGAGAACGTTCCTCCATCCTTACACCGGGAACCAGGTTTACTGCCGGCAGCAGCGATGTATTATTAAAACGTTCCAGATCCTGAGTTTTGAGAATTCCCACAGATGCCGGCACCTCGTGCAACGGCCGGTCGGTTTCATACGCCTCTATGATAACTGCCTGCAACAACCGGGTAGAATCCGGCTTGTTCTGTTGCGCCAGAGCGGAGGTAAGGCCAATAACAAAGAATATGGTAGCAATTAGTTTCATGCTGCAATACTATATGAAAAAACCCATGCAACGTTCAAATTTTACAGGACCGACCCTACCACTCAGCCAACAGTGAATCAACCGGTTTGGCGGAGGGAAAAAAGTCGAGAATACGAAGCATTACTCTGTCTACCAGCGTGTCAGGACAGGATGCGCCGCTGGTAAGGACTATCCTGACCGGCTCTTTCGCTGGGAGAAAATCGTGGGAAAGCCGCTTCTGTTTCGTCGGATAATCAAAATGATGGATTTCCGTTTGCGACTTTATCTCCGAATCGGAATTGATAAAGTAGGTCGGAAATCTGCGCTCGCAAAGCTCAACGATATGGGAGGTGTTAGAGCTGTTGTACCCACCGACAACTACCGCGATATCAGCATCCGTTTCAAGCAAATGGTACGTTGCATCCTGATTGTCATTGGTCGCGTAGCACAGCGTATCGCGGGTATCGGCGAAGTGGTCTTTGATATTCTCTGCGCCGAATTTCTCTTCCATAATTTTGCGCAGATGGTCGGCAATAGCCTGCGTATCAGTAGCCAGCATGGTCGTCTGGTTTACCACGCCAATGCGCGACAGGTCGCGGTTGGGATCAAACGCCGGCGTCATCTTTCCCTGAAATCTGTTGTCGAATATTTCACGTGACACACGGCCGAGAATATATTCGCCCAGCACGATAGTGTCCTCCATGTCGCGCACGATAAGAGAAGGCGCACCCTTTGCGCTGTGTGAAAATGTTGCCCGGGTTTCTTCGTGGCCTGGTTTGCCATGAATAATAATCGCATGCTGTTCGGCGCCGAGTTTATGCGCGCGATTCCAGACTTTCTCAACGAAGGGGCACGTGGTGTTATACTTCTGAACTTCGACTCCTTTGTCGAGCAGAAGATTTTCGATTTCCAGCGTTGTTCCAAAGGCGGGGATAATGACAACGTCGTCAGCGCCGATGTTGTCCCACGGAACAAATTGCCGGCCATCGGTATCCATGATAAATCCGATGCCGCGGCTCTGCAGATCGCGGTTCACTTCCTGATTGTGGATCATCTGACTCAGCAGATAGATCTTCTTCGAAGGATTTTCCTCAATAGCTTTATAGCTTATCTCGATGGCGTTTTCCACACCATAGCAGAATCCAAAGTGGCGGGCCAGATAAAAGACTACAGGGCCGAAATCAAGCACAGAGGGCGCGAAGTCCTGCTTACGCTGGTCTTTTAATCTCCGGATCTCCTTGATCCTTCCGGTCAGGGCAGACCGGTAGTAGGCAGGTATATCAAACTTCTTAATGGCTGTATTATTCAATAACGTATGTAGCACGAGGCTACATACGTTAGCAATTTTTAACAAACCTGAGGGGTGCGCAGCGTTTACCGCTACGCGCTAGGCTGCTTTTGAAAGTTTATCTTCCGTTATGGTGTTCTTGCGCGGCTCCTTTTTCTCAAGATCAAACCACATGACTTCCACCAGATTCTTCTTGATGTACTTCAATACTTCCATCACTTTGCCATCCGCTTTCCTGCGAACATGTTCTCCTTTTTTAAACAGTCTTCCCATATATCCTACGCGTTTATTTTCTGAAAGCGTAGTTGTATTCATTCTTCGGGTTTATCTGATAGGCTCCCGAGAGAATGATCAACTCTCCCGCCTTCTTTTCCTTGACGAGCCGATTGAACTCCTTGACAGATTTCACAGGCTCGTCGTTAATTTTTGTAATAATAAATCCTTCCCGGATATCGGTGTAACGGGCGAGTCGTCCATTACCCAGTGATTTTACCAGAACTCCTTGTTCAAGGCCGAGGTCGTCGAGGACTTCCTCACCTACATTCTCCAGTTCCACTCCCAGTTCTGCCGCGACACTTCGCTCCTCAGCTTTTACCACTCCGACTTGTCCTTCCCGCGTCTTCAACACAACGGGGAAAGTCATCTTCTTACCTCCTCTGTTGACAGTGATTTCCACCTTGTCGCCAGGTCGCAGGGTACCAATATACTCAATTAATTCGGTGTTTGACTTAATCTCTTTTTCGTCGATTTTGACCACAACGTCGCCTTCTTTCAGCCCGGCGTCTTTGGCCGAACTGCGGTCTGCAAAGGCTGAAATATAGGCCCCGGAAGTGACTCCCAGTTTTTTCTCGTCGACCAACTGCCGATTCACAGTGGTGATTGAAACCCCGAGCCATCCCCGCTGAACCACTCCGAATTCAATCAGGTCCTCCACTATTTTGGAAACGATGTTCGATGGGACAGCAAATCCGTATCCGGAATATGCGCCCGTAGGGCTCGCAATAGCGGTGTTGATACCCAGCAATCCACCCTGCAGGTTCACCAGGGCACCTCCGCTGTTTCCGGGATTAATAGCCGCATCCGTCTGAATGAACGCTTCTATCGCCGTACTGCCATTCTCGGTGTTGCGGTTCAAAATGTTGATGTTCCTTCCCTTTGCGCTAATAATACCGGCTGTGACGGTGGATGTCAGGTTAAAGGGGTTCCCTACGGCAAGCACCCACTCGCCTACTTTCGACTTGTCTGAGTCCACAAATGATAAGAATGGGAGTCCCTTTTCTTCCACTTTTATCACCGCGATATCCGTGTCGGGATCGCTTCCTACCACTCTCGCGCTATAAATGCGATCGTCATAGAGGGCCACTTCCAGTTCAGTGGCGTCTTTGATCACGTGATTATTCGTTACGATATATCCATCCGCATTGATGATCACTCCAGACCCGGCGGCCTGAGCCTCCCGGGGGCCCTGCTGGGGTACCATCGGACCGAAGAAATCCCTGAAAGCGGGTGGTATCTGAGATTGAGCACGGGGCCCTGCGCTGTAAGTAGAACGAATATGCACCACTGCGGGCATTACCATTTCGGCGGCGACTGTAAAGTCAAGCGCGACAGCCTTGCCATCTTCATCTACAGCGTAAGCGACCTGGCTGATCGGTACACCGCTCGTATAGTTCATCATTACATGCTTGCTGCCGTCGTCCATCCACCTGACGGCCGCTACGGTTAGCAGGCTACCTAAAATAGCTGCCAAAAAAACTGATCCGAATCTTCTCATAGCTTATACAGATTTACAATATTCCTTTATCTACAATATTCCTTTTGACCCATTTCTGCCGTTCCTGATGCAAAAACCGTGACAAACCGCAACGAAACGCAAGTTTGTCACGTTGACTGACAGAAATGACAGGCGGTATAATTAGTACGAAAACCCCTGAATTTCGTTCTCTACTCTGATAAGTTTTAGCTGACTCTTCCATTTTAGGTCTGAATCACCTCTAATGCGGTATTTCTGTGATGTGACTCAACATTTCCGGCTAATCGCGCATCCTGTACAAGGGAACTGAAGTATAATCAACATCTAACGTTACACGATGGAAAACCTGTACACCACCTGGCAAAAAGGAATTGACGATCAAAATAAACGATCGGGATATCGCCTTTTAAAGCGGCTTCGCATTGCCCTTTTTGTGTGGCTGATCTTCTTTATCGCCACAGTTATCTGGTTCTCATATTCCCTGTAGCCTCCGCGTAATCCAGCGTAAGTTGTAACAATGCTTTCACACCTGTAAGCATTGCGCTTTCATCGACTATAAAATCGGGGGTGTGATGGGAGGGGGCATCTGCCGCCGTGATGTGAGGAGGGCGGGCACCGAGAAAGAAGAAGAGCCCGGGTACCTTCTCCTGAAAGAAAGAAAAATCCTCCGCGCCGGTATGGGGTGCAATCACGACCACGTTCTGCTCGCCCGCCGCCTTCTTCAACGACGGTACCATCTTTTCGGTGAGTTCAGCATCGTTGAACGTGACGGGGTAGCGCGCACTGTACGGGATTATAACATCAACGGTAGCGCCATGCGCCTCCGCTGTTTTTGTAGCGATCTGTCTTACCCGGCTGATAAGCAACTTTTCATCTTCCGTACTCAGCGCACGCAGTGTTCCCCACATCTCCACTTCCTCGGGAATTATATTCGAGCGTACACCCCCGTGAATGGATCCGATCGTGACGACACCGGCATTCTGGGTAACGTCGAGGTTCCTGCTTATTATTGTCTGCAGGTTGTTAATGATCTGAGCAGACACAACGATAGGGTCGATCGATGCCCAGGGGGCCGCACCATGAGCCTGACGCCCCTTCACAATGATCTTCATGTCGTTCACACTTGCCATCAAACCACCCGGACGGTAGTTGATCACTCCAAGGTCAGTTTCAGCGCTTATGTGCAATCCGAAAATTACGTTCACCTTCGGGTTGTCAAGCACTCCTTCCCTGACCATAAGCTCCGCGCCTCCTTCTTCACCCTTCGGCGCTCCTTCCTCCGCCGGCTGAAAAATAAACTTCACAGTTCCTTTAATGTCCTTTTTCATCGATGCCAGAATCTCCGCCACTCCCATCAGGATGGCCATGTGCGTATCATGTCCGCACGCATGCATGACACCGACTTCCTGATCGTTAAAAGTTGTTTTAACCTTCGAAGCAAATGGCAGACTGTTTCGCTCCGTCACCGGCAATGCGTCCATATCCGCCCTCAGCGCTATGACTGGCCCGGGCTTTCCTCCTTTGAGCACTCCCACGACACCGGTGTGCGCTACACCCGTCTCTATCTCTATTCCCAGGCTGGTAAGGTGCGCCGCAATCCTTTCAGCAGTCTTGAACTCCCTGTTTGAAAGCTCTGGATTCTCGTGAAAGTGCCGGCGCCACTCAATGACTTTCGGCTCTATCGCTTTGGCGAGTTGTTCTATTCTGGATTGCGCCAGGGCTGCCTCTGACAGAAAGAGCGTTGACAGAACGGCGAAAAGGAGAATGGCAGATCTCATTAGAAGTGGTGTTAGGGTTTTCCGTGGTCCGGTTGAGACTCAAGATAGTTAAAGTTAAACATTCTTCCAGCCTGGGGCGGAGAACGCATTTTGGGGGATTTCACTACTTTTGTTTTCACCCCAGATTGGTTGAAACAAATCGTTTGATGTGCGCCACAAAATAGATTCCGCTACCACTTCGTTTGAATACAGAATGAACCGTCTCAAGACTGTACTGATATTGATGATTGTGACGACGTCAGCGTCCTGGGCGCAACTTCCGGTCGGCGAAGAGGCGTTGCTGGCCCGGCTTACGCCCGGCGCTGTAATTCCGGAAAAACTGCTCAGCACCCGGTCAGTGGTCTTCTATTCTTACGACATGCCCGGGAAGGATCTCAAAAAGGCCCAGGAGTACTTCCAGCGCTCGGGGATTGACGCCGTCCTCTACATTGAAAGCGACTACCTGGCGGCTGGCCGCGACCCTTCCGTAGCCCTGGCGCAGTACCTCAACGCGAGAGAGATCGGCCACATCATTCTACTTCAGAAAACCGACGGATACAGCATTTTCATTGCCGCCTACAACAATATGGCTACATTCTTCAACCAGGGACAGGGCGCGTGGTATCACAAGGACCAAAAGCTCGAAGCCTTGTTACAGTATCTGTTCAGATCCGCCAATAGTGCTCCCGTTGTACGTGAAAATATGCTTATTAACGAGTATCCCGAACGGTCGATGCCAGTGAATATTTTCAAGGGAAGAAGAGGTGATTTTTTTGCCATAGACCTCAAAGTGGATCCGCTTGGTGTTCCGAGGTTCGGCGACGAGGCAGCCGACAGGGAGCTGGAGGAGATCATGACAACCTATCCGTTCAAATACAAGCTAACCGATGCCGCTCTCTCAGAGGCCCAGATCAGAGCCGATGGTTCATTCTATGTGCTGCGCTACGTCTATATGCGGAACGAGGCTGCCCAAACCCTGCTCGGGTACGATACCGGCAAATCGCTGAATGTATCGACAAGGTACCCCGATGACAACAAGCCGCAATTGAAAAGCATCCCGGCAGACGCCATGGTCTACAAGTTCTATTTCAAACATATCGACTCCGGCAATATCTTTCTCGGGACAAAATGGGATGCCGATGAGACCTGGCAACAGGCATTGATCAACCAACTGAAAGCATTCAAAGCGGAGCTCAAGATAAACTGAGCCCTGCTTTTTCTCCAGCTGTCCTACTGAACCTTTTTTGCGATCTGCGACAGCGGAATGGTGTTGGCCATCCTGGTCACTTCGTCTTCCGTTGTATTGGGCGCATTGATTGTCAGCAACGTCGATCCTACGGGGATCTGCAAAGTATAGTCCGTCTGCTTTGATGTTTCGTCCACCGACTTCTGAAGCATTCCCTTATAGCCATCAACTCTCACGATCTTCTGCGTTCCATCGCCGGAATTTCCTATAAACGGAATGGATAGGATCGCGTTTACCGACGCGATCAGGGGCGAGTTGCTCATGAGGTTAAGCTCGTATTTCTTTTCTCCCGCTCCGTAGTCGCGGTGTATCAGCACACCGGTAATTCCCGCGGTGACGGTGACGTTGTCATTGGCGGCGTTCATCGCAGCCGACCCCATCTTCACCGGCAGCATTTTCAGTATTTCGCGGCCGATTTCCATATCGAGATCATTCAACATCTGTTGCATGGCAAACCTGGCTTCTTCAAGGTTGCCGCTCGCGTAGGAGCTTCTGGCAGACGCAATACTCTTGTTAAAATCCTGGGCGTAGCCCGCGCCGGCAGCGATCATTGCTATAGAAAGGATAGCTAGTTTCTTCATAAGGCCTTTGTTTATTTCTCCCCTAACATATTTTTGATTCCGGCGATGTCGAATGCGTTGGCCGCGGCCATCATGTCTTGTTCGCTGGTGAAATTCACTCCTTCGAAGAGCATCAACGATGTTTGTCCGAGCGGCACCGAGAGCTTGTAGCCGGAGCTTTCGTCGTATTCAATGATTGCCCTATGGTCTTGCAGCTTGGTTTGCTTCCAGTTCTGTTCGCCGTTGGTGGTCTGCGAATAGCCTCCGCTTGCCATGAACATACTGACCGCGGCCATCATCGCGGAATTATTAGCTATTGTAGTGGTTAACTGTTTGTCTCCTTTCCTGTACTCGCGTTGAATGGTAAGTCCTACCCAGCCGTAACCGGAGCTGGTAACCTGGTCGGATTCTGCTACTTTATCCAGTCCGCTTACCGTTCCCGGCATGCTCTTCAGTACTTTCGCGCCGATTTCCATTTCCACTCCGAGCATTGCCTGCTGCACGGCGTATCTCGCATCGCCGTAGCTTCCTGCTTTATAGGATGTTTCCGCATCCGCCAGGTTCCTATTGACGTCCGGAGGTGTAGTGGTCAGCCCCCCTCCCGTTGTGTTGGTCGGCCTGTTGCTTCCCGTACTATTTCCGCCTGATTCCCCGGAAGGATTGCCCGCATTCTCTTCTTCGATTCCGAGCTTTTCTTTTGCCTTCTTCTCCAGCGCCTTCGAGGCTGCCTCGTCGGCTTTCTGTTTCAATTTGTTCACAAAACCCTGCGCCTCTGCCTGGAATACGCAGGACGCTGCGAACAAGCACGCTAATAAAATTCTGCTTTTCATAAAGTGGGTATGAGTTAGGCTACTAAAGTACATATTCCCGTTCGCATTTTGAGAAATAATACTCCCAATACGTTAAGTACCCCCCATTGTTGGGTTTTAACCGCTTTCTCAAAAAGGACTATGGGAAAAGTTTAGCGATCACGAAACGCTGAGCAGCGCTTTCACACGTGTATAGAATATCTTGGTTGTTCCCGAAACGCTGGAGTCTGTTCCGACGATCAACCACAGTTCGCCAATTGAGTTTGTCCGCGCGACATACCTTGAGTTGGCCATCGTATTGCTTCGGGTGATCAGGGAATAAGCTGTGCCGGTCCCGTCTTCCACGAGGTTGCCAAGGGTTACCATATCTTCACCGGAAGAGTGCTCATTTCCCTTGTCGAGATTCATAACATATTGGTCACCGTCGATCACGCTTTTCGGCTCCCGGTGCGTGGCCCCGGCTTTCAGGTATACTGATCCTCCCTTCAGATGCTCTACTGACCGCAGGTCGGAAGTCAATTCCACGTTGAAGGTAACTGTATAGTCCGTGTTGGGCTTCAGGTTTTCTACTTTTCGTTTGATATACATGAAAAGGTCCTGATTCAGATTGTTGCCGGAGAGCATTATTGACCGCTTGCTCAGTTTTGATTCGATCGGTTCGGTATAGGCAAACTCTAACTCAAAAGCGCTGGAATCTTCTTTATTGGCCGGAAAGTCGGCGAAACCTCCCGTCCATCCCTGTGGTCCTCCATCGAAAACGGACTCGATATTGAAATCGGAGTCAATCGTCATGATCAACAACTGGCCTGGATCTTCTTCGGACCTACAGCTGAAAGCCGTCAATAAAACTGTCAAAACCCACAATCTCCCTGATTTCATAGTCTTCATGCCTGTGAACAATAGACACCTGGCGATACGAAAAGGTTGGAAGATAGCAATCCGCCGCGGAAAACCCTTAAGGTTGGCTCAAAAAAGGTAACAAAACAGCGCTGTAGCCGTCTATTCGATGTTTTCCTCTATTTCATCCATTTTCGCGGAGCTGTATTTGCCGGAAGTGGCGTAGACTATCTTACCCTGGGGATCGAGCACGAAAAAGTAGGGTATATCCTTTTTTTCAAAGTCCAGCGCATTTTTGTAGGTCTTTAGTTCACCCTTGTAAAACAGAACGTAGGGCAAAAGCTGGGGATCGATGTTTTTGGCCGCTTTTCGTTTCGCCGTTCCCGTGGCGGCGGCATTAACCCCCGTAAACATCGGAACGAAGTAAACGTTGACGTCGTAGGTAAAACCAGCGAACAAACCATTCGTCTTCTGAATGAATTTCTGAAAGACCGGCTGAAACCAACTATTCAGCTCCGATTCCGACTTTTTTGAATATGCCATACCGACAAGAGTGTACTTCCCCATTGTGCTGGCCGGCAATTCAACTTTTTTGTCGTCAACAGTTTCGGCGGTGAGAGACGGAAAGTCTTTTCCGATCACCTGAGCAAATCCGGGCGTCAGTGAGAAACAAAGTAGCAGGAAGATACATATCGGGGTTTTCATAGAAGACTCGGTTGGTTGTTGTTTTAAATTAAAACTTCCTTCAAATAAACCCCGACCGTTTTCTTCGGGGAAGCCCAGTGATTCTTCAGACAGACATTGACGGCCTCAAAAGGAACACTCATAAGTACTTTGCCATCATCTTTTGTAACCGTTTCGCCGCTTAGGATTCTGTGGTAACCCAATGGCTGATTTCTTCTAAGGATTTTCTTCGGCCGGGAGGATAGCTTCGCGTCGGTACGCCCAGGTGAAAAAATCCGATCAATCGGTCGTCGTTGCTCAGTCCAAAGTAAGGTTTCGCCTCTTTGTAATAGGTTATCCCTCCGGTGCTCAGGTAGCAGCCCAATCCGAGGGCATTGGCCGTGAGATACATATTCTGCAACGCACAAAAGACCGCACCGGTTTCTTCAATCTCCGGAACGGATTGCTTTTCATCGCGCATCATAAGTACTGCGATGATATGTGACGACAATAACGGAGTTGTGCTCAACTTTTGATAAGTCGTTTCCTGAAACCTTCCGGCTTTCTCCGCCACCGTCTTGTACAGTTCGGACTGAAACCGGGCAAGAGCCTTGATGCCGTCGCCCGCAAAGACTACAAATCTCCATGGTTCTGTCAGCTTGTGTGTCGGCGCCCAGCGAGCGCTCTCAAGAATTTTCGCTACAAGTTCATCGTTAATCTTTTCACCAGTATAGTCTTTTGGAAAGACCGACCTCCTGCCGCTAATAAGTTCATTCAATTGTTCAGGCTTTATATGCATCATTAGTTTTTTACTCCTCCACTCAATCTTATTCTCATCCCGTCACCTTATCTCCCGCCAAACAGTGAACCGTCAATTCCAGGAATCACCCTCAAAGCATTCTTATAATAAATTTTCTTCAACACCTCATCAGGAAGGTCCATACCATACATGCGCCAGAAGGCGTGGTATCTTTTGTGGTAGGGGAAATAATCATCGTCGGTTTCGAGTACGCGGAAGTAGGTGGTATATTCCTCCGGTACCCAGCTATCCTTGCCAAACAATACGCGGTCCTGATACTTAAGCATGAATGCGCGTGCGTAACGCGGCTGTCTTCCCAGTTCTGCGATCACTGCGCCAATTTCGGTGTACATATTGGGAAATTCATCAAGCAGTTCTCCGAGTTTCTTCAAATCATTTCCATACCAGCCCAGGTGCGCGTTGATGAATTTAGTTTTCGGGTGCTTCCTGAAGATATTATGTTGCTCTGCGATGATCGTCTCCCACGATACCGGGTCGGTATCATGTCTGCGTCCAGGTCGGGTTTTAAGCTCGAGCCATCGCTCGTTATTTTCATCTACCGGTTGCCAGAACTGGCGCGGGTCAGCAGAGTGAATCAACACCGGAATACCCAGTTCTCCGCACTTGTCCCATACCGGTCCTATTCTCGGGTCATCTATGTGGATGCGCCCGCCTTTGCTGTCGCGCGCCGACATACCCAGGTTCTTGTATATCTTCAGTCCGTTTGCGCCGAGCCTTACATCATCTTCAAGACCTTTCAGTGTCTTCGCCTGCCACTTAGGGTCATCGATGTCGGAGAAGTCGATATTCGTAAATACGACAAATCTCTTTTCGTTGTACTTTTTGACATTGCGAATGGCGCCAGCGAGATGTTCAGCACTTCCGCGTCCCCGTCCGCTGAGGTTTACCATCACCGCCATGTTCAGTTCATCCATCTGCTGAAGGAGATCGTTCAGGTTAGCGGTGGGCATATTGAACTGGTGATTGTGAACATCTATGAAAGGAAACTTGGCCCGCGCCAGTCGGTGTTCGGGAACTACCAGACTCGACGGGGGATCGTATTGTTCAAAGTCCATCCGTTCATCCGAGGGCTGCGTCTGTGCAAATGACAGAAAGGGAACGATCAATGCGCAGGCAAGAATAGAGAAGCAGGAAATACCCATAGCCAAAATTTTTTACAAGATACAGGATATGCAATAGCTCCAACAAAGGATTTTCTTTTTCGTAGAAACGATTTATCGTGAACGGCGACGGCATTCCATCCTAAATCCGTAAATTGCTATTTGAAACAGCACCATGCGAACGTTATCTCTGACAATACTTTTCCTGCTGCCCGCCTTTTTGGCCACCGCTCAGGATAAGATCGGGTCCGCTCGAAAAAAGCTGGAAGCGGGGAGCTTCCAGCAGGCAAAGGATGACCTCACCGGCATCCTCGGCACCGAACCCAGAAACAAAGAAGCGCTGAACCTACGGGGCGAAGCACGCGCCGGCCTCGAAGATTACTACGGTGCCATCAGCGACTTCACGTTTGCCCTGGAGATCGATTCCACATACGCTATTGCGCTAAACAACCGCGGACTCGCCAAAATGAATCTTGGCGATGATGAAGCGGCGATCGATGATTTCGACGATGCCATTCGTTTCGACCGGCAGTTCGCAGATGCCTATACTAACCGCGGGTTGGCAAAATACAATATCGAAGACCTGCAGGGCGCGTACTTCGATTTTTCTAAAGCCCTCGAACTCGGTCCTGCCGATGTGGACAAATACTTCAACCGCGGCGTTGTCAAGGCTGAGCTGGGCGAGTTTGTCAGTGCTATTGACGACTACTCCAAAGCGATATCTCTCGACAAATCCGATCCTACGCTATTGAACTACCGCGGTATTGCTCATTACAGCCTCGGAAATATAGCTGAAGCCATCGCTGACTACGACGAGGCCATAAAAATGAACTCCGACGACCCTGTGGTGTTTGAAAACCGCGCACTTGCGAAGGGTGCTCTCGAAGATTACAAGGGTGCTCTCGACGACTACAACCGGGCTATAACCCTTAACCCGGACGAACCTGAAACATACTATCTTCGCGGTATCACGCATTACTATCTCGAAGACCACGACAACGCTATCAGCGACTTTACGAAAGCTATCGAGCGCGATGATTCAAACCCGATATACTTCGACAACCGCGCGCTGAGCAAATCCGCTAATGAAGACTACACCGGGGCGATCGAAGATTTCACCAAATCGATCGAACTGTACCCTAACGATCCTGAAACCTATTACCAGCGTGCGCTTGTCAAAATAAGTATGAACAACAAGTACGATGCCTGTCTGGATCTCAAACGCGCCGAGGAACTTGGTTCCGGGGAAGCGAAAGACGACATTAAGAAACACTGTAAATGAAAGTAGCCCACGAGGGGAAAAGGAACGCGATTGTCATCCTCAATGGAATTTCCCTGAAGAAAAAGTTCTTCTATCACGAATACCTTCCAGCGCTGTCAACAATTTATGATGTAGAGGTCTATGAAACGCTTTCGAAGAATGACGCAAAAATGCTCGCCTCGAAGCATACAGAACGCTATCCCGATGTCATCATTGCCGCCGGCGGCGACGGCACCATTAACCAGGTCGTAAATGGCATTTTAAAAGGCCGCGAAAACGAGTCGAAGCTACCGGTCATCGGGATAATACCTATTGGAGCTGCCTGCGACTTTTTTCGCGGCACCGGATCACGTACCAACCCCGGCACAATTCTCAAGATTCTTGCCGAGCATCAACCGAAACCTTTAGACGTCGGCCTGGTAGAGTATTCTCTGGGTCCCGGCGATGATACAAAGACTGGACAATCATACTTTGTTAATATCGCTGACCTCGGGATGGGCCCGGAGGTAGTCAGCAGATTTGAAAATAGTAGTCGCCTTTTCGGAAGCGAGGTCGCTTACTACAAAAGCATACTATCCACATTTTTCTCCTACAAGCCGATGGTCGTGAAGGCCATCGCGCCTGAATGGACATGGGAAGGCAGGCTTCGTTCCCTCGCTGTAGCCAATGGAAAGTATTACGGCCACGGACTTTGTGTCGCACCCGATGCGTTGATGGACGACCGCCTGTTTTCGGTTTTCATTTGCGGCAATGTTTCGGCATTCGACTTTATCCGAAACGCCAGCGCACTCAAGAATGGAAAGACCGTGCGAAAGGAAGAGGTCCACTACAAGACCGCTACTTCGGTTGAGTTTACCAGCCAGTCGCCCTGCGCGATTGAAGCCGACGGCGAAATGTTCGGGTGGCTACCGGCAAAAGTAAGTATGATAGAGAAGCGGTTGAACTTTCTTATCTGAGCCGCTACTGTGCAAGCCGGCGTTTGAGTTTCATTATACGATCGAAACTTTCATCGATCCTCGCTTCGGTGATTATACCATTTTTCACCATCGTACGGATAATGGAGTGAACCACATCAACGGTACGTTTGTCGCTCCCGGAGATATTGTTTGAAAACGTCATGATATCGACACCTGCCAGAATCGCGAGTTTAACTGCTTCCTCTACCCCATAGTGTTTCGCGATTGCGTGCATCTGCATATCATCGGAAAACACGACGCCGTCAAAACCCAGCCTCTCCCGCAGTATACCGCCGATGATATCTTCAGACAGGGTCCCGGGTCGTCCTTTTGGATCAAGATTCCTGTTAACAATGTGGGAAGTCATGACCGCATCCACGTATCCCGAATCGATCATGTACTTGTACGGTATCAGCTCGCGGGCCTCCCAGGTATTCGTCACATCGGCAATTCCGAGGTGTGTGTCGTGCTGCGAACTTCCGTGACCGGGAAAATGCTTGAGCGAGGTCAGCACACCGAACTTGCGATGGCCTTTGACAAATTCCGTCGCGAGTATGCTTACTGAATCTTCGTCTGCACTAAACGCACGACCGTATCGCGCGATGATCGGATTGTCTGGATTGGAGGCAAGGTCTACTACCGGCGCGAAATTTACGTTAATACCCAGGCCAGCCAGGGTCGCCGCCGTGGCCTCTGAATAAAACTGAACGGAGTCAAGCGAATTCGCCTTGCCCATCGCTTCCGCTGTGATCGACCGAGGGAATCCATACTTGTCTTTTAGTCTGTTCACGCGCCCGCCCTCCTGATCGATTGTCACAAACAACGGAATCGGTGCTGCCTTCTGATACGTCCAGATAATTTTCTTTAGTGCTACAAACGAATTTTTCGGTGGGATATTTTTTTCGAAAATGATAATAGAGCCCACTTTGCCTTTTCGCACTTCTTCCA
Source organism: uncultured Roseivirgaceae bacterium (assembly GCA_964493505.1). Lineage (GTDB taxonomy): Bacteria > Bacteroidota > Bacteroidia > Cytophagales > Cyclobacteriaceae > Chryseosolibacter. Next base: position 150,222 of record CAZBNP010000001.1, read on the forward strand.
GTACCTGCTGATCTATCTGCGGGCCGGAAAATCCAATAAGGAGCATCTGCCCGATCTTGATATCCAGGCTGTCTGTTAATGCGGTGCGTCGCAGTAACGTCTGCCCGGCGAGATCAACAGACAAAGCCATTATCGTCAGGAATACTATACCAAATTTTCCGGTTTTCATCAGATTCTTAGTCACTGGTTCATATTGTCGAAGATCCCACGTTTCCGGAACCTCAGTAATTATCATGTATGCTACGCAAAATCCCTTCCATGTTTCTGCGTATAGCACTTCCGGATTCGGTGAAATTGCTATTCATAAAGGAAAAGATCAGCACTTTTCCTTTCTTCGTCACGAGAAATCCGCTCAGGCAGTGGTTGTTGCTCAACGACCCGGTTTTTCCGAAGATATAGGGTTCATCAGCCTTGTACCAACCGCGCAGGGTACCTTTCTTACCCCCGATGGCAAGCAGGGGGAACAACCTTTCACGCGGAACCGTCTCCGAGATCTTCTGCCACATCCTGACGATAGAACGGGGGGTGAAAAGATTGTATCTCGACAAACCCGATCCGTCTACCCACACCGGTTCATCCGGAAGATCTTTCAGATAGGTGTTTTTCATAAAATCGATCGCTACCTCCGGTTTAAGGCTATCGCTAAGCACGTGCGCACACATCAACAAGATCTGCTCAGCGATAAAATTGTCACTCTGCTGCATCATCACGCTGTAAATACTGTCGACCGGAATGCTGAACAGCGTATTTGTATTTGCGGGAATGGCGGTGTTTACCGGCCGAATGTATCTTTTCAGGGTGTCAGAGAGCAGTCCCCAGGTCGTGGTCGAGTCGACGTGAAAGGGCGTTCTGATTTGTCTGGTCGCCGACGGGGCTTCGGCCGGGTGCACCACAAAATTGTTCTGCCGCACACCGCGCACCACACGTGCTGTCTGTTTCGGTGTTCCTTTGATGAAAGAGTCGGAGAAGAAATCTGGTGATACATACGCCACATCGTGATCGGCCAGTGTAGTCACGAGGTTGCCGAACATGGGAAGCGCGGATCGTTCGGGCGAGTATTCCGAGTTGTAGTCATCCCAGGCCCAGCCCTCTCCCAGGTGAGTGGTGTAAAAATTGGAAGTCGAGAAGAAAAGCTCCGACGGGTTGTGCGACAAAAAATTATAGACAGTCGAATCGTAGAAAACCTGGTTGTACAAGAACGAAGGATCGCCGGTACCCCAAAAGATAAGAGAATCATTTCGGTGCACATATTCAAGTGCCGGCACCGAGTCGCCCAGGATCTTCAGCCCCGCGTAGAGTGTGAATATCTTGGTGTTCGACGCCGGTGTGAAGTATCGCGCTCCATTGTAGTCGAACAATGTCTTATCCCCGGCAGGATCGTAGAGAAAAAATCCAGTGTGATCTTTAAATCGTTCCTCCGTAGCGTTGAAGGTCTTTTTCAATTGCGTTCGCGAAACCGGCGAACAGCTGTATAGCGCAATGGCGGCGAGAACGACGACGTATCGCATAGGCTATGACTTAAGATAGCGCTCTCGAAGTACCTTCACGTGATGAATATCGTGCCCCGCAATAATGTACGCCAGGTTTTTTACTGACAATGTTTTTCCACTGGCAGTCCCTTCGCGCTCCAGCATCTCGGGAGTAAGGCTCGTGAAAAAGTCGATAGTTGTTTCGCGGAGTCTCTTCATTTCGCGCGCAAGTTGTTGAATGTCCCTGCCGTGAGCGTTGGCCTCCGGAGCATAGTCATTTTCCTCAAAGGGATGGAGCGGGGTCTGGTCCTTTCTGGCAAACCGCAGCGCCCTGTATACGAATACGCGCTCGGTGTCCATCATGTGATTAATAACTTCCTTGATTGTCCATTTTCCTTCGGCGTATCTAAGCCCGCCATCGTCTTCAGGGATATAAGGGACCGTCTGTTGCACCACCTTTGCGGCATGGCGCAAAGCGTCGAGCATATCCATATCTTTCACGTGCTCAACATAGCCCTGATAGAAGGCTGGAACTTTATCAATGTCAGGTCTGATCATAAGAGATATTCAGGATTGAGTTCTGTATCTCAAATTACGCGAAGACGGCAATCATTTGAAATGCTTCAACTCGATTATTTCCTGACTTGTCAGGAATCTCCACTGGCCGCGGGGCAAATCCTTCTTATCTAATCCGGCGTACACTGTACGATCGAGTTTCACCACCTCATAATCGAGCGCCTCGAAAATACGCCGAACCACCCGGTTCCATCCAATATGCAACTGAATACCTATCGTACGGCCATCTTCCGAAACAATAGCCAGGTCGTCAACCACAGCCCGCCCCTCTTCGAGATGTACTCCTTCGACTATTTTCCTGAAGTCATTCTTTGAAAGCGGATTGTCGAGCTCCACTTTATAGATCTTTTTAACATTGAATGACGGGTGCATCAGCTTATCGGCAAGGTCGCCATCGTTTGTAAGCAGCAACAGCCCGGTGGTATTGCGGTCCAATCGACCGACCGGATATATCCGTTCTTTGACTGTACCGACAAGGTGCATTACTGTTTTACGCTCCTGCGGATCATCGGTAGTCGTGATAAACCCTTTCGGTTTATTCATCAGAATATAGACCGGCTTTTCTGCCCTGAGTATTTTCTCTTCGTAGCGAACCTCGTCGCCGGGGCTCACCTTATATCCCAGTTCGGACACGATCTTGCCATTAACCGAGATCAATCCCATTTTGATCAGGTCATCTGCCTCGCGTCGCGATGACACCCCACTATTTGCGATGAACTTGTTCAGCCTGACCTTGTCGCTCTTGGGCGCGTCGTCGGCTACTTTCTGATGACGGCGGTGTGGAGGTGTCGGGTAGCTCTTTGTCGGTTTGTTTTTATCCGATTTTTTGAAGGGCCTACCGTATGAGGGACTGCGCTTCCGGTCATCAGAAGAATCTCTTTTCGAGGATTTTGCAAAACGGCTTTTCTGACTGAACGGTCTCGGATTCTCTGAAGATTCGTCTGAAGAGCTGCGCGGTTTGCCAAACGTTCGGGGCGCGGAACGCTGTCCGGGGCGGCGAGCTGGTCGCGCCCCATCAGTAGAGTCCTCCGAAGAGCGAC
>CAZBNP010000001.1:153406-287897 GCA_964493505.1 uncultured Roseivirgaceae bacterium
GCGCCCCATCAGTAGAGTCCTCCGAAGAGCGACGAGGTTTGCCAAACGTCCGAGGCGCAGAACGTTGTCCGGGGCGGCGAGCTGGTCGCGCCCCATCGGTAGAGTCCTCCGAAGAGCGGCGAGGTTTGCCAAACGTCCGAGGTGCAGAACGTTGTCCGGGGCGGCGAGCTGGTCGCGCCCCATCAGTAGAGTCCTCCGAAGAGCGACGAGGTTTGCCAAACGTCCGAGGCGCAGAACGTTGTCCGGGGCGGCGAGCTGGTCGCGCCCCATCGGTAGAGTCCTCCGAAGAGCGGCGAGGTTTGCCAAACGTCCGAGGTGCAGAACGTTGTCCGGGGCGGCGAGCTGGTCGCGCCCCATCGGTAGAGTCGGAAGAATTGCGCGGCTTGCCGCCGCTTTTTGGTGGAGAACTCTTTCTGGCAGTGCGCCCTGCGGGTGCTGGTCTGCCGGATTTTCGGGGTGCCCCCGAGTCGTCTTGTTTACGCTTGGCCATCGGGCTCTCTGGATTCAGAATTTTCCCCGATGGTGTTAACTTCTGCAGTGAAATCCTTCGGCGTTGGCAACTCGGAGAGGTCGTTGATGCCGAAGTATTCCATAAATTTTGCCGTCGTACCGTATAACATTGGGCGTCCTACGGTTTCGGCCTTTCCTGTAATCTCAATCAATCCTTTGTCAATAAGTTTTTGAACTGCGTAGTCGCAGTTGACGCCGCGAATATTTTCGATCTCAGTTTTTGAAACCGGTTGCCTGTAAGCGATAATCGAAAGTGTTTCCATCGCCGAGGTAGAAAGCCTTTTCTTCGATTGCTGTTTGAGCAAAATGCTGATGCTCGCCTGGTAGGCGGGCTTGGTGAGAAACTGGTATCCACCCGCGTTCTTGTAAAGCTGAAAGGCATACTCTTCGGCGGCATATTTTTCGTCCAGCCGTTGAATAGCTCCGATGATATCTTCTTCGGGAACGTCGGCGTTGAACATCTCCGACAAACAGGCCTTAATATCCACCAGCTTAATCGGGGTGGGAGAACAAAAGATCAGCGCTTCGATATGGTTCTGCAAAAAATCCATTGGCAAACGTTTAGTTTCTCTCTTCTCAATGCTCCTTTGCCCATGCGCGGGAAAGACACAAAGGCACTAGTCCTGCTGCATCAGCTTCGCCTCAATGGATTGGGTGGTGTGCGGAACAGCAATAAGCCGTTCTTTGGAGATCAGCTTCCCGGTAACGGAGCAAATGCCGTACGTTCCGTTCTTGATCCTCACCAGAGCATTCTCCAAGTTAGTAATATATTTCTGTTGACGGGCGGCCAGTTGCGACAGATTTTCTTTTTCAGCCGTTTCCGCTCCGTCTTCCAACACTTTGGTATTTCCGCCCGATGTGGCGTCTGTACCTTCATCATTCGTGCGGTTTAACGTATCCTTGAGAATTTTGTATTCTTCGCGAGCTTTTTCCAGTTTCTGATTGATCAGCACCTGAAACTCGTTCAGCTCCTCTTCAGTGTAACGCGTTTTGTCTTGCGATTGCGCGGATGGCTTCGCAGGCTTATGGGCTATCGGGCGCTGATTCGGCATTTGGAAGAAATTCAACTGTGCTGCTGCCGCAATTTTCGCGGCTGAACTTGCCTGAGCGGCTGTATTTACCGTCGGTGAGCTTGTTTTCTTTTGAACCGGCTTTTTCGTGGTCGCTTTCTTAAGCGTGCTCTTGGCAGGTGTGGCTTTCGCGGCAACTTTGGCCGGGGCCTGTTTCGGCGCTACCTTCTTCGCCACTGTTTTCTTCGCTACTACCTTTTTAGCGGCCGTCTTTTTTGTCGCTGCTTTTTTAGCAGCCGTCTTCCGGGTCGCTATTTTTTTCGGAGCAGCCTTAGACGCACTTTTCTTTGCGGGCCTGGTGGCTGGCTTTTTCGCTTTGGCTTGCTTCGCCGCCGGCTTGCGTTTCTTCGCTACTACCTTCTTTGCACCAGCAGTGACTGATTTTTTCTTCGGTTTTGCTGCAGACTTCGCTTTTTTGGTTGCCTTAGCGGGTGACTTCTTGTTCTTGGCCATCGTAAATCCTCCGTTTGATAAAGATTCGCAAAATTAGAGGAACACTGCTAAAACAAAAAATATTATCGAAAATTCCCACTCACAAATCGCTCTTTTTCAAACTTTTATTCTTCTTTCAGGAAAGAAAAGGATTTCCTTCGAATTTCACGGCCAGCTTCTTCAGTTGACAGGCGCCGGGGATTCAGAAACAAAATCGCCCCGCAGTGTTCTGAACCGTTTGCGCGCTTCCGCGGCATAGACGCTTCCCGGGTAAATGGTGAGGAATTCCCGGTAGATCTCCATCGCTTTATCTTTGTCGTTTAGCTGCCTTTCGTAGATCTCACCCTGCAGGAAGAACGCATCGTCAGAAAGGATGTCGTCGGGATACTCCTCCCGAATCTTCACCAGTAGCGCAATCGACTCCTTGAACTCACCGCGTTTCATGCGAATGTTAGCTTCAAGCCAGTAAACGTCATCCAGAATCGTCCGATTCGAAAACGAGCCGTTTGCCGACATCCCGCGTTTGAGCTGGTCCATCGCCTGGAGCGCCGAGTCGATCTTGTTCTGGTACAGCAATAATTCTACGCTCGCATAATGCTTCAACGCTTCGCCGGCAGAATCAAACGCGATATTTTCTTTTATCCGCATGCTCAGCTCCATTGCGTCGTTAGCTATCTCACGTGTTGTCGCTTCCTTCAGGATATCGAGGTGTTCCTGTGCCAGACGGAAATTGCCCCGGAAATAAGATAGTTTGGCATTCTTCAGTTTCGCCTCATATCCAACAGGATTTTCTCGCTGCGTTTTCTCGACTTGTGAATACAGCAGAGTAGATTCCCACGGCTCTCCCTTCAAAAGGTAGATATCGCCTAGGTCAAGCTTCGCTGTCGACTTGAGATACAACGTCGCCCTGGAATTGTTGATCAACCCGTTCAAAACTTCTATCGCTTCATCTTTCCTGTCGAGATAGTTGGCATAAAGAAGTGCCTGGTTTCTTGTCGCTTCAAGAGAGTTGGGATTACCCGGATACTCGGTGATAAATTCTTCGTAATCCTGAATCAACGCCCGAACGGAATCAGCACTGACGGGGAAGGTCTGTTTCACACGTTTCTCCCGAGTGCGGATAAGACCCAATCGCGCCAATAGATGGTTGGGTGTGCCGCGATATTCGCGGATCACATAACGATAAATTTTTGCCGCATTGTCGTAATCATCATTGTCTAACGCAACCCTTGCGACTTCGAGCGACTTCTCGCCGTCTCTGCGATATCGTTTGTCATAGGCGCGAGCCTGGATAAACGACGCGTAAAAATTCTTCTGCTGCATCGTCACCCAAATCAACAGATCGGAATAAACTTCGACATCGGGATTCTTCTGAACCTTGTCGTATAGCAGATATTCAAGACTAGCGAGCTCTTCGGGCCTGGTCAGCAACGCCTGCATAACATTTTTGACATATTGGATATTTGCCGAACTCTGCGTCACATAACTCAGATACTCCTGCACCATCTTGTCTTGCTGACCCTGTATCCGGTACAGCATCGCCAGTTCAAGACAAAAAAGATAAGGATTACCGATGTGGTTTCTGGATTCGAGCAATACCTTGATCGAGTATTGCGAAAGTGAACGCGCGGCGAGATAGTCGGACATCATTTTTGCCTGCTGCATATTTCCTTTAACCTGCTCGCTGAGCTCTTTGAAATAGCGGTCGGCTCTGCTCACTTCACCGGAACGAACATAAACCATTCCAACATCAAACTTGTACTGCATGTTCTGTGGATCCCTCCTCATGAGTTTTTTCAGGTAATCATGGGCATCATTAAAAACACCCAGATCAATCATGAGATTTAAATAGCTATTGTGAATCAGCGGAATGTTGGCGTCAGACTTGCTGAGATCCTTATAAAGTTCAAGCGCTTTTTTTTTGTCGCCCTGCACAAGGTACTCATTCGCAAGTTGAACTTCCGCATTTCTCTGCGCCTCTGCAAAAGTTGAGACCAGGAGGAAAGTTATCAAGACGGTAGCTCCCCTTATTATTGATATTATATATATATTAATATAACTATTATTAGCCATGTGGAGTTGTGGACAACTATTTATTCATACAGTATGTGGAAGAAGTGTTGATTAAAGGTAAAGAACAATCTTTTCTCTATCAATGAGTTGGGGAGTTATCAACGAAGTTTATATGTGTGGATAGTATTGATGTGAATAGTTTTCATTGTGAATGTATGTGGGTAACCGACGGTTGTTCAACATGTATTGCAGGTTATTCATCGTTCGAACGGTTTTGGATGGTATTTGATTCCCTGGGAGGTACTTATCCACAACCTGTTAATAGGTTATAAACATTTCTCCGTCGGTTCCGATCTCCCAGTTTGCCTTGACACCTTTCACCGAGGTAGTGCCATCAGGAGCCTGGTAATAGATAATCGGCTCCGGTTCGATGTTTTCAAAATAGTTGCCCGGGTCCCAGCGGCCGTTGTCGTTTTTGTCGATGATTAGCCTGATCTGGTAATTTCCAGGAATTACATTTCGGAAAATTGTGCGTCGTTGGTTCGGAATCTGATTCAATACCTTAAGGTTGTTGTCGAGAAGTTGGACCAGGAATGATTTTTCGTCGGTGCGGATGTCGATGTTTATGATGGCCAGTTCCTCGGGTAGCGTGGGTTTGACTGTCTTTTTCAGAACCGCTGAGGAGTCATTCTCGACACTAATGAATGTTGCGAGGCCAAAATAAAGTTCGTTGATGGGGACAGGTCTGGATTGTTGAGTGGTATCGACCACCGGAGTTGTAGACCGCTGAAGACGCGAACCGCTGCGAGCCGTATTCGAGGCGGCGTTCGACGGGAAGAGTTCCGGGTTGAGCTTTTTCTTAAGTGTAATAGTTCGCTTGAGTGAATCCCATGACAAGTCATCGGGAGTGAAGTGTATTCTTGTAAGACTGTCGGCCTGGAAGTAGAGACTGTCGTAGTTTATAGAGCGGATAGGTTTGGAATGTTGAAGGGTAGCTTGCAGTTCGCCTGTCTGCGCCAGTAGCGAAGAGGCTGATAAACTAACCCCGAATTTTTCGGGTGTGAAATTGCGGGGTTGGAATTTAGCATAAACGGTTGTGTCAATAGTGTTGGATATGCTATCGATGGCTACGAGGCGTATTTGAAAACTGTCGAGTTCAGTCGTTTGGTAAAGTTTGATATTCGCCTGGTCGTCTCCGAACGAGAAGCTTAGTTGTGACGAATCAACGGCAGTGAGCGAGAATGTCCGGAGGTTTTTTGAAGTTCTCAGGTTGAAGTAAGTATTGTAAGGTCGGGCACTGGTGAGTTGTAGTGGTCCGGCGTCCAGTCGCACGAGAGGAATTGAGACATCCTGAACATTTTCCGTTAGTTCGATCAGTTCGCTTTTGAAACCGTAGGCTTCCGACCGGCTGTTGACGATAAGATTCCGATTTTTGTCATTGAAGGCGTAGGCCAGGTAGGTAGCTGGTTTGAGGTGGCTTATGTTGAAGTTTCCGTCCTTATCGGTTTTGGTGAAATAGGTCGGGGAATGGAGAAAGATGTTGAACGTATCGTTGTGAACATGCAGCGCAACAGTGGCGTCTTTGACCGGCTTACCAGTGGTGATATCGTATATCACACCGTCTACAGAAAGCGAGTCGATATAGTCGCCGGTGCTATAGGCCAGCGAGAGATTTTCGGCCGGGTTGCGTTCGGTGATATCCTGGATTGCTTCGCGGAAGTTGAAGGTATAGGTGGTATTCTCAAGGAGAGGTTCTTCGAATTCGATAGTTACGATATTTCTCCGGAGAGTGATCTCATAGTCTTTGCCGATGGTTGGCGTAACAATGAGTTGTTCTTTTGGAGAATTGAGATTGACGTATTCCGAGAATTCCAATTGGATCTTGTTGCCGTTGAAGTTAAGCGCTTCATTAGGCGGGACGGATTTTATAAGTACCGGCGGGATGGTGTCTTTCGGGCCGCCGGTGGGTGACGTCTGGCGGGCACACGAGAATGCGAGTGCGAAGAGAAATACGATCGGCCACGGGAGGAGTTGTTTCAAATTCATTTCCTGACGATATAGATGAGGCTGGAGAATTCATTAGTCGTACCTGCCCGGAAGTTGGAGCGCAGGCCCCTGGCGATAGCGCTGATAAAAGTGCCGGGAGCTTTTCTGCCGAGGTACTGTTCACTTAGCAGTGATACGTAGAAAGCGTCAAGGCGCATGGGCACCATGCCGGCTATGTTCAGATTGTGGTTAGCGAGAAGCCTGGTCATCGCTTGTTGGGAGAAATGCCAAAGATGGCGGGGCACATCGAATCCCGCCCAGTGTGCGCGATAGAATGCAGCATCGTCGCTCTTCAGATTCGGTACAGCAATAAACATTGTGCCATTTTCTGCGAGTCGGGCTGATAGCGATGATATTGTTTCATTGAGATCCGTAACGTGTTCGAGTACATGCCACAGCGTGATTACATCATGCGTACCGGTGATGTCGCGCAGATCCTGGGCGATTTGTTCGCCGGTGGTGGTAGCGGCGATGGTACGGGCCTGAAGCGAGGGTTCAACGCCAGCGATTTGGAGGCCCTTTTGTTTGCAAGTACTTAAGAATGAGCCAGTTCCACATCCAAAATCCAACACTGTATGGGGTGTCGTTATTGCATGTTGCACCAGGAGTCTGTGCTTCCATTTCAGCGTAAAGGACCGCGCTATATGATAGATACTGTCGACGAAGTTTGCGGCTTTATCGGCATGCGAGACATAGTTTTCTGACTCATAATATTTATGCAGTTGGTCGTCATCGGGTCTGGGATTGGTGAATACCAGGCTGCATGAAGGACATTGTTGCAGTTGAAATGTTTCATGTGAAACGGTATAGTCCCTGCATACCTGGAAGTCGGCAAAGTTGTGATGCAGGCAAACCGGGCATTCGGTAAGGAACTTCATTATTTTCCCAGGTATATGGTCAGGACCGAGATATCCGAAGGCGAGACGCCGCTGATTCGGGAGGCCTGTCCGATTGTTTCGGGTTTTATGCTCCTGAGTTTTTCTCTTGCTTCTGACGACAGAGCTTTTACGCGATCGTAGTCGAAGTCGGGTTTTATTCTGTAGTTTTCGAGGCTTTCTATCTTCCGGGCCAGTTTTTCCTCACGATCTATATACGATTCGTATTTGACAAAGACCTCCACCTGTTCCTGCACCTCCTGCGGGTATTTTTCTATAATACTTCTGACGTTCGGGTCGATTGTCCGGATTTGTTCGATACCCATGTGCGGGCGGCGCAGCAGGTTAATGACCGGGATTTTCTCACGAATCGTTGCTGTGTTAAGGGCTGACAAGTCGTTGTTGACGGAATCGGGATCGACCTTGACTTTTCTGAGTTCATTGAGCAGCATGTCGACATCCGATTTTTTATCCAGGAAGGCCTGCATCCGTTCGTCGGATGCGAGTCCCAGTTTATGCCCTATTTCTGTCAGTCTCATGTCGGCGTTATCCTGGCGCAGCAGGATTCTGTATTCAGCGCGGGAGGTAAACATCCGGTATGGTTCCTCGGTACCTTTGTTAACGAGGTCGTCTATCAGTACGCCGATATATGCCTGTGATCTTTTGAGCACGAGTGGTTCTTTTTCCCAGACGGCATTATGGGCATTGATTCCCGCGAGAACTCCCTGGCCGGCGGCTTCTTCATATCCGGTGGTACCATTTATCTGACCGGCGAAGTAGAGATTAGAGATCAGCTGGGTTTCCAGCGTCATTTTGAGCTGTGTGGGTGGGAAGAAGTCGTATTCGATCGCATACCCGGGTCTGAACATCTTTGCGTTTTCGAATCCGGGAATACGCGTCAGGGCTTTATGCTGGACATCTTCCGGCAGCGATGTTGAAAATCCGTTCACATATATTTCCACTGTTTGCCAGCCTTCGGGTTCTACGAAGATCTGGTGGCGTTCTTTATCAGCGAAGCGGTTTATTTTGTCTTCAATTGAGGGGCAGTAGCGCGGGCCGAGTCCTTTTATGCGGCCTTGAAACATGGGTGATTGGTTGAAGCCTTTTTGGAGTTCCTGGTGAACCTGGTCGTTGGTGTAGGTAATCCAGCAGCTCATTTGTTTTTCGGGGGGTCGGGTATTGGTAAACGAGAATTTGGATGGATTTTCGTCGCCCGGTTGTTCTTCCATTTTGGAGTAGTCGAGACTCCTGCCGTCGATACGGGGAGGGGTCCCGGTTTTCATTCTGCCCGACTGAAATCCGAGGGAAACCAGTTGTTCGGTAAGCCCCATGGAGGCTTTTTCGGCAGCCCGGCCGCCGCCGAAGTTTTTACTGCCGATGTGTATTTTTCCATTGAGGAATGTGCCGTTGGTAAGGATTACGGCTTTTGCCGGTATTTCAAGCCCCAGGTTCGTCCTTATTCCTACGGCACGACCGTCTTTTACTACAATGCCGCTGACCATTTCCTGCCAGAAGTCGAGGTTTTGGATCTTTTCAAGGGCAAGTCGCCATTCTTCCGAGAAGCGCATCCGGTCGTTTTGCGTTCTGGGGCTCCACATAGCGGGTCCTTTGGACCGGTTGAGCATGCGGAACTGGATCATTGATTTATCGGAGATGATTCCCGACATGCCCCCCAATGCGTCTATTTCCCGCACTATTTGCCCCTTTGCAACACCGCCCATAGCCGGATTGCACGACATCTGGGCAATAGTCGTCATATTCATGGTGACCAGGAGGGTTTTTGAGCCCATTCGGGCGGCAGCAGCGGCAGCTTCGCACCCAGCGTGCCCAGCCCCCACCACAATTACGTCGTATGAAGGAAACATAGTGTCTGAATACCATTTAACATCCGGATAGTTCCACGTGGAACCAGAACTTACCCACAAATTTTATCCACATATCCACAATTTATCGTTCCACGTGGAACGATGGTCAGATTTTGTCCCGCAAAGATAGATAAGCATCTTCTTTTTTGCGCATCTCGGCCTTTTCCTCATTTCTCTTGTCGCCATACCCCAGGAGATGCAGAACACCGTGTATCATCACGCGGTCAAGCTCGGTCTCAAAGGAGATGTTCCGCTCGGTGGCGTTTTCCCTCACCCGATCGACGCTGATAAATATATCGGCTTCTATCAGGGTTGGATCACTGCTCTGATCGAAGGTGATAATGTCGGTAAGGGTCTTGTGGTTGAGATACTGCTCATTCAGCAGAAGCAGATAGTCGTCAGTGCAGAAGATGTAATTCAAATTGATGAGCTGTCCCTTTTCTTCGCGGATCACCGACCGGATCCATTTTCGGGTCTTGATGGGCCTCGGAACTGAAAAAGAAATGCCCTCACTGAAAAAATTGACGTCGGCCATCAGGCATTCATGTAGAAACTCAACTCCACTACCCTGCCGTTGTCCTTGAATTCTACCTCGTCGGAAAGATGTTTCATTAGAAAGATCCCGCGACCTCCCGGCTTTTCAAGGTTCTCGGGAGCAGTGGGATCCGGCAGCGACTCATAGTTGAAACCCATACCCTCATCCTTCACAATAAACTTGATGAGACTGTCTTCCAGAAACAGGCTCAATTGAACGTTCTTCGATTTGTCACTACTGTTCCCGTGCTTTATCGCATTGTTTACGGCTTCTGTAACGGCAATCATAATGTTGCCGTAGATATCATCATCCAGGCTAAATTTCTCCTTCGCGTTGTCAATGAAACTTTCAATCATTCGAATGTTTTCCATTAATGATGGAACCTGGATACTGATGGTATTCATGAATGGCGTTATTTCGTGCCCAATCGTTTAAAGTACTCGTTTACTTCCCGCTTGTAATAAGGGTATAGCTTTGGAGGTACGGTTTTCAACAATTCTACTTCTTTTTCCTTGAGTCGCAAATATTCTTCAAAAGCCCGGGGGATTTCCTTCTCATAATCCTTCGCCGTCTCCCCCTTTCGCTCGTCATCCATGTCCTGTTCCCGCATCGACTTCTCCGCATCCAGTAGCCTGGTCAGGATCTGTCGCTGCCGCTGGATCAACTGATCGGTCAATTGCTTGTTCACAAGATCCATCTCCGTCTGCTCCATCCTGGCGGGTATTTCACCGCCCGGGGTCTCACCCTTGTCCTTAATCTTCTCCTGCATCTCCTGCAACGCCCGGCGTATCCGCTCCTGCTCCGCCGCCATCTCCGCTAACTCCTCCGACAACTGACGCCCGGATTTGCCACTATTCTTCAACTCCTCAATCTTTTGATTCAATTGCTGCTGCATCTCACTCAAACTTGGCTTCTGACCCTTTTGTTTCGACTTTCTCATCGACGGCTGCGCATTCGCCATCATCTGCATCATCATGTCGAAATGATCATCAAGCATCAACGCCAGGTTATTGATCGACGCCATCGTCAACTGCATAGCACCCGATGCCTGCGGACGTCGCCGCTCCTTGTTCGCTTCAATCACTTTCTCCAAATGATTGTTCATCTCATTAACCTCTCTCGTGATATATGAACCCATCATCGGATCCTTTTTTCCGAGAGCTAATAAGCTGTCTTCCAGAACTTTAGCATCATCCCGCAGCTTGAGCTGGAGCTGCGCCAGAATGTTAAACCGCGGATCGTTCTGCTGCAACGCGTTAAACTCCTTCATAATGCTCTCCTGATCGAACGACAATTTCACCAAGCCGTGGATGATCTGTCGCAGCGATTCCAGATTCTCAACCTGCATCTCCATCATCATCGAGCTCTGCATCCCTTCCATCTGCTGCTGCATCTCGCTCATCTTTTCCAGCGCCTTTTGCTGAGGTTGCCGGGCTTTCGACGGTTGATTCTCATTCAGATTCTCCTGACTCTGGTCTTGCTGCTCCTCCACTTCCCGGGCATCGTCTTCCTGAGGGAGTCCATCCTGCTTGTTCAGTTCTTCCCCCAACTCCTGCAGCTCTTTTAGCCGCTCAGCCGTCTTCTTGAACTTCTCCTTTAACTCTTCCTGTTGCTTTGCGAGCTCCTTGCTGTCCGTCAATCTTTCGGTTTCATTCCTGCCATCTTTCGACTTGTCGGGGTCCTGTTCTCCGGTGTTGTCCGATGACTTCTCCTCGGCTCCCTTGTCAGGCTTCTTCTCTCCTTTCTTGTCGTTGCTGCTTTGCTCTCCTTTTTTCTTGTCGCTCTTGTTTTGTTTTTCCAGATGTTCCGTCTCCGCGAGGATTTCTTTTTGCTCTTCGATATGCTTTTTCAAATCGTTAATGCTCTGGTCCAGCTTGAAATCGTATTGCAGCTGCTTGAAGAGTTCGAGCGTTCTCTCCAGTTCTTTTTCAAGATTATTTGTGTTTTGATTCATCTTGTCCAGCAACTTGCGCATCTCGGACAAATCCGCATTCTCCCGGAGGAGTCTTTGTAACTCTTCAAACAGTTTCCTCGTCTCCTCGTCGAGGAGCTCATCCATAAGCTTCTGAATCTGTTCGGCCTTTTCCCTTATCCGCTCATCCTGTTCAGTGAAAGATTCTTTCTTCTGCTCAAGCAGTTTGTTCTGTTCCTGTAACTGCTCGATCATCTGGTCGAGTTCCTGCTTTTGCTGAACGATATCTTCGAGCATCTTTTTGTCCTGCCAATCCAGACTCTGCTTGCCTTTCATTTTTTGATGGGCCTGCTCGATCTGATCCTGCAGCTTGTTAACATTCTTGACACTCTTGTCGAGCTGACTTTGTGTACTCTGCTGCGAGCGACTGATCTCTTTAACAAGATCTTCCGAAGTCGGAACCATGAACGTGTAAGTCGCCGAGCGCGTAGACTTCCTTCCGTTTACGCCATCGTTGTCCCATACCTGTAGATTGTATTCGAGGTAGTCGCCGGCCTTGAGCTTAAGGGAGTCGATAGCCCAGTTGTAAAAAAAACTTTGTTGTTGCTGGTTGCCGTTAACCGGAATGGGAACAGACAGTTTTGCCAGCTCTTCCCGGCGTTCATTCCGCACGCGGAAATGCAGCTGCAATTGAGTGACGCCATAGTCATCGCTGACCATTCCGCCGAGAAGGATCCGCTGGTATAGCACCGTGTCTTTATAATTGTTGACGGTGATCTGAGGATATTGATCTTTTGCCACGTTGATAGAGTAGGCAATCCGGTCCTTGTTCTCACTCTTGTTGTTTTCAAGTCCGATTTCATACTGATCTGCATTCACGAACTTCCGTGCGAACACAAAAGATTGTGCGTCGGATTGTTTGAATGCGTGGACGGAACTATCGCTGTTGAAACTGATGGAGGCTCTGTCCGCATAGGCGGTATTGAGGCGCCACCGGATATGGGTACCTTCCGGGACTTCCAGATTGCCGGCGTTGGTGAGGCGCTCGTTGCTCCGCTGGAGGTACCGGGGGTATTCCAGTTCGACGTGAAACCTGGTGAGCTCGGGGCGGTTCACGAGTTCAAGTCGGTAGTTTTGTGAAAAGAACCCGGCGGCCTCAATCTGGAAATCGATCGGCTGCTGGATACGGTCGAGGGTATATTCAAATTTCCCGGGTGCTGTCGGGATGAGTTTGAGACGCTGATTTTTTGAAACAAAATATGCGTCACGGGGTAGTGCCTTGCCGGTTAAGTCTACTTTCAGGGTGAAGGTTTCGTTGTAAAAGGCGGTGAGCGACTCATTTGTTACCTCGAAGGCGAACGGAGCCGCGGGGGTATAAGCGCGGTTGAAATGAACGATGCGTTCGGTGCTTCGCGTAAGTATTTCGCTGTTCACCAGCAGGATGACAAGCACCAGGCCGAGTGGCAGGGCGAGGTATTTCAGGTATTTTCGATTCTCGCGCAGGTCGATGACCGCATCGAAAGCCAGCGGCTCAAATTCACTGGCTTTCTGCCGGACACTTGCGAATGTCAGCTCGGATTTCGAACCGGATGTAGCCAGCTGAATAAGATTTACCAGGCGATCTTTGACCGAAGGCAAATGATTGCCAATGAGTCTTGCGCTTTGTTCTTCATCGAGTCCGCGGTTGGCGATCCACCACTGCAATGGCTGGCTCAGAAACTTCACTACACAAAAGGCCGCTATTGCAAAGAAGGTAAAGAATATCAGCAGTCGTGCCCATTGACTGAGCCAGAGGGTGTGCTCAAGAAGCGCGGCGAGCACAAAATAGCCCGTAATGATCGAAAGAGTCAGGATCGCTCCCTTTATAAAGAGATTGAGATAGTATCTCCGCCGAAAAGCCCGAATCTTCTCATGAATGCGTCCTGTTCCTTCGCTCATCGCCCAGACATTTATATAGAAAACGCAAAAAAACTGTCGCGGTTGACATCCACCCAATTTAACTGGTATTGGACTCTAAACAAAAAAGTTTGCGGAAAGAGTCGTTATTGCCCGGAGATACTGCCGGGCGTCCATTTGTACTCTTTTTCAAAGTACTCCATCACGTGCATTTTCAACAACTTTTCCTGTTCCAGAAGATCAAAGTGAGGAAGTTTCTTGATCAATGTCCAGTGCGGCCAGCCATCCTTGTCGAGGCCGTCCAGTTGGTAGTAACCAGAAAGACTCAGCACTTTGCAGATGCCGATGTGCATCAGGTCCTGCTTTTCTTCCTTGCTGAAAACTTTGGTACCGTGTCCGAGTTCCTGGACTCCGATAAGGAAAAGGACGCTGTTGAGGTCTTTTGGCTTTTTTCCAATGATGGACGAAAGCTCCACCAGCAGTGAATTCCACTGGCGTTCCAGATCGAGATCGCGTTTAAACATATTGCAGCTCCTCCCGGACGCGTCGATAATAATTTATGTTTTCCATACACATACTTATACTCTATTTGAGAGTCAACCTCCCTAAATTAGAACTAGTTTCAGACAAAGATATTATTCGTTGAGCAATTCACCGTCCAATGGAATTCTCGAGGATTTTATATCCCTGTTTTATCCCCGCTACTGTCGGGGATGCCTGAACAATCTTGCCAAAGGAGAAGAGCTCATCTGCACGCAATGTCTTCTGGAAATGCCAAAGTCGTACTACCATTTACAGCAGGAAAATCCGTTATACCAGAAGTTTCGCGGCCGCCTTCCGGTGGGGCATGTCATGACGCTTTACAAGTTCGCGAAGCGAAGCCGTGTTCAGCAGATGTTGCACGCGCTGAAGTACAGGCAGCAACCGGAGATCGGCGAAATTCTCGGCCGGGTTTATGGAAATGACCTTTTGGAAGCCCGGTATAAGGACCAGTTTGATCTGATTGTTCCGGTTCCGCTGCACGCCATCAGGCGAAAGCTGCGCGGATATAATCAGAGTGAAGAATTTGGAAAGGGTCTTTCCCGGATCCTGGAAGTACCCTGCGACGATTCACGTGTGACGCGGGCGGTCATGACGGATACGCAGACGCATAGGAGCAGGCTGAGTCGTTGGGAAAACGTCGACAATGTGTTTCAGGTGACAAGCGTTGAAGGTGTCAGAGAAAAGCGCATCCTTCTGGTAGACGACGTTGTTACCACGGGCGCTACGCTCGAAGCTTGCGGACGAGCCTTGCTCTACGCTGGGTGTCGCGAGCTTAGTATCGCGTGCATCGCGACGGCGCAATAAAAAAGGCCCTGCTGTTGACAGGGCCTGGAGTTTTTTTGACAACCTTCTCTAGTAGTTGGATCCCGCGCGGATCATCGCACAGCGGAAACCGATAGTAGCGGTTGCAGAGTCCTGATCGAGGTATCTTCTCGTGCCAGGCGACATCCAATAAGCCACGTCTTTCCACGATCCGCCTTTATAAACGCGGGCGCGGTCGGTGATCAGCGATGTGAAACCTTCGGGATTCTTTTCGTAGTCGCTGTTGTAATTTTTGGAGTCATCGAGGAATCCATCGCGCCGCATAGGGTTCAGGTCGTCAAAGTCCTGATACGACATGGGGCGATAAACGTCTTGTACCCACTCACTGACATTACCGGCCATGTTGTAGAGCCCGTAGTCATTGGGAGGGAATTCATAAATGTAGGAAGTGATTAGCGCGCCATCGTTGAGGCGGCCGGCAATACCGGCGTAGTCACCACGGCCGCGTTTAAAGTTTGCGAGCATGTAACCCATCTGTTTTCCGTACGGGTTCCTGACAGCGTGACCATCCCAGGGATAGATCCGCTGGTGGGTTTGCATTTCTTCAAGCCATTGGGTACCGATGAGTGCTTGTGCCGCGTATTCCCATTCCGCTTCGGTAGGAAGGCGGTAGGCAGGAACGACGATACCCGATTCGAGGGGAATACGGCCATCGCTTTCAGCGTAATCTTCACCCGCGGCCTGTGCGAATCGGATGTTGACAGCGCGGGTTCTCCATACAGCGTAGTTGCTGGCCTGGCTCCACGAGATACCAACGACCGGGAAATAGCGGAAGCCGGGATAGCGGAAGTAATGTTCGACATAAGGGTCGTTGAAGGCGAGTTTACCAACCCAGACCATCGTGTCAGGGAGGGCAGCCTGATAAGCTTCCTGCGCGGAGTCCTTCGCGAGGTAGTGAATATATTCCAGCCAGTGAATGTTGGCGATCTCTGTTTCATCCATATAGAAGGATGCAACTGAAACAGTTCGCTCCAGATTGTCGCGGTAAGACATCACATCTTCTTCGTAGGATCCCATCACCGCACGGCCACCTTCGATAAAGACCATGTTCGGTGCGTCTGGTTGACCTTCGTATGGATTTACCATGAAGCCGCCAGCGTCTTCGTCATTGAAAGCCAATCCCGTTGCCGTGCTGAACTGACCGGGATTAGATGCTGTTGGTTTGCCACCGCCGCTAAAAAGTGAGCAGCCCGACAAGGCTACAGATCCGCAGACGGCCCATAAAAGAACTCGGAGTGAATAATTCATCGTCATTTTTTCTAAAAAGTAGATGCTAATATAAAGAGATAATCTCGTTTTTTCCAAGTGCCTGATCGACCCTCTTTCCCGCCAGTGATATTTTTGGCGTTAAGGTGAACGAAGCAACCGATAATCTATCCTTTTTCAGCGACAACTTGCCCGTCTGTTTTCTTTCCTGTCAGCCCTTTCTTCCCTCCTGATCATGTCTTAAACGCAGGAAGGCGCCCTCGTATTGTATCGGGAATCTACTGTCCAAAAATGGGACTTCAGGCACCGCGGTTTTTTTGAAAAACGCGGTTTAAA
This sequence comes from uncultured Roseivirgaceae bacterium, assembly GCA_964493505.1. GTDB lineage: Bacteria > Bacteroidota > Bacteroidia > Cytophagales > Cyclobacteriaceae > Chryseosolibacter. Next base: position 169,468 of record CAZBNP010000001.1, read on the forward strand.
TCCTGCCCGTAAGGATTTGCCCAAATGGTACGGTTTTTCGCTTACGGCGGAGCCTAACTTTACTTTCGATATGATGACCACGTTACAGGATTTCAGGACGATGCCCTTCGAGAAAAAATGCGATCACGTCACCTTCAGCGGTAGTTTTCTGACACAGCGGATCCTCGGGGATTGCAAAGTATTCTTGTACCACTCAAGCGAGTTTTTCGTCGAGGTTTTTTATTCACCCCGGCACCACAAAGTGCTGATGATAAACGCATTTGACCAGGTGACGGGACTGGAACCCTATCTCGATAAGATTTCGCTTGCCGGCCTTGCCGCAGGCTGACCGATACTGCGCAGGAGTTCGATGGCGGCATCCACGGAAGTGATGTTGTCCACAACAAGCATGGCCTTGCCCGCACTGTCGCGCATCCTGCACCGCCGCGAATTCGCTTTGACAAAGTTCAGTATCAGGCCAAAAGTATCGGAGTTGAAGTAGTTGTCGTTGTTCGACACAAAATACGCCCGTATTTTCTCTCCCTTGAGCGTGAGCCGCTCAAAGCCCAGCCGCTCACCGTACCAGCGCAATCGCACAGAATTGATCAGCTCCAGCACCGAAGGGGGGATCGGCCCAAACCGGTCTTTGATCTCGGCGGAAAATTTCTCCAGTTGATCTTCGTCCCGGATGTTGTCAAGCCGGGAATATAACTGCAGACGTTCACTGGTGCTGTTAACAAAAGTATCGGGGATAAGAATCTCGAGATCGGTTTCGATAACACAATCCTGAACGATCAGTTTTGCTTTTTCTGCCAGCTCGGCGGCGAACAGATCTTTGAAATCGGTTTCCTTCAGTTCCTGGATTGCTTCATCGAGGATCTTGTGATAGGTATCGAAGCCGAGGTCGCTGATAAATCCACTTTGCTCGGCACCCAGCAGGTTGCCGGCACCCCTGATATCGAGGTCGCGCATAGCCACTTTGAAACCATCGCCCAGATCCGAAAACTCTTCAAGCGCCGCCAGTCGTTTACGGGAGTCGGCGGTGAGTAACGACGCAGGCGGTGTCAACAGGTAGCAGAACGCTTTTTTGTTAGTTCGCCCCACACGGCCGCGCATCTGATGGAGATCTGAAAGCCCGAACATGTGTGCCTGGTTGATGATGATCGTATTGACGTTCGGGATATCGAGGCCAGACTCGATGATGTTCGTTGACACCAACACGTCGTACTCGCCATCGATAAACTTCACCATCGCTTTCTCGAGTTTATCGCCTTCCATCTGCCCGTGGGCGATTCCGACACGGGCGTCTGGTACGAGTTTGTAAACGGTGTTTGCAACTGCTTCTATGTCGCTAACGCGGTTGTGGACAAAGAACACCTGGCCGCCGCGTTTCAATTCGGCACTTACCGCATCGCGGATCACTATTTCGTCGAACGAATGTAGCTCGGTGGTGACCGGTTGCCGGTTTGGCGGAGGCGTCGAGATGATGCTGAGATCGCGCGCGCCCATCAGGGAGAAATGCAACGTGCGGGGTATGGGCGTAGCCGTGAGCGTGAGCACGTCTATGTTTACCTTGAATTCCTTCAGGCGGTCCTTTACCTTCACGCCAAATTTTTGTTCCTCGTCGACGATAAGCAGCCCCAGATTTTTGAATTTCACATCCTTGCTCACGATGCGGTGAGTCCCGATCAGGATATCGACCTTCCCCTCCCCTACTTCGTTGAGGATGTTTTTGATGTCCTTGTCGGATTTAAAGCGGGAGATATAGTTTACTTTGACGGGGTAGTTCGCCAACCGCTCGCTGAACGTCCGGTGATGCTGCATCGCGAGAATAGTGGTAGGCACGAGCACGGCTACCTGCCTTCCCTCGGTGGCTGCTTTGAATGCCGCGCGAATGGCTACTTCGGTTTTTCCAAACCCCACATCTCCGCATACCAGACGATCCATGGGATGAGGCGCCTCCATGTCGCGCTTCACATCTTCTGTTGCCCTTGCCTGGTCGGGAGTATCATCGTATATGAACGAAGACTCCAGTTCCGCCTGGAGATATCCGTCGGGTGGAAAAGCGAAGCCGGGCGCCGACTTGCGTTTCGCATAAAGTTCGATCAATTCGCGCGCAATATCCTGAACGCGCTTCCTCGCTTTCGCCTTTTTGTTCTCCCATTCCTGTGTGCCGAGCTTGCTGATGATCGGAGGAGCGCCGTCTTTGCCGGAGTACCGCGATATCTTGTGAAGAGCGTGGATACTGATGTAGACCAGATCATCATCGCGATAAACGAGCCGGATAGCTTCCTGCTCGTGACCGTTTACCGTCTTCTTCTCAAGGCCGGCAAACTTTGCGATTCCGTAGTCTATATGTGTTACAAAGTCGCCGGGTTGAAGGGTCTGCAGTTCGCGGAGCGTAAGCGCTTTCGACTTGGTGAATTTCTCCTTTGAACGATAGCGGTGGAAGCGCTCGAATATCTGATGATCTGTGTAGCAAACCATTTTCAGGTTGTGGTCTACAAATCCCTGGCGCAGTGAAAAATCGAGCGACTGAAATCCCAGCTCCGGGCTGAGTTCTTCCAGGATGCCTTTAAGTCGTTCGAGTTGTCGGGGTATATCCACCGCGATGAAGTTCTGGTACCCCTGAATCTGACGGTCGCGGAGATCTGACGCCAGCATCTCGAAGTCCTTATTGAACGACGGCTGACCGGAAGATGCAAGGTCGAACGTAGTAGCGTTGTCCAGTGAAAACCGATTGCCGAACTCGATACGCCGGAAGCTTTCTGAACGGCTGATGAAATTGAACGGAGGCTCAAACAGCTGGCCTGGTGTGGAGACCACGGTGGTGTTTCCGCTTTCCTTCACTATCCGACCGAATGACGAAGTAGCCTTTTCGAAAGCCTTCTCGAGTAAATCGCCACAGTGCTGGAAATCTCGGAACCAAAGCTGCGTGTCGGAGCTGATAAAATCCAGGAACGACTGGCGCTCTTCGTGGATAAGCTTCGTCTGAACGTTCGGAATGATACTCACAGACTCCTGCGACTCTACCGACAGTTGTGAGCCCGGCTCAAACGTCCGGATGCCATCCACCTCGTCTCCGAAAAGTTCGATACGAAACGGCAACTCGTGAGCAAACGAAAAGATATCGATGATACCGCCGCGTACCGCAAACTGCCCTGCTTCGTACACGAAGTCGGTTTTCTCAAAGTCGTACGTGTGAAGGAAGTCTTCCAGGAACTGCATGTCCAGCTTCTCCGAAAGAGTGATCTTAAATGTATTACTGGCGAGTGATCGCTTGTTGATAACCTTTTCGCTAAGCGCGTCGGGGTAGGTGAGCACAATCTCGTGACCCTTATTGTTGGCCAGTCGGTTTAGCACCTCCGCCCTCATCAGGATGTTTGCGTTCTCAACTTCGTTGAATTCGTACGGTCGCTTGTACGACATTGGAAAGAGCAGGATCTCCCTGTCGAGCAGGTTTTGAAGATCGTTCTGGACGTAGGCAGCTTCTTCACGGTCTTGCAGCACCACCACGCAGTTGCCTGGCTTCAGCTTCCACACGGCGGCCAGCACTACCACATCGAGACTTCCGGAGAGACCTTTCAGGCGGATGTTGACCGGAGAAGGCGCATTAATCCCCGCGGCAACGGTCTTTATAAGGCCATCCGCCTGGTAAATGCTCAAGAAGTCGTTCGCCCTCACTATCCGTTAAAATCGGGTTGCCCTTATAACAAAGGGGGCCGCAAATATAGTTTTCGATTCTACCTCAATCCAACAGGAAGGCTCCATTTTCTGTTCTAAATTTGATCGTCGTGGAGTTTATTCAGCATATCTTCCTGTATTTGTCCTGGTGCGCACTGGGTGGGATGATATTGGGCTTGTACAAGCCCTGGGTAATGCTGTGGTGGGAAGACAAGCAAAATCGGAAAAAAGTTATTGTCCTCTACGGTACTGTAGCGGCCGTTTCTTTTGGGGTGTACAGGATTTTGCTTGTGATCTAGCCGGTCAGCTCACACAATACGCTCAGCCACCACGGTGTACTTTTTCGTCGGACCGGTAAACGCGATCAGGAACTTGTCACCGCCGGCCCTGACGCCGACTTTGCTTGCCAGGGCTTCCGCGCTCAGCGGGAAATTTCGCGTTGTGACATTCGCGTAACCATCTTCAAAATACTTCCTGACCTCCGTCTTCTGCGGACGGACAAACGCCTCAATTCGAAATCTTTTTCCCGGAAAGTCTTCAATCAGCCGGGAGGAACTGTAGAGATGGGTATTCGTATGAACTTTGCTGACGCCGAATCGCGCGCCTACCGTTTTGAATGCTCCCGCCTTCATGATCGACGCGTTTGGTTCATACAGATATTGCGACGGCTCTCTGATGACAGCATTGTGCGACCGCTCTTCTTCGAAAGTAAAGTTGAAGGTCTGCCGGGATCCATCCGACAGAATATTAACCGTCTCAATTTGCGGCGTGGGTGAGGCCGAAGCTTCGCAAAGAAAGAGGAGTTCCTTGCACTCGTTGCCCACTGACACCACGTAGACGCGACTGAAATTCGGAAGCTGTGCGATACCCGCCTGGATGTCGAGTAGCGGACTCGCCTTGATCATCAGACAACGCGATTTCCCGAGAATCGCCGGCGCTAGCTTCCCGACGTCAGGCCGGGCACTTTCAAAACCCACAATCCTTTTCCCCGATCCTGTGCGCCGCGAAGGGTCGATGTAGGTGAAATCAAAGCCCGGTCCGGTAGCGACAAAATCCTCGGCCGTGGTCGGATGGTAGGTGATGTTACCGGCGCCGAGGAGTTCATGATTGAATTTTCCGATGTTGAGCAGCGACTCATTGGGTTCGACACAATGCACGTGCGCCCAAACTTTGCTGAAAAAATACGTGTCGACACCAAATCCTCCTGTCAGGTCCGCCCCCGTAGCCGGCAGATCGCCGAGGATTCCGGCAGCGATCCCACTCTTGAACCTGGCGGTGGTTTCCGATGACGATTGTTCAAAATTCTCCTGTGGAGGGTAAATGATATTCGGAGTATTGTAGTAGAGCGGCAGCTTCTCCCGCGCTTTTCTTCTTACCGCGATCTGTTCAAATAACTGTGACGTCGGGATACCGAGTATCTCCTTGTTCCTGAGAATAATATCCCGCATATCGCTATGCTCGTTGTCGAGCAGGTATTTCCGCACCGGTCCGGAAGATAAGGCGTCAATTAGCGATCGGGCATCTTTTTTCAATGTTCGAAATCTGGTAGGTTGCACAGTTGGATGACAGCAAAGGTAACAAATAATAAAGGCGTAAGATTCGACCTCCTGGTGATCGGCGGCGGGGCAGCGGGCTTCTATGGAGCCATCCAGGCAGCGGAGATGCATCCCGGCCTGCGCATAGTGATCGTGGAGAAGTCGACGAAGATACTGTCGAAGGTCCGCGTATCCGGCGGCGGGCGATGCAACGTCACGCATCATTGTTTTGATCCGGTCAGGCTGACCCGCCATTATCCCAGGGGCCAGAAGCCATTGCGATCAATCTTTCGTCAGTACCAGGCGAGCGATACGGTTGCATGGTTTGCATCGAGGAAGGTAAAGCTGAAGACAGAAGCCGATGGGAGGATGTTTCCCGTGACAGACAGTTCGCAGACAATCGTCGATTGTTTTCTGGACGAAGCCGGCAGGCAGCACATCGGGGTGCGCACAGGTGTCGAAGCCGTTTCGGTAAAGCGAACGGGCGATCATTTGGAGATGGTAGCTGCCAGCGGCGAAGTCATCATCGCATCGCGCATGCTGTTGGCAATAGGAGGAAGTGCGAACCCGCGCGGGTATGATATCATCCGAAGTTTGGGGCACACCATTGTGCCGCCGATCCCATCGCTGTTTACGTTCAACGACGCCGACAAGCGATTCGCGGACCTTATGGGAGTGTCGGTTTCACAGGCGTATGTCAGAATAGCCACAACCCGTTATTCTCAGGTTGGTCCGCTGCTCATAACCCATTGGGGATTGAGCGGTCCCGCGGTAATCAAGCTCTCCGCGTGGGCGGCGGAGTATCTTCATTCTGTAAACTATAGATTCACTGCGATAGTAAGCTGGATCGGGACTGCTGCCGAAGACGACATCCGGGCTTACCTGTTTGCGCAGAAGGCGGAGCGTTCCAGACAGAAGATTTGTACAAACCCGTTGTTTGAGTTGCCGCAAAGACTTTGGGAGCGCCTCTGCCATTTAGCGGAGATACCCGAAGAGAAGGTGTGGAGTGAAGTCGCGCACCGGAACCTTAACAAGTTGCTTGAATATCTCATCCGCAGTCCGTTTGATATCCGGGGCAAGACAACCTTCAAGGAAGAGTTTGTGACATGTGGTGGCATTGATCTGAGCGAAGTCGACATGCAGACCCTGGAAAGCAAGAAAGTGAGGGGAGTTTTCTTTGCCGGCGAGGTTCTGCATATCGACGGTGAGACCGGGGGGTTCAATTTCCAGGCCGCGTGGAGTACGGCTTATGTCGCGGCAACGAGTATGTTTTTTGGTCAGGCGAAATAATCAGGGACTTCAACCTTAATCGTCAAGGATAGTGAAGAGAGAAGCGGGTCCGCAGCAAGATGCAAAGATGCTCTTATATCAAAGTATTCTTACAAGCCCTTGGTTGGAATGACCTCCCAGACCGATCCGAATGGGGTGACCATCTACTATGAATATGACTCTTTTGGGCGGCTGATACGCAGTAAAGACGATGACGCCAACGTTCTTGAGCAATACGAAATCAGTTTAAGCAATAATAAGCCCCCCGCTCTAATACACCAAACTCCTTTCCAGCATAAATTCCGCGATCTGCACGGCGTTGGTAGCCGCACCTTTTCGCAGGTTGTCCGCTACAACCCAGAGATTAAGTGTTTTCGGTTGCGATTCGTCTCTGCGGATACGTCCTACAAATACTTCATCGCGTCCTTTGGAAAGAATGGGCATCGGGTACACGTTGTTCTTGGGGTCGTCCTGTACGACAATACCCGGCGAACCGGCGAGAACAGAACGAACTTCATCGAGATCGAAGTCTTCGAAAAATTCGACATTGACAGCCTCAGAGTGCCCGCCAATAGCAGGTATCCGTACCGTTGTAGAGGTCAGTCTGATAGTATCATCGCCGAAGATCTTCCGCGTTTCATTTACCATCTTCATCTCTTCCTTGGTGTAGCCGTTATCGAGGAACGAGTCAATGTGCGGCAACGCATTCAGGTCTATCGGATGAGGATATACCTTCTGACCGTCAACGCCATTGCGTTCATTCATCATCTGCTCCACAGCGTCTTTTCCTGTTCCGGTCACCGACTGATAGGTGCTCACTACGATCCGGTTTATTTTGTACTTTACGTGTAGCGGAGCGAGGGCCAGCACCATCTGAATGGTAGAACAGTTGGGATTCGCAATAATGCGGTCGTCGATAGTCAGTACGTGACCATTGATCTCCGGGACGATAAGCTGCTTGGAAGGGTCCAGGCGCCACGCAGAAGAATTGTCGATGACAATGCTTCCGGCATCGGCAAACTTCGGCGCCCACTCCAGTGATGTTCCGCCACCGGCCGAGAATATGGCAACATCAGGAGCAAGCTTAACGGCTTCCTCCAGGCCCATTATCGTGTATTCCTTTCCCTTGAATTGGATGGTCTTGCCCACTGACTTGGGTGAAGCCACCAGATAGAGTTCATCAAAAGGAAAGTTGCGTTCTTCCAGCACTTTCAGGATTTCCTGGCCAACCAAACCTGTGGCCCCTACTACTGCGAGTTTCATTTTATGTTTAAATTAAGCTTCTCATCTCAAGAATACCTTAGATGAGTTCTGGCAAAAATAATCAAATACCCTCTCTGTTATGCAATGTGTTAACAAATTGTCGCCAAACCCTTTTTCTGGGTTGTACCGAAAACCGTTTCCCGCGCTGTTGTTGTTCTTCCTGTCTCTTGTACAACACGGATTTTCTCAGGTTCACAGTATTGTCTTCAACGAGATCATGTGCGATCCGGTTCCCGTCATCGGCCTGCCGGAGGCTGAATACGTCGAACTGTTCAATCGCAGTGACAGCCCGACAGACCTGTCCGGGTGGATATTCGCTGACCCCGTCGTGTCTGCGTCACTACCTCCCTACATTTTGTTTCCCGGCGGATACGTGATTTTATGCCGCGCTTCCCTGGCCGATCATTTTAATGCTTTCGGGAGTGTGCTGGCATTGTCGCCGATGCCGACCCTCAACGACGCCGGCGATGTGCTCACGCTTACCGACAACCAGGGCGTTCTGGTCGATTCGCTGACATACTCGAGAAACTGGTACCGGGATAGCGAAAAGACGGGCGGTGGCTGGTCGCTGGAGCGGATCGACCCTGACGATGTCTGCGGTGACGCCGACAATTGGGCGGCGGCCACAGCGCCGGCAGGTGGAACGCCGGGTGGGCGGAACTCTATTTACGCGCGCCGTCCCGATAACTTCGGCCCCGAAATAGTGGCCGTGATTCCGCTCGATTCGGTGACGCTGCTCGTTCACTTCAATGAAAAGCTTGCTTCTACCCTGCCTTCGAGGAATGCGTTTTCCATTGACGGCCGTCCTGGCGTCGATCATGTGAGTTTCCCGGATGCGCTGCACGGGAGCGTCTTGCTGTCGTTGTCCGCGCCACTGGCACCGGGAAAAATCCACGAGCTACGGGCCGATGTATTCGATTGCTCCGGGAATCGCATCGAAGAGCGCCGGGCGACGCACACTTTTGTGCTGCCGGGAAAAGCTGTTACCGCCGATATTGTCGTAAACGAGGTGCTTTTTAATCCACGCCCAACCGGGGTGGACTTTATAGAGCTGTTCAACCGATCGGACAAGGTACTAGACATCCGTGACTGGTCTCTGCGGAATGTCCTGAGCGCGGGAAGAAATTTTCGGGCTATTACTTCCCAAACCTTGTTGATTCATCCTCAGCAATATCTTGTGCTGACAGCAGATGCGGCAACGCTGAAAAATGAGTATGCGACGGGGGTTGAGCGGGTGTTTGTGGAAGCGGACATCCCCTCACTTAATGATGACGCGGGGTGCGTGACGCTGCTGGACCGGCGTGAACAGGTTATCGACTCGATCTGCTATTCAGACAAGATGCACTCCCCATTCCTGCGAGACGATGAGGGGGTGTCGCTTGAGCGGATTTCCGTGGCGAGCCCGGGCATGGAACCTTCAAACTGGCGGTCTGCGAGTTCGGCGTCTGGCTTTGCGACGCCTGGTTATCTCAATTCCAATGCGCGGGAGGACGCTTTTTCAGGTATGGACGTGGTGGTGGAACCGGAGATAGTGCCGCCACGTGATTTTGCCCGTATCCGGTATCGGTTCGGCCGGGGTGGTATGATCGCCAACGTCAGGATCGTCGATCACCGGGGGCGGCCTATCAGGACTATCGCGGAGAATGAAATGATTGGTACCGAGGGTTTTTTCAGGTGGGACGCTGAAATGGACAATGGCCAGCCGGCGATCACGGGCTATTATATGGTGTGGTTTGAGGTCTTTGATGCCGACGGAAGTCGGGCGACCTTTAGAAAGCGGGTGGTGGTTTTTTGAAAAATTTCCCCCTCCAAAAAGCTCGGCATGCAGAACAAATTGTATAACTTACGGAACCGATGCGCAGAGAAGACACAATCGACTATGCGATCAAAGCCGCATGGCATGCTATCGCACGCATGTACAATCAACAGGCGGCTAAGCACGACATCACTATGTCGATGGGATTCGTCTTACTGAACATTCACTCCGAGGGTACGCCAGCGACGAAGATCGCGCCGCTGATGGGCCTGGAGGCTCGCAGTCTCTCGCGTTTGTTGAAGTCAATGGAGGAAAAAGGCCTGATTTGCCGCGAAGCTGACCCGGACGACAAACGCAGGGTCAGGATTGTTTTGACAAAAGCGGGCCGGAAGAAGAAAGAAAGATCGCGCCAAACCGTATTGCGCTTTAATGAAGCAATCGGGTCGCAGATTTCTAAGAAACGGCTAAACACTTTTTTCGACGTGCTCAACGAAATACAGCGGGCTGTCGAAGGAAACAGTATTTATAAATCGTCAGGTCACAACTGACACAACGAACTATCCTATGAATCGTGCTATCAGTAAAGTTGCAGTTCTCGGCTCCGGAATTATGGGCTCGCGTATCGCGTGTCACTTTGCCAATATCGGAGTGGAGGTGTTGTTGCTGGATATCGCCCCCCGCGAGCTTTCGGAAGACGAGAAGAAAAAAGGCCTTTCACTGGATAGCCGGGCAGTCAGAAACCGGATTGTCCAGTCATCGTTCGAGGCCGCGGTAAAAGCGAATCCTGCGCCGCTGTTCAGCAAGAAATTTGCCTCCCGTATCAAGCTCGGGAACTTCACGGACGACATGCAGGCGATCCGCGAATGCGACTGGACTATTGAAGTGGTAGTGGAAAACCTTGACGTCAAAAAACAGGTTTACACCGAAGTTGAAAAGTACAGAAAACCCGGCACACTGATAACTTCCAATACGTCGGGTATTCCCATTCACCTGATGGCGGAAGGCCGCAGCGACGATTTCCGGAAGCACTTCTGCGGTACACACTTTTTCAATCCTCCGCGCTACCTGAAATTGTTGGAAATCATTCCTACCGAGGCGACCGACCGGGGGATCGTAGAGTTCCTGATGGACTACGGCGACCGGTTTCTCGGAAAGACCACGGTGCTCTGCAAGGACACGCCGGCGTTTATTGCCAATCGCGTGGGGATTTACTCCATCCTGAAGGTGGTGGACTCCTTGGGCAAGTTCGATCTCTCGGTCGACGAAGTAGACAAGCTGACGGGCCCGGTGATCGGTCGCCCGAAGTCGGCGACGTTCCGAACTTCCGATGTAGTGGGCCTTGATACACTGGTCAAAGTTGCGCAGAATCTTTACGCTGGCCTTGCCGAAGATGAGTCGCGTGATATATTCAAGCTGCCGGATGTGATCTCCAGTCTTGAGCAGAACAAGTGGCTTGGCGATAAAACGGGTCAGGGGTTTTATAAGAAGACCAGGAGTGCCAAAGGAGAGACGGAGATCCTTACGCTCGACCTGAAGACGCTTGAATACAAGCCGAAAGCAAAGGTGCGATTCGCTACGCTGGAGACTACCAAGACTATCGATGATCTCCGGCAGCGCTTCAAGGTTCTGTTCGCGGGCAAGGACAAGGCCGGCGAGTTTTATCGCGATTCTTTTTACGGTGTGTTTCAATATGTCAGCAATCGCATTCCCGAGATCGCTGATGAATTATACAAGATAGACGACGCACTATGCGCTGGCTTCGGCTGGCAGCTGGGTCCGTTTGATACCTGGGATTCGGTAGGTGTGGAAGATACGGTTGCGGAAATGGAGCAGGCGGGATACAAACCAAATCGGTGGGTGTATGACATGCTTGCGGCGGGACACAAGACCTTTTATAAAGTAGAAAATGGCAGGCGCGCTTATTACGATATTCCTACGAAGTCGTACAGGGTTATTCCGGGACGCGACGCGTTTATTATCCTCGACAACCTGTCAGCGGGTGTGATCTGGCAGAATGCTGAGTCGAAGGTGACTGACCTGGGCGACGGTGTCGTCAACTTCTCCTGGCATAGCAAGAGTTTCACGCTGGGGTCGGCTGTTATAGAAGGGCTCAACAAGGCTGTTGATATTGCCGAGAAGGATTTCCGCGGCCTGGTTGTCGGCCACCATGGCGCAGACTTTTCGCTGGGGGCAAATCTTGGAATGGTGTTCATGTATGCTATTGAACAGGATTACGACGAGCTTGATTTCATGGTTCGCGCGTTTCAGAATTCGACGATGCGTTTGAGATACTCCTCGATTCCGGTGGTGGTGTGCCCGGCGGGGCGCACACTGGGCGGCGGTTGCGAGATGACGTTGCATGCTGACCTTGTGCAGGCTACCGCCGAAACGTATGTCGGCCTGGTGGAAGTGGGTGTCGGGTTGATTCCCGGTGGCGGCGGCACGAAAGAGCTGACGAAGCGGGTGAGTGAACGCTACCAGGACGGTGACGTAGAGCTGAATGCTCTTCAGAACGCCTTTATGAATATTGCGACGGCGAAGGTTGCTCTTTCCGCGGAGGAAGCGCGTGAGATGAATATCCTGCGACCGAAGGACCGTGTTTCCATAAATCGCGATCGTCAGATCGCCGATGGAAAAAAGGCGGTAATAGAATTGTCAGAGGCAGGTTACACCATGCCACAGCAAGCGCGCGACATCAGGGTGCAGGGGCGTACAGGCATGGCGTTGTTCCTGGCGGGTGTACACGGTATGCGTATGGGTAAATATATCTCCGACCATGATGTCAAGATCGCTAATAAGATCGGCTATATCATGTGCGGCGGCGACCTCACCGCTCCCCAGGAAGTGAGCGAGCAATACCTGCTCGACCTCGAACGCGAAGCATTTGTTTCTCTCTGCGGCGAGAAGAAGACATTGGAAAGGATCCAGTCGATTTTGACAGGAGGGAAGCCGTTGAGGAACTGAAGTCAGTTGAAAAAAGGCAAAATAGCAATTGGCAAAAGGCAAAATGGGACCAGATGTTTAAACCAAAAAACCCCTCTTTATGAAACAAACAAATTTTCGAGGGTTGACGGCCTATAAGAAGGCTTTCGACCTTGCTATGGATATTTTCGAGGTGTCGAAACGTTTTCCAATTGAGGAGAAGTATGACCTGACAAGTCAGATTAGACGGTCGTCGCGTTCTGTATGTGCAAATATCGGGGAGGCGTACCGGAAGAGACAATATCCGGTACATTTCTCAAATAAGGCATCGACCGGAGACTCCGAAAATACAGAAACGATGGTATGGCTTGATGTTGCTCTGGCGTGCTCATATATCGGTTCTGATGAGTGGAACCGACTGGAGGCCAAAGCTGAAGAAGTCGGGAAGCTCGTAGGTCACATGGTCGAACACCCCGAAGAGTACGGAAGCAGAAGATGGAAGCAGGCAGAAGGCGAATAGCAAAATTGCCTTTTGCTATTTGCCCTTTGCCCTTTGCCTTTTGCTATTTGCCTTTTGCCCTTTGTAAATTACTAAACACACACTAATGAACGCATACATAATCTCGGGCTTTCGAACTGCGGTAGGAAAAGCAAAACGCGGTGGCTTTCGGTTTGTCAGGCCGGATGACCTGGCATCGGACGTGATAAAACATCTTGTTAAGTCCGTTCCCGGCCTTGAAAATAATATGGTCGACGATCTTATTGTCGGTAATGCTGTGCAGGAGGCGGAGCAGGGAATGCAGATGGGCAGGATGATCTCGCTGCTGGCGTTGGGAATGGAAGTTCCCGGAATGGTGATCAACCGGTATTGTGGTTCGGGCATTGAGGCTATTCAGATCGCAAGCGCGCGCATTCACGCGAAGATGGCGGATGTCATTATCGCCGGTGGCGTAGAGTCCATGTCGCTTGTTCCGGTGATGGGATGGAAGACAGCGCTGAACTATACTATTGCTAAAGACAACCCCGACTATTACACCAGCATGGGACTTACTGCTGAAGAAGTGTCGAAGCAATTCAATGTATCGCGCCAGGACCAGGACGAGTTTGCGTATCAGTCGCACATGAAAGCTGCCGCCGCATTGAAAGCAGGGAAGTTCAGGGACGAGACTGTGCCGATCACTGTCAGAGAGGTATATGTCGACGCTGACAACAAGAAGAAAACACGGGAGTTTGTTGTTGACACAGATGAGGGCATACGTCCCGACACTACACCGGAGGCGCTTGCCAAGCTCAAGCCGGTGTTCGCTATGGGCGGCACTGTAACAGCGGGGAATTCGTCGCAGACTTCCGACGGCGCCGCGTTTGTGGTGGTGATGTCTGAGCGGAAGATGAAGGAGTTGAAGCTGGAGCCGGTTGCCCGCATGGTGAGTTATGCCGCGGCGGGTGTGGACCCCCGCATTATGGGGATAGGTCCGGTGGCCGCGGTTCCGAAGGCGTTGAAGCTCGCGGACATGAACTTGCAGGATATCGACATAGTCGAGTTGAACGAGGCTTTCGCGGCGCAGTCGCTTGCGGTGGTCAGAGAACTCGGTATCGACCCGTCAAAGCTGAACCCGAACGGCGGTGCGATAGCAGTAGGGCATCCGTTGGGATCCTCCGGCGCGCGGTTGTCGGTTCAGTTGTTCAATGAACTACGGCGGCAAAAAAAGAAATACGGCATGGTGACAGCTTGTGTCGGGGGCGGCCAGGGCGTTGCGGGTATCTATGAGTTATTGAATTAACACCCGGCAACAGACAGTTACAGGAATTGGTTTAACAGAAAAAAATATGACGACGTCATCGGAAACAAACCACGCGATCAGGGGTGGAGAATTTTTGGTCAGGGAAACCAGTGCCCAGGAGATCTTTATTCCCGAACAATTCAACGAGGAGCAAAAGATGATTGAGCAGCAGTGCAAGGACTTTCTCGAGAAGGAAGTTTTTCCGAGGCTTGATGAGATCGACTCTATGAAAGATCCGGGTCTCATGCCCTCTTTGCTGGATAGTGCAGGACAACTGGGCTTGCTGGGTACTTCAGTGCCGCCGGAATACGGTGGCTTTGGCATGGACTTCAACACGACGATGCTGGTGGCCGAGGTGATTGGTGGCGGCCACTCGGTAGCGGTGGCGCTGTCGGCGCATACCGGTATAGGCACGTTGCCTATTCTCTACTACGGCAATGATCAGCAGAAGGAGAAGTACCTGCCAAAGCTGGCGACAGGCGAATGGAAAGCGGCCTACTGTCTTACGGAGCCGGATTCAGGATCGGATGCTAACAGCGGGAAAACCAAAGCGACTCCTTCGCCGGATGGAAAGCACTACCTCATCACCGGCCAGAAGATGTGGATTACGAATGGCGGCTTCGCGGATATTTTCATTGTCTTTGCCAAGATCGACGACGACAAAAACCTCAGCGCGTTTATTGTCGAAAAATCCTTCGGCGGCATCACGATGAATGAGGAGGAACGCAAGATGGGTATCAAAGGGTCTTCGACGCGTCAGATTTTTTTCAATGAATGTAAAGTTCCCGCTGAGAATATGTTGTCGGAGCGTGAGAACGGTTTCAAGATCGCGCTGAATATCCTTAACATCGGAAGGATCAAACTGGCGGTGGCTGCTGTTGGAGGAAGCAAGAAGACTATTTCAACGGCGGTGAATTACGCGCGCGAGCGAAAGCAATTCGGAACCGCCATTTCGAACTTTGGGGCAATCAAACATAAAGTCGCAGAGATGGTTGTGCGTGCTTACGCAAGCGAAGCAGCGTGCTACCGCGCGGGACAAAACATCGACGATGCCTACGATACACTGGTTGCGTCCGGAACGGATAGCGGGAAAGCCAGACTTAAATCGCTCGAAGATTTCGCGATTGAATGTGCTATTATGAAAGTGCATAGTTCGGAAGTGCTGGACTTCGCGGTGGACGAGGGTGTGCAGATCTACGGTGGAATGGGATTCTCGGCTGAAGGACCCATGGACCGTGCTTACCGCGACGCGCGCATCAACCGCATTTTTGAAGGAACAAATGAGATCAACCGCCTGTTGACGATCGACTTGCTGATCAAACGCGCGATGAAGGGACTCGTTGATCTGATGACGCCGGCAGTGGCTGTGCAAAAAGAATTGATGGCGATTCCCGACCTGGGCGCCGCTGAGGAATCAGGCTTCTTCGCGAAAGAGAAGAAGGTGCTGGCAAATTTGAAAAAGGCAGGTCTGTTGATCGCCGGAGCAGCGGTTCAGAAGTTTATGACGAAGCTGTCTGAAGAGCAAGAGACTATCATGTGCCTCGCAGACATGTTAATCGAGATCTATGTCGCTGAATCGGTGTTGTTGAGGGTTGAGAAGCTCGCGGGAATACGGGGAGAAAGTAACGTGGAGATCGAGAAGGAAATGGCTATGATCTATCTCCATCACGCCACCGATACCATAGCGGGTGCGGGGAAACAGGCAATCTATGGTTTCGCCGAAGGCGACGAGCTGCGCATGATGTTACTCGGGCTGAAAAGGTTCACCCGGATCGATCCGTATAATCTCAAGAACGCGAGACGGAAAGTAGCGGATCACGTCATCGCCAGAGGCGAATACCCGTTCTAGGCTGTTGGGTGCCGGTTGTACATGACAGGGTTAAGAAAGTACCTGGTGTAGACAGGGTAACGTCTGATCTCTTGTATTCTCGGAGGGTGGTTTCTTGAAAAGACGATGCGGTAGTAGAACTCATATCCTTTCTCTACCTGGATGTCTCTTTTGACGATATAGTAGACGTTGTCATGGGGATTCAAGACCTTGACTTTCACATGGAACAATCCGGGCTTGCTCTTAATCCTGACAAAGTTGCCAGGCGCTTTGTTGTAGAGTTTTCCGTTTACATAAACCTGCATGGTTGAGTTCTTCTCAGTCTGGATTGCAATTCCGGAAATGTAAGCTTCGGCGGTGAACCCGATAACAGATAGCAGCGCCCCTAATATCAACGTTCTCATGTTTCCCTTCGGTTCTGTTAGTGTAACGTAAAAGGGACAAGGTCCGTGCCAGAAATGACTATGGATTTTTCACGGACGGACCAGCGGCTGGTGGCGTAGGCCGTAAGGGACTACCTAAAAAGAGGTGATCGTCGGGTATGCGAGAGATGCTTTGTTTTCGCCGACGTCGAGGGTGGCGGTTCCTCCTTCGACCCACGCGTGATTCGGATTTTCATGTCCGGAAGGGAATGAGAAAGCCACAGGATAGTCATAGTCGCGCACGGCGTGACAGACAATTTCTTCAAGGGTATCGCCGAATGCGAGCTCCGGGTCTTTGAGGTCCGTCATGTGGCCGATGAGAAGGCCTGCCAGGTTCTTGAGTTTCCCCGCCCGCCTTAATTGGGTGAACATCCTGTCAACTTTATAGAAGTATTCGTCTACTTCCTCTACGACGAGGATTTTGCTGTCGGTGTCGGGATCGGAGGAGGTACCGAGGGCGTCTGTGATGAGTGACAGGTTTCCCCCGACGACCTCGGCCGTTGCGCTACCGGGCCGGCTGGCTTTGCCCGGGCCGAAGCTGATTTGACAATCCCCATCGAAGAGCAGGCGGCGAAGGCTTTCAACAGATTTTTGTGCGTCTTCGCGGCCGAAGAAAACAGGCATTGTGCCGTGGATGCTGGCTATTCCGGCTTTGAGCAGGTGAAGGTGAAGCGCGGTGATGTCGCTGAAGCCCACAATCCATTTGGGATTGCTTTTCAGGGGCCCGAGGTTGATGCTGTCAACAATTCGCGTGCTGCCGTATCCCCCGCGTGCGCAAAAGATCGCCTTTACGTCAGGATCGTCGATCATGCTCTGAAAGTCTGCGAGTCGCTGTTCGTCAGTTCCCGCGAGGTAGGAATGGCTATCCGAAAAGACATTGGGTGCGATACGGACGTTCAGCCCCCATGACGTCAGCAATGTGGTTGCGGATACGAGTTGAATCTCCGGGAGTTTTTTTCCGGGCGCGACGATGCCGATGGCATCACCTGTTCTGAGTCCTGGCGAAAAAATCATGCTACAAGTTAAGCCGTGAGACGGGAACAAAAAAAGGCCTTCTCTTGTGAGGGAAGGCCCGGTATTAAAGGATTTTCTGATTCTCAGTTTGTGCCGGCTGGTTTCGGCGTTACTCCCAGTTTTTTCAGTACGAGGTCAGACACGTTGTTATCTTCATTGGCATAGAGAATAACATCAAGCCCTCCGATTTGCTGGCTGAGGATAAAAGTATAGTCGTTTTCTTTGGCAACATCTTCGATCGCTTTTCCAACCTTTTGATAGACCGGATCCATCAATTGATTTCGTTTGTTGTCGATCGTAAGCTGTGCATCCTGCTGGAGTTTCTGTAGATTTTCCTGTAGCTGCTGAAGTTCGCGTTCCGTATTCTGGCGAACCGCATCGAGCATGGTATTGATGTTTGCCTGATAGTCTGCAAGCTTTTTCTGGAACTCCTGATATTTGGTATCGATCTGATTTTTCAGTTGAGTTTGAGTCGACTGAAGTTCGGTCTCGATCTGTTTTGATTCAGGCATCTGCGTGAATATATAGTCGACGTCAGCGAAGCCGATCTTGGACGATGTAGGTGCTTGCGCCTGCGTAGCAATCGCTCCTGATACAAGCAAGAAAAGGAAGACAATTCGTTTCATTGGAGTTTATTCAAATTTAGTTTTTAATCTTATCGTTAGGGTCACCTAATTCTAATTCATCCAGTACAAAGTCCGTATAGTCAAATCTGGGGTCAGTGTATATCATTACAAGCTGCCCGGATTTATCGAATACGATGGCCAGGTTGTTCTGTTTCGCTACCTTATCCACTGCTTCCCAGACTTTGTCGAGGATCGGTTTCTTGAGTTCCTGTTCTTTCAGGAAATACAATCCTTCAAAACCGAATACCTTCCTCTGGTATTCCTTCGCTTCGGCTTCCTTCTTTTGAATTGTTGCCGTTCGCTCATTTTTCATTTCTTCCGTCAGAAGAACCTGTTCAGCCTGGAGAGCGCTGTACATAGACGCTACTTCCTTTTGCATGTCGTCTACTTCCTTTGCCCAGGCTTGCGCCAGTTGAGCGATCTCATCCTGCGCCTTTTTGTATTCCGGCATTTTATTCAGGATAAAATCGGTGTCAATGTAGCCGAACCTCTGTGCATTGACAAAATTCAGGCCGAAAATGAGAAAAAAAACCGGAATTAAATAGAGCCGCATAACTACCTGATTTGCTGTCCGATAGTGAAGTGGAACTGCGATCCGCTTACCTGGCCGCCAGACCTCGGGAGTGCGTCGAAACCGTACGCCCAGTTCAATCCGATCAGTCCAAACGCCGGCATAAAGATCCTGGCACCGAAGCCGGCTGATTTATAAAGCTCAAAAGGATTGAAATCTTCATAATTCGCCCAGTTGTTACCGGCTTCCACAAATCCAAAGCCATAGATGGTTGCCGCGCTACCCGTTGTCACGGGGTAACGGAGTTCAAGTCCAAGTTTGTCATAAGCGATACCTCCCTGCACAGTATTGCCGATGTTGACCTCGCCATATTGATCGTACAGCGGAGGAGTGACTTTGTTGTTCTCGTAGCCTCTGAGGCCGATGATCTCCTGGCCCAGCAGGAATGAGTTGAAGCCACCAGCCAATCCGTCACCGCCGAGGAAGAATCGTTCGAACGGACCTACGCCCGCCTTGCTTGTATAGGACCCGATAAACCCGAAGTGAGCCTTCGCCTCAATCACGAGTTTCTTCTTGCTATCGAGTGGCAGGTAATATTTGGCATCAAACATCCACTTGTGGAATTCGATCCAGGCAAACTTCTGAGCATTGGTCGCTGAGGCATAGTCGAGATCTCTCCACATGGAATGCGGAGGCGTGAGCGTAAGACTTAGCGATATCTCCGAGCCTTGTGATGGATACATGATCTCATTGACACTTCGGCGCGACAGTGTCGTATTGAAGGTGACACTGTTGGCATCGCCATTGTCAAATCCCAGGCCGCCAGAGTACCAGTTGTTGAGCGAGTACTTCAGCACCGATATAGAGTTTGTGAGTGTGAAGTAGTTGTCGGGCCATTCGAGGCGTCGACCCAGGCCAACGGTCACACTATTTACTTTCAATGTAGGCGTGTCGTCAGTCGGATCGGGGACGGAGTAGTACCCGTAAAGCGAGCGCTGCACAGAACTGTTGAAGCTCACGGTAAATGAATGAGGCTTGCGCCCACCCAGCCACGGTTCCGTAAAGGAGAAGCTATAGCTTTGGTATTGACGTCCGTTCGCCTGCATGCGGAGCTGGAGACGCTGACCATCGCCGACCGGCAGCGGCTTCCAGTTCTTCAGATTGGGGATATTGCGCAGGGAGAAATTGTTGAACGTAAGACCCAGCGTTCCGACAAATCCATAGTAGCCGCCCCATCCTCCTGATAATTCCACCTGGTCGTTCGATTGCTCTTCTACCTGCCATTCGATATCAACGGTACCGTTGTTGGGATTGGGCTGCAGGTTCGGGTTTACTTTTTCAGGGGCGAAGTAGCCGAGCTGTGACAGACTTTGTTGCGTGCGTATCAGATCGGTCCGGCTGAACTTAGCACCCGGAATAGTCATGAGTTCTCTTCGGATAACGTGGTCGCTGGTGCGTTCGTTTCCACTAATCAACACCTGATTGATGGTGGCCTGTTCTCCTTCTGTGATCCGCATTTCCACGTCGATACTGTCTCCCGCGACAGCGACTTCAACGGGATTGATACGGAAGAACAAATATCCGTCGTCCATATAGAGACCGCTGATATCCATTCCCTTGGGATTGAACGTAAGCTTGCGCTGCAACAGTTCCTTGTCGTAGACGTCACCCTTGGCTATTCCAAGCACAGCGTCAAGCTGGCGGTTGGTGTAAACATAGTTGCCTGTCCAGATAATGTCGCGGAAGTAATATTTCGGACCCTCGTAAACCGTGAAGGCGATGTCGATGGTGCGATCGTTGTGGTTGAAGATCGAGTCCTGCAGAATTTCGGCATCGCGATAGCCTTTGGAATTGTAGTATTCGATAACCCGCTTCTTGTCGTCGTCATAATCCGATTCAATGAATTTCGAACCGGCGAAGATGTTGAGCTTCACGTTGTCGTTGAGGAACCCTTTCACCTCTCTCCAGCTCACAGGGTATGGATCGCCGCCGAGGTGGCGACGCGGTTGGAAGGCGCTGGTAAGAAGTGTACGGTGCAGTATAAAGCGAGGGTGTTCCTTTGTCTTCTTGAGGCGTTTTTTCAGGCTCCCCTCATCTATGCTGTTGTTCCCTTTGAAGGAGATGTCGTTGATCTTGACTTTGGATTTCGGGTCGACGCTGATACGAAGAGTGATACCATCGTTCAGTGTATCAAGTTCCTGGGTGACCTTTACTTCGGTGTTGAGAAACCCCTTTTTTACAAAATGCTTTTTTACCGTAGTCTGCGTGTTGCGAACCATTGCATCAGTCACAATCTTTCCGCGAATGAGATTGAGGTCTTCCTTAAGACTGGATTCCTGTCCTTTTGTGATCCCTGCAAAGTAAAATGAATTTAGCCTCGACCGCTCGGCCAGTTCGATTATCAGGTAAACATCCGACTCTTCAATGCGGTCAACGAGTATGGAGATGTCTCCTACCAGACCGTATTTCCATATTTTTCTGATTGCTCCGGATATATCATCACCGGGTATCTTGATCTTGTCGCCGATCTTCAGGCCGGAAATTGAGATCATGGCATTCTTGTCGAGAATCTCGAGACCGGTCACTTCTATACCGGCAATGGTGTACTCGGCAGGGCTCGCGTAATTCAGCGTTCCTTCCTGAACAGGTTGTTGGGTGTCGCGCCCACCTCGTGCCCGTCTGAATTGCGACCAGCCATCATAAGCCACACACAACAGCACGGCTATTATTAAAAGTCTTTTCATCAACTAACCGGATTCAATTGTTCACTTGTTTTTCCGAACCTTCTCTCCCTTTGTTGATATGACCAGACAGCTTCATAAAGATTTTCTTTTGTGAAATCGGGCCAGAGGGTCGGGGTAATAAACAGTTCTGTGTATGCGATTTGCCACAGTAAAAAATTACTGATGCGAAGTTCGCCACTGGTTCTTATCAATAACTCCGGATCTGGGATGCCGGAGGTCTTCAAATAGTTTGCGAAACCGGCCTCATTTATCTCGGAAACCTGGAGTTTGCCGGTTTGGATGTCCTCAGCAAGCTTTTTGGCCGCCTCGACGATCTCCCACCTGCCACTGTAGCTCAGCGCCAGGATAAGCGTTACCCGGGTATTGTCCTTCGTCTCATTAATTGCCCATTCCAGATTCTTCTGGCAGTTGGGGGGCAAATGCGATGTGTCGCCGATTGTCATGAGTTTCACCTGATTGTCCATCAGTGTTCCGACCTCCTGTTTCAGGGTGTTTACCAGCAGTTCCATCAGGCCATCGACTTCTTCTTTGGGCCGCGACCAGTTCTCGGTGGAAAAAGCATATAAGGTGAGGTAGCTGACCCCCAGCTCGGCGCAGCATTCGGTTACATCGCGAACCGCCTGTACGGCGTTTCTATGTCCGAAAATACGTCTTGCCCCTTTCTTTTTCGCCCACCTGCCATTGCCATCCATAATCACGGCAATATGCCTGGGGAGCTTATTAAAGTCGATATTTTCCTTAAATGATCCCACGGGGTCGCAAAATTAGGCAAAAAAGTTTAAGGTAAAGGAGTTATTGACAGATACCTCTGTATCAAAAAATTATCGCTCTATTTATAAGGGTTGGTAGGACAGGGAATTTCATAGAATGTTCGGGTTAGGGTAAGCCCGAGGAAGTAATAGGCATCGTTGTCGTGTGGGTTCCCGTACTGATAGTTCTTTACCAGTTGATTGGCGCCTGCGGAAACATTGTCGAGGTAGTCGAAGAATGTTTTGCGGGCTCCGAACTCCAGTGCGAGGTACCACTTTGGATTGACGATGTACTTCATGCCAAGGCCAAAGGGTATTGCCCCTTGCACGTTGCTGTACGCTGACGGCTTGTTCTCGGCCCCGGAAATACCGAAGAGCGCCAGTCCACCAAAAAGATAGGGGGTGAAGCGTCTGATATGTTTGTCGTCGCGCCAATTCAGAAAGTGGTATTCAGCTACAGCCGACGCCTCCATCAGGAATATGTCGAACGAAGCGTTTCGCTGTTCCGCGAAAGAGTCAACAGGCCTTTTGTCGCTGGCGCCGAGCCCCCCTGCGGTGAGGGCCGCGCGGACGCTGACGATACGGCTGAGATTTGACCGGTAAAGAACCGTGGCGGCGGGTCTGGAGTTGAGAACATTATAGGTACGGGCGAGATCGCCCGTGTAGTTGAATGTCCCTATTCCGAATCCCACTTCCGATTTCTGGGCGGAGACTGTACACGCTGTCAATGTTAAAACCACCGCACAAAGTATTCTCATCTCAAAAACGCGTTTAGTGACTGCAATCATTGGTTTAGGCTTACCGGAACTTGGCCTTGTGCATCGTCTTACCTACGATGTAGGAGACGCGAATGGTTGTGACCATAAAGATGTCGTCGTCTTCCTTACCCCGTATGTTTGTCGGATATTCATAGCCATAACCGTTGATGTGATCGTAAGTTACGCCATTCCTCGCCGTTACCTGCATCTTGACAAGATCGGGCCTGTCCAGCTCATTACCTCTGTATGACAAAGCTCTTGCCAGTTCCGAGTCAAGCACACCCAGATCTACATAATTTCTGCTTACGTCATCGATATAGTCGGTGAACAGATATCTAAAGCCCAGTTCGGCAGAAAGATCGATCACGTCATGAACCTTGAAACGCACGCCCAGACCGATTGGTATGGCGATCTGGATTAATTTATAAGGCTTGATGCCATAGTTCACGTCCGTCGGCAGGAGGTCTCCATACTGGCCTTCTGTTCCAAGTCTGTGAAGGTTTATCCACTCGCCGGCCTTTGCAAGCGGCTGGCCGTCGAGGCCTGTAGCCGGTGCCTTTGCCTGCGGGTTATGGTGAAATACCGCGAGGCCGCCGAAAACGTAAGGGGTCCAAAGAGCCCGGCTCAGGTAAGTAGCCTGGTTTTCAAAGAGATCATACGACATGACCACCGAGAGTTCCTGGATACGGTTCCGGAATGACAGATTCCTCAGGTGCCGGTAATGCCCGCTTGCCATGTCGCTTTCGTCAGCCGATTCGTGGTCAGAGCCGCGCAGTGTGCCATACATCAGCCCGGTAGTGATCGAATAGCGGGGCCCCAGTCGGTGTGATAGGGAAAGGCCAAGTGCAGGCCGGGTAAAGGAGATGTCGGTGCTGAAGCGGCCTGAGGCGGGAGAAAGGTCGCCGTAGTAATTGAGCGCATTCAGTGTTACGCCCATTGAGAGATACGTTTTAGCCTTGCTGAAATTGGATTTCTTCCCGCGATAAGTCATTATCTGCTTATTGTTCTTCCGGACCGTCCCACGGTCCATTTGACACAACGCATCATGCGATCCACATAAGAGGACGCCGACAACAAACCACAGGAGAACTCTATTCATTCATGAACTCTGGTTATATGGATTCTGCCTAAAAAACCAGTGTTAAAAGTATGTAAAAATCAATTACGAATATCAAGACCCCAATTTAACTTTTGCCTGAGTGTCTTGAAATAGTGCTGGCCTTCGAGCTGTACGAGGTTGACGGTGAAGTCGGCTTTTCTGACCGTGAGTTCTACGGTATTGTCGACGGTCGCAATACGCGAATCCAATGTCGCGAGAAACTTCTTGCTGCGGCCATCAACCCGGAAGCTGATCTCGGAGGTATCTGACACAACGATCGGACGGACGGTGAGATTGTGCGGGCTCACCGGCGTGAGGACAAAAGAGCCTGACCGCGGGAAGATCAACGGACCACCGCAGCTAAGTGAGTATCCGGTCGAGCCGGTCGGTGTCGAGACGATGATGCCATCTGCCCAATACGAATTCAAAAATTCTCCATCGATAAAAGTGTGGATAGTGATCATCGAAGACGTATCCTTTTTCACGACCGTGAAGTCGTTGAGGGCAAAGTTCATATTGCCAAAAAGCTTCGGGCCGGTATCGAGCTGAAGCAGCGCGCGCTTGTCGAGTGAATAAGATTTCTGAAAAACGTGTTCGAGCGAGTGCTCGGTTTCGTCGCGGCTGATCGTAGCGAGGAAGCCCAGTCTTCCGGTGTTGATGCCGAGAACAGGCGTCTGCGTTTTGCCTATGTGCGACACCGATTCCAGCAGTGTTCCGTCACCCCCGATGCTCATCAGCATGTCGAGGCGGGGCAGCTTTTCTTCAGGTTTGTATAATTGCCATTTAAAACTCCTGAAGGCGCCCTGCTTCAGAAAGCCGGCAAACTTTGAAGAGACAAACAGCTCCGCGCCGTGGTGTGAGAGGATCTCAAATATCCGGTGAATAAAGGGAGCTGACTGACGCGTAAACTCTTTACCATGAACACCAATTTTCATCTAATCTGCTTATAATTTTTGGGACGTGAAACAGCGCAGTATTCCAGACTAACCAAAGATACAAAGCGACGGCTGATAAAAAAAGAAAGTAAAGGTATGGCTTAGATGTCGAGATACCGCAGAAGCATGTCGATACGCTCCTTCTCGTTTTCGATAGGTTTCAGTTCCTGATAACGGCCGATGACTTTATGGCCAAACCGCTCAAGGGTAGCTACAATCCTGGAGATGTCGCCCTGATTCACCTTGAGAGTGAGACGTATCTTTCCCGGGTCGAGAGGATCCTCTTTTATAATGCTGCTCAGGATCTTCGCGTTGTTTTCTTCTATCAGGCGGCTCACCTCCGCGAGGGTGTAGTCAGCAAAGTTCATGGAAAGCACCAGGATCGAACCGGGCATTTGCACAGCGGCAGTTTGTGCGAAAGAAGTCAGCGTATCCTGGACAGTGATCACGCCGCAATAGTGCTGATCTTCGTCGAGAACAGCAACCATATAGAGCTTGTTGTCGGTCGCGACTTTCAGGATATCATAGAAGTGAGTGTCCAGATGTACGTAACTGGTTTGGCCGGTGAGGGGAAAGTCGCCGATATTTTTGTCGATGTCATTCGTTTCGAGAATGATTTCTTCGGAAATAAAGCCGAGAAGGTGACCATTGTCAGCGACCGGGAGATGATTACACCGGAATTCGTCCATCCACACGATAGCCTTGTGGGCATCGTCCGTGCTCTTCAGCGGAGGAATCATGTGGTTGATCAGATCTTCGGCAATCATCATACGTCTCTTTAACGAGTTGTTCCTCCATTAATCCCTAACGCTCCAGAAAGGTTTCCACAAGTTGATTAAATTTTTCCGGATGCTCCATCATCGGGGCGTGGCAGCACTTATCTATAAACCTCAATTCCGAGTTTGGTATCATCCGGTTGAACTCATACGCTACCATCGGTGGTGTGATCGTATCATTTAACCCCCAAACCAGCAGTGTGGGAATGGTGATGTTCGGAATTTCATCCGCCATGTTGTGGCGTTGCGCGGACTTGGCGATGGCAACAATTCGCATACATTTCGGGATACTCTTGGTGGTTTCGAATACCTCGTCCACCAATTCCTTGGTTGCCACATTGGGGTCGTAAAAGGTGTAGGCAACCCGCTCGCGCACATATTCATAATTTCCGCGTTTTGGGTAGGATCCACCCATGGAATCTTCAAACAACCCGGAACTTCCCGTCAGGATCAGCTTGCGGACCTTTTCTTTATTCTGAAGCGTGTACAACAACGCAATATGCCCGCCCAGACTGTTGCCCATTATGATGAGATCTTTCAGATCCTTGAAATCGACAAAGTCTTCGACAAACTTTCTCAGCCCGTCCAGGCCGGCTTCCCTTATCGGCATCTCGTAAATGGGCAGCATGGGAATTACCACACGGAACCCCTTTGAGAAGCGGCTGACAACGCCCTCCCAGTTACTCAACGCACCGAACAACCCATGCAACAACAGCAATACCGGACCCTCTCCTTCATCAACAAACTTGAATCCGTTTTCCTCTTTAACCAAAATGGACATAGCAGACTTTTAACAGTGATAAGTAAAGAAAAATTTACTCACAATAAAAATTCCAAAGACAGTTTAATCTTACTTAAATATGTCTTCAAAAAATGGAATGTAGTCAGCGAGCCACATCGTTAGTCCCGGGGCGAACGATTCAATGCGCGGGAGCAACCATGACTCACCGACCCATCGTTCCGGCAAATTAATATTGAGAGCCTGCAGTATCCAGAGCGAAACGCTCAGCAGGAAGACAGCTTTCAGTAAACCTACGCCCGCGCCGGCAGCCTGATCCACTTTCCCGAGGAACGTCCGGTCGATGGAGACCTTTATCAGCCGGCCCAGAAGATTTACACCTATGACGATCGCGATGAATACTACGGCGAAAGCGAGATAAGGCAGAACAGTTTCGTTGATGTCAATTTTTGCCGACAGCCAGGTTACCGTGGTTGCCATCAGCTTCAACGCGCCGAGTACACCGAGTATCAGCGCCGAAATAGAGAACAATGCCATGAGAAAGCCTTGCCGGAAACCACTGATTGCCCCGACGAGAATAAGCAACAGGAGAACGATGTCGACCGTAGTCAAGGCGACAGTAATTTTTTAACCAGTTCCGAGATCACTTTCCCGTCGGCCTGCCCGGCGAGTTTTTTGGTGGCAATTCCCATAACCTTGCCCATATCCTGCGGACCTGTTGCGCCAACTTCCTTAATAACGGCGTCGAGGGCGGTTTTGACCTGGTCTTCCGACAATTGTTTGGGAAGATAGCGATTGATGACTTCGAGTTGTTGCAGCTCCCGGTCGGCGAGGTCCTGCCGGTTCTGTTGCTGAAACACGTCGGCCGACTCTTTCCGCTGTTTTGCGGCTTTCATCAGGAGCTTTTTTTCTCCGTCCTCCGAAACCTCACCGGTTGCACCCTTTTCGGACTCCGCCAAAAGAATCAATGATTTGATGCTGCGCAAAGCTTCCAACTCCTCTTTATTTTTCGCCAGCATGGCTGCTTTGATGTCGGCATCAATTTGTTGCTTAAGGCTCATGGCTTTGCTGTTTGAATTTTTCGAACAAAATTTGCACCGTAATGGTTAACAATGCATTAAAACTAGCCCGGTGACAAGACTCAGCGTCAATATTAACAAAATTGCAACACTCCGGAATGCGCGTGGAGGAAATAATCCCAACGTTGTAAAAGTGGCTGTCGACTGTGAGCGCTTCGGCGCACAGGGTATTACCGTACACCCGCGACCCGATGAGAGACATATCCGCTATTCGGATGTTATCGCGCTCAAAGAGGTGGTCGCCACCGAGTTCAATATAGAGGGGTATCCCGATGGCCGCTTCCTCGACATCATTCGCGAAGTGAGACCCGCCCAGGCAACGCTTGTCCCGGATGGCCCCGATGTAATCACGTCCAACGCAGGTTGGGATACATTACGGCATGCAGATTTCCTGAAAGACGTCGTCGCCGAGATCAAATCAATGGGAGTCCGCGTTTCCGTTTTTGTCGATCCGGTGGTACGGATGGTGGAAGGCGCCGCCAGCGTGCAGGCAGATCGCGTAGAGCTGTACACCGAGCCGTATGCCACGGAGTACCTGGTCTCTCCTGAAGTGGCAGTCAAGCCGTACGTTGAGTGCGCACGTGTAGCAGGAAGCCTGGGGCTCGGAATCAACGCAGGGCATGACCTTGACCTCAACAACCTCGCTTTCCTCCACAAGCATATTCCCGAACTCGACGAAGTCTCTATCGGGCACGCGCTCGTCTGTGATGCGCTCTACCTCGGGCTGGAGAACACTATCCAACAATATCTTCATCAGCTTCGTTAGTAACGCTGTGTCGTACCTATCTTTACCCGCCTAACAATCGCCTTATGAAGCTCAGAAAGAAGTTCAGCGAGGATGATCTCCAGCGTATCAAGAAAGCAGTCCGCGAAGCGGAGACGGGAATTTCGGGAGAAATTGTGCCGGTCATCGTAGAGCGAAGCGGAATGTATCAGATCGCCAACTACAAAGGCAGTCTCATTTTCGGTACGCTCTTTTTTGTCGGCATGATCATCCTCGACCGATATATTATCGAAGACGCGTCAGCAACGCTGTATTACGATCCGCTGTTCATTTTTACCGTAGTAGTGATCGGGGCGGGCATTGGTGCACTCCTGCCGAACCTCATACCGGCATGGAAGCGGTGGCTTGTTTCGCGGTTTTACATGGATGAAAACTGCCGAACCGGTGCGGAAAACGCGTTTTTAGAAGAGGAAATCTTCAATACCCGGCACCGCACCGGCATCATGATCTTTATAAGCTTCTTTGAACATGAGGTGATTGTCATGGCCGACCGTGGTATCAGCAAAGTGGTCGAGCAAAAGGAATGGGACGGGATCGTAGCCGCCCTGGTGTCAAATATTCGCGAAGGGAAGGTTGTTGAGGGAATTGAATCTGGAATTAAACGTTGTGGCGATATTCTCCTGGAAAAAGGCTTTCGCAAAACCGACGACGATATCAATGAATTACGCGATGACCTCCGTATAAACTAAGACACCAACCCCTATCGCCGAATGAGAAGGTGTATTGTAATTTTTCTTGTTTCCCTGTATTCCTTTGGATATGCGCAGGAGGAAATTCCAAAGGTATGGAACTCGCACATTGAGGACGGAGCGAATATTCTGACACCTCAATTCGAAAATCAACTTGAACTTCTGCTCAAGCAATACGAAGACTCGACATCCAACCAGATCGCGATCCTCACAGTTGCCAGTCTGAACGGCGTGCCAATTGAAGATTATGCGTTACAGGTTGCCGAGCGCTTTGGGCTGGGTCAGGCCGACAAAGACAACGGCGTACTCCTGCTGGTGGCATATAGTGACCGAAAAGTCAGAATAGAGGTTGGTGAAGGGCTCGAGGGCGTTTTACCCGATGCTATCTGCAATCAGATCATTCGGAATGAGATCGCGCCTCGTTTCCGTCAGGACGACTACCAGGGGGGTATCGGGGCGGCAGTATTAGCTATGACCCAGGCTATTGGTGGCGAATACGACGCTGACCAGGGGCCGGCGACAAAACGCGGACGCCGGGGTGGATCGCTGTGGGGAACGTTGATCATCATCGCCATATTTATTCTGATCAGCAAAATGGGTGGTGGCCGGGGTGGACATTACCGGGGCGGCACCTGGATACCCGGAGGTTTCGGCGGTGGCTTCGGAAGAGGCGGCGGTTTCGGCGGCGGTGGTTTCTCCGGTGGTGGTGGCGGCTTCAGCGGTGGTGGCAGCAGTGGTTCGTGGTAAAAGATTTTGGGAATTGGTATAGGTATCTTGGGAATGGTGGCGAACTCTCCTATTTTTGCCCGTCTTTAAAAATCCGTTCATGAAAAAGGATAAAGCCATCTTCGATCTCATCGACAAAGAAAGTGAACGCCAGCAAAACGGAATCGAACTCATAGCTTCTGAAAACTTCACCTCCCGCCAGGTTATGAAAGCCATGGGAACGGTGTTGACCAACAAATATGCCGAGGGGCTTCCCGGAAAGCGCTACTACGGTGGCTGTGAGGTTGTTGACGAGATTGAGCAACTCGCTATCGACAGGGCGAAAGAACTCTTCGGCGCCGAATGGGCGAACGTACAGCCTCACTCAGGAGCGCAGGCGAACGCCGCAGTCATGCTGGCCTGCCTGAAACCTGGCGACAAGATTCTCGGTTTCGATCTTTCGCACGGAGGGCACCTTACACACGGATCGCCCGTCAATTTCTCAGGGAAACTTTATCAGCCGGTCTTCTACGGCGTAGAAAAATCTACCGGCCTGATCGACTTCGATAAAATCATTGAAACCGCGCAGCGCGAAAAGCCTAAGATGATCATCTGCGGGGCATCTGCCTATAGCCGCGATTGGGACTACGGCAAGCTACGCGAGGCCGCGGACAGTGTGGGTGCCATACTGCTGGCCGACATCTCACACCCTGCGGGACTTATCGCACGCGGGCTGCTGAACGACCCGATGGAGTATTGTCACATTGTGACGACCACAACTCATAAGACATTGCGCGGCCCCCGGGGAGGGATGATCCTGGTGGGCAAGAACACTGACAACCCGCTGGGGCTGAAAACACCGAAGGGTGAGATCAGGAAGCTCGGCAGTATACTTGACTCCGGCGTATTCCCCGGCACGCAGGGTGGGCCGCTGGTGCACGTCATCGCGGCAAAAGCGGTTTCTTTTTACGAAGCCTTGTCTGACGACTACCTCAAGTATATTGTTCAGGTTGCCAGGAATGCGAAAGCTATGGCAGCGGCATTTGTGGAGAAAGGTTACAAGATCATTTCTGACGGCACCGATAACCACCTTATGTTGATCGATCTGCGGTCGAAAAAGCTGACCGGAAAGCAAGCTGAAGAGGCATTGATCCAGGCGGACATTACCATCAACAAGAACATGGTGCCTTTTGATACACAGTCGCCGTTTGTCACGTCGGGAATGCGCATAGGAACACCGGCGGTTACTACGCGTGGAATGCTCGAGAAAGACGTTGTCAGGATAGTCGAACTGATCGACGAAGCTCTTCAGAAACCCGAAGATAAAAAGCACCTCAAATCGGTGAAAAGGAAAGTAAACCGGTTTGTACAAAAATTCCCATTATACTAGTGCATTACTGTTCGTAAGTTGACATGCCATTAGATCAGGAGCCAGTTCAGGAGAAGGAGATGAGTTTTCTCGAACACCTCGAAGAGTTGAGGTGGCACGTTGTACGGTCGATCTTTGCGGTGTTGATCTTTACCATTGGCGCGTTCATCGTGGCGCCGTGGATCTTTCAGAATATAATCTTCGCCCCTGCGCGGGTCGACTTTCCTACTTTTGTATGGATGTGTAATCTTGGAGAATTTTTTGGTATGGGTGATGCCCTGTGCGTAAAGGATATTCCCTTCAAGGTACAAAGCCGGTTTATGACCGGCCAGTTCTCGATGCACATCGTTTCATCTTTTGTCATTGGTATTATTGTGGCCTTCCCCTATATAACATGGGAGCTGTGGCGTTTTATCAAGCCTGGGCTGTATCCCAGGGAAAAGAACTCTTCACGCGGAGCAGTAGCATCCATCTCCTTTCTGTTCATTCTGGGAGTGCTGTTTGGATACTACGTGATGTCGCCGGTTATGATCTCCTTTCTGGCAAACTATCAGATCAGTGACATGATCGTCAACGAATTCGACATCACTTCTTATGTCGGAACGATCGTCGGTGTCGTCTTCGGCAGCGGTGTTCTGTTTCAGCTTCCGGTCGTAATGTTTTTCCTGACGAAGGTCGGGATCGTGACGCCGCGGTTCCTCCGCCAGTACCGCAAACATGCGATAGTCCTGATATTAATCGTGGGAGCGATAGTGACACCAACGGCCGATCCATTGAGCCAGAGCTTGATTTCAATTCCGCTATATCTTTTATATGAGATTAGTATTCTGATCTCGGCGGCCGTGGTACGCCAGCAGCAAAAAGCCGATGAGGAGGATTTGATCAAAGAACAAGAAAGCAGCAACCAGGATGACTAAAATTGCTATCGGTGGCGACCACGCCGGATTTCAGTATAAAGACAGGCTAATATCTTGGCTGAAAGACCGCGGTTATGATGTCAAGGACTTTGGCACCTACAGCAGTGAGTCTACTGACTATCCTGACTTTGCTCACGTCGTTGCCGACGCCGTTGAGAAGAAAGAACATGACCTGGGTATTCTGATCTGCGGAAGCGCTAATGGCGTGGCGATGACCGCAAACAAACACCAGGGAATCCGCGCGGCTATCTGCTGGAATGAAGAGCTCGCTACGCTCGCTCGTAATCACAACAATGCAAATGTACTCTGTCTTCCCGCGCGGTTTGTTCCTTACGAACTGACTGAAAAGATCGCTGACAAATTCCTTACCGAGACCTTTGAAGGTGGCCGTCACGACCGTCGGGTAGGCAAGATCAGTTGCTGACTTTTCTGATATAGCGGTTGTTGTGCCTGATGTATTGCGCTTTGAACTCAGGCATCCTTTCAAGAAACCCTGCCAGAACATTGCCGGGATCAAGAATGATTTCCGGTGGGTCGGTCTTGAACGCGTGATAGACACGCGTCACGTTGTCGTAATAGCCAGGATTCTCAAAGATCGGCTTAGACAGTTTCCAGTTCAGGAACGGAGTAGCCAACTGGTTGTCGCGATAGATGCTCGGATCGTCGCTCAGCACCAGGATCCTTTTCCCCCGGTATTGCTCAGTGCTTTGCGGGGCTGTTAATCCGGAATAATCTACCGATTCAATTTTATCAAACCTCGCCAGGTAGGCAATGGCTACGATCCCCAAAAACAATATCCAGATGTTGATCTCGACAAACTTCCTGCGTCGGATCAACAGGAAGAAGTGCGTGAGCAGAAGAGCCATCCCCGGGAAAAAGACAATCAGTGTTTGCGGCCTGAGCTCCTTTGCGTAGAACGCAAATATGAGGGAAAAGAAAAGCCATAGCAGGGTAGCCTGGAGAATCTGCGATTGGTACTTGCTGAATCGCGCTTCGCGGTTTAGCATAACCATCGAAATGACGAAGTAAGCGAGCGGCAAGGCGCTGAGCGTTAACAATGTCTGCGCGCTTACGAGGTTTGTTCTTTCAAATGAAAAACCCGTAAGGTAATAGTACTTCCATGTTTCCTGTGTCGAGTTCGTCAGGTAGGCGATGCTCATTACCACAAGGTGTGGAAGGAGAAAGCCGAATACGAGAAGAAGATATTTCCGAACGTTGCTACGGGTAAACAGCACCAGGATAAAGAGAGCACAGGGGAGGTACACAATAAAGCTGAGCGAAAACAATGACGCCAGACTGATGAAGATGCCTGCGCCAAAAATACTGTCGTCATGTTCGCTGCGGAATTCTATTTCCCGGTAGATGTTGCTGAGTGCAAGAAGCAGGAAACCCGATCCCAACAACTCATTGGAAAGTGCCAGGGTGTCCCACGAAAAGAAAAACAGCAAGGCAAACAGAAGGGAGGGTATGTATGTGTTTTCGGTAAAGACCTTCTTGGAGATAAACAGAAACCCGATATAGGCGCTTTGCGCGAGCAGAACAATAAACGCGAGAATATGCCTGACCAATAGCGAACGACCGAACAGCGTGTCGAGAACTTCATGTGTCCAGGCCGCCAGGGGCGCACTGCTGTCTACAAGGCCAACATACATCCGGCTGCCCTCATTTTGCTTCTCGCCGACAATCAGGTCTCTGAGCTCCGGCCCGGTCAGAGGCGAATCAAAAATGAAAAGAGGGATATAAATCAACAACAGCAGTACAAACAGGCCGACCAATCGGTAAGGGTCATTTATGCGGAAATAACTTATCAATATACCGGGGTTGAGATTTGGCAGAAAAATAGAGCAGTAAAAGCGAAGTTTAAAGGGAATCTATTGTTTTTTAATGCCGTTCCTTATTCATTCGTAGGTAACTTTACAGCCATGGCAGGGTCAACAAGACAACAGAAATTCGGGAGGCTCATTCAAAAGGAACTCAGCGACATTTTTCAACGCGACAAACGCGGAATTCTTGATAATACGCTCATTTCCATATCCGAAGTTACCGCCAGCGCTGACCTTAGCGTCGCCAGGGTTTACATCAGCATGATGCTCGCAAAGGATAAGACGCATACGCTGGAGAAACTGAACAAGGGGAAAAAGGAGATCAGGAAGGCGTTGGGTGACAGAATCGGAAAGCAGGTCAGGATTGTTCCGGAGTTGGTTTTTATTATAGACGAAACCGAGGAAAACGCCTTCAGAATTGAAGAGCTGATCAAAAACCTCGACATCCCGCCGGCTGACAAAGGGTCGGAATAGTATTACAAGCCTTGAGTTTCCCCTTTTTCATAGCGCGCCGGTATCTTGTATCCAAACGGAAGACGAACTTCATTAACATTATCGCGATACTCGCTATTGGCGGAATCGCATTCAGCACCGCTGCACTCATCATTGTATTGTCGATTTTCAACGGCCTGGAAGATTTACTCCAATCGCTGAATAATTCGTTCGATCCGGAAATCAAGATTGAAGCGCGCGAAGGAAAGTCGTTCGAGTCGTCGCCGGAATTGATCGCGAAAATAGAGTCTGTCGGAGGTGTTGAAGTAGTAACTGAAGTGATTGAAGACTACGCCTATCTCCGGTACCGGGATGAAAATGCAGTGGTGACGATCAAAGGTGTAAGCGACAGCTTTCTCGACCAGAATCGTATTCCAGCGGAAAACATCGTAGAGGGCGAGCTTAAGCTTACTGACGGCCCGATAAACTATGCTATGGTAGGGCGCGGAATTCAGTACAGCCTTTCCATTGCTCCCAACGATCCGCTTTACCCGTTGCAGGTGTTTTATATCAGGAATGTAGGTTCTGCCGGGCTTGATCCATCGAGGCTTTATGCCCGCCAGAATATTGTTCCCGGCGGTGTCTTCTCTATCGTTCAGAACTTTGACGAAAACTATGTGATTGTGCCGCTTCGCTTTGCACAGTCGCTCACGGAATACGACAACAAGCGCACATCACTGGAGGTGAAGACTACCGCCAATGCCGATGTGTTTCAGGTGGAACGCGCTATTCAGCAAGCGATAGGCGATACTTTCAACGTACTGAACCACGAAGAGCAACACGAGGATTTGTACAAGCTTCTCAAGATGGAAAAGCTGGTCACGTTCCTGTCGCTTACACTGCTGCTGATCATAGGGTCGATAAATATCTTCTTCAGCCTGATGATGCTGGTGCTGGATAAGAAAAAAGATATTGCCATGTTGAAAGCAATGGGTGCCAGCGACCGGCAGGTTAGAAATATCTTCCTCGCCGAAGGGGTACTGATTGCTTTCTCCGGAGCTATTCTCGGACTGACGCTCGGCATTGTATTCTATTTCCTTCAGGAGCGGTACGGCCTCATTTCAATGGGCATGGAGACTTCTATCACGCAGGGATACCCGATAAAGGTCCAGGTGGTCGACTTTGTTGTTACGTTGTTGGTCATCACAATTATCACTATTGCGATTTCCTTTAAGCCTGCGAAAATGGCTTCACGAATTGCCGCTACGCCGAACTTGTAAGATTGGTGTACTTTATCCGTCAAAAAAGTCACATTTTTTCAGTTATAATTTCTAATTTAGAGGTTCTGTATACCCTAAAGACCCGTGAATTAGATGAAAGTCTCTGCGTCGCAGCCGTTCCAAATCATCTATTCGTTGTATCAGCACGAATACCTGGGATTCATTTTCGAATCCTACATCGTCCATCTGGACGAAAAGGGTAAACTGACTTACCAGCACCAGAATATTTCCGCAAAAAATGCCAGGGAGTTTTCCCGGGGCCTCGACGACCGCGATTTCGAATTGATTGAAGCAATTGATTCCATGCACCAGGACGCGATCGTTAAGAAGTTTTCACCGAAGATCATCAAACCCGAAGAGTTTTTGACCAAGGTTTTCGACAAAGCCAAGGGCAACGAAATGCTTCAGGAGCAGATCGACGACTATATGGAAAAGCGGCGCGCCAAGATCCTGGAGAAGATGAAAGGTAAAATGTTGTTTGAGATGGGTAACGATGGAGAGCCGACCTGGCGGAAGATTGAAGTCCTCGAACAACGCGCGACGATCCAGTTCCATTTCATGCGGACGGAGGAGAATACCAACTATTACCCTACTGTATTTTTTCAGGGAAAGAAGCTGGATCTGCCCAATGACTCGGCATACCTGGTTTGCAAGAACCCGGCGTGGATGGTGCTGAATGGAAAACTCTATGGATTTGAAAAGTACGTGGACGGGAAGAAACTGATCCCTTTCTTCAGCAAGAAGTTTGTCGTCATCCCCAAGAATGTAGAAGAAACCTATTACAACCGGTTTATAGCGCCGCTCATTGCATCGTTTGACGATGTCGAGGCACGGGGATTCGAGATTAACAAAAGTACTTACGATCCTTCACCGGTACTGACATTGTCTGAACTACACACGGCGCAAACAATCACCGCCCCTTCGTTGTTTGAAAACGGAGCCGGCCGCGGGGAAGACATAGGCGACGAGACGGGTAAAATCGTATTCGACCTTTCTTTTAAATATGGCAAACACCGGTTTCGCGGAGATAACATCGGGCCCGTCAGCGTAACAGTTGAAAAGCAACCCGAGGGCTACATCTTTCATCGCGTGACCCGGAAGACCGACAACGAAAAAGCTTTCCTCCACACACTTCAAAAACTCGGATTGCCTATGAAGGGTTTCCGGGTAGCGATACCAAAGTCGGAGGCATTTTCGTGGCTCAACGAAAACCGTGTAAACCTCCTCAACCTGGGCTTTGAAGTAAGTCAGCCCGAAAGCAGAGACAAAAAATATTTTGTCGGCAAGGCAGTGATCGAAGTAGAGGTGAAAGAGAACATCGACTGGTTCGATATCCACGCCAAGATCCGTTTTGGTGAGTTCGAGATTCCGTTCAAGGACTTGCGAAAACTGATCATGAAGCGCAAGGTCGAGTTCAAACTCCCCAACGGAGAAATAGCTATCATACCGGAAGTCTGGCTTACAAAATATGCGGACCTCTTCGCGTTGAGTGAAACGGAGGGCAACCACGAGAAACCGGTGCTTCGCAAGCATCATTTGAATCTCGTCAAGGAACTTGAAGAAGGAAACCTGGCCAAAGTCCACCTGAGTGAAAAACTCCGAACTCTGAATTCATTCAGCGGCATCAAGAACTACCCGGTGCCGGAAGGATTCGTCGGCGAACTCAGACCCTATCAGAAAGCGGGATACAACTGGCTGCGCTTCCTCAATGAATATCGCCTGGGTGGCTGCCTTGCCGACGACATGGGCCTTGGAAAAACAGTACAGACACTGGCACTTTTGCTCGCGGAGAAAAAAGAGGGCGCCGGAACCAGTCTCCTGGTAATGCCTACCTCGCTGATCTATAACTGGGAAATGGAGGCGAGCAGGTTTACACCTGAACTCAAGATCCTCAACTATACAGGGACACTCCGCAATAAGGATATCAGCCGGTTTAAGAACTATGACCTGGTGCTGACATCATACGGAATCACACGTCTTGATGTGGATCTGCTTCAGGGATTCTATTTCAACTACATAATACTCGACGAGTCCCAGGTAATAAAAAACCCGACGTCGAATATCGCCAAGGCTGTTCGCGAACTCAAGTCGCGGCACAAACTGGTGCTGACGGGTACGCCGATAGAAAACACCACGCTCGACCTGTGGTCGCAGATGACATTTATCAACCCCGGCATTCTCGGAACACAAACCTACTTCCGGAATGAGTATCAGCATCCGATCGAGAAGAAGGGAGATGAGACGCGATCCAAAAAGCTCGGAGCTGTTATCAAGCCGTTTATACTGAGGCGTCATAAATCGCAGGTTGCCACTGAGCTTCCCGAAAAGGTGGAGCATGTGCAATACTCAGTTATGTCTGCCGACCAGGAGCGGCGCTATGAAGAGGTGAAAGCCTACTATCGCGAAAAAATATTCAAGCTTATAGAACAGGAGGGATTCGGCAACAGTCGATTCATGATCCTCGAGGGGTTGACCAAGCTCCGCCAGCTCGCCAATCACCCGCGGATGATCGAGCAGGGGTACCAGGGCGATTCCGGAAAGCTGGAAGATATCACGCACATGCTTGAGAACGCTATCGCGGAGGGACACAAGGTCCTTGTCTTCAGTCAGTTTGTAAAGCACCTCGACCTCGTGAGAGAATATCTCAAGACAAGTAAGATTGACTTTGCCTACCTGGATGGTTCAAGCACAGATCGCAGGGCGCAGGTAGAGCGATTCAATAAGGAAACAAACCTGAAGGTTTTCCTCATTTCGATCAAAGCAGGCGGACTCGGGCTGAACCTCACGGAAGCGGACTACGTCTTTATTCTTGATCCATGGTGGAACCCGGCCGTTGAAGCGCAGGCGATTGACCGTGCTCACCGGATCGGACAGAAGAAAAAAGTCTTCACCTACAAATTTATCACGCGCAATACCGTGGAGGAGAAAATTCTTTCGCTGCAACAGAAAAAACTGAAGCTCACACAGGAACTCATCACGACAGAAGAGAGCTTTATGAAGCAGCTTACTAAAGAAGATATTGCCCAGATGCTGGCTTAGCGGCGTTCTGTAAATGTCGTTTCTTCCACCGGTTGTGTGACCACAGCCACCCCGCGGGATATTCCCGTATTGTTTCCTCCACAATCCGCACGTAGCCGTCGATCACTGCAAGACTTTCACGGGGATACGGGGGCACCGCGATAATGGAAGGGCGCGCTTCATAGTAGCCCCGTTTTACTTTGCGCGCGGTGTAGAATAGTACGGGGTACTGCAAAAGGACTGCGAATTGGTTTATCGCCAGGAAGAACGCTGTTTCCTGATTCAGGAAAGTGGTGATGTATTTCTTGTCCCTTCCATGACCAGGGTACTGATCGCTGACAAGGGCGATCATCCGGAGAAAGCCTTTCCGGAGTACCAGTTGCCGGCCGACGTCTTCCCGCAGGATCGCATGGGCTCCGAACCGCGATCGGGTTTGAAGCATGAGCCTGTCGAAGAATCTGTTGTTGACAGACTGATAAACGAAGTCTACCGCTATGGGGAGGCTGATACTGGCTGATATGAGCAGCCATTCCCAGTTGAACTGGTGCGACGTGTACGCAATGACCGGCTGACCTGATGCTTTGAAGCGCTCAACGATCTCGGTGTTGGCAAACACCATGCGCCGCTTGAATTCTTCGCGAGTCATGGTCACGGCCTTCAGTGTTTCGACGGCATAGTCGCATAGGTTGCGATAGAATTCCCTTTCGATGTTTTTCAGCTCCTTGCTATCTTTTTCAGGAAAAGCGTTCCGCAGGTTTTTTTGAACGAGTTTTCTCCGGTACCGGACGACGTAGTAACTCATCCAGAAAAGGAAGTCAGATAGGACGTATAACGCTGAAAGGGGTAGCCTGGAGACGAGCCTGATGAAAAACATGCTTGATTGCGTCGTGCCGGCAAGTTAAACAAGTATTGTTATTTTTGGCGTATGAAGGATAAAGTTGTCATCATCACGGGCGGTACGTCGGGTATCGGGAAGGCTCTCGCTTTTGAATTTGGACTCAAGGGCTCGAAGATCGTCATAACGGGGCGAAATGAACAGGCGCTGCACGATGCTATCGGCGAACTCACCGGGAAAGGAATCAGGACGCTTGCTGTCCATGCCGATGTAACACAGCCCGCGGACAACCAGCGCATGGCGGAAGAAACGATAAGGGCGTTTGGGCGTATCGATGTGCTGATCAACAACGCCGGTATTTCCATGCGGGCGGTATTCGGGGAGGTAGACCCCTCGGTGATCGGCAAGGTTATGGATATTAACTTTTTTGGTGCGGTATCCGCTACACACTATTGCCTGCCTGAGATTATTCGCAACAAGGGCAGCGTGGTTGGTATCTCTTCCATTGCGGGGTTCCGTGGGCTGCCTGCCCGCACCGGTTATTCGGCGTCGAAGTTCGCGTTGAACGGGTTCCTCGAAGCTCTGCGCACGGAGTTGCTGAACAGCGGTGTTCATGTGCTCACGGCCTGTCCGGGATTCACCGCATCAAATATCCGCCGCCGCTCACTTACGGTGGATGGATCGGCTCAGGGCGAATCGCCGCGCAAGGAAGAGAAGATGATGACTGCGGAAGAGTGTGCGGCGCATATCTATCGCGCCACAGTGAAACGCAAAAGAACACTTGTTCTCACGGTGCAGGGAAAGCTGGTGGTCTTTCTCAACAAATGGCTTCCCACTCTCACCGACCGGCTGGTCTACAACACCATGAAGAAGGAAGCAAACTCTCCGATTCGCTGACGATAAACGTCTTTATGTTTTTGTCATGAACACAATCTTGACGTGGTCCGCTTTGTTGATATTCCGGTGGAACTCGACCAGTTCCTGGTAGGTGTCGGCCGGGAACTCCCCTTTGTGCATCCGGAGTGTGCGCACGTACAAGAGGTTGCCTTGTTCCAGCCTGAAGCTTGCGGTGTATTCGCCGAAACGGCTGACGATAGAGATGTCTTCTGGCAGGAACTCCGGATAGATATCTTCGGGGACGCTATAGCGGATGGTATCGACATCGACAAAGCCCATTTTGTTTACGATGTCGCTTGTTCTGTTTTCGTGTTTTTCGGGGATGAACATGCTCCTGTTCATCAGGTTGGGTGTGAGGAACATCCGTTTGCCACTGACGGTCGCGAAACGCTCCATCCGGAGATCGGCGCTGACGGTCGCAGACGGAATCTTTTGTTTGTCGTTCTTGATGGAGAATGATTGTAGATTGAAACTCGGAATGGCGATGTTGCGTTCAATCCACCTTTTCTGCTGGTCGTGGGTGTTGGAGAGATAGTGGTTCAGGTCTCCGTTTTCGTACTGTAATCCTGAATAGACTCGCGTGAAGGAAGCTGTAGCCTGTCCCGTTGACGATACGGCTACCCTAGCGGTTGTTGACTGCACATTAACTTCGGCCGGATAACGCAGCGTTCTCGCGACTTTTGCACCGTTGTCTGTGATGAGCAATGCTTTCCTGTCGCCGGTAAACCTTCCCTGGTAACCGAAGGGGTTTGTCTGGCTTGTACACTCCAGCCACAAGGTATCAGCCCCGTTGGGAACCGCGACGATCGCATGGTTGAACTGCGAGCTTGGAAAGTCTTCTTCAAGCTCAGGAGCGTTATCGCCAGCCATAATGAGAGCATAGTGGCCGCGGATGTCTATGGTTTCGAGCATGGCGAGCATGTAATTTGAAAGAGCCTTGCAATCTCCGTAACCGGTCTTGTCGACTATAGCCGCCTCGAATGGTTGATATCCCCCGATGCCAAGCTGAATACTGACGTAGCGCGTTTTGTTTTGCATGTATTCGTATACGGCCTTTACTTTTTCTTCCCGCGTTTCTAATCCGCTGGTCAGACTTCGGATTTTCTCCTTTGTCGCTTCTGGCAGGAGGTTCCTCCCCTTGTTTAACGACGCGATCCACGTACCGTATTCATCCCACGACTGCATTGTGCCCGCGTAGCCTTCAAATTCGAAGGTCGTTGGAGCGGCTTCGATCCGCGTGATC
The DNA here is from genome assembly GCA_964493505.1 of uncultured Roseivirgaceae bacterium. Taxonomy (GTDB): domain Bacteria; phylum Bacteroidota; class Bacteroidia; order Cytophagales; family Cyclobacteriaceae; genus Chryseosolibacter. The sequence goes on from CAZBNP010000001.1 coordinate 210,929, forward strand.
GACGCGATATGGTCGGAGTAGGATTCGAATTTTCTCGCTTTGAAATTTTCAAAGGACCATGTCAATGAAACGATGTCGTTGTTCGTTTCGACGTTGGGTTCCTGACGGACATTGTATGTTTTGTATCTCGGTTCAAGAGACTTCGGGAAGACCAGTTGATACGAGGCGTGTTGCACGGAAACATCTTCATAGGGATCGACCGCCAGCCCCCTGATGTGATACAGAAACTTATAGGCCACCTCGTATTCAAACTCGACCGTGTAAGGGTAGCGACCCTGTACAAGATCGGCGAGCTTGACACGTGAGTCGTCGTACAATCCGTCAAAAGCGCTGTGGTCAGTGATCTCCCGCGACTTTAACTGTTTAATCAGCGAGCCGTTGGCGTCAAAGACTTGTGCCTTCAGCGATGTGATCTTGCGCAGTTTGTCGTAGTAGACAACTTCCTTTGCAAAGTGTTTGCCCTTGTCATTGAAGATGGTGACCGCCGTGAGAACGCGGAGGGTGGCAGTACTTTTCGAAAGGATGGTAAATGTCCTTGCTTCTTCGCGCACAACTGCGCAGGCGCCAGCCATCAGTTCCTCCGGGATTTTATTTACCGGATACCGGGGTTGGTCCTTAGTGTGGCCCGTAAGACAAATGAGTGCGCAAAGTAGAGCCGAGAGGATTTTTGCCATCACAGTTTCTTCTTTAATACGATCTGTTCAGCCTGCTTCGCCACTACTTGGTTGTAGAATTCCCTGAGATTGGGATATTCGAGTTGCGTGAAGAGGCTCCTGTTGATATTGAACATACTGGTGATGGTAACCTCGTTGCCCAGTTGGGCTACGTTGTAGATGTACCGTGCTGCATTTCCCGGCAGTACGAGTACTTTGCTTTCGGGAAGCTCGTCGACGGCATATTCGTCGGGCAACGTTAGCCGTAAGTGAAACACCTCTTCCATTGGGCTGCCGAAATCCACGGGGTATTCCCGGACTTCAGACTTGAAGGGATTTTCTTTCTGACTATTGTGAACGAAAGGATTGAGATAGATCATGTCGCCGGCTACGGTCATTTGGTCGCTTACGATGAGCTCATGTTCCTGGATAAAGTTTTCCAGAACCGCATTGACATTGGAGATGGACGTGGACTTGATATCCCAATTACGACTTCCGACGAATTGCTTTACATATTCGCTTTCACCGTCGACGAGGTATTTCTTGCGGTTGCGCAGCGCAACGTAACCATTGCAGTCTATTTTCAGTGTCCCCGTCATTTCTCCCGAAGGATCCAGTGTGAAATTGCCGGTGAAGGCCGATCGTGTTTTGAATTTCGTATCGAGGGAGACCCATTGAAAACCTCCTTTCGAAACTGCAAAACCCTGTCCGTTCAGGCATCGCTCCGGGAGCATTCCAACGGGCAATAGCCTTTCCGTGGCGTCGAGCAACCAGGATTTGCCATCGGCCTCAACAAGACAAACTACATAGTTAAACTGGCTGACAACAGGTGTTGCTACCCGTAACAAGCCATTGTCGCGGGTGCTCAGCATCACGGGTTTGACAGTGAGCCCGGCTTTCTCCAGCATGGAGCCCAGCAACAGGTTGATCTCTGCTGAGCTGCCTTTTTTATTGTCGAGCACTTTCCGCAGCGACTCTGAACTGACCAGGCGGTTTCGTCCGTCCCAGGCCACGTTCTGCCTGACATAGTTGGTGATCGCTGTGATCTTGTCTTCAGGTGACGCAGCTCCGGCGGCAGCTTGCTCGGCGACCTTTTTCAGAAAACCATTACTTGTGATTTCCGACCCGAAGTGGTCGTGCTCCACCATGGTTTTGTTAATGTCCTTCCAGTTGCCCAGGAAAGGTTCGACCGGTCGATTGGGAAACTTGATGTAGGAGAGCTCGAAATTGATCTTGCTGATGTAATTGCTCACGGCGGTCATATACGGCTCTGGCTTGAACGCCGGAACATCCTGGGCTACCCACCGGTAGTGGGTTTCGATCAGATCAATGTTGTTGGTGGTTGCATGACTCTGCACGTTATTACCCTGGGAACGCTCAAACGACGTCAGGCGGATCGTCGAATTCTCGTTGTGATCTTCTACTACAGCGAGCGAAATATAACCCTGCATGTACCTGTCATAGCTAAAGTACTCGGGAATCCTCGCGCGATATTCACTGAACACAACCGGAATCGTACTTTGGAAGTACCAGTCCTGGAAGTTGGTCAGAAAGGGGGAGTTTACTTTATAGTTGATCTCTACGACTGATCCTTCCTTGACGTTGGGAAACGTCAATTTCATCTGATCCCAATTAGCATCGACCGTTTCCCGGAATACCCCGTCTTTTTTTAGTTTGGATTCTACGATCTTTCCGTCTTCCAGGTTGTAGGTGACTGCTTTGAGATTGCTTACCTTTTCGTCGTCGGACCCCCTTTTGTACAAAGGGATGCGGAAGTCGCCCCAGTTGAGTCCGTTCTTCGTTAGTATCTTGATTCTTGTCGTCCTTTCGAAATCCAGCGAAAAGCCGACGTTCTGGCGGTATACTATCGTTGATACCCCGTAGTCTGAGAGAATCACGGCGGAAGCAGTTGTGTCTTTGTCATAAGTTGTCATGGCAACTTCTTCCTTTGAAACATGGCCGAATTTTAATGGACTTTTTTGAGCAATTAGCGTGACGGAAAGTAAGGCCATTAAAAAGCCGAACGCGAGGGTTTTCATAACATAAAGAGGGTTAATACAATGGTATAGATTTTCCGGATAACAAGTTCGGGCTTTTTTTGGAAATTTGTCGCCCGGATTCTGTCAAAAAACGAGTTATCATTACATAAAACAATATCAATTGGCAAAGGCAAAAACGATCTTTTACTGTCAGGCGTGTGGGTACGAATCAGCGAAGTGGCTTGGAAAATGCCCTTCGTGTTCGGCATGGAATACTTTTGCCGAAGAAAAAGTTGCGAAAGAAACAGAGCAAAAAACTGAATGGAGGCAGAATACGGCACGTCAGCGCAAGAGTGAAGCCAGAACGCTCAACGACATTGAAAGCTCTGGTGATATACGGTGGATGTCGGGCGATCAGGAACTTGATCGTGTGCTTGGAGGAGGCGTTGTGCCTGGATCACTCGTCCTTATCGGAGGTGAGCCGGGCATCGGGAAATCCACCCTGATGTTACAGGTAGGCTTGCGATTGAAATCTCAAACCGTGTTGTATGTGTCTGGCGAAGAGAGTGAACAGCAGGTGAAAATGCGTGCTGAAAGACTGAACGATTCGTCGCCGTCATTTTATATCCTTACGGAGACCAACACCAGGAATATTTTCGAGGCAATCGAATCTATCTCTCCGTCGCTGGTAATCATAGACTCCATCCAAACGCTGTATTCCGGCCAGCTTGAATCAGTTCCCGGTAGTATCGGGCAGGTGAGACAATGCGCGGGTGAGCTGATGAAGTTTGCGAAAGAAACGGACACTCCCGTGGTTCTCATCGGGCATATCACGAAAGACGGAATGCTGGCAGGACCAAAAGTACTCGAACACATGGTCGACACCGTGTTGCAATTTGAGGGCGACAGACATCTCGCATACCGGATACTTCGCACAACGAAGAATCGCTTCGGGTCTACCTCGGAGATAGGTATCTATGAAATGCTGGGCAGTGGGCTCCGCGAAGTATCGAACCCGTCGGAAATTCTGATATCACAGAAAGACAGTCAGCTGAGCGGTATTACGATCGGCGCTACACTAGAGGGCAACAGGCCGCTGCTGATTGAGATTCAGTCGCTCGTGAGCCCTGCCTCTTATGGCACCCCGCAGCGCACACCTACCGGGTTTGATCACAAGCGTCTGAACATGCTGCTCGCTGTACTCGAAAAGCGGTGTGGATTCAAAATGGGAACACAGGACGTGTTTCTCAATATGGCCGGCGGCATTAAGGTAGAGGATCCGGCTATCGACCTGGCTATCTGTATTTCTATCATCTCGTCGATGGAGGAAATGCCGGTCTCTGACAAAATTTGCTTTGCTGCGGAAGTGGGGCTCGGCGGTGAGCTTCGCGCGGTGAACCGGATCGATCAAAGGATAACAGAGGCGGAGAAGCTCGGCTTCCGCGAGATCTTTATTTCTCGCTATAGTCAGAAAGCTGTCGATCTCAGCAAGACCCGGATCAAGGTGAAGTCTTTCGGCAAACTATCGGAGGTATTCGAAGATCTTTTCGAATGAGGCTCAAAAAAACTGCGGACTCTGCTTACTTTTGATACGTCCGGACTGGCGGACATAAACTACCTGATATGGAAGACTTCTTTGTTGAGTGGCTGGGAATTTCGGAATCGTTTTTCAGTTTTGTGCTGCTTCCCCTGCTGATTTTTTTCGCGCGTATCTTCGATGTATCGATCAATACCGTTCGGATCATCTACGTGCTCGGTGGCCGCAAGTTCATGTCTACGCTGCTGGGATTCTTCGAGTCTTTCATCTGGCTGATGGCTATCAGCCAGATATTTGAACACCTCGACAACTGGATATGCTACATCGCTTACCCGGGTGGATTTGCCGCGGGGATCTACGTAGGGATGCTCATGGAGGAAAAGATCGCTTATGGCAAAGTGATTGTACGGATCATTACGCGCAAGGATATTTCCCCGGTTCTTGAGTATCTCCGCAGGAAAGTGCACCGGTATACGTATGTGAGAGCGGAAGGACCGGATGGCGATGAGAACCTGGTGTTCACTGTCTTGCCACGAGAACACCTGGAAGATGTGCTTGCCGCCCTGAAGGGATTGGTGCCAACGGCCTTCTACACGGTGGAGAAAGTGCATCATGCCATGGAGAGCGACGACCTGGTTGCAAAGTCGGCGCGATGGAGTATTTCCTCGTGGTTTACCAACTCGAAGTGGTTTACCAATTCGAAAAGGTAACGGCTTGTTCCCGGCTTTTTGGCTGACGGTTTATTCGCGAAGCATAGCCAGAATATTGTCGACGTATTCGCGCGTGTTAAACAAGCGTGGCACCTTATGCTGACCACCCAGCTTACCGCGACCCTTCATCCAGTCATAGAATGTGCCTGGTTTCGCGATGTTGATTATAGGAGCGACAAGTGCCAGGTCGTGCTGGCGCTTTGCGTCGTAGTCGGAATTGATCTCGCACAGGGTTTCATCCAGCACGCGTCTGAAGTGTTCGATGTCTGACGGTTCGACTTTGAATTCGATGATCCATTCGTGTCTGCCCTTTTTACCCTTTTCAAGAAAGACAGGCGCGGCGGTATAATTGTCGATGACGGCACCGGTTTTTTCGCAAGCCCTGTTGATCGCTATGTCAGCGTTCTCAATGATCACTTCTTCCCCGAATGCATTGATGAAATGCTTGGTGCGACCGGAGATCTTGATGCGGTAAGGAGCTATGGAGGTGAAGCGTACCGTGTCGCCGATGTTGTACCGCCATAGCCCCGCGTTGGTGGAGATAACCATCGCGTAGTTCTTTCCCAGTTCTACGTCGCTAAGCCCCACGGCGAGCGGATACTCGTTTTCCAACTGCTCTACGGGAATGAACTCGTAATAGATGCCGTAGTCGAGCATCAAGAGCATTTCGTCAGAGTCTGACTGATCCTGGATTCCGAAAAAGCCCTCGCTTGCGTTGTATATTTCCACGTATCGCATAGACGACTTCGGAATGAGCTGGCGGAAGAGGTTTTCGTATGGCTTGAAGGAAACAGCACCGTGAAAGAAAGCTTCCAGGTTTGGCCAGATGTCGAGTATATTTTCCTTTTTTTGAAGATCTACAATCCGCTGAATCAGAAGTGCAGTCCACGTTGGGACGCCGGAGATATTGGTGACGTTCACCAGCGCAGTCTCTTCCGCCATTTTTTCGATCTTTTCCTCCCAGTTAGCCATCAATGCCGTTTCGAGACTCGGTGTGCGAATAAATTGAGCCCACGGTGGAAGGTTTTGCATGATCACCGCTGAGACATCGCCGTAGTATGACGAGTCGCTTGAGTCGTATTCGTTTATCTGATGACTGCCGCCAACGGCCAGACCCTTTCCGTCGAAAAGTTTTGTGTCCGGAAAGTTGTTGACATAGATAGAGATAAGGTCTTTGCCGCCCTTGAAGTGACATTCCTCCAGCGCATCCTGCGAAACGGGAATAAACTTACTGCGCTGGTTGGTAGTGCCCGATGACTTGGAGAACCAGGTGGTCTCCGCTGGCCATAGTATGTTTTGTTCTCCGCGCATCATCCGCTGGATGTAAGGAAAGAATTGTTCATATGGCAACACCGGAACGCGCCGGCGATACTGCTCTGCCGTTTCGATGTCGCTAAATCCATATTTTTTCCCAAATTCCGTGGTGCTGGCTTCGGAGATCAGCTTCCGGAATATCTCTTCCTGAACGTCATGGGGATATTTCATGAAAAGCTCAATCTGATGAATGCGCTTTTTCATCACCCAGGTTAGAATTGAATTGATTAGTCCCATCTCAGTGTCGTAGCCGAAGCAAAATCCTGCTATGATAACACAAAACAACCATTACATTTGCAGGGAAAAATAAAAAAAATGGCTTGGTTCTATCTCATCGTCGCGGGGCTATTCGAAATCGGCTTTACAACAAGCCTGAAGTTGTCTGACAACTTTTCGAACAAGGGTTGGGCAGTAGTGTTCCTTATTACTATCTCGCTTAGCTTTTCGTTTTTGAACAAGGCTATTCAATCTATTCCGATAGGAACGGCCTATGCCGTGTGGACCGGAATCGGAGCGTTTGGAACGGTCGTTGTCGGTATTTTTTTCTTTAAGGAGTCATCCGATTTCTGGCGCTTGTTCTTCATTTTTTTATTGATCGGATCGATACTCGGATTGAAACTGGTTTCCAACAACTGAGTAAAATCGATAAGCTGAAGCGGCAATACAAAAAGCGAAAAGTAATTTGAGAAACCGATCCGATGGTACCTCTGTCGTGTGAACAAAACCGGATAAGGAGGAAACCAATCTCAGGTTCAGACATTTAGTAAAAAGGCTGATAAATTCCGTTTCGTCCGTCAAAAAGATATCCACAATTTGCGACAGTTATCCACAAGCTCTTATGTAACTTGGTTATCGTGCTATTTGTCAATCAGTTACGTGTAGAATACTCAATCAATTCTTTGTGGACAACTTCCGGTCACAAAAAATCGGGGTTTGGCGGCAGCAGCATTAAAAAAGACGAATTCGTTTTTTTTGTAAGTCGGATTTCCAATTTTTCCCGCTTATGACTACAGAGAATAATCGTATTTGCAACTTGTTCGGGATCCGTTATCCGATTATCCAGGCAGGCATGGTTTGGTGCAGTGGCTGGCGGCTTGCCTCCGCGGTGAGCAACGCTGGCGGGCTGGGCCTTCTCGGGGCGGGGTCTATGTATCCTGAAATGTTGAGGGAACACATCCACGCCTGCAAGCAGCATACTACCGGATCATTTGGCGTGAATGTTCCGCTGCTCTACCCCGATATCGACAAGTTGATGCAGATCCTTCTGGAGGAAGAGGTAAGGATAGTCTTTACGTCAGCCGGAAACCCCGCCGCATGGACGGGCAGGCTTAAGCAGGCGGGTGCCACCGTTGTTCATGTGGTTTCGAGCGTGAAGTTTGCACGGAAAGCGGCCGAGGCAGGCGTCGACGCCGTGGTCGCGGAAGGATTTGAAGCCGGAGGACACAACGGTCGCGAAGAGACGACATCAATGGTGCTCATTCCGCTTGTCGCCGATGCGGTGACGGTTCCCGTAATAGCAGCCGGGGGGATTGCTGATGGCCGGGCGATGCTGGCCGCAGAGGCGCTGGGTGCCGAAGGGGTGCAGGTAGGAACCCGTTTTGCCGCAAGCCTGGAGTCATCGGCACACGAACGGTTTAAAGAAGGTGTGACACTGGCGGGAGAAGGAGACACAGCGCTGACGCTAAAGCAGATCACGCCGGTGCGTATGCTCAGAAACAAATTCTTTCAGCGAGTGGATGATGCTGAGAAGAGAGGAGCGAGTCTGGAGGAACTTCGTGAGATTCTTGGGAAAAGAAGATCTAAACTCGGGATCTTTGAAGGCGATCTTGAGGAAGGTGAGTTGGAAATTGGCCAGGTGTCTGCTGCGGTGGGAAACATACAACCCGCTGCGGAAATACTGATGGATATCTGGGACAGCTACGTAAGGCGAAAGGCAGAAATGTGTGAGCGATGAAAACCTAGATATTCTTGAGTTCCAGTTTTGTCACGCCAACCGAAGGAACCGCCGTTTGTCCGTTTGTCGGGTTTACCTCGGAGTAATTATTCTGGTACCACGCGGAATAATCCTTATACTGCAGGCAACCGCCGATGATTTTTCCGTCGATAAGAAGCTTGATAAAGAGGTCGGGATTGACTGTCTGCGAAAGTCTCTCGGCCTGTGCTGCGGGTAGTTCATTGATTTGTATATACTCGATTCCCTTGAATATTTTCGCGTCAATCTTCATAATTATAACTCCTTATTAAAAAATCATTTGCATGACAAAAAGCAATGCTTACCGGTGGGGAGGTCAAATTTAATACAAAATCAAGGTACTTGTACGTCGGCATATTACTAATTTATGAATATTAGGTTCTCATTGCTTTATGTCAACTTTCTTTGATACACCTATTGAGTATTTGAAAGGTGTTGGTCCGCAACGCGCCGCCCTATTAAGTAAAGAGCTGAATCTTTTGACGTTTGGGGATTTAATTCAACACTACCCCTTCCGTTACGAGGACCGTACGCGGTTTTATACCATTAGGGAGATCAATGCCGACATGCCCTACGTGCAGGTGAAAGGGCGTATCACCCGTAAGGAAATTGTCGGTACCGGGCCGAAAAAAAGAATGGTCTGCGACTTCGAAGATGAGACAGGGTCAATTGAACTCGTATGGTTTCAAGGCATTTCCTGGGCTGCGGACAAACTTCGGATCGGTGTGGAGTACATTGTCTTTGGTAAACCCGCCAGGTTCGGGAGCCACTACAGTATCGCCCATCCTGAAATAGATGTTGTGTCGGTGAGCAGCGACCAACCGGGAGTGCTCCATCCTGTGTATCCGCTGTCGGAACGACTGCGGCAGAGAAGAATCGACAGCAAGGTCATCTCCAGATTAATGAAGGAGCTGCTGGTACAGTCAGCCAACAGGATACGTGAAACATTGCCAGACAAGATTCTTCACAAGGAGAAGTTCCTTTCCAGAAAAGACGCAGTGCTGGCTATACATTTTCCACCCTCTCACGCAGTACTGGCAGATGCGCAAAGACGCCTCAAGTTCGAAGAGTTGTTTTACGTTCAGTTGCGACTGCTGAAACTGAAGCTTGTCAGAAAGGAAAAATATCGGGGACTGGTGTTCAGCGACGCTTCCCTGGTGACCACCTTCTACAACGACCATCTTCCGTTTTCGCTGACGAACGCTCAGAAAAAGGTGATCAGGGAAATATACGCGGACATGAGATCCGGGAAGCAGATGAACCGCCTCCTGCAGGGTGACGTCGGTAGCGGAAAGACAATTGTTGGATTCATCTGCATGCTGCTCGTCGCAGGCAGCGATTCGCAATGTGCATTGATGGCACCCACCGAGATACTTGCGCAACAACACTTCAAAAATCTCAGCAAGTTCGCTGCGATGATGCATCTTCCCATCGCGCTGTTGACGGGCTCGACGAAGAAAAAGGAACGCACCGGTATTCATGAGGGATTGCGCAACGGAGATTTGAAGATCCTGATCGGTACGCATGCGCTCCTCGAAGAGGAAGTACGGTTCCACAAGCTTGGTCTCGCCGTGATTGACGAACAACACCGTTTTGGCGTATCGCAGCGATCGAAGCTATGGCAGAAGAACGACGACGTCTATCCGCACGTACTGATCATGACGGCCACACCTATACCGCGGACGCTCGCCATGACACTGTACGGCGACCTGGATGTGTCGGTGATCGACGAGCTGCCCGCGGGAAGGAAGCCCATTAAGACTATTCACAAGTTTGATTCCCATCGCCTTGAGGTAAATTCGTTTCTCCGAAAAGAGATCGCCCGCGGACGGCAGGTGTACATGGTTTATCCGCTCATTGACGAATCAGAGAAGATGGATCTCAAACATCTCATGGACGGATATGAAAGTGTATGCAGGGCGTTTCCGGAAATCCCGGTAAGTATTCTGCATGGGAAGATGAAGCCGGAGGCTAAGGATTTTGAGATGGCTCGGTTTGCGAAAGGTGAAACGAAGATAATGGTGGCAACTACCGTTATCGAGGTAGGTGTTGATGTGCCCAACGCTTCGGTCATGGTGATCGAAAATTCCGAGCGTTTTGGGTTGTCTCAACTGCATCAGCTGAGGGGCCGGGTCGGACGCGGTGCGGAGCAATCGTATTGTATCCTGATGACGGACTACAAGCTGAGTCGTGAGTCGCGGATACGAATAGAGACGATGGTAAAGACCAATAACGGATTTGAAATTGCCGAAACTGACCTCAAACTGCGCGGTCCGGGCGATCTGATGGGAACACAACAAAGCGGGGTGCTGGAGTTGCTGATCGCGGACCTCGGCCGTGATGGAGCGGTGTTGCAGCGCGCCCGCGAAGTGGCTGTGGCGATACTTGAATCAGACCCCGACCTCGTCAAGCCCGAAAACAGTGCCATTCGGATACAAATAGCCTCCTTGCGCAAAGGAACCATGAATTGGAGTCGCATTAGCTAAAAACATTACAACCATTGCCTTATTTAGGCTTTCCCGTTTTTTTGTTGAACCAACCGGATTTAACTTTGATATCTGGCTCCGATGAAAAAACTGATCTTCTGCGGGTTGTTTAGTCTCTGTGCTTTCGCGTCAAGCGCACAGACCGGGAGCTATTTCCTGTCACATCATGCCCCTTCCGAGGAGAACTTCGACAATGTCTGTTTCGACATGGTGCAGGATAACAACGGGGTAATGTACTTCGCGATGAAGGCGGGAGTGCTCGAGTTCGACGGTCGGGAATGGGACTTGATATCCGGCGCGGGTGCGGTCTACGCATTGAACCGGAATGATGCGGGAGAAGTTTTCTGGGCCGGCGCAAAGGGCTTCGGTAAGATCGGCGTAAACAACAAGGGCTTCAAGGAGATTCACTACCTGTCTGACTCGTCCGTAACGAATGTCTTTCAAACACTGACTGTCGGGCAGCAGACTTATTTTCTGTCCGAGAATAAGATCTTTCTTTATCGCGGAGGTTTGAGTAAAACCGAAACGATCATTTCAGGCAACGGCAGCAACATGTTTACCGGGATGTTCGAGCTGTTTGGTATCGTGTATGTGCAGACCGAACGCAACACGACTTTCAGGGTTGAGGACAACAAGCTTGTCTATGTTAACCTGAATTTTTCAGGTAACGTCCTGTTTCATTCGCGAATCGATGATGCCTATCTGCTGGGGACCAGCGACAACCGTGTCTACACTTGCGGAAAGGATCTCATCGTTCGCCAGGTAAAGATCGACGACCAGCCATACGCCGATGCAAATGTGATTATCAGCGGCGCGTGGGTGGACACCAACCTTTTGGCACTTGGTACATTGCGCGGTGGCGTGATGCTGGTGAATCCACAGACCGGCAAGCGGGACCAGATAATCGATTACTCGACCGGCCTGCCCGACAACGAAGTCTTTTCACTAATCGCCGATGCCAATCAGAATATCTGGATCGCGCATGAATACGGGTTCACGCAGATATCCCCGTCGCTGCCATTCAGATCGTTCAGTTATTACACGGGATTACAGGGCAACATGCTTTGCGTGTACTCACACCGTGATAATGTATATGTAGGAACGTCGCTCGGCCTCTATAAACTGGACAAAGACGAGGTGTACGACGAGATCGTCACGTACGTCGAAGTGGAGCGTCCCCGAAAAACGGCCGGCGACGGAAAGTCTGTACAGGACGAGGTGCAGGAGGAGCCACCCTCCAGGCGCCGCGGGCTCTTCAATTTCCTCCGGCGTAACAGGGAGAAGGAAAATCCGGATGACGCTGAAATACGCGAAGAAGACTCCGACGATTCTGAAGTAACCGTGCGGCGGCAAAAGAGGGTTGATCGCGTGTTGCGATCCTCACAGTATGTCTATAAAAAAGTAGAAGGCATTAACGCCAAGGTTTCTCATCTGGAGGAAGTTGGCGGCAAACTGGTTGCCGGGGGACTGGAAGGTGTGTTCGAGGTCGACAACCTCGGGTCCAAAGCGATCATGCAGGTGCCAACGCGATATATATATACGTCCGACAATCTCTCCGGACTCATCGTCACAACCTATGACGACAAGATATGGTGGCTGAGCCACAATGACGACGGTTGGACGAACCAGAACATCGACGGCCCCGGAGACCAGATCGAGTACATCTTCGAGGGAGGAGAAAATGAGTGGTGGCTGTGCGGCATTGATCAGGTGTACCGCATGAACATAAGCGCGGGCGGATCCCGGCAAATTGAAACCCTGAGACTCGCGAATCTGAATTTTGAAAAGACTGTCGGCGTCTCCTTTAACAATGAGAGCTATTTCGTAAACCCCGACGGCTTCTTTAGGTATGACAAGAGTACCCACGGCCTGGTAAGGATCGACTCGCTGGAAAGACCTTTTCAGTATTTTCCGATCAACGGTCACATTCTGTACCGCGATCAGCATCGGTGGGCTACGTTTGGCGCGACGGGAAATTCGAACAACCTGCAGTTGCTGAATTTGTTTCAGAATCTTCGCTTCGTCACCACCGACGAAAATCCCCGCGATCTTTGGATGATCCGCGGTAGCAATGATCTGCTGAAATTCACCGGTGGCGATATCCCTGTTGTTCAAAACCGGTTTCCGCTTTTCATCAAGTCCATTCAGAATAGTTCGGGCACGATTGGCGACTTCAGCCACATAGAGATCGATCAGGCAAGCGGCGCGATTACATTCGAGGTGGTTCAACCCGACTTCATCAACCCCCGCGGTATTGAGTTCAGATTTTTCCTGGAGGGGATGCACCAGGAGTGGTCGGATTGGTCGAGCGCAAATAACAAGATCAGCTTCCCGTACCTCCCGCCGGGAGAATACAGTCTTCGCGTGCAGGCGCGCAATGTCTTTGGAAAACTCAGTGAACTTTCAGCGCTTCCTTTTGAGATCATCCCCCCTTATTGGAAGCGCCCCTGGTTTTACGCCGTTGAGTTCCTCGTGTTTGCTTCTTTGGTGATATTGTCGTTCCGGCTGAGTACGCGCTACAGGATCATCAGTCGCTTTCTTTCACTCATGACCATCATCCTCCTGATTGAGTTTATACAGACGGTAATTGGATCGAGTATCATAAGTGATGATAGCCCTGATATTGAATTCCTGATTCAATTTGTCGTCGCTATTCTGATCCTTCCCGTCGAAGGGTTTCTGCGAAACCTTATGCTGCGGTCACTGGATTCGGACAGCAAGTTTTATAACTTTATCTCACCCGCATCGGTACAGCGAAAGCTGAAAGGAAAGAAGGGGCCACGTAAGCGAAAAAAGAAAGAGCCGACGTAGCTCAGATGTAACGAATAATTTCTTCATCTCATGAGAAACAGTATTATACCCCTCCTTCTGCTGCTTGCCTTATTCGCAAGCTGCGAGCAGGAGTTGAAGAACCCCGCCGCCGAGGGCTTTGATTTTTACCATTCCGACCCGGCGGCGATCGAACTGGCTGATAGTGTGATGGCGGCCATGGGAGGCAGAAAAAGCTGGGATGAGACCCGATTCATTTCGTGGGACTTTTTTGGCCGGAGAAGTCTGGTATGGGACAAAAAAGATGGACGGGTACGGATAGAATCGCCATCCGACAGTACTATCTATCTCCTGAATGTTAATAATCCCGAAGGACGTGTTCTGGCCGGCGGTGTCGAAATCAAGGATCCTGACTCCCTTAAGAAGATGCTGGAAAAGGGGAAGAGTATCTGGATCAACGACTCTTATTGGCTGGTGATGCCTTTTAAACTGAAAGATACGGGGGTCACGCTCGAATACCTCGGTGAGGATACGACCATGACCGGTGTTCGCTGCAACGTGCTTGAACTCACTTTTAAGAATGTGGGGGTCACGCCCGACAATAAATATCGGGTGTATGTAGATCTTCGCGACAACCTTGTCAAGCAATGGGCATTCTTTCGCCGGGCAGACCAGGACTCGGCTAACTGGATACGGCCCTGGGATAACTATGCACGGTATGGCGGAATTTTGCTATCGGCCGACCGGTCAGACAACGGCGGGCCCGGCAATGTGCGTGTAGATGAAAAGTTGCCCGACGCGGTTTTTATAGAGTTTTAGCGCGGGGCGGCGAAAAAAGCAGGTCTGGGTGGTGATGGAGGGAATTGAACCCCCGACACAAGGATTTTCAGTCCTTTGCTCTACCAACTGAGCTACATCACCGAAATATTCATTTCCTGCCGCGGCAGGGGCACAAAAGTATATAAATTTACATTTCGTGCAAAACCTGAAGGGTTTATCGGACGAAGTTAGCTAATAAGTTTGCCAAACGTATAAAGACATGGTCGAGCAGCTCGCATTTGTGGTTGTACTTATCGCCGCCGGTTATTTTCTCTACAAGAGGGTGCGGTTTATCCGCGACAACATCCGGCTGGGTCGCGATGCTGACCTCAAAGACAATCGCCCGGCCCGGTTTCGTAATATGATGCTTATTGCGTTCGGTCAGAAGAAGATGTTCAAGCGGCCAGTTCCGGCGTTGTTGCACCTCTTTGTTTACGTCGGATTTCTGGTGATAAATGTCGAAGTGCTGGAATTCATCATAGACGGGATTGCGGGAACCCACCGCGTTTTCTCAGGCTACCTGGGCGTTTTTTATACGACGCTGATGAACATCTTTGAGTTTCTGGCGGTAGCGGTGCTGGTGTCGTGCCTTATTTTCCTCGTTCGTAGGAATATCCTGAAAGTCAGTCGGTTCCGGGCTGCCGAGATGACGCGGTGGCCGCGCCTCGATGCCAACGTGATCCTCGTGACGGAGATCGTACTGATGGTCGCGATCCTGACGATGAACGCTGCTGATCAGGTTTTACAAGGAATAAATGAGCACTACCCCGAAACGGGCCGTCTTTTTTTCAGTTCATGGCTCCTGCCATTGTTGAGCGGCCTGAGCGGGCCGACCCTTATCGTCATCGAACGGGTGGCGTGGTGGTTTCACATTATCGGCATCCTCGCCTTTGCCGTATATGTCACGTATTCGAAGCACCTGCACATCTTTATGGCGTTTCCAAACACCTGGTTTGCGCGACCGGAACCAAGCGGGAAAATGATTAACATGCCGGTGGTAACGAAAGAAGTTTCCATGATGCTGGGACTGGCAGATGTTTCCGCGGCCTCACCGGACGGTGAGCCCGGGAGATTTGGCGCCAAGGATGTCAATGACCTCGCCTGGAACCAGTTAATGGCAGCCTATACCTGCACCGAGTGCGGAAGGTGCACTGCGGAGTGCCCGGCGAGTCAGACCGGAAAGAAGCTATCGCCGCGCAAGATCATGATGGATACCCGCGATCGAATGGAAGAAGTCGGAAACTCGTTGCGCAACGGTGGTCCCGGTTTGGATGACGGCAAAACACTTTTGAATGACTACATTACGAAAGAGGAGATCAATGCCTGCACGAGCTGTCAGGCGTGCGTGGAGGCTTGTCCCGTGCTGATCAATCCTTTGGAAATCATCATGGAACTGAGAAGATTTGTGACGATGGAAGAGTCGGGCGCTCCGGCGGCCTGGAACAACATGTATCAGAATGTGGAGACGAACTTCGCTCCCTGGAAATTTTCTCCCGGCGACCGGTTCAACTGGTCCAGGGAATAAAAGATAAAATAGAGACGTATGAATGTGCCTACAATGGCGGAAATGACAGCGCGTGGCGAATCGCCGGAAATTCTCTTCTGGGTTGGCTGCGCCGGTTCATTTGATGACCGCTATAAACGAGTGACACGATCGTTTGTGAAGATACTCAACGCAGTGGGGATCAAGTTTGCCGTGCTCGGCACTGAAGAGGCATGTACCGGCGACCCCGCGCGGCGCGCAGGCAACGAACTTCTGTTTCAGATGCAGGCAATGAATAATATCCAGGTTCTGAATGGCTATGGAATAAAGAAGATCGTAACAGCGTGCCCTCATTGTTTCAACACGCTGAAAAATGAATACCCCGAGCTTGGGGGCAACTATGAGGTTATTCATCATTCCATACTCCTTCAACAACTTATTAATGACGGCAGGATACGGATGAAGGAAGGTGGATCGTTTAAAGGAAAGCGGATTACCTATCACGACTCCTGTTTTCTCGGCCGCGCGAACAACATTTACGACGCACCGCGGGCTGTACTCGAGAGCCTCGACGCAGACCTGGTAGAGATGAAACGCAGCCGGACGAAAGGGTTTTGCTGTGGCGCCGGTGGGGCGCAAATGTTTAAGGAGCCTGAGTCAGGAAAAAAAGATGTGAACGTAGACCGCGCGGAAGAAGCGCTTTCTACCGGGGCGGAAACCATCGCGGTGGCATGTCCTTTTTGTATGACCATGATGAGCGACGGTGTGAAGAGCAAGGAGAAAGAAGCTCAGGTCAGAGTGCTGGATCTGGCAGAACTAATCGCCGATTCGCAGGGTTTAAGCTGATAGTCTCATCTTAAAAACGTTACAACATGTTTGTTCCTTTTGAATCACTCCCACCCGCAGCCAGAGTCTGGGTGTTCCAGTCAAACCGTCCCTTCACCGATGAAGAGCGGGTGATCGCCGGTGAGAAACTCCGCGCTTTTACCGACGAGTGGGCCGTGCATGGTACCCCGATCCCAACGTCTTATAGTATCCGTCACAACCAGTTCATTGTGCTCGCGGCAGACGAAAGTCAGCAGGCAGCCAGCGGCTGTTCTATCGATAGCTCCGTTCGCGCACTCCAACAGATCGGGACACAGCTGGGCATCGACCTTTTTGATCGCAGCCGGGTAGCATTTCTTCAGGAAGCGGAAGTCCGGTTGTGGCCACTCATCGCACTGAAGGAAAAATTCAGCACGGGCATCTTAAATGAAGCGACCTTGACGTTTAATAATCTGGTAGCGACAAAAGCTGAGCTCGACGCAAGCTGGTTGCTTCCGGCAGGCGAAACATGGGTGAAGCGATATATACCAAATGCTTTGGCGAAGGTTAAATGAGTTTGTAGTTTTATAGGGAATATGAGGAATTCAGGGCTTATCGTCATCTTGCTGGTATTGCTGTCCTCTTGCAGCACCGAGAAGAAGGCCATGAAGGCCTTTCGGCTTGGCAAGTACCAGACTACGATCAACTATGTAGAGAGCCAGCTCGAAAAAAATCCCAACGACGGGCGCGCCAACTACATTGTCGCCGAGTCGTACAGGCTCTCCAACCGTGTGAGGGAAGCTGAGCCTTATTACGCCAAAGCCGGTGGCCCGGGAATTGATCCCGACACGGTGAAGTTTTATCATGGGCAGGCCCTTGAAGTAAACGGCAAGTATCAAGAGGCGCGTCGCGTATGGGAAGATGTCGCTAACAATGCTGAATCCGGGAAACTGCGCGAACGGGCACAAGACAAGATCGCCAGTATCGACCACCTCGATCAGCTTCGCAAAAAAGAAAGCTTCTACCGCGTCAGAAACCTCGAGCTGATCAACACACCGTCGAGTGAGTACGCGCCTTTCCACCTTAATGACGAATTGTATTTCACATCATCGCGCGGCAACGGCAAAGTGTATGAAGCTACGGGCACTCCCTTTACGAATATCTTCAAGGTAGCCTCGCGGGGAGCAAATATAGACATCGCGACCATTGCGCCACTGCCCGCGGGAATCAACGACGAAAATATCAACGACGGATGCATCACATTTACCCCCGATGGAAAGACGATGGTCTTTGCCAAAGGCAACAGTGGGAAACGTCGCGGGTCGAGCGATGTGGATCTCTATTTATCCCGCTTCCGCAACGGCGAATGGTCGGAACCCATACCGCTCAATATTAACGATCCTGACGCCTGGGACTCTTCCCCCGCGTTTGCGCCTGATGGCCGCACTCTCTACTTCGCCTCCAACCGCAAAAGCCGCGCGAGAAATATGGCAGGCTATGGCGGATTGGATATATACTCTGCAGTGATGGATTCACGTGGCAGATTTTCACGCGTGCGAAACCTCGGTCCTGAAGTTAATACTCCGGGTAACGAGTTGTTTCCCTACGTTGCGGATGATTCAAAACTTTACTTCGCTTCAGACGGACATCCGGGATTTGGTGGCCTGGATATTTTTGTCGTCAAAAGAGCAGGCGGAAAAACAGTGATCGAAAATCTCGGGCAGCCGGTAAATTCAACTGGCGACGACTTCGGGATATTCCTTTTCCGGGCCGACCGCGGTTTCTTTACGTCCAATCGTGAAGGGGGAAAGGGTGATGACGACATCTATACGTTCGTCAACGAAGACCCTGACCTCCGTGTAGTAAATTACTACCTGCAGGGGATTACCTATACTCCTGACAGCACGGGCCTGAGGGTGTTACCCAACACGCGTGTATCATTACTCGATGGCGAAGGTGAACTGATGCAGGATTATGTTACAGGAACTGACGGAAAGTTCTTCTTCCGTATTTACGAAGATGAAGACTACGAACTCGTCGGCGAAACAGACGGATATCTGGTAAAACGGCAGACCTATACTACCAAAGGGAAATCTGTTGACGTCAACACATTGACGCAGCTCGTAACCAACGTTACACTTGATACTACTATCGTGCTCGACAAAATGGAGCTGAACAAGATCTTCGTTCTCGAGAATATTTACTATGATCTTGATAGCGCGAATATTCGTCCTGATGCAGCGGTTGAGCTGGATAAGCTTGTTCAGATCCTGATCGATAACCCGGAAATCAATATTGAATTGAGTTCACACACCGATAGTATCGCTACTGTTGAGTACAACCAGGATCTTTCTCAGCGCCGGGCGCAGTCGGCGGTAAACTATCTTATCCAGCGGGGGATATCGCAGCAGCGTCTGGTAGCAAAGGGATATGGTGAGTTAATGCCCGTTGCGCGAAACACTAATCCTGATGGTACAGACAATCCCGAAGGCCGCCAGCGCAACCGTCGTACCGAGTTCAAGATCCTGGAGATCAAGGCAATTCCCCGGCCGCTCATGCAGGAAGAAGGCGAAGAGTTTGACGAGGATAGGTATTTCCGAACGGGGGATCAGTAGGGAGGAGAGGGATGAAAGATATAGTTGCCCGGGCTGACGCAGTTCCCACATTGCGCGGGATCTATTCACATGGCAGCCGTAAGGAACAGGCTGACAGGCTGCTTTGCTAAATCCTCCTCTATTCCCGTAATTTGCACCCATGAATTACCGCATCGAAAAAGATACAATGGGCGAGGTCAACGTCCCCGCCGACAAGTATTGGGGCGCGCAAACCGAACGCTCCAGGAACAATTTCAAAATCGGGCCGGAAGCAAGTATGCCAAAGGAGATCATATACGCATTCGCGTATCTCAAGAAAGCTGCGGCGCTGGCCAATAACGAGCTTGGTGTGCTCGACCGCGAAAAGGCGGATCTTATCGGCAAAGTCTGCGACGAGATTCTAGAAGGCAAACTCGACGGGGAATTCCCCCTCGTTATCTGGCAGACAGGGTCGGGAACGCAGAGCAACATGAACGTGAATGAGGTGGTTGCTTACCGCGCGCATGTCATACAGGGCGGAGAACTTACTGACGAGAAAAAAGTACTCCATCCCAATGACGATGTGAACAAGTCGCAGTCGTCGAACGATACTTTCCCAACCGCAATGCATATCGCCGCCTACACACAGGTGATGACCGTCACGCTTCCCGGAATGGAGAAACTGCGTGCGACGCTGGCCGGGAAGGTGAAGGAGTTCATGAAGATCGTGAAAACAGGGCGGACGCATTTCATGGATGCGACGCCGCTTACCCTGGGACAGGAATTTTCCGGATATGTTCAACAACTGGACAACGGGATCAAAGCAATAAAGACAGCGCTTGAATCTGTGCGCGAACTCGCCCTGGGCGGCACGGCAGTGGGCACGGGGCTGAATACTCCCGATGGCTATGACGTACTCGTGGCAAAGAAGATCGCCGGGCTTACGGGCTACCCGTTTGTAACGGCACCGAATAAATTTGAGGCACTGGCCGCCCATGATGCCATGGTCGAACTGTCGGGTGCGTTGAAGCGCGCGGCAGTTTCGCTGATGAAGATCGCTAACGATATCCGGATGCTTAGTTCGGGTCCGCGTTGCGGCATCGGGGAGATCGTGATCCCTGACAACGAACCCGGATCGTCTATTATGCCGGGCAAGGTTAACCCCACGCAGCCGGAGGCGATGACGATGGTCTGCGCGCAGGTAATGGGCAACGATACGGCTGTTACCATAGGCGGGTCGTTGGGACACTTCGAGCTGAACGTATTTAAGCCGGTGATCGCGGCGAACGTCTTGCAATCGGCTACACTCCTGGGTGATGCGTGCGTGTCTTTCAACGATAAATGCGCTGAAGGTATCGTGCCAAATGAGCCGGTTATCAGGCAACACCTGGAAAACTCTTTGATGCTTGTCACGGCGCTGAATACGCACATCGGGTATGAGAATGCTGCCCGGATTGCCAAGAAAGCTCACCGCGAAAACAAGACACTCAGAGAGGCAGCTATCGAGCTGGAACTTCTGACGTCGGAGGAGTTCGATGCATGGGTTCGCCCGGAAAAGATGGTGGGAAGCCTCGGAAAATAGACCTCCTCTTTATTTTACGAAAATTATTCGTACTTTTATTTTGATTAAGGTACTGTGGAGCAAGACGTTCGGGACACACACGGCCCGGCAATGACGATGGAAACTCAATTTTTTACTATATGAATAACAGACTTGTTCTATTTTTTTGTCTGGCTTTGATTTTTTCGACTTCTCAATCTATTGCACAGCTCTCCAAAAAAGAAAAGAAGGAGTGGAAGAAGAAAGCCAAGGAATTCGCCCGCAATCCTGCTAATCTGAAACAATTCACGGAGGATAAAGAAACCGCTGAAGGGCAGGTGTCATCCCTTAACGACCGTCTTTCGCAATTGCAGCGAACGATGAGTAACAAAGACGCCCGTATCGCCGACCTCGAAGATCAACTTGCCCAGGCAAGGGCTCAGGTGACGAGCGCGCGTGCAGAACTCGCTCAGCTTAAGGCGAGCCCTGTTGTAAACGAAATGGACTATTCCCAGGGTGTTGTCTTCAAGGTTCAGATCGGCGCTTTCAAGAATAAGGATCTGCAAAAATACTTTGACAACAATCCCAACCTCGGTGGCGAAGTGAAGGATAACGAGCCGCAGCGGATTACCATCGGTATTTTCAGGGACTATTGGGAAGCTGATCAGTTCAAAAAATACATGCGGGAAATGGGCGTGAAGGATGCGTGGATTGTTCCCTATCGCGATGGTGAACGTGTCGAAATCAAGGATGTTCTCGAAGGGGTGGTCGCAGACCAGCCAAAAGGTACAGAAAACTAGATTGCCTGCTCTTGCAGGAAAAAAGGCAGCGTGAATTTCACGCTGCCTTTTTGATTTCAGCCCCTTAACCCGAACAAAACCGGCACAGTAAGTGCTAACTATCATTATTGAACGTTGGTAAAGGTATGTTTGATAAGGTGCCGGTATAAAGGAAAAGCCTGATCCTCCGTGTGAAAGTTTGCCGGTGGCGTTTAACAGATTAATTTTGTCGAATGAGTAGGTTGGCCTTTGTGTTTCTTCTCTTAAGCGGTCTCTGCGCGCAGGCCCAGGTCAGAGTCAGTAAGCTTGTTATCCGACCTCACGAGATTTTCACGATGGATTCCACTGACATCCTCGTGGCTGATTCACTTGTGATGATGGATTCGTCTACTCTCCGGTTAAACGGACTGAGAACGGAGAACTTCATCCGGGCAAATGTTGCGATATTTGGTGAGCATTGTGTGATCGATGGCGGTGGGGTGAATGGCGCGAAGGGTACCGATGGCGCAGACGGGCAGATGGCTGTCGGCCCCTGCCGCGATGGGGCTCCGGGGCGCAACGGGCTCCGGGGCTTGCACGGCGGCAATGGAATCAACCTGTTTTTTTACGTCGACAAAATCCAGATAAAGGGAAAACTAACCGTCGATCTCTCTGGCGGAAATGGTGGTGATGGTGGTGATGGCGGCGATGGCGGCGGCGGTAGCCCCGGCACACAACATTGCTACGGCGGCGATGGTGGCGATGGCGGCGATGGCGGTGATGGTGGTAACGGTGGCCGCGGCGGCGTGCTTACCATTGGTGGCCGGGATTCGATGATCGTGCGTGCACTCATCGGAAATATTCTCGCCGTGAAAAGCGGCGGCGGTACCTTTGGATACGGTGGAATCGGCGGGGCGCGCGGCCAACCCGGACCTGCTCCCGGCAAAAGAAAAGGACGTCCGGGAGTGAACGGCGAAGATGGAGCTTACGGACAGCCTGGCGACGGCGGAACAATTCTCTTCGAAGAACCCTAGTTAAATGGATAAACGCTGGATATTCCGGGAAACGCCTCCTACAGAAGAAATTGAAAGGCTTTCAAAGTCCATTAACACCAGTCCGTTCCTCACTACTATTCTTCTCCAGCGAGGGATCTCGGACTTTGATAGCGCAAAGGCATTCTTTCGCCCTTCTCTTGACAGCCTTCATGATCCGTTTCTTATGACGGACATGACCGCTGCGGTCGACCGCCTGAAGACCGCGCTCGACAGGGGAGAGCGTATCCTGATCTACGGCGACTATGACGTTGATGGAACAACAGCTGTGTCTCTCGTTTACCGGTACATGTGCAGGTTCTACGAGCACTGCGATATCTATATACCTGACCGCTACGCCGAGGGATACGGAGTTTCGCTGACCGGCGTGGAATTCGCGGTGGAAAATGGTTATACCCTGGTGATAGCCCTGGATTGCGGCATCAAGTCGTCCGAACTGGTACGGCTGGCGAAGAACAAGGGTGTGGACTTTATTATCTGCGATCATCATCTCCCGGGTGAAACCCTTCCCGACGCCGTGGCTGTCCTCGATCCCAAGCGGGCAGACTGCAACTATCCATTTTCTGAACTGAGCGGCTGTGGCATTGGATTCAAGTTTATGCAGGCTTTTGCGCGCCGCTATCGCGACGAAAACGAAGTGTTCGGTTTCCTCGACCTGGTAGCTGTCAGTATTGCTGCCGACGTGGTTCCCATCGTCGGTGAGAATCGCGTGCTTGCCTTCTATGGGGTTAGAAAGCTAAACGACGATCCGCTTCCCGGTCTGAAGGCACTGAAGAGTGTCGCGCGTATACAACATGATCTGGATATCTCGGGGGTAATGTTTACCCTGGGTCCGCGGATCAATGCCGCGGGCAGGGTGGCGCACGCGAGAGGAGCAGTTGATCTGCTGATTGCCGATACCGACAGCGAAGCGCTTGCACTCGCGGAAAAGCTGGACCTCAACAACGAACTGCGGAGGGAGTACGATACCTCTATCACCGAAGAGGCACTGGGGATGATTGAATCGAACGATCGCATCAAGCCGCTTAAATCAACAGTTCTTTTTAAGAATACCTGGCATAAAGGCGTTATTGGCATAGTTGCTGCTCGATGTATTGAAAGGTTTTACAGACCGACGGTAATCCTTACTGAATCGAACAATAAGATCACCGGATCGGCGCGAAGTGTAAATGGTTTTGACTTGTATCAGGCGATACTCAGCTGTAGCGATTTGCTTGAGAAGTTCGGTGGTCATAAATATGCGGCGGGGCTAACGCTTGACGTCAGCAACCTCGAAGCATTCCGGAGACGTTTTGAAGAGGTGGTTTCGGCAACGCTTACAGCGGAGATGTTGACTCCGGTAGTGGAGATTGACACGGCGATCACTCTCGACACGGTGAACTCAAAGTTCATAAATGTGTTAAAGCAGATGGGGCCGTTTGGGCCGGAGAATGCGAAACCGGTGTTTGCGGCCAATAACCTGTATGTGGTAAATTCGCCCTCACTGCTCAAGGACCGGCACATCAAATTCCTCGTGGGCCAGGCCGGTGGCAACAAGGTTTTTCAGGCTATCGGTTTCGATATGGCTGATTACTACGAAGGAATCGCCGGAAGCGATTCCTTCCGGATGGCCTTCACGTTAGAAGAGAATGTGTACAATGGAACGACTACTACGCAGTTGCGAATCAAGGATATTAAATTTGATAATGAATGACCCTTCGCGCCGAACATCTGTTTAAAAAGTACAAATCGCGCACCGTGGTAAACGATGTTTCCGTGCGGGTGGAACAAGGGGAGATCGTGGGGTTACTGGGACCTAACGGCGCGGGGAAGACTACGAGCTTTTACATGATCGTAGGCCTCATTAAACCGAATGAGGGCAAGATCTTCCTGGAGACTGAGGAGATCACCGAGTTGCCTATGTATCAGCGCGCAAAGCGCGGTATCGGTTATCTGGCTCAGGAGGCTTCCGTGTTCCGCAAGCTTACGGTGGAAGAGAATATCCTTGCGGTACTGGAAATGAGAGACTACACCCGGCAGGAGCGCAAGGAGAAGACCGATCAGCTCATCGAGGAGTTCAGCCTGCAGAAGGTGAGAAAGAACCTCGGCATGTCGCTGTCCGGCGGTGAGCGAAGAAGAACGGAAATCGCCAGGGCCCTGGCGGTTGATCCTAAGTTTGTTTTACTCGATGAACCTTTCGCCGGTGTCGACCCCATTGCTGTTGAGGAAATACAGATGATCGTGGCCAGACTGAAGCACAAAAACATCGGCATACTCATTACCGATCACAATGTGGACGAGACGCTCTCAATAACCGATCGTGCCTACCTGATGGTCGATGGCAAGCTGTTCAAGTCGGGTACGGCTGAAGACCTCGCCAATGACCCGTTGGTTCGCAAGGTATATCTCGGTCAGAATTTCAAGCTGCGCAGAGCCAACATCAACGTGTCTTCATAATATCTATTTCGGGATCAGTTCCTGGATGGTCTTCCATACGAGGTCGGGTTCGTATCCCTTTCGGATAGCATAAGCAGACAATTGATTTCGACGAACAAAGATATTGTCGTCGTCCAGTGAATCCAGTTTTGTCTCCAGCAGGTTACGCAATGTTCGCTGATAGGAATCGTCATCGATTTCTGTCAGTGCGATGCTGATACAGTTGCGCGAAACACCCTTCAGCTCAAGGGCGTTGACGATCTTCACCCTCCCCCATTTTTTCATTCTGAACTTTCCGCCTGCAAATACTTTGGCGAAGCGCTCTTCACTCAGGTATCCTTCGGCGATGAGATCGGTGATGATGTCGCCTACCTCGAACGACCGGAGACCGTATTCATAAAGTTTATTACGTACTTCGAGATGCGAGCGCTCCTGGTATGCGCAATACCGGCGAATCTTTTGTCTCGCTATTTCAGGGGGGATCGTCTTCATCCGGGCAGATTGAGACTTTCCTTATCCAGTTGTCATGATCCTTTGACGAGCCCTTTGTTTTTCAGGACGCTGGACAGGAACTTTCGTTCATTTTCCGTATTGAAGATACGAAATGGCAAGTGGATAAGCTGAGCTTTGTTTACGAAGAGAGCAAAGTAATCTTTTCCTATTTCGGCGCTCTTGATCTGATCCCACTTCAGTGGCATCCCTTCGCGCGGATTCTTTTTCATGATAATCTGCTGGCTGCTGATCTCGTAGGAGAACTTTTCAAAAAGTACGCGTCCCTGCTCGAGTTGAGTCACACCGTAGAATTGTACCCACCAGAACAGCATGTAGAGACCGAGCCCGGTTATCGCGCCGATAAACCACCAGATGCCGGGAACCCATATATAGCCCAGGCAGATTACAAATGCTGCCAGTGCGGCGATCCAGCCCTGCCGGCGCATCATGCGCTGAAAGGCAAGACGGATATATACCTTTTTATCCAGTTTGTAATTCTTGGTTTTTACGATCATAACTTACCACAACTTTTTAACGGTCCGCTTTGAGGCTGAGATCCAGGCTTTTTATCGCGTGTGTGAGTTCACCGACGGATATGTAGTCGACACCGCACTCCGCTATAGATCGGATAGTGTCTTCGCTGATACCACCGCTGGCCTCCGTTTTACACCGGCCAGCGATTATCCCGACAGCTTCCCGCATCGTTGCTGTGTCCATGTTATCCAGCATGATCACATCCACCCCTCCGTTTGAGAGCACTTCCCGCACCTCAGCAAGGTTGCGGGTCTCCACCTCCACGGCCAATTCTTTGTTAATGGCGCGAAGATACTCTTTTGTCCGATTGATTGCTGCGGAAATTCCTCCGGCCATATCGATATGATTGTCCTTCAGCATAATCATGTCAAACAAACCGATGCGATGATTTTTACCCCCGCCTATCCTTACAGCCCATTTCTCGAGCAGACGGAAGTTGGGGGTTGTTTTTCGGGTATCGAGGAGTTCTGCGCCGGTGCCGGCAATCAGTTCGCAATAGTGCCTGGTTTTGGTGGCGATAGCACTCATCCTCTGCATACAGTTGAGTACCAGTCGTTCAGCAGTCAGAATGGAACGCGCGGATCCGGATATCGCAAAGGCGATATCGCCTTTTTTGATGGTTTCGCCATCGTGAATAAAGACATCCATCTCCAGGTGGTTGTCAATGTGCCTGAAGATTTCGCGGGCGAGGGAAACACCGGCCATTACACCATTGTCTTTCACCAGCAACTTTGCCGTTTGCCGGGTTTCGGCAGGGATCGAGGCAAGTGTGGAATGGTCGCCTTCGCCTACATCTTCGGCGATAGCGGAGCTGATAAAATGCTGCAGGAATCCGGGAGTGATATAGGCTGGTGTCACGCCCGCAAAAATAGACAGCTGTCCGGGTGATTTGAGTGTTTAGACCGAAATATTTGAATGCTAATAGTCGTTAGGGAATTCGGGCTGGTTAAAGGAAGATTTTTTTGGCACTTGTATCCTATCGCTCGGCATACATATACGCGTGAGGGCCTGGAACTCCATCAAGCTCCCTTATTTATTATTCCTTTGAGAACGAAATTTCGTGCAGGAGCTGTTGGTTGTTGGTAACCCGGATCTTCATGAAGACCCTGAAAGTTTCATCGTTGCTTTTGTACTGACCGATTGCAAAAGGCTGCCCGCCCTTTGACGATCCCTGGTGAATGATGTTAAATTCGCTCGGTGGATGTTGTCTGAAAAAATCGCGGAACACGAACTCGGCCTGTGCCTTGCTGTAGGACTGTACTTTCCCCTCAATAGTGACATCTACCGTCTGAAACAGGTATTTTGACAGTTCTTTAGAGCTGCCCGCCTTAATAGTTTCGCGAACCTGGTAGATAACACCGCTCTGCGCATGGGCGGCGAACACCTGTAAGGTCAGGATGGTGAAAACTATAAAGACTCTTAATGTGTTCAGGTTCATGACAGTTTTAATTTATGGCGAAAACTATGCCATTGTTGAAAGATAAAGAAATTACTATTGACGGGGGGTTTCTTCTTACAGCGATGATGTAATGAAAATGGTTATCGTATTATATTTGCGCGTCCTGAAAGACGCTCTTCCTTTGAAATGAGTGAGTATTCCGCCTCAAACTGAGTTTAACATCCGACCAGTGCCGGGACATGGTAAAAAGGCGGTTTTTTCAGTTATGTGACTTTTTTACAGCCGGTGCAAGATTTCCAGACCCCGCCAGGGAAGAAGGTCCAGGCCACAGGCATTAACAAGAGAAAATCATTGCCAATGAATAAGAAGGTTTTATTGATGATACTCGACGGCTGGGGCATCGCAGCTAATAAGAAAGTTTCTGCGGTAGATCAGGCGAGCACGCCCTTTGTCGATTCCCTGTACACACGCTACGCCCACAGCAAACTCCAGGCGTCCGGTCTCGCGGTGGGCTTGCCGGATGGACAAATGGGAAATTCGGAAGTCGGCCACATGAACATCGGCGCCGGAAGGGTGGTGTACCAGGATCTCGTGCGTGTCAACAAGGCTCTGGAAGACGGAGAACTTGATAACAATCCCGTTCTGAATGAGGCCTTCGCATACGCAAAGGCGAACAACAGGAAGGTGCATTTTATCGGTCTCGTTTCCGATGGCGGCGTGCACTCGCATATCAACCACCTCAAGGGATTGATTTCCCTGGCAAACAAGAAGGGGGTGACTAACCTTTTCGTTCACGCATTTATGGATGGCCGGGATACCGATCCGAGGGGAGGCAAAGGCTATTTGCAAGACCTGCTCCCTCACCTGGAGAAAAACGGCGGTCGCCTGGCGAGTGTGATCGGACGTTATTATGCGATGGACCGCGACAAGCGCTGGGAGCGCGTCAAGCTTGCGTATGACCTCCTCGTCCACGGAAGGGGTCAGTCTGCCACCGACCCGCTGGCGGCAGTCCAGGAGTCTTACGATAACAATGTAACAGATGAGTTTATCAAACCCATCTCCATCACCGATGATAAGGGACAACCCCTGGCAACTGTTGACGAAGGCGATGTTGTGCTGTGCTTTAACTTCCGCACCGATCGCGGCCGCGAGATCACGCAGGTACTTACGCAGCAGGACTTCCCTGATCAGCAGATGAAAAAGCGGAAGCTCTACTACATCACACTGACTACCTACGACGATACGTTCAAGGATGTACGCACGATCTTCGAGAAAGATAACCTTGAGAAGACGCTCGGAGAAGTGGTTGCCGATGCCGGAAGGAAGCAGATTCGAATAGCCGAAACGGAAAAGTATCCTCATGTTACGTTCTTCTTTTCCGGTGGAAGAGAAACGACGTTTGAGGGAGAGAGCCGTATTATGTGTCCCTCACCGAAAGTGGCGACATACGATCTGCAACCGGAGATGAGCGCGGGGGATATCCGTGACAAGATCGTTCCGGAGCTGGAAGCAAAATCGGCTGATTTTATTTGTCTTAACTTCGCTAACCCCGACATGGTCGGACACACCGGCGATTTTAACGCTGCCGTGAAGGCTTGTGAAACAGTTGACGCATGTGCGAAGGTGGTTGCCGGCACAGCGCTGCGCAATGGATATGCAACGCTGATCATTGCTGATCATGGAAATGCTGATATGATGATCAATGAAGACGGCACTCCCAATACCGCGCATACAACCAACCTTGTTCCGTGTATTCTCGTAGATGATTCATACAAAGGGAAACTCAAAGACGGTAAGCTGGGCGATGTCGCACCTACGATCCTTACACTCATGGGGCTGTCTGTGCCCGAACAAATGACGGGAGATGTTCTGCTGGACTAAATTTATTGCCGGATCGCTTTTAGCTGCCACCCTTCTGTCTCTGGGCTCCTGTGAATCAGAAAAGCAACCGGCTACCTTCTATCCGATAGACAGTTTAGTATCGAGCCAGGTAGAGTACCTGACAAGCATACGCGCGGCGCTTTTGAAGGAGGCGGTGCTCGACGGTACCACAGACACAGCACGGTATGTTCCAAGTGACACAGAATGGAGAAAAGAGCTCGAGATCTTCAACAAGCTCAATGAGATCAACAAGCCGGTAAACAAGTCAATCTACGAAGTTACCGATGGGTTGCTGGATACGGGCAGCAACCTCACAGTAAAATCATTCACCAGCCTTGAAGACCTTCCCATCGTATATTTGAAAGTCTATTATCAGGGCACGCTAGGAAAGCCCCGCAAGATTGAAGCGGTGTACGACGAACAGAACCTGTTGTTTGGCAGCGCCCGCGTGCTCTCCATGCATTTCCGCCAGGTGGGCAATCAAACCGTCCTGACCTCCTATTCGATCGAAGGAGGTCAGCGAATGATATTGAGCGATTCGGTGGTATTCAGTATAAACGGAAGAGTATTGATCGATCAGTAAGGAGAGGCCGCATATCGCGGAAATTTGACAACGATGAGTAAGAAAAGAAGCGAGAACGGAACACAAGAAGCGAAACGGCCACTGAACAAAAAGGGATTGCGCGACCTGGTAGGTATTTTCAGGTTTATGCTGCCGTATAAAGGAATCTTTCTCCTCGGGTTGATATCGCTTGCGCTCTCCAGTCTGATTCTCCTGGCCTTTCCGCGCCTCGCGGGAGAGCTGCTCGATGTTGCGGCTGGTAAGGCGCACTATTTTAACAACATCAACCAGGTAGCGATCGCATTGCTCCTTATCCTGTTCACGCAGAGTGTCTTTTCATTTATCAGGGTTTACACATTCTCTATTGTCAGTGAACGAGGAATGGCCGATATCCGCACGGCGGTTTACAAAAAAGTAATTTGGTTGCCGATGCCCTTTTTTGACAGCCAGCGCGTCGGGGATGTTATGAGCCGGCTGACGTCTGATGTCGCGACACTTCAGGACACATTTTCCTTTGTCCTGGCGGAAATGCTTCGCCAGGTGCTCACCCTCGTGTTTGGTATTGCCATCATCTTTTATCTCGCTCCAACGCTGACTGCCTTTATGCTGGTGGTTGTTCCGGTGATGGTATTGAGTGCTTTGTTTTTCGGAAAGTATATCAGGAAACTGTCGAAGAGAACGCAGGAGAAACTTGCGGCGGCGAATGTTGTTGTCGAGGAATCTCTTCATTCGGTGGCGATGGTGAAAGCGTTTACAAACGAGTGGTTTGAGGTCAACCGCTACACGCGGGCGATCGGAGAAGTAGTGCGTATCGCGATCCAGTCGTCGCGCTATCGGGGCCTGTTCATTTCGTTCGTGATCTTTGCCCTCTTTGGTGGTATCGTTGCCGTGGGTTGGTTTGGCGCCAGTCTTGTACAGTCGAATCAGCTGACGGTCGGCGAACTGTTTTCATTCATCTTCTACACGAGCTTTATCGGTTTCTCGATCGCGGGTCTGGGCGATATTTACGCGCAGTTGCAGCGGTCGGTGGGGGCGTCTGAGCGAATAGGCGAGATCCTGCTTTTGCCTGATGAGTCTTCCCAGCCGGTGGAAGACCTGCAGCTTCGGGGGGATATAGCGTATTCGGGCGTAAGCTTCGCGTACCCATCGCGGGCTGGCCATCAGGTGTTACGTGACCTCAACTTTGCAATAGAACACGGCGAAAAGGTAGCGCTGGTCGGAAAAAGCGGCTCCGGCAAGTCGACGATCATAAATCTTTTACTTCGTTTTTATGAACTCAACGAGGGAGCCATACGCCTCGACGGGCGGCCGATCGAAGAGTACAACCTTACAGCATATCGCCGGAACATCGGTATCGTGCCGCAGGAGGTGCTGCTCTTCGGAGGCACAATTGAAGAGAACATCCTTTACGGAAGGCCGGGGTCAACGAGCGAGCAGGTGCGGGAAGCGGCGCGAAAGGCAAATGCTCTTGAATTTATCGAGACCTTCCCGGAAGGGTTCAATACACTTGTCGGCGACCGGGGCGTGAGGCTATCGGGAGGACAGCGACAGAGGATCGCGATTGCGCGGGCAATTCTGAAGGACCCGGCGATCCTGATTCTTGATGAAGCGACAAGTTCGCTCGACGCGCACTCGGAGACACTGGTTCAACAGGCGCTGGAGACGCTCATGGAGGGGCGGACAAGTATTATTATTGCCCACCGGTTGAGCACTATAAAGAAAGCAGATCGTATATTTGTTATTCACGAGGGAACGCTGGCGGAAATGGGCTCGCATGCTGAATTGTCTAATCTCGCCAACGGCATCTATCAGAATTTACTGCAATTGCAGCTTCAATGAAACAACTATCGGTATCCAACAGGCTTCTGAAAAACTTTCAGCTGCGGTCGACCCCGACTCGCCAGGAAGTGCTTCGGCTGTTCCTGAAAAAGGAACACGCCCTGTCGCATGCCGATATTGAAAGCGAGATCGCTGAAGAGATTGACCGGGTCACAGTTTACCGAACGCTCAAAACTTTTTTTGACCGCGGACTTATCCACAAGGTCCTCGACGATGGGGGAGGCCTCAAATACGCCCTCTGTTCAGATACCTGCTCCGGTGCCAACCACCGGCATGAACACGTCCATTTTAAATGCGTGCAATGCGGTCAGACCAACTGCCTGGATGTCGATATCCCCCCGGTAAAGCTGCCCAAAGGATATGCGCCAAAGGAAGTGAACCTGCTGATCCAGGGAGTGTGCCAGCATTGTTCTCATTGACTCCCCGACTCCCCGACTCCCGCCCTGCCACCGCCTTTCCGATGGTATGATTTTCAGTATTAAAATATATTCGTAGTTTTGAAATTAAGCGAAGTCTAAAATCCTATTTTTGGTGGCTAAAGGCTTCCCCACTTTACTAGCGTTAGAATTTATTTGCTCCCCGTGTTCAACATACTCACCTTCTCACTTTTCGGCAATTTGCCCGAGGAGGAGACAATACTGTTCGGGATCTTCGCGGTTATCATCATCCTCTTTTTGGTGCTTGACCTGGGGCTTTTCCACAAAAACGCACGAAAGATCAGCACCCGGTCTGCCCTATACCAGTCGATCTTCTGGGTGGCGGTGTCGACCATGTTCGGGGTCTTTATCCTCTTATATGATCAGAGCGGAACCCAGGGCGCGGTGGAGTACTTCTCCGCCTACCTGACCGAGTATGCGCTCTCGGTCGATAACATTTTCGTGATCCTCCTGATCCTGAAATACTTCAAGGTCAATGAAAAGTACTACCACAAAATCTTGTTTTGGGGAATCCTCGGTGCCATCGTGTTCAGGGGTGTATTTATCTTTGTCGGGACCTACCTGATTGAACAGTTCCACGAGATACTCTATATCTTCGGGGTGTTCCTTATCTACTCCGGTATCCGGATATATTTCGACGACGGCGACGAGAAGATCGATCCGGAAAAGAATGCTATCCTGAAGTTTTGCAAGAAGTATCTGCCGATGTCATACAATGACCACGACGGAAACTTTGTTATACGCGAGAATGGCAAGCTGCTTTTCACACCGCTGTTTCTCGTTATCGTGCTCATTGAGACCACCGACCTGATCTTTGCCGTTGACTCTATCCCGGCAGCCTTTGCGATTACGCAAAACCCTTTTCTGATCTATACTTCCAATATTTTTGCCGTCATGGGGTTGCGCGCGATGTTCTTCCTGCTGGCGGGTATAATCGACAGATTCTATCTGCTTCAGAAAGGCCTTTCGGTCATCCTCTTCTTCATCGGAGCCAAAATGCTGCTCGATATCTGGGACGTCCACGTCAATGTCTACCTGTCGTTCACGGTTATTATCGTCACGCTGACGCTGGCAATTATTTTCTCGGTGCTCATTCCGAGAAAGGAAGCAATTGAAGAAGAAGCCTAGGAAGGGATGCCCTCGGTAAAGAGGGTCTTTGGCAGGATCTTCAGAAGCACGGGCAACGTTAGAAACTTGCGCGGCAATGAAATTATCTGGAATGTTGGGATTGACCGCAGGATCTGAATCAGCGCTACCCGAACACGCTCTCGATCTGCCGGCGACAACTCGGTGGAACGAGATTTCCTGAGCAGCTCGACAACAGTTGTGTTCTCCTGCAATTCATTGATAAGGCGCAGCGTGTTCTTTTCCGCGATCTTTGCCACACGCCCGATAAACTGTTCGCTAACCTGCTGGTAGTCCTGATTGTTCTGAAGATATGAAAGCTGCTCCCAGTTCTCGAGCACAAACCCCTCAATAGCAATGAGGCTGTTTTCCAGATCGTCGTCGTCAAAGCCGAGATGGGTCGCGAAGCGATCGAGAAATTGCATCTCCATCTCTTCTACTTTCTTGTCAGCCCAAAGGGTCAGGATTGCAATCTCGAGAAAGAATTTTTTAAGTATCCACGAATTCTCCGACGGCAGACTGATCTCGGTAACCTCAATCCCCTTCTCAAAAATGATCAAGGCTTCTTTTCTCTGTTCGGCAGACAGCTCCGAGCTATGCAGAAAAAGATCGAGCAGTTTCTTTTCTTCATACGCCACCTCGCGGTTCGCATGGGCCGCCGCAGCAATCACCTTTACAATGGAAAACCGCAGCTCATCCCGTTCATACCGAAAAAAATCTTCAACGATCCGGTCGGCGTTCGTATGCATCCATTGACCGAATATGAAGACGTCGAGAAACAGCAGGGTATTGTGGAAGAAATATGTCCAGAAGTTGCCCTCGAAATCGGATGTCTGCTCTATCCTTTTATTGAGAATTCGCTCGACAATTTCATCCGGAGATCGGCGCTTTCCGAACAACGTTTTTTCGGAAGTAGCAAGCTCGGGAAAGATACTGTTGTAGAAGTTCCCAATATTCGCGAGCGTCTTTTCGATGGCTTCAGTGATGTACTCGTAGGAAACATTCTGTTTCTCAGGGAGCAGGAGCGCGCTGTTGAGAAGACTCTCGACCAGCAGGACCTTCATCTGGTCGCGGTGGTGCCAGGTATCGTGATCAGGATGACTGGATATACCGGTGGACTGACCGTACATCAACCCGGTAGGCTGAATGATTCTGTACAGCAATTGCTCTGGATGAGAACGTTTCTTCGTGGGGTCGGCTGTGAGATCCTTCAATATTCCCAATCGGAAATTGATATACTCTTTCAACCATCCTTTTTCGTTTGGGTTCATTGGTGAAAAGCGCTGAAGAACAATGTCACCAGTCTTGCGACCAATCACTATGTTGTTCCAGTAGGGTTATTGTGACATTAAAGTAAAGAATTAATGTCATATCCTGAAATATTTGCCGGCGGAACCGCCGCGCACCACCCAAATGACGGGGCTTGCTGCGGCCGGAATTTCCCGCTTCAAAATGTGTCTGAGATCTTTCGGGCAGCATTCTCGACCTTCTTCTGAAGCGAGCGCTTAAATTTGTCCAGGCGCTTCCCAAGATCGCGATCCGCTGATCCCAGAATCTGTGCTGCGAGGATTCCGGCGTTTCGGGCACCGTTCAGCGCTACTGTCGCGACAGGGACACCGGCGGGCATCTGCAGTATGGAAAGGATAGAATCCCACCCATCAATCGAATTGGATGACTTTACCGGCACGCCGATCACCGGTAGCGACGTTAGCGATGCAACCATGCCGGGAAGGTGCGCTGCACCGCCTGCTCCTGCTATGATTACGCGAAGGCCTCGTTTGCGGGCAGTGGAAGCGTAGTCCACCATTCGCAGAGGTGTGCGATGCGCCGAAACGATCGTCAATTCGTATGAGACCTGCAGGTCGTCGAGAATCCCGGCCGCCTCCTTCATTATTGGGAGATCACTTTCGCTCCCCATAATAATGCCTACCATCGGTTTTTTAATAGCCATAATATATCGGTGTTTATCTATAATCGACAAATAGTACAACGTCCGCAGGACTGACCTCACCCGCCGGCGCTGGCAGGCTCACGAAATCACTTTCAACGTTTCCTTTACAAACTTCGCTTTCTTTCTCAAAGCAGCTACACCATCCGCCACTATGGTTACATGCCCCATTTTTCTGAATGGCTTCGTCATTTTTTTCCCGTACAAGTGCACGAACACTCCCGGTGTGGCAAGGATCTCTTCAAACCCCTGATATCGCGCCGGGCCCGAGTGACCGTCTTCACCGAGAAGGTTGATCATCGCGCTGGGCATAACAGTGGCGGTGTCGCCCAGCGGCAGACCGAGAATTGAACGAAGGTGCTGCTCGTACTGTGAGGTCATGTTAGCTTCAATTGTCTGATGTCCGCTGTTGTGCGGCCTGGGAGCTACCTCATTCACGAGGACGTTTCCGTCGCGGGTCACAAACATCTCCACGGCGAGTAGTCCGGTCATGTTGAGGTCAGTGATCACTTTCCGCGCTATGGCGTCGGCAGCATCGGCAATCGCGGGTTTCAGATCAGCGGGTGAGAACAGATATTCCACGAGGTTATGCACCGGGTGGAAGATCATCTCCACGGCGGGAAATGTACGGATATCACCGGCGCGGTTCCGCGCTGCGATGACCGCGATCTCCTTCTCGAAATCAACAAGTTTTTCAACCAGGCTCGGCGCTTCCCACGCGGCGGAGAGATCGCTTTCACTGCGCATGACCTGTACACCGCGACCGTCATATCCTTCGCGGCCCAGTTTATTGACAAAAGGCAGGGAGTCGCGGTGTTTCTTTACATCGTCTGCGGTATCGGTGAGGTGGAACTCAGCTGTAGGGATACCGTTGTTCCTGTAAAACTCTTTCTGTGCGCGTTTGTCCTGAATGAGTTCAATAACAGATGGCTCCGGCAGCACGGTCACACCTTTTTTTACGAGGTCCTTCAGCGCGGCTGTATTGACATTCTCGATCTCAATGGTGACGATGTCGCACGCTGAGCCGAACTGCATTACCGTGTCGTAGTCTGTGAGCTTGCCGCAATGAAATTCAGCGAGACCGACGCATGGTGCTGCGGGGTCAGGATCGAGCACGGCAAACGGAATATTGAAGTCTATGCCTGCCTGGATGAGCATCCGCCCGAGCTGGCCGCCGCCGAGAATACCTACTTTGAAATTCTGCTGGAATACTTTTGTCAAGACCGGAACAATTTACTGCGAATGACGGAAAAATTATTGATCCTTGAAATCACCCAGGTCTACGCCGGTGATCCGATCTCCCATTTGAATGTAATCTGCCACCTTCCTGCCCTCCACGATCTCACCAAAAATCGTGTATCGTCCGTCGAGATGGGGAGTCGGCGAATGGGTAACAAACCACTGGGTGGACTCGGTATCTTTGCCGGCTGATGCCAGGCCAATCGACCCGGTGGTGTAGCGCCGCTGGCTGAATTCGGAGCGAATCGAATAGCTCTCGGCTCCCCATCCATCGCCGCGATTGCAGCCTGTCTGAATGACGAAGTTTGGAACGACGCGATGAAAAAACCGATTATTGAAGTAACCCTGCTGTGCCAGCGAAATGAAATTGGCCACTGATCCCGGAGCTTCCTCCACGAACAGCCGCGTCGCCATGCTTCCGCGAGTGGTCTTGATGCTGATGATGAGACCTTTTGGAATTTTTGTGACGAGCTGCCAGTCTATCGGGTGATTGTATTCATTGTTGACCTCCGGCGGCGGTCTGTGCCCGAGATACGCGATGGCCGCTTCCAGTGGCCGCATGGCTTCGATATCCCTGGGGAGTTGTAGTTTTTCCTTCGCCTCTTTCAGAAAGCTGTAATCCTTAACGATCTCGCGATAACCCAGAGTCGAGTCAGCGAAGGCTGTGGCGATCGTACCGATCAGAGCAATATCGGAAGTTGAACGCATGACGTCCGCATAGATCTCGGCAAAGCGCTTTCTAAGCACGGGTTTGAAATTCGGGCTGCGATTCATGGCGACGAGAGTCCCCGCCGCCGCGGTCCGTACAATTGCTGTGTCCGCGTTTTTTACCGCATCATGAATGAACTCCAGCGAGGGCGTGAAATGTGACAACGCTCCCAGGAGCGCGGCCCGCGCAAAAGGATCCCGCTCTTCGTTGTAGCGGTCCTGTATCTCATCGGCCAGGTCTTTGTGCTGCCCGGCCCGCAGTGCCCCGTCATACAGGTTGGCGATAATACGCCATTCGGATACGGGTAGATAGTTGATCTGTGAACACGTCATTATCCAGCGAGGCTCATCTACCCGGTCACGGATGACCTCGGAAGCTGCGATTCCTACGTGACTGTCTTTATGGTGAAGACATTCATACAGTATTCTTTCGCTTTTGCTGAACGGGAAATTACGCAGTGCCCGCACGGCGTTGACGACAACACGAGCATCCTTATCCTTTGTGATTATCCGGCGTATTGTAGCCAGACTGGAGTCAGTACCGATTTTGCCTAGTGCGAGTGCGGCGGCCATGCGCACGTCGGGTGAATCGTCAGTGGTCGATGATACGATGAGCGCAGATTCAGCATCCTGGAAATCGGTTGCTCCGCGCGCGAAGAAGTGTGCAGCGCCGAGCCGGGCCGATGCGGGAAACGGTGTAGCCAGCAGACGCATAGCAATGACATTGGCATCCGCTCCCGTTGTATTGCGCAGCCCGGCGCGATACAGCGACCAGGCAAGGCCCGTGCTTCTGAGACTGTCGCCGAGGAAGGGCTCGGGTTCAAGCTTCCATTGAGCGGTGACTTTACCATACGCCTCCAACATCGTCATGGTATTCTCCGGCACTTTCTCTTTTACCAGCGCGCCGAGCAAAAGACGTTCGGCTGATGGGTCCTGAAGCTGTCCGAGTGCGAACGCCGCACCACGTCGCACTTCCGCATCTGAATCCATCAACAGCAGTCTGCCGATGCGATTGATATCACTTATCTGTTGAATCGAGGCAAACGCCAGAACCGCCTCCAGGCGATAGGCGGCGTTTTCATGATTGAGGTATGGTTGGACACTGTCCCCGAGCCGCCGGTCTGCGAAGTCGGCGATCTTTACGATGACAGGGTCGGCAAACTTGTTGTGGAGTGTGCTGTCAGATGGCTTTTGGCAGGCGGTGAATAGAATAACCGATAGCGCAAAGATTACTGAATGACGGTCAGTCACTGCTCCTGAATTTGATTTCACGTTGCAAGATACACGGTTAACGAGTTATTTCGCGTTACCTGTTCCGAATTACACAAGGACCTGGTATACTATCCACGCGGATACATAGGCGAGCAACGTCATGTACACCAGTTGAAGCATAGGCCACTTCCATCCTCCTGTTTCGCGATAAACAACGGCCAGGGTACTCATACACTGCATGGCGAAGAGATAGAAGATGAGAAGCGAAAATCCTACCGCGGGCGTGAATCTCGGGCCGCCTGTTTCAGGATTGATCTCGCGCTTCATACGGCTTTTGATGGTGGAATCGTCATCCAGATCAGCGCTGCCGATACTATAGATGGTTGCCATGGTGCCTACGAATACTTCGCGTGCCGCGAATGAAGTGATCAGTGCTATCCCGATCTTCCAGTCGTATCCGAGTGGCTTGATAACGGGCTCAATGGCTTTTCCTATGATGCCGGCGTAGGAGTTTTCGAGCTTGTAGGCTGCGATGCGGTCATCCAGCTCTTCATCTGTTGATTGCAGCTCCGGAGATTCGGCGAGAACATTTTCGTGAGCATTGGTCAGTTTGTCGCCGGGACCGTAGCTTGCCAGCACCCAGAGGATAATGGATATCGCAAGGATTACTTTACCCGCTTCGAAGACAAACGCTTTTGTTTTCTCGACGATGGTGTACCCTACATTCGACCAGCGTGGGACACGGTAGGTGGGGAGTTCCATAATCAGGAAGCTGCGCTCTCTGACGCGGAGGATATAGTTCATCACCCATGCCGATCCTATGGCCGCGACGAAACCGAGCAGGTAGAGTCCCATCAGGGCGATACCCTGCAGGTTGAAGAAGCCGAGAATTTTTTGTTCGGGCACGACGAGGCCGATGAGAATAGCAAACACCGGGAGACGCGCCGAACAACTCATCAGCGGTGTGACGAAGATCGTGATCATCCGCTCTTTCCAGTTGTCGATCGTGCGCGTGGCCATGACGGCGGGAATAGCGCAGGCAACACCCGACATCAAGGGGACTACACTCTTTCCGTTGAGGCCGAATTTTCGCATCAGCTTGTCCATCAGGAAGACAACTCTGGCCATGTATCCACTTTCCTCCAGTATTGAAATGAATGCGAAGAGTATGGCGATCTGCGGTACAAAGATGACGATGCCACCAATTCCCGGCACAATTCCGTCGGCGAGCAGCGATGTCAGGGGCCCTTCGGGAAGCCACTCGTCAAGTTGTTGGCTGAGGGTACCAAAGAGTGAGTCGATCATGTCCATGGGAATGGTTGCCCATGCGAAGATCGCCTGAAAGATCAGGAACAACAGGCAGAGGAAGATGACGTAGCCCCACACTTTGTGGGTAAGCACACTGTCGATCTTTCTCGAGTAGTTCTTCCACGAGAAGTCGGTCTGCTTCAGCGTAACTTCATTCAGCAAATCCTGAATGGAACTATATCGCTGTATCGTTTCGGCCCCGCGGAATTTGCCGGGGATGAAATTGTAACGGGTTCGCACATCGTCTACAAACTGCCGGTCTTTGGCAGAAAGGAAATTCAGCGATGCTGGTTGTTCCAGATATTGATAGGCTTCGTAGTCGTTGTCGAGTCCCAGGGTTGTGCGTAATTCGCCGACTGGCTGTTGTGCTTCCTTCCACACGGTGAATACGGGGTGTGCAGATGCGGGCACCGAACCTCCAATGACTTTCTTTAGTTCATTGAGGCCGACACCCCTTCGGGCGTCGATGGGGACTACCGGTATTCCAAGCTTCTCCGAAAGCTTCTTGATGTCATAGCTGATGCCTGCTTTGACAACGAGATCCATCATGTTGAGGGCAAGGACGGTAGGGAGCCCGATATCTATGACCTGCGAAAGCAGAAGCAGACCTCGTTTGAGGTTGGTAGCGTCCGCAATCACAACAACCGTGTCGGGTGTTGTCGTCGCATGATGGTTCAGTAGAATTTCGGCAACGATCTGCTCGTCGAGACTTCTGGGATAAATACTGTATATGCCGGGGAGGTCCATGACCTCGAGCACCGAGCCGTCAGGCAACGAAGTGAGGCCGGAACGCTTTTCGACGGTGACGCCGGGAAAATTTCCGATCTTTTGCTTTAGGCCTGTTAACTGATTAAACAAGGAAGACTTTCCCGAGTTAGGATTGCCTACCAACGCAACTCGTTGCCGTTTTGGAACCGCCATTAATCAACTATTGAAATCGTCGCTGCTTCCTCCAGGCGGAGTGAAAGCTCGTAACCGGATACACTTATACACACGGGATCACCAAACGGCGCCGTAAAATTGAAACGCACGGGCATCCCCGGCAGACAACCCATTTCCATTAGCTTCACCGACAGGTATTCATCCGTGAATCCGGCTATAATGCCGATATCCCCCGGTTTCATCTGTGATACGTTTCTTGTACTGCTCACTATTTAGATTAATTTTAAACAGCCAAAGATAGAGGGGCTTGGAGTGGAATGCAATTTTTAGTTTATCAATTGATCAATAAGCAATAGGCAATGAAGGCAAAGAAAAAATCCAAAAAGGATCGCGATCAGAAACGCGGGAAAGAGCAGCCGGAACAGCCGCCTCAGAATGAAGGGAACGAGAGGGATTTCGGCGGATTACCGCAGCGCGATCTGAAGAAGAATCTCGGCGGCTGCGGGTAGCCGGTCAGATGCTTTCCGCTACAAAAACGCGTTTAACCCTTTCGCTGGTGCTTGTCAGGATCTCGTAGGGGATTGTATTGACGCGGTCAGCCAGTACTTCTATCGGCAGACCCTTGCCAAAGATGATCACCGGGTCGCCTTCCCGGGCGGGAATTCCGGTGATGTCTACCATGGTCATGTCCATGCATACATTGCCAATCACCGGCGCATCCTTGCCATTGACCAGAACACTTCCCACACCGTTTCCAAAAGCGCGGCTGAACCCGTCGGCATAACCGATCGCAAGGGTCGCGATGGTGAGATCTTTCTCAGCAACGCCCTTCCTTCCGTATCCGATAGTCTCGCCCGCTGCCACGTGTTTGATCTGTGAGATGATCGTTTTTAGCGACGCTACCGGCCTCAGGGTATGGGTTGTCGTTGGAGAAGGGTTAATGCCGTACAGGCCGATGCCGGGGCGTACCATATCGAATTGCAGGTCGGGAAAGCGGAGCGTCCCCGGTGAGTTGAGGAGGTGATACAATGGCCTATAGCCCAGTCGTTGCGAGATGTAGTCGGCCATCGCGCGGAAGCGCGTTCCCTGCTGCCGCGAGAAGGCATCGTGCTCTGGCTCGTCAGCGCCGGCGAGGTGGCTGAAGATGGAGGCGACACGCATATTGGGTCGTTCGCGCAGCAGCGCAACCAACCCTTCCGCCTGGTCTTCTTCAAAGCCCAGCCTTCGCATACCGGTATCGATTTTCAGGTGAATGTTGCAAGGGCGACCCTCGAGAAAACCACCGAGTGCCTGCAGGATCCTGATATTGTATATCTCTGGTTCAAGGTTGTGTTTCAGGAGCGTGTCGAATGTTTCCTGCGCTGGATTCATTACGATGATCGGAAGCGTGATGTTGTTTCTTCTCAACTCAACGCCTTCATCGGTATAGGCTACACCGAGGTAATTAACCTTGTGGTATTGAAGCACGCTGGCGATTTCGTTGCTGCCACTTCCGTACGCGAACGCCTTCACCATCGCCATAATGCGCGTGGAGGGGTTCAGGAACGATTTGAAGTAGTTCAGGTTGTGAACGAGGGCGTCAAGATCGATCTCCATGACCGTGCCGTGCACCTTCTGCTGAATTTGATTGACGATCTTTTCAAAAGTAAAAACCCGCGCTCCTTTCACCAATATGACTTCGTCGTGCAGCTCATCGAAATTGAACGTGCGAAGAAACTCTTCCGTCGATAGAAAGAACTGTGATCCCGGATGAAATTCGTCCCTGAACGAATGAAGTACGGGGCCGATGCCGATGAGGTGCCGGATACCTTTTGACTGTAACAGCGACGACACTTTTTTCATCAGGGCGGCGTCGGGCAGCCCTGATTCGTGTATATCGGAGAGGATCACACGCTTCTGCCTGCGTTGCTGCTGATGGGCGAGAAAATCGAGACTGACCTGCAGCCCTGCGAGGTCATTGTTGTAGGTGTCGTCGATGATCTGACAACGATTGATTCCCTCCTTGAGCTCCAGTCTCATCGGCACGGAGCGGAGTGTGGCCACCCGCTCGTTGATCTTTTCCGGTGAGAATCCCAGGGAGAGGAGCGTGAATATGCAATGAAAACAGTTCTCTACCGACGCGGGATCGGAGAAAGGGAGGCGCAGGGAAAATGTTTCCGGGCCATAACGCACGGTGAAGCTGTCGCCCTCAGGCGTGATCGTGGCCGATGCCTGATCGGTGGTGCCCCAGGAAAATGTTTTTACGCCGGTTTCTCCGATTGCTTTGTCTATTGCCTCGTGATCTTTGCAATAGATGACGACCGTGGTGTCTGTGAACAGTTTCAGTTTCTCCCGCACTTTTTCATCGGTGCCGGAGAACCCTTCATCATGGGCGGAGCCGATATTGGTGAAGATGCCAATATCCGGTTTCAGTACCCGCTGAAGGTTCTGCATTTCGTTTACTTTTGAAATGCCGGCCTCGAAGATACCAAGGGTATGGTGGGGCTGCATTTGCCACACCGATAACGGGACGCCTAGCTGCGAGTTATAGCTCGCGGGGTTTTTGGCGATCTTGAAATCAGGCGACAGCAGTTGATACAGCCATTCCTTGATGATCGTTTTCCCGTTGCTGCCGGTTATTCCGATCACAGGCGCCTGTATTCCCGATCGCTGAAAGGCGCTGATGTCCTGGAGCGCCCTTATGGAAGAGCGGACAAGCAGTACATTCGCTTTGCCCGCGAGACGCTCAAGAGGCCGCTCCACCACAAATTGCCTGACACCTTGCTTTAACAGCCTGTCTGCGAAGTCATGTCCGTCGTGATGTTGCCCACCGACGGCAAAGAACACCGCACCTTCGCTGATAACCGCCTTTCGGCTGTCTGTAACCAGCGTGGTAACGGGTAGGTCGTTTGTCAGGGAAAGGATTTTTCCACCCGTTACTTTTTCGAGCTCGGAGAAAACCATGTTACAATGGGGTCGGGGTTTGAGTTCTGTTTTCTTGATGCCGGCCCGTATAGGGTCGCCTGCGCGAAGGTCGGCTTTCCTGCGGAACTACAGAATCGGGATGGCACGAAATATGCATAAAACCGGGAAATCATACGTGAAAAAACGTTTGTGGAAGTGTTTTTTCTATGGTTTATTGGTATTTATTTTGTATTTTTCTGAAAGGAGTAATTGTCATTGAAAATACCCAGGCATCTCAGAAGATCATGAAGCGGCAGTTCCATCAAATCGTTGTTTTGAGCACATTCTTAGTATTGGGTGTCGCTGCAGGCGCGATGGCCCAGGATGCCGGTATGTCTGATAACGATGTCGCCGGAGTCCCTGCTGAAGCGGGTGGGCAATTCAGTACGGGAGAAGATATTCGCTATGCGCCGCGTGCAACCGGCATTTACGCACCGACTGATTCAGTTATGCTCCAGATGCAGGATTTTCCCATGCAACGCGCTGCACAGAAAGCCGTTGAGAAACAAGCTGACAAACCTGCGCCAAAAAAGGATGATTCTATCCTTACCTTTAACTTTCTTTATTACATCATCCAGAAATACAAACTTCAGGATATTATCGACTGATGGCCCGGTTCCATGTGGCGGAACTGGCGGCGTTATCCTGGTTGTTCCTATGCAGAGCTTGTTTGGGTGAGAAACTTTTCAAGCTCTTTGAGATTCAGCAGCCCTTCGTAATACGATTTTCCGAAGATGACCGCGAACAGCCCCATTTCATTGAGGCGTTTGATATCATCTACTCCGCGTACTCCGCCGCTTGCCAGCACACACAATTCCGGGAATTCAGCGATGATCTGTTCATAGAAGTCGAATGCCGGCCCTTCCATCACTCCATCGCGCGATACATCTGTGGATTTCACGTATTTAAGACCGCGGGTATAGAAGTATTCGAGATGTTCAAACAGCGTCAGCTTTGATTTGCTTTGCCACCCTCTGAACAGGAGTTCCTTTGAATCCTTGTTGATCACGTCAGCGCCGAGTGTCATTTTTTCACGGCCGTAGGAGATAATCCAGGATGCGAACAGATCGGGGTCGGTAACGGCGATACTGGCGGCAGTGATATAGTCAGCGCCGTATTCATACGCCTTGCTGATGTCTCCGTCTGTTGATATGCCGCCGGTAAAATCCACCTTGAGGTTTGTGTGGCCTGCCACCGCTTCCAGCACGTGCCAGTTCACGGGGCTTCCTTTCTCCGCTCCGTCGAGGTCGACGAGGTGTACCACCTCTATGCCGTGGTCTTCAAAACGCCTGGCAAGGTCAAGCGGATTCTCGTCGTAGGATTTCTCACTCGACTTATCGCCTTTGCGCATTTTGACGACGCCACCCTTTCTTATCGCTATGGAAGGAATTACCTGAATCATCGGAGGCATGTTTACCAGCCGAAATTTACAATCCA
The DNA here is from genome assembly GCA_964493505.1 of uncultured Roseivirgaceae bacterium. Classification (GTDB taxonomy): domain Bacteria; phylum Bacteroidota; class Bacteroidia; order Cytophagales; family Cyclobacteriaceae; genus Chryseosolibacter. The sequence goes on from CAZBNP010000001.1 coordinate 255,739, forward strand.
CAGGTCAAACCACCAGCATTGGTGGTCAATTCGCAGTGATTAAATGGGATTTTTTTTGGACCGATCCTTGTCATTTTATGACTATTTTTGAACTCGGTGCTTACTACTGCGCGCTATCGATGTATAATTCAACAAGAACTATTATGGGATCAGCGACGATGACTGCAGGCTGCCTGATGTTGTCACTCGGAATATTACTGACAACCGAGGCTACAGGGCAGGCGACGACGCGGAAGATGTCGACGATTATCAACCATCCGTCATTGAATGTCTATGCACCCTACATCAGCGCTGACGCGAATGCGATTGTCTTCGTTTCAGACAATGCTGAAGACAATGTGCTCACACCGTTTTTCAGCTTTCGCGTAAAAGCAGACTGGAGCCCGCCACAGGTGTTGCCCCGCAATGTGTCTACACGACTTAACTTTCTTCGGGGCTATGGGTTGAGCGCTGATGGAGAAACGCTGTTTTACAGCACGACGAAGTCGCCCGGCGTGGGTGGGTTCGATATCTGGATCAGCGAGTGGAGAGGAGCCTGGATGAATCCTTCGAATCCAGGGGCGCCGATAAATTCGCGCCAGCATGAAGCCTGTGCATCGCTCTCCACTGACGGCAAGACGCTCTACTTCATGCGGTGTGAGAAAATGGATCAGATGAAAGCCGAGCGGTGCAGCATATTTCGCTCTCAGAAGACGCCGACCGGTCAATGGGGAGAGCCGGAAGCGCTCCCCGATTTCATTAACACCGGTAATTCACAGACTCCCCGTATTATGGCTGATGGGGAAACACTGATTTTCTCGTCCGACAAGATGGGAGGACAGGGGGGAATGGATCTGTTTCTCACCCGTTTCGTCAACGGTACCTGGACGAATCCGGTGGCTCTCAACTTTGTTAACACCGCGCAGGATGATCAGTACGTGAGTGTATCCGCGTTGGGCCGATACCTTCTGCGCGATTCGCCGGGAGAGCGGAAAAGTGAAATTATTGAATACCTGATACCGGATGAGCTTCGACCTCGAGGGATGACGAAGATAGACGGCAGAGTGGCAGGGCCTGACGACAAACCGGTGCCGGCGTACCTGTCCCTTATCGATCTAGGCAGCGGGCAGCGTGTGTACAATGGCCGGCCTGATAGTGATGGCACCTTCCTGATCTACGCTAAGGAGGGCAGTCGCTACGAACTTTCAATCGACCCCGAGTTCGGCGATAAGACCTTCTACTCGGAAGTCCTCGATCTTACCCAAGATCCGCTTCCCCAGATGCAGCGGGTCAGAGCTGTGTTGAAAACACCGGCGCCGGGTGATGAGATCGAATTGCAGGGCATCTCGTTTGTTGAATATTCGAGCCAGATCGATGCGGGCAAATCGGAGCGCGAACTTCGGCGCCTCACACGCCTCATCACAAGTAACCCGAGCCGGATGTTTGAGATCGGAGTGACGCTGGAGGGGTACCGGGAGGATTCATTGCAGTCGCATCCCGACCTTACCGAGACAATGATTGATACTGTTTACTGGAAATACATCGACATCGATACGCTGGGGCAATTGTACGAACGCGATACCGCCTCCGTGAAGGTCATTTACCACAATGACCGCGCCACGCAGCAGGCGCAAGCATTAGTAGCCTACCTGGTCGCCAAAGGGGCGGATCCGACGAAAGTCGCCGGGTCGGCGGTGGCGATCCCTGCCGTACTCCCCGGCAACAAAAAGACGGCGATTAGGGCGAGGGTGGTCGATAGATGACGAAAACATTTTTCACTCTTTCTGTGAAAAATACTGTATTAGGGCCTATTTTTGGATCTCTAAAACGACAATACTTATGAACGCAGACTGGTGGCCATTTTACGTTGTGATTTCCCTCTTCATTCTAGCCATTGTTTCGCCCTGGGTGTTTCCTAACAAACTCGTTAGCAAGAACAAACACGACAACAAGTTCTGATATCTGAACGGTCGGCGACCGTTGCGTTTCAATAGAATTCTCTTCTTCTCCTGACATCTGGCCAGAGGCCCCTCAATTTTTATTATATTGAGATAATTCGGCCAGCCTTATGATACGATGGTGCCTGTCATGCGTATTGATTCTATCAGCCACGTCAGGATTTGGTCAGATTCTCGGGTTTTCACTTGCCGATGGCAAGAAGAAAGTGACTATTCCTGTAGAGATCTACAACAATCTGGTCGTGGCGCCGGTGATCCTGAACGGTGCGCTTCCTCTGAAGTTCGTCATTGATACCGGTGTGCGCACGGCGATCCTCACGGAGAAGACATACACAGACATTCTCAATCTTTCCTATTCCAGGAAGTACACCATTTCCGGTCCCGGCGGAGATCAGCTTATCGATGCCTATATCACGAACAATGTGTCGCTGGAATTGCCGGGGGTTATGGGCCGCGGTCATGCGCTGCTTGTGCTGGGTGAAGACTATCTCGAGCTCAGAAATTACCTCGGTACCGACGTTCACGGTATTCTCGGCTATGAACTCTTCAGCCGCTTTATTGTCAAGATTGACTACGAAAAAAAGGAGTTGACGCTTATCACTCCTCAACACTTCAAGCGTCGTAGAAAATTTCAGGCGATTCCTATCAGGATCGAAGACACGAAACCCTATTTAACCACGTCGGTGGTACTTGCTGACGGTACGCAGCTCACGGCGAAGCTTCTGGTCGACAGCGGAGCAGGTCATGCGTTGATGCTCGAGCCCACCTCCGATCCGAGAATTGTCGTCCCTGACAGTACGGTAAGCAGTGTGATTGGACGGGGGCTCGGGGGCGAGATTACCGGAAAGGTTGGCAGAATCCGGTCGCTGAAAATGGGGACCTATGAAGTCGAAGACGTGATTGCCAGTTTTCCCGACCCTAACAGCTACTTCGACAGCCTGAAACTCGGCGCCACAAAAAGAAACGGCGCTATTGGCGGCGAGGTTCTTAGCCGTTTTACGGTTGTCTTCAACTTCCCGAAAGAGGAGATGTACCTGAAAAGGAATTCGGCTTTCAAGAAGAAATTTCACTATAACCTGAGCGGGATGACTGTGCGGGCCAAAGGTTCGCAACTGAATGTCTTTGAGGTCACCGAAGTGCGGGGACGGTCTACGGCGGATCAGGCAGGTGTGATGGCGGGTGATCTGTTGCTCAGCATCAATGGAATTAATACCAAGGCGCTGACCCTCAATGTGATTAATGGCTTCTTCAACACCAGGCCTGGGAAAAAGGTCAATCTGATCATTGGGCGGAATGACGAGCAAGTCAAGATCTCCTTCAGACTGGAAGACCAGATCTAGTGCGCCGTCGCAAATGCTTTGCTATGAATCAGGAGCGTAGCCTGCTGAGTTGCTTTTTGCGCGTTTCATACGCTTTCTGTAACAAGACCTGTGTACGTTTGAATTTAAGCGAGTTTCTCAGGGTGCTGTAGAACGCGTCGGCAGAGAAATTCTGTTTGAGGATATAATCCAGGATCCCTTCCATCGACGATTCATGGTAGTTCGAATTTTTGAGAATCGTGATAGGAACATCTTTTGTCTTTCGACCTTTAGTTAAAGCATTGATAGCCTGGGTTAGCTCTCGTCTTCCGATGTTGTCGTCGATAAGGATGTAGTTTGGCCGGAAACGCATCAGCCGCTCCAGAATGCTCTGCAGGTCGAAGGCGATCTCGGTAATAATCCGGCGTCCACGAATTTGCTGAAGTTTCTCCAGAGTCTTTGTGAGGTCAATAGGGTTATTTCCTATCAACAGCACGTTCAATGGCTCCACGCTTTTTGCGACTTGTACCTTTGCTTCCATATCCACTTCTATTAAACAATGATATCAGGAAAAAGGTTACCAGCAAACTACTATCAGTTCCCCGACAGGCGGCAAAAAAACCATTCCCTGTTTCATGGTGATAGGGGTGGTTTTGTAACCCTGACGAAAAAGATATTCTTGTAATATCGCTGCGGAGGCATTGTGAGACATGAAGTTTTATTTTTTATATTGACCGCGATTCAAACAAAATCCTATGAAACGCGATCAGTTCCTGAAAACACTTGGCCTCATAACCCTCGCTACCCCGGTGGCGCTGGCCGATTTGTCATGTAGCTCCAAACCTTCGGCGGAAAATAACACGGAAGGGCCGGCATCGGCCGGCAGCGATTTGTTCTTTAAGATATCCCTTGCTGAATGGTCTTTGAATAAACAGTTGTTTTCGGGTGAGTTAGACAACCTCGAGTTTCCCGCGAAAGCAAAGAACGATTTTGGGATTAACGCCGTGGAATACGTCAATCAGTTTTTTGCTGACAAAGCCAGAGATCAGGCATACCTGAAAGAACTGAAACAGCGTTGCGACGACCTCGGGGTGCTCAGTGTGCTGATCATGGTGGATGAAGAGGGTTCACTCGGTGATGTTCAGGCCGCCCGTCGCCTTGAGGCGATAGAGAATCACAAAAAATGGGTTGAGGCGGCCCAATTCCTCGGGTGTCACTCTATAAGGGTAAACGCACACGGAGTAGGGTCGCGCGAGGAAGTAGCCGCAGCTGCAACCGATGGATTAGCGCAACTCTCACAGTTTGCAAAAGACTTCAAGATCAATGTGATTGTCGAAAACCACGGCGGATACTCTTCAGATGGCCAGTGGCTGAGCAAGGTGATCGCCGATACACAAATGGACAACTGCGGCACGCTTCCCGACTTCGGCAATTTCTGTATCGAAGGAGGGCCGGACGGATGCGTGACGTCTTACGACCGCTATAAGGGTACGGAGGAGATGATGCCGTACGCAAAAGGCGTGAGCGCAAAGGCGATGGATTTCGATGAGGCGGGCAACTGTGTGGAGACGGATTATGAACGGATGTTGCGTATAGTTAAGGATGCGGGCTACAAGGGTCATATCGGTATTGAATACGAGGGGCCGGGACTTTCTGAAGATGAGGGCATCCGGGCTACCAAGGCTTTGCTTGAGCGGGTAGGCGCCGCACTCTCCTGAGCGGATTGTATCCCTGAAAAGTCCGGCATCCTGCCTGTGGGAAAGTTTTTTATCAGACCGGGTTTAAGAATGGCACGTTTTTCGTAAATAGAGAGCATTAAACTCAACGTCATGAAACCTCACTTTGTCTTGATCGCCGCGTTGTGTCTGGCATTTGCCTCGTGCTCCAATGGCCCGCTGGGGAAAAAAGTAAGAGAACCGTTCCAGGGCAATGCATACGAATCTAATAATCGTTTTTTCCGCGCTACCGGGAAAGGTGAAAGTTCGCAGGACAACATTGCGAGAGGAAAAGCCGATATCGAAGCGAAGTCCATGCTTGCCAGCCAGGTCAATATCACAATGAAACAGGTAGCGGACCAATACCTCGGACAGACGGAGAATGCTGACGCGGCGGATGTGGCAGACAAGTTCCAGAGCCTCGTGCGCGCAGTGATGAACACCGACATCGCCGACCTCCGAAAGATCGGGGAGCGAAAGTATTTCAATGAAAAGGAGAACAAGTACTCGGTATTTATCGCATACGAGATCAAGAAGAACGCGATGCTGCGCTTCATGAAAAAACAGGCTAAGGTTGATAAGACAGTAAACGAAAGACAGCGCGCGCTGATCGAAAAGATTATTGACGAGGAAATACAAAAAGCAGATGCTGCCGATGTGGATTAATCCCTTATAAAGATCTCCCTGTATAGCCGCTATTATTTTATCAATCGTTCTTTTTTTTGTGGAATGATTATATTGCAACCCTCAAAAAATGATACGCGTCTACACCATATATCAGGGAAAAATTGAGCAGTTCAAAAATCCCGCTTTACGGGATATTCCCCATTATGAAAATGTCTTGTGGATAGACCTGCAGTCGCCTACGCCGGAGGAGCGGGAGTTTATCGAGAAGAGCTTCGCTATTGAATTTTTTACTTCGCAGGAGGTTCAGGAGATCGAGAGTAGTTCGCGTTTCTTTGAGACAGAAGAAACTGTCGAGATCAACCTGGGGTTTGTTTCCGCCGCCGACGTTGAGTTCGGTGTTCAGAACGTAACCTTCATCCTCAAGAACCAGATCCTGTTTACGTATCGCCAGGGCGACGTAAAGACTTTTGCTGAAGCTGTACGGCGTCTGAAAACGATGAGTAAGGAGAAGAAAGACCACGGGCTGGACGTGTTTCTCGCGATCCTTGAAACCAGGATCGATGGCGATGCAGACCTTATTGAGAGCATCAACCGAAGAGTGAACCACGTCAGTAAGTCGCTTATCGGACAGAAGTCTCTGAAGGGGGACCTCCTGGTGGGCATCGCACAGCTCCAGGAGAACATCATGATCTTGCATCAGGCAATTACGGAGAAACAAAGAGTGGTTAGCTCAATTATCCGTATTCCGGAGTTCAATCGGCTGGGTAATGAAAGGCTGACTATCATCATACGCGATATCGCGTCTCTCCTTCAGCACTCTCAATTCAGCTCCCAACGTCTGGAGTATTTGCAGAACACTTTCCTAGGTCTTGTGAATATCGAACAGAACCAGGTGATCAAGATCTTTACCGTTGTGACGGTGGTCTTCATGCCGCCGACGCTGATAGCGAGTATCTACGGCATGAACTTTATTCACATGCCCGAAGTTGAGTGGCTTGCTGGCTATCCTTTTGCTCTCGGGCTGATGATCGTATCATCGCTCACCTTCCTGTGGTATTTCCGCCGCAAGAAGTGGCTATAACAAACACCCTGTGTCACGCCACATCAATCTGAACATTTGGTTAACTTGGTGTCCAAAGTAAATTCTTGATAGAGGTCTTCGGCTTTTCATTTACGACCAATCAACTTTTGTTGTTCTCGCTGGTCGCTGTTTTTATTGGTATGTCCAAGACCGGTATTCACGGCGCGGGCATGATGGCAGTGCCACTTCTGGCACTGGTTTTCGGCGGACAACTGTCAAGCGGTGTACTTCTTCCTGTCCTGTGCATGGCGGATGTAATGGGTGTATGGTACTACCACCGCCATGCCTCGTGGCATCACCTGAAGAAGTTGTTTCCCTGGGCCGCATTGGGTACCGTGCTGGGTGCCGTTGTCGGCGGGATGATTGACGACTATACTTTCCGGATGGCCATGGGTGTGATCATATTCGTCAGCATCGCGATCATGATCTGGCTTGAGCGAACGCAGCGCGAGAAGGTACCTGATTTCAAATGGTTTGCTTCGCTGACCGGCGTAGCGGGAGGTGTTACTTCGATGATCGGAAACCTTGCCACATCGGTGGTGGCCATCTATCTCCTTTCAATGCGCCTGCCAAAGAACGCGTTCATAGGAACAACGGCGTGGTTCTTCCTCGTGCTCAATTGGTTTAAGATCCCGTTCCACGTATTCGGCTGGAAGACAATCACCTGGAACACGTTGGGTCTCGACCTGCTGGCGCTTCCCTTTATCGCCCTCGGCGGAGTCCTGGGCGTGACGATTGTAAAGAAGATCGAAGACCGCGCCTACCGGTGGTTTATCATCGCCATGACAATTGTTGCGTCTGTGTTCATGATAATATAGCTGATGGGCCTGCCGTCTAAGAATGCCCTTGCATCCCACCGGTGTGAACAACGACTACCGTGTCGCCTTTGCGGAAGTATCCATTCCTGACCAGGTCAATCACTGCGCACATCATCTTTCCGGTATAGACGAAGTCGAGACCGAGATTCAGGGATTCCTGGAACGATCTTATCACAGCCGTCACCTCGTCGCTCCGCTTCGCATATCCTCCATAAGAATACTGTGTCATTAATTCCCACTGAGTTGTGTGCAGTGGAGTGAGATAGCGCCGGATGCGGTCTTCGAGGAAACGTCCGTCTTTCAGAACAGACACGCCGATTATTTTTTTGCCGGGAGATGCTCCCCGGATAATTCCCGCCATCGTTCCGCCGGTACCTACCGGTAGAACAATGTATTGCGCAGGAACAGCGTCGAGCAGCTTCCCGAATTCCTCGCACCCGGCAACAGCCAGTTCGTTGGTGCCCCCTTCGGGAACCAGAAAGAAATCACCCCATTGCTGCCGCAGCTTCCCGGGGAATTCGGGGGCCTCCCTATCGCGATAGGTCTGGCGGTCGACGTACTGTAATGTCATGCCTTGCGCAGCCGCGAAGCGGAGCGTAGTATTCAGTGGAAGTACCTCTTCACCGCGGATGATTCCAATGGAGCTAAGGCCTGCTTCCTTTGTGGCTGCCGCTGTCGCGTAGATGTGGTTTGAGTATGCGCCGCCAAAGGTGAGGATCGTCTTGTGTCCCAGGCGCACCGCTTCCGCAAGGTTGTATTTCAGTTTCCACCATTTGTTTCCGGAGATCCGGGGGTGATTCAGATCCTCGCGTTTCATCAACACACGCACACCAGCATTGCGCAGCAGGGGATGATCGCTGATGTCGAGGAGGGGTGTGGGTTGGTATGGGAGCATGGGGCAGTAGTAATAGCGAAAAGGCAAAAGGCAAAAAGCAAATAGCAAAAGGCAATATGCAAATGGCAATGGGGTTTATTTTGCTAAAATGATTAGTATTTTAACTAAAAATATTAGTACTTGGTTTTCTAATATTTTTAGCGAATGGATGACTATCTGAAGGGGCGGGGAGCGCAGATAAAAACGCCCAATAAATTTCTGAAGGCGGATTATGTGGCAGAGCACGTTGAAGGGCTCGATGAGCCCTTGTATTCGTCGCAGTCGACACGTGTTTATCGCGAAACGCCGAAGACGGTTGTCAACAAGGTCACCAGTCCCGACCTCGGGATGATGTACTCTCTGAACCCGTACCAGGGATGTGAACACGGGTGCATTTATTGCTACGCGCGCAACACACACGAGTATTGGGGTTTTAGTGCGGGATTGGATTTTGAAAGCAGGATCATCGTCAAGGAAAATGCGCCTGCCCTGCTGGAAAAATTCATCCTCCATCCGCAGTGGCGCGCTGTTCCGATCTCTGTTTCGGGAAATACGGATTGCTACCAGCCATTGGAGAAGACTTTCGGGATCACACGCGAGCTTCTGAAGGTGTTTGCGAGGTACCGCCATCCGTTGGGAATGATCACAAAAAACGGACTGATACTCCGTGACCTCGACCTGCTTACCGACCTCGCACAAGACAACCTGGTTCACGTATTTGTTTCAGTAACAACGCTGAACGAGGATCTGCGGCGTGTGATGGAGCCGCGCACGGCGAGTGGAATAAAAAGACTGAAGACTATAGAAGCTCTTGCGAAGGCCGGTGTTCCGGTAGGTGTTATGAATGCACCCGTGATACCGGGCCTGAATCACCACGAGATACCGGATATACTCAAAGCCGCCGCTGATCACGGGGCGCTTGGCGCAGGCATGACGGTAGTTCGCCTGAACGGGTCGATCGGAAAAATATTCGAAGACTGGCTGCGAAAAAATTTCCCCGACCGTTTCGACAAGGTATGGAACCAGATCTGCGACCTTCACGGGGGAAGCGTAAATGACTCGCAGTTCGGGCGGAGGATGACGGGTGAGGGCAACCTGGCTGAGGCAATATACCAGCTCTTCAGGACATCAAAAAAAAGATACTTCGGCGACCGCACGATGCCTCCTTTCGATCTCACCCGATTTCGAAAGGGGGGTAATCTCAGTTTGTTTTGAGCTTACTTCCGCTGGCTTTTTGAATAGTGTTGATAGAATGCCGCGATAGTCTCTATGCCTTTCACAAAATTTTCGATACCGTAGTGCTCGTTGGGTGAATGGATATTATCACTGTCGAGACCAAAGCCCATGAGCACGGTGTCTAAATTCAATTCCTTCTTGAACAGTGCAACGATCGGGATACTTCCCCCGTCACGGGTTGGAATAGGGGCCTTCCCCCACACTTGTTCAAAAGCTTTGCTCGCAGATTCGAACGCTTTTGAATCAGTCGGCGTTACGGCGGGCTCTCCGCCGTGTTGAGGGATCACTTTTACTTTTATATAGGGCGGAGCGATAGCTGCGAAATGTTTTGTGAAGAGTGCGGTGATGTCGGCGCTTACCTGGTTCGGAACTAACCGCATGGATATCTTGGCATGTGCTTTCGAGGGCAGTACTGTCTTGGCGCCTTCGCCTGTATATCCGCCCCAGATTCCATTGACATCAAGCGTGGGTCTGATACCTACGCGCTCAAGTGTCGTATATCCTTCTTCGCCGAGAACTTCGTCGATGCCGAGGTCTTTTTTGTAATGATCGATATCGAATGGAGCCTGGTTGATCGCTTTCCGCTCGGCCTCCGTAAGCGTTGCTACCGCGTCATAGAATCCGGGTATTGTCACGCGTCCGTTTTCGTCGTGCAGGGAGGCGATCATTTTAGCGAGTATATTGATGGGATTGGCTACCGCTCCTCCGTAGACGCCCGAGTGCAGATCGCGGTTGGGTCCGGTTACTTCCACCTCCATGTAGCTCAGTCCTCTCAGTCCTGTTGTGATTGACGGATGATCGAGCGAGATCAACGCGGTATCGGAGATCAGGATAATGTCGGCCTTTAGTTTCTCCTTGTTGTCGCGCACGAAGGTTCCGAGATTGTCGGACCCTACTTCCTCCTCTCCTTCCACCATAAACTTCACATTGCACGGGAGACTGTTCTTCTTCATCATTGTTTCAAAGGCCTTCACGTGCATGTATATCTGGCCTTTGTCGTCGCACGATCCGCGCGCGAAAATTTTGCCGTCTTTTATCACCGGCTCAAACGGCGGTGACTCCCACAGATCTATCGGGTCCGCGGGCTGAACATCGTAATGGCCGTAAACCAGAACGGTGGGGGCGTCTGCTCCAATTATTTTCTCGGCATACACGATTGGATGTCCTTTCGTCTCGCAGATCTCAACTTTATCCACCCCGGCTGTGGCTAGTTTTTCTTTGAGGAACTCAGCTGCCTTTCGCACATCATCTTTGTATTGACTGTCAGCGCTTACAGAGGGAATTTTCAGCCAGTCAATCAGCTCGGAGATAAATCGATCTTTGTTTTCGGATATATACGTCTTCATATTCGTCGCGTTTCAGTCTGCCTCAAAGATAAGGAAAACCTTATTACCTCTGGTTGAATTGGCAAAGGGCAAAAAGCAAAGGGCAAAAGGCAAAGGGCAAAAAGCAAAGGGCAATGTGGGAACTCATAATTCCTATGTCACTCCAAACCCAGCACCCGGAACCCGAACCTCAAAAGCCATCGTCTTCTTCCTCTTCTGTCTTCTGAGGTGCCGGCGGTTGTTGCGCGGGTAGGGGTTGCTCAACACCGGGTTCGACGGTTGGCTCAGCCTGCGCGGGTTGCTCGACGGGAGGCCGGTTCTCAACGGGCAGCCCGGGAATAAGACCCGGAGCAGTTTCTGTCGCAGGGGCTTCATACAGACTGTAAGGAACGCTGATACCCTGATACTGATTCCTGAACCGGTTGATGAAACTCAGCGTCTCTTCGTCGCTGCCGGGCACAAAGGCTACCTCTCCTATCTTTGCTTTCCCCGCGTTTGTGCGTTTCGAGATAATCGCATTGAAGTCTTCATTCGATGAATGGATCAGCAGCCTGCTGTCCTCGATCCCGAAGTAATACCACGACTCGGGTGAAGCTTTGAAGAAGACATGGAAAATAGGCACACCATCGGCAGCTCTTTTGAATTCCATGAATCCTTCGAATCCTCCGTTGATGTCGTTCCTGCCGCTGTTCGAGATACCCAGCCGCCCCTCGCTGTAGAAGGCCTTATGTTCGGCAGACCACCGGAGCTTCACGTCGGAGAACACGAGTGGCCTGGCGAGTTCCGATACCGTGCTCAGTGGAACATATCCCTGTTTGCTTTGCGTTTCGTATTGCTTTACTACCCGTTCACCTACAATGTTCGCGATCTTGTACAGTAGTTCTGTCTGGTCGCCAAGGCCTTCATCAGCGCCTTCATTCTTGATCACATTCTGAAGATCGCGCGCCATGAGGTCGAATGCCATCTGCGGAACATTGCTATCGACGATGAGAAACGAATTCATCTGCACGTCGTTGTTCGTGAAGTCGGCGTCGCCAATAGCACTCGCTGTGACGTCGAAATTCTTTGATCCCTGAAACAGGTTGACGAGGCCCTCGAAACGCATTTGCCTTGTTTCGTCGTTGTAGGTAAAGACTTTCCCCGACAACTTGTTGCCGGCGGCCTTTTCCATGTCTTCGATCTTGTACTCTTTGCTCTCGGCGTCATAGAAAAGCTTTCCTTCCGGCGAGAAGAGATCGTCGTCGTCTTCCGATCTCCTGTCGTTGGCAAAGCTGATATACAAGCTGTTGTCGGCTGAAGAAAAATGCAGGCCTGCGGAGATGCGTCTGCCTTTATCGTCTACGGCGGTGGCATAGTCGAGAATGATGTCGGTTTCATCTCCGCTTTGGCGGTAGGCGATCCACGTGTTGTAGTCCTTGATGTTTTTGATATCCAGCTTCACATATCCATCGAGTTCGAGGGCGGGCCGAGTCGCGTACATGTTTATGTCTCCCTTATAGAACATGCCCGCTCCCAGGACGAGGTGTTCGTTTTCTGTTACAGCGCCTTTGGCGACTGTTTGCATGGAGGCTACCGATCTTCTTCCCGAGCGCTTCCGCGTTTCGTCTTCTATCGGCTCCAGGTGGAAGTCGGTCATCTTGATCGCGAACGTGTCATTGAGAAGGTTTACGTATTGATAGGTGGCATAGCCGGAGAACTCTTTTCTCGAGATCACGTCGACGACGCCTTCTGTGAGACGGTGGTAGCCGTTCAGTGTGTCGAGTACGATCGTGGTGTTCTTGAGCGTGCCGATACGGGCGTTCTCGTGTATCAGCACTTCGTTGTTTTCGGGAGTGATCAGGGCGTCGGCCACTATGATATACGGAATGCCGCTTACCTTGAGCTCCTGTGTTTTCAGGTCGTACTCGGCTCTGTCGGCGTTGAAGTGAAGTGAGTCGAGTTCCTTGCGTGTGGTGTAGAAATAAGAGTTCTCTATGGGCGTGTCCGGCGCTTTGCTCATCGTTATCTTCTCCGACTCGAGATCCCAGCGTGCTCGCGGGATGGATGTCTTAAACTGCGCGTAGGGAAACTCTATGGCAGCTGTTCCTTCTATCTCGGGACTGATATCCGCATAGTTGTCTTCGAGGTAGAATCTCAGTCGGACGTCCGTGCCTGCGAGCAGGCTTTTATTGGGATCCGCTGATTTCACTTTAAACCGGGCATGGCGTGCGGAAAAGTCTTTCCCCGCAAAGGACATTTCTCTTGATACCAGTTCGGTGCCGCGTGTTTCCAGTCGGCCCGCACCCGCTACCCCTTTTGTCGAGATCGTGATGACGCCCTGCATCTGGGCGGTGGAGTCATAGAAGTTGAATGGCGCCTTCAGGTTCTTGAGCATCATCCTGTCTTCTTTCGGCAGCCACTTCATCTGGAAGTCGGGCAGTGACGCCTGAGGGAAGAGCACATCACCAAACTGCTGTTCTTTTATCGTCACTCTGTTTCCGCGGCCGATAACGGAGTCTGGGTAGAATACAAAGTCGCGTGATGAAAGATGCGCCGCGAGGAATTCGATATCACCCACTGCCCGCAGTCCGCGGTTGTTCATGGTGAGAACACCGTTCAGTCGGCCATCGCCTCCATACAGCTGATAGCCCGGCGGTGGAATAGTGTGATCAAATCCTAATGATTTGTCGGACATCGTGTGGAGCGTTTCCTTGATGCTCGGCAGCATCCCGCTGGAGACGAATGTACCATCGAAATTTATGGAGAGCGGGTCGGCGTTGTTGAGGCTGTCGAGCTTGAAGGGCGGAACGACGAAGAACATCGATTTGTCATACACTCCCCCGAGTACTTCCTCCCGGTCGAAATAGATCATACCGCCACTCGTGGCATCGAGGCGGGGATAGCCGGGAAGATCGAGTTTCCCCGATTTGTTGTTTGCTCTACTGATGAACAGTGTTCCCGACGAGCTGGCGTCATTGCCCATTCCGGCGGCGGCGGCGGCGGTTGAATCGGCTCCGACCATCGCGTTGTTCATTTTACGTCTCACTTCCTGACCGCGGGCATTTTTTTCGATGACGTAAAAATTGATTGAATCGATGTGCGCCAGACTGATGAAGAAGCTGTCGTACTTCAGGGTAAAGCCCTTTCCGGTGATCTCGAAGTTCCCCGCGGAAACAGTGCCGTCGAACTGGATGTCACGATTCTTTAGAATGGTGATAATACTACTATCGGGAATGATGTGAACATTAAGCGAATCGCTGAGATCAAACTCTTCCACACCCCGCACAATCATGTTTCGGTTTTTGAAGTTTATCGTCGCGTTGGGATGCTGCGCGGTGACGGAGTGTATTTTGAGGTTGTCGTAATCTTCTTCGCCTTCGTGAGCCAGAAAGATGTCCATCGCCTTCTGCTTGATCTGGATGAGATCGGTTCGGTCGTTGTAGTTGATGAGCCCTTTTTGACGCAGAAACTGGATTGCCTGTTTTATCTCTGGCGGATTTATTCTTGAGGACATTGCGACGTCGCCCGAATAAAACTCGCGCACATTATTTTTCAGCGCGTAGCTGGCAACCAATCCCAGGGGATGGAAGCTGAAGCCGACACCTTTCAGAAGCCGGTAATCTTCCGGATCATAGTAATCGATAGATTCAATTATCAGCGGCACGGTATTTCGGGCTCCTTCGATCTGCAGGTTGAGGCTGTCAGACCAGAGATCCCACCGCAGCATATCGGCGGAGAAGTCGATGTTGAAGAAGGTGGATGTGTAGGGCGCATATCGCATGTCGCCCTTGTCTTTTTGCAGTAGTAATTGCTGGGTGCTGTCGCCGCCGTATGTGTACTTCATTCGCACGCTCTGGTGAACGATCGAATCATAACCCTGGTGAATGTTGATACTGGTTTTCTCGGAGACAATACCCCCGGGCTCGAAAACCATTTCAGCGGCCCGGGCGGTAAATTTCTTTTCTCCCTGGCTGGATACTTCAATGACGGCGGACTCTCCCGAAACGGAGGCGCTTGTGATACGATTGCCTATCAGCGAGAAGCCGCCGCGGTAGCGGACATTGGCATCCGCAAGACCTGTGATGTTGAGATTCCCTTCGTAGGACTTGAATCGCGGGAAGGTAGACAGTGCGGAGTCGGTGCGCGGCTGCGATTTGAACTCGAATGTTCCGGGCACGAAGCCGGGTGTCTTGCCTTTGTAGTTCAGCTTCACCAGTGAGGCTGTGAGATCGGGCTTCTTCGTGTTGAAGAAATACGTCGTCATAGTGCACGTCACTGAATCGGGCCCCAGTCCGGCGGAGCTCCAGTCGAACGATCCCTCT
The DNA here is from genome assembly GCA_964493505.1 of uncultured Roseivirgaceae bacterium. Classification (GTDB taxonomy): domain Bacteria; phylum Bacteroidota; class Bacteroidia; order Cytophagales; family Cyclobacteriaceae; genus Chryseosolibacter. Next base: position 270,951 of record CAZBNP010000001.1, read on the forward strand.
TCGCCGACAAAGATATTCTTCAGGATGGAGAAGGTACCCCGTGTGCCGGTGAGGAATACGGAGTCGTAGGACGTGACGAAGTTGAGCGTCAACCCGTCGAATTTGATGACCGGGCCTACCAGTTCGGGTGGTGGCGGTGGAGTCATCCAGATAGGCATGAATTCCTGTGGCTCTGAAAAATCGTCTGCCGGGGGATCATCCCAGCCCAGGGGCTCATCAGCGGGTTCGTTATTCCAGTCGTCGGTGTTGCTGTTCCAGCCGAGTGTCTCATCGGCTGTTTGTTCCTCGGCTATGGGCTCGTTCCAGCTCAGGGTTTCAGGAATGCTTTCAAGGTAGTCGAAGTGATACCGATCATCACGGGCGTAGAGACGGTAGGTTCTGTCGCTGTGGAGGGTGTGTTGTTGAAAGAAAATCCGGCAGGCGGCAAAGAACTGCAAAACCTCACCCGTCGTTGCTTTTTCGATAACCTGCCCCGAGACTTTCAGATAGCTGTCGAGCGTTGTCCGGTCGGCTTGTTCGATGGTCACTGCATTGACGACGGCACCGAAATAGTTAATAAAGTGATTTCTGAGCGGGAACTTCCTCTTCTGCATCAGATAGGTTTGCCTTTTTACGATCAGCTGCTGGTCTAGCGGTAGCTGGTTCCAGGCTGAATGAAAGGCAGCCGCTACGGTGGCGGCGTCGTTGTTGCGTGAATTCTCAAGAACTACCCGTACGCTGTCTTCAAAACTTACGGGTACAGGCACCTGATTGCCCTGAGCTTGTGCTCCAGCCCAGGAGAGAAAAAATGCGCCAATAAGGATAGCAGCCTGTTTCACGGATAAACCTTGAAATTTCGTAAAAATTGACCAAATAAACTATGTGTCTTTTGAAACGCGAAAAAGTAAACGATATGCTGGAAAACAGGTGGTTTATTTCTTTTGTGACCCGATCCGGACTTTAACAGGATAACAGTGGTATTTTTCGATCTTCAAAGGTATTAAACGCGCAAGAAAAGCATGAGCAAGAAAGGAAGTTTGTTTCTAATTCCAACTGCCATTTCGGCTAATACGAGCGATGTCGTACTGACGCCGCAGGTCAGGGAGTGCCTGCCGTCGATCCGGCACTTTCTCGTAGAGGACATCCGCACTGCGCGGCGTTATCTCAGTTCACTGAAGATATACGACGCTATTGAATCACTGTCGTTCTCGGTGCTCAACAAGGATACGGATGAACGCGAGCTTGGCGAACTGTTTGCGCCGGCGCTGGCCGGGCATGACCTCGGAGTGTTGTCGGAATCGGGATGCCCGGGCATTGCAGATCCCGGCGCTCTTGCCGCGCGTTTTGCACATGGGCACGGCATCCGCGTAGTGCCGCTGGTGGGTCCGTCGTCTCTTCTGTTGGCACTGATGGCATCGGGTCTTAATGGCCAGTGCTTTGCTTTTCGCGGGTACCTGCCAATCGATAATCATGATTTGTCGCGGGCGATACACGAACTGGAACGTGAGTCGCGAACGAAGCAGCAAACGCAGGTGATTATCGAAACGCCCTATAGGAACAAGCGTGTCCTCACTAGTTTGCTCAGGAATCTCAGGCCGGAGACAGACCTGTGTATCGCGATGGATATTACCGGTGAAGCCGAGTTTATCCTCACTCAGTCAGTAGCCCGCTGGGCGACTGCAACTCCGGAGCTTGAGAAGAAGCCCGCCGTCTTTTTATTTCTCGCAAGGCAGCAATAATCCATTTTTTGGTTACGGCAATTCGTCTAAATTTGCGCACTTAGGTTTTAATTCCATTCGTATGCCATACTTGTTTACTTCAGAGTCAGTATCTGAAGGCCATCCGGACAAAGTTGCCGATCAAATATCCGACGCGTTGATCGACTATTTCCTCGCTTATGATGCCAACTCGAAGGTGGCATGCGAAACACTGGTCACAACCGGCCAGGTTGTTCTCGCCGGTGAAGTTAAATCGGAGGCATATCTCGATGTACAGGACATCGCGCGCGAAGTGATCAGAAAGATCGGGTACACCAAAAGCGAATACATGTTCGAGGCGAATTCCTGTGGTATCCTTTCTGCAATTCATGAGCAATCGCCCGATATCAATCAGGGTGTTGAGCGGAGAAGGAAAGAAGAGCAGGGAGCCGGTGATCAGGGGATGATGTTCGGTTATGCTACGAACGAGACAGACAACTTCATGCCCCTTCCTCTCGAAATTGCTCATTCTCTTCTCCGGGAACTGGCTGCGATCCGCAGGGAAGGCAAGGTCATGAAGTACCTGAGACCCGACGCCAAATCGCAGGTCACAATTGAATACGGCGATGACAATAAGCCAATGCGTGTTGATACGATAGTGTTGTCAACACAACACGATGACTTCGGCAGGGATGCGGCGATGCTGAAGCACATCCGCGAAGATATCATCACGATCGTAATGCCGCGTATCATCAAGAGACTTCCCCGGCGCGCGCAGAAACTCTTTGGTGACGACATAAAATACCACGTTAACCCTACGGGTAAATTTGTTATCGGCGGACCGCACGGCGACACGGGTCTCACGGGAAGGAAAATCATTGTCGATACTTATGGTGGAAAGGGTGCACACGGCGGCGGTGCTTTTTCGGGGAAAGACCCTTCAAAGGTCGACCGCTCGGCGGCATACGCCACACGCCACATTGCCAAGAATCTGGTGGCCGCCGGAGTGTGCGACGAAGTTATCGTACAGGTTGCTTACGCTATCGGCGTAGCCAGGCCGGTTGGTTTGTATATCAATACATGCGGGACATCGAAAGTTGACCTCACCGATGGAGCGATCGCACGCAAAGTGGAAAAGATCTTCGACATGCGACCGTACTTCATCGAACAGCGCTTCCGCCTCCGAACACCTATCTATTCCGAAACCGCCGCCTATGGCCACATGGGCCGGAAGCCTGAAAAAATTGAAAAAATATTCAACAAAGGCAAAGCGAACGAAAAGAAGATGAAGGTGGAGTTGTTCCCCTGGGAGAAGCTTGACTATGTTGATCAGGTGAGGAAAGCATTTCGATTGAAGTAATAGCCGGGTGCTAGGTTCTGGGTTTGGAGTGACATAGTGAATTATGCGTTCCACATTGCCCTTTGCCTTTTGCCGACTGTCAACTTCCAACCAGTTCCTCCTTTGCCAATTGCCCTTTGCCCTTTCCTATTTTGCCTTTAAGTTTTGCTTTGAATTTCTTGAGCTGCATTCTCAGGGCGTCGGTAGCGAGGTCGGCCGCGGCTTCAAATGACCGCGACTTTTCAGTGGCGAATACCTGGCCGCCCGGCAGATTGAGTTTTATTTCAATCGTTTTGTTATCCGCCCCTTCGTTGTTCAAACGGAGAAAAACTTCGCCGTCGACCAACCGGTCGTAAAAGGTATCGAGCTTGTTCACTTTTTTCTTAATGTAGTCTACCAGTTTTTGATCGGCGTCGAAGTGAATGGAATGAACTTGCAGCTTCATAACGGTAAGTTTAAGATGATACATACTGTTTCCGGTAATTTCTCTACGCCACCGGAGCGGGCCTTAATCCGGGGTTCAGGCTTTTGGATGAGCCTGCTCAAAGATCTTCTTAAGTTTCTCGGTTGTATTATGAGTGTAAACCTGCGTCGCGGCTATACTGGTATGGCCGAGCAGCTCTTTTACGGCGTTGAGCTCGGCACCTTTGTTGAGCAGGTGAGTAGCGTAGGTATGCCGCAATATGTGAGGATTGCGTTTCTCCATCTTTGGAAGCTTGTCGAGATGCTTTCGCACAACTCGGTATATCATCATCGGATAGCAGGGCTCGCCATCCGGGCGTACAAAGAAGATTCCATGATTCTTCATTTCAACTTCGCAGTTTCGGATTGATCGATAGTCTTCAATCAGTGATACGAGATTTGAAGGGAAAGGTATCACCCTTTCCTTGTTTCTTTTGCCCAGAACTTTTATGGTCCTGTTTCTCAAGTCGATAGATGTTTCCCGCAGGCCGATGAGTTCCGACAAACGGATGCCTGTGCCGTAAAACATTTCGAGGATCAGCTGGTCGCGTTGTCCTTCGAATGTGTTCCCGAACCCGCCATTCAGCAGATTTGCCATATCGTCTTCTTTTACAAAGTCCGGAAGGCGCTTCTTTTTTTTGAGAACGGAAATTTTGGCTACGGGGTCTGTGGTGATGACCTTTTCCCGGAGAAGGAATTTGTAATACGAGCGGAGACAGGCGATCTTCCTGTTTACGCTGCTGGCACCGAGACCCGATTCCACGAGGTTAATAATCCAGGAGCGTACCATCGGATAGGTGGCAGTAGCGGTATCGTTGTGGGAGTGATTATTGTGCAGGAATTGAGTGAGTTGCCGCAAATCGTTCTCGTAAGCGAGGACTGTGTTGCGACTTAGGCGTCTTTCGTACTGAAGGTGCTTCAGAAAGGATTCGATCATGCTGTCAGCGGCCACCAAACTCAATCCAATGTAAAAAAATAATCCCCTAAAGGGAAGCCTTCAGGGGATTAAAGTCTTGGTTTTGTATACTGGTCTGCCGACTAGTTATTCTCTTTCGCTCTTTGTTTTTCCCGGTAAGCAGCCTTAAGGACCTCAGTTCTGCGTGTAATTGAAGGCTTTTCAAATGAAGTGCGGGAGCGCAGTTCCTTGAGCACACCGGTTTTTTCGAACTTCTTTTTGAAGCGTTTCAATGCCTTGTCGATTGATTCGTTCTCCTTTACGCTGATAATGATCATAATGCTTATTTAGGGCTGCAAATATAACGGCACTTTTATAAAAAAGCAAACCTACTTCAGGATTGCGCGGGAAATGACCATTTTCTGGATTTCGGAGGTTCCTTCTCCAATGGTACAGAGCTTGGCATCGCGGTAATATTTTTCGGCGGGGAAATCCTTTGTATAGCCGTATCCTCCAAAGATCTGAACGCACTCATTGGCGACTTCTACCGCCACTTCCGAAGCGAAGAGTTTTGCCATAGCCGATTCTTTGGTGACCTCCAGGCCTTTGTTTTTCAGGTCTCCGGCGCGATAAGTCAGGAGTTTTGCCGCTTCAATTTTCGTTGCCATATCAGCGAGTTTGAAAGCGATACCCTGGAACGCGGAAATCGGTTGATTGAATTGGTGGCGCTCCTTCGAGTAGCGCAGGGCTGCTTCAAAGGCGCCGATAGCGATCCCGAGGCTTAGCGACGCAATGCTTATCCGGCCACCGTCCAGGACCTTCATCGCCTGGATGAATCCCTGGCCTTCTTTTCCCAGCATCTGCGATTCATGCACGCGGCAATCGTTAAAGATGAGTTCGGTGGTTTCCGAAGCCCTCATTCCGAGTTTGTTTTCCTTCCTCCCCGCCGAGAATCCCGGGGTGCCCTTTTCGAGAATAAAGGCGGTCATGCCCCGTGAGTCGCCAGCCTCGCCCGTGCGGACGATGACTACCGCCACACTACCTGACCTTCCGTGTGTAATGAAGTTCTTCGCCCCGTTGATCACGAAGTGATCACCGACTTTCTCGGCAACTGTCCTCATGTTGCCCGCATCCGAGCCGGTGTTGGGTTCAGTGAGTCCCCAGGCTCCAATCCAGTCGCCGCTTGCCAGTTTTGGGAGATAACGGCTTTTCTGATCCTCATTTCCAAACTCAAGAATATGGTTTGTACACAGCGAATTGTGCGCTGCCATTGACAGGCCAATCGATCCATCGATCTTTGAGAGTTCCGTAATAGCGGTGATATACTCCAGGTATCCAAACCCCGTCCCCCCGTATTCCTGGGGCACGAGTACACCCATGAGGCCCAGGTCGCCCAGTTGGTGGAAGATCTCAATGGGGAACTCCTGGCTTTCATCCCACTCCATCATCCGTGGCTTTATTTTTCTCGCGCCGAAATCGCGCACCATTTCCGCGACCATTTTCTGGCTTTCCGTCTCCTCAAAATTTACCTCAGGTAAAAATTCTGTCATGTCACTCATAAAATGGCTTTATTTGTCTTTTTATTAAAGGTAATCAATAAAGACTATGCCCGGAGCAGCATAACCGTGTTGAAAATATCGTCGGGGATAGTTTTTTTGTTGTGGAAGAAAATAAACACCTTTCCGGCCTTGTTTTTTAGATCACCTTTTCTCCAAAATCCATATAAAGAAAACTAATGAAGATTGCTGTAGTAGGAACCGGTTACGTTGGTCTTGTAACCGGTACTTGTTTTGCGGAAACTGGAAATACCGTTACCTGCATAGACATTGACCAGGAAAAAGTCGAAAAACTCAAAAGTGGACGGGTTACGATCTATGAGCCAGGCCTTGAGCAGTTATTTGAGCGCAATATCAAGCAAAACCGACTGTTGTTTACCACGAGCCTGGCCGAGGGCGTCAAGGGAGCTGACGTAATATTTCTGGCGCTCCCCACACCTCCTGGCGAAGATGGCTCTGCCGATCTTAAGTATATTCTTAAAGTAGCCGACGACCTCGGGCATTTGCTTGAAGACTATACCGTTATAGTCGATAAGAGCACCGTCCCGGTTGGTACCGCCGACAAGGTAAGGGAACGCGTGGGGAAGAACGCGAAAGTCGAATTCGACATTGTCTCGAATCCGGAGTTCCTTCGCGAGGGTGTTGCTGTCGATGATTTTATGAAACCCGAGCGGGTGGTCATCGGAACCCGGTCGCCGCGCGCGCAAAAGGTCATGGAGACTTTATACTCACCTTTTGTTCGCCAGGGTAATCCTCTTGTTTTTATGGATGAGCGCTCCGCAGAATTGACGAAGTACGCCGCCAATTCATTTCTCGCGACAAAGATCAGTTTCATGAACGAAGTCGCCAATCTCTGTGAGCTTGTCGGTGCGGATGTGGATGCTGTGCGGAAAGGTATCGGGACGGATAGCCGTATCGGTAAGCGCTTTCTCTTCCCGGGTATTGGCTATGGCGGAAGTTGTTTCCCGAAAGATGTTCAGGCACTTGCGAAATCAGCAAGCGACGCAAACTACGACTTCAGGATATTGAGGTCGGTTATGGATGTCAATACTTTTCAGAAGACTAAGCTCATGGATCGGATCCGGGAGTATTTCAAGGGCGGCCTGAAAGGAAAACGTATTGCTGTCTGGGGACTTGCATTCAAGCCGCACACCGACGATATCAGAGAGGCACCGGCTTTGTACAACATTGAATCGCTGTTGGAGGAAGGGGCGGTTGTTTGCGCTCACGATCCCGAAGCGATGGACAACGTGAAGAAAATATTTGGCGATAGGATACAATACTTTGAGAATCCTTATGACGCCGCAAACGGCGCGGATGCGATCCTTATCGCAACAGAATGGCCGGAATTCAGGACACCAGACTTTGAGAAACTGTCGGGTGCGCTTAAATCAAAAGTTATCTTCGACGGACGAAACGTTTATGAACTTGATGTTATGAAAGAACACGGATACGTTTATTACAGTATAGGAAGGGAGGCAGTCAATGGCTAAGAAAGAAAGAGTATTGATTACCGGAGGAGCGGGATTTCTCGGCTCTCACCTCTGCGACCGCTTTCTCAAAGAGGGTTTTCAGGTAATTGCCATGGACAACCTTATCACTGGCGATCTCCGGAATATCGAACACCTCTTCAAGAATGGCGACTTTGAGTTTTACAATCACGACGTTTCGTCATTCGTCCACGTTTCCGGTGACCTTAAGTACATTCTGCACTTTGCTTCGCCCGCGAGCCCGATAGACTATCTGAAGATTCCCATTCAGACACTGAAAGTGGGGTCACTGGGAACTCACAACCTGCTGGGCCTGGCGCGGGCAAAGAAAGCCCGTATCCTGGTGGCGTCAACATCTGAGGTTTACGGTGATCCGCTTGTTCACCCGCAAACGGAAGAGTACTACGGCAACGTGAACCCTATTGGGCCGCGTGGCGTGTATGACGAAGCGAAGCGGTTTCAGGAGGCCATAACAATGGCCTACCACACTTACCACAATCTCGATACGCGGATTGTGAGGATCTTCAACACCTATGGACCGCGTATGCGACTGAACGACGGCCGGGTGCTGCCGGCATTCATCGGCCAGGCGCTGAGAGGTGAAGACCTCACTGTCTTTGGCGATGGCTCTCAGACTCGCTCCTTCTGCTATGTAGATGATGAGGTGGAAGGTATTTTCCGGCTGCTGATGTCGGATTATCACCTTCCGGTGAATATTGGTAACCCCGACGAGATCACCATCGGCGAGTTTGCCGAGGAGATCGTTGGCCTGACGGGCACGAAGCAGAAAACGGTCTACCACCCACTTCCGAAGGACGACCCCAAGCAGCGCCAGCCGGACATCACAAAGGCAAGGCAACTGCTGGGATGGGAACCGAAAATTTCGCGCGCCGAGGGCCTGCGGATCACATACGAATATTTTAAGTCCCTGCCGCGCGAGACGCTGTTCGAGCGCGAGCATAAGAGTTTTGAGAAGTTCATCCGCTGAGACAACGCATTGAATTTGTGTCATGAAAGCGAGGAATGTCATTATTACCGGAGGAGCCGGCTTTATCGGATCCCATGTTGTGCGGTTGTTCGTGAAGAACTACCCCGGCTATCAGATTGTCAATCTCGATAAGCTGACATACGCCGGTAATCTTGAGAATCTCAAGGATATAGAGAAGGCTCCCAACTATCACTTTGAGAAAGGTGACATTCTCGATGTTCAATTTTTATTCGATTTGTTTCAGCGATACAACATCGATGGAGTCATTCACCTCGCCGCCGAATCGCATGTAGACCGCTCCTTGCACAATCCCATGGAGTTCGCGAACACGAATATCACAGGGACGCTGAACCTGTTGCGCGCCGCACAGGCGGCGTGGCACCCCGATTACAATGGCAAACTGTTCTACCATATATCCACCGACGAGGTGTATGGCGTTGCGGCAGTTGGCGAATACTTTACGGAAGAAACCAACATCGACCCGCGATCTCCTTATTCGGCATCCAAAGCGGGGAGCGATCATTTTGTCAGTGCCTTCTATCACAGCTTCGGATTGCCGGTGGCGATCAGCCGGTGCTCGAATAATTACGGGTCTCATCACTTCCCCGAAAAACTGATCCCGCTGATGATCAACAATATCATCAATCGCGAACCTCTCCCGGTCTACGGCAAAGGGGAGAACGTGCGCGACTGGCTGTTTGTGGAAGACCACGCACGCGCTATTGACGCTATTTTTCACAAGGGCAAGGCCGGCGAAGTCTACAACATAGGAGGGAACAACGAGTGGACGAACATCGACCTGGTGATGCTGTTGTGCAGAATGATGGATAAGAAGCTGGGTCGTGAAGACGGAGAGTCGGAGAAACTGATCACCTATGTGAAAGATCGTCCGGGGCACGACCTGCGGTATGCTATCGATGCCTCGAAGCTTACCAGTGAAACAGGATGGCGACCGGAGACGGCGTTTGAAGATGGACTGGAGAAAACGATCGACTGGTATCTTACAAATCAGGAGTGGTTGAAAAATGTGACGTCAGGGGATTATCTCCAGTATTATTCTCAGATGTACCAGGGAAGATGATCCGGTAACTGTTAGCATTTAGGGTAACCTCAATATTCTGAAATGAAGGGAATAATACTTGCCGGTGGTTCCGGAACCCGTCTGTACCCGCTGACACTCGCGGTCAGCAAGCAGCTGATGCCGGTGTACGACAAGCCGATGATCTACTACCCATTGTCTGTCCTGATGATGGCGGGTATTAACGAGGTCCTCATCATTTCGACTCCCCACGATCTGCCGACGTTCAGAAAGCTTCTTGGCGACGGGGAAAAACTGGGCTGCAGATTTGAATATGCCGAACAGCCGAAACCCGAGGGACTGGCGCAGGCATTTATCATCGGCGAGCAGTTTGTGGGCAACGATAAAGTAGCCTTGATCCTCGGCGACAATATATTCTATGGGTCGGGACTTAAGTCCCTGCTCGAAAGCAATGTCGATCCCGATGGTGGTGTGGTATTCGCGCACCACGTCAACGATCCGGAGCGTTATGGCGTGATTGAGTTTGATAAGGATCAGAAAGCTATTTCCATAGAGGAGAAGCCGTCGAAGCCGAAATCGAATTACGCGGTTCCCGGGTTGTATTTCTACGACAATGAAGTGCTATCCATCGCCCGAAATATCAAGCCGAGCGCTCGCGGCGAACTGGAAATTACCGATATCAACAATGTCTACCTGAAGAAGGGCAAGCTTAAGGTGGCGCCGATGAGTCGCGGAACGGCATGGCTTGACACCGGTACATTCGACTCGCTGATGCAGGCTTCGAATTTTGTTCAGGTTATTGAGCAGCGACAGGGTCTCAAGATCGGCTGCATCGAGGAGGTAGCGTATCGCCGTGGGTTCATCTCGAAGGAACAGCTGCTGGCGCTAGCCGAACCGCTGGAGAAAAGCGGCTATGGCGGGTATCTGAAGAACCTGCCGGAATATATCTGGTTCGGCGGGAAGTAATAGCCTGCCTCCGATTTTACAATCACGACGGGCTGCACCCGGGTCAGGGCTCATAATACACCGTGTTCAGCACGGTGGTGCCAACGATGCCCAGCATCTCTTTGCTGATGATTCCAAGATTGTCTTTTTGCGAGTGGTGAAAATCACCGAAGTACCCAATGCCCGGTTCAAAATGAACGATGTTAATCATGGGTATTCGTGCAAGGGTGTTTACGAAGAGATGATCGTCGGTGACACTGGTCTGAGTTTGTCTGATAAAGACATGCGAATAGCCAAGCCGTTGCGCGTGACCCCAGACTTTTTCGACAATGCTGGGGGCAAATTCCATTGAGTAACCTTCCCGGTGAAACTGGGCATTTCCCGCGCCGACCATGTCGAGCAGGATACCGTAGTACGCGGAATAATTCGGTTTGTGTTTGTTTTTTGCCCAGTGCTGGGACCCCAGGCACCACCATTCCTGGAGTCCTTCCGGGCGCCGGTGGCGTCCCTGTTCCCCTTCGCGTTCTCCCCAGTCTTCGCCATCGAAGAGAATGATATCCACACCGACGTCGGGTTTGTCGCTGATGCTTAGGATTCGGGCTATTTCCAGCAGCACACCGACGCCACTGCCACCGTCGTTTGCTCCGTCAAAGGTAGCGTTGGGTTTTTCGGGATCCTTGTCGGAGAACGGACGGGTATCCCAGTGCGCTGCCAGCAGTACGCGCTTCGCTGCTTCGGGGTGGAAAGCGGCAATTATATTTTTGAGTTTCAGCGTCGTTCCGGAGTAATTTTTTGCTTCGAATTCCTGGACAGTGACCTGCGCGCCATAGCGTTCGAACGTTTCAATGAAGTAGTCGGCGGCCTGGCGGTGTGCCGCAGTATTGGGAATCCGTGGGCCGAATGCCACTTGTCTGGCCACGAACTGATAGGCAGAATCGGCATTAAACAGAGGCACGTGAACAGTCCTGGCGGTGCGGTCGGATTGCGACGGGTGCTTTGATTCCTGGTTCCGGCTACAGGAGAACACCAGAATCAGGGCTAACGGAAGAAGAAGTCTCATCATCACGGGCATAATTAGGGATATTTTGGGTATGATGGCAAAATTCATTGCCGGAAATGTGCCCTGTTACCCCAGGGGGCTGAATATTAAACAGGTCATTTTCGCAATATTTTGCAGGAATGTTAAAAAGTTGTAATTTTGCAGGACTTTCTGGAGAAAAATGGAGGGGACGTTAGTCCCCTCTTTGTTTATAGATACATAAGCGATGGATCTGACTGATGAAATCAGGGCGCTTGCGGAGCAGAGCCTGTCGGATGACAAGTTCGTAGTCGAAGTACTGATATCGCGGAAAAAAAGCCCCGGGCGATTGTTGGTCATAATTGATGGAGATCAAGGGGTGACTATTGACGATTGTGCTGCTCTCAGCCGCACACTGTCAAAGGAACTCGATGAGAAAAACTACTTCGACGATGACCGCTATCTGCTGGAGGTTTCAACTCCGGGGCTGGATCACCCGTTGGTGCTCAGGCGTCAGTATTACAAAAATACCGGCCGGAAACTCAAGGTCATGACGAAAGATTCGACGCACGAGGGAGAGTTGAAGGATGTGACAGACGCCGGGATCGTCCTGCTGGTGCAGGAGAAAAAGACCGGAAAGAAGAAGGAAGTCATGGAGATCGGGATTCCTTTTTCCGAAATTGACAAGGCGTTTGTCCAGGTTTCGTTTAAATAACATTTCAAATCGTATGGATATTGCAACTTTAATTGAATCGTTTGCCGAGTTCGCCAAGCAAAAGAATATCGACCGGCCCACGATGATCCGTATACTGGAGGATGTCTTCCGGAACATGATTAAGAAGAAATACGGAGTGGATGACAACGGAAAGATAGTTCCGACGGAGAATTTTGACATCATCATCAACGCAGACAAGGGCGACCTCGAGATATACCGTATCCGCGAGATCGTTGAAGATGATTCGGAAGATATCTGGGATCACGACAAGATCAGTCTCACCGAAGCACAGAAGATCGAACCGGATTTCGAAGTCGGGGAGGAAGTTTCAGAACAGATTGACATCGAAGAATTTGGAAGGCGCGCGGTTACTACCGCCCGTCAGACACTGATGCAAAAAATAAAGGACCTGGAGAAAGATATCCTCTATCAGAAGTACAAAGATATTGTGGGCGAGATCATTTCCGGCGAAGTCTACCAGGTACTGAGCAAAGAAGTTCTGCTTATCGATGCTGAGGGGAATGAGATTTCAATTCCGCGCAATGAGCAGATCGGAAAAGACCGGTATCGCAAGGGTGAAAGTGTCCGCGCGATTGTTCATAAAGTTGAAATGGTCAACGGCAACCCGAAGATCATTCTTTCGCGCACGTCACCGGTTTTCCTGGAGCGTTTGTTCGAGCAGGAGGTGCCTGAGGTTTACGACGGACTTATCACGATCAAGAAAGTAGTGCGTGAACCTGGTGAACGCGCCAAGGTTGCGGTGGAGTCATACGATGACAGGATCGATCCGGTGGGAGCATGCGTGGGAATGAAAGGTTCGCGCATACACGCGATTGTTCGCGAGCTTCAAAATGAAAATATCGACGTCATCAATTTCACCGAAAATCTGGAATTGTACATTCAGCGGGCGTTGAGTCCCGCCAAGATAACGTCGATCAAGATAGACAAAGACAACGGGCGGGTTTCCGTGTACCTGAAACCCGACCAGGTGTCTCTTGCAATCGGGAAAGGCGGCCTTAACATCAAGCTCGCGAGTCGCCTCGTCGGCTATGAGATCGACGTATTCCGCGAACTGGCGGAAGGTCAGGCAGACGAAGATGTAGACCTCGATGAATTCTCGGATGAGATTGAAGGATGGGTGCTTGACGAATTGAAACGCATCGGACTCGATACTGCGAAAAGTGTATTGAACCTTAATAAGGAAGAGCTTGTTCGCAGGACGGACCTCGAAGAAGAAACAGTTGAGAGTGTTTTGGGGGTATTGAAGAAGGAATTTGAATAAAATATTCGGAATTCAACCAAAGAAGTAAAAAAACATAGGGATATTTGAGCATGGCAGCAGAAAAGATGATAAGGCTAGGGCAGGCGTCACGGAAACTTAATGTTGGGCATAACACGATTCTCGAGTTTTTGTCCGACAAAGGGTTTGCTGTCGACAATAACCCGAATGCCAAACTCACGGGTGAGCAATATGCCATGCTCGCCAAAGAGTTCGCATCCTCTGCTTCAGAAAAGCTTGAGGCTTCGGGATTGACGATCGGCACGAAACACGTCGAAAATGTTTCCGCTGAACGCGAGAAGGAAGCCGCGAAGAAGCGGGTTGATGAAGAGGAGAGTATCCTGATCAAAAACCTCGGTTCAAAAGACCTGAAAGCCAAGGAAGAACCAAAGACCGAGAAAGTCGAGCGGGAGAAACCCAAGCTCGAAGGCATCAAGGTTGTCGGCAAAATCGAGCTGGAGAAAAAGCCTGTTACCCGCAAGAAAGCGGCAGAGGAGGTAACTCCTCCAGCTGCGGCTGCTCCGGAACCGGAAGAAGCACAGGCCACACCGGTTGCTGCTACACCTGTTGAAGAGACGCCGGCCGTCGATCCTGCTGAAACAAAACAGCCGGAGCAGGAGCTGATCAAGGCCCGAGCCGATAAGCTCCAGGGTCTGAAGGTGGTTGACAAGATCGAGCTACCTGTTGATAAGAAGAAAGACTCGCCGGTAGCGTCATCAGACCTGAAAGAAGACAGGAAAGGGAAACGGCCGCGTAAACGCATTGCAACCGATACGCCCGGTCAGGCACAGCCGCAGCGCGGTGGTGTCCGCCCGCAACAGCGCGGACGGCCAGGTGTCTCCCCCCGTGTACAAAAGGAGGAGCCTTCTGAAAAGGAAATACAGGATCAGATCAAGGCAACGCTGGCCAAGCTGAGCGGAGGAACCAGAAAATCAAGCGGCGCTAAATATCGCCGTGAAAAGAGACAGGCATACACAGATGCACAGGAGCAACAGATGCTTCAGGACGAAAAGCAGTCGAAGACACTGCGCGTTTCCGAGTTTATCTCGGCAAACGACCTGGCATCTATGATGGATGTATCAGTAAACGAGGTCATCTCCACATGCCTCAGCCTGGGAATGTTTGTCTCGATAAACCAGCGCCTCGACGCTGAAGCGATTACCGTGATCGCCGATGAGTTCGGATACGATGTTCAGTTTACTTCCGACGACGACGTTGTTATTGAAGAGGAGGAGGATGCGGAAGAAGACCTGGAGCCACGTGCGCCGATCGTTACGATCATGGGTCACGTAGACCACGGTAAGACATCGTTGCTCGATTATATCAGGAACACCAAAGTGACGGCATCGGAAGCCGGGGGTATTACGCAGCACATTGGCGCTTACAATGTCACGACCGACGGCGGGCAGAAGATCGCCTTCCTGGATACACCCGGTCACGAGGCGTTTACCGCCATGCGTGCGCGCGGGGCGAAGCTCACGGATATCGCTATTATCGTCGTGGCCGCCGACGACGATGTGATGCCGCAAACAAAAGAGGCGATCAACCACGCTTTGGTGGCGGGTGTCCCTATCGTTATAGCGATAAACAAAATCGATAAGCCCGGAGCGAACCCTGAAAAAGTAAAGGAGTCACTCTCGAAGATCAATATCCTCGTCGAAGACTGGGGTGGAAAGTATCAATCGCAGGCAATATCCGCGAAAACGGGAGAAGGTATTGACGATTTGCTTGAGAAGGTGTTGCTGGAAGCGGAGTTGCTCAACCTCAAAGCCAATCCAAACAAGCCGGCTAGCGGCTCGGTGATTGAAGCCAGTCTGGATAAAGGACGCGGTTACATGACTACCGTCATGGTCCAAAGCGGAACATTGCGGCAGGGAGATATATTACTTGCCGGTCCGTACTACGGACGTATGAAGGCGATGTTCGATAACACGGGAAAACGTGTGACAGAAGTCGGACCTTCTACACCGGTGCTGGTGCTCGGACTCGACGGCGCCCCTCAGCCGGGTGAGAAGATCAATGTGATGCCCAGTGACCGGGAAGCGCGTGAGTTCGCGACAAAACGCAATCAGCTGCTGCGCGAGCAGAACATGCGCACGCGGAAACATATTACACTCGATGAGATCGGTCGCCGCCTGGCGATTGGAAACTTCAAACAGCTCAACGTTATCGTCAAAGCTGACGTCGACGGTTCTGTGGAAGCATTGGCTGACTCTCTGCTTAAACTCTCTACACCGGAGGTACAGGTGAGCATCATTCACCGTGGTGTAGGACAGATCTCGGAATCGGACGTCTTGCTTGCTTCGGCATCGGACGCGATTGTGATCGGTTTCCAGGTCCGCCCTTCGCAGGCTGCGAAGCGGATTGCCGAAAACGAAGAGATCGAAATTCGTCTGTATTCCATTATCTACGATGCGATCAACGAAGTGCGCGATGCCATGGAAGGTATGCTTGCACCGCAGGTTGAAGAGGTTATTGTCGGTAATGCCGATGTCCGGGAAGTGTTCAAGATCTCCAAGATCGGAACGATCCTGGGTTGTATGGTGACAGACGGCACAATCAAACGAGCGAACCCTATCCGTCTTATCCGCGACGGGATTGTCGTATATCAGGGCAAACTGTCTTCTCTTAAGCGCTTTAAAGACGACGTCAGTGAAGTCCGCTCAGGATTTGACTGCGGTATCGGCATCGATGGCTTCAACGACATGAAAGTCGGCGATGTTATTGAGAGCTACGAGAACCGCGAGACGAAGAGGACGTTGTAGGGTTGCGAGTTTCGGACGGCTATCGCGTGTTCATCGGTCGCATAGAATCCGAACGTCTCCTCCACGAGCGTTGTCATTCAAAAAAATCCAAGGAGGCTCCTACGGAGCCCGTGTTCCCTCTTCTCGTCACATGAGCTAGAGACAGGAAACTCCTCCGGAGTTTGGATACCTCGCATACTGTTTGCCTTCACCGTTCGCAATTTTTTCGGGATAAATACCTCGCTCCCCGTTACCACTCACCCCCCGACGGATTCAATCAGATATGCCTATGAGAACCACATAGCATTAGGAATCAGCGCAAAACTCCTGCGGAGTTTGGACACCTCGCACACTGTTTTGCCTTCACCGTTCGCAATTTTTTCGGGATAAATGCCTCGCTTTCCGTTACCATTCACCCCCCGACCGATGCAATCAGATATGCCTATGAGAACCGCACACCATTCGGAATCAGCACAAAACTCCGGAGGAGTTTCCTGTTTCTAGCAATGCACGTGAAGGAATGGTTATTTGGCTCCGTAGGAGCCTCCTGTATTATTCCGTCGGACGGCTATCGCGTGTTCATCGTCGCATAGAATGCGAACGTTCTCCTCCACGAGCGTAGTCATTCAAAAAAATCCAAGGAGGCTCCTACGGAGCCCGTGTTCCCTCTTCTCGTCACATGAGCTAGAGACAGGAAACTCCTCCGGAGTTTGGATACCTCGCACACTGTTTTGCATTCACCATCTGCAATTTTTTCGGGATAAATGCCTCGCTTTCCGTTACCATTCACCCCCCGACCGA
>CAZBNP010000001.1:287997-333971 GCA_964493505.1 uncultured Roseivirgaceae bacterium
CGCACACCATTCGGAATCAGCACAAAACTCCGGAGGAGTTTCCTGTTTCTAGCAACGCATGTGAATTAACGGTTATTTGGCTCCGTAGGAGCCTCCTGCCTCTAGCACCCAGCCCCAGCCCACCCAGCCCCTGGCCACACACACGTTTACCTTTTGCAAAGAATTAGCATTCACGCCAGGGACTTACATGAGGGAATTTTGCTAAGTTTGTCTGACTATAGGTTTGGCTTTAGATCTCGCCTTGATTTCGAGGGCTAAAGCATGTTTATCCTCAGGACATTCCCTACCCCGCTCCGCCGGGCGTGAGTGTGGTTCAGTGATAAACTTGTTATTTTTTTTGGATGATCGAAATTGTACTGTTTGCCTTCTCGGTGCTGAACACGGCTTACGTGCTTGGTATGGCTATTGCCGGTCACTTCTATAAAAAGAAGCCAATTCCGCCTGCCTCCGGGCATAAACGTATTGCCGTTTTAGTCCCCTGCTATAAAGAAGACGGTATTATCCTCAACACCACGGCACAGTTTTTAAGTCAGGATTACCCTTCTGACTACTATGACGTGATCATCATCGCAGACTCCTTCCGGCCCGCAACACTGGATGCCCTCGCTGAAACGAGAGCTATCGTTATCCCTGTTTCTTTTGAGAACAGCATGAAGAGCAAAGCGCTGAATTATGCCATGAACCATCTTGAAAGGGATTATGATATTGCCGTTGTTGCTGACGCTGACAACATCCTTTCGAAAACATTCCTGTCCGATATCAACAGCCTGTTCGAGCAGGGCTATGAGATCATTCAGGCTCAACGAACAGCCAAGAATGCCGATACGCCGATGGCTGTACTGGACGGACTGAGTGAGGCGATTAACAATCATCAGCTGCGGCAGGCTCCCAATGCGTTGGGGCTGTCGTCGGCGCTGATCGGGTCGGGCATGTCTTTCCCCTTCGGCTTGCTTAAGGAGGAGATGGCGAAGATAAATACGCCCGTAGAAGACAAGGCGCTCCAGATCGCTCTTGTCGCGAAAGGCCATACCATTTATTACCGGAAGGACATTCTGGTACTCGATGAAAAGGTTGCCACGCCCGAGGCTTACAAGAACCAGCGGAGACGATGGATCGGCGGACAGTACAGCATGCTGAAGAAGAATTTCTTCAAATCGTTCAGGCTCCTGTTCAAAGGAAATCTTAATTTTTTCAACATTGCTTTCCTCCAGAACTTCCTGCCATCGAGAATCAACAGCATCATATATCTTATGATCCTGTGCATTGTATTCACGTTTGTACCGGATGATTACTCCGTGACAATAAGATGGTGGCTGGTGGCTGGTTGCTACTTCCTGGGGCTGGCGCTCTCCACGCCACGCCACCTCTACACAATGAATTTGGTAAGATCACTCCTCATTATGCCGATGATCGTGCTCAAAACTATTCAGGCTATTTTCCTTTCGCGTAGCGCCACTAAATCATTTATTCACACACAGCACGTGAGCGCGGAAGCTAACCTTCAAGAAAAATCCTGACCGGGAATGACCACAAGCGAGCCTTTGATTTCCATTATTATTCTGAACTTCAATCAACTGAAGGTAACGTTGGAATTCCTCGAATCCACCAGGAGACTGCGATATCGGAATTTCGAGATAATTCTTGTAGATAACGCGTCTAAAGACGACCCTACCGCGATTGTGAAAGAGAAGTTTCCCGAGGTTGTGCTCATCAGGAATGAAAAGAACCTGGGATTCACTGGCGGAAATAACGTCGGGATAGAGGCGGCAAAAGGAGATTACGTCTTCATCGTGAATAACGATACCGAAGTCACCGAAGATCTGCTGGATGAGTTGTTGAAACCATTTTCTGAAGATCCGGCTGTTGGTGTAGTAAGCCCGAAGATCCGGTATTTCGATGATAAGAGGGTGATCCAGTACGCGGGCTTCACGAAGATCAATCCGATAACCGGTCGTAACAGGGCCGTAGGCGACAAGGAAATTGATGAAGGGCAACATGATACTCCCGGGTATACCGAGTATGCGCACGGTGCGGCCATGCTTTTGAAACGGGAAGTGGTTGAGAAGACGAAAGGATTTGCTGACATATTCTTTATTTACTACGAGGAGCTGGACTGGTCGGCGCGGATTATCAATGCGGGGTATAAGATATACTATCAGCCCTCCGCGTTGATATATCATAAAGAGTCGATTACGATGGGGAAGGAAAGTGCTATCAAGGCCTACTATCACAACCGAAACAGGATTCTCTTTATGAGGAGAAATTCGAAGCCGTCGGAGTTTGCATTGTTTCTGGTGTTTCTCGTTGGGGCTATCATTCCCAAAACGATTTTGAAATACACCCTGAAGGGACAGTGGGAACACCTGAGAAACCTGGGGCGGGCGTTGGTCTGGAATGTTAGGGCAATTGGGAAAGGAGGAACTGGTTGAAAGCAATAGGCAAAGAGCAAATGGCAATAGGCAATTCAATAAACACAAACAATACACAATAACATGGAGCAACACACATCACTAGTCACAGGCGGAGCTGGATTTATCGGTTCGCACGTAGCAAAGCAATGCCTGAAAATGAATCATAAAGTTGTTGTGCTCGACGACCTTAGCGGAGGGTTCAAAGACCAGGTGCCCGACGGAGCGATTTTCGTGCAGGGATCGGTCACTGATACAGCATTGATTGAGGAACTCTTCAATACCCATAAATTTGACTACGTCTATCACCTGGCGGCTTATGCGGCGGAAGGACTTTCTCACTTCATTCGCAAATTTAACTATGAAGTGAACCTGGTAGGCAGCATCAACCTGATCAACGAAGCTGTGAAACACAATTGCAAGTGCTTCGTATTCACATCGTCTATCGCGGTCTATGGAAAGGGGCAGTTACCGATGAAGGAAGAGATGACGCCGATACCGGAAGATCCTTATGGGGTATCCAAATACGCAATAGAGCTTGACCTGAAGGCTGCACACGAAATGTTTGGTTTGAACTATGTCGTTTTCAGGCCGCATAATGTGTACGGAGAGAACCAGAACATCGGCGATAAGTACCGGAATGTTATCGGGATATTCATGAACCAGATTATGCAGGGAGCTCCGATGACGGTGTTTGGAGATGGCACGCAGACGAGAGCATTCAGCTATATTGATGATGTTGCTATTCCGATTGCACAGTCTGTAACGGTACCAAAAGCATACAATGAGGTGTTCAACATTGGTGCTGACCACCCATACACGATCAACGAACTTGTTAATGTCATTTCAACGAACCTGAAGGCCAAACCTGATGTAAAGTACCTTCAGGCGAGGAAGGAAGTACTACACGCTTATTCAGATCACGAAAAGGCCCGCGGAGCATTCAATCTGGGCGAGAGCGTACCGCTTGACGAAGGGATCAGGAAGATGGCGGAATGGGCCAAAGTGGTTGGAGCGAGAAAAAGCCAGGAGTTTCATCATATCGAAATAAAACGGAATTTACCGGAAGGATGGTAATTGTCTGATACTGACCGGGAAATAATAAATATTCTTTCGTAAGTTAGTCTCCCCAAAAGAACTTGAACTTATGATGAAGGTTAGTTTACGACTGGCTATACTAACCATAGCCTGTTTGTTTTCCTTATATAATACGGCGCGAAGCCAGCAAGTTCCCAAGATGACGCCGGGTGGCCGGGGCTATCTTGAGTACTTGCCTCCGGGATACGCTACGGGTAGTGATGTATATCCCACCATCATTTTCCTTCACGGGTCCGGCGAACGCGGCGATGGATCACCGAGTTCTCTTAACAAGGTTACTTCTCATGGCACTCCGAAGTTCATCAAGAACGGCCACAACATGTGTTTTGTGGTCAACGGAGTCAACGAATGTTTCATCGTGCTTTCACCTCAGCAGACTGAAAACCGATGGGGCTGGACGAATGATGTTATGCCCTTCGTCAATTGGGCAAAGCAGAATTACCGGATAGATCCAAACCGGATCTATGTCACGGGCTTGAGTATGGGAGGTGATGGTACCTGGGCAACTTCCTATGGTGCGGATAACGAACCGAATTGCATTGCAGCGATGGCTCCGGTGTCGTGTAAAGGAGATTATAATGGCGCAAAGATAACAGCTGAACGGAAGATCGCTGTGTGGGCGTTTCACGGAGATAAGGATACTGCTGTACCGTTATCGGATGGTCAACGACCTATCAAAGGTATGAATACGGTGAACCCGGATCCAGAGCCGATCTTCACCATCGTGCCCGGGGGAACTCACGGTGGGTCCACCTGGGACAAAGTATACTCCCCGACCAACACCTATTATACTCCCAACGTTTATCAATGGTTTCTCACCTACAGAATGGGTCCGGCGACGCCCAAACCTCCGGTTGTAGGCGCGGGCGCGAACAAATCAATAACGCTACCGACGAATTCTGTGTCGCAAACGGGAACGGCGTCAGATCCTGATGGAAGTATATCGTCCACCGTCTGGACACAGGTGAGCGGACCCAATACTGCTACGATCAGCGCTCCGGCAGCACTCACCACAAATTTTTCGGGCCTGGTCGCGGGATCATACGTCTTTCGCCTATCGGCGACCGACAACTCCGGTCTCACTTCTTCGGCCCAGGTAACGATCCAGGTAAATCCCGAGCCGCCAAAAGTTCCGCCTACAGCCAATGCGGGCGCTGACAAATCCATTACCGAGCCGGCGAATTCAATAACACTTACCGGTACCGCGAATGATTCCGATGGCACTATTGCATCGCGTTTGTGGCAACAGGTTTCAGGCCCCAATACCGCTACCCTTTCCGGAGAAACAACGCTGTCGCTCTCGGCAAGCAACCTGGTCGTTGGGTCGTACACATTCTCACTGACCGTCACGGACAACGATGGACTAAGCGGATCCGACGCTGTTGTGGTAACGGTTATCGCAGCGCCTCCGAACACACCTCCCGCTGTCAACGCCGGCGCGGATCAGACATTTGCTTTGCCTCAGAACTCTGTACCCCTGAACGGATCGTCGACTGACTCGGATGGCACGGTTGCCTCGCATGCATGGTCGCAGGTAAGCGGACCCAATACCGCGGTCTTTACTCCCGCCGATCAATCGGCAACCGTGGTATCGAACCTTATCGAAGGGGTTTACACATTCCAGCTGACAGCAACCGACGACGATGGCGCCGAGGGAAATGACCTGGTGGTCGTCACGGTGCAGCCGGAGCCCCCAAACGGTCCTCCCACCGCCAACGCCGGCGCGGATATCACGATAACACTACCCGATAACAGCGTTGTCCTCAACGGTGCGGGTACTGACGCAGACGGAACGGTGGAATCCTACCAATGGATTCAGACGAGCGGGCCTAACGCAGCCAGTATCGTGTCGCCCACGACCGCTTCCAGCGCGATTAATGATCTCGTCGAAGGAAACTATGTTTTCACGTTGACAGTAACCGATGACGACGGTAGTGAGGCCAGTGATCAGGTAGTGGTCAAGGTTCTTCCGGAACCTCCAAACGAGCCGCCTGTCGCCGACGCCGGACCGAACCGGTCGATAACACTACCGGTAAACTCGCTGACACTTACCGGGACAGGAACCGATACGGATGGCACGATTGCCCAGTATCAGTGGGCACAGGTTAACGGCCCCCCAAGCCCGTCGGTCATTGCCACTCCCGGCGCGGCATCCACACTTGTGAGCTCACTGATTGAAGGCGTCTACTCTTTTCAATTGACTGTAACCGACGACGAAGGTGCCACAGGCTCGGACATAGTACAGATAACTGTCTTTCCCCCTGCGAACCAGGCGCCGACCGCGGGTGCCGGCGAAGACCAGACCATCACGCTGCCAATTAATACGGTTTCCTTAACAGGAACCAGCAACGACTCAGACGGCACCGTTGCCGATCACCTGTGGGAGCAGGTCAGCGGCCCGTCATCAGCCACCTTTCAAACACCATCAGCGGTCTCCACCCAGGTCAACGGCCTGGTTGCGGGGATCTATGTGTTCCGGTTGACCGTCACGGATGATGCCGGTGCAAAGGCTTCCGATCAGGTGACCGTATCCGTTCTCCCCCAGCCCACCAATGTTCCGCCGTCAGCGAATGCAGGTGCTGATAAGACGCTGACATTGCCCGACAACACGACTACACTGGTGGGTTCCGGCTCCGATACCGACGGAACCATCGTGTCGTACGAATGGAGTTTCGTCAGCGGACCCGGATCCGGCTCGACCGGCGACCTTGATCAGCCCAGCCTTACGTTGAGCGACCTGACTGAAGGCGTTTACGCTTTTCGCCTGACGGTGACTGACGACCGTGGCGCCACCGCCACTGATGAAGTCAAGATATTTGTCAACGCGGTCAATAGCCCGCCCGTTGCCAATGCAGGAGCGAACAAGGCCATCACACTGCCCGTCAGCTCCGTCGTCATTACGGGCTCGGCAACCGATCCGGATGGCGTTGTTGAATCTTATGTTTGGGAACAGGTAAGCGGACCCAGTACCGCTGTGATCAGCGATCCGTTTGAAGCCTCTATCACCGTCTCCGGACTGGTTCAGGGAATCTATGTTTTCAGTCTTCGTGTTACAGATGACGAAGGAACAACGGACTCCGACCAAATGCAGGTTGTCGTTAATCCCGAGCCGCCTAATAGCCCCCCCGTTGCGACTACCGGCGCTAATCAGGAAATTACCTTGCCCGTCAGCTCGGTTACCTTCAATGGCTCGGGCACTGACTCCGACGGCTCAATTGTGTCGTACCAGTGGTCACAGATATCCGGACCCAATACCGCTACCGGTACAGACGCGACACAGCAAACCATAACCTATTCCGGCCTTGCCGCTGGCTTGTACATATTTCGCTTAACTGTAACGGATGACAAAGGCGCGAACGGACAACGGGATGTAACGGTAAAGGTCAATCCGCAGCCCGTTCAAATTCCACCTACCGCCAATGCGGGAAGCGATGCCACCATAACATTACCGGTGAATACCGCTACGCTGACGGGAACCGGTAATGATCCCGATGGAACAATCGCATCGTCTCAATGGGAAGAGATCAGTGGCCCCTCCATTGCCTCTATCGCAACACCCGCGAACCTGTCCACAGCCCTGTCTAATCTGGTTGAAGGAATTTATATTTTCCGGTTGACGGTCACTGACAACGACGACCTGAGCGCGTTTGACGAAATGCTCGTCAAAGTACTCCCCATTCCCTACAATCTGCCACCCATCGCCAGCGCCGGCACCAATGCAGTCATAACGCTACCAACCAATACGGCGGTTCTTTCGGGCTCCGGTATCGATGAGGACGGAACCATCGCGTTATATACCTGGAGTCAGATGAGCGGACCTTCGACTGCGACCACAACCTCGCTGACGCAGCCGTCGCTTACGCTGAGCGATCTGGTGGAAGGTGTCTACCTGTTCAGATTAACGGTTACTGACGATAAAGGCTCGACAGGATTCGACGAGATCAGGGTCCGCGTTCAGCCGGTTCCTGCCAATCATCCGCCGACGGCAAATGCCGGCAGCAACAAAGTCATCACACTACCGGTCAATACATCAACACTGGAAGGCAGCGGAACAGACCCCGACGGCACTATTGCAACTTATCTCTGGGAACAACGGGGTGGCCCGTCTACCGCTACCGTGTCGGCTACCGGGGTAGAAGATCTCGATGTATCAGCGCTGGTTGAAGGCACTTACATATTCAGACTGACGGTAACAGACAACGAGGGCGCATTCGGATTTGATGAAGTCAATATCCGGGTTAATCCCCCGCTGCCCAATGCTCCGCCGTCTGTAAGTACCGATGGCGATAAAACCATTACGTTGCCGGTGAATGCTGTTACGATTACCGGAACGGCCACCGACGCAGACGGAACGGTCGCGTCCGTTCTCTGGACGCAGCGGTCGGGCCCGTCCGCGGCGCAACTCAACGGTGCCGCTACTACCACTCTTGACGCACAGAATTTACAGGAAGGGATCTACATATTCAGGATAACCGCGATCGACAACGATGGAGCAACGAGTTTTGCCGAAGTGCGGACAACCGTAAATCCGCAACCCATCAATATTCCGCCCAGTGTAGACCCCGGACTTGACCAGCAAATTATTACCCCACCCATGGTTGCCGAGCTCAGCGGAACAGCAACCGATAGTGATGGTACGGTGACATCGGTTTTATGGGAACAGATCTCCGGTCCGTCCTCATCCATTTTGACAAACAGCGGTACGCTCGTCGCCACCGCTTCCGGACTGGTACCTGGCGTGTATGTATTTCGTTTGACAGCCACGGATAATCAAGGGTCAGCGAACACGGGTGATGTGTCTGTAACTGTCGTCGCCAATGTCGCGCCGTCGGCATTTGCCGGCGACGATGTCGAAATCGTCTCTCCCGAAAGTTCGGTTCAACTTACTGGAGCCGGACTTGATACCGATGGCACAATAGCCTCGTATGAATGGACGCAGGTATCGGGGCCCAATACGGCAACGATAGTGTCGGCTGCTGCGGCCGTAACTACTGTCGAGGGATTGATCATTGGTACCTATGCATTCCGGCTTGAGGTAACAGACAATAACGGTGGAACGGGTGCCGACATGGTTACGGTTGTCGTGGCGCCGGTTGGCGGAAACGATGCCCCCACGGTATCTGCAGGTGACGATATTTTTATCGCAGCTCCCGCATCGACCGCCGAGCTGCAGGGTGAAGCCACCGATACCGATGGCACAATAGCCTCGTATGAATGGACACAAGTGTCGGGCCCCAATACGGCGACCATCGTATCAGCCACAACTGCCGCAACAACCGTTGAAGGGCTGATCGTTGGCACTTACGTTTTTAAACTGGAAGCAACTGACGATGATGGCGCGGTAGGCACTGACGAGGTCACGGTTGAAGTCACGCCGGCTGGCGGAAACAACGCTCCCACGGTATCCGCCGGCGACGATATCATTATCAACGCGCCCGCGTCGACTGCCGAGTTGCAGGGCGAAGCCAGCGACGAAGACGGTGTGATCACTACCTATCTGTGGACTCAGCTAAGCGGACCCTCAACAGCTGTCATTCTTCAGCCTGACGCGGCAAGCACAACCGTTGAAGGTCTGGTGGAAGGCGTTTACACGTTTGAACTAACCGTTGACGATGACGGCGGACTGCAAGCTTCGGATGCCGTTCAGGTTACGGTGACGCAAGTGAGTCTGAGCGATGCGACGTTTCCGAAGATATTCAGCCCGAACAACGATGGCAAGAACGACTTCTGGACCTGGGAGAATCCTTCGCACTTTGAAGGCTGTGAACTGAGCATCTATACTTCCGCCGGCAATAAAGTTTACGAGAAGGTTTCGTATGACAATTCCTGGAGCGGGCTCCACCAGGGCAGACCGTTGGCGGCTGGAGGATACTACTTTATCCTCAAGTGTGCAGACGGGACGCAAACAACGGGGGGAGTAAGAATCGTACGTTAAGACAAGTCAATCCAATGCAAAAGATAAAAGTCGCCATCGCCATATTATTTAGCATCATTGTCTTTCCGGATCGCGCCTTTTCGCAGGATCCTGTTCCCCTGCGTCAGTTTTCTTTCAACCCGTATCTTTTCAATCCGTCGTTTAACGCCGCGAATGGTTTTACCGAAGTCAGTCTCGTTCACCGGAGGCAGTGGCTCAACATCAACGATGCTCCTACCCTGAGCGGATTGAATGTTCAGATCCCGACAAGTTCAAAGGTATCGCTTGGCTTTAACTTCCTTTCGCAGGAAGTTATAGGTCTGCGGAATTCTTCATTGATGGCTACGTTTGGATACGCGATACCTTTGGCGGAAAGTCAGTTTCTCCGCTTCGGACTTTCAGGCGGTATTGCCATGAACGACCTCAATCTGAAAGAGGGCGAGTACGATCCGAACGACCCGACCATCATCAGCGCATTGGAAAATAACTACTACACCAACGGAAATTTTGGAGTGTCGTACACCAACAAAGGTTTCAGCCTCGGATTTTCAATGCCGCAGTTGTTTAAAGTGCCCTATACAGGAGGCGAGTTCAGTACGGATGAATTCTCGCCGATGGATTATCAACTGTACTCCGCCAGCTACAAGATCAAGCCGGGAATGGGGTCAATAGGTGTTGAGCCATATATTCTCTACAGGAAGTCGACTGACATGGGAGTAGAATCGTTTGACGTCGCCGCGATCTTGTCGTACAAGGAATTATTGTCGCTGGGCGGATCGTACAACACCACGCAAGGGCCTGCGTTCTTTCTGGGAGCGAACCTCAGGACTTTCAGGTTCTCCTACAGTTTTGAACTTCCCCCGCCTAACAGTAACATTGTCAACACATCTTCACACGAGATCCAGGTGACTGCTCGTTTTGGAAAACGGAAGGGGCCCACTTATGCGGGTAAGACCCAGAGTACGGTTCCCACGTCAACTCCCGAACCCGAACCTGTTGTTGTACAGGAAGAGCCGGCTGAGGAAACTGACGAACAAGCCAGGGTAGCGGAGGCGGCTCCTCAGCAACCATCAGCTGCTGACAAACTCCGGGCAGAGCAGATGGTAGAGCAACCAGGAGTTCAGCCTACCGAGAGCGTCCCCGCAGAACAAGCTCCTGAGGTTAGGACGGAACCTGAGAACGAAACGCCATCGGTGGAAGAAAAACCCAGGCCCACAACGCCGCCCAGGACCTTCCAGCTGTCAGCCGGTCATTACGTAGTGGCGGGCGTATTCAGGATAATGCAAAACGCCATCGGCGTGGCGCAGGATCTTGTGAGACGCGGTTATTTCGATGCGACCGTAGCTATTCATCCTGATAATAACCTGTATTACGTGTACGTATTCTCGACATACGATCTTGAGGAGGCGCGTAAGGTGCGAAATCAAACAAGGATCAAGAGACCATTGAATGATGCATGGGTTCTCACGATCGGAGAGCCGTGACAGACCGTTAGCGGTTAATCTTTTCGCCGACGAAAATAGTTCGCAGGGTTTTTTCTTTGCCGTCGATATTCACGGTTTGTAAAACCTCTTTATGAAGGAGCGTGAAGAAGCTCCTGAATTTCTCCTCAAACCACTCCTCCGTGTACCAGGCGGGCAGGGCGGGTAAACTTTCACCGCTCGTGTTTCCGAGTGGATAGAACTCAATGTACACATGACGGTTGGCGTACATACGCACGATAGACAATATCGCGTGTATCTTATACTTCAGCGAGAGAATCAGGTGGGGTGTTACTCCGGGTAACAGCACAACATCCGACCGCACCGACGCCGCAAACGGTTCGCGTTCCCCGAAGGGGAAGAAGGGATCTACATGATAGAATGTTACCCTTTTGTCCTTAAGCCGGGCAATACCGTACTCAACAACATTTTCATCGTAATCCAGCGTAATCACTGATTCGAACTGCCCGGACGTTGAGAGATGATAGCTTATGCCCCCCGAACCACCCGCAAGATCGAGTGATGATTTCGCGTCAGGTGAGAACCGCCGCACCAGCTGAACGATTTTGGTTATGGTGTCCGTCGGCGTTAGCGGATCTGTTATGCCGGGTTTGGTTTCGCCTTCCAGGGCAGTTGACGTTTCCAGACGTTTTGCAAACAGGATGTCTACGTATTCCGGTCTGATTCTTTTCTCATTGAACACTTCGCTGAGAATAGCGTTGTATCCACGGCTGCTGTTCTTTTTGTGGTAGCGGAAGAAGGTTCTGTAGAGGGCTTGTTTTTCGATCGAAATTCCTTTTCCCGCAGCGGACAACAAAGGCACATTCATCGAGAAGATGTTGTGGCGGCCAAAATGACTCCGGTTGGTCGAAAGCATCAGGAGTGTGCTGAGTGGGTAGTGGATCAGCTCGCCGGCAAACTGGCATTCCTGCCTTTTGACAAAGCTTCCGATATCGAACATAACCGGCCGGCCATCTTTGAACGCGGAATTGAACGGGTGTCCATCAATAACACCATATCCAATTTCCTTCAGGACATCGTCTATCAAAAGAAGATTGATAACACTCTCCCTGATCATAGAGAACGACCAGAACACCGGATTGACAACGTGAAGGGTTTCCACTTCGATGATCATTGAATAGTCATCAGTATAGAAGTTGGTTGGTTTGATTTTGGCAACGCGACCGGCTTCTGCCAAAGACTGTAATATGCCGGTGCCATATAACTCTCTGAAGAACGGAACGTAGGCCGGCAACATGCCGCGATAATATATTATTTTGCCATCCCTGACCTGCTTGAGAATGTCGCTCGAAACATCGGTTAATGACAGGGCGTACTCGTAGTTTTCGAGCCGTTCAGTCGGCTCCGGAAAAGGTGAAGCGTGTTTCGAGGCGTTTCGGATAATAAGTTCCACTTCCTTTCGATAATGATCTTGCCGCTCGTTGACATCTGCCTTCTTATAAGATGGGATGCTCACAAAAACAGTCTCGTTAGCCAGTCGCCTCAGGCGATAGTAGCTCCGTTTGATTTTGTGGGAAAGGGTCCAGATGCCGCTCACGATATATCCTTTAAGATGAAGATAAAATAAATCCTTCTGATGACGACTCGGATCGATTATGGACGATAGCCGACACACGCAAATGTAAACTTTTCCACCCTGCGCACCTTGCGCACCCGCACGCATAAATGGATTTTTCTTTTTTCATTTAAATTGACAATTTGCCATCGTCAACGTCGCTCTTTATTATTTAACTTTACATAAACCTGACCATTTAACGGTATCTTCGGCTTTCTTTCTGTACCGCACCTATCAGACAGTATTATGAATACCCCAAACCCCCGTCGAGCATGACCACCGAGAAATATGACCTTGTCCTGGTGGGCACAAGCTTCGCATCCTCTTTCTTTCTAAAGAAGTTCTTAGCGAAGGCGCCTGACTCCACCCGTGTACTGGTACTGGAACGCGGCGGTCTCTACAGCCACAGCACACGACTGAAAGTGAAGCGCGGAGAAATGAAACAACCCTCCGAATTCAGGTTTCGCGACTGGGATACCTACACGTCAACCTCCAAAAAGCCCTGGGCCATCGAACCGAACTTCGGCGGCAATTCAAATTGCTGGGTAGGCTGTACACCCCGGTTTATGCCCAACGACTTCAGGCTGAAATCTGAATACGGTATTGCGGTAGACTGGCCGTTGCAATACAATGATATCGAAGATTACTACTATGAAGCGGAAGATATCATGGCCATTTCCGGCCCGGATGAAACCCCTTTCCCGAAGAACAAGCCCTACCCGCTCCCTTCGCACATACTCAGTTCGGTCGACCGGATTTTGCATAAGGAGTACGGACCGCTCTACGTCAGCCAGCCTACGGCGCGGGCCAGCCGGGCTACCGGGAACCGCGCAGCCTGCTGTGCCAGCAGTGTGTGCGGCCTTTGTCCCGTAGACGCGAAATTCACCATTGAAAACACGCTGAAATATCTTTACGAGGACCCACGCGTAACACTCATCGAGCAGGCGCAGGCGCTTTCGTTGAGAATTGAAAACAATGTGGCGAAATCGGTTCTTGTCAGGCACGACGGAAAAGATATCGAGTATTCAGGAGAGACCGTGGCCCTCGGAGCCAATGCGATCTTCAACGCGCATATTTTATTAAACTCGGGAGACACCCAGCATTGGACCGGCAAAGGAATATCCGACCAGGTGGGACAATTCGTCAGAATGTACCTGGATGATCTTGACAACGTGGGAGGAAGCAATCTCGTGTCTGCGAACGGATACATGTTTTACGATACGCCCGACAGAAAGAACCGCGCGGGATGCCTCATTGAAAGTATTGCGAGCCCCATCATCAGAAACGAAAGAGGCAAGTGGCGGAAGATCGCGTTGTTCAAGTTTGTTTTTGAAGACCTGCCTTCCGACAAGAACTATGTCGCCCCCTCCGCGGACATGACAAAGCCCAACATTGTGTACAACGGCATATCCGACTACGCACAAAGAGGATTTGACACGCTGAAGAGCAATGTTGATAAATACTTCTCGGTGCTGCCTGTTGAGCGGATCGAGTACGACGGTTACAACCAGGAAACAGAGTTTCATATATGCGGTACAACCCGTATGAGTACGGCGAAAGAAGATGGTGTGATTGACAGCGGGCTGGTTCATCATCAATACCGCAACGTACTGGTGCTGGGCAGCGGGGCATTTCCCACCATCACACCGGCGAATCCCACACTGACATTGTCAGCGTTATCACTCAGAGCAGCAGAAAAATATTTTCACTCATGAACAGGCGAAGATTTATTGTCCTTTCCGTATTGGCCGTGTTAAGTGCGATCGCGCTTTCGGCCGTCGCTATTTATGATTTTGAGACGGTGGTGTTGAAAATGCTGAAGCGCGACCTCAGTTACCTGAAGATCAAGGATAAGGACATTGAAAGGTTCCTGGCGGACGCGCGCACCTCAGGTTATTGGGACCGGATGAAATTCGACAGGAATAAAAGGGCATTTATTATCCTGTACTTCCTACTGCCAAAGATCGGGTTACCCTACCAGTTTAAATATTTCCAGTTAAAGGCGACCATTGTGGGCAACTTCCTGCTTTCCACGGACTTCTTTACCAATAAGATGGACGAGCAGGTCGATGTATCGTATGTAGCCCTGTTTGACCCCGAGCGGAACGCGTGCCAGAACCCGTTCTCCCACGTCTTTTACAAGCTCGGCTAATATTTTCCC
Source organism: uncultured Roseivirgaceae bacterium (assembly GCA_964493505.1). Taxonomy (GTDB): domain Bacteria; phylum Bacteroidota; class Bacteroidia; order Cytophagales; family Cyclobacteriaceae; genus Chryseosolibacter. The sequence continues at coordinate 302,636 of CAZBNP010000001.1, forward strand.
GTTTTCTGTGGCAAATGATCTAAAAATTACATAGGTTCAGTCTACCATATCTGAGGGCTATTAGTTACTTTTATATCCGCTTTTTTGTGGCGTTATGAGTGCAATTGGGGATTCAGGCAGTTACTTTTCTCGATTGACCCGGATCCACCAGAGATAAAAAGGCTTTAGTCTAACCTCTCCGCTTTTCTGAAATGAAAAAACCTTACATCCTGTTGCCCGGTGTGGTGGCACTCCTGTTGGCGCTGCAAATAGTCGCAGTTCCCTTATTGGCGCAGACCACTAATATGCCTCCCTTCCAGTCCTATCCGCATGCACCATTGTATAGCTGGGAGAATCCCTACTACGAATCATACCAGTACCAAAATCCCAATATTGGCTCGACCTACAACCTCCGGTTTCGGTTGATGAAACCCGTTGACTGGGCCTCCAGCGGGGAGGATGAGAAATTTCCACTGATCGTGTTTTTCCATGGTTCCGGTGAGAGTGCAAGCGGAGATCCTACCCCTGGCGTCCAAAACAATTCTCTCCAACTTGTACATGGCGGACAAAGGCACAGGGACGCTGTGATAAATGGCAGCTTTCCAGGCTTTTTGCTCTACCCGCAAATGCGCAGGACGGGACAAAACTGCGGTAATGGTGGCAACTACAACAATTCGGTGTGTAACAACAACAATTGGGGCCACGAATGGCGCGAAGCGGTAAAATACGTAATTGATAAACTGATTGCCGACTACAAGGTAGATCCTAACCGCATTTATGTACACGGACTATCCGGCGGCGGGGAGTCCACCTGGCAGTTCATGACCAACTACCCGGAATACGTTGCGGCCGCGCACCCCATGTCGGCTGCCGGAAACCAATTTCACGCTACCGTCGAATCTGGCTATAAGGAATATTATAAGCACATCCCGATATGGTCATCGCAGGGCGGAACGGATGGGAACCCAACGCCCGCTGAGGGCAATAGCATTGTCACGGCAATCCGTGATGTTGGCGGCAGCATCCGTTATTCGTACTACCCCTCGCTCGGTCACGACACCTGGAATTCGGAGTACAATAAGCCCGACTTCTTTTCCTGGTTCCTAAGTAAAGACAAGAGGCAGCCACATGTATTTTACGAGCAACCACTGGCATGTCCAGGGGATCCTGTAAATGTGCGCCTGGGCTTTTCAAAAACACAGTATCCGAACGGACGGACAGGTACACCAAGTCCCAGCCGTTACAGGATCGTTAATTACCAATGGGCGAAAGGCACAACGGCGAACATTGTAGCCAGCGGGACTACCCTAAATGAAATTGTAATACATTCCAACCCTGCGCAGGCCACTAACCCTAACTGTACGCCCGGCGTATATTACGGAAGGTTCGAACGGGCCAACGGAGGCTGGAGCGAATGGTCCGATCCAATAGTCGTGAATGATACACGCGGGCCATCTGAAACCCCCGTCATCTCCAGCAACGGCAAAAGCACTATCCTTCCTACGCTGGAAGGAAGCAACGAGGCCATCCTGTACGGACCCTCCGGGCATGCAGCCTATCAATGGAAACGGGGAGGTGTTAACATTTCCGGTGCCGACGACCTGTTGTATTCTGCTATACAAGCGGGAACCTATACCCTGTCTTCCAGGGCTCCGGCGGGCGATGCTTTTCAATTGCCCGGTGTGCCTACCGAATTCCGCCCGGCTACTGTAGGATGTTTCAGCGATGACTCAAATCCTCTCGTGGTCACGACCGCTAACGGGCTCAATTCGCCCGCTCCACCCGGCAACTTCTTCGCTACCACCGCCACGCTCACGTCTGTCAACATCAGTTGGGAAGACCGGTCGGCGAACGAAACGGGTTTTGAGTTGTACCGCTCCACGCAGCCGGGTAGCGGTTACGAGCTTTTGACGATCATCCCGGCGTCGAGCGGCGTCAACCCGTTGACATACCTTGATATCAACCTCCAACCGAGCACTACCTATTACTACCGGATGCGGGCGATCAATAACAACGGGGGATCGGCCTACACGCCGGAAGTTTCCGCCAATACGGTGATGGATGACACGCCGCCATCGGCGCCGGTGCTTCTCGTGGGAAGCACATCCAGGACAGTCATTAACCTGCAATGGAGCGGATCGACGGACAACGTTGGTGTAACCGGATACGAGATCTACCAGAACGGGGCACTCATTGCCACGACCACGGGAACCTCCTATGCTGCTACCAGCCTGGTGGCTTTCGCGCAGTACAACTACGTTGTAAAAGCAAGAGACGCGGCAGGCAACGCTTCGCCGCCCAGTAACCAGGTAAATGCTGCAGCGGTAAATTCCGGCCTGTTTTACCGGTACTACCATCACAGTGGCGTTAACAATACCACCACCCAGATCGAGACCCTGGGAACGTTGATGGCGACAGGTACAATGCCAAATTTTGCCCTGACGCCCCGGCAGCGGAACGACAACTTCGCGTTCATTTACGAAGGATTCATAAATATCACGACCTCCGGCAACTACACGTTCTATACCAGTTCCGATGACGGCAGCCAGCTTTTTATCAACCACAACCTGGTGGTGAACAACGATGGCGCGCACGGCACGCAGGAGCGAAGTGGGTCGGTGTCGCTAAGCCCTGGCTATTATCCGATCAAAGTAACTTTCTTTGAAAATGGTGGAGGCGAAGTACTGGAGGTTCGATACCAGGGCCCCGGCATCACCAAGCGGCTGATCCCCAACAGCGCTTTGTCTGATACCTATACCCCACCCGCCGCGCTTACCGCGCCGAATATGTTTTCGGCATCGGCCCAATCATACGAACGGATCGACATTAGCTGGCGGGACAACTCCAGCAACGAGACTGGTTTCGAGATATCCCGAGCAACGACAACGAATGGAACGTACCAGGTCGTGCACGTCGCCCCTGCTATCGCGGGGACCGGGACGACAGGCACCTGGTCGGATACCGGTCTTCCGGCGAGCACACAATACTTCTACCGCATCAGGGCTATCAGCGCCAACAGCCAGTCATCTTCAGTTGGCCCCGTAAACGCCACAACGAGCGCAGCACCCGGGGTTCCCGATGTTCCGGGTAACTTCGTGGCGGCAGCTGTTTCGCCCACACAAATCAATTTGAGTTGGAATAATGTAGCGGGAGAGGACGGATATACCATTCAGAGATCGATGAATCCTGCATCGGGATTTATAGACCTTGTAACGGTAGGCGCCAATGTTACCGCCTATAGTAATATTGACTTGTTGGGCAACACGACCGCCTACTATCGCATCCGCTCAACGGGTCCGGGCGGGTCGTTCTCAAACTGGTCGTCGGTAACAAGTGCCACTACTCCCAACCGCGCGCCGGTATTTACCCCAACACCGGACCAGACGCTCGTTGCCAACCAGGGTGCTCCGCAGACCATCAATATCAGCGTCAACGATCCGGATCAGGATTCCATTGGCTTTATGTTTACCGGGCTTCCTCCAGGGGCTTCATTTGCGGACAATGGATACGGACAGGGTGTGTTGACCTTTACTAATGTTTCTGGCGGGACGTACAACGTCCAGGCACAGGCCTCGGATGGAGTGGACGCGACAGTTGATGATTTCACTCTTAATGTTGGAGGCAACAGGGCACCCGTCATTTCTGGTCTGTCGGTGAACGGTCAGGCTGTTACCCCAACCCCTATTGTGGGTGTTCAGAACCAATCGACTGAAGCTGGGAGGACACTCACGATGATATTCTCTGTAACTGATCCGGATGGCATTGGCCAATTGAACGTTAACCCAATTACGAATGGTGATATTCAGAATTTACCTGGCTTTGCCACCCCTTCTTGGAACGGCGGGAGCAATCCCCGCACCCTCACCCTAACCTTTAATACAACCGTTGCCAACGTCGGGGTGTACGAGAACATTACGATTACTTTCCGTGATAATCAGGGTGGGATCAATGCCCAGACGTTCTCGTTGATCGTCAACCCCGTTGACCTTTCATACTCGATCGCCATTAATTTCATTCAGGAATCTGAGGATGCGGAGGGTGCGCCGTGGAATAACACGCCGCTTCCCACGCCGACATCGACGGCGTTGATGTCGAATTTGAAGGATGAAAACGGTGCTGTAGTGAAGTTTGTAACGTTCGAAATCCCAGACGATTGGAATATTTACGATCCGGGCACATTCCCATCATCTCCTGATGCTGTCTATACAGCGAAAGTTCGTATGTCTCACTATGCTAAAAATACGGGTAGCTCTCTGCCCGTTGGGGGCAATAATAAGACATTCATATTTAGAAACTTAAACCCAGCGCTGCAATACAGGGTCACAGGCTATGCGGCAACGGCGTATCACACAACGGCAGGCACTACCTTCAGGGTTACAGGTAGCGATTTACAAATACTGGAAGGTCTTCCCGCTTATAATAACCTGACTGAAACACGGACTTCGGAGTGGATGCATCCGAATTCCTCCGGCCAGCTTCAAGTGAATATTAGAGGGATTATTAACAATTCTTTCTTCTATATCAACTCACTGATCCTGGAGGCCTCTTACATCGAGAACGCACCTCCCGCCGCACCTGGTGGCATAGCCCTCGTTGCACCTCAGAACAACCGCGTTGATATCTCCTGGACGGATAACAGCCTGAATGAAACCGAGTTCCGTATATACCGCTCTACGATCCCCGATGACCCCAATCCAACGCTGGTCGGAACGGTGCCTACCAATATCAAGGTATTCACCGATAACACTGCGACCGGACGGACAACGTATTACTACCGCGTAAAGGCATATAACTCGTTCGGTGAGTCCGCTTATTCTGAAGCTGGAATCATTACCACGCCGAACGGAGCGCCGGTCGTTGAAAATCCCGGGACGGTGGTGGTCACAGCGGGGACGATTGTGCAAACTAACATTTCGGCCTCTGATCCCGAAGGCGATCCGCTCACGCTGGCGGGGTTGAATCTGCCGGATTTTGCTACACTTGTCGATAACGGCAACGGTACGGGTTTTATCCGGTTTACTCCCGGGCTGGACGATATCGGCGTATATGAAGTTACCGTTTCGGCAACGGACAACTATACTGCTTCGGCGGAGGCGATTTTCCCGCTTGTGATTTCCGATCCGGCGGTAACCGAAACGGTGTACATCAACTTCACCGCAACCACCGCAGGCAATGCACTGCCTCCCTGGAACAACCTAAGCTCGGCGAGCTTACCCGTGACGCTGAAGAACAGCACCGGGCAGAATGCCGGGGCATCGGGAACGATGTCTATCAATCGCTCTGCAACAAACAATAACTGGCTGGAATCTTCGGATAATATCGGGGTCAACACCGGTAATAACAGCGGGCAGTACCCGGATAAGGTGCTTCAAAGCGCCTGGGTGAGCCAGCGAATTGACAACAACAATAGTGCGACCATTACTTTATCAGGACTTACCAACAGCAGACGGTATAACATTACAATACTGGGAAGCCGCGATGAGTTTAAGTTTGCCAACAGCATATACGCGGTGACGACTGGAGGTTTGCAAAGCGGACATCCAAGCACAAAGACTTTAAACACCCGCAAAAACAAATCCGGCATCATTCGATTTACGGGTATCCAGCCCAGTGGCAGTCAGATTGTCATTTCTGTAAAAAGGCCGAACACGGATGAAAATAATGGAGCGGGTCCGGTAATATTAAACCATGAGGCGGCGGTTATCAATGCCATGGTAATTGAGGTGTATGGGTCTGTCAACGATTTGCCAGCACCCAAAGAGTTTACGGCCACCCCGGTGGCACCGTTGCAAGCAGCATCCCAGCGGAGCATTCTCCTTACCTGGTCAGACGATTCATGGAACAACACCGGATATCAGATTGAGCGGGCGGAAGACCCGGAGGGGCCGTTTACCCTGCTCACCACAAAGGGCGCCAATGATGTATCCCATGAAGACACCGGCCTCCCGGCCAACAAAGCATACGTTTACCGCATCCGGGCTGTTCGCACCTCAGCTCCGGCGGCCCAGTCGCCCTGGTCGCTGCCGGTTATGACCAGCACGTACGACAAGGTCATCCTGGTACACATTAGTGGCCCCGACCTCCCTACCCCTGCGCCGTGGAACAGGCTGGCAGAAATACCCGCCAACCTGGGCGATTACACGATGCATAACCTGATGGACATCAACCTGGACACTACTTCACACGACCTGGAAGTGGTCGACATAACCACTGTGGGGGTACGGTATGACCGGGGATACACCTCTGCCACGATCTCGTATCCGACCAACGTGAAATTGGCCAACTACCTCTACGAGGCTAATTCAACTTCTAGCTGGCGCCTGCGGGAACTCGACCCGTATGCGGCCTACGACCTGGCCTTCTTTGGAACTGAATGGGAAGGAACGGGTTATCTCGGCTATAGTCGTTCGCGACACAATGAGAGGGTAGTGACCGAATACGTTGTTGGCCAGCAGCGCCAGGCTATCTACAACGCGAAGAACTCTGAGCTGGCTTACTTCCGCAACCTGAAACCGGAAGCAGTAGACAGCACCCTGACGTTCGACGTAAATGCCTACGTGGGGAACGATGCCGTTGCCACTGCAGCCTTCTTCAACGCCATCGAGATACGGTCGTATACGCCGTTGGAAGCTGCCTTCGATAAAATTGCACCTTCCACGCCTACGAACCTGGCAGCCACCAGCATTGCCGCCGATAGTGTGTGGTTAACCTGGACTGCATCCACGGACAACGTGGGAGTGACCGGCTACCAGATCTACAACGGCACGGAAATGCTGGCGGAAGTTGCCGGAACTGAACACTTCCTGGGCGGGTTACAACCTTCTACGCATTATGTTTTTTCGGTCCGCGCGCGCGACCTCAAAGGAAACTGGAGTGGATTCAGCGATCCTGTGGAAATGACCACGCTGTCGGCGGATGCTACCGCCTATTACTCCAAGCCGGGCGGTGATATTACCAAGCTGAGCACGTGGGGCCCGGAAGAGAACGGAAGCGGTACTGCACCGGTAGCTTTCACAGATCCTAACCAGCATTTCTTCCTCAACCGCAACGCGGCAATAGACAGCGCACTTAGCGTTGTCGGGATCAACACCCGGCTGATCGTTACCAACGGCGCGGAGCTTACTATCAATGACGTTGTTACGGGTGTAGTGGATGCTGAGGCAAACGCTTCCATAGTGATCAACGCTGCTACTGTGCCTCAACTGGGAACACTCAACCCGACCTCCACGGTAACTTTTGCCGTGAGCAGCGCGATCCCGGGCGCCAGCTACGGCCACCTGGTATTGGATGGCCCGACTGCGAACTTCAGCGCGGGTAACTACGTCATACAGGGTGACCTCAGCCTGGAGAACAACGTCAGCATCATGGGGGCAGCGAACAACCAGACAACCCTTAACGTCGCAGGCGATGTCACTTCCGCAGGCGCTCAGTTTCCGGCCGATGACTTTTTGCCGAAAATAAATTTTGTCTCGGGAGCTACACAAACCTTGTCACTGGATTCCGCCAGCTTCCGGTTAAGCCACATCGGTGTTACCGATAGCTCTTCCGTTGAGGTTGTGACGGAAAGTCCCACCACTATAAGGGTGGGAACATCAACCGGTGGTGGTCTGACCATCGCCGCGGGATCAACGTTCACGCTGGGAGAAAACAACCTGGAAGTCCGGCAGGCGGGCGCTATCAACGCGACAAACGAAAAGGGTGAGCTCGCGGTTTCGAAGTCGGTGATCTCGATCCTTTCATCCGGTGAGCAATTGTCGAACCTGTATTTCAAGGTGGGCGAGGACACGGTCAAGGCGCTGCGGGTAAATGCGAATGCCTCCGCCCAGGTCACGGTGAGAAGTCGCATGTACGTCAATGAAGAACTCGATGTGCAGAGCGGGCGTGTAAACGCGGAGGGAAATATCTCGTTGGTTTCCACGGATACGCACAGTGCGCGTATTCCGAAGATTGGATCAAGTGGTTCAATCATCGGTGGCGTTGAGTTCCAGCGCTATATGAATGCCCTGCGGGTTTACCGATACATGGCGGCACCGGTCTACAATACGAGGGTCATGGATTGGCAGGCGTCTCTTCAGATCACCGGAACCTTCCAGGGCGGCACCGGAAGCCCGTCAGTCTACCACTACGACGAGCCTAACGGCGGGTGGGTTGCGTTCCCCGGACCTGCGGGAAGTACTTCATCCACTTTTGATGTGGGGCGTGGTTATTCAGTTTACCAGTTCGATGGTGCGACACCGAATAAGCTGGCGATAACCGGGCCGATACACCAGGGGGATTTCACCTACACGAATCTGGCACCGGGTACCGGAGGCGACAATGGCTGGAATCTGCTCGGCAATGTGTATGCATCTCCTATCAAATGGAAGGTTGATGGATGGCTGAAGCAGAACATCAGTGGAACGGTGTCTGTGCGCCGGAACACCGGGTCCGGAGCGGGTGGATTTAGAGTATGGAATGCGGAAACAGAAGTCGGAGATTCGGATTTCGAAGGAGTTATCGCGCAAGGCCAGGCTTTCTGGGTACAGGCGCTGACTTCCGCACCATCGATTACGATCACGGAAGATGCCAAGGAGAATGTGGGGGATGCTTCGTTCTTCCGTTCGCGGGGTCCGGTAAACCAATTGATGATTTCGCTCAAGAGTGGTCAGATAAAAGATAACACGTTTATTCACTTCGCCGAGGAGTCAATTGATGCGGTCGAGGGTAGGTTCGATGCATTGAAGCGTGCGAATGAGTACTTCAATCTCAGTACGATGGTCGACTCGAGACCGCTGGCGATCAATAGTATGTCCTTCGATTTCTGCCAGCGAAGAATACCGCTCAACATCACGAATGCCGTGACTGGATCATATTCACTTGCTTTCACGCAAGTCGGATTATTCGACTTCGAACCGGAGATGATGCTGGTCGATCACTTGACAGCTAATGAACTGGTTGTTACGGATGGATTCCAATACTCATTCAACATCACGACAGACCCGGCGTCTTACGGCGCGAATCGCTTTGAGTTGATCATACGGAAGGCTCCGGTCGATAGCAATACACTTTTCCAGCTGTCCACCGATACGTATTGCAATTCCGCAGACACACCGATCGTTACGATCGCGAACTCGCAGAAAGGCGTGCGCTACCATCTGATGAGTATGTCTGACACGGTGCAAACGCTGATCGGAACGGGCGGAAATATCCAGGCATTGCTGAATGTCGCCCAACTGCCGAATGCGGCCCATAATGTGCAGATATTGGCGCGGAACGTCGGGTGCGAAACAGTTACCCTGGCGCATACCGAAAGTATTAACGTAGTGAACAAGCCGGTAGTGGTGCTGGTGGATGGCGTGCTGACATCCGGGATAACCGGAGGCAGCGTTCAATGGTACAAAGATGGTGAGCCTATACCCGGCGCAACAGACACGACCCTTGAACCGCGAGGATCCAGCAACTATTCGGTAGAGGTTACAACGGCGTCCTGTAGCGTGCGATCAGATGGTTTTGACTACCTCGTTACCGGAGCAGAGGACAATTGGTATGACGACGCTTCGGTATTGTTGTATCCAAACCCTGTTGAAAAGATATTGACAGTTGTGTTGCAGAAAACGCAGCGGGGAACAGCGCGTATAGCGGTGCATAGTACGATGGGGCAGGTGGTAATGCGCAAGAATGTAGCTGCGGAGAGGGGGCCGACGTCTCTGGACGTTGAAGGTCTGTCAGCAGGCTTGTACACAATAACGCTTGAGTTGCCGGACAGGACGGTGCAAAAACGTTTTGTCAAGAAATAGGATAATCAAACCCCCACGTAATGAAAGTATTAACAAGTCATTGGAGACTCGTGATCCCGTTTGTCGTAGTGCTGGTTGCTGTCATAGCGTGCAGCGATTCGGGTGGTGATCCCACCAAAGTGTCGAATGATCTGAGTACGCTGCCGGAAGATACAGGAGGTACGCATACAGCTAAACTTCTCGGATCGACCAGCGCTGACTTCGGGTACTACGTCTACCTGCCGGGTGGCTACGAAAAGGGAACTCACAATTACCCTGTGCTCATATTTCTTCACGGCCAACCGGAGCGCGGCAACGGATCAAGCGATGCTTCTGTTTTGAACAAGGTATTGTCCAATGGTCCTCCGAAACTTATCAAGAACAACAAATGGGATCCCCCGTATCCGATGATAGTAGTATCACCGCAATTCCACAAAGTGGAGGATGGCGAAAACGCGAACAACTGGGGTGGCGGTAATCCTACGCATCTGAAAAAATTCATCGAGCACGTCAAGTCTACCTATCGCGTGAACGAAAGCCGGATCTACCTTACCGGTTTAAGTCACGGCGGAAATGGTGTGTACGATTATCTAACCAAGCTGGACGAATCGGAAAGTTATATCGCCGCGGCTGCGCCCATCGCGGCATGGGGTGCTTCTTCTGGTTTCAGCAAATCGAAAAGTACTCCGATCTGGGTATTTGTAGGCGATAAAGACGGCTCTAATTTCTCTACGTCAACGAATTTCGTTACCAAGTATAACGCGCAGAATCCAGCTCCCGCTCACCCTGCGAAGATCAGTGTATTTAAGGATGCCGGGCATGATGTGTGGACGCGAACCTACGATGGATCCGGAATCGGCAAGGCAGACGCGAACTACGATGCGTTCAATGTGAGCCTTTACGATTGGATGCTTCAATATTCGAGGGATGTGGAATGATTGACGAAAAAATTGCTCCGCGTTCAGCAACCTTCTAAACATTTATCCGCAGGTAAATGATGAGGAAGAACGTTATTACCCACCCGGAAAGGCAGGTGATAATAAAACGATCGGTGAAAAGAATCTTAACGGGTGAACCGCTGTTCTTTTCAACCAGTGTGATCTGCAGGTAGCGAAGGATCCCGGCGATGACGAATATCGAAGTGACGTACAGGTGCTCGCTGTGCAGGCGTGTTATTACGTCTTCGGAGACGGTGTACATAATATACGATACGAGAATTACGCCGGCTATCATCGTAATACCGCTGTAGATAAACTCAAGGTTGTACTGCTCAATCAGCCTCCTGCTTTTCTTGCCGTTTTCATGATACACGATCAGATCGTCCAACCGCTTGGCAAACGCCATAAAGAGCGACAACAGGAATACCATTATCAACAACCACTGCGACAATTCGACCGCCGCCAGGATACCGCCCGCCACAACTCTCAGGAGAAAACCGATGGCGATGATCATGATATCCAGAATAGATATTGACTTGAGGCCCAGCGAATACAGGATATTGAGCCCGAGGTAAATTGAAAGGACAATGGTGTACTGAACGCCGAGATAGAGCGCAAATGTGATTCCTGCCCCGAAAAGCAGGAGGGCGATAACCAGCGCGGTGCCCGGCTTGATCAGGCCCGCGGCCATCGGCCGGGTCTTTTTTATTGGGTGGTTTCTGTCAAATTCAATGTCCCTGTAGTCGTTGAAGATGTAGACAGCGCTTGCCACAAACGAGAATGCCAGGAATCCCAGTGACAATTTCGCGAATGTCACCTGTTCGAAGATGGTGCCGGCGAAAAAAGCGGGAATAAAAATGAAGCTGTTCTTTATCCAGTGTTTGATCCGGATCAGTGTAAACAGTGCGCGCATTTGTGTCTATTTAAACTACTGAAAGATGGTAAATAATAGGTACATTTTCATATTTTGCAAGGCTAATTTCATTTTCCGCCATGCTGAATTCCACTCTCTCGAAGAAAACCACCACACCGATCGAGTACCTGATAATGGTGTTGTTTTCCGCGTTGCCCCTCCTGATAGATCTGCCTTATCGCGTCAACATCTATCTCACCTGGGAGGGCGCGTACAGAATGTACCTGGGACAGTTTCCGTTCCGGGACTTTGGTATGCCATTGGGATACGGATTCTGGATCATACCTTTCGTGTTCTTCAAGATTTTCGGTCCTTACCTTTACAGCCTTTTGCTCGCACAGGCCTTTATCAATTTTTGCTCCTTTTTTGCGCTGAATCAACTTCTCAAACTATTTCAGTTTACCCCCGTTCAGCGCATTATCACCCTTTTGGTATTTGGCCTTTCATTTGTCATTATAAATTTTTGGCCGTGGTACAATCACACGCCGTTTGTGTTTGAATTGGTCGGCCTGTATCTTCTGTGTCACTATCTCATCACGCAGAAGAGACTGGTCTATGTTCCCTTGTCGGCGTTTTTCATCGCACTCTGTTTCTTTACCAAACAGGACGCGGGGGGACTCTCATTAATGCTGTGCCTGGCGCTATTGGTGACCGCTTTTTTTCAGACAAGGTCTTTCAAACCTTCACTGTATTTTGCCGGGTCGTTTGCGGTAACGCTCGCTATCCTGATTTTGCCGTTGCTTAAGTATGATTTTTCCTATTGGTTTAATGTAGGGCAGTCGCCCCACTATTCAAGAATAAACAGTTACGATTTTGTAATGGTGTTTTTTGAAGAGTCGCTCTGGGTCAAATTCTATCTGGCTGCGGTAATCATTATTCTGATAACGCGGTACAAAAATCTTCAGGAATTTTTCAATGACCGGCTTTACCTGCTATACACCGTGCTCACCCTGGGAGTCCTGGTTCAGGCGCTGATCATTCAGGTAACGAGTTTCAGTCCCGATACCGTAAACTACTATTTCCATACGTTCGGAATCGCCTACATCGCCTACGCACTGAAGGAGAAAATATCATTTGAAAAACTGTGGGTGGCGGTGGTGCTGATAATGGTTGTATTCTTATGGCGATCGGATCAATACTGGAAGTATGCAAACAGAATACTGGGAAAGGCGCTTCCATCGGTATTTTCGCCTCCTCCCTCTGATGCGGTTTCAATGTCGAGCTGGTCATCAAAAGATACAGTTGAAGTAGCACCTGTGATCTGGGAAAACACCTCGTATAGATCGCTACGGGGAATAAAACTCCCTCAGAACACCATCGAAGGAATTGGTGAGATTATTGCGTTAAAAGATCAGGTCCGTTCTGGTGAGGAACTGAGAGTATTGAATATGAGCAACCTTACCTTTTTGGCGTACGAACTTGGCTATGAGCCTGAGGCGGGAGCTGAATTTCCGCTTTGGTACCATCGCGGGGTTGCGTTCTTCGACAGGGAGGTAGAGAATTTGTGCGCGGCGGTAAGGGAAGGACGTTACGATATGGTCTTGTTTGAAGATATGCCTGACGTGGATAATTTCTTTCCGTATGCGGTGAGGGATTGCCTGCTGGAAAATAATTACACGCTATCAACGCGTTTCCTTTCGCCAACAGGCTACCAGACGGACTCAGTTGAAGTGTACACCCGGAATGGAGTGACGAGGGAACCCTGGTGAAGTTCGCATTAACATCCATCTTTACGCTGAGCCTTTTACTCTCTGCGCAAGGTCAGCATCTGACCCGGATATCTACATTACCACCCCGGCTACATGAATCGTCCGGCCTGGAGTATACTCCCGACGGCATGATCTGGACAATTGTCGACAGCAATCACGCCACGTTGTTTGGACTGGACTCGACAGGCGCGATGACAAAAGCCATTCATCTGAATAACCTGAATAACGGATGGGAGGATGTCAGTCAGGACGATAACGGCAACTTTTATATTGGAGATTTCGGGAACAATTTCAATACGCGTGAGAATTTGAAGATATATAAGATTCCAAATCCTTCTGAAATAACAGAGAGTATTGTCACCGCTGAGATCATCGCTTTTTCATATTCTGATCAGCACGAGTTTCCTCCACCACCCGATCAAATGAATTTTGATATGGATGCGATGGTGTGTTTCAATGACTCCATATTTTTGTTTTCAAAAAACCGGACACGTCCCTACTCCGGATATTCCAGGGTTTACAAATTGCCGACGGTGCCGGGAACCTATGTTGCCGAGCTTGTGGACAGTGTGTACCTGGGCCCCGGCGGCATGTTTGAAACGTGGGTTACCGGCGCGGCGCTAAGTCCCGACAAAAAAACACTCGCCCTGCTCAGTCATGATAAAATCTGGATGTTCCGGAATTTTCAAGGATCGCGTTTCTTTTCAGGAAGAAAGACTACAATCGAATTGAATCACTATAGCCAGAAGGAGGGAATTATTTTTCGGGATAATGAAACCTTGTATCTGTCTGACGAAAGAACAGCCGGTATCTTTGGCGGTTGCCTTTATCTGTATACGCTTGGGGAAGCTGCTGCTAATTTTCATTAGTTGCGTGTTCCAGGTTTCGAGTTCCGGGGAACCCGGGCTTGAAAGCCCGGGTTATCATATCGTCCGTCGCTATGCGACTTGGTGTCTATTGGGACCTGGTACCGACTGCGTCTGCTCTTATCGCGGTTTGGTGCCGGTCGCCACCCGGTCAAGCCAGCCCCCAACCCCCACCGATCAATACACTTTCTTATCCAAACCAAAGTTCTTCGTCAGCGGAATCATTCCCCAGCCTTTCTCATTGGCGCGCAGCTTGCCAAGCTGAATATTCTTTTGAGATTGTTCGCGGTTTGTTGACTCCAGGTCGTAGTAGTGAACAGCGTCTTTGGAAACATTCACCGCTTTTTCAAAAGTAGTGTTGCTCAGATAGTGGAGAAAATTTTCTATTTGAACATTCTTATACTTGAGTCCATACGCCCTGGCTCTGTCCATGAGGTCGTGATCTTCATGGCCGATCGGTGCGAGCGCTTCGTCGTACCCGCCGAGTTCGATGAACTTATCTTTTGACAAAACGATCCGGCCTTCGGTTCCCCAGTATGGTGCTTTCTTGAATTGAATCAGCGAAGACAGACCTTCGTGCTGCATTTCGTGATTGATATAAAATCCAAAATCCTTTCCGGTGAAATTGTCGGCATCGAGATTACAGACGATCGTGCCGGTGGCAACCTTATGCGCCAGGTTTTTCGCTATTGATGCGTGAAATGTTTCCGGCTCATCGGTGTAGTAGTAGTTTACGAGACCGCGATCGATATATTCGGACAGGTTCTTCTTAGCCCACTCATGCAGACCATCCTGTGAATTGTAGTTGACAAGGACGAACTCAACTCGGGGATAATCCTGATTGTCTTTGACGTTTTGAACATACGTTTCTTTCAAATGGAAAAGACGGTTCATGCACGTTGTGCAGAACGTAATTGAGAGGTGTTCCTGATGCTGAAAAATTTCGCTGGGAAGTTTTTCGTTTTTATAGCGCCTGAAATAGGCGTCCCTGATATTTCTTATTTTACGCTCAATGCGCTGTCGGAAGTTCGCCATTTAATACGTCCTGAATTAGGGTTTCCGCAGATACTTTAGCACTTCCGGCTCATCGTTCTCGGACGTCTTGGTGTCGTGCGGCGCCTGCTTGGCAAAGTATCGCGGCAATTGAAGAATTTCTTTTACGAGGCGTATCACCAGGGCATTGAAAAAGCTACCATCTCTTTCAAGCGTGCGCGCTCCTGTCCAGACTCTGGATTTTGAAGAACGCACCTGTCTTACCTTTCCGTATTGCATCATGTCGAAGCACAACCTGCCGTCGTCTCCCCTGATGTTCCGGTCGATGTAGCCAGCTTTGAGCCCGTACTCCCTGACATACCCCATACTTATTCCGAAGGCGTTGAGGTGGGGCCTGTTGATATGCCTGATCTCGGCTACCAGATCTTTGGCCCATTCAAATGCGGCGTACTTAATCCTTGATTTTCCCCTGGGAGCGATGAAGGAGTAGCGGCCGTAAACGCACACCGTACCATCTGTTATCAACTTTGACGCCATCAGTTCAATCCAGTCGGGAGGGTAGATACAGTCGGCATCTGCGAGCAGGATATATTTACCCTTCGCTTTTTCCTGCCCCTGCTGCCGGGCGGGACCGCAGCCCTGTTTTAACTCGAACAGTGATTTAATGTGTAGCCTGTCAAGGGTTTCCTGTGTCCGGTCAGTGGAGTTGTTGTTTACCACTATGATATCGAACGGGTAGCTGGTCTTATTCTTTGACAGTGAATAAAGGCACCTGAGAATGTTTACTTCTTCGTTCCAGGCGGCAATGATGATGGTTAAGAGCGGGCTGTCTTTATTTTGAACTGCGTCGAGATTGCGATTGATCTCGTCGTAAAATTCGTCCGGAACGTCTTCCGGCTTTTGATAATCCATCCAACTTTCGGATGCCCAGGAAGGGTTCTTAAATAGACTCATAAAACCAACTATTGTTTAAAAAGATCGTAAATTGTAGCCTGTAAAAGTAAGCCAAACTAACAAATTAGCTGTTTAATGCTTCTTAACTATTTTCGAGGTCAGAATTTTGGTGATGCACTTAATCCGATCATTTTCGATCGTTTACTACCGGGTTTTTTTGATGACGACCCCGACATTGAGTTTTCAGGGATCGGCTCCATAATCGGGCTGCCCATGAACGTTGCGGCTAAAAGGAGAATCATCTTCAGTAGTGGTTTTGCCTACGGTACCCTGCCACACATCGATGAGACCTTTGACATCGTTTGCGTAAGGGGACCTTTAACTGCGAAAATACTAAAAATTGATCCAAATCTTGCTATTACCGACGGTGCGATACTGCTAAATGCACTAAAATTCCCGCAGCAGGAAAAGAAGTACAAATACTCGTTTATGCCGCACTGGGAGAGCGAGCTCAAGTACCCCTGGGAGCGCATCTGCCAGGAGGCTGACATTCATTATGTAAGTCCGACGCTGACGCCGGAAGAAACCATCAATGAGATCTTACAGTCGGAGTTTATTATCGCGGAGGCGATGCACGCCGCCATCGCGGCCGATACTTTGCGGGTACCCTGGCTGGCGGTTAAGGCATACCGGGGTATCAATGAGTTTAAGTGGAATGACTGGACCTCCACCTTGAACCTCCACTACTCGCCTCAGAAGCTTCCCTCGATGTATTCGGTAAACGATTTTGTTTTGGGGATCTTCAACGAGAAAAGCTCGATTGCCATACCCGATAAACTGATTAGACTGAAAATGAAGGGGTACGAAAAGCTTCAGGATATTTTTCTGAAGCCTGGCGCGATAAAACGAATGAAGAAACTGAAGGAGGGTACTTTTCAGCTGAGTGATCACGCTATTTTCGAACAAAAGTTCAACAGGGTGTATGAGAAGCTGTATGAGACGAGAGACAGGTATAGTTCGCTGTTAAGCAAGTCAGTCTGACTTCATTTCATTTTCAATAAATTTCCAAAATTGTTGTGCGCGTTCGGGCCATGTGTTCTTTTCAGCCCGCCGCACTCGTAGGGCAGCCTTCTCTTCGGTGTTGTTAAGAATGCTGGCGTGCAGCTTTTCATGGAAGCTGTCCACCGTGTCGGCCAGCTCGATGATATCGGCGAATTGCTCAATATCTTCTGAGAAGGGGGTCGACACCACGGGAATACCGGTGGCCAGGTATTCATTGATCTTTAACGGATAGATACTTCTCGTGAGCTCGTTCCGCTTATAGGGGATCATGGCGCACGAGGAATGATACAGGAAGTCGGGTAGTTCTTTGAGATGCTTTGACCCGACAAACATAACATTTGGGAAGCTCTTCAACAGAGAAAGGGTCTCTTCTGACTGCGATACCGGCCCGACAAACAGAAAAAAGATGTCGGAGCTTTTGCGAATTACCCCTGTTATCAGCTCAATGTCCATCCTCCAATCTGTGTGACCGGTATAGATCGCGATGGGCATAGTGACGCCGTTAAGTTCTGGTGGGATACGGTCGCTCTTCTTTGAGAAAATTTCGATGTCCGCTGCGTTTGGCAGGCAAAATGACTTGCTTGTCTGTGTCAGAAATTTTTGTTGCAGAGCGCTGGACGTAGTGAAAACAAGATCGTACTTCGACGATATGCCTGACTCAAGCCAGGGGCCATGTTTGGCAAGGTAGGGTGAAAAGCCAATTTCATCGACCGAATAATATATGGATACCAACGGCGCTGTTGGCAGGAGGTGCAACGCATCAAAAAAAGGATTGAATACGTTCACGAGAATGTATCGTTTTATGCTATGCCGTTTGAGGAGGTCCCCGATAAATCGAAAAAGTAGTTTATTGTTATACCTCAAAAGCGACTTATGAATAGTCCCTTTAGGGAGCCAGTTGATCGATAACGTAACCGGAGGGGTTTCAACGATCAGATTTTCCTGATCCGAGTCGACCAGGCTAAAATTTCGGGTGTACGCGGTGTGTTTACGACGGATATATTTGCCTGCCAGCTCGAAGTGCGTGACCGGATTGTTGATGAAGAATACTCTGTTTGATTTCGCCAGCTCGGCAGCCATCGAAATGGAAGTAGAGGAATATTTATTGTTTGCGCGATCAAGTGATAGCCAAATGATATCGATATCCTGAGTGTCCTGACCGGTCATGTGCAGCAATTAGCCTTTGATTAAAGATAGAGCTTTGGTGAGCACCACTTTATAACAGTAAATTGAATATTTGAATACGTTGATCAATCGAATGTTATAATATTTCGAAATATACCATTGATTAAAGCTAAAGCTAAATATATAGGTCATAAGCATGGCATATGCTGCGCCAATGGTGCCGTAATGCGTAACAAAGAAGTAGCAGAAGACGACGTTCATGGATGCATTTCTCAGTACGAAATAGAATCCTATTCGCGCCTTTCCAATTGCAGTAAGCATTATTCCCATTTGTCGGTTAAAGGGAACAATAAGGCCGGTAAGCATGGCTACACGTAGAATACCTACTGTTTCTTCGAAATCTTTCCCCGCGATGATGTAGATAATCTGGTCGGCAAAGATTATCACTGTTATCACCGCCGGGAGGAGAAGGGCAAATAGCGCGCCGACGGACTTTTCATAGAGATCTTTGGCCACGACGTCTCCTTCCTTGGTGTATCGTGAAAGGAGCTTGGGAAAGAAGACTGACGAGAGTGACACAGTCGGGACTTCGATAATATTGGCAACGCGAATAGCGGGGTTGTAAATTGTTACTGCGGTGGGAGATATCAAGCCTCCTAACATCCAGGTATCGATATTTCGTAATACCATTGAACTGATGTTTGTCCCAAATGTGTATTTGCCATAAATCGCAAGCCGCGAAAGCCATTCCTTGCTAATCCGAAAGCCTGATACTTTGTACTGCCTGAAGTTTATGTAGGCAACGATCACAGCCAGTATGACGGAGCATATATACGCAAGGCTGAGCATCAAAAGAGTAGGCTGGTAGGAAGCAAAGTTGAAAAAGAGGATAAATATGAACAGTGAAAACTGCCGGGTTGCATTTGAGAACAGGTTTGCCTTGAAATTCATATTCGCCTGCTGTATGCCATTGAAATGGGTAAGTGGCACCTGCAAGACGATTAGGGTGACAAACACGATGAACAGGTACGTCAAGTTGCTCTCTGCCCAGAGTCCTTCGATGAAAAAGGAAGCGATAAAGGCAATGAGTATCTGAATGGATGCGAACAGGGTATTCAGCCCTAAAGACGTAGTCTGAATGGTAGCGCGTTCCTCTGGCTTGCTGTCGATAGCGTAGCGAACCAGCGGGCTGATGATAAAGCCATTCTTGACAAATTCAAAGAAGGCTATTACGGAAATGAATAGCGTCCATACCCCGTAGTCGTACTTCGATAGTATCCTTAATAGGAAATAGAAATTGAAAAAACCAAAAACGAGGTTGCTCATTTGGCTCAGCAGAACAACAAAGCCGCTTGATAGCCAATAAGAGCTACGGAAACGAGAAATCATTTTAAGGAACATGCCGGTTCAGTCCCGGCTAGAATGCTTCGTCGATGCTAACCCCGATTAGCTGTTCAAGATCATACCTGGTGATAGCAGATGCGTTTTCAGCAGTGACAAGCCTCATCCGTTGCGTGTCATATCGATCACGGATTGAATTATATTCGTTTAATGAAGCTTCTCCATTTCTGAATTTTGCTTCAACCAATTTAAATTGGGCATCCAGTTCTCCGGAATATTCGCGTTGGATATTGAACAGCGTCAGAGCGGATTTGTATTCACTATACGCTTTCAGCACTTCGGATCTGATTTGTAATTTCAGGATATTCAGTTCCTCATGTTCATTTTCGAGCGTACCCCGGGCTATCTTAACTTCCGAGGGAATAGTTATCAGCCTTCCGATGGGGAGCGCCGCACCGACATTATAACGAGGATAAAAGTTACCCGTGGGCCTCAATTCGGAATTGTCTCTTCCTTTGATGGTGAACTCATTCAAGTTACCAGCCACATGGATCAGGTTCAACCATCCGGCTTTCGAGATTTTTAGTTCATTTTCGGCCATTGTAATTTGGTTCTTTGCATGCTTCACGCTTGGATGATTGAGCCAGGCGAGCTGTACAAGTCGTTCTTCCAGAGAGATATCCTTCGCGCTAGAGGGTAATATGATTTTGTTGTAATCGATTACCTGGGCATACATCGGGGAGGATGCTGCAAGAAGGGCCAACATAACAATCGTTCTCATAGTATTTCAAATTAAGTTATTTTAAATCTAAGGATTAATGCAAACATTGATGCAAGTATCAGGTTGAGTGGTTTCTGGTCTGCGACGTCCTGGTAAAAATTGGCGAACGACAACGCGAAGAACCCCGCCACAAAAGCGGCACAGATTACTTTGTCCGTTCCTTCTAACTGATAAAACTTCCTGACGCCCACAATCATGACACCTGCATAGAGGACCAGTTGAAGGATCAGGCCGAGAAAGCCTTTGTCAATGGCTGTTCGCAGATATCCATTATCTGTATCTCCTGTTACCGTGAGTCTCTTGGCTACACTATTCGCGGTGCCCAGCCCTGTTCCCACCGGATGGGAAAATACATACCGCTGTAACGCCTTCCGCTTGTCATCGCGAAATGACATTGACGGATCGTCTTTGTTGAAAGTGGAACGAACCCTGTGCATAGTCGGACCGTAGAACGGTCCGAACATCAGTACCAAAAACATGAAAGTTGTAACCAGCGATACAGCTAAGGTCCTGACATTATCGATAGTAAGGAAGAAATACATCGCAATGCCAAGCGGCACCATGCCATACGCTGTGCGGGTACCCGAAAAGCTCATAGCAATCCAAAAAAGCATTGTCAGCAGAATCATGCAGATCCGAAGCCAGCCGCCCTTGTGTCCGATAGCCAGGACGAAAGAAACGATCCCCCCAAAGGCCATGATCATACCAAACGCACTCGGGTCGGAAAGGATCGACCATTTCCTTATTCTCCCCCATATATAGTACAGTTCAAATCTCCGGGGATCTGCACGCAACCACGACCATTCAAAATCCCGCAGTCCAAAGAACTCCTGGAAAAGGCCGTATATCGCTACGATGACGAGCAACGCCAAAAGAAAGACGACATAATTGACCGCCAGCCGGGAAGTATTGAAAATTCTATAGGTGATAACGAAAACGATAATGAGATAGATTGATTCTCTGAAGGTGGTGATTACCCGATCCATTCCCACATAAGGGTTTGGATGGAAGATCTGGAGAAAATCGTGAGCGACTGTGATAATTATGATATATCCGATGAAATTCCGAAACGCGGGGACGTCGTGGGATGTGGGAAGGTCTTGCGTGAACCGGCTCTTCAGTAAAACCGATATAAAGACAAGCCAGACCAGTATATCAACAAAAATACCTATTGGCATAGGCAGCGTCACAAGCCGCTCTACGTAGAATAGAAAAAAGGTGACTATGTAGAGAATGTAGAAGCCGACAATCGGCTTTGCCAACGAGAAGCCGAGAACAAAGATCGACAGGAGCGCCATAAATAAGGCGGCGCCTCCGGCCAGACCTACTTCCAAAGTAAGAACGGACAACCCTACGGAAAAACCGGCAAGAACCACAAACAGAAGGAGATCCTTGCTTGTGACGTTTAGTGACGCGAATTGACTATTACCATGTCCATTCATATCAGAAGCTCGATATTACAAAAGCACGGTTTTGAGGAACAAAAAGAAATAGACAAATACTATGAATATTACTACAGCTACCTGAAGCAGGCCTGGCGCTTTGGTTTTCCCCTTATTCATAGAATCCTGGGCCATCAAACTTTAAGTTCTCTTAATTCAATGCCATTTAGGATAGAGCCCATTAGTTTTCCATTCAGGCTCTTCAGATACTTCAGCGACTCGTAATCCAGTCTGCGCATGGTGGACGCGGAGTTAAAGACGGGGATCACCTTATCGACATACGCGATGAGCTCCTTTGTGTCGCTATAGTTATTGAGTGCGGCGCCCTCGAGGAATATGTAGTCGTACCGGTCTTTTAACGTGAGCATCATTTTTCCGAAATCCCTTCCGGCAAAGATCTCGGATGGCGATTGATCACCGCCGGAGTTTCCAATGACATTTATTCCCTTGTGACTCGTAGGGAAGATGATGCTTGCCACAAAATCTTCTTCGGGAATTTCTTCCGGTTCGGGACCTTTACCAATCAGACCTTTTATGTAGAATCCGGATTCCAGCTTTTTATGTTCGGTGCCAACAGCTAAAAGCTCTTGCGTTAAGGAGTTGTGCCTGAAGTTGGTATCGATTATCAGTACGCGCTTTTTTACCAGACTCAATGAGTATGCCAGGCAAAGTATGATAAATGACTTTCCCTCGGCCTCTTTCATACTGGTCACCAGAAACGTTTTAGCACCTGTTGATTCAAGAACAAATCGGAGGTTCCGAAGAAAGTGCTTGAAGGTATCGAGCTCCCGGCCTTTCATCTGAGCTTTAAACAGAAACTCCAGGTTAAGCCGCTTTGAATTGATATGATTCAGCGTGCCCGCCAGATCTAACGCCACCAGCTTTCTAAACTGATCGGGGTTTTTGAGGCGCAGGTCCAGCAACTCTATTGCGACTATCGTCGCAATACAAAGGACGAAGCTCGCAAATCCGGCGAAGCCAATAAAGATCAGTCGCTTCGAACGTTCCGGGTAGCCATTTGGCTGTCCGGCTACAACAAGTCTTAACGGACTTGCAGCAACGAGCGATTTGTTCCGTTCGGTATTAAACCGATCCAACGCCTCTTTGTACTCTTTCGCGGCATTCTCTACCTCGGCTGTGAGGAAGGAGACAGTAACTTCCTTATTGGCGATGCCCGATACACTATTGTTTAGGGTGGCTAATGCGCTGTTGATGGAAGCCAGGTTTGCGTTCGCTATCTCGAGTTCAAGCTCAAATTGATTTTTTTGGTCCATCAGGGCAAGCTGTTGATTCGCCTGTGGTTGACCTACCAGCTGTTCTACACTTGCAAGCTTGTCCATCTCAACCTGATATTCATATCGAAGTTCAGATAACGTCTTCTTCAGACTTTCATCTTTGGAGCCACCGTCAACATAGATCTTATTCAACTCGTCAATTTTCGACCGCAGCTGCAGGAGCTTATCATTTGAACTAGTGGTCGTGAGAACGTTCCCCAGCTCCCGCAGCCTTTTATCAGTATTGCTTATGGAGAGCCTGAGCCCCTGAATTTTGGCGACAGCCTCATTTCTCCTGAGCTCGTATTCAGCTATCTGCGCTATCCTGGAAGTGGTCTCAAGAGAATAGTTGACAACATTATTCGACGTTTTGTAACTGTTCAGAAGCGCGGTCTTCTCATCCAGGATCTTCTTTTTGTCATTTGTCAGGTTCTCGAAGAATGTTACAGACTGCCCAGACCGTGATTGCTTGATTTTGTTGTCGTACCGGATACACTCCTCGCTGAGGATGTTAACGACAAAGGCAGATAAGCGCGGGTCTTCGGATATATACTGAATTTTGAGATAGTCTGTGTCTTTTATCCTCGCTACCTGGAGTTCTTCTACCAATTGCCAGCTGCTATACTCAAACAGACTGATGAAGTTCATAACTTTTCTCTCGTCCGGATCGAAGGAGGATAGCAACTCCATATTTTCGAGTTTGGCCCGGCAAATTTTCATTATGAGATCAATATCCTCCAGACTGTAAGCAGCCAGCTGTTCGCTGGTTAACCTTCGAAAGGGTTTTCCACTTTCATAATCATGTAAAACCAGGCGGTAGGATACCAGCGTCAGAATTATCTCCGACGTCATGGTCTCGATAAGGTTGTTGAATTTTATGCTGATGTCCCGATAACTGCTTGGGTCGTTGGTAATGAGGATCTGTTCGTTTGTTGTAAAGCCTGTCGACAATTGCGCCGTCGATTTGTAGCGATCCGGCATTTCCCAGGTTAACGCCAGCGTTACCAGCATAGCGATAACCGGTACGCTGATAATCAGCCACATCTTTCGCCATAATACACGAAAAAGCACTACTAAATTTGAAAAATCCATAATGCAAAAGTAACGAAAATAGCAACAGTTAAGTGACCGCACCACCCAAAAATGGGATCTACCGGTCGTATAAAACTATCAGAGCCTGACCTCTCTCCAGCTTTTCCAGTGTGCGCTGGATAAACTGATCCTTCGCTATGTGGAGAGGCGGACTTTCCGCCGGGATTTCGATCTGACTCTGTGAAACACCCGCTTTTCTAAAGAGTTCACTTATCTTCACAAGTTCCGCGCGGGTTGCTGAATTTGTGTTTGCCAAAAGATAGATCTTTGCGTTTGTATTAGCAGACAGGGTCCCGTTGAACTGTGTCGCTACTGTTCTGATCTCTTCGTCTCTCGTGATTGATATAACCTCCGATCGGAGGATCTTTGGTTCAGTACCCGGAGCCGCCTCTCCCCTTATCTCGGAAAGTATCGCCTTGGAGTCTTCTATGAGTTTAGATACATCTTCCTCGCTCTGTTTACCCTGTGTACCCTTCAATACCATACTTCGGTAAATGTCCATAGACTTGCCACCACGATCGCTGGCAAAGTAGCATACGCTATCTCCATACAGGGAGAAGTATGCATCAAAAGAAGCTGAGTTTATCGGAGCAGGTAATTTCTTCGGTACTGACCATGTCTCCCATGAATTGTATAGTCGCTCACTGACGAATACATCCGCGCCTCCTACAGCACCATGTCCGCTGCTGGAGAAAAACAACCTGGTTTTGTCATCCGACAGAAAGGGCGACATTTCAAATCCTTCTGTATTAATGGTCGATCCCAGGTTCCTGATCTTCGACCACTCACCATTGGCGGCCTTGAAGCTTACATAAATATCCTCCTGGCCAAATCCACCCTCCTGGGAAAGGGAAAACAACATGACCTCGAAGTCGGGGCTGACGTAGGCGCTGAAGAAGTCCAGACTTTCCAGGCCGGGTATCGATACCAACTCGGGTTTTGTCCATTGCGTGCCAACAATTTTAGAGAAATATACTCCTTTGACTTTCTGTCCGGCTTTGTTCTTCAACAGGAAAACAGTTTTCCCATTATCTGCGATGCCGACTATCGAATATGCATTCGCTTTTTTCACTTTCCAGTCAGATGGCAAAAACAGTTTGGCAGCGGCGTCTTTTGCATTCAAGTCGGACCGCCATACCTGATTCCGGGCATAGACACCACCTTCATTCGCGGTAGAATTTGTCCTTACAAAGTATAGCCCACCGCCCGCGGTAAGCAAAGGATATAGTTCGTCGTGTTCTGAATTAACAGAGGTCGGTAGCTTGACAGGCTGATCAAAGGCGATGTCCTGTGCGTGTGCCTGGAATGAACACGACAATGCCGATGCAACGGCACACAGAAAAACAAAGCAACAATTCTTTGAATACACCTGGCCAAACTGTTTACTGTACCCGAAATTAAACGCTGAACCGGACCTTCTGAATAAAGCCACTGACAGCAGTATATATATCACCATACGGCGGATTGTAACCGTCTCAGATTGTTCAGCCGCAATAACAGTACGATCTCGTGAGATCCATCGCTGAACTGTTTCAAACCGCTGGTAGATCGCTCGTAGGAATACGCCACTCCCAGCAGTCGGTTAAAATCGAACCCGGCCATTGTCACCAGACTTTCGGTGCCGCGGTAGGTTAATCCAAACCAAAGTTTCTGCTCAATATAGAATTTCAAATTGTAGTCGATAACAAACTTATCATCAGTCTGCCAGAGGGCAAATACGCTGGGCTTGACGTGTATAGAGGCGCTGAACGGGAATGAGAACCCAAACTGGGCTGATCCGCGGTAATGCGGCTCGCTGAACCCAGTCTCGCCTCCGCGTAGTTGCGAATACACCAGGTCGTAATAGGCAACGCCGAGGTAGAAGCCCGGGGTATATAGGAGCAAGCCGGCCCGCACATTTAAACTGGTCTGGCTCACGCCGCTTGAAACGAGATTATCGTAATACGAATCAGGATCGGGATTAGCCCCGAGATAAAGCTGATCTGCGCGGAAACTCGTGTTGTCTACGACGGCGGACAGCCCGGTGGCCAGGTGCGCTTTCGGTGAGAGGGGATAGTGAAGAGAATAATTGACTACTCCTCCGGTGCGGTTGATCACCGCGATCTTCTCGTTAAAAATGTTTGCTCCGAATCCGTGAATGATTCGCTTGCCTCTGGGCAGGTTCGCAGCCTTCAACGCGTTGGGATTGCTGGTGCGCAATGCATTGTGGGTGAGATTGAGAGGTTGTTTCAGCCGGGTGTTCAAAACAAGGTTTGCGAACTTCGGCCCTTCGCTTCCAAACCCTGTCCATTGTGTGCGATACCCTAACTTAAGTTCAGTAAATGGGTCAATTCCCGAAAAAGCGGGATTATAGGACGCAGCATATTGGAATGTCTGGTTGGAGTACGGAATGTACTGAGCGCTCGCGGCTAGCGAAAGATGCAATAGTCCTATGTATATCAGCAGCTTTTTCATCTTATTTCAACAGCGTTACCGTTCCCGTATAGCGGATATTGTTGTATCGTAAATCAATGGTGTAGTAGTAAACATCCGCGGAAAGGGGTTCGCCGTTCGAGGTTCCGTCCCACGGTACGTCAAACCCGATCATTTCATGTGCCAGCTGTCCACGTTTATTGTAGATCCTGATCACGGCGTCGTCATACTGATTCATTCCAATAGGTGAAGTGATCTTCCAGAAGTCATTCGCCCCATCACCATTCGGCGTAAAAGCCGTGGGGATATCCAGTTCCTCGAACGTGTACGTAAGTTTGATAAACCGATCGCGGGTTTCACCCAGGGTCTTGCCGTCGGTAAGGGTAATATAGATACCGCGGGTATCGAGGATAAGCTCGGTAAAGCTCACGTAGCTGTATGTTATCGAGCGAATCGCTTCGACATAGGCTTCAACCGTAGCGATGCCGGACAGCGTCAGTATGCCGACCTGTCCATCGTACGTTCCTGTTATCTCGGGTGTGGGGGTGAATTCAAGCACGTCGTTGGCTGCCCTGAAGTTCAGCCTTCTGAAGCCGATTTCGGCGCCGGTGAGGGTTTCGTCATCAACATCCACCGCATCGAAAAGACTGGTAAACAAAACTTTTGTTCCCCGGCCGACTTCATACGCCAGGGTATCGCTTTCCAGGCGTGTTATCAGGGGAGCGTCATTTACAGCATTTATCGTCAGCGCAATATAGGCATTGGCCAGGCTGAAGTACGTGCCGTCTCCGCCGGCCCAATGTAATGTATCCAGCCCGAAGTAATCGGAATCCGGCGTATAAGTCAGGCTTCCGATGGCGCTTGCCGCAATGACCTGTCCCGGGGCAACGGGGGTGTTATTGGCGCGGAGTACCCCATGGCGCGGGAGTGTATCAATGCGGATCTCCGCAAGGCTGTTGCCGTCTGCGTCGGAGAATGCATTGGCGAATTGTTGAGTGCTGAATGTAAGTGCCTTGTCTTCATCCGTCGATGCCGCGAAGGGACTGACTACCGGACGGGAATTCACAAAGATTACAAAATCCTGGTCTACCGGTGTGCCCCCTCCGTCATTTACGCGCAGGCGCACAGAAACATTGCCGCCTGTACCGGCCGGGGGTGTGCCGTGTAGCCTGGCCCGTCCGTTGCCAAGCGATGTCAGCGTCAGCCACGCAGGTTTTGTCGGGGCGGTTAACGTCAGTGCCTGCCCATCCACGTCGGTTGCTTCCGCGATGTATTCGTATAGTGTTCCTACTTCCGCCAGGGTTACCGGCGTGGTGGTAAAGACCGGTAGGTCATTGACGGATTGAATGACGAGATTGAAACTGCGCGTAACGAAGTTTACGTTCGGGGCGGGACTGTTCGGGCCACTGTCTTCAACGCGTACCGTGATGCTGGCTGTTCCATGCATATCGGCGGCGGGTTTGATGCGCAGGGTGCCTGTGGTTTGCGGGCTTGTGTACGACACGCTCAGGACTTCAAACAGCTCTGGCTTGTTTGTCGAGACGGTCACCGCCAGCGTCTGATTTTCGCCGGCACCGGCGCTAATTCCCGTTAGCGGAACGTTTTGCTGTTCGGCATCTTCCTGGATCGGTCCGAAGGAAATCGGATTGAGCGTGGGAGCATCGTTTATTTCGTTCACCTGCACCGTAAATGTTTGTACATAGGTGTTCTGATTTGGTGCCGGCGTATTCGGGCCGTTATCGATGGCCGTTACGGTAATAGTTACGGTTCCTGATGTGTTGGGCACTACGGAGTATCTCAGCTGTGCCGTGGTCTGACCATTCGACCCGATCGTGGACGGTGTGATGGTTGGCGTTGGAATGACGCCGGTGCTACCGGAGGAAACCAGCAGGGTAAGCGTCTGGGAGGCTTCAAAAGGTCCTTTGGAAATATTACTGATTGTCAGTGCCTGAGGGGCAGCGTTTTCGGATATTACCTGATTGGGTATCGTGGAGAATCCCGGAGCATCGTTGATCCCTGCGATGTTGACGTTAATAGAATTCTGCACCGACAGTCCGCCGGTGTCTGTCGCGCGAACGACGATTTGAACAGCACCAAAAACATCGGGCTTAAACGAGAACCTGAGATTGCTCTGGCTGATGTTTGGTGTCGTTTGGAAGAAGGTTGAATTTGTAAACGACACTATCGAGTATGATAGTTGCTCAGAGGTGTTTTCCACATCACTAAACCCGGGTAGCAGATCCACGACTGTTTCACTCGCCTCATCTTCCACGACGTTGACCGTTGGGAGGGCGATAGCTATCGGAGCGTCGTTGACGGGAGTAACCTGAACGGCGAGGTTGAATGTGTTGCTGAATCCACTCCCGTCATTTACCCTTACCCCAACCGTTAGGTTGCCGAAGTAGTTGAGTGCCGGTGTGATCTTATTTCCCGAAACTGTATAGTGTGCTCCTGGTTGCAGGGCGAGGGTAAACCCTGTCGGATAGGTGTTGTCGACATCCGTGACGGCCAGATTTGAAAACTCTATAGTCAGCGGCTGGTCTTCGTTGGTGATCAGCGGATTTGGTGTTTGTCCGGTTATAACGGGCAGGTCGTTAACGGGCGCAACCTGAACGGCCACTCCAAAGGGTGAACTGTCTGCGAGGCCGTCATTTACCTTTACGTTTACGGTCAGCGCTCCGTAGAAGTTCGGGGCGGGGGTGATGGTGTTGCCGCTGAACGTGTAGTTTGTTCCCGGCAGCACTGTTAGCGTAAACGTTGAATTGTCAGGGTCGCTGATAGCCAGGTTGGAGTGCTCAATCGTGAACGGGGTATCTTCCGTCGCTGTCAATGGATTGGGTGTCTGCCCTGTGATCGTCGGGGGAACATTTACCGCCCCCAGACTTACCAACACGCCAAATGTGGCGCTGTTCGCCTGCCCGTCGCTGACGCGCACATTCACGGATAGGTTTCCGTTGTAGTTCAACGCGGGCGTTATGATGTTGCCGCTGAATGTGTAGTTCGCGCCCGAAAGGATCGTGAGTGTGAAGTTCGTATCGTCAGGATCGTAAATGACCAGGTTTGACAGGTTTATCGGGAAAGATGTGTTCTGTGTTCCTGAAAGAGGATAGGGATTCTGGCCGGTGATGACAGGTGGATCGTTAACGGGCGCCACCGTGACGGCCACGCCGAATGGGGCACTGTTGACGGTTCCGTCATTCACCCTGACATTTACAGTAAGCGGGCCGTTGTAATCTGGCGCGGGCGTGATCGTATTGCCACTGAACGTATAGTTCGTGCCTTCCAGTACAGCCATTGTGAAGGTTGTATTGTCAGGGTCCTCTATCACGAGGTTCGACAGCAGGATCGAGAAGGGTGTGTCTTCCGTGGCGGTAATTGGATTCGGGCTCTGCGCTGTGATCACGGGCGGGTCATTGGCCGGTATTATTGTTACGTGGGTATTGAAGACAGGGCTGTTGAGACTTCCGTCGCTCACGCGAACCGGAACGTTAAGCACTCCGTCAAAGTCAGGCGCTGGCGTGATCGTTGTGCCGGAAACTTCATAGTTATCCCCCGGCAGGACAGTGAGTGTAAAGTCGTCCGGATAGTTGTTGTCCGGATCGTCGATTGTAAAGTCGGTAACCTTCAACGTCAGTGCCGTATCCTCAGCGGTGCTAAGAGGTCCCTGGGCGGTAATGACAGGAGCTTTGTTTGTATAGTTAACCTGGATGATCAGGTTGTAAATCGAACTGGCTGCCTGTCCGTCACTTACAAATACCCGAACTACCAGATTGCCGCTGTAGCCGACTGACGGTGTGATCGTGAACCCGGACACCGAGTAGTCCGAGCCGGACAGAATAGACAACTCAAAATCTGTCGGGTAGCTGTTATCCGGATCATCTACTATCAGGTCGCTGTATTTCAGCGTTATCGGTTGCCCGTCGCCGGTACTCAGTGGCAACTGCCCGGTAATCACCGGCGTATCGTTTACTGCGGTAATATTTACCGCGACGCCGAATGTCGTACTTTCCGTCTGCCCATCACTCACCCGAACGTTGACGGTTATCGGTCCGAAGTAATTCGAGGCTGGTGTAATGAGACTACCGCTGGCGGTGTAGTTCGTTCCCGGCAAGACAATCAGCGTAAAAGAGGTGTTGTCTGGATCTTCGATAATAAGATTGGAAACTGACAATGAAAAGGGAATGTCCTCTGTAGCGACGATCGGATCAGGATTCTGTCCGGTGATTACAGGCGCGTCATTGGCTGGTGCCACCTGCACGGCTACGCCGAATGTTGCGCTTTGGATTTTCCCATCACTGACACGCACATTCACGGTTAGCGGACCGTTGAAGTCGCCGGCGGGGGTAACGGTGTTTCCACTGAAGGTGTAGTTTGTTCCCGGCAATATCGTGAGTGTAAATGATGCATCATCCGGGTCGAAGATGATCAGGTCGGAAACTTCAATTGAGAACGGTGTGTCTTCCGTGGCGATGATCGGATCAGGTGTCTGGCCGGTGATAACGGGAGGATCGTTGATGGCGGTAACTTCTACGGCTACGCCGAATATATTGCTATCGACGGTGCCGTCGTTGACGCTGACATTTACGGTAAGGGGACCGTTGAACTCGGGCGCTGGTGTTATCGTGGTTCCGGTGAAGGTGTAGTCTGCTCCGGGGAGCACGGTTAATGTGAACACGGAGTTGTCAGGATCATCGATAATAAGATTGGAAACTTCAATTGAGAACGGTGTGTCTTCCGTGGCGATGATCGGATCAGGTGTC
>CAZBNP010000001.1:334071-345678 GCA_964493505.1 uncultured Roseivirgaceae bacterium
TCGATAATAAGATTGGAAACTTCAATTGAGAACGGTGTGTCTTCCGTGGCGATGACCGGATCGGGTGTCTGGCCGGTGATAACGGGTGGATCGTTGACAGCTGTAATCTCGATTTCCAATTCGAGCTTGTTACTAAGTGCAGCGCCGTCGTTTACCTGCACGGCAACGAATAATTTGCCGTTGAACTCCTGCGTCGGGGTAATGGTGTTGCCGGCGAACGTGTAGTCGGCTCCTTCAAGGATAACGAGGGTAAAATCTTCCGGATAGTCGTTATCCGGATCGGTTACCGCGAGGTGCGAAAACAACACTTCAAAGGACGTGTCCTCTGGAAATGACAGGTCGCTGGTTTGTCCCGTAATAACGGGCGGATCGTTTACGGGGGTCACTTCGATCTGCAGGCCAAAGACATTGCTGTCGTTGTCGCCGTCATTTACCTGTACGTTTACGGATAATGTTCCATTAAATTGAGGGTCGGGCGTAACAAGATTGCCGGCAAACGTGTAAGACGTTCCGGGAAGTACGGTAAGCGAGAAAGTACCCGGATAGGCACTATCGTCGTCCGTCACCAGTAGGTGCGTGAATTGTATTTCTATTGACTGCTCTTCCGCGATAACGATTGGTTCAGGGGACTGCCCGGTTATGACGGGGACCTGGGCATAAGCACGAAAGAAAAGACAACAGATAACAGAGATTAAGCCAACTCTCATTACTGCCTGAATATTGTCAATGTAAAAAGGGTAACAAATATCGCCTATTTAGTAGTGTATTTCGCCAGCGAATGTATTTTTTCAGGATTTTTAGGCCATTTTAGCAACCTATGACCGATTTTTTTTTGTTTTTGTTCTGGATCAGTTCAGCCGTCATCCTCTATACCTATATCGCGTACTTCCTGATCGTTGTAGTTCTGGCAAAGTTTACTTCACGAAACCCCTCTAAACCGGGCGAAATCACGGATTGGCCGGCGGTTACACTGGTAATAGCCGCTTACAACGAGGAGCGGTTTATTGCCGAAAAACTTCAGAATTCACTGGCATTGGACTACCCCGCCGGAAAACTGACTGTACTGGTCGTCACCGATGGCTCAACCGATAGCACTCAAAATATTGTCAAGGGGTTCGACCATGTTCAGCACTTCCATGAGCCCGGCCGAAAGGGTAAGATTCACGCAGTTGAGCGAATCATTAAATACGTAGAAACGCCTGTTGTGGTTTTTACGGATGCTAACACGTTACTTAATACGGAGGCTATCAAAAATATTGTGAGGCACTATCAGGATGAACGCGTTGGCGGGGTAGCCGGAGAAAAGCGGGTCGTGAGCCAGGAAGCAGACAACGCGTCGGGTGCCGGTGAGGGATTGTACTGGAAATACGAGTCAATGTTGAAGAGGGCCGACTCCGATCTGTGTACCGTCGTAGGCGCTGCCGGCGAACTGTTCTCAATCCGCACCCGCCTGTATGAAAGTCCCCCGCCGGATACCGTCATTGAGGATTTTTTCCTCTCGATGAAAATCGTGGCCAGCGGATATCGCTTTGTCTATGAACCCGATGCTTACGCTGTTGAGGGGCCTTCAGCCACTACTGAAGACGAATGGAAAAGAAAGGTTCGCATTTCAGCCGGTGGACTCCAGGCTATTGCGCGGCTGCCAGAGCTGCTGAACCCCTTCCGGTACGGGATACTGTCTTTTCAGTATATCTCTCATCGCGTGCTGCGCTGGACACTCGCGCCGCTGTCTCTTCTGGCGGTCCTGGTCAGCAATGTTTTCTTATATCACCATTCGTTATTCTTTGAACTCGCCCTGTATGGGCAAACGGGCTTTTACCTCCTGGCGCTGGCGGGTCATATTTTCAGGGACAGGAAGATCCCGGTCAAGGGATTTTTTGTTCCCTACTACTTTACCCTGATGAACCTGAGTGTGTTTTTCGGGCTGGTCAGAGTGCTGAAGGGGCGTCAATCGGTTGTCTGGGAGAAGGCGGAAAGAGCGTGAGTTTCTGGGTTGTCAATCGCCCTAAAACTCTACAGTTGGTGCGGTCTCGGCGCCGGCTGCTGCCTGGAAGCCTGTACGCGGTGAAAAGTCTTCACCCCCACCGAAAAAGTTCAGTGCCATTTTTTTGAAATAACCCCTGACGTACGAGTTGTATTCCCTGACGGAATCATTGTATCGCTGCCGGGCAACGTTGATCCTGTTCTCGGTACCTTCAAGCTGCGCCTGCAGGTCGAGGAAATTTTCAGTTGAACGTATCTGTGGATAGGCCTCGAACGCTAGATTGATAGCGGTATTGATCTTGCGACCTGCGATCTCCAGGTCTTCCGGCGTTTGCGCAGAGGTAATGCCGGCGCGGGCCTGGGTGACTTCTGTCAGAATTCCGCGTTCATTTTCAGCGGCGCCCTGAACGGTTGCTACGAGATTTGGAACGAGATCAGCACGGCGCTGATACGTTGCCTGAACGTCGGCAAACTCGGCGTTTACCTTTTCCTGTGCCTGGATGGCGCTGTCGTAAATGCCGGTCCCCCACATGAAGAAACCCAATCCTAACACTATTATGACGCCGATGATCGCCAGCGTTGCTATTAATCCTTTTCCCATATTCTTTTATTTTGAACCTAAAGTAACGTAAAAAGTTTCGAATCGGTTGTCGAAGCCTCTATTTTGCTGCTTCGGTCATTTTTTCAGCACTGTCGGCCATGCGCAGCTGCTCTATGAAGTCATCGATCTCTCCGTTCATAATAGCCGGAAGGTTGTGCTGGGTGTAGCCGATCCGATGATCGGTAACACGGCTCTGGGGGTAGTTATACGTTCTGACCTTTTCTGACCGGTCGCCACTGCGCACCATCGACTTCCGGGCGGCTCCGATCTCCGATTGTTGTTTGGTCAGCTCTATCTCATACAACTTTGTTTTGAGCATTTGCAAGGCTCGTTCTCTGTTGCCGTGCTGGGAGCGTTCGATCTGGCAGGTAACGACAATACCAGTGGGTTTGTGGGTCATCTGCACTTTCGTTTCAACTTTATTGACGTTCTGACCCCCGGCGCCACTTGACCGCGCTGTTTGAACTTCGATGTCGGCGGGGTTGATATCGACCTCCACGTCTTCGACTTCCGGCAACACGACTACCGATGCTGCCGAAGTATGGACCCGCCCCATCTGTTCGGTTTCCGGCACGCGTTGCACCCGGTGAACACCGGATTCGAACTTCAGCAGTCCGTAGGCTCCGTCGCCTTCTACGCTGCTGATAACTTCTTTGTATCCACCTGCCGTGCCTTCGGTGACGTCGACAACCGACATCCGGAGTCCTTTGCGGTCGCAAAACCGCTGATACATTCGCCAGAGATCGCCAGCGAAAATCGCAGCTTCGTCTCCTCCCGTGCCTGCGCGAATCTCCAGTAACACATTTTTGTCATCGTTGGGGTCTTTCGGGATCAGCAGCTCCTTCAGCCCGGCGTCGAGTTTCTCGATCTTTTCTCCGAGTTCGTCGATTTCGGACTTGGCAAAGTCGCGCATCTCCGGATCCTTCTCCTTGTCGAGAACGTCTTTCGCCTGCTGGAGGTGCATCCGCGCCTCCCTCAGGGCGTTGTATTTCACCACCACCTTCTCCAGATCGCGGTATTCCTTGCTGAGTTGGGAATATTTCCTGATGTCCTTGACAGTTTCAGGTTGCGCAAGCAGCTGCCCTACCTCCTCAAATCTCAGCTTTATATCTTCCAGTTTTTCGGTCATATTTTTTGCGAATCCGCAAAGGTAATGATTCGGAGAAATAAATATGGAAGCGCTTCGGGTTTACCCTCACCGCCCTCTCCTGAAGGAGAGGGTTGGTGAGTGGAAAATATTTTAAGAACTTTGCAGCACCTACTTTTGCTCAAACCATCCTCTGTTATGAAAGCTCTTCCTTTTCTTTTTGTTGTCCTGCTGGTTGCCTGCAGCGGTTCTTTGTCTGACGAACAGCGGCGGCAGATGAGGGAGAAGATGGAGGAAAACAAGATTGTACGGGTCACCGAGGTGGAAATAACCGAGGCGGCCTTTGAGGAAGGCAGGCGGGTGGTGGCCATCCTCGACAGCCTGGAGGCCGATTCAGCCGGAACCGAGGTATTCGCCGCAGAATACTCCGGCGATATTCGCTTTCTCACTCCCGGCGCCACGACTGCGAGGCCAGTCGAACAGCAGTTGCTCGACGCATACCTCACCGACCCGTCAGCGTCTCTCGACGACAATGTCCAGAATATCCGGGATGAGAACGGAAATGTCGACAGCCTGCTGTACACAAAACCGCGTACAAGAAAGTTGCAGGACGGCGGCAATGAATTGATCGGCGTTTGGAATATCTGGCTTGCGAAGAAGGACGTCGTTATGGAAATAAGCCGGACAAAATCCGACGACTGACACTGAACAGAATCCTGGTACCTGATGAGCAGACTATTTCTTTTTCTTTTTATCGTTTGTGGAATTGCAAATGATCTCTTCGCGCAACCCGTTTACGCGGCCGACACAACGGTGTTGTCGAAGCTGAAGAAAGCCGCGGCAGAAGATTCGCGGGTGATGAACATACTTTCTCAGCTCACCGATGTGAACGGACCACGTCTTACCAACTCGCGCGGATATGCCACTGCCGCCGCTTACGCAAAGCGTTCACTGGAGTCGTGGGGAGTCAGGAATGTTCACTTCGATGTTTGGGACGAAGTGTTTGGTCGCGGCTGGGAGCTCAGAAAATTCAATATCAGCATGACGCGACCGGGCTATTCTCCGTTGATAGCGTATCCAAAGGCGTGGAGCCCGGGCATTAAAGGAACGTTAAAAGCCGACGTGGTGTACCTCGACATCGAGCGGGAATCGGACCTCGAAAAATTTCGGGGCAAGCTGAAGGGCAAGATCGTGTTGTTCAGTCTGCCGGCTCCTTCGAGACCGTCGTTCAGACCCGATGCGCGGCGTCACGCCGATTCAACGCTCAGGGAGATGACCCAGGCAAAAGCATCGCCGGCCTATCAGGGCAGGAGATTCACACCACCCTCCGAGCCGCAGCGACTTGCTTACCTGAAATGGGATCTCTGTGTAAAGGAAGGCGCCGTAGCCGTGCTGGAGGCGAGCTCAAGACTTGAAGACGATGGCACGCTGGTGGTAAGCGGTGCTACCGTACCCTATCCGCCTGAAACGCCATACTCCCAAAGACGTCAGTCCTGGTCTGCAGATGCTCCGAAAATTCTGCCACAAATAGTGGTGGCCGCCGAACACTACAACAGGATGGTCAGACTCCTGAAGGAAGGGATTGACGTAGGAGTGGAGATCGTTTTACAAACGGAGTTTTCGTCACCAGCGCCGGGCTATAATGTCATCGGGGAAATTCCGGGTACTGACCTGGCGGATGAGGTGGTGATGATAGGCGCTCACCTCGACTCGTGGCATAGTGCAACAGGGACCACCGACAATGGTGTGGGTTCCGCGGTCATGCTTGAGGCAATGCGGCTGATCAAGACGTTGGGGAAAGAACCGCGACGCACGATCCGCATTGCGCTGTGGGGAGGAGAAGAACAGGGGCTGATAGGATCGCGGTCATATGTGAAACGGAAGCTGGGTGAACGCCTGGACAAGAGCTATCCGTATGATTCTATCCGACTGACTCCTTTGGGTGAAAAGTTCTCGGTGTATTTCAACATGGACTACGGAGCGGGCAAGTACCGTGGCATCTACCTTCAGGGAAATGAAGATGCGCAGCCTGTCTTTGCGGAATGGTTGAAGCCTTTTCGAAACGATGGAGCGGGAACGGTCAGCCTGCTGAACGCCGGTGGTACGGATCACTTATCATTTGATGCGATTGGCTTGCCGGCATTTCAATTCATTCAGGATCCCCTTGAGTATGGCACACGTACCCACCACGCGAATATGGATGTATATGACAAGGTGGTGGAGGATGACCTCAGGCATAATGCCGCTATGACCGCGTATCTGGCCTGGATGGCTGCAAACAGCGCGGAGCAAGTGCGGAGAGGCTCGAAGCGATGACTACGCCGGTTTGTTTTCACGCAAATGCGGAGAATTTTCGGAAATTTCTTAAGTTGATCGTTCAAAACGACAACCGGCAGCGTTGGCCAACAGGAGAGGGATACAATGACAGACCATCAACGTAACATATTCGCTATTTCCATGCTGGTAGTAGCCCTGGCGTTCGGCGCCTGTGACAGTGACGAAGAGCCGACGTCGCGGGCATTCAGAATGGGGTTCGCGACCTTGCCGTATGGATCCCCGCTTGCATCGGAATCCGTCTTCGAGAAGCTGTCGGTTGAGTCGGATATAGTCAATCACTATTTTGATAATGGAGTTCCCTGGGCCGAGGCATTGGCGGATGCAGCGTTCCCCGAGCGGATACTACAAGACTGGACGTTTCGCAAGCAGCTCGCGGGAGGTCAACGGAAAACATACGTGTCTGTAACGCCGATCAATTTTTCGCACGACGGTCTTGCCTTGTACAGAGGGGCGGAAGAGAATATGCCCCTTCCTTCTCCATGGGATAGGTTTACTTTCAGCAGCGATGAAGTAAAGACGGCGTATGTTAATTACTGCAGGCGGGTGATAGATTTTTTTGAGCCCGACTATTTTGCGATGTCCATTGAAGCCAACCTGCTGTACCAATTTCAGCCGGAAGCCTGGCCGCAATACCTGGAATTTCACGAACACGTTTATCGCGAGATCAAAGCCCACTACCCGACATTACCTGTGTTTACCACCATTGCAGGCGCTCCGCTTTTGAAGGGTTTTCTTCCGGGTAATGATCACGTGCTCCAGCGTCTTGCCGCGATGCAGTTACTGGAGACGTCTGATTATTACGCGATTTCTTTTTACCCGCCACTCAATGTCTTTCAGGCGGAAACCTGGCCCGTAAATACTTTCGATGACCTTTTCTCACTCAGCACAAAGCCTGTTATCATTGCCGAGACCGCGTGTACGGCCGTGGCTCCTCCGGTTCCGAGTGATCAGGGGCTGCTCGTTCTCGCCTCCGACCCGGTGAAGCAGAAGCTTTTTGTTGACGCGCTGCTTGCCGCATCTGACAAGTGGAAGGCTGCGTTTGTGATCTGGCTGACTCTCCGCGATGAGCAGCCGGTGGTTCCGTCGCGCGAAGTATATGCATCGAAACATGCAGGCCTCTATGACGAACAGGGGAATCCACGACCGGCGCTCAATAGCTGGCGTGAATGGTTCAATAAGAGGGTCGCGGAGTAGATGGAAAAGTTGGGCCGGATACTTAAGCGCCTGTTCCTGGGTCTACTGGGGACCGTTGCGTTGCTTACACTTCTCACCGTTATATTTGTCAATATGAGCCCTCAATTTGGAGAGGATCCGACATCTGAACAGCAACGACGCTACGCCGCGGGGGCAAACTTCAAGGATGGTAAGTTTCAAAACCAGATACCGACGAAGGTTGACTTGTCGTTCGGCCAGATGATTAAGGTGATGGGGAATTTCTTCTTCGCGAAGATTCCGGGAAAAACTCCCCGGGATCCTTTGCCGATGTTGAAAGTAGACTCTGTGAAGTTAGCAGACCGATCGCCGGATGTCATGCGGCTTACATGGCTCGGCCATTCGGCAATCATGTTGGAAGCTGAAGGGAAGAAGATACTAATTGATCCTATGCTGGGTCAGCATGCGGGGCCGCTGTCGGTGTTGTCGCCAGCGCGTTTCAGCACTACGCTTCCGATTGACATTGATGCAATGCCTTTCATAGATGTTGTCGTTATCTCGCACGACCACTACGACCATCTTGACTATGGTTCAATACGCAAACTGAAAGATAAGACAGGCAGGTTTTATGTTCCGCTGGGGGTGGGTGCTCACCTGAAGTCGTGGGGCGTCGACCCCAAAGCGATAACCGAGCTCGACTGGTGGCAGGAAGTGAAATTCGATGAGTTTGTTTTTGTTTGCGCGCCAGCCCGACATTTTTCAGGGCGTGGGTTAAACGGCAACAAGAGCCTTTGGAGCTCATGGGTAATCCGCACGCCGTCGCAGCAATACTACTTCAGCGGCGACAGCGGATACGGTCCGCATTTCGCCGAGATCGGGAAACGCTTCGGGCCAATGGATTTTGTCATGATGGAATGCGGACAATACAATGACTTATGGAGTGCTATTCACATGATGCCTGAGCAAACCGTACAGGCTACCCGCGATGTAGGCGGCAAGGTTCTCATGCCGATTCACTGGGGAGCATTTGCCCTGGCGATGCACACCTGGAATGATCCGGTTGTTCGGGTTACGGCTGAGGCTAATCGCACGGGCGTACCCGTTGTGACACCGAAGATCGGAGAAATGCTGAACCTGAATAGTTTGAATGTCTCTCCAGTGAGATGGTGGGAGCAGCGTTAAGCAATCCTACCGTTTCCCGGCGAGGTCATTGAAAAGACTGGTGAAAACAGAAAGGATCAAACTGAAAAGCAGAGCCCACCAGAAGTTACTTACCTCAAACCCTCCCACGATATAGCTGATGAACAGAATTATAGCTGCGTTGATGACCAGCAAAAACAAACCGAGGGTGACAATCGTAATAGGGATAGTAAGCAACACCAGTACAGGTTTAACAAGAACGTTGATGACGGCCAGGACAAGCGCAACGACAAGCGCGGTCACATAGTCTTCAACATTTACGCCGGGCAGTAAATACGCGGTTAGCATAACAGCCAAACCACTGAGAAGTAAGCGGATAATCCAGTTCATAAGTTGGACCTAATTTCATTAAATTTGAATTACGGAAAAAGGGGACGAAGGATTAAATTTGGTGCTGAAATAACCAGATATTCCGTTTAAGTCACAAATAATCGGGTTGATAGTTCACGTTTATGTACGCGATAGTTGATATAGAGACGACGGGGGGATATGCAGCCAACCATCGCATTACGGAGATAGCTATTTACTTTCACGATGGTGTTCAGGTAACAGACCATTATCAGACGCTGGTGAATCCGGGCCGGAACATTCCTTATTACATTACCGGGCTTACAGGGATCACGACCGAAATGGTGTTTAACGCGCCGGCGTTTAAAGATGTCGCCGAAGAGATCCACAAGCGCCTGGAGGGAAAGGTGTTTGTGGCGCACAACGCTCACTTCGATTACTCGTTTCTAAAAAAAGAGTTTGAGCAGGCTGGCATTCAGTGGCAGTCTAAGAAACTGTGTACGGTCCGGCTAAGTCGTAAGATCATTCCGGGACTCCGTTCCTACAGTCTCGGCAGCCTTGCCGAGAGCCTGGGTATTGAGATTGCCAACAGACATCGCGCGGATGGTGATGCCAGCGCCACTGTCAGGATTTTTGACCTTCTGCTTCAACGCGACCGCGACAGCTATATACGCAAGGCGCTGAAGAAGAATTCGGGCGAAACAATATTGCCTCCGAACCTTCTCAAAGCAGAGTTTGACAAGCTGCCCGCGAAATGTGGTGTGTATTATTTTCACGATGCGCGTGGAAAGGTGATCTACGTAGGTAAGGCGATAAACATCAAGAAAAGGATCGCGGGCCATTTCACGGGCGACGCGCGCGAGTGGAGTCGCTCCCGCATCAGGAATGAGATTCACCACATCAGCTATGAGCTTACAGGAAATGAGTTAATCGCCCTTATTCTTGAATCACAGGAGATACGAAGATTGTGGCCCAAATATAACCAGGCACAGAAATACCGCGTGGAAGAGTGGGGTATCTACGGTTACGAAGACAGGAATGGTTTTCTCCGGTTTTCAGCCAACACGGTGACACGTGGTTCCCATCCGCTCATCAGGTTTTCTACGAAAGGTGATGCGTGGAATTTCCTCTGGCAGAAGGTACGGGAGTATGAGCTGTGCCCCAAGCTGTCAGGACTGCAGGTATCGAAAGGATTGTGTTTCGAATACCAGACGGGTACTTGCAAAGGTGGCTGTATGGGTCTTGAGACTGCCAGGAAGTACAATCGCCGGGTCGAAAAAGCGATTCGATCCTTTTGCGATAAGGGTAGCAATGCTGCGATCATTGGAAAAGGGCGGCATCGCGATGAACATTCACTTGTGCTTGTTGAAGAGGGGAACTACGGTGGATTCGGGTTCTTCAATTGCGATGTGTCGATTTCAGATCTTGAGTCTGCGAAAACCTATGTTGGGAAAAGCACACAAACTTCTGTGGCTCAGAACCTCGTCAATTCCTATCTCATGAATCCCCGCGGAGCCGAGGTAATTATGCTCTCTTAGAATACGGCGTACAGGAGCCTCCTACGGAGCCAATGGGTCGTTGCGTCACGTATATTGTCTAGAAACAGGAAACTCCTCCGGAGTTGGGTGTCTCGATTATCGTTTCCCGTTCACTACGTTGATAGATGCAAAATCCTATCATTCCTAATCCCATCGGTCCTATCGAAATCACAGTGCCGCTCCCGTGCAAAACCCCTATGCCGTTGCACCCATTCACCACCTTTAAAAGGAGGCTCCTACGGAGCCGATCTTCCCTCTTCTCATCCTGTTTCTAGCTATGTACGCGACGCAACGACCCATTGGCTCCGTAGGAGCCTCCTGTAGCGAATCTAAAGAAACATATGTCCGGTTTTCTGTCAGAAAAACCGGTGCCCGGAGGTTTGTCAGCGCTCTTCAGACATATGTACCTTGTACTAAAAATCCTTTCATCTAAATTTTTGTTATGGCCAACACATTCACCCAAATCTATTTGCAATTTGTATTTGCCGTGAAACATCGCCAGCGTCTCATTCCCCGGGAATGCAAAGAGGAGCTGCATAAGTATATCACTGGACTTGTCACTCATCGAAAATCCAAATTGTTGGCTGTTCACTGTATGCCAGACCACGCACATCTGTTCGTGGGCTTCAAACCTGTCATGGAAATATCGGATTTCGTAAAGGAGATCAAGGTGGAGAGCAACGAACTCATTAATAGCAAAAAATGGACACGGGGACGGTTCGCCTGGCAACAGGGATATGGTGCTTTTTCATACTCGCAATCGCATATCGGAAACGTAATCCGATACATCCAGAACCAGGTACAACATCACCAGCGACATACGTTTAAAAATGAGTATACCCGACTCCTTGAAAAGTTTCAGATAGAATTTCAGGACAACTACCTTTTTGAATTCTTTGATTAAAATTGGTAGGTATAGCAATAGGAAGGATGCCATGAAATACAGGAGGCTCCTACGGAGCCGATCTTCCCTCTTCTCGTCCTGTGTGCTAGAAACAGGAAACTCCTCCGGAGTTGGGTGTCTCGACTATCGTTTCCCGTTCACTACGTTGATAGATGCAAAATCCTATCATTCCTAATCCCATCGGTCCTATCGAAATCACAGTGCCGCTCCCGTGCAAAACCCCTATGCCGTTGCACCCATTCACCACCTTTAAAAGGAGGCTCCTACGGAGCCGATCTTCCCTCTTCTCGTCCTGTGTGCTAGAAACAGGAAACTCCTCCGGAGTTGGGTGTCTCGACTATCGTTTCCCGTTCACTACGTTGATAGATGCAAAATCCTATCATTCCTAATCCCATCGGTCCTATCGAAATCAC
The DNA here is from genome assembly GCA_964493505.1 of uncultured Roseivirgaceae bacterium. Classification (GTDB taxonomy): domain Bacteria; phylum Bacteroidota; class Bacteroidia; order Cytophagales; family Cyclobacteriaceae; genus Chryseosolibacter. The sequence goes on from CAZBNP010000001.1 coordinate 345,575, forward strand.
AGTGCCGCTCCCGTGCAAAACCCCTATGCCGTTGCACCCATTCACCACCTTTAAAAGGAGGCTCCTACGGAGCCGATCTTCCCTCTTCTCGTCCTGTGTGCTAG
>CAZBNP010000001.1:345778-452162 GCA_964493505.1 uncultured Roseivirgaceae bacterium
GGTCCTATCGAAATCACAGTGCCGCTCCCGTGCAAAACCCCTATGCCGTTGACATGCCTCGCACCCATTCATCACACCGAATGGATGCAAAACAGATGCGCCTATGAGAACCGCAAGCACTAAGAACCAGCACACAAACTCCGGAGGAGTTTCCTGTCTCTAGCAATATACGTGACGCAACGACGCATTGGCTCCGTAGGAGCCTCCTGTAGCGGCCAGACGGCTATTCAGTACAGCGATGAGGCAAAAGGCAATGTGGGAACTCATAATTCCTATGTCACCTCCAAACCAGCAGCCAGCACCGGTCAACCCAGCCAGCACCCCCCGGCCAATATCTCCGCCCCGCCGCGGTGGCATGTTTCGATATTTACAGTATTTTTGCGCGACTATAAACGTAATTAACATGGATGTGGTAGAAGTCGACAAGCACCAAGCTCATAAAGAGAAAATCAGGAACGTAATAGATGAAGTAGGGAAAGTTGTTGTGGGTCAGGAATATATGGTCCATCGCCTGCTGATTGGGCTTTTTACAAATGGCCATATACTGCTTGAAGGCGTTCCCGGCCTTGCGAAGACTTTGACGATCAGCACGCTTGCCCAGGTACTTCACCTGGACTTCCAGCGGATCCAGTTTACCCCTGACCTCCTGCCGGCCGACCTCGTGGGGACGATGATCTACAACCAGAAGGACGGAAAGTTTGAAGTGAAGAAAGGTCCCATATTTGCGAATATCATCCTCGCGGATGAGATCAACCGCTCGCCGGCAAAAGTGCAGTCGGCCCTCCTGGAGGCTATGCAGGAAAAGACGGTCACTATCGGCGAAACAACATTCAAGCTTGATCCTCCATTCCTCGTAATGGCGACACAGAATCCCGTTGACCAGGAAGGAACCTACCCGCTTCCCGAGGCGCAGGTCGACAGGTTCATGATGAAGGTATTCGTGAACTACCCATCGAAAGATCAGGAACTCGAAGTCATGAGGAGGATCTCCAATATGAAGTTCGATTTCCACGTAAACACCGTGCTTACGAAGGAAGAAATATTCAGTATTCGCGAGCAGGTCAATCGCGTGAAGATCTCTGAATCACTTGAGCGCTATATCATCGAGTTGGTTTACGCTACCCGGAAACCCCTGGAGTACAAACTGAACGAGCAGGCGCAGTACATCCAGTTCGGCGCATCACCACGGGCGAGCATAAACCTTAACCTAGCGTCAAAAGCCCTCGCATATATGGAGGGAAGGGATTATGTTCTTCCCGAAGACATCAAGGAGGTAGCACTGGATGTGATGAACCACAGGATACTGCTGAATTATGAAGCAGAGGCAGACAATGTCACCACAACGGATATCGTCACAGCGTTGCTGTTGAAGGTGCCGATCAACAAGGGTTGAGCTTCGCTGTCGTCGCCGCAGCACACTGGCTCCCACCGAAAAAGCAAATGGCTGTTAACAATTTCATAACACGCCAGCCTCAATGAAGTAATATTTGACCAGGACTTTTGCAGCAAAATCGAAAGGTTATGCGAAAAGTTCTTTTGTCGTTGTTTCTATTAACGTCAGTTTGCGCTTTTGCGCAGAACGGGACAATCAGAGGAATCGTTGCGGACGGAAAGAGCGGCGAAACAGTTGTGGGTGCCAATGTGGTCATTCAGGGGACCACAGTAGGTGCCGCGACCGATATCAATGGTGAGTTTGTTATCCCGAATATAAAACAGGGAACCTACGACCTTTCTGTCACTTTCATTACTTATAAGGCCCACACCATTCCCAATGTTGCTGTGGAGAGCGGAAAAATAACTGCGCTGCAGGTACAGTTGCAGGAAGATGTGTCTGAGCTGGAGGAAGTTGTTATTACAGCTTCCCGCCAGATCAACACGGACTTTTCGCTGATTTCGGCGATTCGGGAGAGTAAACTGGTGGTCAGCGGAATTTCATCCGAGCAAATAGCCAGGGTGCCCGATCGCGATGCGGCGCAAATAATGCAGCGCGTTCCCGGAATAAGCATTGTCGACAACCGCTTCGTTATGATCAGGGGTGTCAGCGAAAGGTATAACCAGGTAATGATCAACAATGCTATCGGCCCGAGCTCTGAAGTCGACAAGCGGTCTTTCTCTTTCGACCTGATTCCCAGTGGATCTATTGACCAGATACTGATCTACAAATCCGGAAGTGCCGACCTGCCCGGCGATTTTGCCGGCGGTGTGATCAAGGTGATTACCAAAGAACCTTTTGATGATAACTATTTTAAGGTAAACGCATCTGCGGGCTATCGCATGGGGACGACTTTCGGTGATTTCAACGAAAGCCGGAGAAGCAGTACGGATATATTCGCCTTTGATAACGGGTTTCGCTCTTTGCCTGACGGCTTCCCTTCCACAAGCATTTTAGGGGCTTCTGCCAGGACTTCGCAGCTTCGCCAGGATGCGGGAAGACTGTTGACCAATAATTTCGATTACTCCACTTTCTCAACACCACCTGATCTTGGCATTGGTGTGGAAATGATGAAAGGGTTTACAATAGGAAGAGCTAAGTTCGGCACCCTGACAAATTTGTCGTACTCAAACTCCTATCAATCCAGAATGGTGCGGTTTGACAGGAACACGTTCACGGACGAGTCAGTTGATCCGCGGTTTTCGTATAACGACGGTTACAGCGAGAATGAAGTCAGGATCAGCGGAATTTCAAACTGGGCTGCGCGGATCGGCAATACAAAGATCGAGTTCAAAAATCTGCTGAATCTGCTGGGTGAGAACCAGACTATTCTCCGCGAAGGATTCGATCTGTTACAGGATCAAAACCGCCATTTCAGAAACTATTCCTATCGCTACGAAAGCCGGCTGATTTACTCCGGACAGCTGCAGGGTTCACATAAGCTTGCGAATGAGTCGATAACCCTCGACTGGCTGGGAGGATATAACTACCTGCATACAGGTGAACCTGATTTCAGACGGTTCAGAACTTTCAACATCCTCACGGGTAGTGAGGAGGGTTATCAGATGCAGTTGCCGCCGAGCGCGAATCTCTTTGAAACCGGAAGATTCTTCTCCGACCTGACTGACAAAGGCTTCTCGCATGGACTGAATGTTGAAAAGAAGTTTGGTGACGGCGACGCTTCGGGAACACCTTCCCTCAAAGCAGGTTATTATATAGAATCTAAGGAGCGGCGTTTCAATGCGCGCTATATCTCTTACCTGTATCCTTCATTCTTTGATCAGGAGGAGGGGCAGCGTTTGATACGGCTGCCGCTCAGCGAGATCTTCGACCCGATGAATATCAGGATGCAGGATGGTTTGGTGATAGAAGAGGGTACCCGTCCTTCGGATGCCTACTCAGGCGAAAATTTTATGACTGCCGGCTATTTGATGGGAACGCTGCCGTTTGGAAAATTTGATATCACAGCGGGCGTACGGGTCGAGCACAATGTTCAGACGCTCACCACGAATACAATAGAAGGGACGACGGTGATCGATAACCCGATAACAGCCGTATTGCCTTCTTTCAATGCAGCTTACAATCTATCCGACCGTTCATTATTGAGACTTGCTTATTCGAGGACTGTGAACCGCCCTGAATTCAGGGAGTTGGCACCTTTCCTCTATTACGATTTTGAGTTGGAGCAAGGTGTTCAGGGAAATACTACGCTCAGGACGGCCCGGATTGACAACCTCGATCTGCGGTGGGAAATGTACCCCAATCCAGGTGAAGCGATCAGTGTGGGAGCATTTTACAAATCATTCAATGATCCCATTGAATCTATCCTGGTTATTACCACCGAGTCGCCGCAGTCTACTTATGGAAATGCCGATGAAGCAATGGCACTGGGTGTTGAACTGGAGTTTAAAAAATCCCTATCCAGTTTGGCCGTATCCCGGCTTCTAAGGAATCTATACGTCAATCTCAATACATCTTTCATTTTCTCCGAAGTAGATCTCGGCGCGCAGGCGGTTGCACAGCAGCGGGTGCGGCAGCTCCAGGGTCAGTCGCCTTACCTTATAAACCTCGGACTGTATTACAATGACGACGTTCAGGATTTTTCGGCCTCCGTTGCCTACAATGTCTTTGGGCCCAGGATATTTCGCGTGGGCGATGTAAACTTCCCTTCATGGTATGAACTGCAGCGGAACTCGCTGGATGTGCAGATCGCCAAACAATTCAAAAAGTTTGAACTGAAACTCAATGTCCAGAACCTGCTCGACGCCAGGTACCGGTTCTATCAGGATACCGATGTCGATAATAAGATCGATATAGACGGAGACCGCGATGCGCATATTCGATCCTACCGGCTGGGCCAGTCTGTGAGGGTAGGTCTCAGCTATAAGTTCGCAAAAACATGAGTGATGCTGCGGGTGTGAAAACATCTCCGGCAGGAGATTCCATCACGCGGCTTTCCCCTTGTTAACGATTTGATAAAGGTGTGTTAATACCGGGTTGAATCCACCGGTTTAAGTTTGCAGCGAGCGTTTTCTAAAAACTAACTATCAAAAAATGACAAAGAACATTTTCAAATTATTACTGATTGTGGCCCCCATGGTGGCATTTGTGGGGTGTAAGGATGATGATGACGTTAAGCCCGCGCCATCGCTGTCTGTTGACCCGACAACGACTTCTGCCCTCCCCGGCGACGAAGTAACCTTTAATGTTACCGTCAACGCCCCCAATGGTGGTAAGAACCTGATCGCTATGGTTGGTGCAACGCAGCTGGCTACGGTTACGTTGGATAACCAGACATCTGCGACAAAAGAAGTGAAGTATTCGATCCCTGCAAATGCCGTTATCGGATCAAAGATAGCGCTGACGTTTCAGGCGACTGACAATTCCAACCTTACTTCAATCGCGACCTCATCCGAGATAACCGTGAATGATCCGATCATCATATTGTCTGGCAATCTCACAACGCAAACGCTTGATGCCGGTAAGCGTTATCTGATTCGCGGCCAAACTTTTGTAAGAGACGGCATTACGATAACCATTCCCCCAGGTACAGTCCTCTTTGGCGAAAAAGCTACCAAGGGTACACTGGTGGTTGATCGCGGGGGCAAGCTACTGGTAAACGGTGAAGCAGATGCGCCCGTAGTGATGACCTCAAATCAGGAGGTCGGTGCACGCGACAGAGGTGACTGGGGCGGACTGGTCATTTTAGGAAAGGCCTTTACCAATCAACCCGACCCTGCTATCGAAGGTATTTCTCCGTCCGTTACTTTTGGCGGAGCAGATCGTACAAACGACAATGACAATTCCGGTGTTTACAGGTACTTGCGCGTTGAATATGCCGGTATCGAGCTGACACCTAACAACGAAACAAACAGTGTTACCATGGGTGGCGTCGGCAGCGGAACGGTAATGGAGTATATCCAGGTTTCCTTCGGCGGTGATGATGGATTCGAGTGGTTCGGAGGATCGGTTAACGGAAAATACCTGGTGTCTCTGTCGACATGGGATGATGACTTTGATGTTGACTACGGATACAGCGGAAACGTTCAGTTTGGCCTCGCGGTGCGCAATCCTTTCGCCGCAGATCAGTCGCAGTCAAATGCTTTTGAAACAGACAATGGCCCCGGCGATGGCGATACAGGCGTCGGAACCTACACTACCGGTACTTTCTCAAACTTCACAATATATGGTCCGCTTGACAGGGTAGGAAGATCGCTCTCCGCCAATAATGTTCACACTATGGATATGCGGAGAAGAACGGCTGTATCTATTTTTAATTCTGTGATGGGTGGCTTCCCCACAGGTTTGAGATTCAACCATAATTCGGTGTATGACCAGTACACGTCCAATCCGCCTAACGGAGTGCTTGCCAATAATCTGTTGATTGCGGGGGGCGCGGGGTCAAGGTATGCCGTAGGAAGTGCTGTCACGCCTCACACGGCCACAGATGTACAGGCCTACTGGGAAGCTGGCAATGAAGTTGTGAATATTCCGGCAAGTGGTACGGAGGAAGCTTTCTATGCCGATCTCGGCTTGCGTGTTGAAAACTTCTTTGCACGGCATTCCACGCAAACTTATCCCTCTAACCCCAACTTCACACTTTCGAAGGCTGATGCCACGATCGCCACTGGTGGTGATTTCACTCACGAGAAGTTCGATGAAGCTGGAAGAGCCGGGTTCTTCGAAGCGGTTGACTACCAGGGCGCTTTTGGTGCTACCGACTGGACAGACGGCTGGACTGAATTCCGCCCGATCCAGAAAGCTTATTAAACTATTCATCCCTCCTGATAAAAGACTTGCCATCATTTGGCAGGTCTTTTTTAAAATTATGCTATGAGGATAACCTGGCTTACCATAATACTTTTTGCTGCGGCGTGTCAATCCGCACCGGACTACAAACCGGACTCGTATCTGGATCCGAAGAAAAAGGATGAAGTGCTGGACAGGATTATCCGGTATGCGGGTGCCCTCCCCAAGAAAACTCCCGATTCTGCCAGGTTCGATGAAAAGCATGATGCCTACTACCGGGAGCTGGCTTCGAAACACCGGCTGACGCACTATTATGTGTCGGGCGATGGCGAGCATTTTTTTTTGCTGACAAGACCCGCTGCCAGCCTGGTGAAAAAATTTGTCGCCACCGGAGGGAGGATGCGATTTAACGCGGCCGACAGTCTTATTGAGTACGAGGAAGTATTCCGCACCTGGAGGCTGACTCCCGATACCCTCGCGCGAAGAAGTGAATTGTTGTTCGACAAAATGGTAAAAGGAGAATCTCTGGAGCCGTATCTCACCAGAAATTCAGGAGGTGTTGAGTACATTGAATTTCCTGATGAGAGGACCTGGTATGACAAGGCCTCGCGCAACTGGAAAATATTCAACCCCGAGGACTTGGGTTATTGATGTTCAGTCCTCCGGGATGTTTTCGGGAAACCGCTGATCATCTGAGTGGTTTGCCGCAAGGCCCCGGCCTCGGTAGAGTCCCCTCAGTACGCTACTTTGTCCTATACTGCGGACCATACTAATACGATCCATAGAACTTTCGCAGGCCCCATTCAGCCGTCACCAGAATGAGGAGTAACCAGAACACCCATCTCAGGTTGATAATGGAGTCGTAAGTTTCTTCTGTGTGAATCACACTTGTTGCCTGCGTCTGCTGAAGCGCCGACCGCAGGTCGTTCAACCGCGATGCCGGATAAAACTTTCCGCCGGTGTTGTCAGACAGTCGGCGTAGCAGATCAAAGTCTGCGGTAAGGTTCTGAAGCTCCGCCTGGCGTTCTGTTACGGCAAACTCGCCGCGAACAGTTTCTGTTTTGTTGTTGATCAACGTGCTCGCCTGGTAGCGGTACGCACCTTCTTTCAAGCCGCCGACCTGATAACGCGTGTTGCCTGGACTGATTACATACGTATACCGAGTTCGTTGACCATCCTCGCCCGTGATGTCGATATCGACCGCGTTTCCAAATACAGGCTCGAAGATGTCGTTGTACACCTGGCTTTCGAAGACAACCGGCTCGGTATCGGAGAATTCCTGCCTGATGGGATAGCTCCGGAATTTTCTTTTGTCGTCTGTAGAACTGAGGAACTGAACGAGCTTGCCGAACACTTCATCGAACGAATACGTGTTTTCGGTGCGATCAAACTCATTCAGACGCCAGCGCCAGATCCCTTCGCCCAGCATAACACCTACCTTCCTGGTATCGTCAGACGATGTCAGCAGGAGCGGCTTGTCTGTAGTGACACTTCCGACCTTCTGGAAAAGGACTACCGAGCTGCCGGCCTTCATCCGCATTTTCCCGAAATGAACGGACACAGGTGGAAACCTTGAGAACGCAGTGCTCGCTTCTGACGACAAGCTGAAGTTTGTTAACCCCGGATTGATGACGGGCGTAACCTCGTCATATTCCCGCGGAGGCGCTTCAAAGTTGAACGGGAGATCATGTGCAGCCAGTTGCCGCAGGTCTGACTGGTGCCCGAGGATGATAAAGACAGAAGACTTGCTCTTCATGAAACTCTGAAAGAGTGCTGTTGTCTTGCCGCGCAGGTCAGGAGCCTGGTGAAAGATGACCAGGTCGATATCTCCCGGCACCATCGCGCTTGCTTGTTGTTGACTGACATCAGGAATATGCAGCATAAATTCGTAGTTGGCATTCTTCGTTACCACTTCCCTTATGGCTTTGATGTCGGGATGAGGTGATGCAGCTATGCAGAGAATTTTCTTTCGTCCCTCTACGATCTCGACAAAAACGGATGAGCGGTTGTTGCGGGTATTATGTTCCTCCGGTCGCTGCTCGATCTGAATATCGTATTTCTGCAGGCCTTGTTCATCGGCCAATGGCTGAAAGTCGAAGGTCAGGAGTTGTCCGGGCAAGACGTCTTTTGTTTGTGATTCAAGTACCCGACCGCGTTTCATCAGCGTAGCGCTGATGCGGTTAGCATTGATATTCTTGAGTTGCACTTCTGCGCGAAGTGGAAACCTGTTTCCCTGGTAAGCGATCTTGTTGTAGGCAATATTTTTAAGCGCTATGTCTGCACGGACGGTAGTGTCGCCTACGCCTACCGTGTGGAGAGGAAAGTTGTAGGCGGAATAGAGCGGAGAGAGACCGGAGTTGTAGATTCCATCACTGACGAGGATAACACCCGCGATATTCTTGCCTTCGTAGCGGTCGGCAATTCGTCTAAGGGCACCGGTGATATCTGAAGCTGTTGCTGTGTATTGGAGGTCGTTCGCGTTTTCATCCGAAAGCGTGTGAACGTGGGTATCGTAGCCATTGTCTGCAAGAGTCTGTTGCGTCTCGGCCAGCTCGCGACGAATTGTCGCCATCGTCAGAGAATCCGTGGTTTCTGCAATGGATGAAGAATTGTCGTGCAGGATCACGAATACCGGTTTCTCAAAGAGGTTGGATATCTGTTTTACAATAGGCCCGAGCAGAAGAAAGGTGAGGGAAAAGACGAGTATTGCCCGCCCGGCAAGCAACAGCGTGTTCACTGCCTTACTCCACGGATCTTTAGTCCTGTAGTATTGAATCGCGGCATAAGCCAGTGCTACCACCACGCAGACCACGAGAAATTCAGGGGCAGACTCAAATATAATTCGCTGCATGGGTTCGCTACTTCAGTTCAATGTTCACGTAGGTTCAATAGCCGTATTTCTCCTTCCAGAGGCTTCGCAGGTACTTTCTTAACTCCTGCTCCCTGGGATTATTTCCCGGATCGTAAAATTTTGTTCCGGCTATTGCTTCGGGGAGGAATTCGGCTGCCGCAAAGTTTCCTTCATAAGCGTGGGCATATTGATAATTTTTGCCGTAACCCAGATCCTTCATCAGCCTGGTGGGAGCGTTCCTGATCGATAGAGGGACGGAAAGGTCGCCGGATTCGCCGACTTTTGCAAGCGCGCTTTCAATCGCCATGTAGCTGGCGTTGCTCTTGGGTGATGCTGCGAGATAGATTGCGCATTGAGAAAGAATTATCCGTGCTTCGGGATACCCGATGACGTTCACTGCCTGGAACGTGTTGTTGGCCAGGATCATTGCCGTCGGATTTGCATTTCCGATGTCTTCCGATGCCAGGATCAGCATTCTTCTTGCAATGAACTTTACATCCTCCCCTCCCTCCACCATGCGCGCGAGATAGTAGACAGCGGCGTTCGGATCGCTGCCGCGAATGGATTTGATGAAAGCCGAAATGATGTCGTAATGTTGCTCGCCGCTTTTGTCGTAGATGGCGATGTGCTTCTGCGCGACGTCCATAACCAGGTCGTCAGTTATTTCAATGTCTCCTGTCAGGGCGCCGGCAATCAGTTCGATCAGATTCAGCAGTTTCCGGCCATCACCGCCGGATACTTTGAGAAGGGCCTCGCGTTCGCGAATAACGATATTTCGGTTCTGTAACTCTTCGTCTTTTGTCAGCGCCTCATTAACCAACGCCATTAGTTGCTCTTCACCAAGAGCCTTAAGAGTGTACACCTGGCAGCGCGAGAGCAATGCTGAATTCACTTCAAAAGAAGGATTTTCGGTCGTTGCTCCAATCAGGGTGATAATACCTTTCTCGACAGCTCCCAGCAGTGCGTCCTGCTGTGATTTGTTGAAGCGGTGGATCTCGTCTATGAACAGGATGGAGCGCTGGGAGGTCCGGGCTTTCTCAATAACCTCGCGCACGTCTTTTACGCCCGAACTGACGGCGCTCAAGGTGTAGAAGGGCTTCTTTACCTCGTTTGCGATGATATTGGCGATGGTTGTTTTCCCGACACCCGGCGGGCCCCACAATATCATCGAAGGAATGTTCCCCGATTGAATCGATTTTCGGATGATGCCGGTCAGATGTTCCTGACCAACAAGGTCATCCAGGCGGGAGGGACGCATCCTTTCCGCCAGCGGCGCGCGTGAATTTAGTGGTATTGTTCGCATTATTTGGACACTAATTATACAACAGGTAACCTGAAAAAACAGGGTACCGGTAGCGAATTGTTTCAACCGCCAGACATTTATTGTTTTGCTCCTGAATTTGTGCTATTTCTCATGGGTTAGTACATTTGATCCCCCACGTCCACGAACCGGGTGTTCCCCGCGGTTCGGCCTCATGTTAAATTCCGAATATGAAGATCTCATACTTGATATTCTTTGGGTTTCTGTTCATCCTGATCATGTTTGCCATCAGCACCTATATGAACTACAGGCAGGCGGAGAAGGTAAACGAGAACTCCGAGTGGTTTGCAAATTCAGCGACGGTAATGCGCGAAAGCAATCGCTTCCAGCGAAACATACTCAACATGGTGAGTGGTTTACGCGGATACCTGCTTTCGGGAGAAATGTATTTTATTCAAACTTATGACTCCGCAAAACAGGAAAATATTGAAATTCTGAATCAGCTGAATGAGATCATCGCGGATACGTCAAAGCAAAAGGTGGCACTTGCGGAACTGATTCGCCTGAATGGTCAGTGGAGGCTGGACTTTGGAGACCCCCTTATTAAGGCTAAAAACGCGGCGAGTACTTCGGACAGCGCCATGCAGGCCTATAATGCTCTGTATCGGGACAAGCTTGTGTTTGGAAGCGAAAAAAACCTGAACCGGAAGCTGCAACGGAATTTCCGCGACTTTGCGAACTACGAGTACAAACTCAGGGAGGAAAGAAGCAAGATCTTTACTGAATCCATCCGCAAGACACGCGTTGTTTCTTTTTACCTGACAATGATGTCGATCGCAATCGGCTTCCTGATATCGCTTTTCCTCGCCTATCGCATTTCGACGCGTATTATGGATATGGTGAGAATGGCCAATACGATTGCCGCGGGAAACTATGAAGTACACACGGTCGCTCGCGGAAATGATGAACTAGGCCAGCTGGCAAACTCCCTCAACCACATGGCGGAAGTGCTGTCGGAAAATATCAGGCTCCTGCAGCGGAAGAACGAAGAGCTGGATCAGTTCGCTCACATTGTGTCGCACGACCTCAAGGCGCCCTTGCGCGGGATAGACAACGTCGTTACCTGGATAGAAGAGGATCACAGCACAGAACTTCAGCCAAAAATCCGCGAATATCTTCAATTGATCAAGGGCCGACTCCTGCGGGCGGAAAATATGATACGTGGAATTCTGCTTTACGCCCGGGTCGGAAGGCAGAGTCCTGAGCGAGAGTATATCAACCTGAACAGCTTGTTTCACGATATCATAGACAACCTGACGGTCAGACCTGGGTTGAGAGTTGAGATCCAGCAAAATATGCCGGAGATCTACTCGGAGCGTATACCTCTCCAGCAGGTGTTGGCCAACCTGATCGGCAACGCTATAAAGTATCACGACAAGGCGGAGGGATATATCAAAGTGTACGTCAAGAGCTATCGCGACTTCTATGAATTCTTCGTCGAAGACAACGGCCCGGGAATTTCAGAGTCCTACCACAACAAGATCTTTGTCATCTTTCAGACCCTTCAGGAGCGCGACAGCTTTGAAAGCACCGGTGTCGGTCTTGCGATTGTAAAAAAAATACTCGATGACCGTAAACAGACAATCACGGTAAGATCGGACACAGGAAAGATAACTGTGTTCTCCTTTACCTGGCCAAAGTAAAAGCAGATATGGATAAAGTGAATGTGATTAAGATATTGCTTGTGGAAGACGATACGCTCGACGTCATGGATGCCCGGCGTACGCTGAGCAGAATGGATATTCTATACAAAATGGATGTGGCAAAAAACGGGGAGGAAGCGCTGGATTATCTGCGCAATATTACCGCCACGGGGGACGTTGCGCCAGATATCATCCTGCTTGACCTCAATATGCCGAAGATGAACGGTGTAGAGCTGCTCACCCGCATCCGGAACATGGAAGAGTGGAAACACATAAAAGTGTTCGTGATAACCACTTCCGAGGAGAAAGAAGACAAGGAGGTTACCCGGAAACTCGGCGTATCAGGCTATATTGTAAAGCCAATTAAATTCAATAACCCCTCTTCGATCGATTCATTTAACCTGATGATCGACTTGTTGAACATCAAAAATAAACCCTAGTGATGAAGAAAGTATTGTTATCGCTGATCTGCGTCATTTTTATTGGCCATACCTCAGCACAGAATGTCATGACCCCGGAAGGGCTGTGGCAACTCGGACGTGTCAGCGCAGTCGGGATCACCCCCGACGGTCAACAGGTTATTTACCGGGTAACAACACCCGACATAGCCGGGAACAAGAGCCGCACGCTGCAATACGCCATCCCTCTCTCGGGCGGCGGTCCCCGCGAAATTGACGCGGTTCAGGGATTGCTGAAAGACAGCAACGTTTCGCCTGATGGTCAACATCGTATCAGCATACAGAAAGTGAAGCTTGAAAACGTGCTCGGCAAAGATCGCCATCAGGATCTGCCGATGGCTGAAGCGCAGGTCTACGAGAGCTTGCACTACCGCCATTGGGACACCTGGAACGATGGAACACATAGTCACCTGTTTGTGCATCCGGTCAACAACGCCGCTGGTTCGCCGGGAATCGATATTATGCAAGACGAACCGTACGATTCGCCTCAAAAACCTTTCGGCGGCAGCGAAGACTATACCTGGAGTCCGGACAGCAAGTTCATTGTCTACGTTTCGAAAAAGAAAGTGGGAACCGCGTACGCTTTGAGTACCAATACCGATCTGTATGCGTATGAAGTCGCGACTGGCAAAACAACAAACCTGACAGAGGGAATGAAGGGCTACGATACCCACCCGCTCTATTCCGTGCAGGGCAACCTGGCGTGGCTGAGCATGGAACGCGATGGATACGAGTCTGACAAAAACAACATCATAGTCAGGCGCGGAAACCAAACCCGTAACCTTACCGACGACTGGGATGGAACAGTAAACACTTTCCTTTGGAACCACGATGGAAGCAAGATTTATTTTACCGCGCCTGTTGACGGAACAATACAACTCTTTGAGATTGCGACAACCGGGAAAGCAAGCCCCAAACAGATAACACGAGGTGACTTTGATATCACGAGCCTGGTGGGGCAGGCGGTAAATGAAATGGTCGTTACACGGATGGATATGAATCATGCGACGGAGATATTCAAGGTCAACCTCTCAAACGGTACGTTTACACAGCTGACGCGCGTGAACGATGATGCTTACCGCAACATCTCTCTCAGCAAGGTTGAGCGCCGCTACGTTAATACAACGGATGGAAAGCGCATGTTGGTGTGGGTGATATATCCACCTGACTTTGACGCAACGAAGAAATATCCAACGCTTCTCTATTGTCAGGGAGGCCCGCAATCGTCGCTGACACAGTTCTACTCGTTCCGATGGAACTTCCAGTTGATGGCTGCCAATGGCTATATCATTGTGGCTCCGGCGCGGCGCGGCATGCCGGGCTTCGGCGTGGAGTGGAATGAACAGATCAGCAAAGACTGGGGTGGGCAAGTGATGGACGATTACTTATCGGCAATCGATGATGTCTCAAGAGAGCCGTTTGTCGATAAGTCGCGCCTGGGCTGCGTCGGGGCGAGTTATGGCGGATACTCAGTGTTTTATCTCGCCGGTATTCACAACAATCGCTTCAAGACATTTATTGCCCACGACGGTGTGTTCAATCTCAAGAGCATGTACGGCACAACGGAGGAGTTGTGGTTTGTGAACTGGGACATCGGCGGCTCTTACTGGGACAAGAACAATAAGCAGGCACAGAATACATATCTGAAATTTGATCCCAGCTCTCTGGTCGACAAATGGAATACACCGATCATGATCGTGCAGGGCGGAAGAGACTACCGCGTTCCGATCGGGCAGTCGCTCGAAGCTTTTCAGGCCGCGCAGCTGCGCGGAATAAAGAGCAGGCTGGTGTATTTTCCGGAAGAGAATCACTGGGTGCTGTCTGCGCAGAATGCGCTGGTATGGCAGCGGGAGTTCTTCAAGTGGTTGAAGGAGACGTTGTGAGTTTACCGAAGATTATCCGAATGATCTTTTCCTGGGTAAAAAAAAAGGCAACCCGAAGGGTCGCCTTGTAGCGGGGACAAGACTCGAACTTGTGACCTTTGGGTTATGAGCCCAACGAGCTACCAACTGCTCCACCCCGCGATATGTTCTTGAAGAGCACTTCCTGCTCTTTGACGTTCTGAACAACCATAACCGCCTTATCGACAGTTTTAGTTCCGCATTTTTCAAATTGGAGGAACAAAAGTAGAACCCTCAGTGGTAAAAAACAAGTACCTTTGCGCTTTCTATGGAACAAAAACCTTTTAAAGCGGGCTTTGTAAGCATTGTTGGTAAACCTAACGTCGGAAAATCGTCACTGATGAACAAACTCATTGGCGAGAACTTATCGATTATCACCGCTAAAGCTCAAACAACAAGGCATCGCATTATGGGAATTCTGAATGGTGAGGATTACCAGATTGTCTATTCCGATACGCCTGGCATCCTGGAGCCAAAGTACTCGCTTCATGAAGCGATGATGAGTTACGTGAAAGTCTCTCTTCAGGACGCTGACGTGATACTGCTGGTTGTCGATCTGAACGACAAATTCGAGGAGGACCTCTTTAAACGTTTTGTGAATTCAGTAACGCCGGTTGTGCTGTTGCTGAACAAAGTCGACCTGGCGAGGGGCTCGCAAGCCGATGACAAAATACGCTATTGGAAGGAAAGCTTGCCCAATGTCAGGGAAATACTCCCGGTTTCGGCCTTAACAGGTTTGAATGTTGATCGCATACTCGAGGTTGTGAAGGCATTCATGCCAACGCATCCGCCTTTCTTCCCGGAGGATGAGTTCACCGACCGCTCCGAACGCTTCTTTGCGTCGGAGATTATACGTGAAAAGATCTTCCTGAACTATCAGGACGAGATCCCCTATAGCAGCGAGGTGGCGATTGATTCGTTTAAGGATGAGCCGGAGATCCTGCGGATCAGTGCCCTGATCTTTGTAGAACGCGATTCGCAGAAGGGTATACTCATCGGCAAAGGAGGAGCCTCTTTAAAGAAGGTAGGTATCGAGGCGCGTCGCGACCTTGAATCTTTTTTCGGAAAGAAGATCTTCCTTGAAACGCATGTTAAGGTAGCCGGCAACTGGCGTAAGGAAAAAAATCGTTTGCGCCAGTTTGGATACACCGAATGACCAGTCATTGATCATAACTCTTTTGAAATTCACCCATGGCAAATATTATTGCAATCGTCGGCAGACCTAATGTCGGGAAATCAACACTCTTTAATCGACTCATTGAAAAGAGACAGGCGATCATGGACGATGTTTCCGGTGTAACCCGCGACCGCCACTACGGCTATGCTGAATGGGTTGGCAAATACTTCACCGTAATCGATACCGGCGGGTATGTCACTGGATCGGAAGACAAGTTCGAGTCCGAGATACGGAAGCAGGTCAAACTCGCGATAGACGAAGCCTCCGCGATCATCTTCATGGTCGACTGCCGGGATGGGCTGACAGGGTTTGACAAGGAATTCGCCAATGTTCTGCGGAGTTCGGGTAAGCCGGTCTTTATTGCAGCGAACAAAGCCGATACGCCTGAGAAGGCAAGCCTTTCGGCTGAGTTCTATGGAATGGGTCTCGACGCCGAGGTTTTCCCTATCTCTGCGGAAAACGGAAGCGGTACCGGGGAACTGCTTGACGAGGTCGTTAGGATCTTCCCTTCGGAAGGAAAAGAAGATCCCGATAGCGGTATTCCTAAGATCTCTATCGTCGGGCGTCCAAACGTGGGTAAGTCGTCGTTCCTCAACGCCCTGCTCGGTGTTGAACGCAGTATTGTTACCGACGAGGCGGGCACAACCAGAGATGCTATTCACACTTACTATAAGATGTTTGGCAAGAACTTTATTCTGATCGACACCGCGGGTGTCAGGAAGAAAGCGAAGGTCAAAGATGACATTGAGTTCTATTCGGTATTGCGATCCCTTAAAGCGTTGGAGGAATGCGACGTGTGTATCGTGATTATCGACGCGGAACGTGGCGTAGAGGCACAGGATGTCAATCTTATCAGCCTGGCCCAACGCCAGGGCAAGGGAATGGTATTAATGGTGAATAAGTGGGATCTTATCGACAAGGAAACCGGAACAGCTGAGAAGTTTAGAAAAGACATTCTTGAGAAGCTTGCTCCTATCGATTACATCCCGATCATCTTTGCGTCGGTAACAGGCAAGCAGAGGATATACCAGGTCATGGAGAAAGCGGTTGAGGTGTTCGACAACAAAACCAAGAAGGTGCCAACGTCGAAGTTGAACGATACGCTCCTTCCCCTCATTGAACGCACCCCTCCTCCCTCCACTAAGGGTAAGATGATTCAGATAAAGTATATCACACAGGTGAACGCCCGATTTCCATCGTTTGCGTTCTTCTGTAATCTCCCACAGTACATTCAACCGTCATATCAGCGGTTCCTCGAAAATCGCATTCGTGAGAACTTTGACTTCGAGGGTGTTCCCGTTAGGTTGATTTTCAGAAAAAAGTGATTTTTTCTTACCCCACCAAGTACATTTAGTCAATACTATTATATTTGCTATGAATTAAAACCTGTAAATTATGAAAAAATTGATCGCATTATTAATTGTGTGCGGATTTGCAATGAGCTTTATCGCTTGCGGCAGCGGCTCACAGAGCGAAGCTGATAGCGCAGATTCTGTTGAAACTGAATCTCCTGCAATGGACCCAGCTCCCGTTCCAGCTCCTATTGAAGCTGACTCGACGCAAGCTGACACAACAGCACTCTAGGTAATCTGCGAAGACCCATTAGACAAAAAGGCTGCCCGAAAGGACAGCCTTTTTTCGTGGCCCATCGGGTACACCACCATCCAAATCACTCTTGTATTTCTGCAGGAAGGATGGTAATGTTACAAGACATTATTATGCAGTCGGGAAAACTCTACTCTATCCTCCAGGCGCACATGCCGGCAAGCGCTCTCTCTTACTGCTACCGTTTATGGTCTGACAGTCCATTCCTTTTGAAAATCACCCGAACACGGCAAACCAAAGTGGGCGACTTCACGTCGCGAAATAATCAGACTCATCCGCGAATAACGCTCAACCACGAATTAAATCCCTACCTCTTCGTAATAACCTATGTGCACGAGGTGGCGCATTTGCGTGTACACCTCCGATACGGCAATCGCGTCGATCCACACGGAGAAGAGTGGAAAGCTGAGTTCAGGCACCTCATGCAACCGCTGTTGTCGCCGGAGGTGTTTGCTGAAGATATCCTCGTTCAACTGGAACGACACTTGGCCAACCCAAAAGCAAGCTCCTTCGCTGACACAGATCTGACGAAGATCCTTCGCCGCTATGACAAGAATGCTGACTTGTATGCGACGCTGTCTGATATTCCGGAAGGGAGTATTTTCAGTTTCCAGGGAAGGTTCTTTAAGAAGGGAAAGATCCGCCGCACCAGAGTGCTGTGCCACGAAATGAAAACAAAACGGCATTACCTGGTACCAGCAGACGTTCTGGTGGGTAACGTCCAGCTCAGTTTATTATAATCGCGCTAATCCATCTTCATTCCTATGCACCCAGCCTTCGCTGGATCAGTCCGCTCACCAGGTCAAAGAATATGTGCGGATGTAATGTTCGCCATTGGTTGATCTGCATCGTTCCACCCATGTTGACGTACTGATCAACGTTGTACTTCCTGAGTTCGTCCTGTACAAAGTCGGGGAAGGAGACTGCGGCTATCCAGCCATCTTCAACATCTTCGAACCACTCTTCGTAATAGGAGTCGTCGGAGCCGTGAAAGTTCATGATGTTCTCACCAATCAGAATGAATTTGTTGATGCCTTCAGGAACGAGCAGATCGACGACGTTTCGCTTCAGGTGCATGATGTCGTTGTTGATAGTGTCGTTCCATTCGCCGATGAATTCTATAATGACGAATCCGGCGTAGTAGTCGGAGTAGAGGATTTTAATATACAGCGTTTCCGACCCTATGTAATCCCAGGCAGGATCGATATAGTATCCGTAAATTGTTTCGGAGTAGACATCGTAGTTGTATTCCTTGCCATAGAACGGTGAGCGCTCATCGTCGGCAGGGTCGTAGTATTTTATCCAGTTGTGATACGGTTCAATTTGATGCATCCCCTCTTCGGCTTTCAACGGCCTTCCGCACGGAACCGAATTCCTTCAGCAATCGTTCGGCTTCGCCTTGCGGAATAGATAACTCGTCCATCACCATCCGCGTACCGCGATCTACCAGCTTGTCATTGGTAAGCTGCATGTCTACCATCTTGTTGCCTTTCACTCTGCCCAGCCGGATCATCGTGGCCGTGGAAATCATATTCAGCACCAGCTTTTGAGCCGTCCCCGATTTCATGCGTGTGCTACCCGTGACAAATTCCGGGCCGACAACCACTTCTACCGGAAAGGTGGCATGCCGGGCCACTTCCGAGCCGGTATTGCAGACTACACAACCGGTGGCGATGCCGTTCTTCCGCGCATCTTTCAGACCGCCGATAACGTAAGGGGTACGGCCGCTGGCGGCTATACCAATGAGAAAATCTTTTTCGTTGATGTTATGCTGGCTCAGGTCTTTCCATGCCTGCTCCATATCGTCTTCGGCTTTTTCGACGGCATTGCGTATCGCAGTGTCGCCACCGGCAATCAGACCTACTACCTTTCCCTGCGGCATCCCATAAGTAGGCGGAATTTCCGAGGCGTCGAGCACACCCAGACGTCCGCTGGTTCCGGCCCCTATGTAGAAGAGTCGGCCGCCGTCGCGCATCTTTCTCACTACATCTTCGACCAGGCGCTCGATGCCGGGGATGACGGCTTGCACAGCAAGTGGCACGGACTGATCTTCCTTGTTCATGTTCACAAGCAATTCGCGAACACTCATTTTTTCGAGATTGTTGTAAGCTGATGATGATTCCGTAACCGACATATTGGGGTGAGCTACACCTTTTGAGTATGATACAGCGAGAGACCGGCAATAGGTCCCTCTAGAATATTCTTTACAGTGATGCCTTTGTCGTTTGCTACCTGGCGCAGAATGTCGCTGAAGTAAAACGCGATAGAACCTGTAAAGTGAACTTTCAGATTCTGATAGTTTTCGTATTTCATGACATTGTTCTCGTAGAACTCGGCAAAGCTTGAATAGATCAACTGGTAGCAGTACGGTTCTTTGAGATGCTGAAAAATGAATCGGGTAAAGTTTGCCAGAAAAGCGCTGGGCTTTTCTTCCTGATAAACCTTTTCCAAAAATTCTTCGCGCGTGTACGGGAAGCGGGCGTGAAACTGTTCCGCAAGCATATCCGGCAACTTTTTCCTGAGATAATCGACAAGAAACTGTTTGCCGATGTTGGCTCCCGATCCTTCGTCAGCGAGTATCCATCCGAGGTTTGCTACGTTGCCGATAATATGCTTTCCATCGTACAGGCATGAGTTTGAGCCGGTGCCCATAATACACGCAATGCCCGGTTCGTTTCCGCACAGTGCACGTGCTGCCGCCAGCAGGTCCCACCCGATTTCTACCAGTGCTCCGGGAAAAAACTCTGTGAAGGCATCCTTAATGGTGAGCTGATTCTTTTCCGACGACACACCGGCGCCATAAAAGTAGATTTCCTCGACTTTTTCACTCGATACTTTTGGTAATATGGTCTTTTCGATGATCCCGTTGAGATCTGCGATGGGCTGGTAATATGGGTTAAAGCCCGGAGAGCTTGCTTGTTCTATGTTGCCGTCGCTCTTAACGATCCTCCAGTCTGTCTTCGACCCTCCGCTATCCGCTATTATTATCATCTTTTTTTCGCTGCTGAATTTGACTTGACACAGTAATTTTGCAAAGCTATAACTTGAATTGAATTGGCAAAAATATGTGCTTGTGTGCCAACAAATTAATCGTTTAAATCCCTAGCCTCCCAACTACCCGGAACCTGTCGAACACTTTTTCGGTATGCGGTGCGTCCTTCAGCTCGTCGGAGAGGTCCTGGCCAGCCCAGTGTTCGTAGTGTTTCCCGCGCAGCCATAACCGCGATGAGGTGACGTCGTAGACGAGGTTGTTGTAGGCTACCCATATCTCGGGTTTATCCTGGCCGTTCCTCAATGAAAGTTGCTGGCGCGTGATTAGCGGGAGGTTCTGTGATTGAGACAAGGCAGAATGAGTGTGTTTGAAGAAGTATCCAGGCTCAAAAATGAATAACTTTTGCGATAAATACACTTTCTTTGTCTTATGAGACTCAAAACAGCAATCGTATTAGGGGCTACCTGTCTATTAGCGTCTTGCCAGACGACTGATAAACCCATAGAAAATTCTCCGCTTAGTGAAGAGGAGATTGTGCGTGTCGCAGACTCGCTGGCACAGACGTTCATTATTGTTGATGGTCACGTCGACCTTCCCTATCGTCTTTCGATCAAAAATTTCCGCCTTGAACGCGAGTATCTCGGAATACCGGTTAGCACTCAGGATGGTGATTTCGACTTCGTGCGCGCGAGGAAAGGAGGACTTGACGCTCCCTTTATGTCGATATACATCCCTTCTTCTAACCAGAAAAAACCCGATATGGGCAAACAACTCGCGGAAGACCTGATAGACATGGTCGAGGGGATCGCGCGTGAAATCCCGGATAAGTTTGCGCTGGCGAAAACGCCGACTGACATAGAACGCAATACAGCGGAGGGAAAGATCTCTCTTCCGATGGGACTGGAGAACGGAGCGCCTATTGGAAATGATCTGTCCAACGTGCGGTACTTCTATGATCGCGGTATTCGGTACATTACGCTGACACACGCACGTGACAACCAGATCTGCGATTCGTCATACGATACAACGGCTACCTGGGATGGCCTCAGTCCATTCGGCGAAGAGGTGGTTGCCGAAATGAATAGCGTTGGAATTATGGTAGACGTTTCCCACATTTCAGACAGCGCCTTTTACGATGTTATGCGAGTGACCAAAGCACCTGCTATCGCTTCGCACTCTTCATGCCGACATTTTACGCCGGGATTTGAACGCAACATGACCGATGATATGATCAGGGCACTTGCAAAAAACGGAGGCGTAATACAGATCAATTTCGGCGCTAACTTCCTGGATTCGGTGGCGCGTAAGAACGATGCCCTCCGCGACTCTCTGGAGGACCTTCTTGTTTCAAAGAACTTGAATTCCCGCGATTCTGCTGCGCAGCCTGTTATAGAACAGTTCAGCAAGGATCATAAAGAACTTTATTCGGACGTGGCGCGCGTCGCCGATCATATCGATCACGTTGTGGATCTGGTTGGAGTGGATCACGTCGGCATTGGTTCCGATTACGACGGTGTTGGCGACAGTCTGCCATTGGGGCTGAAGGACGTATCGACCTATCCAAACCTGATCGCCGAACTGCTGAGGCGGGGGTATTCGCACGAGGATATTGAAAAGATCTGTTATAAAAATGTTTTCCGCGTCTGGAATGCGGTGATTTCGGTTTCACAAGGCGCTGGGTAATTGTCCTGCTTCAGAGTTGATCTCCCGGCGAATGATCGCAGTCTTATGAAGGGTTTAATGTTGTCATTAGCCGGCTTCGCGCTGGTGTTGTGCTCTGCCGAGTCTGTGATTGCCCAGGAAATGATGATCATCAAACCTGAGAAGCCGGTTGTTTGTTATCAACGTTTTGAAGACCGGCATGACCATATCGGAATTTCGGAAAAGTTTAACCAGTGGCGTCAGCAACCGTCGGGCCGCACGAAGTCTGCCACCATAGAAGTGGAATACATCGGTTTCCCCTCCGACGGAAAAGCGATGAACGCGTTTCAGTATGCGGTAGAGATATGGGAGTCGGAACTGGTCTCGCCTGTACCTATCAGGATGCAGGCTGAATGGCGGCCACTTGGTTCGGGTGTGTTAGGACAGGCAATTTGGGGGAGCGCCTATGCAAATTTTGGTGGCGAACAGTTCAGTAACGTTTTCTACCCGGTTGCACTTGCTGAAAAGATCGTGGGACATGAAATCAACGGACCCTCGAGACCGGATATATTTGCTTCGTTTAACAGCAATGCATCGTGGTATCTTGAGACGGATGGGAACACTCCGTCCGGACAAATGGACCTGGTCACAATTGTCCTTCACGAAATTGCCCACGGATTGGGGTTCATCGACACATACAATGTCAGGGGTCTGGAGGGAAGTGTAGGCGTAGAAAGCGGCGGAGCGACTGTGCCGTTTGTATTTGATCTGTTCGTTGAAAACGAAGCGAACCTGAACCTGCTCCACAACTTTCCGTCGCCTTCAAATGAGCTCCGGACACAGCTGCAAAGTTCGGCACTCTTTTTCAGTAGTCCGTTGTCTTCGGGCGTCCTGAATGGTGAACGACCAAAACTTTACGCGCCGTCAACGTTCGCCAGCGGCTCCAGCATCTCCCACCTCGACGAAGGTACGTTTAGCGGCGATCAGGATGCCAACCGGTTAATGACTCCCCACATAGCACCGGCGGAGTCCATTCACGACCTGGGTCCTGTGCTGCGCGCCTCGCTTGCGGATATGGGATGGGTGTACACGCTGATCGGCCACGAACCTTTGCAGGATGCCGAACGCAGTGACGGCCTGCCGTACCCCGTCAACGTGCGAATCGTAAGCGATCAGGGCTACGATCCTTCCACACTAAAGCTACACTATACATCGGATGGAATAGATTATACAACGGTAGACATGCTTCCCACCGCAACACCTGACGAGTTTGAGTCGACGCTGCCGGGAACCACAGTTGAAATGGATTATGCCTATTACATTTCGGTCGACGATGTGGACGGGAGGTCGTTTACAAACCCCGGTATCAGGCAGGTCCTCGGCGCGCAGCCGGAGCAGGGAACACACTTTTTTCACATCGGATCTGACGTGACTCCTCCGGAGATTTGGCACGATCCTGTGCGCTTTATTTCCGATAACAGCGACCTGGTGCTCCTCGCCAGCGTCAGTGACAACCAGGGAATCTCTGAAGTATTGGTCGAGTATGCGCTGAACGATGAGCCTGTCATGACCGCGCTGATGCAGGAAGGCACGTTGCCGGATGAGTACACGCTGAATATAAGTCTCCCTCCATTGTCACCAGACGATGAGATCCGTTACAGGCTGATTGCACGGGATGTCGCTTTGATTGAAAACATCGCCCATTCGCCGGCTACCGGTTTCTATACTATCGATGTTACCGGGATCTTGCCCGTTCAGGATTCCTACACCAATAACTTTAATGAGGCTTCGGCCGATTTCTTTGGCGACGAATTCAGTGTTATCACCCCGGAGGGTTTCGGTAACGGCGCTATTCATTCAAACCATCCGTATGCGAATGGAACCGGACCAAACAATGAGAGTAACTACACCTATCAGCTTCAGATACCCATCCGCATAAGCGTTGACAATCCGGTGATCCGTTTTGATGAAATTGTACTGGTTGAGCCGGGTGCTGAGAATAGCGTCTTTGGTGACGACGACTTTTATGATTATGTGGTTGTCGAAGGTTCCGCTGATGGTGGCTTGACCTGGTTGCCGTTCGCGCCCGGATACGATGCCCGTGCTGTAGAGGCGTGGCGGTTGCATTATAACTCGAATATGAGTGGTGATAACTCTCAGGCAAAGGGAGAGCCCACGCACTTTCGGTCGCGGAGCATCAACATGCTGGAGAGTGGCTCCTTTTCGGAGAGCGACGAGGTGCTGATCAGATTCCGACTTTTCGCAGACCAGTTAGCCCACGGGTGGGGCTGGGCTATAGATAACCTTGCGATTCAACCGCCGATCACGTCAGTCGAAGAACCGCTGGAGGAGGCGCCTCACGTCTACCCCGTCCCTGCATCCCGTCAGCTGTTTGTAGACCTGCAAAATACGCCGGGACCGTCTGTAATGATTGAGATCACGGATGTTGCGGGGAAAGTGGTCTTCCGACATACAGCCAGGCATGAGTCCGGTGCCGGTCCTTTTGCGGTAGACGTTCAGTTGTTTCCGAATGGGCTTTATATCCTGAGGCTGACTACGTCGCGCGGAAGTGTCGCGCGGAAGTTTCTGAAAACGGACGAGTGACAGCCTCCTGCAAACGGCATTAAGGCCGTTATTCCCGGGTGGAAACCGGGCGACTGATAATGTGCGAACTCTGCGTCAAAAAAATCAGCGAAACCCTGTTAATCCAACAATTCTCGTCTATTTTTGCGCAATTTTATTGGTCCTTTTCCCCAAATAGCTAATGCCAAGAGACAGAAGTATTCGTTCAGTACTGATTATAGGTAGTGGTCCGATTGTTATCGGCCAGGCATGTGAATTCGATTACTCCGGCTCTCAGGCTGCGAGGTCGCTGCGCGAAGAAGGGATTGAAGTTGTTCTGATTAACTCCAACCCGGCGACGATCATGACAGATAAGGTGACGGCCGACCACGTTTACCTTAAGCCCCTAACAAAGAAATCGATCCGGGAAATACTGGAGAAACACCATATAGACGCAGTTTTGCCGACTATGGGCGGACAAACTGCGCTGAACCTGTGTATTGATTGCGACAAAGCCGAGATCTGGCAACACTACGGTGTGCAAATCATCGGCGTGGATATTAAAGCAATCGAGACGACGGAGGACCGGGAGAAATTCCGCCTTAGAATGAAGGAGCTGGATGTCGGCGTCTGTAAAGGCGCGACAGCGACGTCGTTTCTGATGGGTAAGGAGATCGCGCAGGAAATCGGGTTCCCCCTCGTTATTCGCCCTTCTTATACCCTCGGAGGCACGGGAGGAGGATTCGTTGAAAAACCTGAAGATTTTGACGATGCGCTTGACCGGGGCCTTCACGCTTCACCGATCCACGAAGTACTGGTTGAACAAAGTATTTTCGGCTGGAAGGAATACGAGCTTGAGTTGCTGAGAGACAGCATCGGCAACGTAATTATCATCTGTTCGATCGAGAATTTTGATCCTATGGGCATCCATACCGGCGACTCTATTACAGTGGCGCCGGCGATGACACTCCCCGACACTACTTACCAGAAGATGCGCAACCTCGCCATCAAGATGATGAATGGTATCGGGCAGTTTGCCGGTGGCTGTAATGTTCAGTTTGCCCTCAATCCCGAGAATTACGACGAAATCATCGGTATTGAGATCAACCCGCGCGTATCGCGCTCATCAGCGCTCGCTTCGAAAGCCACTGGATACCCCATTGCGAAGATCGCCGCGAAACTTGCCATTGGATACAACCTCGATGAGCTGACAAACGCTATTACAGGTACTACAACGGCTTATTTTGAGCCGGCACTTGACTATGTGATCGTGAAGATCCCACGCTGGAACTTTGACAAGTTTCAGGGTGCCGATCGCTCCCTCGGACTTCAGATGAAGTCGGTGGGCGAAGTCATGGCTATCGGGCGGAATTTTCAGGAGGCGCTTCAGAAGGCATGTCAGTCACTGGAGATCAGGAGAAACGGCCTCGGCGCCGACGGCAAATCCCTGACGAAGCAGGATGAATTATTATACAGCCTTGAACACCCGACTTGGAACAGGATTTTTCATATCTATGATGCGATTAAGCTTGGGATACCCATCAAGACCGTTCAGAAGCTTACCAAAATCGACCGCTGGTTTCTTAAGCAAATTGAAGAACTCGTCGAGCTTGAGAAAACTATCGAACAGTATTCAATCGACGATCTCCCTGCGCATGTGATGAAGCAAGCCAAGGAGAGTGGTTACGCCGACAGGCAGATCGCCCATTTGCTCGATTGCCTTGAAAGTGAAGTTCACGCCAGGAGAAAGTCGATGGGTATCAACCGCGTCTACAAACTCGTAGATACCTGCGCGGCTGAATTTGAAGCGCGCACACCCTACTATTATTCAACTTTCGACGAGGAGAATGAGTCTCCGGTATCGGACAAGAAGAAAGTTATAGTTCTTGGCTCAGGTCCAAACAGGATCGGACAAGGTATTGAGTTCGACTATTCGTGCGTACACGGTGTGCTCGCGGCAAAAGAATGCGGCTACGAGACGATCATGCTTAACTGCAATCCGGAGACCGTCTCGACCGACTTTGATATTTCTGACAAACTTTATTTCGATCCTGTCTTCTGGGAACACTTATACGATCTGATCGAGCATGAAAAGCCCGAAGGAGTAATTGTTCAGCTCGGGGGTCAGACGGCGCTAAAGCTGGCTGAGAAGCTTCACAAATACGGAATCAAAATAATCGGCACATCCTTCGATTCGCTCGACCTGGCGGAAGACAGAGGACGCTTCTCCAATCTCCTGAAAGAACTCAACATACCCTACCCGCCCTTTGGGGTTGCGCGCAACGCCGATGAGGCTCTCGAAGTATGCAAGGAGATAGGCTTCCCGTTGCTTGTGCGGCCGTCATACGTTCTCGGTGGGCAAAGTATGAAGATCGTGATTAATGAACAGGAGCTCGAAAATCACATTCTCGATATCTGGAAACACCTCCCCGAGAACAAGGTGTTACTCGATCATTTTCTCGCGGAAGCAATTGAAGCAGAGGCGGACGCGATCTGTGATGGCGAAGACGCTTACATCATAGGTGTCATGCAGCATATCGAGCCGGCGGGGATTCACTCAGGCGATTCGTACGCGGTACTCCCTCCGTTCAACCTCGGCGATTTTGTCTTGAAACAGCTGGAGCAATACACCATCAAAATTGCGCAGGCACTGAATGTGAAAGGCCTTATCAACATCCAGTTCGCGATCAAGAACGATAGGGTGTACGTTATTGAGGCAAACCCCCGCGCATCGCGTACGGTACCTTTCATCTGCAAGGCATACGACGAACCCTATGTGAATTATGCGACTAAGATCATGTTGGGAGAGAAGAAAGTGAAAGACTTCGATTTCAACCCTGTCAGGAAGGGATATGCTATCAAGGAACCTGTGTTCTCGTTCAGCAAATTCCCCGATGTCAATAAGGAACTGGGCCCGGAAATGAAATCAACCGGTGAGGCGATCTATTTCATCGACGATCTGATGGATGACTACTTCCTGAAGATCTACGCTGAAAGAAATCTTTACCTGAGTAGATAATTTACTAAGAAGGCTTAATTCGCGAATATTTTGCCGGAGTTGGCGGGGTTTGGGAATTGCCTCCGAACCTCTACCTTTGATTTAAGGTTATCAGGTTTAAAAGCACACACAATGAAGATAATTATCATCGTTGCCGTCATCGCATACGTGCTCTACAAGGTAGGCTCATTTCTGTTCAAGATCGGGGCAGCAGCACAGCATTTGAAAAATAGTCAGCAGACAGGTAACATGAATGCCGGCAATGACCAGAAGCAAGCTAAAAAGAAGCCCAACGTGCAGGGGGAATATATAGACTACGAAGAAGTAAAATAACAGGCCTTCCATTCAGTTGAGAATTCATTTCTATAAATATCAGGCTACAGGCAATGATTTTGTGGTGATCGACAACCGGGCAGCGGTTTACGACCTGACCTCCGACCAGATCAGGGTCATTTGCGACCGCAGGTTCGGCGTCGGGGCAGATGGCCTGATGTTGCTCGAAAAACATCCCGATGCGCATTTCAACCTCAGATACTTCAACAGCGACGGCTCACAGAGCCTCTGTGGCAATGGCAGCCGGGCAGCCGTGAAAATGGCCGCTTTGCTTGGAGTTGTAAACCGCAAAGCGAGTTTTGAAGCTTATGACGGGCTGCACGAGGCCGAAATTGAGGACGATGGCACTGTGCGATTAAAAATGAATGACGTAGAATCTGTCGAAATCCACGGCGAAGACTTTTTTATCAACACGGGCTCCCCGCACTTCATTCGGTTTGTGGATGACGTTGGGAATTACCCTGTCTTTGAGGAGGGTAGGGAGGTTAGGTACAGCACCCCCTTTGCGCCAGCCGGCACGAATGTAAATTTTGTTGAGCTCGGTGCCGGAAACGCGATTTTTGTGAGGACGTATGAAAGGGGTGTCGAGGATGAGACCCTCAGCTGCGGTACGGGTGTCACCGCTGCCGCGCTTGCCGCCTCCATGCGGGGCTACGCTTCACCCATTGCGATTAGCACCAAAGGCGGTAACCTGTGGGTGGAGTTTAAGACCAGCCAACGCCTAACACCTGCCGCAACGTCCGACAAGTCGGTGGTCTTTCACGACATTTTTCTTATCGGACCTGCCAAATTGGTATTCGAAGGCGATCTGGAACTATAATTGAGATTCAAGAACCTATCTAAATGCTTCGTGATCCTTTTTCTGTTAAGGTTGGGGGTAACAGGCAAAGAACTTAACTTTAGGCCCGCTTGCTCACGCGAGACGGAGCACGGTAAGCAGACCCGCTTGGGATATGCTATCGTGTAACCCTTTGGGCAGGGAATTCAACCGATAAATCACTCATGTTAACACTCATCTCGAAAATTTTTGGAAATAAATCGGTCAGGGACATCAAGCGGATCATGCCTCTGGTCGAACAGGCAAAGAAAGATGGCGAAGAGTTGAAATCGTTTTCAAATGATGATCTGCGCGGCGAAACAGCCGCCATTCAGGAGACGATAAACGCGGGGCTTAAGGACATCGACGACAACCTCGCGTCGCTTCACCAAAAGATAAGGGAGAATCCGACCCTCGACATAAACGAAAAGGAAAACGTATTCGCGGAAATCGACAAGCTGGAACTCGAGAGAAACAAGGAACTCGAGAAGATCCTCAACAAGGTTCTGCCCCGCGCGTTTGCTATCGTGAGAGAAACAGCACGCCGCTTCAAGGAAAATTCATATCTGGAAGTTACCGCTACCGACTACGACCGGAAGTTCGCGGGGACCTTCTCTAACGTCGAGATCACTGGCGACAAAGCGCACTGGCACAACCAGTGGATGGCGGCGGGCAACATGATCACGTGGGACATGGTTCACTATGACGTCCAGCTTATTGGGGGTGCGGTGCTTCATGAAGGAAAAGTTGCCGAGATGGCAACGGGTGAGGGTAAGACCCTGGTCGCAACCCTGCCGGCGTTCCTCAATGCCCTGGCCAGACGGAGTGTACACGTTGTCACGGTGAATAACTATCTGGCTACACGTGACAGCGAGTGGATGGGACCTATCTACATGTTTCACGGCCTCACAATTGACTGTATCGACAAACACGAGCCCAACTCTGAAGCGCGCAGAAAGGCTTATCAGGCTGATATCACATACGGCACTAACAACGAATTCGGGTTTGACTACCTGCGTGACAATATGGCGCGGGATCCCCAGGAGCTTGTACAACGGAAACACCATTACGCTATGGTCGATGAGGTTGACTCCGTTCTTATCGATGAGGCGCGTACTCCACTCATTATTTCAGGGCCGATCCCGAGAGGAGACGAGCACGAGTTCTATGACCTTAAGCCCCGGATCTTTAAAGTGGTGGAAGCCCAGAAGAAGCTGGTCAACGAATTTTTGAACAATGCCCGGAAGTTTATCGCTGAAGGAAATGAGAAAGAGGGAGGACTGAACCTCTTTCGCGCGCACCGCGCTATGCCGAAACACAAGCCGCTGATCAAATACCTCAGCGAATCGGGTATGAAAGCGATCATGCAGCGCACAGAGAACTTTTTCCTGCAGGACAATAAGCGGAACATGCCGGAAGCGGATAAGCCGTTGTTCTTCGTGATCGATGAAAAGGATCACAGCGTAGAACTTACCGAGAAGGGTATCGACCTGATTACCGGCGAAGGAGAAGATCCCAACTTCTTTATCATGCCGGAAATAGGAACCGAGATCGCCAGGCTGGAGAACGACAGTTCCGTGGATGAAAGTGTCCGGCTCCAGAAAAAAGAGGAGCTGATCCGCGACTACCAGGTCAAGTCGCAACGCATTCACAGTGTCAATCAATTGCTCAAGGCGTATGCGCTATTCGAGAAAGATACTGAGTATATCATCGTCGACGGGAAGGTAAAGATCGTCGACGAACAAACCGGGCGTGTGATGGAAGGACGCCGCTATTCCGACGGACTTCACCAGGCAATCGAGGCGAAGGAGAATGTCAAGGTTGAGGATGCCACCCAAACATACGCTACTATTACCCTGCAGAATTACTTCCGGATGTATCACAAGCTGGCGGGGATGACAGGAACAGCCGAAACGGAAGCTGGTGAATTGTGGGATATCTACAAACTCGATGTTGTCGTTATTCCGACGAACAAGCCAATAGTTCGCAATGACTCCGATGATCTTGTGTACAAGACAACGCGTGAGAAATTTAATGCTGTGATTGAAGAGATCGTGAAGCTGACCGGCGAAGGAAGACCGGTGCTCGTGGGTACGACGTCCGTAGAGATCTCCGAGCTTGTAAGTAGGATGCTTCAGATACGGAAGATAAAGCATCAGGTACTGAATGCCAAGCAACACCAGCGTGAAGCGGAGATTGTTGCTGAGGCCGGTAAGCCCGGAACGGTGACGATCGCTACAAACATGGCGGGTCGTGGTACGGATATAAAACTGACGACTGAATCTCGTAATGCAGGCGGACTCGCCATCGTGGGCACTGAACGCCACGAGTCACGGCGTGTAGATAGACAGTTGCGAGGCCGGTCGGGCCGTCAGGGTGATCCGGGTACCTCGCAGTTTTTCGTGTCGCTGGAAGATAACCTCATGCGACTGTTCATGCCCGAACGGATCGCGAAAATCATGGACAGACTAGGCCTGAAAGAGGGCGAGGTTATTCAGCATTCTATGGTGACGCGCTCAATAGAGAGGGCGCAAAGGAAGGTGGAAGAGAACAACTTCGGGATCAGAAAGCGCCTGCTTGAGTACGACAACGTAATGAATAGCCAGCGCGAGGTGATCTACAAGCGTCGTAAAAACGCTCTCTTCGGCGAGCGTCTCGAACTTGATATCATGACCATGCTGTTCGATACGTGCGAGGAAATGGTGGTGAACGCGAAGAACGGCAATGACTATGAAAGCCTCAGACTCAACGCACTCAGTGTTCTGGGAATCGATTATGAGCTTTCGAAGGAGAAATTTGAAAGCACTGACGCTGCCGGAACAACAAACGACTTATATCAGACGGCACTCGACCACTATCACCGTAAGAACAAGGGAGTGGCGGAGAAGGCGTTGCCGATTGTCCGTGACATCCATAAAAACCGAGGTGCAACAATAGAAAATATCCTTGTGCCATTCACCGATGGGGCAAAACAGATCGGCGTTGCCGCCTCACTTGAAAAATGTGTGCAGTCAGAGAATGCCGAACTGATTAAGGCGATGGAGAAGATGATCACACTCGCGATCATTGACCAGCAGTGGAAGGAGCACCTTCGAGACATGGATGACCTGAAACAATCAGTGCAGAATGCTGTGTATGAACAAAAAGATCCGTTGCTGATCTACAAGTTTGAAGGGTTCGAGCTTTTCAAACGTTTTATAGCAAAGGTGAACGAAGACACAATTTCGTTCCTGCTGAAAGCTGATATTCCCGTGCAAAGACCGGAGCAGGTACAGGAAGCACGCGAACAGCGGCGAGCGCGACTGAGTGAACAGAAGGAAGAATCGAGGTCGCTGCTGAGCGGAGGACAACCGCAGCCCGACAGACCGCCGCAGGAAAAGGTCCTGCCGGTAAAATCGGAGAAAATTGCCGGCCGAAACGACAAAGTAAGCGTTCAGTATCAGGACGGCCGGGTGGTCCGCGACGTTAAATACAAGAAAGTTGAGGACGATATCCGCAACAACCGCTGTATCATAATTGAGTAATATGCGCTACCTCGTAATGATGTTAATCGGGTCTCTGGTGATCGTCGGCTGTGGCCCCAGGCTTGCAAGCAGCACATCTGCGGGAGCCGGAAAATACTCCGAAGACTTGTCTGTGTGGAGACCTTTAACCGAGAAAAAAGCGGATACCGTTAAAGCCGAACACCCGGCGTCCGACCGTATCAGGACGGATAAGTATGTGGAAGCACGGTATGCGGTGACCGGGCAGGTCGATAGCGTGCTTGATAGCATCTATGCCGAAAACCTGAGCAACGGACATGTAGACGGATATACGATTCAGGTCTACTCTGGAATCCGGCGTGAGGATGCACTGGACGTTAAGAAGAAAATGACCCAGGCGCTACCCGACCTCACCTCCGATGTACAGTACAGGCAGCCGAACTTCCGCGTGCGCACAGGGAAATACCTGTCGCGCCTGGAGGCACAGAAAGACTATCTCGCCGTGAAACGCTACTTCCCGAATGCCATCGTCATCCCCGACCGACTAGAGATCCAGTAACCCTGTAATCTTATTTCTTACACCGATCCCCCTATCCTTCCTATTCCCTCAACATGGTATTACTGGACAAAATAAAATCGCTTTCGAAGGAATACAGCGCTGAGGTAATTCAGTCACGGCGACATTTGCACGCAAACCCGGAGCTCTCCTACCAGGAGTTTAACACCGTTAAGTTTGTTGCCGGGAAGCTGAAGGCTTTTGGTATCCCGTTTACGGAGGGGATTGCTACAACCGGCCTGGTTGCGGAAATAAAAGGCAGAAATGCTGACAAGAAAAGTATTGCGTTGCGCGCCGACATGGACGCGCTGCCCATCTCGGAAGAAAGCCAGGTTCCTTACAAGTCCAATGTTCCCGGGGTGATGCACGCTTGTGGGCACGATGTTCACACCGCCTCCCTTCTGGGGACCGCCAAAATTTTGAATGAGGTAAAAGATCAGTTTGAAGGAACGGTCAGGCTGCTCTTTCAGCCCGGAGAGGAGAAAAATCCGGGAGGAGCATCGTATATGATCCGGGATGGTGCGCTGGAGAATCCAAGACCCACCGGTATTATTGGTCAGCATGTCTTTCCGCTGCTTCCTGTTGGCAAGATTGGTTTCCGTGAGGGAATGTATATGGCAAGCTGCGACGAGATCTATTTGAAGGTAGTAGGAAAGGGTGGTCATGCCGCGGCCCCCGACCTGGCGGTTGATCCCATTCTGATAGCCTCGCACATCATCATCGCCTTGCAACAGGTGATCAGCCGCAATGCGAGTCCCAAGCAGCCCACTGTTCTGTCGTTTGGCAACATCATAGGCAAGGGAGCGACGAACATTATACCGAGTGAAGTCAATATTGCCGGTACATTCCGGGCGATGAATGAAGAATGGCGTGCCGCCGCTCTGGAGAAGATCAGAAAAATGGCGGAGTCTATCGCCGAAGGCATGGGCGGGAGATGCGAGGTGGAGATATCAAAGGGATACCCATACCTCGAAAATAACCCGGAGCTTACGCGCAGAATACGGCGCGCGGCCGTGGCGTACGTCGGTTCTGAAAATGTTGAGGATATTGACATCACCCTCGGTGCGGAGGATTTTTCATACTACTCCCAGGTGATTCCCGCTTCCTTCTACCGGCTGGGTACCAGTAATCCGGCGAAAGGTATCACCTCATACGTACACACGCCGACTTTCGATATCGATGAGGACGCCTTGAAAATAGGACCCGGACTGATGGCCTGGATGGCCATTGCAGAACTAACCTAAACCTCCGAGCGGCGGTACGAGAAGGTGAAAATCGCCGGTTAACCCGAGTTCGAAGGATTGCTTCGAGAACTGGCGGGTGGTTAAAATCTTCTGGCTATATTGCACATAGGAGCGGCGAATTATGTTAAAAGATACCTTATCCAAGTTTTTCAAACTAGATAGCCTGATCGGGAATCTCACTGGCCTTGTAGAAACCCGTGTGGAACTGCTTAAGGTCGAAGTCAAGGAAGAAGTTGCAAAAGGCCTTGCGAAAGCCGTCGCGTGGTTGATTATTAGTTTCCTTTCGGTCCTCTTTATTGTGTTTGTAAGCATTGGACTCGCGTTTTTGATAGGACAACGACTGGGGGTTGCTAATGGCTTTATGATTATCAGCGGTGTTTACCTTTTGGTCGGGTTAATATTGTTCCTGGCGCGTAATAAAGTCGTATCCGGTCTTGAGGATTCATTCATGCTCATGCTCAGGAAGAAAAAAGAACCAAAAGAAGAATATGAAGCCAGAAACGGACAACCTTGAGAAGGGGCAACTCCTGCAGAAGTCAGCCCGCCATCGGGAGTTGCTTGAAGAGGAGATGAGGGCTATCACCGAGAAATCTGAAAAGCTCCTCACCAACGCGCTCATTATAGGCGGAGCGCTTGCTCTCACGTATATGCTCGTTAGCGGCCTGTCGCGTTCAAAGAAGGGAAAGTCGAAGGGAAAGAAAGTAAAGGAAGGTGTCCTTGATGAAGACAACGACGAAACATACTCTAAGCAAAAGCGCGGAGCGGGAGTGGCAACGCAGATCGGTGGCCTGATTGCCGCACAGGTCACAGGCTACCTTCTCTCTATCGCACGCACCAAACTGGTAGAGTACCTGCAATCTCAGACAGTAAAGAGTGACACCGACGACCATGAGCGTTCTTAAGACTTTACAGGAGAAGTACCGCGAGAACAAAAAATCAATAGCTGTACTTGTCGATCCTGACAAGGCGGAGGACTCATCACGATTACTTCATCTTATCAATCTCGCGAGCGAAAATTGTGTCGACTACTTTTTTGTCGGCGGCAGCCTGGTTACGGGAGTAAATCTGTCGGAGGTGGTCAAGAAGATCAAAGAAAATGTCACGATCCCTGTTGTGCTTTTTCCCGGTCACTCTATGCAGGTCGATGCTTCAGCTGACGCGCTCCTGTTTCTGTCGCTCATTTCAGGGCGCAACCCCGAGTTGCTGATTGGTCAGCATGTTGTCGCGGCTCCTATCCTGAAGAATACACGCCTCGAAATTATCCCCACTGGGTACATGCTTATCAACTCGGGCCGGATCACGTCTGTGGCGTACATTAGCAATACCACCCCAATTCCCGACGACAAGTATTCATTGGCTGCGAGCACGGCGCTTGCCGGTCAGATGCTGGGATTGCAGGCTATCTATATTGACGCGGGTAGCGGTGCCGAGAAGGAGATCAGTCCACGCATGATCGCCGCTGTACGAAAGTCTGTAACCGTACCGTTGATCGTAGGGGGCGGTATCAATTCCGCCCAGAAGGCGATTGCAGCCCTTGAGGCGGGAGCCGATATGATTGTTGTTGGAAACGCGCTGGAAAAGAATCCTGATCTGCTGACCGAAGTCTCCGAGAAGGTATATGCCAGGAATAAGGTAGAGTAGTCAGCTACCGACTTACCGGCTAATCAGCTCCCGGGAAATTACCATCTTCTGAATCTCCGTGGTTCCTTCGTATATCTGCGTGATCTTTGCGTCGCGCATGAGTCGTTCAACATGGAACTCTTTCACGTAGCCATATCCTCCGTGAATCTGAACGGCTTCGGTAGTGACATCCTGCGCGATCTGGGATGCGAATAATTTTGCCATGGCTGCTGCCTTGACGAAATCCTTCTTGCTGTCTTTGAGCCATGCAGCTTGGTGAACAAGCAATCGCGCGCTGTCTATCTTCGTTGCCATGTCCGCCAGCTTGAATTGAATAGCCTGGTGGTCACTGAGAAGTTTGCCGAATGCTTTGCGCTCTTTGGAGTACTTAAGGGCAAGTTCGAATGCTCCCGATGCGATTCCGAGAGCCTGTGCTGCAATGCCGATGCGGCCACCGTTCAGCGTCGTCATGGCAAAGCTGAAGCCGAACCCCTCCTCTCCAATCCTGTTTGCCTTGGGGACCTTGACATCCGAGAACATCAGCGAGTGGGTATCCGAACCCCGGATACCCATCTTGTCTTCTTTCTTACCCACGGTAAATCCGGGCATTCCTTTTTCTACGATCAGCGCATTGATTCCTTTGTGTCGCTTTTCGGCATCCGTCTGCGCAATGACGATATAGACACTCGCGGAGTTGCCGTTGGTGATCCAGTTCTTTGTGCCATTGAGAAGGTAATGATCTCCTTTGTCTTCGGCAGTTGTTCGCTGGCTCGTGGCGTCCGAGCCAGCTTCCGGTTCAGAGAGACAGAATGCCCCAATGATCGATCCCATCGCCAGCGGCTTGAGATATTTTTCTTTTTGTTCTTCACTCCCGTATTTCTCAAGACCCCAACACACCAGCGAATTATTGACAGACATACACACCGACGCAGAGGCATCGATTTTTGAAATCTCCTCCATCGCGAGTGTATAGGAGATGGTATCCATTCCCCCGCCGTTGTATTTCGGATCGACCATCATTCCCATAAATCCCAACTCGCCCATCATTCTGACCTGATCGGCCGGGAACGTCTGGTGTGTGTCGCGTTCAATTACACCGGGTAACAATTCGTTGCGGGCGAAATCGCGTGCGGCTACCTGAACTGCCTTTTGCTCTTCTGTGTATTCAAAATTCATCAGAGAAATCACATAACCTTAGGGTTGACATTCCAGCAGGACTGCCAAAAATATTAACTGCCTGTGTTATTCATTTTTGCTGCCGAGGAACAGCATCACGTAGTAAAGCAACGTTGTTAACGCACCGATAGCAGCAACCACATAAGTCATCGCCGCCCATTTGAGTGAATCTTTTGCCATCTCATGCTCCGTGGTGGTTACAATGCCGCGACCGCTGATCC
Source organism: uncultured Roseivirgaceae bacterium (assembly GCA_964493505.1). Lineage (GTDB taxonomy): Bacteria > Bacteroidota > Bacteroidia > Cytophagales > Cyclobacteriaceae > Chryseosolibacter. Next base: position 382,558 of record CAZBNP010000001.1, read on the forward strand.
ATGCGAGGGCGCGTTTACTTGCATCGAATTCTACGGGAAGCGTGATGAAAGCAAACAGCGTAAACACACCATAACACGCGATGATTACAAGCAACGCTGTCTCAAAGGAGAAGAATCCGCCGGCAAAGAATACACCGAACATCATCATCATCGTCATTATGTTGAGCACTTTTGCACTCACATTTTGAACGGGTACCATTGCGGAACGCAGGCGCAGCATGCTGTATGCCGTAGCGTGTTGTACTGCGTGACCACACTCGTGTGATGCCACCGCTGCTGCTGCGGCATTTCTGCCGTGGTAAACGTCATGGCTGAGGTTTACAGTTTTGTTGAGCGGGTTGTAGTGGTCGGTGAGTTGTCCTTCTACACTGATAACCTGGACATCGTGAATACCGGAATCGGCGAGCATAAGCCTCGCGATCTCAGCGCCTGAGAGGTCTCTGGTTAAATGTACCTGGGAGTATTTTTTGAATTTGTTCTTCAATCGGGAACTCACCACAAAGCCGATTACCATGAAGATTACACCGATGAATAAAGCACCATAGATCATAGTCAATACAACATTTAGTTCAAGTCAATTATAAGTCGTAAGATGGCAATTATCAATCTCCGCGCCAAATGTAAAATGCTGCCAAATAGGCATTATCGTTGTTTTCTGACAATAACAGATGTTACGATAAGGGAAGCGGCGCCGCCGACGATCATGATTGCGGTAGTCCACCCGTGAAAAATAAACGTAAACGCGACGGCGTCGGCCAGGGGTACGTTGTAGAGGAAAACAAGGCCCTGCGGTACAAGAACGTGGTAGGAACCCGTACCCCCGGGGAGGGGAGCGGCCATAGCAATAGAGCCAATGGCAAAAAGGCTTAGAACCGCATTGAAACCCAGGTGTTCGGTTTCCGGAAATGCCAGAATTACGGTATAGCTCATCAGGAAATACAGGAACCAGATGAGGAGCGAATAGAAAATAAACAGCCCCTTATTTTTTAGGCTGAAAATGGAAAGCAGGCCACCCCGGAAACCGGCCCAGGTCCGGGCGAAGAATGCGCTGAGCTTCTTGCTTCGCCGCACAAACCACACAGCAAGGAGAATAAGTAATAATAATCCTGCTGCTATGGCCGCCATAATCAGCAGGCCGGAAGAAGATCCCTGCACCCCGATCGGCAATGTCTTAATGAAGTCAATGAGCCGTGAAGATTCAACTATGAAAGCCAGGGTGATTAGCAGCAGCAGGCAGACAAGGTCTACCATGCGTTCAACTATCACCGTTCCGAAGGAGATCTCAACCGGTGTTTTTTCGAGTTTGTACAGATTGTAACAGCGCGACACTTCACCTCCCCGCGGGATGACCAGGTTGACGAGGTATCCTACCATCAGCGAGAGAAAGCTGTTTTTGAAGCTGCTTTTGTGGCCGGCCGGTTCGAGCAGCATTCGCCAGCGGTGTGCACGGAGGGCGTGGCTGACGATCGCGATAACCGCCATGGCCATTAGCCATCCCAAGTCTGCCGACTTCCAGGTGTTCAGGAGGTATTCACCTTTGTTTTCGCCGGTAAGACCCCTGAGTGATACCCAGATCAACAGGCCTGTAACAATGAATATGATAGCGTATTGAATGGAGGTCTTGAGTGATCCTGACACGGAGCGGCGGGTTAGGGAAGTTTGTTCTCGGGAGTGGGGAAAATGACAGTCGGTTTAAAGGCTTTCGCCTTTTCGAATTTCATTGTAGCATAAGAGATGATGATGATCACGTCGCCAACCTGGGCTTTGCGTGCAGCAGGACCGTTAAGACAAATCGTGCCCGTGCCGCGTTCGCCTTTGATCACATAGGTCTCCAGACGTTCCCCGTTGTTGATATTGACAATCTGTACTTTCTCCCCTTCTATCAGATTTGCGGCATCCATGAGGTCTTCGTCGATGGCAATACTGCCGACGTAATGGAGCTCCGCTTCAGTAACCCTGGCGCGGTGTATTTTGGACTTGAGTATCTCTATTCTCATTTCAATAGTTGATAAGGGTCTTAGTCGACGAACATATTGTCTATCAGCCTTATGTCACCGACGTAACCGGCGATGCACATGATTGGAGTCCCGGAGTGATCAACGTTTTTCAGCAGACTTAAGTTTTTGCTGTCGGCGAGTTCAAAGTACTCAAGCCTTACGTCGGGAAATGTTTCTACCGTTTCCCGGACTTTTATACGGGTCTGATCTACATTGAGGCCCTCCATCAGTGCTGTTTTCCCGGCCAGCAGCCCTTTATAAAACCGGTTCGCCTTTAGCCGTTGCTCCGGTGTGAGCCGCTGGTTCCGGGATGAAAGGGCCAGGCCATCTTCTTCCCGCAGGGTAGCGACGCTGTGGAGCGCGACGTCAAAGTTAAGATCCTGGATCAGTTTACGGATGATGGCGAATTGTTGCCAGTCTTTTTGACCAAAATAAGCGTTATGAGGCTGTACTATATTGAACAGCTTGGATACGATCAGCGCCACGCCGCTGAAGTGACCCGGGCGGAATTTGCCCTCCATTACTTTGTCCAGTGTCCCAAAGTCGAGAGACATGGAAGCTGTTTCCGGGTACATTTCCGTATCGCTTGGAGTAAAGAGCACGTCGCAACCGGCTGTTTCCAATTGTTCTATGTCGCTTTCGAGATTCCGGGGATATTTCAGAAGATCATTCGCGTTGTTAAACTGTGCGGGATTGACAAAAATACTTCCGACAGTGAGGTCGTTGCTGGTTTTACAGTGTTTAAAGAGGGCAATATGGCCTGCGTGTAGCGCCCCCATGGTTGGCACCAGACCGATTGATTTGTCACGACACCTTTGATCCTGTAAAAAGGCCTTTAGCGGGGCAATTTGCTGGAAAATTTGCATTCTAGGCCAATTTTTTTAAAAGGTCGCAAAGATATAGGGAAAACTGAAAATATGTTGAAAATGGGGGTATTTTTTCGTACTTTTGTGGCTCTAAATTTCCCGTTTCTACTCAAAATATAATAAAATGTCGAAAATCCGAATTCTTTATGTAGCCAGTGAGATCAATCCATTTCTCCAAACTTCAGAAGTTGCAGATTTTGTGCGCAAGTTACCGCAAGCTATGCAGGAAAGAGGTATGGAGATCCGGATTTTGGTGCCGCGGTTTGGGATCATCAATGAGCGCAAAAACCGGTTACATGAAGTAGTCAGACTTTCTGGAATTAACATCGCTGTGGGCGACGAGGAGAAACCGTTGATTATCAAGGTTGCTTCTATCCCGAACGCTAAACTTCAGGTTTATTTTATCGATAACGAAGACTACTTCCATCGTAAATCTGTTTTCCACGATAAGGAGAACAATTTCTATGAAGATAATGACGAAAGGGCTATCTTTTTCTGTAAAGGAGTAATAGAAACCGTACGGAAACTGGGATGGGCCCCGGATATTGTTCACTGCAACGACTGGATCACCAGCTTTATTCCGCTGTATTTGAAGACTACCTATAAGAATGATCCGTTGTTCAAGAACGCGAAAACTGTCTTTACGATCTACAATAACGCTTTCAGCCACAAGTTTAAGGCGTCATTGCTCGACAAAGTCAAGATGATGGACATTGAAGATAAAATGCTCGGCAACCTCAAAACCGCCGACTTTGAAGGGTTCATCAAACTCGGTGTGGAATTTTCTGACGCGGTAATCGTCGCAGGTGACAATAAAAAGCTCGAAGGTCTGTTTAAGAAGATCAAAGAGAAAAAAATTGAAACCATCGAAAACGAAAATTATACCGAATCTTACTACAACCTCTATAATGAACTTGTGGGTTAAGACACTGAGGCAACTGACGATACTGTCGGTTGCCTTATTTTTTTTTTCGTGTGAAGATGAATCCAGCCTCCTGGGCTTCAAAAATCCAACATCCAAATTCAATGTCCGGTATATAGATATTCCCCTCCACACCGAGGAGAGCGAAAGCTATGTATTGGCAATTGATTCCCTTATCACTGACCTGCGGCCAAACGTGAGTTCGAGCGGCCAGGCTCAGTTCGTAGACGGACTTATCGTCGGTCAGTATCAGGACCCCGAATTTGGCGGTTTGTCTGCCCAGCCTTACCTCGGACTCTATGCGCTCTCCAACACCGCACTTAATGCAACGGCCGAATTTGATTCGATCACCGTTAGGGTCCGCCTGAATTTCTACGGATACGGCTTCTCGGATAAAAAACAGTATCGTTTTGGTGTACACGAGATAACCGGCGATACACTTTCGCTGTATAACGGCCGCCGTTACTATGCGAGTTCCGCAGCTCCTGACTATGGCCTTGAGCCGCTGGGTGAAGTGACAACTACCGTCCATTATGACTCCCTTCGCAAAAAAAGCAGTGGAGAATCAACGCAGGATACCCTGTACCTCCGCGGTCGTCTAGCTGACGATTACGGCCGGCGAATATTCGACTTGATGAAGGTTGGTTTTAACACTGACGAGCTGCAGAAGGCGTTCAAGAACCAGGTGAGAGGCATCACCCTCCTTCCGGATGCGGCCGAACCGGGTCTGCTCGGAATGAATGTTGTCAATACCTTCGGACAGCTGAGTCGTATAGAGGTCCACTATCATACGCTCACAGACGAAGGAGATGTTAAGGATACGCTCTCAGCGGCGGTGGGTTTTGAATACGCGAGCTTTACGAAGATCGACGCCGACAGGATAGGGACGGAACTTGCCAGCGCTTCGCCTTACGAAGCGTTTATTCCTATAAGCGACAAGCGTTACATTCAAAGTGGCGCTGGCATCGTTACGAAATTCGATCTCGCTCCTTTCTACAAGTTTGCCGATACTGTGGAGAATATCGTAGTGAACTCTGCCGAGCTGGTTATCGACAATGTTACCGGATCCGCCGGGATGGACCCCCACAGTGCGCTGCTATTGAGACTTATGAACTCGAGCTCGAACCAGTTCCTGAACAGCCGCATGCCCGCTGATCGCGAAGTGGCCCAGCGTTATTACGTGACCTCTTCGACGACAGATCCCTACTACTTCCCCGTCGTTGAGACGGGTTCCCCTGCTGCCATGACCTATAGCGGCGGCGACAATCGATACTCTGGTTTTGTGACATTGTTTACACAAAGCCTGATTGCGAATAAGAATGACGCCAATGGCATCAATGAGAATCGCCTCCGTTACGTTGCCCTTGTACCGGCAAGTCCGCCAGCCAACCGCGGTGTCACACGTACACTGTTCAACAAGGATAACGTCCGCCTTCGTATTTTCTATACCACTGCGAATACGGTAGAACCGTAACCACAAACTGTAAATGTTTAACCCTCTCTCTTATGTGCGGCATTGTTGCTTACCTGGGCAAACGCCAGGCTAAAGATGTAGTTATTAAAGGACTTAAACGCCTTGAGTACCGCGGCTACGACAGCGCAGGTATCGCTTTACTCAATGGTGGACTGAATGTCTACAAAAAGCGCGGGAAAGTTTCCGAACTTGAGCGCCATCTCGCGGGTAAAGATCTCGACAGCCATATCGGTATCGGTCACACACGCTGGGCTACCCATGGCGAGCCGAACGATGTGAACGCGCACCCCCATTACTCTGCCTCAGGGAAGCTTGCCATCATCCACAACGGTATAATAGAGAATTACGCCTCGCTGAAACAAGACCTTACCAACCGCGGGCATCAATTCGTCAGCGACACGGATACCGAGGTGTTTATCCATTTTATCGAAGATGTTCGTGAGCAGGAAGCCTGCACGCTGGAAGATGCCGTGCGCCTGGCGCTGACAAAGGTTGTGGGGGCTTATGCTATCGTGATCATATCAGAAGACGATCCCGACACGCTTATCGCAGCCCGTAAAGGCAGTCCGCTCGTGATTGGCGTTGGAAAAGATGAGTTCTTCCTCGCTTCCGATGCCACACCTATCGTGGAATACACTAAAGACGTGGTATTCCTGAACGACCAGGAAGTGGCGGTGATCAAAGGAAACAAACTTTCTGTCAGGAATACAGCAAACCTTCCGCTAACACCTTACATACAAAAGGTGGATATGGAGCTTGAGGCGATTGAGAAGGGCGGCTTTGATCATTTCATGCTCAAGGAAATATTTGAGCAACCGAAGTCTATCAGCGACTGCATGCGGGGACGGCTCAGTGCTCAGTCGGGCCGGCTGGTTCTCGGTGGAATTCGCGACTACGTCAATAAACTTGTCAACGCAGAACGCATCCTGATCATCGCTTGCGGAACTTCATGGCACGCGGGACTCGTTGCTGAGTATTTCTTTGAAGAGTTTTGCCGTATCCCCGTAGAAGTTGAATACGCTTCGGAATTTCGATACAGAAATCCGATTATTCGAGAAGGCGATGTGGTCATTGCTATCTCTCAATCGGGCGAAACGGCCGATACACTGGCGGCAATTGAACTGGCCAAGTCAAAAGGTGCTATCATCTTCGGTGTTTGCAATGTGGTGGGTTCATCTATTCCGCGGATAACGGATGCCGGTGCCTACACGCACGCAGGTCCCGAGATCGGCGTTGCGAGCACAAAGGCGTTTACGGCTCAGCTAACTGTCCTGAATATGATTGCGTTGATCGTTGCACAGAAAAAGGGCTCGATCACCGAAGGGAAACTGCGCGAGCTACTTGCTGAAATGGAGATGATCCCATCGAAGGTGGAACAGGCGTTGCGCCTGAACGGCCTGATTGAAAAGATCGCGGCCACTTTCAAAGACGCGAAGAACTTTATTTACCTCGGACGCGGATACAATTTTCCGGTGGCACTGGAAGGCGCGCTTAAACTCAAGGAGATATCCTACATTCACGCCGAAGGGTACCCCGCCGCTGAAATGAAGCACGGTCCCATTGCGCTTATCGATGAGGAGATGCCGGTGGTCTTTATAGCGACCGACGACAGCTCCTATGAGAAGATAGTGTCCAACATCCAGGAAGTAAAAGCGCGTAAAGGAAGAGTTATCGCTATCGTTACCGAAGGCGACAAACTTATCCCAAAAATGGCGGAGTTTGTGATCGAGATACCGCGGGTACACGAAACACTGGTGCCAATGGTCTCCGTTATTCCTCTGCAACTGCTCTCTTATCATATTGCTGTAATGAGGGGTTGCAACGTCGATCAGCCGAGAAACCTCGCAAAATCTGTAACCGTCGAATAACCTCTGTCCTATGTCACATACAATCATCTATTCTCCCGCGGCCCCGGAACCCATCGGACCCTATAGCCAGGCAGTTATGGCGGGTAATACTCTTTTCGTCAGCGGTCAGATCGCGATCGAAAAGAGCTCTGGCAATGTTGTCGCCGGTGGAGTCGAAGCGGAGACGAAACAGGTGATGGCTAATCTCGGCGAGATCCTGAAAGCCGCCGGTATGGGTTTTGGTGACGTTGTCAAGTGTTCTATTTTCCTGAAGGACATGGGCGACTTCCCACTAGTCAATGCCATATACGGCGAGTATTTCAGTGAAGCGCCTCCCGCCAGGGAGACCGTGCAGGTCAGCAGACTTCCCAAGGATGTAAGCGTGGAGATTTCGTGCATCGCGGTGAGTGGGTAGCAGGAGAATAGTCGGAACGCCGGTAGTCAGTTGCTGAGTGGCGTTTGACATCTCCGCTAAACAAATTACCTTGCGGCGTTGTACCATTTGTATATTTCAATGAAAGATGTTCGCGTTCGTTTTGCACCCAGTCCTACCGGCGCTCTGCATATTGGAGGTGTAAGAACGGCTCTATACAATTACCTTCTCGCACGGCGGTACAATGGCACGATGATTCTGCGCATTGAAGACACCGATCAAAATCGCTTCGTGCCCGGTGCCGAAGAATACATTCAGCGTTCACTTGAATGGGCGGGAATTAAGATTGACGAAGGGGTTGGTGTTGGCGGCCCGCACGCTCCCTACCGCCAGTCGGAGCGGAAGGGGATTTATGGCCAGTATGCCCGGCAACTGGTTGACAATGGACACGCCTATTTCGCATTCGATACAGAGCAGGAGCTGGAAGCTCTCCGCGAACGGCTAAAGGCCGCCGGGGTTGCGATCCAGCAATACAACAGCATCACGAGGATGGAGATGCGAAATTCCCTGACGCTGTCGCAAGAGGAAGTTCAGTCGCTTCTTGCCGCCGGTACGCCATACGTTATCAGACTAAAAGTGCCGCGCAAGGAAGAAGTTCGGCTGAACGATCTTATCCGAGGCTGGGTAATGGTGCACTCTTCTCAAATTGACGACAAAGTGCTGATGAAGTCCGATGGGATGCCGACCTATCATCTTGCGAACGTGGTAGACGATTACCTGATGAAGATCTCCCATGTGATCCGTGGTGAAGAGTGGTTGCCCTCGGCGCCCCTTCATGTGCTGCTCTACAAGTTTCTGGGGTGGGAGGAGAGGATGCCGCAATTCGCACACCTGCCGCTGCTGCTGAAGCCTGATGGAAACGGGAAGCTCAGCAAGCGTGATGCTGACAGACTGGGCTTCCCGATCTTTCCGCTGACGTGGAAGGATCCGCAAAGCGGGGAAGTGGCAACGGGATATAAGGAGGCCGGCTACCTCCCGGAAGCATTCATTAATTTTCTGGCCTTCCTGGGATGGAATCCCGGCACAACCCAGGAGATCTTCTCACTGGAGGAATTAAGTCGTGAGTTTTCGTTCGAAAGAATAAACAAGGCGGGCGCCCGCTTCGATATACAAAAAGCGCAGTGGTACAATCAGCACTATCTGCGGCAGAAACCGCTTGAAGAGCTCGCTGAATTTCTTTTGGCTTCGCTAGAAAAGGAGGGCATTGAATGCCATCGCGAAAAGGCGATGAAGATCGTGCGGATCATGCAGGAGCGCGTCACATTTCCGCAGGATTTCTGGCTACAGGGTAGATACTTTTTCAGACAGCCCGAAGCTTATGACGAAGGAGTGGTCTCCAGGAGGTGGAATGCTGATGCGGTGAAGGTCTTTTCGGCCTACCGGGATGCGTTGACCGGGATAGACGAGATAAGTGCGACCGTGGCAAAAGACACGCTGGAGCGTGTTACGGCTTCTTTTGGAATTGGTGCAGGCAAGGTTCTTCAGGCGCTGCGGCTGGTAATGACCGGAATGGGCGGGGGGCCGGATCTTATGATGATAATGGAAATTATCGGAAAAAATGAGGTAATAAGCAGAATTGACCGCGCATTGAGAACCCTTCCGGTGAAAGTTTCGTAGTTATGTATATGGCCAAACAAGAAAATAAAAATACGCCGAAGCCCAGGGTTCATAAGGAACTTCAGGGCTTTGACATCGAAATCGATTCGTTTGGAGAGATCAAATCCAATACGAATATCGAAAAGATCAACGAGTTTCTGAACAAGAACGTCGATGACAAGAAACTTGCCGAGAGGGCAGACTATGATGAGATGAAGAAGGGCAATAAGAAAGGCAAAGGCGATAGCTGAAGAGCGGAAATCTTACTGAAAGACGAGCCCGGGAACCGTAGGTCCCGGGCTTTTTTTATATTTGTTGCTCATCTTGTTAGGCATATTTCTCCCTGATAAACGTTGTTGAAGAATTATATGAAGAAACTTTCTATTGGCCTGATCCGGGAAGGAAAAAACCCTCCTGATAAACGCGTGGCGTTCACACCTTCGCAGGTCGAAGAAATTCAACATCGCTTTCCGGACGTGAAAGTTATCTGCCAGCCAAGTGACGTGCGGGCGTACCGCGACGACGAGTACAGCGACCTCGGAATGGAGGTGCATGACGACATGAGCCGGTGCGATGTGCTGATGGGTATCAAGGAAGTTCCAATAAGCACTCTGATAGCAAATAAGACCTATCTCTTTTTCTCGCATACGTTAAAAAAACAGCCCTACAACCGGGATCTCCTGCGTGAGATCCTACGGAAGGAGATAACGCTGATAGACTACGAGGCGCTGAAGGATCAGCACGGGAACCGCCTGGTGGCGTTCGGGCGCTATGCGGGGATCGTCGGTGCCTATAACGCGCTGTGGACCTACGGAAGGCGCTTCAATCTTTTTTCTCTACGTAGGGCGTATGACTGTTTTGATATCAACGATCTCAAACGAGAATTGCGGAAGGTAAAACTTCCACCCGTCAAGATCATCCTCACGGGTGCCGGCCGGGTGGCCCGGGGCGCGATGGAAACGCTCGACGGTGCCGACATCAGAAAGGTCAACCCGCACGAATTCCTTACCATTGAATTTGAGGAACCGGTTTATGTGCAATTGAGCAGTGCCGACTATCACGTTCGGAAGGGCGGAGGGAACTTTTCCCGCGACGAGTTTCATCACCATCCCGAACGGTACGATTCTAAATTCGGTACTTTCGCGGCGGGAGCTGACGTACTTATTGCCGGGGCGTATTGGAACCCGAAGGCGCCCGTGTTGTTTACCGCGGAGCAGATGCAAGGTGACGATTTCAGTATGAAAGTCATCGCCGATATCACGTGTGATATCAACGGATCAATTCCCAGCACAAAAAAGGCAAGTACGATCGCCGAACCTCTGTACGACTATGACCCTGCTACCGACCGCGTTCGTCCTCCCCTGAGCAACAAGGATTTTGTTACCGTTATGGCTATCGACAATCTCCCCTGCGAGCTTCCCCGCAGCGCGTCAGAAGAATTTGGACGCGATCTTATAGATAAAATATTGCCAAGGTTGATTATTAAGGACAAAGAACATGTTATCGACCGCGCTACCGTATGCAGGGATGGTCAACTGACGAGGCACTTCAGCTATTTGGCTGACTACATCGCGGACTGAAAGAATTGCTGCGTGGTCACCCGGCGATTTCTTCTTAACTTTGATTTATGTTATTGTACAACGTTACCGTAGGTATAGACCAGGACAGCGAGGAAGAATGGCTTCAGTATATGAAGACCATTCACATCAAGGCTATCATGGATACGGGGATGTTTTTCGGTCACAGGATGTTCAAGGTGCTGCACGATTCTGAAGAGGGTACCATTTCGTACAGTATTCAATACTTTGCCAAAAGCATCCAGGACATTCAGCAATACCTGGAGCAATTCGCTCCGTCGTTGATTGAAGAGCACCGGAGGCGGTTTCACAACCGACATGTCACGTTTATGACGCTACTCGAAGAGGTGGAGCAGTAACCGATGCGGTTATTGAAGCAGGGCTTTTATCTGATCGGCTTCAAGATTACAGTTTATCCACTCGCCATCGAGTTTTGCTCCGTATTTTCTGTAGAAGTTGATCGCCGGCTCGTTCCAGTCGAGAACCTGCCACATCATACCCGTACAATTCTCCTCAAGAGCTTTTTCCATGGTTCTATTGAAGAGCATCTGCCCCGCCCCTCTTCCGCGTTCCGATTCGGTCACGATGATATCTTCGAGGTAGAGACGCTTCCCCTTCCATGTGGAGTACCGCCAGTAGTACAGTGAGATCCCGATGATACGTTCGCTGACCGTTGCGGCGAAGAAGCCAAAGACCGGATGCGTACCAAAACCATCATCCCGGAGTCGCTCAAGTGTGTTGGTCACCTCGTGGGGCGCGCGTTCGTACTCGGCGAGCTCCTTTATCAATTCAAGTACCCTCGGAAGATCTTCTTCTTTTCCTGTTCTTATTGTTACACTCTCTTTTTCCATTGTTTCGGTGTTGATGAATGACGGCGAGCAACTACATTTCTTCTTTCGTCAGCGGAGGCATCACTCCCATACTGTGCCAGGTAAATGCATACTGGTCCGCCACGGTCTCCAATGCCTTCTTCAGGTTCGAAGAACCATGTCCTGATTTGGTTTCGATCCGGATGAGTACGGGGTTGTTGCCGTGATGATACTCTTGCAGGGTAGCTGCGAATTTGAATGAGTGCGCGGGTACCACGCGGTCGTCGTGGTCGGCGGTTGTTATCAATGTGGCCGGGTAGGCGATTCCGGGTTTCAATGCGTGAAGCGGTGAATACTTCAACAGATATCTGAACATTTCTTCAGACTCTTCCGACGTACCAAAATCAAAGTGCCACCCGGCGCCGGCGGTAAATTTGTGGTAGCGCAACATGTCGAGAACTCCAACCGCGGGTAGCGCGACTTTCGCCAGTTCGGGGCGCTGCGTCATCGTTGCCCCTACGAGTAGCCCGCCATTAGATCCACCGGAGATAGCGAGGTATTCGCTTGAAGTGTATTTCTCGCGGATCAAATATTCCGCCGCGGCGATGAAGTCGTCAAAGACATTTTGCTTCTTCATTTTTATTCCGGCGAGATGCCATTTTTCGCCGTATTCGCCCCCGCCGCGCAGGTTGGGCTGCGCATAGATACCTCCGTTTTCAAGCCACACAATACGCGATGTGTTGAACGTTGGGTTGAGACTGATATTGAAACCGCCGTAACCGTAGAGCATGGTAGGGTTTTTTCCGTTCAGCTCAATGCCTTTCTTGTGAACAATGTACATCGGAACCTTTGTGCCATCTTTGCTTTCGTAAAAGACCTGCCGGGTTTCGTAGTCGTCGGGATTAAACTCTACCGACGGCTGCGCATACAGCGCTGACTCTCCGGAAGCGATATCGTACCGGAAAATCGTGGTGGGATACGTGAACGACGTGAACGAGTAATACACCTCTGTCTCGTCGCGTTTGCCGCGGAAACCATTGGCGGTGCCCAGGGAGGGCAACTTTACGTCGCGTTCGAATGTTCCCTGGAGGTCGTATTGTTTTACCTGCGTCTTGACATCGACCATGTAGTCGGCAAAGATTTTTCCTCCGCCTGCCGATGCAGACATCACATTTTCAGTTTCTGCGACGAGGTCTTTCCAGTTAGCGGGAGAGGGGTTGCGGAAGTCGACCTCGACCAGGCGGTTGTTCGGGGCATCCAGGTTGGTATGAACGATAAGCCTGTCGCCGTCGTTGGTCAGCACGTAGTGCTCGTTGTCAAAGTTGCCGACAATATTGATCAGGCTGGCGTTGGGATCGTTCAGATCCATGGCATACAATTCGTTACCGGTGGTGCTGGTTGAAGCCGAGATTATGAGGAAGCGTTCATCTTCCGTCACGTATCCGCCGACATATCGCCGGGGGGTATCCTCACCACCAAAGATCAGTTTGTCTTCGCTCTGAGGTGTACCGAGCTTATGGTAGAAAAGCTTGTGATACTGCGTTTGAGCTGACAGCTCACTGCCCGTTGGTTTGTCATAACTGCTGTAGTAGAAGCCATCGTTGCCTCTCCATGACAGTCCGCTGAACTTGATATTGCGCAGGGTGTCTTCCACAATTGTCTTGTCAGACGCGCGAATCACGATCGCTTTTCGCCAGTCCGATCCACCCTCGGTGATCAGGTAGCCTGCCAGAGACCCGTCTTTTGTGAATGAAATCGAGGAGAGGCCTGTGGTTCCATCCCCGGAAAAAGCATTGGGGTCGAGGAAGACTTCCGGTGTACCGTCAAGCGATTTTTTCCTGTACAATACGCTGTGATTCTGGAGACCGTCATTGAGGAAGAAGTAGTAGTGATCTCCTTCCTTAAAGGGTGCGCCAAGACGTTCGTAGTCGTACAATTCTTCCAACCGTTGTTTGATCCGGTCGCGGTACGGGATCGCGTTAAGCCAGGCGAATGTGATTTCGTTTTGTGCTTCAACCCAGTTGGCGGTTTCGCTTGAGCGGTCGTCTTCTAGCCAGCGGTATGGGTCCTTCACCTCCACATTGAAGTAGGTGTCGACCGAATCGGCTTTTGCCGTTGCCGGATATTGAATCGAAGGAGTGTCCCCGGTGCCGTTGTTGCAACTTATCATTAACGTCAAGCTTAAAATTCCCAAACCTGTGTGCTGAATGGATCTTTTCATGGTAGTCTGGTTAATATGAATAAAATAAGGTAATGCCGCTATGCGTCAGTTGATCACGTCAAATCCGGTATAGGGGACCAGCACTTTTGGTATCCTGATGCCATCATTTGTCTGGTTGTTTTCAAGAATGGCAGCTACAATACGTGGCAGCGCCAGTGCGCTACCGTTGAGGGTGTGCAGGAGCTGTGTTTTGCTGTCACGGTTTCTGTACCGGAGCTTCAGGCGGTTGGTTTGATACGTTTCAAAGTTACTGACTGAGCTTACTTCCAGCCACCGTTGCTGACCGGCAGAGAACACTTCCATGTCATAGGTCATAGCTGAAGTAAAGCTCATGTCGCCGCCGCAGAGCAAAAGCTTCCTGTATGGCAACTCAAGTTTTTCGAGCAGCTCCTGAACGTAGGCACACATCTCGTCAAGTGCCGTGTAAGAGTTTTCAGGCCGGGTGATGTGAACGATCTCCACCTTATCGAATTGATGAAGGCGGTTAAGACCGCGCACGTGTGCGCCCCAGCTTCCCGCTTCACGGCGGAAGCAGGGTGTGTATCCTACATGTTTTACAGGCAGCTCATCTTCTGTCAGGACGACATCGCGATAGAGATTGGTGATCGGAACTTCGGCGGTCGGTATAAGATAGAGACCATCTTCAGTGATGTGATACATTTGCCCTTCCTTATCCGGTAGTTGCCCGGTACCATATCCGGAAGCTTCATTGACGACAATCGGCGGCTGCGTTTCACGGTAGCCCTGTTTTTCGGCTTCGTCGAGAAAAAAGTTGATCATCGCGCGTTGCAGTTTCGCGCCTTTTCCTTTGTAAACGGGGAAGCCTGCGCCGGCGATCTTGGCTCCGAGCTCGAAGTCGATGATATCGTATTTCCTGATCAGCTCCCAGTGCGGAAGCGCGCCTTCGCCCAGTTCGCCAGCCTGACCCCACTCGTGTACTACTACGTTGTCATCCGGTCCACCCCCGTCGGGTACGTCTCCGGCAGGAACGTTTGGCACCGTGTAGAGCAACTGCTGCAGTTCATTTTCCACTTGTGTCAGTTTCGGGGCCAGTTCACCGATCTGGCTTTTTATCTCCGATGTACGGGCTTTCAGTGCCTCAGCTTCAGCTTTCTTGCCAGCCTTCATCATGCTGCCGATCTCGCGGGCGAGTGCATTAGACTCTGACAACAGGGTGTCGTGCTGCTGTTGTGTCTGGCGCCGTGTGAGGTCGAGCGCGATGACCGCGTCAATAGACGCTTCAATATCCCTGACTCGCCTCTTTTTGAGACCCTGGATAACTTTCTCTTTTTCTTCTCTGATGTAGGAAACCTGAAGCATTATTATTGTGTTTTTTGAAAGGTATCACACTCCGCGGCATGGAGCAGCTTCAAGAGAACTGTCGGCGACCGGCGAGAATTTGAACACCACGTCAAAAGTAATTTTTTGGTCGACCGGAAGCCAGCGGGAGCAATAAATTTATCTATTCGTTTGATTATATTGATTTTTGGGCTATAATTGTGTCGTCATACGGCTTAATCTCTAAGCCTCTGAGTATAGATCCCAGAATTTGCTACCAGACTTTTTGACTTCAAACGAGGCTTCCATTTGATGATCTTTGTATCAGATTTTTTCTGTATCCAACCTGTCGTATAACACATACACACACAAACACACACCTATCTAAAAATTGCATGTATACAATTGATGATCTGAACGTCAGACTTCTTTCAGAGTTGAAGGAAATCGCTGAGGGGATGGGCGTAAAGAATGCCAAAAAGCTAGCTAAGCAGGATCTCGTTTACAAGATTCTCGACCAGCAGGCTGTTTCGGGTGAAGGTGGTAATTCCGATGTCCCTTCCGATATCCCGTCGGAACCCGAGCCTGAACGGAAAATGCGTCCCCGCAGGCGCGAGAACGTTGCCCCCGCCCGGCCTCAACAACCTCCCAAGGAAACAAATGAACCATCTTCATCCGACGATTCGTTTGACACCATCAATCTTGATTTCGACAATGGCGTCACCAAGTTTGACGACAATAAAGAGACCTTCGACGAAAAGCCGGCGAGAGAATCACAGCCTTCGGCAAAACCCGAGCGCGAGGAGAAAGGTCCGCAAGTGCAGCGTCCGTCTATCCGCGACTTCGACGGCGCGATAAGCAACGAAGGTGCGCTCGAGATCATGCAGGATGGCTACGGCTTCCTGCGCTCATCCGACTACAACTATTTGGCAAGCCCGGACGATATCTATGTGTCGCCGTCGCAGATAAAACTCTTCGGCCTTAAGACCGGCGATACGGTTAAAGGTTTCATCCGCCCTCCGAAGGAAGGTGAGAAATATTTTGCACTGCTGAAAGTAGAGTCCGTGAACGGCAAGACGACGGAAGAGATCAGAGACCGCGTAGCGTTCGAATATCTTACCCCGCTGTTTCCGGAAGAAAAGCTGAGGCTCAGCACGACACCCGATAACATGTCTACCCGCATCCTGGACCTCTTTGCTCCCATAGGCAAGGGCCAGCGCGGTATGATCGTAGCTCAGCCAAAAACAGGTAAGACTGTCTTGCTGAAAGCGATCGCGAATGCTATTGCTGAGAACCACCCCGAGGTCTATCTTATCGTACTGCTCATCGACGAGCGTCCGGAAGAAGTTACCGATATGGCGCGCAGCGTTCGCGCCGAGGTGGTCGCGTCTACATTTGACGAGCAAGCCGAACGCCACGTCAAGGTTTCCAGCATCGTGCTGGAGAAGGCCAAGCGCATGGTTGAATGCGGACACGATGTGGTTATTTTGCTTGACTCCATCACGCGCCTCGCCCGCGCTTATAACACGGTCGTGCCGTCATCCGGAAAGATACTTTCCGGGGGTGTGGATGCCAATGCGCTCCACAAACCGAAGCGTTTCTTCGGTGCAGCCCGTAACGTGGAAGGCGGCGGCTCGCTGACGATCATTGCAACCGCGCTGATCGATACGGGTTCGAAGATGGATGAAGTTATCTTTGAGGAATTCAAAGGTACCGGCAACATGGAATTGCAACTCGACCGCAAACTCGCCAACAAACGTGTTTATCCTGCTATTGATGTACCGGCATCAGGAACGAGACGTGAAGATCTACTCATGCGCGAAGACGAACTTCAACGCGTATGGATTCTTCGCAAGTTCATGAGCGACATGAACTCCAACGAAGCAATGGAGTTCCTGCTCTCGAAGATGAAAGGAACACGTAACAACGAAGAGTTCCTGCTGTCAATGAATGGGTAATTCAAAGGGCAAAAGGCAAAGGGCAAAATAGCAAAAGGCAAAGAGCAAAATAGCAAAAGGCAAAGAGCAAATAGCAAATAGCAAATAGCAACGCGGGGACTGTCAGATACATTCTTGCCCTTTGCCCTTTGCCTTTTGCCTTTTGCCTTTTGCCTTTTGCTCTTGCCTTTTTCTACTTCCCCCTTTTTCGCTTCCGTTCATGGAAGGCTCCCTGAAACGTAGGATCTTCTCTTTTTTTCTGGGCATCAATTTCACGTGCCATATCACGCGCTTCGTCGCGTTGTGTGTCGTCGATCTCAAGATCATCGGGCAGTGACTTAACCGGGATTTTTTCCCTGATCAGCACTTCGATCTTTCTGACGTGGTACTCCTCCGCGGGTGTACTGAAGGTAATAGCCTTTCCGTCCTGAAAGGCGCGGCCTGTTCTTCCGATACGATGAACATAATCTTCGTAAAGGATAGGGACGTCGAAGTTGATCACATGTGAAACGCTGACGATGTCAATACCGCGGGCGGTAACATCGGTCGAGACCAGGATGCGAACCGTGCCCTCCCTGAATTCCTTTACAGCATTGATCCGGGTATTTTGTCCTTTGTTGGAGTGAATGGCCCTGACCGGTCCGTGCTCTTTTCTTTCCAGGAACTTGAAGACGTTGTTGGCCACATCCTTGGTTCGTGTGAAGATGAGGACCCTATTGAATTCTTCGCGGTCTCTGAGGAGGTAGTCGAGGAAGTTGATTTTTGTACGAAGGTTGGGAAGCAGGTATAACGATTGGTCTACCCGCCGGGCGGGCGTTGCCTGCGGGGTGACCTCGACCCTGATCGGGAATGCGAGAAACTCCTGCGACAGACGTTCAACCTTGTCGGGGAACGTCGCCGAGAAAAGCAGGTTTTGCCTTTTGGGCGGAATGATCTCGAAAATCTTCCGCAGTTGTGGCATGAACCCCATGTCCATCATTCTGTCCGCTTCATCTATTACCAGCGTCTTGAATTGTTTGGTAATCAGCTCACCTTTCAGGTAGAGATCCATAAAGCGGCCGGGGGTCGCAATGATGATGTCTACGCCGGCATTGAGTTCTTCTATCTGACCCTTTGGACCGACGCCGCCGTATAGGGCGACGATGCGAAGGTCGGTGTAGCGAGCGAGTTGACGGGCGTGCTCGGCGATCTGAACAGCGAGTTCTTTCGTCGGGGCCAGGACAAGCGCCCGCGGATCAGAACCTGCGGCATACTTGATCGTCATCAGTATCGGCAGGAGATAGGCAGCGGTCTTGCCGGTGCCGGTCTGAGCAATTCCGATCACCTCCTGCCCGCCGAGTATCAATGGAATGGCCTTCTGCTGGATTTCCGTAGGCTCCGAGAAGCCAGCATCAGCGACAGCGGTCAGCAGTTGTTTGTTCAGATTAAGATTTTCAAATGAAGTAATTGCTGACACTTTGCGTTAATTTAGGGCAATGAACAATACGCTGATAGTAAATGCAAATATAGTCAATGAGGGCAAGGTCTTCGAGGGTGATGTGCTGATCAAAGGCAGGTTCATTGAAGCCGTTGGAAAAGACCTGTCGTCCAGGCCCGCCGGGAGGGTCATCGATGCGAGGGGAATGTATTTGTTGCCCGGCGCTATAGATGATCAGGTTCATTTCAGAGAGCCGGGGCTGACGCATAAGGCAACGATATACTCCGAGTCGCGTGCGGCGGTAGCAGGGGGTGTGACAAGCTACATGGAGATGCCGAACACCGTTCCACCGACGTTTACGCTCGCCCTGCTGGAGGACAAATATCGTATCGCCGCGAAAGACTCACTGGCTAACTATTCGTTCTACATCGGCGCCTCCAATGACAATCTGGAAGAGGTTTTACAGGTTGATGTCTCTACCGTCTGTGGGTTGAAGATATTCATGGGCTCATCTACCGGAAATCTGCTGGTTGACGATCAAAAGATCCTCGAAGGGTTCTTTTCCCAGTTCCCGTCACTGATCGCCACGCATTGCGAGGATGAGTCGACAATCCGGGCAAACAGCGAGAGATATCGGGCGAAGTATGGAGAAGACGTTCCTGTGAGCTTTCACCCGCTTATCCGGAGTGAGGAGGCGTGTTACAAGTCGTCGTCGTTCGCCGTCGACCTGGCGCGGAAGCACGGCACAAGGTTGCACATCCTTCATATATCAACCGCCAGGGAAACGTCGTTGTTCGATGCCGGTGTCGCCCTTGAGCGGAAGAAGATCACTGCGGAGGCGTGTGTTCATCACCTGATGTTCAGCGAAGAAGATTACGCCAGACTGGGTATGTTGATCAAATGGAACCCCGCGGTGAAGACGAGTGCCGACAGGGAGGGTGTTCTGAAGGCTCTGCTGGACGATCGCATTGATGTCGTGGCGACTGATCACGCACCTCATACCCTCGCTGAAAAGGACAATACCTACTTCAAGGCGCCATCGGGTGGACCCTTGGTTCAGCACAGCCTGGTGGCGATGCTGGAGCTGTATCATGAAGGTGCGATCAAACTGGAAAAGATCGTTGAGAAGATGGCCCACAACCCGGCTATCCTCTTTCAGATCTCAAACCGGGGATTTATCCGCGAGGGCTACTACGCCGACCTTGTTCTGGTAGATTTGGAGCAGCCGTGGAAGGTTCAGCGCGACAACATTGTTGCGAAATGCGGGTGGTCTCCGTTCCAGGACAAGACATTCCGGTCGAGAGTTGTGCATACCTTCGTTTCAGGGCACCTGGCGTATTCGGAAGGGCAGTTTGACGAAAGCATGAAAGGACAGCGCCTGTCATTTGACCGGAAGTAAAATGGCGTGCTTTGTTTATTTAACGCGGACTCTATACATTTGCAATCCCAAATGGTGGATGTAGCTCAGTTGGTTAGAGCATCAGATTGTGATTCTGAGGGTCGCGGGTTCGAGTCCCGTCTTTCACCCGCTTTTTTTTGCCATTCGCCGATTCGTCGGCTGATGGATACAAGACACTAAGAACACGTTTCCGGTGTCTTTTTTTTACCTCTGTTTTCCGGTGAGGGGCATCAGAAATCGGAAGTTGATCCGTTACCAGATCAGCTAAAAACTCAGAATTGTCAATATTGGGGTGGCGTAACTTTTTTCATAAGTTTAGCACATGATGACGTGGGGAGACTTTAACAGACTATCGCTTTCGAGGAAGATCAGCCTCCTGTATGAGAACGGTACCTTTGTGATGGCTATACGATACTATGGCTACAAGGTCAACCTCTATCTGCTGGGGAATATTTATCTGGAGGTATTTGTCAATCACAAGTTATCGTCCATTGAGAAGATCCAGAGACTCGACATGAATCATTCCCGGATGAAATTTTATTCTGACCAGATCAAGTTGCCCGATCTTTGTTGATATACAGAAACAAAAAAAACCCGGTGTTGCCGGGTTTTTTGTTATGGACTCAGGTTGTAAGACTACGCAGTAGCGGCGGAAGTTGCCTCTTCAAATTTCTGGGAAACCTTAAGAATAACATTCTTCTTCGCCTTGTAGCCACAATAGCCGCACTGATAATGTTTCATCAACTCACCCTCATCAGTAGCAGTCGGATGTTTGAGGATCTCTTCTTTGACGATCTTGAAGGTCTGGTAGTTGCACTCGGGGCACTGGATGGCGTGCAAGTGACCTGAATATTTTTCAATTTTGACGTAACCGGTTTCGAGATCTTTCCATACGTCATAGTCAACAGAGAACACGTTTTCTTCAGCCTGCATACCTTCATCGAGGTAAGCATCTTCTTCGTCTTCGCTCAGCAGTTTCATCGCCTTACCGGTTTTGGGAGAAATGCGCGGCCTGTAGCGAAGAACTTTTAGTCTTTTTTCGATGTAGAATGGGTAGTAGAACTTCAGGAGGTTCTGCACGATCAGGGCGACGATCATTCCCATCGATACCGTCGTGAATACGCGAACAAAGATCCACAGCGCGCTGAGTTCGGTTACGTTAGAGTTTGCGAAGAAGCAGCAGCCGACGATCAGTATGATGGAAGCTACCCACAAGGTCTTGATCTCACTTCTGTTAATGAAGTCGTATTTGACCTTAGCATCGTTCATCGTGGCAAGACGGACGATATGACCCAGTACGATTAACACGGCCAGGGCCCATGCTCCGTAGGCGATATTCTTTGCCATTTCGTTCCACGATTCAAACTGTTGTGCGTATTGTTCTGCCATGGTTATTTGATAGTTTATTTAGTCCACTTTAGCAAATATATAAGGCCGCTTTTACATTACCTAACATTTATTGGGCGGATTATTCGATACCCCGTTAGGTAAGTTAGCGTACTTTCTCATCAAATCAAAAACCCCCGGCACGGGGCGAAGCTTAATCCGGCTCGACGGGAAAAGGTAACCCACATTTTTCAACAAAATCTCTTATTTGTTTAAGGCAGGCAGTCTCCGACTCAAACATACCCATGTGGGCGACTTCCGGAAGCACGTGGACTTCGGCCTGGCTATTCAGCGAGGCCTGCTCCCTAATGGTATCCGGTGGTATCCCCGGATCCTTTTCTCCGGCGAGGAACAGAACCGGTCCGGGAAAGGACTGCAATACATGTGTCCGGTCTTTCCGGTCGCGCATGGCTACCGTGAATCCAACGACGGTCTCTTTCGGTGACTGGACTGCGATGCTCTTGACCTTGGTAATCGAACGGTGTTGCGGGTCGGCGTAAAGTGGTCCGATAAAGTTAGACGTGAACGCCTGTACCCCTTGCTTCTCAATGAAATCAAGGACCTTATTCCGCGATTGTTTCTTCTCTTCCGAATCGGCCAGTGCCGAGGAATGGAAGAGGCAAATACCGCCGGGAATGTCGGGTTCCTGCTCGGTCAGTGCCAGTGTAACGTAACCACCAAGAGAGTGGCCGACAATAACGGGCTTCACAAACTTTTTCTCCCGGATGAAAGCAGAAATCTGCCGCGCTACATCCTCGATAGTGAACCCTTCTTGCAGTGGGCGACTCTTTCCGAAACCAGGCAGGTCAAGCGTGACTACGTGAAGTGATTCGCTGAGTTTTTCTGCGAACTCCGTCCAGACCTGTTGGTTCATCGGAAAACCATGGAGGAGAATCACGGTGCGGCCTATGCCGAGCTCTCTGTAGTTGATGTGGTTCATGGCAGTGATCGTGAAACAGACTCAAGCACTTCAACAACAGCCCTTTCAATGCCATCGGGATCAAACCCGCACTCGCGATGCAACTCCTCCTGTTGGCCGTGCTCAACGACTTCATCGGGGATCCCGAGTCGTCTCACCTCCGCATGGTAGTTATTGTCGGCCATGAACTCAAGCACGGCGCTGCCAAAGCCACCCTGGATACAACCATCTTCAACCGTGATGACCTTTTTGAAATTCGCAAAGACTTCATGCAGCATCTCTTCATCGATCGGCTTCACGAAACGCATATCGTAGTGCGCAACGGAAAGACCCTTCTTCTCCATTCGTTCGCAGACCTCCACGGCGTAGTTTCCGATATGACCGATAGTGAGTATAGCGAGGTCGTCGCCGTCGCTGAGCTTCCGGCCTTTTCCGATCTCCACCGCTTCCATTGGTGTTCGCCATTCGGCGAGCACACCGGCACCCCTGGGATATCGGATCGAGAAAGCTTTTCCGGTTCTCGGAAGCTGTGCTGTGTACATCAGATTTCTGAGCTCCGATTCATTCATTGGCGCTGATACGATCATGTTTGGAATGCAGCGGAAATATGCGAGATCATAAGCGCCGTGATGAGTCGGCCCGTCAGAGCCGGCGAAGCCAGCGCGATCGAGACAGAAATTCACGGGGAGGTCCTGAATGCATACGTCGTGGATCACCTGATCGTATGCGCGCTGCATGAATGAGCTGTAGATATTACAAAAAGGTATTAGCCCCTGCGTTGCGAGTCCCGCCGAGAACGTAACGGCATGCTGCTCGGCTATACCGACATCGAAAGCACGCTCGGGAAGCTCGTTCATCATGATATTCATCGATGAGCCGGAGGGCATGGCGGGTGTTATGCCGATGATCTTGTCGTTCGCTTTTGCGAGCTCAACAAGCGTGTTGCCGAATACATCCTGGTATTTGGGAGGCTGGGGCTGGCTATAAACCTTCTGGTGGATTTCGCCCGATATTTTGTCGAATGTACCGGGCGCGTGCCAGGTGGTGGCATTGCCTTTCTCCGCCGGAATGTAGCCTTTTCCCTTCACGGTAACGCAGTGAAGGATCTTCGGACCTTTTATGTTTTTCAGATCTTTCAGGACCGTGACGAGGTGATCAACGTCGTGGCCGTCTACGGGTCCGAAGTATCGCAGATTCAGAGATTCGAAGAAATTGCTCTGGCTTAGAAGTGTTGACTTGATTCCATTTTCCACCTTCGAGACGATTTCCTGGGCACTTCTTCCGAAATTCGAGAGCTTGCCAAGGAGGTTCCAGATGTCGTCTTTGATCTTATTGTAGGTGCGCGACGTTGTGATATCGGTCAGGTAGTCTTTCAGTGCCCCAACATTGGGGTCGATAGACATGCAGTTGTCATTCAGAATGATCAGCAGATTGGTGTCTGAAACACCGGCGTGATTCATCGCTTCGAACGCGATTCCGCCTGTCATGGCCCCATCGCCGATCACGGCAATGTGCTGGCGCTCGTCCTGCCCAAGATACTTTGAGGCGACAGCCATCCCGAGAGCGGCCGAGACCGAGGTCGAAGAATGACCGACACCAAAGGTATCGTAGGGACTTTCGCTGCGCTTCGGGAAGCCCGACAACCCGCCGTATAGCCGGTTTGTATGGAAAGTGTCTCGCCGTCCGGTGAGTATCTTGTGGCCGTAGGCCTGATGCCCGACATCCCATACCAGCTGATCATGCGGTGTGTTGAAGACGTAGTGCAGGGCTACCGTGAGCTCCGCAACGCCCAGGCTGGCGCCGAAATGTCCGCCATAAACAGACACGCTGTCAATAATAAATTGTCGCAATTCCTCGCTGAGCTGCACCAGCTGGGCCGGCTCGAGCTCTTTCAGGTCATCGGGACCGTTGATTTGGGCCAAAAGTTTACCCGGCGATATGAACATTTGCTTCTCGAAGGTTAAAAAATCGGTAACAAGAGAATGAAGATACGTGTTTCTGTCATGATTCGTGGCAAAATTACTTATTTCTATCATGACAAGGTTTTTGGAGGATTATAAATAAATTTGTGCCGTATGGTAGCTCAGGAAAATTTCGAAATCAAACTCCCCTTGTTTGAAGGGCCATTCGACCTATTGCTCTTCTTCATTGAGCGGGATGAACTCGATATCTACGATATCCCGATCGCGACGATAACTGAGGATTTTCTTGCCTATGTGCGGCAAATGGAGCATCTGAATATCGAAGTTGCCAGCGAATTCATTCTGGTAGCGGCTACGCTGATGCGGATAAAGTCGAAAATGCTTCTTCCGAGACCCCAGCTGGACGACCAGGGTAATGAAGTTGATCCCCGTGAAGAGCTCGTCAAACACTTACTTGAGTATAAAAAATACAAGTCAGTCGTGGAAACCTTCCATAAGATGGAGGAATCTGAACTGATGAAGGAAAAACGTGGTAACATTGTGAAGGAACTCCGGACGCTTGCCGAAGTTACCAATGTTGAGGCGGAGCTCCAGGACGTGACGATCTTCAAGCTGATGACGGTCTTCGAGAAGGTTGTGAGACGCTTTGAGGCGGAGAAGAACAAGCCTGTCCACCAGGTGATTCAGTATCCCTATACCATTGAAAACCAGAAGAAATACGTGGTAGACGAGATTGAAAAGCGCGGCCGGCTTTCTTTCGAAGAGCTGGCGCAGGCGTTCCCTACGCGCGTAGGAGTGATCTTCAATTTCCTCGCAATCCTCGAAATGCTTGCAACACAGGTGATCGGAATTCACATAGGCGAAGGGTACAATAATTTCTGGGTTACGAAGCCAGAAATCGCCGAGGTAAGCGAGTAATACCCGCTCCGCTATTACGAATAAAGGTCGTTTCGATCTGCTGCTGCTACTTCTTTAAAGAACTCCGCTACCTTCTCGGTAGTAGCGTTGAAAAACTTCACCCCCTTTTCCGCTGATGCTTTTCGCGGATCGCCAACGCCTGTGTCTTTCGTCACCTGCATCCACTTGCGTTCAGCCCACGCCCAGCCTTCACGAATAGCCGCCATCCTGAATTTTTTGGAGGCACCGTCACCGGCTTCTGATAGTGGTCTTACCAGATGAGGCGTGAGGTGCATCACTACACTCGTTTCCATCTCACCGGCGTGATCGTCTTTGTTTTCAAAGTACTTCGTTTGATCTACCGCCTGGAACCAGGTGCACGAGCAGAGGAACATGCGTGGAAACTTCAGCCCAAGTTCGCGGATCATGGTCTTGAAATCATTTCCGCCGTGGCTATTGAGGATAATCAGCTTATAAATCCCCTGGCGGTCGAGCACTTCTATGATGTCGCGCAGTACAGCGAATTGCGTCGACGGATTCATATTGATGTTGAGCTTCACATCGAACTGGCCGGTGTTCACGCCAAACGGAATGCCGGGAAGAACGGTGATCTTCACCCCGGCTTCCCATGCTATCCGGGCTGCTTCTTCGGCGACAGCCTGGGCTTCGATGTTGTCTGTGCCGTAAGGCAAATGGTAGTTGTGCGCTTCCGTTGCTCCCCATGGCAGGATAGCGACCTGGTATTCGGTTGCCTCAACAGTCTTCCAGGTATTCTCAGCCAGCACGTAAGGTCTCATATAATAGGTGGTGATTAAAGGTTAGTTTTCATTGACAGGTATTGCAATCCGGTAGGTGTGACCTCTTCTTACCGTGAGTTTATCATCGCGCAACCAGGGATTGTGTCTCTTGAGCAACTTGTAGTTTGTGCCGTGTTGTTTCGCGAATGCCACCATGTCGCGAATTGTTTCGTTTACTTCAACGTACCTGAGGGGTTCTTCCTTGTAGAGATGCTTCGGGTTCACCTGGAACCCGTAACGGCGTGGGTTCTCGATGATCTCCTTTATCGCGATAATCCTGAACACATACCGGGAGGTCTCGTCGTTGAGAAACAGATCGTAGTAGTTGTCTACTTTCTGATTATCCAGGGCGCGTCCGATGCCACTCATACCGCGATTGTAAGACGCTGCCACCAGTGTCCAGTTGCCAAATTTTCTGTAGGCCTGGCGAATGTATTTGCAGGCGGCGACGGTAGCTTTCAGTGGGTCGTAACGCTCGTCGACGTCGTTCGTGATCTCGAGTCCATATTCCTTTCCCGAGGCCTTTAATATTTGCCAGTAACCCACCGCATTCTTAGGCGACACATCATTTAGCAGAGCGCTTTCGATCAGCGGAAGGTATTTGAAATCTTCGGGCACATCGTTTTCCCGCAGGATCTTCTCAATCTGAGGAAGCCACCGGTTTGCTCGCTTGATCAGAAAGAGGGTGTTGCTGTGGAAGTAGGTGTTGATCTGCAACTCCTTGTCCAGTCGCTCATAGACGTCCGGGATGTGAAGGGGGACGGGTTCGCCCGCGAAAGTTATGTTCGCCGGAACATCGAGTGACATCGCCGGGAGCAGACCGCCCTGAAGACCTTCGATAGCCGGGCCGTCTTCCGCGGGGTATTGACTTTGCGCAACATCTTCATCAGACATTCGTCCCCGCGGACTCTTATTGCGCACTTCATTATACGAAATGTATGCGAAGACAACGATCAATGCCGCGAGCGATATAAAGTCTGAGAACTGTTTCATCAGAAGTTCGGAGACAAAAGATATTTAGAATAGAAATCGTCGATAGCCTTCACCGCTTCTTCCGGAGAATCCACGAGTGTGATCAGCTCCATGTCTTTCGCGTCGATCATCTTTTCCGTGATCAGCACCTTTTTGAACCAGTCAAGCAATCCCTTCCAGTATTTTTTCCCCACCATAACAATCGGAAAGCGACCGATCTTTTTCGTTTGGATCAATGTCAGTGCTTCCCCGAGTTCATCTAATGTTCCAAATCCACCCGGCATCACAATGAACCCTTGCGAATACTTGACAAACATTACTTTTCGGACAAAGAAGTAATCGAAGGTGATCAACTTGTCTTTGTCGATATAATTATTGCCCTGTTGTTCGAATGGAAGAAAGATATTCAGTCCTACTGATTTTCCTCCGGCCCGATGTGCGCCCTTGTTCCCCGCCTCCATGATACCGGGACCACCGCCGGTAATCACACCATAACCGTGCCGCACGAGTCGAAAGGCCATCTCTTCAGCCATTTTGTAGTCGGGGTGCGACGGCTTCGTCCTGGCGGACCCGAATATAGTGACACACGGGCCGATCTTGGCCAGCTTCTCCATGCCCTCCACAAACTCGGACATTACTTTGAAGATCATCCAGCTATTCGAGCCTTTTATCTCCGCCCAGTCTTTGTCCTGAAACGCCGTCCGGATCAGATCTTCTTCATCCGGCAACACCTGGGGTGCTTTGTAATTGTCAGTCTTCTTCTTTCTTGCCATCGGTATCTTATGCGGCGAAATATACAAATGATGTAATGAAAAGCGAACGCGCGTGGAATTCCTGCGTTCTTCTGAAAGCAAATGGGGAATGGCTGTGGACTATTGAAGAACAAGTCCGATAAGTTCGTCTTTCACATTCCAGTCGCGCGCGAGGCGCAACATCGCCGTTGCCTCCATTTCAGTGACGTATCCTTTTCGGTTGTTCGCCCCCCACACCATGGTGATCAGCTCTACCCGCTTGTCTCGCGGATAGTCGCCGATGATACTATTGAGGTAGTCGCGCGCACGATCAAAAGCTGTGATGTAGTCCTGTGCGATGAAGTCAAGCGCCCACTCATACTCAGCATGAGCTTCAAGCTCCGCACACGTTCTTTCGAGCTCTGTCCTTTCAGCTTCATCAAGCCCGTGGTAGTGAAAGATCACTGACTTCAGGAGCATATACACCTTCTTCTCTTCAGATGACTTCATTGGATCGATTAATGGCGAAAAGTAACGAAACCGGTAATACAAAAGTCTATTCAATCAAGAAAAGATCGGACGAAATAGTGTCGGCCAGCAGCTTTCCGGTGTCGGTGAGAATCAGCCGGTTGTGATCGAGCCGGGCAAGCGAATCGGATTGCAGTCGGCTGAGATACAGTGCGTAAAGCGAGCGTACGTCATATCCGAAGGTTTGATTGAGGAAGTCAAGATCGCAGCCGGCGTCGGTACGCAGGCTGGTGAGAATATATTCATTGATCTGCTCTTCTTTTTTCAGCGACTCTTCCTCAGCGGGAATTTTGTTGTCCTTTATCGCGCTGACGTAAAGGTGGTTGTTGGATATGTTGTGCTGGCGGCTGCGCCCGTTGTACGAATGGGCGCTAGGCCCTATACCCAGGTACTTGCTGCCCTTCCAGTAGTTGCTGTTGTGTACAGACTCAAACCCCGCCAGCGCGAAATTGGAGATCTCGTATTGTCTGTATCCCTGTGCCGCCAGCATTGCTACAAGAGTGTTCATTTGCGTTGCCGCCGCCCCTTCATCCACCGGAACAATCTTCCCTTTCTTCACCCAGTTGCCGAAGACGGTCCTGGGTTCGATCGTGAGCGTGTAGGCGGAGATGTGCTGTGTCTCCAGGTCGAGTGCCAGCCGGATAGTCTTTTCCCAATTCCCGGGCGTTAGTCCCGGTATCGCGTAAATCAGATCAATGCTGATATTGTCAAACCCCGCGCTGCGGGCATCACCTACACACTGTATGGCGTTTTCCGACGAATGTGAGCGGTTCAGTTGCGAGAGAATTGCGTTGTCGAACGACTGGATGCCGATGCTGAGCCGGTTGATCCCTACCGATTTGAGGTCGCGCAGCTTGCGGAGGGAGAGGTCATCGGGATTGGCCTCAAGGGTGATCTCGGCGTTCGCTGAGATCGTGTGGACACGGGCGATCTCCTGAAGCAGGTGCCCGATCTCGGTGGCATCGAGTAATGACGGTGTGCCGCCGCCGAAGTATATGGTTCCGGCCTCGTCACCTTCAAAGTAATCTTTTTGTAAAGAAATTTCGGCTTCCATAGCCCGGATGAGGCTCTCGCGAATCTGCATATTCGTTGAGAAGTGAAAGTCGCAGTAGTGGCAGGCTTGCCTGCAGAACGGTATATGTAAGTAAATTCCCGGCATATTGAATGGCAAACTTACGCGCATTTCACCCAATCAGGCAATTCTTCATACTTTCGTGGCTATGATCGTACGCCTCATGTCGGCTGTTGTGCTGACCACTTTCTTCATAAGTGCATTTGCCCAGGAAAGATTCACGGGAGTGAAAGATCTTCGCACTGAGTGGCTGTCGTACGAAAAGGGTGCCTATGAGCCTGTGGAGGAGATACCGTTCAGGGGTTTGCGAACAGTCTACTTTCAGCTTGATCCTCGCACGCATGCCGGCGAGTATCTCAGGATTCGGTCGGGGAGGCCGTATTTCCTTTTTGTGAACGGAGCGGTGCGGGGAGAGTTCACCGGATCTTCACGGTTTCGGATCGACAGTCTTCTGGCCGCTGGCAACCGTGCGGGTTGGATCGCGATTCACCAGCGCCGGATCAATGAACGCGATCTGGTAACCGAGGTTCTCTCGCAAGAAAGGGAGCGGCAGTCGGCGGGAATAGAAATGGTACGGCGGCAGCACGACTCGTTTCGCGACTTTGTTGTCCTCGCTGGATTGATCATTATCGTTCTGTTCGTGGTAGCGTTTCGATTGAACCCGAAACTAACGAGCGACTACTTCTCAGTGAGAAGGATCATCAGTTTGCGGGATACAGAAGAGGGTCAGTCGGGTATCCGGCTAACCGGCGGGTTGAGTATTCAGTTCTATGTTCTATGCAGCCTGATGATCGGGTATTATCTTATTATAGTCATCCAGCACCTTCCGGTCCACTATATGCTGTCGGACCGGTTTCATACCAGGACCTTCGGCATGATGTGGTGGCAATGGTTGAAGTTGAGTGTTATTGTTTTTCTTTTGTTGTCCGCGAAGGTTCTGATTATTTTTTCGCTTACACGTTTATTCGATATGCGGGGTGTCGCGCGCATCCATTTTTTCAGCTGGATACGCTTACTGCTGGTGGTAGTGGGTGCCGCTACGGTCATTATGTTCATGTATTTCATCGGGCGCGGGGATAACCCGACGCACTATGTTATCTTCCTGACTGTAGTGGTTGCGGTGCTTGCGCTGTGGATCGCGATCGCGTTTTTTAAATTGAGTGGTAATGCGGGACGTTCGATGTTTCATTTATTTTCGTACCTTTGTGCGACAGAAATTATCCCATTGTTAGTTACCGTGAAGGTACTGTTTCAATAGCTAAGATTACGTTACGTGTTGATATGAGTGAAATCGCTACTGACAGGATGCGCAAAGTCAAAAGTATCCTGGTGACCCAAGAAGCCCCAGCTGCTGATATGAATTCTCCCTACCTGAAGTTGTCTGAGAAGTTCAACGTCACGATAGACTTCAGACCATTTATTCAGGTGGAAGCTATTCCTGTAAAGGAATTCAGAAAACAGAAGATTGATATATTGGAACATACTGCGATCATCTTTACAAGTAGGAACGCAGTCGACCATTTCTTTCAGATTTGTCAGGAGCTCAAGGTTGAAATGCCTCCTGAGATGAAGTATTTTTGCATCTCGGAACAAACGTCGAATTACCTTCAGAAATATATTGTGATCCGGAAGCGGAAGATCTTTACCGGCACCAAGACCGCGCAGGATCTGCTGGAATTATTGAAGAAGCACAAGGGTGAGCGGTATCTTTTCCCGTGTTCGGATATCCGCAAGAATGACATTCCCGATTACCTCCGCGACAATGGGTATACGTATACCGAGGCGGTGATCTACAACACGGTTGCTGCCGACCTCTCCGATCTCACAGAGGTTTTCTATGACGTCCTGGCCTTCTTTAGTCCTTCCGGCATCAATTCACTGTACGTGAATTTTCCCGATTTTAAGCAGAACAATACGCGTATTGCGGCATTTGGCCCTACCACTGCCAAGGCGGTGCGTGACGCGGGACTGATCCTGGATATTGAGGCTCCGCTTCCCAATGCGCCCTCGATGACCGGAGCGCTGGAGCTATACATCAAGAAGGCCAACGGGACCAAATAACGCATTCACACATTGGAAATTACAATGTGAGCTATTTTATTACACTTTAATTACATCCTGTTGAAAGTGTCGTAAAAAACCCGTTACTTTATATTCCATTTTTTAATCTGGAATGCTGCAACGCACTTTTTATACTCTGTTGATTACTGTGTCTGGGATGTCAGCACATGCCCAGCAGGATACGCAATTTACCCAGTACATGTTTAACAGCCTTTACATTACGCCGGCTTACGCGGGTGTGGAGGGTGTCACACAGCTGACGGCAATCCACCGTAGTCAATGGGCCGGATACCAGTCGAGCTTTAATGACCGCGGCGCGCCAACCACGCAACTGGTGAGTTTCAATGCCCCGGTTTATAAGTTAAGGAGTGGCTTTGGCACCTATATCGTAAATGACCAGCTTGGGCCGTTAAACAACCTTGAAGCACAGGCGATCTTCGCATACCATCTGGGATTGAGAGACGCCAAACTGAGCTTCGGCCTTAAAGCGGGAATATTTTCACAGACTATTAACTACGACATGTACCGTCCGATCCACGTCGATGATCCGCTGCTGGTGGACAAGAGCGGAAAGGAATCGCAAGTGAGACCTGACATCGGGTTTGGGGTGTACTACCGTGCGGAGAAGTACTATCTGGGTGCCGGGGTCAACCACCTGACGCGGGCAGAATTTGACTTCAACGTAAATGATGCCCGAAATGCGCTGGAGAATCATCTGAACCTCACCGGAGGGTACTATCACGAGGTTAGTTTTGACCTGACAATGAGCTTTTCTGCCCTCATAAAAACCGATTTTAACGAATATTCTTTCGATGTGGGAGTAATTGCCACGTTGAAGGATAAGATGTGGGGAGGTTTGTCGTTTAGACAGTCAGAGGCGGCGAATGTGCTGCTCGGCTACAGTTTTTTGAAAGATAATTCACTCCGACTGGGTTACGCAATCGACGTTGTGGTTATAGATCCGGACGGCAAGGAGAATTTCTCGCACGAGGTCCTGTTGACTTATCAGCTTCCGGTGTATGCTACCGGCAAAAAAGTCATTCGGACCCCCCGGTATAGACATCAGTAGGGGCTAATTTTGGTTTTGTGACGATTTTGTAGAATTTGGAAAGCATTTTTAAAAATATAGTATATTAACTTATCTTTCGAGTCTGTAATCATTCAACCTTTATGAATAGATCTGTTTCTTCTAAATTAGTCTTAGTCATGGCAGGTGCTCTAGCTAGTGCTTGCGGCTTACTTGGCTTGGGAGGCCAGGGAGGTGGCGACCAAGGCGAACTAGTTGGTGTTCCCGGACGGGAGGGATGGGTTATGACTATACCATATGGGATGGTGCCAATCCCTGCCGGAACGTTCCACATGGGACAAGCTGACGAAGATCCGGCCTCGACCCAGATCAACTACAACAAGCAGGTGACAATCGGCTCGTTCTTTATGGACGACACTGAGATCACCAACAACGAGTATCGGCAGTTCACGAACTTCTTCCTGGTTGACGCCGGTACTATTGAAGGATTCGATCCGATCGATCCCGAGACGTTTCGTGAAGAATACTACCCCGATACTACTGTATGGGTGCGGGATTTCGCACACCACATGGGTGACCCTATTCAAGACTATTATTACTGGCACCCCGGCTACGACCAGTACCCGGTAGTGGGTATCAACTGGGATGCAGCTGTGTTTTTCGGCAAATGGAGAACGGCCTACCTCAACGATTATCGCAAGAGCGTAGGTGAATTTCCCATGCCGGAGTTCAGGCTCCCTTCCGAAGCTGAATGGGAATACGCTGCCAGAGGTGGCCGCGATATGGCCAAATACCCCTGGGGCAACCCGTATATCCGAAACTCAAAAGGATGTATGCTTGCTAACTTCAAACCCGGCCGTGGTAACTTCTATGACGACGGTTTCGCATACTCATCTCCTGTAGCATCTTATTTTCCGAACGACTTCGGTCTTTATGACATGGCCGGTAACGCTTCGGAGTGGTGCCTCGACGACTTCAATCCGGCATCTGTCCCGACTGTATGGGACCTGAACCCTCAGTATATTGATGAAAGGACCAACCCTGAAAGCAGTTCATACGATCCGCGGATTCCTCCGAAAAAGGTGGTCAGAGGCGGCTCGTGGAAGGATGTTGCTTACTATCTCGAAACCGGTACGCGTACGTACGAATTCCGGGATTCCACCAGGGCCTACATTGGCTTCCGCTGCGCGCTGACACACCTTGGACGCTCATCCGGACAAGAATTTTAAACCCAACTCAACTCCTAACTATACTACAATAAGACTTAAACCTTACTAAAATGAGCAAGAAAAAAGGCGGATTTACGGAGCTTCTCTACAAAACCATAATGCCAAAAGTCTATGGTATTGGCGCTGCGGTCGTTATCATTGGTGCATTGTTCAAGATCCTTCACTTGACAGGAGCAGACCAGATGCTGATGATTGGTCTTGGAACAGAAGCAATTATATTCTTTCTGAGTGCTTTTGAACCCCCGCATCAGGAAGTTGACTGGTCAAAAGTTTACCCGGAGTTGGCAGAGGACTATGAAGCTCCCAGCGTAGCTCCCCGGATTTCGAACAGACCAGGAACCGCCACTGCGTCGCTCACGCAGCAACTGGATGTATCTCTTGAGAAAGCGAAGATCGGACCGGAATTGCTCGAAAGCCTTGGAAAGGGAATGAATAACCTCGCTGAGTCAGCGAAGAAAATGAACACACTTTCCGATGCTGCCGTCGCTACCAACGACTACGCTAAGAATGTTCAGTCTGCATCCAAGTCATTGACCGAGATGAATAAATCTTATGACGTCGCGATCAAGGCGGTTGCTTCAATGGCCGATGCATCGAAAGATGCCGGTGAATACCATAGCCAGGTCCAGAAAGTGACGAAAAATCTCGCCGCTCTGAATTCTGTATATGAGATGGAACTGAAAGACGCCGACAGCCACGTTAAGAACATGAACAAGTTCTACGAAAGCCTGACCGGCGCAATGACAGGACTTTCAAAAGTTGGCGACAACACAGCGAAATTCACGTCCGAACTCGGAAAACTCACTGACAACATCACATCGCTTAACCGTGTCTATGGCAGCATGCTCACTGCTATGAAAGGTGGCGGCGTTCAAAGTCAGGCATAATTGAAATTGATATCCAATTCTAATATTCAAATACTAATCGAATATGGCAGGCGGTAAGGAAACACCCAGGCAGAAGATGATAGGTATGATGTACCTCGTACTCACCGCACTTCTCGCCCTGCAGGTTAGTAGCGCCGTCCTCGAGAAATTTGCGATCATCAACGAAACGATGATCACTTTCAAAGAGGAATCAAACAAACAAAATGCTGCTACCCTGAATGAAATTGTAAAGGAAGCGGGCAAAAGCCCGAATGCGAAAGTTATCAAAGCACGTGAGAACGCTCAGAAAGTGCGCGAACTCACGCAAACTACACTCGCCGGCATCGGTAACGTTAAAGCTGAGATGATGAAATTGTCCGGTACCGATAAAGTCAACGAGGCTTTCATTAACAACCACAGTTCGAAGGTCGCTTCCATGATGGTGACAACGCCTGCTGGTAAACAATTCGAAAAACTCCTGGATGACTATGTAAAGCAGCTGAAGGAGTACTCAGGACTTAATGACTTCCCCTCGCTGGCGAAGAAACCGAAGGATATGCCGCTGTTTGCGACAGACGATGACCACAAGAACAAGGACTTCCTCACGTTCACTTTTGAGAATACCCCTCCTATCGCCGCGCTGACTTCAGTAACGCAGATCGAGACGGAAGTTCTCGAGTATGAAAAGCGTGCGCTGGAGAAATTGCTGGCTGATGCTGGTATCGGTAAAGTCAGCTTTGACAACATGGTGCCTATGGTTCGCACCAAATCGTCAGTAGTCGCAGCCGGCGCGAAATACGAAGCAGCACTCTTTATCTCTGCGTCGTCGTCATCCTTTACACCTGAAATGTACAAGGATGGTGAGAAGCTTGACCTGTTTACTGACCCTTCGGGCGTGAGAATGGGCAAGGTGGAATTTACGGCTACCGGCGGTGGCTATGACCCACAGACACTCCTCGCACGTAAGACCTATACGGCTGAAATCAAGCTGCCTGACACAACACTCCGTCAGGAAGTAGAATATTTCGTCGCTCAGCCCGTTATCAGGGTAACAACCGGTAACGCACCGACGCTGTATATGAACTGTGGTAACACTGTAAATATTGAAGTACCCGCATTGGGAACAAACTACAATCCTTCCTTTGGCGGAAGTGGAGCAACGATCATCAAGGGCGACAAACCCGGCCGTGTAACGATCATCCCTACACAAAGGAAGATCAACGTAAGCGTAAGTAACGCTGGTACGTCGATCGGTTCGGTTGCATTTGATGTAAAACCTATTCCACTGCCCAGATATCTTATTCGCGACAACGCTGGTAAGGAGGTAGATATGAAAGTCGGTGTCCGAGGAAGCTCGCTTACCGGTTTGCGCGTCGTACCTGAGCCTGACCCTACATTCAAGGAAGAGGTGCCGAAAGATGCGATTTACCGTATTCGTAGTATGGAAGTAATCCACGCCCGGGGAACGTCACCAGTGAATCGTTTGAACGCTACTAACGAAGTACTCGATCTTGCTTCCTGGAGAGCGCAGTTCAGACCTGGCGACAGGATCGTTATCGAGATTAAAACTGTAACACGAAGAACATATCAGGGTCAGGACGAGAGAGTGGCGGTTAGAAATGAAGTCTATACAGTACCCATCCAATAATCAGCACATGGAAAAGAAGCTTTTTTGCATAGGTCTTTTGTCAATCGCCTCCGTTTGCGCGTGGGCACAGGCTGAAGTGGAATCCAGCGAAGTGGCTCAGGTCTATCAGGAGGAGATGGAGGAACAGTACAACCCGAACTCCATCAACCCCATTCCGAAATACGAGCATCACTACAAGCGTCGTGTCTGGAGAACCATTGACCTCAATGAAAAACAAAACAAGGGTTTCTTTTCCAACAACGGCGAAATAACACGTCTCATCCTTGATGCGGTGAGGTCGGGCGAGATCACAGATATTTATAAGTCTGATTCGCTGACAACCCGGATCAGTAAGGAGCAGTTCCTTGGCCGTCTTGTACAGACGCAGGGAATGCAATACGAGACATGGGACCCTAGCCGCAGCTATTTTACCGACGAGATCGCGACCTACAATGGGCGAAACTACCGTGTGTTGTTTGACAACTCCGGAAGGAACCCCGAAACGTCTCCTGACGACTGGGCAGAAACGTCTGAAGGAAAATCTGTTGATTACCTTCCGCGGGATATCAATATCCTCAGACTAGTGGAGGATGTGATCTTCGACAGACGCAGATCACGCCTATACTATGACATCCAGGCAATTCAGATGATCGTGCCGGGATCGAAAACAACTACTCAGGTAGACGAAGAGCTCGGATGGTTCAAGTATAAGGACCTGGAGAAAGTATTCCGCAACCACCCGAAGACAGCAATCTGGTTTAACCGCCAGAATACAGCACAGAACAAGAATTTCGCTGACGCGTTTCTCTTGAGACTTTTCCACGGTTCAATCCGCAAAGTGGAGAATCCTGAGGATGAGACCTTGTTCGAGGTCTATACCGGAAACGGCCGGAGCTATAGAGAAGCTGTGTGGGCCACGGAGTGGGCCGAGCTCGAACTCATGGAGAAGGAACACAACCTATGGGAATTCTAAAAAAACATCACATAATTATAAAGGGACTTCGGTCCCTTTTTTGTTGCCGTCCATATTCCCGCCTTACGTTGGTAACTCAGATCCGCCACCGTGGTCAGCGGACGCTGCGCTTTGAGCGTCTTTGACGATCTCGGCTTTTTTTCTTCCGATCAATTTTTCAACTTCTTCAAACGAGGCTTCACGGATCTTCCTGACAGATTTGAAATGCCGGAGAAGTTTGTCCGCAGTGCTCTTGCCGATTCCCTTGAGGTCTTCGATCTCCGTCTTGATAGTTGCCTTGCTTCTCTTCTTGCGGTGAAAGGTAATGGCAAACCGGTGAGCCTCATCGCGAATCTGTTGGATGAGCAGGAGCCCCGGCGACTTCTTATTAATATGAAGCGGGATCGGATCTTCCGGATAGTATATCTCTTCCAGCTTTTTAGCGATGCCCACAATAGGGATTTTCCCATAGACACCGAGTTCCCTGAGCGCCTCACATGCGCTGCTCAGCTGGCCTTTGCCGCCGTCTACGATGATGAGGTCGGGAAGGCGCTCACCTTCCTCCATGATTCTCCTATAGCGCCGGCCAACAATCTCCTTCATCGAAGCAAAGTCGTTTGCTCCGACAACCGTCTTGATGTTGAAATGCCGGTAGTTCTTCCGGTCTGCTTTGCCGTTGACGAACCGGACCATCGACGCCACCGGTGTCGTTCCCTGGAAATTGGAGTTGTCGAAACATTCGATGACCAGCGGAAGAGATGGGAGGTGCAAATCCTTCTGGAGGATGCTGAGCGTTTCGATATGCCGTGATTTTTTCCCCTCCCGCAGCATTTCCTTTTCATTCTTCAGCTCCAGGGCGTTCTTCAGCGAAAGACTCACCAGCTTTTTCTTGTCCCCGATCTTGGGCACTACGTTCTCGGTATTGTCTTCGAGCATGTTGATGGGTACGTTGCTGTAGACCGTTTCATTGCTCCCGCCACGGAGCTCCTGTGCCGCATAAGCGAGTAGTTCATCGTCGGTCTCGTCCGGCTTTTTCCGGATCTCTACCGACTTCGAAAAGACAATGGCGCCCTCCTTGATTTGCATATAATTGATATACGCATAGACCTCGGTACTGGTGATCGTGAGCACATCGATGTCGGTGAGCGCCCGATTGACGACTGTTGATTTTGTCTGAAAGTGTTCGAGTGTGTTAAGTTTCTCCTTGAAGTGCTGTGCTCGCTCAAACTCCATACTTTCCGACGCATCCTGCATCTGTTTTTTGAAGTATTGGTGTACAATACTCAGGTTTCCCTTCAGTATGTTTCGCGCCTGTTCGATCTCTTCCCGGTATTCCGCTTCGGTCTGGTTGCCGACACACGGCCCCTTGCAGTTTCCGATATGATACTCGAGGCAAACCTTGAATTTCTTCAGATCGATGTTCTCTTCGCTGAGTAGGAGACTGCAAGTCCGGATTGAGTAGAGTTTTCGGACGAGATCGAGTACGTTCTTCATTGCCGAAACGCTGGAATACGGACCGAAATACTCGCCCTGTTCCGGATTGTATTTGCGGGTATAGATTATCCGGGGAAAGCGCTCCTTGAGAATGCAGATGTATGGAAAGGTCTTGTCGTCCTTCAGAAGGATGTTGTACTTCGGCTGGTTTTGCTTGATGAAATTGTTTTCCAGCAAGAGTGCATCGAACTCTGTATCCGACACGGTGTACTCAATACCGGCTATCTCGGAGACGAGCTTCAGGGTTTTGCGATTGACCCCTGCTGCCTTCGTGAAGTAGCTGTTGACACGCTTTTTGAGGCTTTTTGCTTTTCCAATATAGATGAGCTCATTCTCAGCGTTGTAAAAGCGGTATACCCCCGGCGAATCCGGTAATCTCTGAATAGCCTCCCTGACATTGGCCATACCAATCCTTTCTAGTTAAAGTCATCCAGGGTAATCTCCTCTAGCGGTTGCGTGAAGGTCGAATCTGTTTCAGCGTACTGACTGCAGTTTAATGTCATGTCGAGACGCGAGGTAGGCCTTCTGAACATGCCCTTGCCGTATCCTATGTGGTCATTTTCATATAC
The DNA here is from genome assembly GCA_964493505.1 of uncultured Roseivirgaceae bacterium. GTDB lineage: Bacteria > Bacteroidota > Bacteroidia > Cytophagales > Cyclobacteriaceae > Chryseosolibacter. The sequence continues at coordinate 421,380 of CAZBNP010000001.1, forward strand.
CTTCAACATGTAGGCCTCCCAAATAGGCCTGGCGGTTCTGCCGCCTTGTCCGAAATACCAGGAAGGGAAGTGGATGCTTCGTTCATCGCCCCCGACCCAGATTCCCGTGACGAGATTGTGAGTAATTCCGACGTACCAGCCATCGGAAGCATTATCGGTGGTGCCTGTTTTGCCGCCAATCTCGTTGTCTTTCTTCAGCGCAGCGCTGAGCGCCCGTGATGTACCCCCCGCTTCTTCAACACCGCCCTGCAGCATATAGATCATTTTAAAAGCGGTTCTTTCATCCATAGCCTGCCGCGTCTTAGGAACGAACGTCTGGATTACGTTGCCGTTCTTGTCTTCGATCCGGGTGAGGAAGTAAGGGTCTGTATGGATACCGAGATTGACGAAGCTGCAGTAGGCTGACACCATATCGTGTAGCGACACATCACTGGTGCCGAGACATAGGGAGGGTACTGCAGCCAGCGGCGTGGTGATGCCCAGGCGCTCGGCAAAGTTGACGACATTCTGGGGCTTTACATGATCGATCAGCTGCGCACTGATGGAGTTGATAGACCTGGCCATGGCTTGTCGCAGGTTGAATTTCTCGCCGCTTCCATAATCCCCTTCAGCATTTTTCGGATACCAGGTTCCGCCTGGAACCTTGATGACGGGCGCTATGTCAAGAAGCTGGTAGCAGGGTGAATAACCGTCTTCAATTGCTTTGCCATAGACGAAGGGCTTGAATGTCGAGCCGGGCTGACGTGTAGATTGTTTGACGTGGTCGTACTTGAAGTATTTGAAATCAATCCCGCCAACCCACGCTTTGATCTCACCGGTGTTGGGATCCATAGACATAAGGCCGGTTTGGAGAAAGCGGTTGTAGTAGCGCAGCGAGTCCATCGAACTGAACAGTGTGTCGCGCTCACCTTTCCAGCTGAATACGGTCATCGGCTTTTTCAGGTTCAGTATGATGTCTACCGAGTCAGCATCCTCGCCGTATTTCTGTACCAGCGACTTATAAGTTGGCGTCCTCTTGATCTTCCGCGCGAGGAAATTTCTGATCTCATGACCATCATCGTCTACCCAGGGTTCGCTCCCCTTCAGTTTCCACTGTGATTCGAATTGATCCTGCAATGTCGACATGTGCGACAACGCCGCCTCCTCGGCCATTTGTTGCATCCGGCTGTCGATGGTGGTGTATATCTTTAGCCCCGATTCCCAAAGGTCATATCCGTGTTCCTTACACCACTGCATGAGGTAATTTGTAAGGATTGACCGGAAGTAGGTGGCGATCCCCTTGTTTTGATTCTGAACCTGGTATTCGAGTTCAATGGGTGTGAATCTGAGCGAGTCGTAGGTCTCGCGGTCTTTGATGTATCCGTGCGCGTAAAGTTTATAGAGCACCTCGTTTCTTTTGCGGAGCGAGTTATTCGGATTGCGGAATGGGTTGTAATAAGTCGGAGCCTGGAGCATTCCTACCAGTACGGCAGACTCCTGAATATTGAGACTGTCGGGCTGTTTGTTGAAATAGGTTTCCGCCGCGACCTTGATGCCGTATGCATTGCTGCTGAAATCGCTTGTGTTCAGATACATGGTAATAATCTCCTCCTTTGTGAAGTTGCGCTCGAGCTGGGTAGAGATGATCCATTCTTTTGTTTTCTGAACAATTCTGCGGGCGAGGCTTCCCAGCCTTGCGACGTGGCCGTCGAGTTCGGGGTTTTGTGTATAGAGGTTCTTTGCCAGCTGCTGGGTGATGGTACTGCCCCCTCCTGCGGTGTTGAGTGTGAGGATTCCCCAGAGTACCCGCGGATACGCCCAGAAATCCATGCCGGCGTGTTCGTAGAAGCGGTGGTCTTCCGAGAGTAGCAGTGTATTCACCAAATCCGGAGAAAGCTCTTCGTATCTTACCTGGCTGCGGTTATAACGGAAATATCGCCCGAGAGAGACCCCATCGGCGGAGATAAGCTCGGAAGAAAGATCGTTTTGCGGATTTTCAATCGCCGCGTAGCTAGGCATGCCGCCGAACAGACCAAACAGATCTATCTTCACAGTATAGACGTACAGTGGTGCCCCGATAAGAATACACAGGAAGATTATCCAGATAGCTTTTACACCTTTCCTGAACCCCGAGCTTTGCAGCTGAAGTGGATTCTTACTGGTTTTTCGTCTGGTAGTTTTTTTCGAAGAAGAGGAGGTATTCATTCAGGCCCTTGGTTCTGTAGAACGTATCAAAATTCTCTTTGGAGATTACAAAATTATCGAATTTATGGTTTCGAAGGCCGGGTATTGCAGACCGGTTTTCGGCGAACTTCCTGAAATATTCCATTGCCGCCTGTTTTCCTTCGAGTTTCGACACAAATGTGATCGTACTGGTGTCATTAAGTACAAGGTGACTGATGTCGAACTCCTCCTTGCCGAAATTGGATTGGTTGAATGTCTCCAGCGCGGCCGCGGTCGCTTCATTCCCACCCTTTCGGCTGGCGTAGACAAGCACAAAATAATGCGGCTGGTCAAACCCGGCACTGAACTGAATGCCCTTGTTTTTTTCTTCCGCCGCCTCAAATTTGTGCGTTGTATCCAGTAATTTCTCCGCGTACCGCGCCTGCTCAGTATCGGGATGGGTTTTAACGAACTCCTGAAGGAGATATTGATACCGGCTGATGTCTTCTGTCTTGCCGGCGATGAGGACCTCAAGCAAGTGCAAGGCAGGGGTGAATGAGGTTTCACCGAGGCTGGTAGCCCTGGCTAATATTGCCGAGGATGAGTCATACCGGTTGCGTCCGTAGAAGGAGTAGGCATCACGATACAAGGCCTTTTGTTGTTCGGCAACAAGGCTGGATTCCTGGAGGTAGTCCGGATTGAGAAGTATCTTGGTGAACGTAGAGTTCGGGTGTTCATCCTTCAGTCTCGAGGCGTATCGCTCGGCTTTTGCCGGGTCGCTGTCTTTGTGAATGAGATAGAGCGTGTATAGTACTTCGGGTTCATACTCCGAGCCTGGAAATCTGTTGAGCAACTTTGTATAGATATCGACTGCGTTGGCCTTTTCCCCGAGTTGGAAGTGGTAGATATCGCCCAGGTTGAAGTATGCTTCTTCAATTTTTGCAAGCGCCGCGTCCCGCGCTTCATCTGTACGCGGTATTTGTTTGTCAAGTGACGTGAAGGCAACTTCCGCCGGGTCCGCAGGCTCCGCGGCATCCGCGGGTGTTTCAGTTTCTGACGGCGTCGCGTCTCCCTGTGCGACACCGGAATTTCCCGGAGACGGGCCGGACATTCGCTGCGAACGCCGCCAATTGTCTTCGAGTTTGATGTCGCCCCAGATGCGCTGGAACTCCGCCTGCCCCGCACCCACAGAAGCAGGATTCCCAAAATACCAGGTACCTGACACTTCGTTTGTGGCGCTGGAGCCGAAAATACCGGACTGCTGTGTCTGTATGACTACACGATTGCCCCGCCGGCGTTTCTTGCCAGCCTTCGCTTCGGCGAGTTTCTTCTCCGCGGCAACCACAGAGTCGACTATCAGCCTGAGAGCAGTTGAGTCAAGCGAAGCGAGTGATAGCAGGCTGTCCTGCCATTGGACTGTCTTCAGGTGTTTGACGAAATCGTTAAGTATTTCCTGTCTTGCCTTAATTGAGGCGTAATTTTCATAGTCTGTCGGGAGCGCGGAAATAGCGCTGTCGTAGTACGCCTGTGACAGTTCGTAATTCTTGAGTGTGTCGTAATAGACTTCACCGAGACGCAGGAATGCTTCCCCCTGAATGCGTTTGTTGTTGCTACTTCTCACGGAACGATTGAGAAAATCTATTGCGTCATCAACGTCGTTCTGCTTCAGCTCAAAGATGCCCATTTCGTAGTAGATCTTGTCGCGGAACTCTTTGTTCTTAGAATCTTTGAGGAGTTTGCGAAAAGATTTCCGGGCGGCATTGACGTCGCGGTTGCGGGAGATTTCCGTTACCTGTGCCATGTAGAGACGCGCGTAAAAGTCTACTTCGTACTCGGGGTTGGTGTTCAGGCATTTCTTGTAGTAGTTGTATGCCTCGGCTTCGAAACCGAGCTCCTGATACACTTGTCCTATGATGAAATAGATCCTGCCCCGCCGGTCACGTTTCTTCAGGAGGTCATCTGCCGCGGTAAGACTGCGGACCATGTTGTCGTAATCTTCGAGCAACTGGTAATAGTAGGCTTTCTCCAGGGAAAACTTTTTCCTGTTTGACTTGTTGAGGTCGGCTTTGTTGAGATAGTCGATCGCCGCGAGTGCGTTGTTCATCTCGCGGTGTTCGATGTAAGTACGCGTAAGGTTGATGATCGCGAGGTGTCTGGCGTTTCTGTCTTTAGAGCGTGTGTTGACGTACTTGAAGGTCTCGATAGCGTTTCCCCAGTCAAGGCTGTACATCCGTGCTTTTCCTACGAGAATGTAGGCGTCATCTACCCACTTGCTATTGGGGTGTCGCTCGATAGCGACACTTGCCATCTTGATGGCTTCTTCAATTTCTTCCGCGAAGCCTTCGGCGAGGGCCGAGTCGAAGGTGGGGAATAGTTTGAGAATGCGGTTATAGTCGTCAACGTGGTTTTTGAGGATGATATCTTCAACCTTCCGGATCTCCTCATTTGCGTAATAGTAGCCGTTGAAGTGGGCTGTAGTGTTGTGATAGGCTTTACTGGTCCAGGTATTTCGTTCGGGCGAACACGCGAGGAGGGCAAAGGCCAGGAACAGTGGATATATCGGGGTATTCTTCAACACCGGCAAATTAGTTACCTAAGAACGCAAAATTCTCAATTTCCATATTATAATCAGTTGGATTCTATAATTTTGTCCAAAATGTAACTCCTTGAAAGCAAAGAAGACATTATCCAGCGCGCTCACTACCCGCTATCAGCTTATCATCAGGAATGAGGAGAATTTTGCCGAAAAGACGAGCCTTGGGTTCACTTACTCGAAATTAATTCTTTTTTCTTTCCTTTTGTTTATCACGGTTTTTGTGATGTGTTTGTTTCTCGTCGAGACAGTACTTGAAAAGTGGTTTGATCCAAGGTACGAGCAAATGGTCATGAACCAGCAGTTGTATGGCCTGGCGCTTAAGGTTGATTCGCTGGCGCTGGAAGTAGACCGAAAAGACCGGTTTATTTCCAGCTTTCGGCGAGTGCTGAATGGGGATACAACGGACTTTCGGGATCCGAACGAGATCCTTCGCGTGGAGAATGAGCCGTTGAGCCGGCCGTCGGAACTAAAGCTGGCGCCGACTGATTCTGCTTTTCGTCGCGATTTCGAAAAATCAGAACTATCACTTATCTCACTGCCAAATGTCAAGCGGCAGGAGTTGCACGAGTCATTCTTCTTTTCGCCAATAACGGGTTTCATCTCCGACCGGTACAATGTCAAGAAGGGGCACTACGGAGTGGACATCGTTGCGAAGACAAACGAGCCGGTGAAGTGCATTGCCGATGGTACGGTGCTGTTTTCATCCTGGACCCAGGACGCTGGCTATGTCATGATGATCCAGCACAGTGGCAACCTCATATCGGTCTATAAGCACAATGCCGAACTTTATAAAAAAGTTGGTACATTTGTTAACGCGGGAGAAATCATAGCGCTTGTCGGAAACAGTGGGGAACTTACCAATGGGCCACACTTACACTTTGAATTGTGGTACAACGGAAACTCATTGAACCCGGAAGAATTTGTCACTTTTTAAACTAGAAAATTTATGTTCACCTCCAAGGAAGAAAAACGGGTAGCTGAGGAGATTAGCAACTCGAGTAACACTATTGGCAAAGGCACCTTTTTAGAAGGTAACGTCGAGACATACGGCAATATCCGAATCGAAGGTAAAGTAACCGGGAATGTCAAGTCAAAGTCTAAAGTCGCTCTCGGTCCTTCTTCTTTTGTTCAGGGAAATGTGGTGGCGCAGAATGCTGATCTTGAGGGTGAGGTGAAAGGTCGTATTGAGGTCGCCGAGTTGTTGGTGTTGAAAGCGACTGCCGTGATTCACGGCGACATTGTCACAGGTAAACTGGTGGTTGAGCCAGGCGCTGTGTTTAACGGAACCTGTAAGATGGGAGCCGCCATCAAGGACATAAAAGTATCGGAAAATGGCGCCCAAACCAGAACCCTCCAAACTCAACAAGAAGCTAAATCCGTATAACAATTACCTCCGGTATAGCGGTCTCGCCCTGCAGATGCTGCTCACCATAGGTGTGCTCGGTTGGCTTGGGTACGAGGCAGATCAATACGTCGGCAATAAGTACCCGCTTCTAATGCTACTGCTCGGTTTTGTCGGTTTTGCCGGAAGTCTGTATCAGGTTTATCGCTCCATAAAACGTCAATAGTTGCTCCGATTTATCATACCAGCGGCAATCCTGGCTATTATAGCACCACCGATCACCCGGTGGATGTGGCTCCGGGGATGGATCGCCGAGGTGCCGTCGTATATGTATTTCAGCACCTGGGTAATGGCCTTTATCACGACTATTATTTTTGTATATCTCTACAATCTGAACAGGCCGACGTTGTTCGTTCAGTTTTACCTGCTTTCACTGGCCATAAAGGTGATGGCTGCGCTGGCGTATTGCCTCGTGATGGTTCTGAAGGACCCGCAAGGCAGCGCCGCCAATGTCTCCTATTTCTTCGCCCTTTACGTGGTGTTTACCGCTCTCGAAATCGTTCTGTTGTATCGAAAGATTGGCACGTCCCAACGCCCCTGATCCGGGGCCAAAATCTTTTTAAAAGATTTTTTTGTGGAGGTATAATTAATACCTTTGCGCTCGGATTTTGGAAACTTGGTAAAAAGCCTAAATGACTGCCTTTTTGAACAGTTTTAATCGTTTTCTTCTCGTTTTATCACTCGTTTGCGGAGGGCTTTTTTCAGCTTCCGGACAGGCCGAGCACGAGCAGAAAGTCGATGAAAAACTTAATGTCAGTGAACTGATCATTCACCACGTTCTGGATGACCATGTGTGGCACTTCGCCGATGGCTTTGTCTTGAATCTTCCTGTCATTGTTTACTCTTCCGAACGCGGGCTGGACATCTTCTCCTCCGGCAACTTTTACGACCAACATCACAACGTCATTCCGTATAACGGTTACAAGCTCGATCACGGCCATATTTACCTTGCTGACTCCGGCGAGGCTGTCCTCGATCTCTCGATTACAAAAAATGTAGCCATGCTGCTGATCAACGCCGCTGTCATGCTGCTGATCTTTACCAGTGTGGCGCGGGCGTATAAGAGAAATCAGGGCAAAGCCCCGAAAGGCCTGCAGTCATTTATAGAGCCGATAATTCTTTTTGTGCGGGATGAGATCGTAAAGCCCAATATCGGTGGGAATTATCAGCGATATTTTCCATACCTGCTGACTTTGTTCTTCTTCATTCTGTTTGGAAACCTTCTCGGACTGGTTCCGGGTGCGGCTAACCTGACAGGTAACATCGCGGTTACTCTGGTTTTGGCGGTTTTGACATTCATCGTGACAAACCTCAGCGGTAACAGGGGGTACTGGTCTCATATTTTCTGGACGCCGGGTCTGCCTTTGGTGATGAGATTGATCATCCTGCCCGTCGAGTTGATCGGGATCTTTACGAAGCCGATCTCCCTGATGATTCGTCTGTTTGTAGCGATCACTGCGGGCCACATCGTGCTGCTGAGCCTCATCGCGCTGACGTTCGTGTTTGCCAGTATCTGGGTTGGCTTTGGATCAACGCTGATGGTTGTTTTCATCACGCTGATTGAAATACTTGTCGCGGCAATTCAGGCTTATGTATTTACGCTGTTCTCAGCCTTGTACATTGGCCAGGCAACCGCGGATCATGAACATCATTGAAATTGAATCTTGTTTAACTTTAAATAAATTAGTCTATGTTGTTTGCACTTTTATTAGATATCAGCTACGCGATCATGGGTGCTGGTATTGGTGCCGGTCTTGCTGCAATTGGCGCGGGAATCGGTATCGGCCGCATCGGTGGCTCTGCGATGGAAGGTATGGCCCGTCAACCTGAAGCTTCAGGTAAGATTCAGGGAGCCATGCTGATCATCGCCGCGCTGATCGAGGTTATTGCCCTCTTCGCCTGCGTTATCTGCCTGCTGATTTCATTCCTGGAACCCGCAGCGTAAGCACACATTCAGGAGACTTGCAGAGGCGATGGGCCAAAGCAAGTCTCTTTTTTGAACAAGATTTTATTTAAGACAAGAGAGATCAAATAGCAATCAGTTATGCAACTCTTAACCCCGGGTGTTGGGCTTATTTTCTGGACGACGATCGTGTTCGTTCTGCTGGTTATACTTCTGGCGAAATTCGCGTGGAAGCCAATCATTAACTCACTGCACGAGCGCGAGCGCTCCATCCAGGACGCTCTGGATACGGCTGAAAAAGCGCGCCACGAAATGTCGCAGCTGAAGGCCGACAATGAGAAGCTCCTCCAGGAAGCGCGTATGGAACGCGAAAGAATCCTTCGCGAAGCGCGCGAGGTGTCGGCGAAGCTGAAAGAGGAGGCAGAAGCGGATGCACGCCGTGCCAGTGATAAGATCGTTGAGGATGCCCGCGCGGCGATCAACATCGAGAAGCAGGCTGCTTTGAAAGAGGTAAAAGTGCAGGTAGCGATGTTTTCACTTGAAATCGCTGAGAAGCTGATAAAGAAGAATCTTTCCGACGACAAGTCGCAGAAAGAACTTGTTGATACATACTTAAAAGATCTTAAAGTCAACTAGGCATGGCGGATATCAGGGCGGCATCGCGATATGTCAAATCTCTGCTCGACCTTGCTGTGGAGAGGAATGTATTGGAAGAAGTGCATCGCGACATGCTGTTGTTTTCAGAAGTGACGGCGGCGAGCAGACCTCTGCGGCTCATGCTACAAAGCCCGGTCATCAAACACGATCAGAAACTGGCCGTGTTAACGAAGATATTCAGCGGCAAAGTGAATGGCCTGACGATGGCGTTCTTTGAGATCATTACCCGGAAAAATCGCGAACCGATTCTGGTAAGCGTAGCCCGTGAGTTTCACAACTCCTACAACGCGTATAAGGGTATCGGGAAGGGCACTGTCACCACGGCCAGTCCGCTCGATGCCAATGCCCGTGCGGAGTTTGAGAAACTTGTCAAGAAATATAGCGGCCTGAACCAGATCGAACTCATCGAGAAGGTGGATCCCGATCTGATTGGTGGCTTTATTTTGAAGACCGGCGATCGTCAGGTCGATGCGTCTATCAGAAGCAAGATCAAGGCGCTTGAGGTGAAGTTTAGTGAGAATCCTTACATTAACGAACTATAATATTCAATTCCGATGGCAGAGATAAGACCAGAAGAAATATCAGCGATTTTACGCGAGCAGTTGTCGAATGCGCGCACCGATGCAGAATTGGAAGAGGTTGGAACCGTGCTGACAATTGGCGACGGGGTTGCCCGCATCTATGGATTGACACAGGCGCAGGCCGGTGAGCTGATCGAGTTTGAAACAGGACTGAGAGGATTGGTCCTCAACCTGGAAGAAGATAACGTCGGTGCCGTATTACTCGGCGACTATCACGACATCAGCGAAGGCGCAACGGTAAAACGCACCGGTAAGATCGCCGCGGTTGAAGTGGGTGACGGTATGCTGGGTCGCGTGGTTGATACACTGGGCAAACCTGTAGACGGAAAAGGACCCCTTACAGGTGACCTGTATGAAATGCCGCTGGAACGCAAAGCGCCCGGTGTGATCTATCGCCAACCGGTTAACGAACCGCTGCAAACCGGTATCAAAGCCATTGACTCGATGATCCCGATTGGCCGCGGTCAGCGCGAGCTTATCATTGGCGACCGCCAGACAGGCAAGACCGCGGTGGCGCTGGATACTATCATCAATCAGAGAGAATTCTACGACAAGGGTGAGCCGGTGCTTTGTATATATGTTGCCATTGGCCAGAAAAACTCTACTGTCGCCGCTGTTGCGGCTGCGTTGGAGAAAGCGGGTGCTTTGGCTTATACGGTGATTGTCGCAGCGTCCGCCTCCGAACCTGCTCCGATGCAGTTCTTTGCTCCTTTTACGGGTGCTGCGATCGGTGAATTCTTCAGGGATACGGGGCGTCCTGCTCTGGTGATCTACGATGACCTTTCGAAGCAGGCGGTTGCCTATCGCGAGGTGTCGCTCCTTCTGAGAAGACCTCCGGGTCGCGAAGCCTATCCCGGTGATGTGTTCTATCTTCACTCCCGTCTCCTGGAGAGAGCGGCGAAGATCATCAACAATGACGACATCGCGAAACAGATGAATGACATGCCGGAGTCGATCAAACACCTCGTGAAGGGTGGCGGGTCGCTCACAGCTCTCCCGATCATCGAAACCCAGGCGGGTGATGTGTCGGCCTATATTCCGACAAACGTGATCTCTATTACAGACGGGCAGATATTCCTGGAGACGAACCTCTTCAACTCCGGTATCCGTCCGGCTATTAACGTGGGTATTTCAGTATCGCGCGTGGGTGGATCGGCTCAGATCAAATCAATGAAAAAAGTTGCCGGTACGCTGAAGCTGGATCAGGCGCAATTCCGCGAACTTGAAGCGTTTGCTAAATTTGGCTCAGATCTCGATGCTGCAACCAAGCTTACGATTGAGCGCGGACGCAGGAACACTGAAATCCTCAAACAAGACCAGTATGCACCCGTGCCCGTAGAAGAGCAGGTGGCTATTATCACTGCGTCGACAAGAGGGTTTATGGACAACGTTCCCGTCAATAAAGTGAAGGAATTTGAAAAGGAGTTTATTGAGCTTATGCGCGGCAGCCATCGCAATGTGCTGGACAACCTGCGGGCGGGTAAATTCGACGACGCGGACGTTGCGGCCATCAAACAGGTTGCCACTGATCTGTCGTCGAAATATTAATACAGCAAGAAAAAGTACTTTGAGTCTTTAGTGCCCTCACAGGCAAAAGAGTTTCGAAATGGCGAGTTTAAAGGAAGTAAAGAACAGAATTACGAGTGTGGTCTCCACGCAGCAGATAACCAAAGCCATGAAAATGGTGGCGGCGGCCAAGTTGCGTAGATCGCAGGAGAAGATCCAGCAGATGCGTCCCTTCGCAAAGAAGCTCACTACGTTACTGCAAAATCTCTCCGCGGCTCAGGCCGACGGCGACAGCGACAACTGGTATAGTGCTGTTCGCCAGGAGCGCCGGATTCTGATCATCGCAGTGAGCTCTGACCGCGGATTATGCGGCTCTTTTAACAGCAGCGTGTTCAAAGGTGTTAATCGCCTGATCGAAGAGAAATACGCTGCTCAGTTCGCTCAGGGTAATGTTACCGTTCTTACAATTGGAAGAAAAGCAGGCGACTATTTTGGCAAACGCAAGACGGCTGTCGTCGGAGATTTTACAGGCCTGTTCTCTTCCCTGTCATTTGAAACTGTTGCGCAGGCGGCGGAATATGTGATGGCATCTTTCAAAGACGGAAAGTATGATAAGGTTGAACTTGTTTACAATGAGTTTAAGAACGTTGCTACGCAGATACTCAGGAGTGAACAATATCTCCCGATTTTGCCTCCGGACCAGGGGAACTCAACGACAAAAGTTGTAGATTATATCTATCAACCCGGGCAGGAGGAGATTATTGCGAGCCTGATTCCACAGTCGCTTAAAGTGCAGCTTTACAAGGCCGCGCTCGACTCCAATGCGGCGGAAAATGGTGCGCGTATGACGGCCATGGACAAGGCGACGGAAAACGCCGGAGAACTACTGAAGCAACTGAGATTAACTTACAACCGTACCCGCCAGGCGGCGATTACCAAGGAGATCCTGGAGATTGTCGGTGGAGCGGAAGCGCTAAAATCGGCATAAGTCATTCTTCCTATGACGCAGAAGTCTCCGATGGAGACTTTTTTGTTTATGAAGGCCCTGAACTATTTCTATCAGCACATCAACATCCTGAGCCTTGACGTTGTCGGCGGCGCAGTAGTTAGTGCGTTGTTTTTTGGGACTCTCCTTCAGGTGTCCGTTCCGATCGTGTCACTTGTCGCACTGGGCATTACTGTCTGGATCATTTATACCGTCGATCATCTGGGGGATGCCATGATCATTCCCAGGATAGCGTCGACCGACCGTCACCGGTTTCATCAGAAGCATTTTCGTGCTATCGTCGCGGTGCTGTTCGTTGCCATTGTGGCCGACCTGGTTGTGATCGGGTTTCTGTCAGTTTCGATCTTGCAAGCCGGTCTATTACTGGGAGCTATCGTGTTGGTTTATCTCGTGCTGCACCGGCATCTTAGATTCCTGAAGGAATTTTTTGTGGCGGCCCTTTATACGCTGGGTGTCCTTTTGCCGTCACTGGCTATTGCAGAGACAGGAATACTCCCTGTTTACCATTTGATCGCCGCCAAGTTCTTTATTACCGCACTGATGAACCTCCTCCTGTTTAGCCTCTTCGACTATCGCGAAGACACTGTCCATCAACAGCACTCATTCGTAACCTGGTTTGGGCCGCGATCTACACGTCTTGGAATATTGGTGCTGGGGTTGCTTAATATTGCCTCGGGTGTGTGGCTCTGGAAATTCGATATGCGCATTGCGATCATATTTATCTCAATGAACCTGCTGCTGCTGACCGTGCTTTTCCTCGGGGAACGGGTGGAAAGAAATAATTATTACCGTATTCTGGGCGACGCTGTCTTTTTTATACCCGGACTTTACCTGCTATGACCAGACTCAATGGCTTTAACCGAATCGCGCCGCTGTACGATGGTATCAAGCGCCTCGTGTTCTTTTCTTCAATCAGGAAGAGCAAGACACACTTTCTGTCGCGGGTGCCTTCAACCGGCGATGTGCTGATCCTCGGCGGTGGATCGGGGGAGATCCTGAACCCGTTGCTGGAAACCTGCCCGGCGGTCAGGGTGTGGTACATAGATGCATCTTCCTCCATGTTGGATCTCGCGCGAGGTGGTCTGTCGCAGCACCAGGTGGATCAGGTGATTTTTATCCACGGCACTCAGAATTCGATTCCATCCGGCGCACAGTTTTCGGCAGTGATTACACAGTTTTATCTGGACCTGTTTCCGGATGAAGATCTGCGGGCGATTTGCGATACGTTAAACACCCACCTTGCAAAGGGCGGGGTCTGGCTGGCGAGTGATTTCGTGGATGGAGGAAAGGCCTGGCAACGCCTGTTGCTTGCCGCGATGTACCGGTTCTTTATTGCGGCCTCCAATATCACCGCGATGAAACTTCCGGCATGGGAGTTGTGCCTCGACGCATGTGGCCTCAGCAGACTGGCACGAGCGACGTTTTACAGGGGCTTTATTATTAGTTCCGTCTATAAAAAGGCAGGCGATATTTAGCTGACCGCAAGGGGCTGTCTTGCTTTGTCCAATCAACAAAATTATCTTGCGTTTTGAGATTTCGGAAGTTGCCCAAAACCCCCACTTTACACGCCCTTAAGAACATGCAGCCTTATCGCTATGAAGACCTTCTGGACAAATTACCTATCGGTGTTGCCGTCCAGCGTGGGGGCATTGTTTTGTTTGCGAATAAGCATGCTCACGCCCTCATAGGGGTAGCGGAAGGTCAGCTGATTGGATCTGAGGCTTTGGATTTTGTGCTACCACAATATCATGCGAGGATTCGCGAGCGCGTAAAAAGAGTTTCGGCCGGCGAGTCCGTTCCTCCCGAAGAGGAAAAATACCGATGCGCGGACGGACGCACTATCGACGTCGAGACACTGGCCTTTCCCTTCCTTTATGAAAACAAGCCAGCGGTGCAGGTGATCTTTCGCGACATCACCGAAAAAAAACAGGCAGAGTTACGAGTAAGAAGGAGTGAAACGATGCTCCGGCAGCTGTTTGAAAACCTGCCGATGGCAGTAGTAATGCTTGATGATGAAGGAAGAGTTGCCGAGGTGAACCCCGGCTTCGAACAAATGTTTGGATTCATTCGGGACGACCTTCGCGGCAATAATCTGAACGACTTTATCGTGCCCGACAACTTGCGGAGCGAAGGGATCGATCTTAACAACCTGATCACCTCAAACAAGTCGGTCAGTATCGAGTCTGTCCGGCGGCACAAATCAGGCGCGTTGATAAACGTGATCTTGTGCGGGGTTCCGGTTATTCTCGATAGTCGCGTGATCGGCATTTACGGGGTGTACGTTGACATCACTGATCGCAAAAAAGTTGAAGAGGAGCTGAAAGTGCGCAATGCTGAGCTGGATAATTTTGTATATAAGGTGTCGCACGATCTGCGGGCGCCGCTATCGTCTGTGCTCGGACTCGTAAATCTGTCAAAACTTGAAGGCAACACCGATTGCCCGCTTCAGTATATGGACCTTATCGGAGAGAAGATACACGCGCTCGACAATTTTATCGGCGATGTGCTGAGCCATTCGAAGAACCTGAAGATGGAGGTGAATGTCGATGAGGTTGATCTCGGAAAGATTATTGAACAAACATTCACAGATCTCGGTTATCTCAAAGGTGTACAGGAAACCAAACGTGTCGTTAAAATTGAGGGTAGCGGGTTTTACAGTGATCAATGGCGCATCGCCGAAATTTTTCGAAACCTGATTTCGAACGCCATAAAATACCGCAAGTCCGGTGCCACCGACTCTGAAATCACTATCAAGATCAATATTGATCACCTCTGTGCTGATATCAGTTTTGCCGATAACGGTATCGGCATTAGCGGGACTAACCTGCACAAAATATTTGAGATGTTCTTTCGCGCAACTGATCAGGCTGAAGGGTCGGGAATAGGATTGTATATTGTGAAGAACGCGGTTGAGAAGTTGGCGGGCCAGATCACGGTGGTAAGCAGGCCGGACGAGGGAACGCGCTTTCATATTGTGTTGCCCAACATGGTTAACGCCGTTATGAATAAAATCAAAGAGTCCCCGAAATGAGGATCACTGAGGTAAATACACAGCAACATATCAACGAGTTTTTGCTCTTGCCGACGCGGCTTTACAAGGATGTTCCGCAATGGATACGGCCGCTGGACAAAGACATCGAAAATGTGTTTCAGGCAGAGAAGAACAAGACGTTCAGGCATGGGGAATGCATCCGGTGGATACTTCAGTCGGACGAAGGGAAGACCATTGGGCGCGTTGCCGCATTCATAGATCAGAAGACGGTTCACAAGGGTAACGACCAGCCTACCGGCGGGATGGGTTTCTTCGAGTGCATCGACGATCAGCAGGCGGCGTTTGCGTTGTTCGATCAATGTAAATCGTGGCTCGCCGGGAAGGGTATGGAGGCAATGGATGGGCCGATCAATTTTGGCAGCCGCGAACGCTGGTGGGGTCTGCTGGTAGAGGGATTTGACCTTGAGCCAAACTACCAGTGCAACTACAATTTCCCTTACTATGCGGATTTATTCGAAGCTTATGGCTTTCAGGTTTATTTCTATCAATTGACGTTTCGCAGAATGGTCATGCGGCCGATTTCCGAGAAACTTGAAAGGAAAGCGGATTTGATACGCCGCAATCCGGATTATGCTGTCAGGTACCTGAAAAAAAAGGAACTACACATGCTCCCTGAGTACATTATGAAGGTGTACAATCGCGCCTGGGCAGATAGAGGCGATGTTCCGGAAATGAACCTCGCCCAGGCGAAACTTATCATCCGCCAGATGAAGCCTATTATGGATCTCCGCCTTGTTTATTTCGCGTTCTATAAAGGGGAACCTGTCGGATTTTTTCTGTCGCTACCGGAGATAAACCAGATATTCAAGTATGTGAATGGCAAGCTTGACTGGCTGGGAAAGCTCATGTTCCTATGGCATTCTTTCAGGAAGACCAATCGCAAGGCTTTTGGCGTACTGTTCGGGGTGGTGCCTGAGCATCAGGGGAAAGGGGTAGATGGTGCAATGATAGAGGAATCGCGCGCGCTGCTGCAGGGAACATACCGCCGGTATGACGAGTATGAAATGAACTGGATAGGAGACTTTAACCCGAGAATGATCAATGTGGTGGAGCAGGTCGGAGCCGATGTGAGCAAGCGCCACGCTACATTCCGCAAGCTCTTTGACGAGACGAAACCTTTCAAACGGTCGCCGATCATTCATTAGTATTTCGTGTGGAGAAACTGATAATCATGAAGAAAACGAAAGGTGTTTTGCTGATCAATCTGGGCACCCCTGACAGTCCTGCCGTGGGTGATGTGCGGCCATATCTTTCGCAGTTTCTCAACGATCCGCGTGTTATCGACATTCCGTGGCTCAAGAGGAAGATGCTGGTAAACCTTGCTATCGTCCCGTTTCGCGCACCAAAATCGGCGGAAGTGTACCGGAAGTTGTGGACCGACAACGGCTCGCCGCTGTTGTATATCAGCAGGGAGGTCCAGCGATTGCTCCAGCAATCGCTGGACGGTGAGTATAGTGTCCATCTCGCTATGCGCTATAAGAACCCGTCCATTCCGGATGTGCTCGAAGAGATGCGTCAGAAGAACTACGATGAGATAGTTGTGTTGCCAATGTTTCCACAGTACGCGTCGGCGTCGACGGGTTCCGCGCTTGATGAGGTGATGCGGGTAACGCGCGAATGGTGGGTGATTCCGGAAATCAGATACATAAGTCAATACTACGATCACCCTACCTTTATTGAAGCGCAGGTGGAACGCGGGAAGGTTTATGATCTGTCTGCGTATGATCACGTTCTGTTCTCTTACCACGGACTTCCTGAGCGCCAGGTTGAGAAAGTACACGGGAACCTGCCCTGTTCGCATTACAACTGCGAACAGGAGGTGAATGACTACAACAAGTTCTGCTATGTAGCGACCTGCTACGCGACGACACGGTCGGTTGCCTCGCGACTCGGCCTTGCTGAAAAAGATTACACTGTGTGCTTCCAGTCAAGGCTCAATGATAGATGGCTGAAACCTTTTTCAGACAAGGTGGTTGAGGATTGTGCGCGGAAGGGTATGAAGAACATACTTGTGTTTTCTCCTGCCTTCACTGCGGACTGCCTGGAAACCATCGTTGAAATTGGTGAGGAGTATCAGGATATCTTCACCGGTCTCGGTGGAGAAAAGGTCCAGCTTGTGGAAAGCCTCAATGACCACCCGCTGTGGATTCAGTGTCTGAAGGAACTGGTGTTGAATAAGCGGTGATTCGCTTTGTCTGGTCGGTGGCAGCTCATTTTCGCGCCAGCATTTCCGATACGCTTTTTCGCGCGAGCTGTTGGCGCTCACATCTGTCGCCTTTGATCTCCACAAAAGGGACAGACTGACTCTTCATTTCTTCCAGGTAAATTGAATACAATTGTTCACGCTGGTCGGGATGTTCGCGCATCGGGTCGTATTCCCAGGGGATATCGACGTAAGTTAACAGATACAGGTCATATGGTCGGGTGGCGATTTCCTGCAATATCGCAGGGTCGCAGTAGCCGTATTTGAAGTTGCTCCATACCTTGATCACATAGAGGTTGGTATCACAGATAAGAACGTTGTTTGCACTCGCCGCCAGACGCTCTTCCTGTTCTATCTGCCCTGCGGCAATAGCGGGAAGATCACCGGCATTATACGGTCGCGGCAGATTGTCGAGATATTCGCGCGCATATTCGGGCACCCAGGTTGTTTTGAATTCGTCCGCAAGAAATTTCGACAGGTCGGATTTTCCTGTACACTCCGGACCAATGATAACTACCTTCCTGATCTCCATACGGATGCTTGTGTTCAGTTGACCGGCGTTGACGCCGACTGTATTTCACTCAACAGAATGACGATACCCATTACAAGGATAAACCATCCGAATGCTTTTCTCAGTCTGCCGGCGGGAATCTTTTTCTGCAGTTGATTGCCGATCAGAATACCGAACGCCGCGAGCCCGGTGATTGTCAGGAGGAGACTCCAGTTCATATTGTAGTTGAGGAAATCGCCGAGGAAACCGAGCATAGAATTAATGGCGATGATAAAGAGTGAGGTGCCAACAGCGGTCTTGAAAGGGAGGCCGGTCAGCCAGACCAGGGCAGGGATGATCAGGAATCCTCCACCGGCGCCAACAAGACCGGTCAGGAAGCCGATAACCATTCCCTCGATGGTGATCAATGGTATGCGCCAGTTGCCCTCGTCGGTGCTGATTTCATGGTTTCCTTTGATCATAGACCTTGAAGCCACGATCATGAGGAGCGCAAAGAGACCAAGTATCAAAAGCCGCTTTGAGAATACGAAGCCGGAGGCCTGAAATAGTACGTCTGGGATGGCCGGTACAATCCACTTCCTGGTGACGAAGATGGACGCGATGGAAGGCAATCCGAAAAGGAGGCCAGTTTGAATATCTACGAGGTGGTCTTTGTACTTGGGAACAGCTCCGACCAGACTTGTGACGCCAACAATAAAGAGGGAATAGGCCGAGGCTACTACTGCCTCGATGCGAAAGAGGTAAACCAGAATAGGAATTGCGAGGATTGAGCCACCTCCCCCCAGCAGGCCCAGGATCATGCCGATTGCGATGGATGCGAGATACCCAAGATACTCCATTAGCAAAACTCTCCTCCAGTCATTTTGTCACAAGCGATCGTATTCGATAATAAACGCGCCAGGGAATTTCGTTTGCAGTTCGACCCTGAATTGATCAGCCTTCAGGCGTGTAGGGAACCGACCGAGAATCAAACCGTAGTATTTCACTCCGTTGATTACTTTTACATGAACAGTGACTTCCTTCTTATAGGAATTCTTGAGATTGTCAGACAACCGCATCAGATTGACAAGTTCCTGATAAGTGCCTATCTGCACGCCGTAGCCTTTGGGGTCGAGACGTTTGATCTGGAAATCGTAGAGTTCCTTCTCGTCGACGACGACGAAGTCGACGGTCTTTATGGGATCGCTCGTCTTTCCGTCTCCGGCATCGATCACCTCGAGTCTGATATCGGCGAGACCCTGGTTAATGAACCCCAGTTTTTCCGCCGCAGATCTGGACAGGTCGAGGACCCGACCCTCGATGTAAGGGCCCCGGTCATTGACGACCACTTCCACTGATTCATTGTTACCGAGGTTTGTTACCAGCAGACGTGTTCCAAAGGGAAGTGTCTTATGAGCCGCAGTGAGTTTGCTGTGGCGATACTTCTGTCCACTTGCGGTGGGAGCACCTTCGAACTTGTCTGCGTAGAAAGATGCTTTGCCTATTTGTATCTGGGCGATGGAACCGGAGAAAAAAAAGGCCAGGAGGATCGAAAGAATAAATCTTTGCATAAAGGGGTATTTGAACAACAAAAGTAACCTTCCTGAGGGAAAGTCCGAAGAGTTTTGCGTCGCCGACCGAATCGGGTGCGGCTTTTGAATCCGGGTTGTGACGAGTATTGGAAAAATCGCAAATAAAAGTTTATCTTTGCCCGGCAAATAATAGATCGTAAATTATTTGCTATGCCCGCCGACAAAAACAAAATTCTCTTTGAAGCGCTCACCTATGATGACGTGCTTCTTGTTCCTGCCTACTCAGAGATACTTCCCCGCGAGGCCGACACAGGCACGCTCCTGACAAAGAACATTCATCTGAATATCCCAATAGTGTCTGCTGCTATGGATACCGTGACGGAAGCCGAGTTGGCTATCAGCGTGGCGCTGGAAGGTGGCCTGGGCTTTATTCACAAGAACATGAAGATTGAACAGCAGGCGGAGGAAGTACGGAAGGTCAAACGTTCGCAAAGCGGGCTGATTCGCGACCCCATTACGTTATCACCTGATGCCACTGTTCAACACGCCGAGAATATCATGCGTGACCTGAAGATCGGTGGAATACCGATCATCGACAGCGACGGGAAGCTCGTCGGCATCATAACAAACCGTGATCTCCGGTTTCAGAGAGACATGAAAGAGGTGTTGGAGAAGATCATGACGCGCGATAATCTCATCACTGCTCCTGAGGGGATAACCCTGGATAAGGCGGAGGATATTCTCAAGCAATACAGGATTGAAAAACTGCCTGTTACAAACAAGAAAGGCAAGCTCGTCGGTCTTATCACGTTCAAAGACATTCAGAAAAAGAAAAACAAGCCCAATGCTTGCCAGGATGCCTTTGGGCGTCTCCGTGTGGGTGCCGCGGTGGGTGTTACCCCCGACATTCTGGAACGGATTGAAGCGCTAACGATTGCCGGGGTGGATGTGATTAGCATCGATACCGCGCACGGTCATTCAAAGGGTGTTATCGACACGTCGAAGCGGGTGAAGAAGAAGTATCCGGGGCTGGATCTCATTGTAGGAAATGTTGCGACGGGCGAAGGGGCCAAGGCATTAGCCAAGGCGGGTGCTGATGCCGTGAAAGTAGGTGTGGGGCCGGGAAGTATCTGTACAACCCGGGTTGTTGCAGGCGTGGGTCTGCCTCAGCTTTCGGCCGTTCATGAGGCCTCCAGGGCACTGCAGGGCAGCGGTGTGCCGGTTATTGCAGACGGGGGTATTCGCTTCTCAGGCGACATTGTGAAGGCGATAGCCGCCGGCGCAGACAGTATCATGATCGGGTCACTGCTGGCCGGTACTGAAGAGGCTCCTGGTGAGATGATCATCTATGAAGGGCGGAAGTTCAAGTCTTATCGCGGAATGGGATCTATCGAAGCGATGGAAGACGGCTCTAAAGACCGCTACTTCCAGGACGTGGAGGACGATGTTAAAAAGCTGGTTCCGGAGGGAATCTCCGGTCGCGTGCCTTTCAAGGGACTTGTTTCCGAAGTGCTTTACCAACTGGTTGGTGGTCTTCGGGCAGGTATGGGTTATTGCGGTGCAAAGAATATCGCGAAACTGAAGGAGGCGAAGTTCGTAAAGATTACCTCGGCGGGCATGGTAGAAAACCATCCGCATGATGTGATGATTACGCGGGAGGCTCCGAACTACACCCGGAAGTGATCCCAATGCACGGAAAGTAGGCTGGTCAGGCGTATTCGCCCTGATTTATTCCTATAATTGCAAAGCCAATCTTGCCGATTGGCTTATTTTTTTGATTCTAACCCCGTTTTGGATCGTTCATGCGCACGAAAGCGATTATCAGGCTGCTTTTCAGTCTCGGTGCTATCACCTGGCTCGCGCTTGTCGTTACCGATATCTATGTGGTCTTTGTTTCGGGCAATAACATAAATCCAGGGCTGCCGGCGTGGGTTCCCAATGTTGTCCTCAACCTGTTCATTCTTGCTCTTTACTACTATTACAGACTGCGGTATGACCGCGACGATTCGCTGAATTTCGTGGATCTGCTTTGGCGCGTATTTGCCACCGGCCTGGTGGCCACGATCGTGTCACTGGCACTTAAGCTTGTTGAGTACCTTCTGGGGTCTACTCGCCTCACTACCGACGCAGTGTTCATAGACCTGGTGTACCTCGTCAACCTCGGGCTCATGATCAGCTTTCTTCTCATGGCATTTACCGCCTGGAAGAGATTGATCCTCTACCAGAAGTCAAAGTGGTTGATGAGGTTGTGGAATCTGTTCGAATGGTCGCTGCTGCTGTCATTGCTCTTTAACGCATTTGATTTTCCCTTTGTCGAGGGAGTGTACTGGACGATGTTTGCGTTTTTTGTGCTGATCGGGATGGTCTTGTCGGCTAATATGAAGTGGGTTGCCTTTCTCAACTTCAGACAGAAATGGACCTGCCTGCTTTTGCTGCTGCTGACGGTCTTCTACCTCCTTTACATCTTTTATACTACAAGCTCTTATGTTGAAATACTGTCGGGTAGAAACGTCGAATTCACAAACTACCGGCTTCATGTTTTCATCCTGGCGCTGATGACCTTCGTGATGGTGTACAGTATCTTCTCTTTCCTGGTGATACTGTTTAATCTGCCAACGACTTCTGTGTTCGAGCAAAAACTCGAAGAAGTTGTCAACTTCCAGCGGATCAGCCAGTCGATCCAGACAGAACAAAATGAAGACAGCGTTTACAATATTTTGCTGGAGACTTCGGTGAGTACTGTCTTTGCCGATGCTGCATGGCTGGAAGTGAAGTCGCACAACCCTCATTCGAAACTGTTCACATACAAGATCTCCGAGAAGGAATCGCAACAGATCGTAAACCATCTGCGCGAAAAAAATGTACTGGAGGTATTCGACCAGGGGAGTGATAAGACGAAGAACCTGTCGAAACACCTCGCGACGCTCAGGGGATCTCGCTTCAGATCAATACTTGCTTTCCCGATCAATGTGAAAGGTGAGAATACAGGTACACTGGCACTGTTGAAGGAACTGCCCGACGGTTTCAACCGCGAGATGACAAAGATTGTTGCTACGTTTTCCAATCAGGCGGGGATCTCGATCGAAAATTTCCGACTGATGGAAGAGGCGTTGCAGAATGAGCGCTACAAGGAAGAGTTGAAGATCGCCAAGACTGTTCAGAAGAGCTTGCTTCCCACCGTCCTGGAGAGAGATCCCGACTTCGAGATAGCAGCCTTCTCCGAGTCGGCCGATGAAGTGGGTGGTGATTACTATGATACGCTTCGTATAAGCGATCACCAGGTGGCCCTCATCATCGCGGACGTTTCAGGTAAGGGAACCACTGCGGCCTTTCACATGTCGCAGATGAAAGGGATCTTTCACAGCCTCGCGCAGGATTGCATCCAGCCCGATGAGTTTATGATAAAAGCGAATCAGGCGCTGGTCTATTGCCTGGAGCGGGGGTCGTTCATTTCCGCTGCGTTCTTTATTATCGACAGCCGCAGCAAGAAGATTCGCTATGCCAGGGCGGGTCATTGTCCTCTGCTATACTATAAAACAGCCACAGATCGGGCGGAATACGTCCAGGACAGGGGTATTGCGCTGGGTATGGTAAAGAATCGGAGCTATCGCGATTACATTGATACCCATGAGGTTATTTATGCACCGGGAGATATTCTGGTTTTATATACCGACGGGGTGACGGAGGCAAAAAACAAACAAGGAGATGAATTCGGTTACGATCAGCTCCGCGATGTTTTGATGGAGGTCAGTGGCCTGTCGCCGCGGCTGATCCAGGAACATCTGATCAAGCGACTGTATGAATTTTCGGAAACGACCAATATCAATGATGACTATACGACCATGATCGTAAAGTTTACAGAATAGTTCCCGGAAACTGATAAAAGCAAAATTAGGCTCAAAAAGGCAAACTTTAGAAATAACAAAACGTTAATACCATGATCCACATTAAGAGACTTCAGGAAGACGGAGTTGATGTCATCGCCCTGATTGGCGAGATAGACGCCAGCTCTTCCATTGAGCTTGATCTGGCCATTGCCAAGAGTGTGGGGGAAGGGTTCACAAGAATCATTGTCGACTGCCATTCGCTCGAATACATCTCCTCTGCCGGCCTGGGTGTTTTCATGTCTTATATCGAAGAATTTAAAGATCAGAACATCAGAATGGTACTGTTTGGTATGAGCGATAAGGTCGCTAATACGTTCGAGATACTTGGCTTGAACCGACTATTGGATATTGCAAAGGACAAGGCGCAGGCAAAGCGCATGGTAAATGAACTATAAACAGAAAGTTGGCTGCGACATCGAGAATCTGAAGGGCGTTCGGGATTTTATCCGCGGCGCCCTGAAAACGCATGGTGTGCCGGATCTCCAGATCAGCGAGATTGTACTTGCTCTGGATGAAATGTGCTCAAACCTGATGATTCACGCGCATCGATGTAATCCGGACGAGCTCTTCGAGATTACTATCATTCTCAAAAAAGACGGCCCCGTTATCTTTGAAATAGTTGACGACGGAAATACATTTGATATTAACCAGTTTGCGGAACCGGATCTCGGTAATCTTGTTCACGAAAAGAGGAAGGGCGGACTGGGAATCAGACTGGTAAAATCCATTATGGATAAGATCGAATACCAAAAACGAAACGGTAAGAATGTCTGTCGCCTGGTCAAGAACATTTCCTATCCATAAACCCCTGTTGAATGATGTGTATGAAACGGCGCGCAGTCTCTATTCTGCTTTCCTGTATGATAGTGATGACAGCGACGGCACAATCGAAAACTGAAAAGCCGGAAACAATTTTTTACATCAACAATAAGCCTGTCACTTCCGAGGAATTCGTTTACCTCTATCGCAAAAATCATCAGCACAAACCGGAAGAGTTCACCCGCGAGAAGATCGAGGAATACCTCACGCTGTTTATCAACTACAAATTGAAAGTGGAGGAGGCCCTTTCCCGGGGGATGGACACTACTCACAGTTTTCGCAAAGAATACAATACCTATCGCAATGAATTACTGAGGCCGTACACGCCCGACGCTAAGGTGCTGGATAGCATGGTTTGGCTGACTTATGAACGACTTAAAGAGGAAATCAACGCATCGCACATACTGGTCAGGGTCGACGCCGAAGCCAGCCCGAAAGACACGCTCGCGGCTTTCAGCAAGATCGCAGCGCTGCGACAACGCGCGCTCGCAGGTGAAGATTTCGGAATGCTGGCATCGGAATTCTCGGAAGAACCGGGCGCGGAGCAGACTCGTGGAAATCTCGGGTTCTTTACGGCGATGCAAATGGTGTTCCCGTTTGAGCAGGCGGCCTATCTTACGCCGGTCGGTAAGATAAGTGAGCCCGTCAGGACCAGGTTTGGATACCATATTGTAAAGGTCATAGACCGACAGCCCGCCCGTGGGGAGGTGGAAGTATCGCATATCATGATAAGGACGGAGACTCCGGACGACGTGGCTGCACGTAATTCGATATTTGAGGTCTACGACAAGCTGCAAAAGGGAATGGCGTGGGATGAACTCTGCGCAGAATATTCACAGGATCTCAATACGCGGGAAAAGGGAGGTAGACTGCGGCCGTTTGGTGTGGGGGCAATGGCGTCTGTCCCGGCATTTCAGGATGCGGCATTCGCCCTCCGAAATCCCGGTGATATCTCAGACCCGGTTCATTCGCAGTTCGGGTGGCATATCCTTCAGCTCGAATCCAGGATTCCACTACCTCCTTTCGAAGAACTCAAATCGTCGCTTACCCAGCGCGTGAGCCGCGACGATCGCGTCAGAATTTCGAGCGAAGTGTTGCGTGAGCGTATGCGTAAAGAGTTTGGCTACCGAGACTATCCCACGATCGAAGCAGCACTGTTCGACCATGCGGACGCGATCCTCAGGCAGGACTATGCTTCGGTTCAGAACCTGTCTGATTCCACCCTGTTTTACATGGGAAACAGCCGCTATTCTGTGAAGACGTTTCTTGCCTTCATAGCTACTGCAGGCCAGCCCGGGGATGGTACGGCCGCGCCGCGGCAACAACTGGAGGATCTCCTGTCGCGTTATACCGAGAAGGTCCAGATGGACTTGCTGGAAGAGAGCGTAAGACGTGAATCACCTGACTACCGATGGCTCGTCCGGGAGTACTACGAGGGTATCCTTTTGTTTGAGATCATGGAAGATGAGATATGGAACCGCGCTGTGGATGATACTACGGGTCAGCGGTCGTATTTTGCTGCCCATGCCGAAAAATACATCGCCGGGGGGAAGGCTCAAACTTTTGAGGAAGCCAGGGCATCTGTAATATCAGATTATCAAACCTCGCTGGAGGATGCGTGGATACGGGAACTTAAGCGTAAATTTGCCGTCAAAGTGGAGAAACGGGCCAAAAAAAGGGCTTTTGCGCGGTTGATTGACTCAAAGGATGATCGGTGATGCGGAGAATTGCAATATTTGTTTTGGTTTATGCTCTTCTTGCCGGGTGTGATTTCATCCGAATGAAGCAGACGCGGTTTGGTGGAAACAAGGACCGTGAACCGGTGGCGCGCGTCAATAACACGTTTTTGTTCCGCGATGAGTTGGTCGGTATAGCGGCCTATGGTACGTCGAAGGAAGACAGTGCCGCGCGGGTGGAAGCCTATGTTGACAATTGGGCTCGAAAAGAATTGCTGATTCAGGAGGCGGCGAAAAGGATCAATATCAATGAGGCTGAGGTGGAGCGCAAGATACTTGACTATCGCTATAGCCTGATTGCGTATGAGTACCAGTCGCTCTACATCAAGCAGAACCTGGACACCGTTTTTCAGGAGAAAGAGATAAAGGCGTATTACGATAACAACATCGACAACTTCATTTTGAAGCAGAACATTGTCAGGGCCACGTTTATCAAAGTGCCGAAGAACGCGCCGAAATTGGAACGACTTAAGGAACTGATATCATCGCAGGACGAAGCGGACAAACAGGATTTGAAATCGTATTGCCTGAGTTTTTCAGTCGCGTATCACATTTCAGATTCGACGTGGATGATTTTCGACGACCTGGTTCGGAACTCTCCTCTCATGGAGATCCCGAACAAGATCCAGTTTTTGAAGACGAATCCATACTACGAAACTGAGGACGAAAACAATCGGTACTTTCTCAAGGTGGACGAATACCGGATTTCGGATAATGTCTCGCCGCTTGAGTTCGTTACTGATGAGATCAAGAATATTATTTTGAACAAGCGGAAAGTTGAGCTTGCAAAAAAACTGGAAGACGAAGTTTATGAGAATGCACTTGAAAAAAGGGAGTTTGAAATCCTTACGCAATAATACCACTGCGCTGATATTTGCCGCCGTGTGCGGGATCGGTATCCTGCAGGCGTTGACAACCTCGGCGCAGGGCAACAGCACCGGTTTTGTCGTCGATGAGATCGTTGCTAAAGTTGATAATTATATTGTTTTGAAATCGGAGGTAGACCGCATGTATCAGGACTTCCTCATGAACGGCAACGCTCCGTCGCAGCAGGCCCGGTGCGAGATCCTCGCGATGGTGACGCGCAACAAATTGATGCTTGCCAAGGCGGAGATCGACTCGGTGGTGGTACTCGATGCCGACGTCGACGATAACACGCAACGCAGGATGGATATTATTCTCGCGCAGTCGGGCCGCACCGCTACCGAACTCGAAGATCTCTACGGCAAGACCCTTGAGCAGATACGGTCGGAACTCCGGGATCAGATTCGTGAGCAGATGATCGTTCAAAAAATGGAGGATGAGATCACGGCCAGCCTGTCGGTTACACCTGCGGAAGTGAGACGTTTCTTCAACCGTATACCCAAAGACTCCCTTCCTTATTTCTCGGCTTCCGTGGAGGTGGCGCAGCTGGTGAAGATCGCGGAAGTAAGTGCGGCGCAGAAGACGGAAGTGCGGAATCAACTTCTCGATATCAGGAGTCGCCTGCTCGCCGGCGAGAACTTCGGCGAACTGGCGCGGAAATATTCTGATGACCCGAGTGTTCTGTCAAATAATGGAGAGATGAATTGGGTCGGACGCGGGCGGATGGTGCCGGAGTACGAGGCGGTTGCTTTCCGTCTGAAACAAGATGAGATATCGATGCCGTTTGAATCTCCTTTCGGCATGCACATTCTTCAGTTGCTTGGCAGGCGTGGGGGTGAATATAACTCCCGGCACATCCTTATTTCACCAAAGCCCTCTGCAGATGACCTCAGGCGCGCTTCGCGCTTTCTTGATAGCTTGCGCACTTTGATCGTTAACGACAGCATCAAGTTTGAGGCAGCGGCCAAAGAGTTTTCAGATGACGTTGCAACGAAAGGCAACGGCGGATACTTCGCCGATCCGGATGGTGGCACAAGGCTCACCGTCGATGAGCTTGACCCTGGTGTGTTTTTCCGTATCGATTCGATGAAGGTCGGAACGGTTTCAAAACCGATCGAATATCGTACGGACGACGGGAAAGACGCGGTTAGGATACTCTATTATAAGTCGAGGATACCCCCGCATCAGGCTTCGCTCAAAGATGATTATCACAGGATCCAGACTGCAACGCTTGGTGAGAAGAAAGCGCGTATCCTTGAAAAATGGTTTGTGAACGCGCGCAGGGATGTATTCATCAATATCGATCAGACGTACGATTACTGCGGGATCTTAAATTGAGAGGAAGCCAACGGGTTGGTCCGCCTTTGTGCCGATTCTTTTTTTTGCGTATTTTTTCCTCGGAATATTCCTTTCGCAACCACTGTCGGGCGAAACTCAGGATGTAACACTCAGTAATTGATTCAACGCGTCCGATATTATATTTTTTTGCGGGATGTTCTAGTCCTTGCGCTAACAACCTTTGGCGGACCACAGGCACACCTCGCTCATTTTCACAAGATACTCGTAACGAAGAGGGCGTACTTGACCGAGGCAGAGCTGATGGAGTTGAACTCTCTCTGCCAGATCCTGCCGGGCCCTGCATCTACCCAGACACTGATTTCAGTCGGCTTCAAGATCGGAGGACCTAACCTCGCCTACCTCACACTGCTTGTGTGGATTCTTCCCGGTGTCCTTCTAATGACTGCCGCGGCGTTGTCGATGAGCGTCATTCAGGAACGCGACTGGTCTATTGAATTCACGCGCTATATCCAGCCCATGGCTGTTGGTTTTGTCAGTTATGGCGCCTACGTGATCAGCTTGAAAACGGTAAACACCAAGACGGGTATTGGTCTTATGATCCTCGCGGCCGTGGTATCTTACTACATCCAAACTCCGTATATCTATCCGATCATTATCATTGGTGCCGGGCTGGTTACTGCCTTGAAATACAGGGCGCAGCCGAGGGAGGAAAAGCAGAGAATCAAAGTAAACTGGTCTAACCTGTTTCTGTGGGCGGCGGTGCTTGTTGTGGCTGCCGTGTTAGGCGGGTTGACCAAGGCATTGCCGGTAAAGCTTTTCGAAAACTTCTATCGGAACGGCAGCCTCGTGTTCGGTGGCGGGCAGGTGCTTGCTCCGCTCCTGTACACTGAGTTTGTAACCGTAGCGGAGGAGGACCGATCGAGGGTTGGCGAATTGAGAAGCAAGCTGAAACAACGCTACTCGCCGAAACCCTATCACTCACCTATATCACATGACGAGTTTCTTTCGGGGTACGCGGTGGCTCAGGCATTGCCGGGGCCGTCGTTTTCATTCGCTGCGTATATCGGTGCCTTGTCAGCTCGCAACTACGGCGTGGGCGGAGGCGTGATTGGCGCGTTTACTTCGGCTATCGGAATTTTCCTTCCGGGTACCTTTATGATATTCTTTGTGATTCGAATATGGGATAGCCTGAAGCGTTACAGGCCTGTTCGAGCTTCGCTGGAAGGAATTACGGCGTCTGCTGCCGGACTCGTCGCGGCGTCTGCTATCATCCTTTTTCAACCACTCGAAAATACATTCCTGAATGTAGCGGTGACGGCAGCGACCTTTGGGCTACTGGTGTTTACGCGTGTTCCCTCGCCGCTTATTATCGTGGGCGGACTGATCCTGGGTTTCCTGGTGGAGTAGGGGAAGGCTACTTGCGCCCCCCGTAAAAGAGGGTGAAGTAGAATATTGGAAAAGCTGAATAGTTTTTGGCTGTAGGGATCAGATCAATTTTCTTGACGTATGCGTCGAGCAGAAATCCAGCTTCAAAACCTGTAACCTGGCTTTTGATTGTGCCAAGCTCAAAGTTCAACGCCGTTTTTGCATTGGCACCGGGCACCATCTTCGCCTCGCCCAACCCCTCAAACAATCGACCAGGACCATAAATTTCAGTCGCTCCTATGGATCGGTCATACGGTTTCCGAATAGTTACCATTCCGCCAACATCGGCGCTGACCTCGACGTAGTAAGGCACTACCAATCCAATTGTCGGGCCGATCGCAAAAACCGCCTTGATCTCAACCCCCTGCTGCGGTGCTTTCTTGAAAAGGATCAGGTCGCGCCCATACTGAAAGCGGAGCGGGTAAAGGTAGTTGCTCTTGCCGTAGATGAAGAAGTTGCCGGTGATGCGCGAATGATGGCGATATTCCTGCGGGTGCTTGAGATTCATGATCTCGAAACCGTAGGTCTCCAGAACCCGCTCGTTCAGTTTGCGGGCTTTTTTGAACACAAATCCGCCAATCAGCCCGCCGTATGTATTCTTATTGATCCCCCATGTGAACTCCGACTGGTAGTCGTAACTATCCTGAGTCTGCGCACTGGCAGTCAAAAACAAGATAAAAACAATTGAAATGGCTAGAACCCCGCGTTTCATGTCCGCTTTCTGGTCAAAAAAAAGATGATTTTTCCAAAATATACTCCAAAGCTGTACCAACCCCAAGATTCTTTTTCAAAAAGTATCGCCTTAGGAGACCCCCTATTCATACCACAAACCCGCCTCCCCGTTGTCATAACGCGGTCTCCGGCTTTTATCGTTTTCTTTCAGATGATCGGGCTGCGTTTCGGCCTTTCTAAAAAAGCGAGCCCACCACAATCTGAAGTTCGTCAGCATATCTCTTTCCTCGGGAACGTTGTTTTTGTTGGTCCTGACAAATTGCGCATCGGGATGGAGGTCGCTCTTTTTGAAGAAGTCGAACCGTTTCACCTGGATGTTGCCCTGGAAATCGGCCAAACGGCCAAATGCTCTGCCGGGCTCGCGCGTCTTTTGGGCTTCCTCCGCGCTGCTGGGATTTCGTATGTACTCCCAGTTCCGCCGTACACCGGATGAGTAGCTGCCTGCCTTTTGCGTCGCCGCGCTGGCTTTTAGCACTGGTACCGCCGCGTCCGAGGAGTTAGGATTGACCCGGTAATCCCTGCGCGATATCTTAATATCTCCCTGGAAGTCGCTTTCTTCATGGTCTTTGGAAGACTTTTTAACCTTGACGTTACCGGTATACCGGCTAAGCCGGGTCTGTCCTTCGTAGGGCTTTCCGTCGATTGCTCTTTCATCATTGTTCCAGAGACGACCACTCACACTCCCTCCCCCCTTTGGAGCCCTGCGCGCTCTGATATTTCCCGGGTATTCCTCGCCCTGATCTCTGAATCTTCCTTTCATCAAGGGGATGTTGCCGGAGTATTCTTCCCCCTGATCGCTGAATGAGCGTCTGCCACGCCTTATGTTTCCGGAATATTCCTCTCCCTGGTCGTTGAATTGTCGCTTACCGCGGATATTACCCGCGTAGCCCTCACCCTGGTCTCCGTATACGCGTTTTCCGGCTTTGATGTTGCCCGAGTAGCCAATGGCGT
>CAZBNP010000001.1:452262-532250 GCA_964493505.1 uncultured Roseivirgaceae bacterium
CAGCACCTTTTCCCGGTGTTCTGCCTCGTATCGGCTGGCCTTTGTTGTTCCATCCCCCGCTTATAGATCCGCCGCCTTTCAGCGGTTTTCGAAAGCGAATATTGCCTGTATATTCTTCGCCCTGGTCGTTGAATTGTCGCCTGCCGCGGATGTCGCCGGAATATTCCTCACCCTGGTCCGAATAAGCACGTCTGCCAGCTTTGATGTTGCCCGTGTAGCCGATGGCGTCAGCACCTTTTCCCGGTGTTCTGCCTCGTATCGGCTGGCCTTTGTTGTTCCATCCTCCGCTTACAGATCCGCCGCCTTTCAGCGGTTTTCGAAAGCGTATGTTTCCGGTGTATGCTTCACCCTGGTCGCCCACGACGCGGCCGCCTGTGCGGAGGTTTCCCTGATATTGGCCTATACGCCGGTCTTCAAGCCCCGGACCCCGGCCGAAAATGGGCGGCCCAGCACGGGGCTCCCCTTTCTTAGACCGGAAGCCTCCCCTGATTGCCCTGTGCGCGATATCTCCCAGCCATGCGCGTCCGGAACGCGTCCGCGATACGTGGCTTCCCGCCGCAGGCCCTTTGTACGGGCGCTCGCCGGAGGCTACGCGCCTCTGGTATTTGAGGGTCGGGTTTAAGAGCTGTGGTCGTTGCGTCTCGAAATTTTTTGCCCGCAATCTCCTGCCTGCCAGATCGCGCGTTACAGCGCGTTCTCCTTTTCGCTTGGGTCTCGGAAAGTGAGCCCAGACGTTGGTGCTTCGCCGTGCCATGTAGGATGCCGAGGCTGAACGGGGCGCGAGCTGTCCTACCGTTCGGGCAGGCCCGCGCTGATTGTAGTGGCGTTGAAGCTGGCCAAGGGCAGTGCGGCTCCGGGCACTCCCTGATCGTTGCAACGACTTGTTATTTACATAAAAACTCCTGTCGCGGAATTTCCGGCCTCCAACCGTAGCTCCCGCAGGGCCCGCGCCTGAACGGCGCCCGGGCGATGCGCGAACGGTGCCTATGATCCCCCGGGGCTGCTGGCCGGCGGGGGGTCGTAGCCGGTCGGATGAACCGGCGCGGATTCTTCGTCCGGTAATATCACCGCGCCACGCCCGTTCCTGGTGCTGTGGTCTCGTCTTGTGGAACGTTGGTTTTATGGGTTTTCCCACCCGCGGCTGATCGGACTTTTTCTCCTGCATTTTTTGCACGCGCCTGACGTTGGGGTTCCGGTTTTCCTTCATCGCCTGTTTCAGGCTTCGCGATGAGTAGTTGACTGTTGCAGGTTGGGGGTAGACATTTTTTGCTCTGCTCGTGGACGAGCGGGGTTCAATGCGCCGCCGCGTGATGTCGCCCTGCCAGGCGCGATCTGTTTTACCCGGCTTTGACCGGGAGAATTGCGGGCTAATGGGCTTTCCTGGCTTGTCGCGACGCTCGTTTTGCGGTAGTTGGGGGGCGCCGGTACGGCTTGGACGGTCGTCGCCACGTCGCACACGCCGCGTGGGCGGTTTTGCCTTTTTCGCCTTCCGCGGTGTCTTAAAACGCGATTCGCGGGGGGTAGGTGTCGGGCGATCGCCTTTCGTATTCTGGGCAATAGCGGGTATGCCGAGCCAAAGCACGAAAACAACGAGACCTAATAACCTGACCGTCTTAAAACTCATGAGGTGTTATAACGCCGGATTTCTCCCAAAAATATAAGGAATTATGGGTATAAGGAAATCGGTTTCGGGTTCCTAGCCTTTAGTTATTTGGTAAAGACTAATGTCTGTAGCTCCACCAAAAATATTGACAACTCCTGCAGCAGCATCCGTCCAATTCAAGCCGTTATTAGGATTTGTACCTGGGGGATCCCCCGGCCCTCCTTGCTGAGCAATCCAATCTGCACCTGTGAATGAATCGTCGTTAACATCTGGATAGGTGTTTTCCACTACTATCACTTCATTTGTCTTGTCTACCTCGCCCGTCTCATTATCATAAATCCAGGCTGGCGGTTCCGGACAAATACCCCGGCTCATTCACTTTCACGTGCAATGCCAGGTAATCATGAGCGGTCGCTCCCGCTGAGCTGACCTGGTCGAAACCGAAGTCAACCATCACAAAATTATCATCAAACAAGATATAGTTCAAGAACGCCTTGGGCGAATCCTCGTCTTCGTAGTCGCCTGGATCAATCATTGACCCCCCTGAAAAGACGCCGTTGAAGGCATCGTAGGCATGCTGGCCATCAATACCCGGGCCGCCAGAGGGGTTTAAAGAAAATGCACCCACAATCGCGGTGAGAAACGTGCTCACACTTGAGTTTATCGTAGTGGGCTCGTTGTAGCGGGCATAGACCTCAAGGTCAATCACATCCCCCGTTCTGACAGCCAGGGACTTCGCCGGACCGATGACTTCCCCGGCCACACCCCGAAGCAAATAACTGTATGCCCCGCTATGCGGGCAGTTCCCGCATTGTCAATTTTGTCAACTGTCTAAAACCTGATCAATTCTTCAATGGCGGGGCGAAGTCGGCCTTTGGGAAGGAAGTTCTGCTCTAATGTGGGCGCAAAGGGCACGGGAGTATCGAGGCTGGCAATGCGCTTGACGGGGGCGTCGAGCGACTGGAACAGGTGTTCGCTGATCCATGCTGCTATCTCTGCGCCGATCCCTCCGGTGAGGGTATCTTCGTGCAGGACGAGCGCGCGGCTTGTCTTCCTGACTGATGCTGCGACAGCATCCTGATCCCAGGGCAAAAGGGTTCTCAGGTCGATGATGTCAGCGGTAACATTGGGCATACCTGCAACGACCTCCTTCGCCCAGTGAACGCCCATCCCGTAAGTGATGATAGATAGATCCGATCCTTCCTGAACGGTCCTGGCTTTCCCGATTTCGATCGTGTAATAATCGTCGGGTATCGATTCGGATATTGAGCGGTAGAGAAATTTGTGTTCGAAGTATAAGTACGGGTTCGGATCTTCGAGAGCGGCGCACAGCAGCCCCTTGGCGTCATACGGATTTGACGGGTACACGATCTTCAGACCGGGGGTGTGGAAGAACCAGGCTTCATTGCTTTGAGAATGGAAGGGTCCCGCCGCGGTACCCGCGCCCGTGGGCATACGCACAACGACATCTGCGTGCTGGCCCCAGCGCCAGTGCGACTTGGCCAGGTTGTTAACGATCTGGTTGAAACCTTCCGAGACAAAATCGGCAAACTGCATTTCCACCATCGCCTTCATTCCCTTGATAGACAAGCCGAATGCCGTGCCTACGATAGCCGATTCGCACAGTGGCGTATTGCGCACCCGTTGTTTTCCAAACTGTTTGACGAACCCGTCGGTGATTTTGAAAACGCCCCCGTATTCCGCGATGTCCTGTCCCATCAGCACCAGGTTATCAAAGCGCTCCATACTTTGGCGGAGACCATCGCTGATAGCATCAATGAATCTCCTTTCAGAGCCCTGTTCACCCGCGGGCTGTATGACGGCCTGGGTTGCGGGGGCATATACGTCGCGCAGTTCAGCGTCGGTATCGGGCACGGGATGTTTTTCGCTAAAGGCTATCGCGAGCGCGTCGTCAATTTCCTTCTTGATCTTCTTCTTTGCATTGGTCACGAAGGCTGTATCGATCACTTTTTCATCAAGCAGATAGTGTTCGAAGTTCACGAGCGGATCTTTCTGCGCCCAGCTTTCAAGCAGCTCTTTCGGGACGTATTTTACGCCGGAGGCTTCTTCGTGTCCGCGCATTCGGAAAGTCATGCACTCGACCAGAATCGGTCGCGGTTTTTTGCGGATGTCCTTTGCCAACCGAAGGATGGTGTCATGTACTTCCAATATGTTGTTGCCGTCTATCGTGACAGCCTCGATACCGTAGCCGATACCTTTGTCGGCGAAGCTCTTACAGCGGAACTGTTCATTGGAGGGAGTGGATAGTCCGTAGCCGTTGTTTTCCACTACAAACAAAACCGGGAGATCCCAGACGGCGGCGACGTTAAGAGCTTCATGGAAATCTCCTTCGCTTGTGCCACCGTCGCCGTTGAATACTGCCGTGACTTTTTTTTCTCTTTTGAGCCTGGTGGCCAGGGCGATACCGTCGGCGACACCATTCTGGGGGCCTAGGTGAGATATCATTCCGACGATATGATGGTCGCGGGTGCCGAAGTGAAAGGAACGATCCCGTCCGTTCGTGTAACCGTTCGGGGTACCCTGCCATTGCGAGAAGAGCCTGGCCAGTGGCATCTGCCTGGCAGTGAACACACCCAGATTGCGATGCATCGGCAGAATATATTCGTCGTCATCGAGAGCAAGTGTTAGTCCGACCGCTATCGCTTCTTGTCCGATACCGCTAAACCATTTGCTGATCTTGCCCTGGCGAAGGAGGATCAGCATTTTTTCTTCAATCATTCGCGGGCGCAGGAGGCCAAGGTAAAGCCCTCTGAGAGCATCGTCAGAGTATTGATTACGATTGAAAATCATAGATTGTGTTCGGTGAATGGACGCCACGCCCGAAGATACTGAAAGGTAAGAGATTGTCGAAAATCTCGCGTAATTTGCCGTCCATGATTCAATTCAAAGAGTTTAGGCTGGAAAATGGGTTGCAGGTGATCGTTCACGAAGATCCGACTGTGCAGATCGCTGTTCTGAATATCCTGTATAACGTCGGATCGCGCGATGAAAATCCCGAAAAGACGGGATTCGCCCACCTTTTTGAACATCTTATGTTCGGCGGCTCGAAGAACATCCCTAGCTACGATGAGCCACTGCAGAAAGTCGGTGGCGAGAACAACGCTTTTACCAGCCCCGACATTACCAACTATTATCTGACGGTCCCGGCTGCCAACATCGAGACGGGCTTCTGGTTGGAGTCGGACAGGATGCTGAGCCTTTCGTTCGATCCCAATGTACTCGAAGTTCAACGCAAGGTGGTGATAGAGGAATTCAAACAGCGGTACTTGAATCAACCTTACGGCGACGTGTGGTTGAAACTCCGGCCGCTTACCTACCATACTCACCCCTATCAATGGGCTACGATAGGAAAAGAAATCCGCCACATTGAGGAGGCTACGATGGAAGATGTCAAGAACTTCTTTTTCAAATACTACGTGCCCTCCAACGCCGTGCTGGTGGTAGCCGGGAATGTTGAGGTCGATCAGGTGAAAGCCCTTTCGGAAAAATGGTTTGCTCCTATCGCATCGCCGAAAGCGCCGGGACGCAGCCTGCCGCAGGAAGCACGTCAGGAACGTAAGCACGAACTCGAGGTACATGCCGATGTGCCGGCGAGTGCTTTGTATAAAGTCTATCACATGCCTGGGCGGTTTGACAGCGATTTCTTCGCGGTTGATTTAATGAGCGATGTGCTTGCTCGCGGACAGGCGAGCAGGTTTTATCAACAGCTTGTCAAGGAGAAGGAGATATTCACTGCGATCTCAGGGTTCACAATGGGAAGCATCGATCCGGGAATGCTGGTGGTAAGCGGCCGGGTCAGAAACGGTGTTCAGTTGAAAGATGCTGAAGACGCGGTAAACGAGATCGTTGATGAGTTTGTCGCCAAAGGCCCGACAGAGGAGGAGGTTGAGAAGGTCAGGAATCAGGCGTATTCTACGCTGGAGTTTGGCGAGGTGGAGGTTATGAACAGGGCGATGAATCTGGCGTTCGCAAAGATATCCGGTGATGCAAACTACGTGAACGATGAAACCCGGATGATTGAAGCGGTGAGCGAAGACGATATAAGACGTGTGGCGAAGGAGACTCTCCGGGAAGAAAATTCGAGTGTGTTGTATTATCACGCGAAGTGACAGACGATTCAGTAAAGTAAAGCAACCGGTACGCATGAAAATCAGAGTGGGCTTTGGTTATGACGTTCATATCCTGGAGGAAGGAAGGGATTTTTTTCTTGGTGGAATACAATTGCCCTCGGCAAAAGGCGCTGTCGGCCATTCTGATGCCGACGTGCTGATACATGCAATTTGTGATGCGTTACTCGGTGCAGCGAACCTGCGGGATATTGGCTTTCACTTCGCTAACAACGACGAACGGTGGAAGGGTATGGACAGCAAATATTTTCTTGGCGAAGTAACAAGGATGCTCTCGGAGGAGGGCTGGCAGATCGGGAATGTCGACTGCACCGTATGCCTGGAAGAACCGAAAGTCAATCCACATATTGCCAAAATGAAAGGTGTTCTGGCACCCCTCATGAATATCGCTGAGGAAGATGTGTCGATCAAGGCTACGACCTCTGAGAAAGTGGGCTACGTCGGTCGCGGGGAGGGGGTCAATGCCTACGCAGTTGTCCTGATATCAAAGGCGTGATGGATGAGATCGAGATCATTACGACATCCGACGGGTCGCATACTCTTCGCAACACGCGGCTGAACGAGACCTATCACTCGATTCACGGTGCGGTTCAGGAGTCGATGCATGTGTTTATCCGAAATGGACTGCAACACTTTCATCATGCGACACAGGCCACGACGATCTCCATTCTTGAAGTCGGATTCGGAACCGGATTGAACGCATTGCTGACGTTGGACTATGCCGGATCGCACGACGTGCGGATTCGCTATCATACACTCGAACCTTTTCCGCTGCCGGAAGATATTTGGCGAAACCTGAACTACGGGGAAGCTATACGCCCGGATTTCAAGGCCATCCACCAGGCTCCCTGGGAGAGGGAAGTTGCTGTCACGCCCGAGTTCACGCTGCTAAAACAGAGCGCTGCCTTACAGGATGTTGTTATCGAAGAGCGCTATGATGTTGTCTACTTCGATGCCTTCGCCCCGTCGGTGCAGCCGGAATTGTGGCGGCTCGACGTGCTAGAGAAGGTGGCCGGGCGCCTCAGAGAACGTGGTGTGTTTG
Source organism: uncultured Roseivirgaceae bacterium (assembly GCA_964493505.1). GTDB lineage: Bacteria > Bacteroidota > Bacteroidia > Cytophagales > Cyclobacteriaceae > Chryseosolibacter. Next base: position 459,056 of record CAZBNP010000001.1, read on the forward strand.
TGACCTATTCTGCCAAAGGACAATTAAAACGCGATCTGCGATCGCTGGGGTTGTCGGTAGAGACGCTGCCCGGCCCTCCGGGCAAGATGGAAATGGTGAGGGCGGTATAGTCCCGTAGGGACGACCTTATGGTGACGGATCACACCGTACCGGAAATCCGATGGTAAATACGGAACCCCTGCCTTGCCTGGTGTCAAGTTCAATCACGCCATTCAAATGTTTTGCCAACGCCTGGACGGTTGCAAGCCCAAGTCCGTTCGACTGTTCTCCGGCTGTGGGCCTCGCGCTGAGCTTTTGGAATTTTCCGTAAATTTTGGTGAGATCCTCCTGACTGAAACCGGGGCCGTGATCCTCCACGCGAAAGATAACGCGGTCTTCCTGGCCTATAGCAGTGATGGTTACCACCCCGCCCCGGAAGGAAAATTTAAGCGCATTCGATATCAGATTATCGAGTACCCGTCGGAGCAGTGCCTTGTCGGAAGTAAGCGCGCACGGGTCTGCGGTCATGGTGAGAGTAATTTCCTTCTGCTGAGCCATTGCCAGGAAGTTGCCGTATAACTCCCGGATTAATTCTGGCACATCGATTCTCGTGAAGTTCGTCTGCCCGGAGTTTTCTTCGAGCTCGCGTAACGTCAGCAGTTCCCGGATAATTTCGTGCCCGTTTGCCAGTGATTTATTGGCCGTAGCGACTAAGTCATCCAACTTTCCATCGCCGGCACCATTCATTTGAATGAGTGACAGAATCCCCTGTACGCTGTTCAACGGTGATTTCAGATCGTGGACAATCGTGTTGACCAGACCATTTATTTCGCGATTGAGTTCGACGAGCTTTTGGTTGGACGCCAGCAGCTCCTTGTTCATCCGCTTGCGGTCAATGGCTGCCCGCCGTGCGCTATACGCGACGGCTGCAGTCAGCAGAAGTATGGCCGAGATCGCGGCAATCAATTTCCATTGGTTGGATACCATCGCATTGCTGTGCTCAAGATTCATCAACGCGGCTAACCGCGCCTGTGTCTCCTGCTCAAGTTTTATGTCCAGGAACCGCCCCTCGATATTTCCGCGCACCGACTGGCTCATGATACTGTCTTTATAGAGGCCACTGAGTCGGAGGTGTTCCGCTGCGGATATCAGCTTTCCCTGAGCGGTGAGGATTTCAGATAGAAGAGCATAACTTTTTGCGATCATGGGCTTATTCCGGATGTTCTTGCTCCGGACGAGGGCATGCATCGCTGACTGTTCTGCGACGTCCCATTTTTTCAGACCCATCTGTGCTTTCGCGATCGACAGGTGGGTGTGTAATACCGCGTCTGGCATTTCCATTTCCTCGTAGAAGCGTAAGCATTTCGCATATAAGGTTATGGCGCTGTCGTAGTGTGCCTGTATCGCAAATATCTGGCCGCGCTGAGTCAGGTTAATCGTTTCGAGGTATTCATTTGGATACGACTGCAGAAGACGACTGATCTCGCCGGTGTAATACGACGCCGAATCGATGTTCTCTTGCGCGATAAATACATCGACAAAGAGCTGGGCGGCGTAACCCAGGTGGTCCGTCGCTCCCGCCCCGGTGTAATAGTCGTACCCCCGCCGGGCCCATGTAAGCGCGCTGTCATAGTCGCCGGATTCGTAGTAGGCCGAGCTGAGGTTCAGACATGATATAGCCGCCTTGCCCCAGGTTTGTTTTGCGCTATGTATGAGAAAGGCTTTGTAGGCATAGTAGGCTCCCGATGCGTAGTCACCAAGCGCGTTGGATGCGCTGCCCAGGTTATTGTAAACGACTGCGATCTTGGCGGTGTCGGAAAAACTCTGGTATATTTCGAGGGCCTTGAGGTTGTACAACACAGCCGAATCGTAGTATCCATGGTCATACTGTGCGATAGCCCAACTCACAAATGTGTAGGCGATGTCATTTTTGTTTTGCGTCCTTTTCGTCAACGCAAAAGCTTTTTTCGCGTAAGCCATAGACTTCCCGACGTTCACGTCCATGTAATACTTCATCAGGTTATTGGCTTCCCGGATTCGTACGGAGTCAGGGAGTGTTTCGAAGATACTTTCAACACTATCGGCGTTATAGGTATGCTGCGCAGACAATGGGACGTAGGAGATAAAGAAGACGATCAGCAGGCAAATCCGCATCAGACGTAGCTAGATTGATCCACAAGGTAATGAAAATCCGTCAAAGACCTTTTAGAGGGAGGCGGAAACTGGTAGGCCTACCGTCTCAACAAAAAGAATCCCGTCATCCGTTTATCGCCGTTGTTCTTGTCGATGACATAGTAGTACGTCCCTTCGGGAAGTTCGTTGCCCGAGTCGCTTGTGCCGGCAAACACGATCTGGCTGTTGTCGTAATCGACATTATCAAAAACACGATTGCCCCATCGATCATAGATGCTCACGCGGTTCCCCGGAAACCAGGTGATGTTTTCGATCTTGAGGTAATCATGCCTGTTGTTTTGTCGCGGTGTAACAACGTTGTATACCACGAGATCAATCGTTCCGGCTCCCTCCAGATTGAGGACGAACGACGGCGTACTACCGTTGCTGAGAATGGTGAACGTGCCGGTGCGTCTTCCGGTGCTTTCGGGTGAGAAACCGATGTTAACAGTAACACTCGTCCCCGGGGCGATAGGGGCGGGGATGTCACCTTGCAGGATATAGTCGCCGGTCACGATAATATCATCAATCACCAGCGGAGCATCGCCTGTGTTCGTGATAACGAGCTGGCGGATTTCTTCCGAGCCGACTACTACGTTGGGAAACGTAAGCGTTGTTCCATCGGGTTGTGCGGCTCCGTCTTTCCTGACTTCGATGTCGGCCGTTCCGTCACTGACGATCAGCACAAATGGTTCACTCGTCAGAGTGAGGCCGGGAGCGAGCGGACTGGTAGCGCGGAGGGTATAGCTTCCCGCATCCGCTTCTGTTACTGCCGGAATGGTGAATGTGCTGCTATTTGTCGAAGGCAGGAGACTTCCATCTTTCAGCCACTGGTATTGATTCGCGGAGCCTCCGACGGTGAAAGATGCTTGGAAAGGTTGGCCCGGAGCAACGACGCGTGTTTTCCCACCGCGAATGTTTTTCTGCGGGGCGTACTGGAAGTTAGCGATGCCGGTATGAGGTTCAATGTCTTCGAACGTAAAATAGTTGTCGCGTGCGTCGAGCACCGCCAGGGGAAGGCCAGACAGGTCAGGGAGTTCTTCCAGTTCATTTGAATGAAGGTAAAAGGCATTAAGGCCGCTAAAGTTCGCGACTGCGGCCGGGATATTTCCTGTGAACTTATTGTTGTTGATCCACAACGTCTGCAGCTTGACGAGCTTGCCGAGTTCCTCCGGGATCGCGCCACTCAGGTTGTTCGGAGCGAGGTCGAGGTAGGTAAGATTGACAAGATTTCCGATCGTCGGTGGAATGGCGCCGGTAAGTTGGTTGGCGGCGAGGTCAAGCCTGGTCAGGTTGGTCAGGTTGCCGATAGATAATGGGATAGTTCCGGTGAGTTGATTGAGATGAAGAACCATGTGTTGAAGATTTGCCAGGTTCCCCAGTTCGGAAGGGATACTCCCGGTGAGTTGATTGCGGGCAAGATATAGGAAGTTAAGCGAGGAGATTTGTCCGATGGAAGCAGGGATCGATCCGGTTAGTTGATTGCCCTGAAGTTCAAGCGCGAATAGCTGAGGCAGGTTTCCTAATGTTGCGGGTATTTCCCCGGTGAGTTTATTTTCGCCGAAGAATATGTGGGTCAGCCCAATGGACGACCCAAGCTCGGGGGGAATGGATCCAGTAAGGAGGTTGATGTGCAACTGCAACTCCTGAAGCTGTTTGAGGTTGCCCAGCGACGCGGGAATTGATCCTGTGAGTTCATTCTCGTGAAGCCATAAATGTTGCAACCTGGAAAGTTGTCCCAATTCGGAAGGTATTGGTCCGCTCAGGCGGTTCTTCGCAAGAGACAGAATTTCAAGATCCGCCAGGTTGGCGAGACTTGCGGGGATTCCTCCGGTGAGTTGATTGTCGTCGACATACAATTGCTGGACGCTGGCCAGGTTGCCCAGTTCAGGCGGAATGCTTCCTGTGAGGTTGTTCGCATAGAGGAGGAAATGTTCAACATTTGCGAGGTTCCCCAATTCAGGAGGAATGGGCCCGCTGAGATTGTTGCCTGCGAGTGTTAAATACTGGAGCGGGTCAAGGGTGCCAATTTCAGGAGGTATTGTTCCGCTCAGGTTATTGCCGATCTGTGGTGGTGCGTTATCAATGTCGCCCAGCAATATCTGGGTGACTCGGTTCGATGTAACGGTAATCCCATACCACGTGCTGACGGGTCCGGTCAGCCAGTTGGTGTTGTTAGTCCAGTCGGGGCCATTCGTCGCGTTGTACAGTGCGACGAGCGCCAGCGAGTCAGACTCCAGCACCTGGCTTTTCGCCGGTATGCAAGACATCACGAAAGAGAAAATGAGGAGTGGTATTATCGGTGACTTCATTCGTGCTGTCTTACAGGTTCTAGAAGTATCTGAACACTTTTTGTTGCGATCCCAGCGGACTGAACTCGATTAAGAGGGAGAGCTCGTGCGTCCCGAAATTCCGCGACATCAGTGACGTGGTAGCAAGTTCAAACGCATAACCTAATCGCAGGCGCTGGCTTATCTGCAGCTGCCCGTCCAGACCAATACCGGAAAGGTTTCGATAAGTGGCGCCGACCCACAGTGTCTCAAGCAAGAGCGCATGCAGGCTCACATCCAGCGCCATGTTGCCGTCGGGAACAAGACGCCAGAGAAAAGAAGGCCGGAAACGGATCAGTCCTCCGTTAAAGTTTCCATTTACAATTCCGCCGCCGCTTACATAGAAGTGCCTGAGATATCGGGTGCTGGATGTAACGCCATCGTTCACTTCCACATTCAGTAGTCTTGGCGACGAAACACCCAGGTAAACCCGGTCGGAACGGAAGTAGATACCTGCGCCGAAGTTAGGTCGCGAAAGATTGGTGCGATCCATGTCGAGATCTTCGTCGTCGACATACTCGAGATTCAGCTTGCCGTAGTCGTAGCGATAATGGATCAGCCCACCCTGTACTCCGAAGGAGAGCGACCGCGCTCCGTTATTGAAGATCTTGTATGAAAACGCACCCTGAAACTCAGTCGTCGTGTTGATACCCAGATGGTCGGAAATGATCATGCCACCTACGCCAAATCGATCGTCGATGGAGGAAGTCACTGACAGGAAGTTTGTCAACGGCGCGCCGTCGATGCCAACCCATTGTTTCCGGCTGATGAGGTTGACCGCAATGTTCTCATAGACGCCGGCATAGGCAGGATTGATCATTACCTGGTTGAAACCGTATAGATTGTATAACGGGTCTTGCTGTGCAACCGCGGTACTCGCCGACAGAAAAAAACCAAATACGATAAAGACCAGATCCTTGAATGCGATGGTGCACAAGCGTGCCGTTTGTAATTTCTGCGGTTTTCGCATTCTTCAAACAATTTCGACCTTATTATATAGAAAATTTTCGTTGCAATCAATGCCTGATCTTCTCCTTTGAATAAGCCAAAGGTTGGGCTTAAAGAGGACTGTGACATAATGATAGATCAGATGAGAACAATTGATAACAGACGATTCGTAAAGAGGATCGGAGCAATGGATAGTTTTACTGCTGATAAGATCAAAGAGAACTTGAAAATGGATCTGGATTAACCGGCAGGGCACCCACCCTCATTTCAACCAAATGACTAACTTCGTCCTTTAAAGCAATCGTATATGAAATTATCGGTGGTTCTTCTCGCATTGATTTTCCTCTTCTCCGGTGCCGGCACGGCTCAGCCTCCTGACCTGAGCGCTAAAATTGCCGTACATCGGAAGGGCGAGCTGACGGTTCGCGCGAAGTCCGGCGACAAGATCACCATTGAGCAACTTGCACATGAATTCTGGTTTGGTTGCGCCATCGCCAACGGCCTCATCGAGGGAAGATGGTCGGACGAACAAAGACGGCAATACAAGGAGCACTTTCTCATGAATTTCAACGCCGCGGTTACGGAAAACGCTGTGAAGTGGTCGAACATGGAGCGTGAAAAAGGGCAGGTTAACTACCGGGTTGTAGACGGAATACTGCAATGGACGGAGGAAAACAATATCCCCCTCCGCGGACACAACATTTTCTGGGGTGTTCCAAAATTTGTTCAACCCTGGGTGAAGGAACTGGATGACGAAGAGCTCCGCGCGACGATGAAACGAAGGGCGGAAAATCTTGCCTCCCGGTACAGGGGCCGCTTTGCCGAATATGATCTCAACAATGAAATGATCCACGGCAATTACTACGAAGATCGTCTTGGTGCGATGATAACAAAGGACATGACCGAATGGGTACACAACGGCGATCCTGAAGCAAAGCTCTGGCTCAACGATTATGATATCCTTACCGGCAACAAGCTCGCGGCCTATATGACGCAAATTCGAACGCTGCTGAAACAAGGCGTGCCGATTGCGGGCATAGGCGTACAGGGACATTTACACGGCGAATCGTTCGACCGCGAGGTAATGCGCAGCGCACTTGACTCACTTGCTGTCTTCGGGCTTTCTATCCGTATAACGGAGTTCAACATGCCGGGTCAGCGCTCGAAGTATTACAAGGAAGAGATCTTTACAATGACACCGGAAGAGGAGGCGCAGAAAGCGAAGGACCTGGTTGATTTTTACCGTATCTGTTTTGCACACCCGGCGGTAACGGGTATTCTGATGTGGGGTTTCTGGGAGAACGCAAACTGGATACCGGTGTCGTCACTTTATAAAAAGGATTGGACTCCAACGCCGGCTGCTACCGCTTACCGCACTCTCGTGTTCAACGAATGGTGGACTAAGCATTCGTCGGTTGCGGGTCGCGATGGAGTTGTTGTTGTACCGGCATTTTACGGGCGATACCGGGTGACGGTGAATGGTGTTTCGAAGAATGTCGAGCATTCCGGCAAGAGTCGCGAGACGATCGTCGACTTTCGCGTACGGTAGGGAGATATTATTTAACCTATTATTAACAAGTCATGGTTGCGGTTGCAATTTTAACAACGGCAGAATAGCGCCTTTGCAAAAAATTCAATCGTTTTCGGATATTTTCAAAATTTTGAAAATTGAGCAGCCTGCAATCGTTGACGTTTTTCGATTTTTGAACATTTCGGACTTATTCTAAAAAGATTCGAAAAATCCTTCCGTGTCACTCCCGGTACAAATTTCCTCCTGTTTCTTTCGTAATTTCAGAAATTAGTTTGGGACAAATAACGCCAGTTTGTTCCTTGTTTTTAACCAGACGTAGATGCAAACAACCACGAGAAAAGGCTTGTACACACCCGAGCTTGAACACGATGCATGCGGCATTGGATTCGTAGCCAACATAAACGGGACAAAATCTAACGATGTACTCCGCGACGCGCTTTCCATGCTTGAGAATATGGAGCACCGGGGTGGCAGGGGCTGTAACGCCAAGACCGGCGATGGGGCCGGAATTCTCATTCAGATCCCGTATGATTTTCTGGCCGAAGAAGCGAAACGCCTGGGTTTTGAACTTCCGGCTCCCGGTAAATATGGCGTTGGGATGGTGTTTTTCCCGCGCGACAAGAAGGTTGCGAATGCGTGCCGCGACGTTCTCAAGAAGAATATTATCGCTCTCGGATTTGAACTTATAGGCTTTCGGAGTGTGCCGGTCGATCACACCGTGCCGGGACCTGATGCGGCGCTTGTCGAACCGGTGATTGAGCAGGTACTCGTGAAGTCGAAAGACGGCGCGATTCCAGACGACGCGCTGGAACGCAAACTCTTTGTCCTGCGCAACTACACGTCACACAAGATCAGTCGCGATGTAAAGGGCAGTAATACCGAATTCTATATCAGTAGTTTTTCATCGAAGACTCTTATATACAAGGGACAACTCCGGACGGAGCAGTTGCGGACATATTTCCTGGACCTTCAGGATCCGCGCTTGCGCACAGCACTGGCGTTGGTACACTCCCGGTTCTCCACAAATACATTTCCGAACTGGAAACTGGCGCAGCCTTTCCGCTATATCGCTCACAACGGTGAGATCAATACTATCCGCGGAAACGTCAACAAGATGAAATCGAAGGAGGCATTGTTCAAGTCTTCGTTGTTTACCGACGAAGAACTCAAGATGGTGCTTCCCGTTACAACACCGGAAGGATCGGATTCCAGCAACCTCGACGCGCTGGTTGAGATGCTAGTCATCGCAGGTCGGCCGATTCCGCATGTCATGATGATGCTCGTGCCGGAAGCGTGGCAGGACAACAAACTGATGGACCCGCATCGCAAGGCGTTCTACAAGTATCACGCATCGATGATGGAGCCCTGGGACGGACCTGCCGCACTGGTATTTACCGATGGCTCGCGCATCGGGGCGACATTAGACCGCAACGGACTGCGTCCGCTGCGCTATTATATCACACGGTCGGGACGCGTTGTCATGGCGTCGGAAGCCGGGGCACTCGCCGCCGCACCGAAAGACATCCTCGAGAAGGGACGTATCACTCCCGGAAAGATGATGCTCATTGACCTGGAGCAAGGTAAGGTGCTCGATGACGAAAAAGTAAAACGCTCTGTTTACGAAGGGAAGCAATATTACAATTGGATCATTCAGAATCGCCTGAAGCTTCGTCTCGAGCCTGAACAGGAGTACTACGAAGATAACTTCGACGATAAGACCCTGGTGCAACGGCAACACGCGTATGGCTATAGTGCCGAAGATCTGAAAGCCATCATTACGCCAATGGCGAAGGTTGGTTATGAACCGATCGGCTCGATGGGTGATGATACACCACCGGCGGTCCTTTCAAAGGAGAGCCGACATATATCGAATTATTTCAAGCAACACTTTGCACAGGTGAGCAATCCGCCGATCGACCCGATCCGCGAACGGCTGGTGATGTCGTTGTTTACGCGAATTGGTGTCAGCCTCAATGTGCTGGAAGAGTCACCTCAACACACCAACCAGATACACATCTCACAGCCGGTACTCCTCAACTCCGACCTGGAGAAGCTAAAGCATTTACCGGCACACGGTTTCGATTATTCTATTCTTCGCGCGGTTTTCATCGCCGACGGTAAACCAGGTCGCCTGGAAGAAAGCATTACGCGTATCTGCCTGGAGGCTGAAAAAGCTATTCTCGGGGGAAAGAAGATCATTGTAATTTCCGACAAAAAGATCAGCCCCGAGCATGCACCTATTCCTTCATTGCTGGCTATCGGCGCGGTACATCATTACCTCGTGGAGAAGAGGATCCGTACACAGGCCGGATTGCTTGTGGAAGCGGGCGATGTCTGGGAAGTGCATCACTTTGCGACGATCATCGGTTACGGGGCGAGTGCAATCAACCCGTACATGGCTTTCGAGACCATACACAAGCTGAACACAGAAGGCGCGCTGGGCGGGATCACTGATGAGGCGGCATACAAAAACTATCAGAAGGCCATTGGTAGCGGTCTGCTGAAGGTCATGTCGAAGATGGGGATCAGCACGTTGCAATCATACCAGTCGGCACAGATATTCGAGGCGCTCGGTTTAGGCAGCGATGTTGTTGAAAAATGTTTCAAAGGCACCATCAGCAGAATCGAAGGGTTGTCGTTTGACGACCTTGCCGAGGAGGTTCTGGTGCGCCACCGTCTTGCATTTCAAAACGAAGGTGCGGCGCTCCAGGTGGGCGGTGTCTACCAATGGAAGCGCAGGGGTGAGAAGCACTTGTTTAGCCCTGAAGTTATTCACTTACTTCAGCACTCGACGAAGTCGAAGAATTATTCGCTGTTCAAAAAATACACTGAAAAGATCAACGACCAGGCAAATGATATATTGACATTTCGCGGATTGTTTGAGTTCAAGAAGCGGGAAGCTGTACCGATCGAAGAGGTTGAGCCGGTTGAAGAAATTCTCAAGCGTTTTGCTACCGGCGCGATGTCTTTTGGATCGATCTCGCATGAAGCACACTCAACACTGGCGATTGCGATGAATCGCATTGGTGCGAAGAGCAATAGCGGCGAGGGGGGAGAAGATCCGATTCGTTTCGAGCGGAAGGAAAACGGAGACTGGGAGCGTTCTGCTATCAAGCAGGTGGCATCCGGAAGGTTTGGTGTAACCAGCCATTATCTCTCCAACGCTGATGAGCTGCAGATCAAGATGGCTCAGGGAGCGAAACCCGGAGAAGGGGGTCAGCTACCGGGTCATAAGGTAGACGAATGGATCGGCCGTGTGCGTCACTCGACACCGGGTGTGGGATTGATCTCCCCTCCGCCACACCACGATATTTATTCGATTGAAGACCTGGCGCAGTTGATATTCGATCTCAAGAATGCGAACAGGCAGGCGCGTATCAATGTGAAGCTTGTGTCGCAGGCGGGTGTTGGTACCGTTGCAGCAGGTGTCGCAAAGGCGAAAGCCGATGCTATTCTGATCTCAGGCGCCGACGGCGGAACGGGCGCGTCGCCTATCAGCTCGGTTCGACATGCCGGCTTACCGTGGGAACTCGGATTGGCGGAAGCCCATCAGACGCTTGTGAAAAATAACTTGCGCAGCCGCGTGGTTCTGCAAACCGACGGGCAGATCCGAACAGGTCGCGATATCGCTATTGCGACGTTGTTGGGTGCCGAAGAGTGGGGTGTTGCAACGGCAGCATTGGTGGTTGAAGGCTGCATTATGATGCGTAAATGCCACCTGAATACTTGTCCTGTCGGAATTGCTACACAGGACTCTGAACTTAGAAACTTGTATACCGGAAACCCGGATGATGTTGTGAACTTCTTCCATTTCCTTGCGCAGGATCTGCGTGAAGTGATGGCACAGCTCGGCTTCAGGACGATCAATGAAATGGTTGGAAGATCCGATGTTCTCCGCGTGCGGCGCGACAACGATCATTGGAAGCTAAAGAAACTCGATCTTTCTCCGATACTGCATTACGAACCGGCGAGGGAATTTGTGGGTGTGTACAAGCAGATCGAACAGGATTTTGAACTTGAGAAAGTACTCGACTGGCGACTCCTGGAAGCAGCAAAGGCGGCTATCGATGAGGGCGAGCGCGTGCAGCAGAAGTTTGTTATCCGCAATACAGATCGTTCTGTCGGCGCACTGCTTTCAAACGAGGTGTCGAAAAAGTATGCTGCCAAAGGGTTGCCTGAAGATACAGTCCACCTGAGCTTCAAAGGATCCGCCGGGCAGAGCTTTGGAGCGTTTGTCGCACCGGGCCTCCGCTTCGAACTTGAAGGTGAGGCGAACGACTATTTTGGAAAAGGATTGTCGGGCGGAAAGCTTATCGTCTATCCGGATCAGGAAGCAACGTTCAAACCTGAAGACAATATCATTATCGGAAATGTGGCGTTCTACGGAGCGACGTCCGGCGAGGCCTACATTCGTGGGCAGGCAGGCGAGCGTTTCTGTGTGAGGAATTCAGGAGTGAAGGCGGTAGTAGAAGGTGTTGGTGACCACGCTTGTGAATATATGACAGGTGGCCGCGTAGTGGTTCTGGGGAAGACGGGCCGAAATTTTGCGGCGGGTATGAGCGGTGGTATCGCCTATGTATTTGATGCCGAAAACGATCTTCAGAAGCTGTGTAATCGGGACATGGTAGAGCTCGAACGGATGACCGACGAGGATGAGGCAGAAGTGCGGGAGATGATTGGGAAGCACTTTAACTATACGGGAAGTGATCCGGCTGAGTGGATTCTTGAGAACTGGAATGCGGCTCGTGATCTTTTTGTAAAGGTGATGCCGAAAGATTACAAAGCAGTACTTGAGAAGGAGAAAGCAGCCGCCGACACAGGGCGGAAGGTAGTTGCGGCATAAGAAATAAATGAAATAATTAACCAGACATTAAACACCACGACATGGGTCAGATAGACGGGTTCATGAAATACAAAAGGGAAATGCCAGTATCCCGCGATCCGAAGGAGCGTTTGAAAGACTACAAGGAAGTTTATACGCCTTTGGCCAAGGAGAAGGTTCAACAGAATGCGGCGCGCTGTATGGATTGTGGTGTTCCGTTCTGCCACAACGGTTGTCCGCTAGGTAACAACATCCCGGATTTTAACGAGGCCGTATATCAGGGCCGTTGGGAGGAGGCGATACAGATATTAAGCAGCACCAATAACTTTCCCGATTTTACCGGTCGCATCTGTCCGGCTCCGTGTGAAGCGAGTTGTGTGTTGAGTATCAACAACGATCCGGTTACGATCGAGTATATCGAGAAGACCATTGCCGAGATAGGATTTGAAAAAGGATATATCAAGCCCACGCCACCGAAGGAAAGGACTGGAAAACGGATTGCGATAGTCGGGTCGGGTCCGGCGGGACTGGCAGCTGCGGTACAGCTCAACAAGGCTGGACATTGGGTTACTGTATATGAACGCAGTGACCGGATTGGTGGCCTGCTTCGCTACGGCATTCCTGATTTTAAACTCGAGAAGCACGTTATCGATCGTCGTGTCCGGTTGATGGAACAAGAAGGGGTGATCTTCCGCACAAACTCCCATGTTGGTGTGAATGTGAGTGCGCAGCATCTCCGGAAGGAGTTCGATGCGGTGGTGGTATGTGGTGGCGCTTCCGCCCCACGTGACCTTCCGATCGCAGGACGCGATCTTAAAGGCGTTCATTTCGCCATGGAGTTCCTGCCTCAGCAGAACAAGCGCGTAGCGGGCGACAAGATTGAAAGTGGTGAGATCCTCGCGACAAATAAGAATGTCCTTGTGATTGGTGGTGGCGACACAGGATCGGATTGTGTGGGTACATCCAATCGCCAGGGTGCCACCAGTGTAACTCAGATAGAATTGTTGTCGAAGCCGCCGCTGACGCGGAATGCTAATAATCCGTGGCCTCTATGGCCCATGGTGCTCATGACCTCTTCGTCACACGAAGAAGGAGTGGATCGTAAATGGGCTATCCTGACGAAGGAGTTCGTCGGTGATAACAACGGGAAACTGACGGGATTAAAGCTGGTTGATATTGTGTGGGGAGCGAATGCGGAGGGCAGGATGGGATTCCAGGAGGTTTCCGGTACCGAGCGTGTAGTGCCCTGCGAACTGGCTTTGCTGGCAGTGGGCTTTGTCGGAGCGGAGAAGGGAGGCATGATCGAAGAGCTGGAGCTGGTACTCGACGAAAGGGGAAATATCAAAACGGATAACTACCAAACCAGCTGCGAGGGTGTGTTTGCCGCCGGTGATATTCGCCGCGGGCAGTCACTTGTTGTATGGGCAATTTCCGAAGGCCGCGAGGCCGCGCGCGCTGTTGATGTGTGGTTGATGGGAACCTCCGATCTGGAATCGAAAGACGAATCGTTCGTGCATATTTCCAAATCCGCGTAACATATCGTTCATCCCTAACGGGATTTAACGATGAGGCATGCATTGGTAACCGGGTCTCGGCGTCACCCTGTATGTCTTCGTGGCTTATCTACCGAAAATGGGGTTACCACCAAATCCAGTGCAACGTCGTTCTCATTAGTGTCATCAATCTTTTCTACGGCTTCGAAGAGTGAAAGACCAATCTTCAAACAATCCGGTCTGCAGGCTTTGAGAAACCGATCGTAAAAGCCGCGCCCATAGCCAAGCCGATGGCCCTGCCTGTCAAATGCCAGCAGAGGTACAAGTACAGCATCGATCTTTTCCGTCGGAGTAGGCGTGCCGTTTACCGGTTCGGGAATTCCCCATGTGTTGACCGCGAGTTGGTTTGGATCTTCGAGATAATAATGTTCAAGCTCCGATGTGGCATTGTTGACACGCGGCACCGAAACACTGACGTTGGGAAAATCGCTTTTCACTCGTTCGAGGATCCGCCAGGTGTCTACTTCTTTTGTCTTCTGGATAGGGAGGAATGTATGAAGCACGTTGATTTCAGAAAGATCCGCCTTTCTGAAGAACTGTTCGCAAAGTGAATCATTGAGCCGCTGGTATTCGGCCCCGGAGAGATCTGCGCGTTTTTTCAGATAGATTTTTCTGAGCTCCGCCTTCGTCATGGGCTGTTGTATGTAAGGACGTTGAAGCCGTAGTCAAATGGATCGAAAACTTCTATCAGTTTATCGATAAACCGGTTGTCGCGCTGATAGAAATTCAGGAAGTTGTCAGTGCGTTCCTGCAGATTCCCGTTGGGAAACAACGCATCTTTCACAGCTTCGATCTGCCGCAGTTTGTCATCGTGCCTCCGTTTCTCAGCTCGAAGGAACTTACGTTCTATTTTTTCCAGGCCGTTCAGCACTCTTGTTTTTTCACTCGCGGTAAACGGACCGAGCGTCGGATCAATCAAACTGGCGCGTTTTTTCAGCTGTTCGTATATTCCCTCGATCGTGTTTCTCTCTGAACTGACCGTCAGATCTGCGTTTGAATGCTGTAATATCCAATGGTTGAACAGAACGTTCTTCCCTTCGAAGAACAGGGGCAGGTCGAGACCGGTTTTCTCGAGTTTTCTGTTGATGGCGTGATCTACAATCAAAGCAAAATTCCGCGGCATCAGCATGGGGAATGGCAGCTTGTAGTGATCGAAGACACCTTTGAGCTGGAGCCAATAGACATTCTCAGCGGGTCCCCCCACATAGGCCAGGTTTGGGAGAATCCATTCCTGATACAACGGGCGGAGGATTACATTCGGGCTGAATCGCTCAGGCGATTCCCGGATCATCTCCTTGAGTTGTCCGCTGGAAAAAGCGAGATCAGTATCCACCACGGCATACCGGTCGTCTCGTTTCTCTATTCGTGCGCGAACATTGTCTTCGAGATAAAAGAAGTTGATATCACGACAATAGACTTGTGTTTTGTATCCGAGCTCGGTTAACGCGTTGTTGGTACTGGTGACCTGCCTGACAGTTGTGTTGTTGAAGATATCTTCTTCCATTACAGGGGCGAACTGGGCCTTGAGTCTGCGGTCGTCCGGGTCAATAACGACCAGGCCCTGATCGCCGAACAATGCGTTCACATAGTGACGCACGGCTGTGGCGAGGGTCTTGTTTTTGAGATACGCATCCCTGAACACGGTGACATCCCCGGGCATTTCTCCGATGATTTTGTCAAACCCTTTCGTCACAAATCTGCCTACTGCGCCCCGTTGATCTGTCTCCCATACGTACTTTTTGTTGTAGAGCCGGAAATACTTGATCTCATCGTAGTCGTGATCTTCCGAGGCCATCCAGTAGACCGGGACGAAGTTGTGGGCCGGATATATCTCTTTGAGTTTCCGGCAGGCATTGATCACCGTGACGATCTTGTAGATGAAATAGAGGGGTCCCGTGAAGATGTTGAGCTGGTGCCCGGTTGTTACGGTGAGTGTCTGTGGACTGGTAAGTGATGAGATATTGGCAGAGACAGCATCGTTCACGCTGAGGCCCTCATATTGATGATTCAATACTGACACGAGTGTGTCGCGGTGCGATTGGGAAAATGCTCGTGATTTCTCTTCTATCTGACTTTTGAAATTCTCAGGCGTGGGATAGTGATGATAGAATGGCTGGAGGGTTTCCTTTTGCTGTATGTAATCCAGGAAGAAGGAAGAGAATGCTTTGGTATCAGCAAGCGGAATCGTGATGTGATGCATAACAACGGCTGGTGGATGAAATAATCGTATTTGTCATTGTTAACGGATAATGCAATATATCAATAAGGCTCAAAGTATCTTATTGGAGTTACGCCAGTGGTTCTGCTAACAGGTCGAACTCCGATGCTCCGGTGATCCTGACGTTGATGAAGTCGCCGCTCCTGAGATAGTTATCGGGCGAGTTTACGATGACTTCGTTGTCAACTTCCGGAGAATCATATTCGGTTCTTGCTATATAGTCAGATCCTTCTTTTCGGTCGATTAATACTTTCAGGTGTTGTCCGATGCGTTCGTGGTTTAGTTCCAGGGAAATACCTTGCTGTAGTTCCATGATCGCGTCTGCGCGTTCCTGTTTTATTTCTTCGGGCACGTCGTCTTTCATGCTGTATGCGTGTGTGCTTTCTTCATGCGAATACTGGAATACACCCAGCCGGTCGAACCTCATCTGCTGAATAAAATCGAGCATATCTGAAAAGTCTTCCTCGGTTTCTCCGGGGTGGCCGGCGATCAGTGTAGTGCGTAGCGCGATGCCCGGTACTTTTTCGCGGATGGTACGCAGCAATTCTTCCGTTTTCTCGCGGGTTATGCCGCGGCGCATGAGTTGAAGCATTTTGGTAGAAGCGTGCTGCAGCGGAATATCGAGATAGTTGCAGATGTTGGGCCGTTCGCGCATGACGTTCAACACGTCTGTCGGGAATCCGGAAGGAAAGGCGTAATGGAGTCTGATCCAGTCTATCCCCTCGACATCGGAGAGGTGTTTCATCAGGTCTGCGAGGTTTCTCTTCTTGTAGAGGTCGAGTCCGTAATACGTTGAATCCTGTGCGATAAGCAGCAACTCCCTGGTACCGTTCTTTGCCAGCTTTTGTGCTTCCGCGACCAGTTCTTCGATCGGTCTGGAAATATGTCCCCCTCTCATTAGCGGGATCGCGCAAAATGAACACGGCCGGTCGCATCCTTCTGAGATCTTGAGATAGGCGAAATGTGCCGGATTTGTCAGTATACGCTCACCGACGAGCTCCCGCCGGTAGTCGGCTTTGAAGACTTTGAGCAGCCTCGACAAATCGCGTGTTCCGAACCATGCGTCGACCTGGGGAATTTCTTTTTCGAGTTCGTCTTTGTAGCGCTGTGACAGGCAGCCCGTTACGTACACTTTGTCGACTATTCCTTCCTCTTTGGCGTCTACGTAGCGGAGAATCGTATCGATCGACTCCTGCTTTGCGTTGTCAATGAATCCGCAGGTATTGATCACAACAACATTGGCATCATCGTCGCGTGATTCATGAACCGCATCAATTCCGTTTCCCTTAAGCTGCGCAAGCAGCACTTCCGAGTCGACCTGGTTTTTTGAACAGCCCAGCGTGACGACATTGATTTTCGTAGCCTTTTTACCTTTTGTTTTCATCTGTAATTCCCCTTCCAACAAGCCTGCCGCTCCATAGATTCCCTCAAATCCCGGTTGTTAGTCGATTTTTTGCGCCGTCGGAGAAAGAGTGCAAAAATAGCAAAAATATACTGGCTCGGAATTTGGGCTTTTGCTGCATCGCATATCTTTACGCCGACAAAAAAAATGGTAAAAAAGGGTTTCTGGCTTGGATTGCTTGTAATGATGACCGTTGGCTGTCTCGACGAACCCGACTGCTATCTTTTGAACAATCATATCGTCGGGATTGCCTTCAAGAAGATCAGCGACAGCACTGCGGATACGGTATCTATTACCGGAATTGCTGCATTTCCCGAGATCGTAACCAAAGACACGGCAAATGTGACACGCGTTTTCCTGCCTTTGAACTACTTCCAGGAAGAGACTACCTTTTATATCAAGGACCTGGAAGAGACGCGGTTCCTCAGGCTTGGGTACCTGTCGCAGGTTCAATTTGTGTCCGACCAGTGCGGTGAAAAATTTGTGCTTTCAGAATTGAGAGTACTGGAACATTCGTTCGACTCGGTTCGTCTGGTTACGAATGTCCCGACGAGGGAGGGGAGCGCTATTCAAATCGAGATCTTCCAATGACGAACAATACCCTGCTATCGCTCATTGTACTTTGTGTCTCCCTGTCGCATGGGTTTGCACAGGCTGTAGCGGAAGACACCGTGAAGGCAGACAGGGCGAGTAACAAGTATGTTCCGACCGGAGTACGCATTGGATATGACCTGATCAGTGGGGGAAAGTCGTACTTTCAGGACAACTACAGTGGCTTGGACTTGCAGGCGGATGTCGATTTTGATCGCTACAACCTGGTTTTTGAGTATGGTAATTCAGCACTGAACCGCGCTTCTGACTCTGCTACATACGACAATAAGGGTAACTATTGGCGTTTGGGTATAGATGTAAATTTCCTCACAAAGGATCCTGACCGAAACGTTTTCTTCCTGGGAGCACGCTACGGACGGTCTTCTTTTTCGGAAACGCTTGACATCACCCGGTTTGATCCTGACTGGGGTCTACACTCAGAGACGTTCCATCATTCGGGTATAAGCGCTTCCTGGATCGAGCTTGCCGCCGGACTGAAGGTAAAAATCTGGAAGATGGTCTGGCTCGGATACACGGCTCGCTTCAAGTTTGCGCTTAAGGCAAAACATTCGCCCGAGATGATGCCTTACGAAGTGCCGGGATATGGGTTCAATGAAAAAGAAGCTACCTGGGGCTTTAACTATTACCTGATGATCAGGCTGCCCCGCTGAACAGAAGGCTTAGCTTTTGTTGAACAGAGAATCGACAAACTCGGCCTGATTGAATACCTGGAGGTCTTCAACCTTCTCTCCTACTCCAATATATTTTACCGGTATCTGGAATTCGTCGGAGATGCCGATGACCACGCCGCCCTTTGCTGTTCCGTCCAGTTTGGTGATACATAAAGCCGTTACATCAGTGGCCTTTGTGAATTCGCGCGCCTGAATGGTGGCATTTTGTCCGGTACTCCCGTCAAGCACAAGGAGGACTTCGTGGGGTGCATCGGCAATAACCTTTTGCATCACCCTTTTAATTTTGGACAATTCATTCATCAGGTTCACTTTGGTGTGAAGGCGACCGGCTGTATCGATGATTACGACGTCGGCATTTCGCTTTACCGCTTCCTGGACGGCATCGAACGCAACCGCGGAGGGGTCGGTATTCATACCTTTCGCTACCACGGGCACCCCGACTTTTTCACCCCACAGTTTCAGCTGATCAACAGCCGCTGCCCGGAACGTGTCGGCAGCACCCAGGACTACGCTCTTTCCTTTCTTCGCAAACTGTGCCGAGAGTTTACCGATGGTCGTAGTTTTTCCGACTCCATTAACCCCCACGACCATGATTACGTAGGGTTTCTTATCTGGGGGGGTATCGAACTCTGCGGTACTTGCATCAGGAGGTGACAGCAGTGCCATCACTTCTTCTTTCAGAATGCGGTTGAGTTCCGCGGTGTTCATGTATTTGTCGCGTGCTACGCGTTGCTGGATACGATCTATGATCTTGAGCGTGGTTTCCACGCCAACGTCGGAGGTTACGAGAACTTCCTCAAGACTGTCGAGAACTTCGTCGTCTACCGTGTCCTTGCCAACAATAGCTTTTCCAAGCTTTGAGAAGAAGCTGTCTTTGGTCTTTTCGAGACCTTTGTCGAGCGATTCTTTTTTTTCTTTTCCGAACAGGCCGAACATAGATTCAATTAAGATTTAGAAAGGGAATATGGCAAGTGTTTTGATTTGCATCCGTCAGTGCCCGGAAACACAAAAGTCCTCGTGAGAGGACTTTGTGTTGAAACATTTTTCAGGCTGATTATTTTTTTGCCAGTATGTCTTTTGCCAACTCTGCGGGCACGATCTCTTCCCGGAAGGTATAAGCGCCGGTCTTTTCAGACTTCACTACCTTGATGATTTTCGCAAAGCTTTTTCCATCTACTTTCTTGAGGGATGCAACAACTTTCTTTGCCATGATTACTTAATTTCTTTGTGAACAGTATATTTCTTCAAAACAGAGTTGTACTTCTTCAGTTCCAGCCTCTCGGTAGTGTTTTTACGGTTTTTGGTTGTAATGTACCGGCTCATTCCCGGCTGTCCGGTTGTTTTATGCTCGGTGCATTCCAAAATTACCTGAACTCTATTGCCTTTCTTTGCCATGATCGTTCAATTTTTCTCTGTTAGAGTACGAGATTTCCGTTTGCCTTTGCTTCTTTGAGGACAGCGGTAATTCCGTGTTTGTTAATGGTCTTGATAGCCTTCGCAGACAGTTTCAGGGTTATCCACTTATCCTCTTCAGGAATGAAGAAACGCTTCTTCTGAAGATTCGGGTAAAATCTGCGCTTTGTCTTGTTATTCGCGTGGGACACATTGTTTCCCACTTGAGGCCTTTTTCCGGTTATTTGACAAACTCTTGCCATAGTTCTCAGCTCTTTGTTTTTCGTCCCTTCTGAAAAGGGACTGCAAATATCGCTAAATCGGGTGATAAACCAAACCCGAAACTGAATTTTTGTGGAAGGTTAAATCAGGTCGGCCGGCTGAATATGCTGGATATCAGGTCGTTTGGATCCAGTCCAACGAAGTCGTCAATTATATAGTCCGTATGGGCCAGCTCTTCGCGGGTATGCGTGGTCGTGACACCGACAACCTTGCACCCGGCATTTTGGGCCGATTCCACCCCCGCCAGCGAATCTTCAAAAACTATACATTTCTCCGGGGCGAAATTCAAGGCAGCAGCTACCTTCAGATAAATCTCCGGGTCGGGCTTTCCTTTGGAGACGAATGAGTCGTGGAGGATCGTGTCGAAGAAGGGCGCCAACCCTGTCTTGTCGAGGACAAAATCTACGTTGCTGAGCGGCGCCGACGTGCCTATAGCCCGTGGCACGCCCGCCCTGCGCACTTCCTGAAGAAATCCGGTAAGCCCTTTCAATGGCTCTATTGTCGCATTGTAGAGTTCCCGAAACATAGCCTCCTTTTCTTCCGAGTAGGCTTTTAACTGGTCAGGTGAAAGTGGCCCGAACACGGCGACCAGCCACTCCTGGTTGCGGCGGCCATAGATCTTTTCACGAAGGTCGTCTTCCGTTAATTTCTTCCCGTATTTCTCGCAAAACTGTTGAAGCGATATTTTATGTGCCGGATTGCTGTCAACTATGACGCCGTCCATATCAAAGATAAATGCCGTGTCCTGATTCAATTTTCCTGTCTTTATTCTGTTTTGCAAGAATACGGCGGGATATCCATATTCAAAAACGAGGGGTCCTGATTCTATTTGACTATGAATCGCTGAACCACGGATTTCTTGTCGGAGGTGAATTTGAGGAGATATACCCCCGCGGCGAGCGATGATACACGGTAGTGGTGGACCTCATCCCCGCGTAACGCAACGGGCGGACCAAGCCGTTGCCCCAGGGCGGAAAAAACTTCCGCCACGCCGTACCGGTCTGACTTTATATTCAGGACTTCATGGTTCTGCACCGGGTTAGGATAAATATCGACCTGCAGTCGTTCAGACAATGAAGCGCCGTCATCGTGCTTGAGAATGTGGAGCCCTCCGAGAGCATTACCCAGTATAATGGCCGGCTTATCCAGGTTAAAGAGGTTGGCAACCGAGAACCAGACCTTTCCGCCGAAATTCCTGCTCGTATAATGACCCAGTGTAGCGTTGAAGACCAGATTGTTCACTGCTGCGTCTTCGCCGTTTGCCTGGTTTCTGAAATCACTTATAATGCCCGGCATACCGGACTGATCGCCCAGCAGCAGATCGTCGGAACCATCACCATCGAAGTCTGCCACGACGACAGATGGATTTTGCCGGAGTGGAGACGTTGCAAATCCCAGATACTGCTCGTCTTCCAGGACGAAGGCGGGGTTGCCCTGACTTCCATTATTCCTCCAATACTCAAGATTCCCTTCACTTCTGCCGACGAGGATATCAGGGAGCCCATCGCCGTTGATGTCGGTCAGATAGATATTTTCCGTATAGGTCAATGAGAAATTGACGGGCGTCAATGAGCTGGCAAAGTCGAACCCGGATTGGCTTCTATTGGCCAGGTAGTAGAGACGTGTAACAGAATTATCAAAGCTGGTTGCGGTAAAGACCAGATCAGTAGTCTGATTGCTGTCAATATCCGCAAACTGGATCTTGACATTGTAGTAGCGCGACGAGGAGAACCCGAGGTAGTCATCAGAAACCAGTTTGAACACCGGCTTCGTATCGGTGCCCGTGTTTTCGAACAGGTATAACCGGGAAGTGTAAACATCCGATGAGTTTGCGCTGACGAGGAGGTCGAAGAGACCGTCGCTGTTATAGTCCAAAAACGCCGGCACGGCATTGTCCCCCACGTCGATCATTTCATCCTGGAGGAAATCGGGTTTGACGAAACTGAATGTCGGCACTGCGTTAGAGCCTGTATTTTTATAAAACCATGTAGACCGTTGCAGTTGGCTGTTCAGGTACTGCTTGGAGAAAATGTTTGGTGTAGCGATAAGGTCCTTTTTTCCATCAAAGTCGACGTCTTCATAAAAGGCAGCCGGAAACAGCACAAAGTTGGCCGGGGCAGATTGCGGGAATCCGTAAAAACTATTGATGACGGGTTCGGCTGTTGTTCCCTGGTTGGGCAGCGCAAACAGCTGGGTGCATTCAGCTTCAGAGAACAGGATGTCCTGTTGCTGGTCGCCGTTGAGATCAATTGCGAGCAGGCTTTTGCCACCGGCGTGTTTTGTCCGCCCACCGGAAATTGGCGGGCAAGCGGCACCGTTGAAGGCAAAGCTACCACAATCGCATTCGCGAAAATCTCCCCACGAGCGGGTTACACGCACGAACTCCAGCGAGTCGCATGATTGGTAGTCGTCAATCGAGCGATTCTCATGGAACTCAATAGTGTTGCCGGCCCACTGGATGTTTAGGATGTCGAGATCTCCGTCGCCGTCCACATCGCTGATGGAAGGAAGGTCGTCGTATTGTAACTGGAGGTTTACCTTGATTTCGGTGGCGGGATTTCGGGTCAGCAACACGTGACTCTTTTCGTTGCCGAAGCCGGTGCTGAAAAGGTAGGGTTCCCACTCCAGTTTGCCCGGTGTACGGGTGGTGTTGATGAATACTTTCATGCCCAGGACATCGCCGGTGAAAATGTCCTTTAGCCCGTCGCAGTTAAAGTCGCGCAGTAGCAACCAGTTGTAGACGTCGACGGGGAACATCTCTTCGTAGTCCGGGGCGGGAACGTATCGATTCCCCGCTGCGACGAATGTGATGATCTTGTTGGCCATCCGGTCGTACAAGACCAGGTCGTCAACACCATCTCCATTGAGGTCCATCGTATTGAACTGAGCCGCATTAAGACCACCGGCCCAGGGTATCCGGAGATACTCACCTTCGAGATCCTGTACAGGAATGGACTCATCAACCTCATACGTGAACTGAGCGCGCAGCGTCAAGGGCATAACAAGAAGCAAAAGACACAGCAGGCGCATAAGTGAAAATATTTCTCCTTACTTAACGCAGACCCATGCCCACCTGTTATCTTGCCTCTTGGGAAAAGGTTGCGCATCAAATTACGAAGTTATTTACGGCAATGGGTACGGGAATCGAAAATTTATACGCGCGGTACCTGGAAAGTGGTACGATCTCAACGGATACAAGGAAAATTGCCCGTGGGTCGGTATTCTTTGCACTGAAGGGCGATAGATTCAACGCGAACGAGTTTGCCGCCGAGGCATTGGCCAAGGGGGCGTCCTTTGCGGTTATTGGCGAGGAGCAGTACAACCTGGACGACAGGTACATACTTGTAGACGATGTTCTACAGACACTCCAGGCTCTTGCCCGATACCACCGCGATCAGTTGACGATTCCGGTGATCGCCCTTACCGGGTCCAACGGAAAGACTACTACCAAGGAGCTGATGTACACTGTCCTGAGCAGAAAGTTCAGGACGCTGGCAACGAAGGGCAATCTCAATAATCATATCGGCGTGCCGCTTACGCTGCTGTCAATCGATTCTTCTGTGGAACTGGCAGTTGTGGAAATGGGAGCTAACCATCCTGAAGAAATTGCATTGCTTTGCCGTATCGCAAATCCAACACACGGTCTCATTACGAATATTGGGAAAGCGCATATCGGTACTTTCGGCGGATATGAAAGTATTGTACAAGCCAAATCGGAGCTCTATCAACACCTGCTTTCCAACGAAGGAGTTGTCTTTATCAATTCACAGAATCCGGTTCTGATGAAGCTCGCGGGATCTTTTCCGGAAGTTATTCGATATCCCGCGCCGGGTGATTTTTACTGCGCCCGGCTCACCGGCGCCGACCCCCTGGTGACCATCGAAGCCGAGAACGGCGATACCGTGCGGACAGAGCTTGTCGGCGCATATAATTTTGAAAACATAGCCTGTGCATTATGCGTAGGAAAGTATTTTGGCGTTGACCCAAAGACGGCCAACGAAGCAATCGCGACTTACAAACCTGGAAACATGCGATCGCAGGTTCTGAAGACCGCGAGCAATACAATCATTCTGGATGCGTACAACGCGAACCCTACTTCCATGCAGGCGGCAGTTGAAAACATCGCGGCTATGCAAGCCGATAACAAGATCCTGATCCTCGGGGATATGTATGAACTTGAGGACGAAGCGGACAGGGAACACCGGGCGATTGGACGGATGGTGAACGAGAAGGGATTCAGAAATGTATACCTCTGTGGAACGCTGTTCAAATCGGCAGCGCAGGAAATACCTCATGCTAAGTATTTTGAGCGAAAGGAAGACCTTGTGAAAGAGCTTCGACAGTCTCCGGTAACAGGTGCCACTATCCTGATCAAGGCATCGAGAGGCGTAGGCCTTGAGACGATCGTCGATTATTTGTAAAGTTATAAGCACCATGAACACAGAGATTATCCTAAAATTCCTGAAGGATATTGCCCGCAATAACAACCGCGAGTGGTTCGAGAAGAATAAACACCGTTATCTTGATGCGAAGCAGGACTTCGAACAGGTTGTGGCGGGCGTTCTCGAAGGACTCGCGAAATTCGATACCCGCCTGGGTGGACTTGATCCGAAAAAGCTGCCGTTTCGTATTTATCGCGATGTCCGGTTTAGCAAAGACAAGCGACCTTATAAGACAAACATGGGTGCTGGCTTTTCTCCGAACGGCAGACTCGTACAGGAACCCGGGTATTATCTACACATTGAGCCCGGCAACAAGAGTTTCGTCGCCGGTGGTATCTATCAACCCGATGCGACAAACCTGGCGAGTATCCGACAGGAGATTGACTACAACCCCGATCCACTGAAAAAGTTATTTACATCGCAGGTGTTCAGGAAATTTTTCGATGATTTTGATAACTGGGATCGTCTAAAGACTGCCCCGAAGGGCTATCCGAAAGATCACCCGAATATTGGCTGGCTGAGGAACAGGAGCTTTACCGTTTCGACGCCGCTGATGGACAAGGAAGTCGTGGACAGGAAATTTGTTCATACGGTAGTCGCTGTATATAAAAAGATCAAGCCGTTAAACGACTATTTCCGCGAGGCACTCGCGTGAAAAGCTACCAGTCGAAGTAATCGTCCTGACTCAATTCTATCTCCTTCTCGGTTTTCTTGCCCCCTGATTTGAAGGCATCCTTCAATTCCTGTACTTCTTTCTTCAGGTCGCTGGCGATTTTTTTCCGGACGGCTTCGGTGTCATAGAGGATGCGGTAGTCGTCTGTAGTACCTGTGATTTTGAGGAAGAGACGACTGTTGCCTTGCTGATCTTCTTCGACCGCCCCCTCAGCCGCAGCTTCGATTATGCGTTTTCTTCTGAGCGGGGTTACAACCCGGTAGTCTATCCGTTGGTCGAATGTGTGCGTTCCGCTAATGCGGATATTTGTCACGTTGCTCCCGACTTCCATTTGCGGGAGATAAATGGTTTTGTTTTCTATATGGATGTCGTTTTTCAGCTGTGAAAAGCGCAGGCGGTCAAGGCCTTCATCGCCGAGATAGCGCTCGAGCTTTTTCAGCGGTTCGAAGTTGTTAAGCTCGCCCTGCGCGATCGAAATACCGATATCGGCCGTTAGCGTTTCCTGAAAAAGTCTCAGGTTCGGGTTGAGTGTCATTTCCAGGTTTACATCCGCGGTGCCCCGGCCTTTGAGATGTTTGTCCTGTATGAAAGTCTGGTTGAAGTTCTCAAAGACGTAAAAGACGCTGTCGATATGAATTCCATCGAGTTTGAGGCTGCTGACCACGTCGATTGCCCTGGGATTCTTCGCGTCCACGATCCCCGACAGTCGCAGGGCCCCTCCCATTGTCCGAAGTGACAGGTTTCTCGACACAGCCATCTGGTTCTTTACCAGCAGGTCGCCCCGAATTGCCTGACCGTGAAAGCGTTTGTACCGCAGAGACTGAATGTCGCAGAGGAAGTTCAGATTGACATTTTTGGAAAGCCTGAATGTATAGTCGTTGTTGCTGCCCTTACTGTTTTCATCACCGATTCCTTCACCAAATCCATAGGCGAACAGCTCGTTAAGGTCGATGTATTTCGATTTCAGGTCGGTTTCGATGCCGATGGGCTGGCCTTCGAACAGGAGAAAGGTGATAATGTTTTTGAAGAAGCCGTTAAGGACGAAGTCGGAGCTGCCCAGTTTCCCCGATACGTTACTGAGAGCAAGGTCGTT
Source organism: uncultured Roseivirgaceae bacterium (assembly GCA_964493505.1). Lineage (GTDB taxonomy): Bacteria > Bacteroidota > Bacteroidia > Cytophagales > Cyclobacteriaceae > Chryseosolibacter. The sequence goes on from CAZBNP010000001.1 coordinate 485,176, forward strand.
GTTGTTGAACTGAAGAACGCCTCTGAGGTTTTCCAGTGGAATCTTTCTGCGTCCGTAGAGGAGGTTCATCCCCTCCATACCGATCGTGCCGAGCGTGGAGACCTGCTGGGCTGTGTTTTTGTTTTTCAGAAGACTGATTCTTCCATCGAAAGCAACGTCGACATCGAGGACGCCCGAGATATATCGCACTTCTTCGATGGGATAGAAGTCGAGTACCGATGGCGCATTCACTTTGCCTTTGAAGTCGAGCGTGATGTCGGGGTCACTGAAATTGCGGATAGAGAAGTTGGCCCTGAATTCTTCCGCATTGAGTTTGCCCGTGACGTTCTTCAGGGAGAGCCGTGCTTTTGTGAGGTCATTGACATCCGTTGAAGTGAATGACCCTTCGAGGGTGGCATTTTCCAGCCGCGTTTTATAGTCGGGGTGAAATAAAGTGGCGTCATCAAATCCAAATTCAACGGCTATGGCAGGGTTTGCCGTGGGCGAGAATTCACCGTCGAGCCGTGCCTTAAAGTAGACGTTGCCCCGACTGCGGTACTTGTCGAGTTTTTTTGCCTTTGATTCCGGTAACAACGAGAGCAAAGTCTGTATATCGGTATCGCGCCCCGTGGTTGACAGGTGAATGATGTTCTTTTCCTTCCACTCATACGTTCCTGTTACGGTAAACTTCGACGTTTTCAGTCCCAGGTCCGAAGGGTCAATGGTCAGATGTTTTCGGATATCATCGTACACCAGGTGGCTTTTGACCTGAAAAGGTTTTCCTGCGAAGTAATTCTTGTTCTGAATCATCATCTTTTCAGTCACCAGGTGGCCGTTCGCGTCGATGTCGTACACATCGTCTGACGAGTGGATCGAGGCCGTAAGCTTTTCGCTGCTGAAAGCGAAGTCGTGTAGCAACCGCAGGTCGACGTAGCGAACAACGGCGTCTTTGATCGATACATTCGACAGGGCAAATCCGATCGTGCTGGTTGTTCCACGTCCCGAATTCGGCCTCTGGATGATCGTGTAGTTGGTTTCTCCCGCCTCATTGATTTTCAGGTTGGTCTCGCTGCCTTCGATAATAAGCCCCTTCACCGTGTAGTTCCCGTTCCACACCTGCATTGGGTTAAGTTGAAATGCGATTTTGCTTGCGGTCAGGAGAGGATATTTGCCTTCGTGGCTGTCTTCCACATATACGTCGTGAAATACAATCGATACCTGCGGGAATTTTTCAAAGACGGAAACATCTATCTTCTTGATATGTATGGGCGTGCTGAGCTGTTTGTTTGCTTCCCTGATAAACTGCTGGATCAGCCGGTCTTTGTATAAAAACACTGAAGTCGTCAGCGCAACGACGAGCACACCGGCCACGAGCGTTAGATAAAAAAGTACGCGACGAAAAACTTTCAAGTCTGAATATTTACGTAAAAATACAGGCAAAAATGGAACCAAAGGGAGAATCAGGCCGTAATGCGCGAATAATTCCCGGGTTCGCCCCAATCCCCGGTCAAGCAACGACAATCGACGTGCTGCGGTATGCCTTCGATCGGAATAATTCTACAGTCGGGGCGCCTTGCCTGAGCCGCGCTTTCTGGCTAACTTTTATAACCGATAGGTTCGGGACCGGAATCCGGTCCTCTGTTTTCCGTAACCCTCGCTTTGACTGGTATTTTTGAAGGCCAGGCAACCCTCTTCAGACAATCGCGGTACAGGTAATTAAAAGCGGCTCCTTGGAAGATCAGGAAGATTATATCAAGCTATTGCTGGAAGGATGCCTCGATGGACATCGCACTAGTCAGAAACTGCTCTATCAGGCCTATTACAACTATGGTATGAGCATATCGCTCCGGTATGCCGGTAACCGCGAAGAGGCCGCCGAAATCCTAAACGATGCATTTATGAAAATATTCACCAATCTGAAGAGGTTTGACCTGACCCGCCCGTTCAAGCCCTGGCTACGGAAGATCCTTGTGAATACGGCGATCAATCACTATCACCGGAAGCAGCATGAGATCAAGGCCGAGGGTATGGACAATGCGATAAATGCGTCGGATACGGAGAAAATCCTCTCGGGAATATCCTATCAGGAGGTTATCGGATTGCTGCAGAGACTGCCACCGGCATACCGAACGGTTTTTAACCTCTACGTGATCGAAGGCTATACCCACGAAGAAATTGCCGGGATGCTGCACATAGCCACGGGAACTTCAAAATCGAATCTTTTCAAAGCCAAAGAACAACTCAAGATAATATTGAACGACTATTTCGAAGCTGACTATGCCGGAACACGAGAACGATAGACTGGAACAGTTCTTTCGCAAAGCGGCCGCCAAAACGGATGTCGCTTTCAACGAAGCGGACTGGAACGACCTGGAGCGACGTCTGAATGAAATGCCATCAGGTAAACCAGCGGCAGGTGGGGCGAACACCCGCACGGTAATGGCTGCCGTCACCGGCGCTTTGTTGCTGATCGCTACCGCCGTCTGGCTGAGTTTGTACAACGGCATGCCCGGGGACGACAAGCTGACAAACGCTGACGTCACCACCGGTAAACAGCTGCCTCACGACTCACACCGCAGCACCATCGTTGTGGTTCCACCTCATACGAGTGAACAGGAGAAGAGCAATCGGTCGTTAATCAAGGACCGCTACGGGGTGTCTACACGGCAATCCGAGAAAGAAAAACCTGAGACGAGGGAAGAAGAACACCTGGTGGTGAACGAAGGGTCGCCTTTGTTCGCCGAAGATGAAAGAAATAAGCAGAAGGCCGTCGTTGAACTTCCTGGTGCGGAGGAAGAGGAAACGCGTGAGACGCAGACCACCGATCAGGAGCAGCATACTGCCGATGAGGAGAAAAATGTGACTGCGCCGAGGTTAAGCCTTCTGCTTTTCTTCGCCCCGGATTTCAGTGGTCCGTCAATGGGTGTATCGTCCCGACCGGGAAAGGCGTTCGGTGCGATGCTTCAGTATCACGCATCCACGCGATGGAGCGTCTCTGCCGGGATTGTCAGAAACAATAAGGTCTATTCTGCCGGAGGAGATAAATACCATCCGCCGAGTGGATACTGGAAGTACTATACCAACGGCGTTGTTCCGGAGACTATTGATGGTTCGTGCAGTATTCTCGAGTTTCCGATCATGGTTCACTATACACTGGTGCAGTCACCACGCAGCCGTGTGAATGTGGCACTCGGAGCTTCCAGTTACCTGATGCAGTCAGAGTCGTATCGCTATCATTTCGCTCAACCAAACCCCGGGTCAAAAGAAGGATGGGAGTCGAAGAGTAGTTCGCGGTTCCTTTTCAACATGCTGAACGTCTCGATGGGGTATGAACGCCAGATTGCGCGGGGCCTGATGTTGGGAATCGAACCGTATGCCAAGATACCTGTCGAGGAGATAGGATGGTCAAACCTTAAACTGTTTAGCTCCGGCGCGGCTTTCACGCTTCGCTATACGATCATTCACCGCCAAGCACCGGTGATAGCCGGGCCGGGTCGGGCGCCTGACTGAAATTACCTGATTTTTCTGATTACCCTGGTAGCTCTGCCGAAAACGCAGTACGGGGATCCTATTGTCAAAAACTTAACACTTTCCCTATGAAAACACGATTTCAATCTTTCTTGTTGTGCGGTCTGGTTGTTTCCGCCGCGGTATTCTTTTCGCGATGTGATGATGATGACGACGGGCCACAGTTAACCGGCGACACCAAACAATATGTTTTGTCGTCGGTGTCCAATCCTGCGATTAGCGGTACCGTTACGTTTTCCGAACAAGATGACGACCGGACCGTTGTTGTGATTCAACTCACCGGTACAGCACCCGGGGCTATGCATCCTGCGCATATTCATGCCAATTCGGCTGCCGCCGGCGGCGCCATCGTCATCGACCTGGCAAGTGTTGACGGGGCTGACGGCCGGAGTGAGACGACGGTAGCTGCGCTAAACGATGGTACGCCGATTACCTACGACGCACTTCTGGATTTTAACGGATATGTGAACGTCCACATGAGCGCGACCGATCTCGGAACATTGGTGGCACAAGGCGATATCGGTGGAAACGAACTTACCGGCGACGCTACAGTTTATACGTTTCAGCCTGTTGTCGACCCCAATGTGTCGGGCACTGCTACCTTTGCCAAACGCAAGAACGGATCGACCCTCGTGACAGTAGACCTGGAAAATAAGCAAGTGACAGCTGACCACGCTTCGCATATCCACGCCAATACTATTGCTGAGGGTGGCCCTATTACTATCAACCTGAAGAATGTAAACGGCGTCACCGGGTTTGCTGCCAGCCAGGTCGATTCGCTGAACAACGGGACGCCAATCACCTATGAAGAGCTCCTGAACTTCAACGGCTACCTGAATGTACACCAGGGCGCAAGCTTCGTGGTGCAGGCAGACATTGGCCAGAATGAACTTACCGATGTGCACGAACACTATGTACTGGATGAAGTGGAAGGCTCCGGCGTTGCCGGTACCGCCACCTTTGAGAAACGTAAGAATGGAAAGACGCTGGTTACTATACAGCTGGAAGGAACGACTGCCGGCGGCGATCATCCCGCCCATATTCACGTCGGGAGTGTTGAAACAGGGGGTGGCATCTTTGCCGACCTCAAGAATATTAGTGGTGCCAGTGGGATCAGTCAGACTAACGTTGTTAAGAACCGCGACGACGAGGAGGTTACCTATGACGAACTTGTGAGCTTTGATGGACATATCAACGTTCACTTAAGCACTACCGAGTTGGGTACCGTAATTGCAACGGGCAATATCGGCGCTAATGTGCAATAGTTTTCGTTCAACATCGCGGGGTTTGTCCGTGGTATTTATAAACTTGAATTCAGATTTGATTATGACAAGGCGATTAGCATCAATCTTCGCACTAGGAAGTGTTCTGCTTTGGCAGAGCTGTGACAATGAAGTGGCACCAGACCCCGTAGACTGCGGTAAAGATCCCATTGTGGTGGAGTTGGTTTCCAAAACCGATTCGAATTGTGAGCTGACAGACGGCATGATTGAAGTAAGCGCGACAGGCGGTGACGGTAATTACAAGTTTGTTCTTAACGGAGGAACACCGCGGGATGAAGGAGTGTTTACAAGTGTGGGCGCGGGGTTCCACACCGTTACCGTCATTGACGGCAATACGTGTTCGGGTGCCACTGACGTGACGGTCATGAATATCAGCGGTATGAATATCAGCTTTACTACCACCGATGCCGGCGGGTGTGATGTTTCGAACGGAACCCTGTCAGTAAACGCATTCAATGGCACCGAGCCTTATGCATACAGGCTGGACAATGGAGCGCCCTCGTCTGATAGTGAGTACACCGGCCTGGCGGCTGGTGTATATGCTCTCACCGTCACCGATGCGACGGGATGCGAAATAAGTCAATCGATCAGAATCAGGTCGGGAGTGACCTTCTCCGGTACCATTAAGTCGATTGTTGAAACGAAATGCGCGATAAACGATTGTCACAACGGAAACCAATACCCTGATTTTCGCGTGTTGAAAAACATACAGGACAATGCCATGCAGGTAAAGGCCCTTACGGGCGATGGTACCATGCCGCAGGAGGGCTCGCTTACGCAGACTCAGATCAACCAGATCGCCTGCTGGGTAGACGATGGGGCGCCAGACAACTAGCGACAGATGAACCACAGATGAACAGACGAGCGTTGACGTACCTGGGTGCTGCCGTCATACTGATCAGTGTGGTGCTCGCTGTATCGATGTACTATAAGCCACATCGGTCTGTGAAACAGGAGGCCGCCGACTTCCGACTACCAGCCTCTGAACTGGCAGCTGCATTTTCGAGCGACGAGGCACGCGCTACCGGCCTGTACGCCGGAAAGATCATCGAGGTACATGGCCAGGTGAGGGAAATGACCGGAAGTGACGGCACAATCATTTTGCTGATCGGCGATGCCGAGGGTGCGGGCGTAAGGTGTTATCTTCAGCCAAACCAGGAAAAGGAGATCACTCCCCTTCAGCGTGGCGCACCTGTCCGTATCAAGGGGGTGTGCAATGGAATGTTGCTGGAAGTAATGATTGACAAAGCGATCATATTGGATAATGAATAGCGCGATAACATCAAGACGCAGTACGGCGATACACACCTTCCTTTTGGTGATTATATTCCTGGTTGGGACCTGCGCCGCAGAGGCACAGCGCTATATCGACCGCTCGGGAAAAGCGTCATTCTTCTCGTCGGCACCGCTTGAGGACATTGAAGCAAATAGCGAGCAGGTTGTAGCTATTCTCGACATCGGCTCGGGAGAGATCGCGGCTTCTATGCTGATGCGATCTTTTAATTTTCGGAAGTCGTTGATGGAGGAACACTTCAATGAGAACTACGTCGAGTCTCATACGTACCCCAAGGCTACTTTCAAAGGAAAAATCACCAACCTGGCAGCCTTCGCGTCAAAAGAGGATGGGAACTACACGCTGAACATTGACGGCGAGGTCACATTGCACGGTGTGACAAAACCATTGCAGGTCCAGGCCGACGCGCGGGTCGCGCAGGGGCGTATCCACGCGCAGACTAAATTTCCACTGACTGTCGCCGACTTCGGGATAAAGGTTCCGCGCCTGGTGACTAACAACATCGCAGAGGTGGTTGAGGTGAGTGTGTCGTTCAACTTTCAGCCTATGAATTGATTTTAAACTCGCTTTAAACCGCACAATATATGTCAACAATGAAACCATTCTTAACCTTTGCTATTCTGATCGCCACCTTCCCGCTGCTCGCTCAGGATAACCTGCTCGAGGTGATCGATAGCGAGACCGGCGACAATTCCGGATACGTAACACAGACGTTCATGGGCACGCGACTGATCAACGGTCACTCGATTGAGACCAGGAATCGGGGCGTACTCGACGTGGTGATCAGCCATCGCTTTGGCCGGTTGAATTCCGGAGCGTATGAATTTTTCGGTCTTGACGAATCCAACGTGCGAATTGGCGCAGAGTATGGCCTTACCGACCAGTTTAACATAGGACTGGGTCGTAATTCATTTGAAAAGACATTCGATGGATTCCTAAAGTACAAGCTTTTGCGTCAACATCCGGAGTCGATGCCCGTCTCAGTGGCAGCTTTCGCGAGCATGGCGGTAAAAACCTTGAAAACAGGCGATCCGGCGGGGGAGCCAGACTTCAGCGAACGCCTTGCCTACACGGGTCAACTCATCATCGCGAGGAAGTTTAGCCCTGCCTTTTCATTCCAGATCTCGCCAACGCTGTCGCACCGGAACACTGTGTCGGCCGCGCAGGAGGCTAACGATATTTTTGCACTTGGCGCTGGCGGTCGGCTGAAACTGACGAAACGCTTCGCGCTGAACGCTGAGTATTTCTATCAGTTCGATATCGCCGACAGCAGCCCAGCAAAAAACGCGCTGGCTATCGGTTTCGACATCGAAACAGGAGGGCACGTCTTCCAGCTTCATTTCACAAACGCTCGGGCCATGAACGAGAAAGGGTTTATTACCGAGACTACCGGCGATTTTTTTGACGGAGACGTCCATTTTGGCTTCAATATTTCGAGAACTTTCCAGTTAACCGGTCGGTAGGGTTCCGGGTCCTGCTTCCGGGCCTCGCCTGCCGCCGGCACAAGTTTTCGGGCCTCCCGCCGCGGTTTCGGTTCAGGTATTCGGGGCCTCGCCTGCTGCCGCCGTTTCGACGAAAGTTCTCGGGCCTCGCCTGCTGCCGCCGTTTCGGTGAAGGTTCTCGGGCCTCGCCCGCCGAAGCCGTTTCGGCGAAGGTTCTCGGGCCTCGCCTGCTGCCGCCGTTTCGGCGAAAGTTCTCGGGCCTCGCCCGCCGAAGCCGTTTCGGCGAAGGTTCTCGGGCCTCGCCTGCTGCCGCCGTTTCGGCGAAAGTTCTCGGGCCTCGCCCGCCGAAGCCGTTTCGGCGAAGGTTCTCGGGCCTCGCCCGCCGAAGCCGTTTCGGCGAAGGCGGGGGGAATTGTTTAGAATTATTCAAAATAAGTAACGTTTTATTTGAACGCGTTCTAAATACCGACTAATTTTGTCCTACTTAACTCTATTGATGGAAAGATTGCCCCAGTTGAAAGAAATCTATGCTACATCCCATGGTTGTGTTTACCAATGCGACAGGAAGCGTAGCTTTTTCATTGATTTCGCTGGCTATACCACAGAATTCAAGTTCCCGTGTTTTATCGCGCTAAAGAGACTTGTCAGCAAGATCGATATTGATTCGATGGCGCTGGATCCTTCCAACTCGTCCGATATCGAAGTCATTTCGCCTTGTGGAAGTGAGCGTTGCTATGTTCTCACGCTGGGGGAGCTTCTCGAATTCAGAGATCTCCTGGAAGGAGCGCACGTCATGCTTCAACTCAACAGCATCATTCATGAGCGGCTTTACCGTGCTTTGGTAAGAAGTTGATAGTTGTTTGGTCAATTGGCAAAAGGCAAAAGCGGGAACTGATTCATCAGTTCCCGCTTTTGCCTTGAATTTAGCTCGGTGTACTGTCGACTTACTCCGGTTTGTACTTGATGTCGGGGATCTTCTTGTCGATGGTATACAATCCGACGCCTTCTTCTCCTATGACATCGAATAACTCAAGCGCACGGCGGAAGATAAATTCCTCTTCTATCTGTTCTTTGAGAAACCACTGGAGAAAATTTACCGTCGTGTAGTCCTTTGCCTTATAGCACTGATCAACAATCCTGTTAATCGATTGCGTGTTGGCGATCTCCTGCTCAAGACCTTGCTCGAATACCGACCTGAGTGAATTGAAGTTCTGCGGGATATCGGTCACTTCCGGAGAGATTGCTTTTCCGCCCACGTCATTGACATACTTAAAAAATTTAAGCATGTGATCTCTTTCTTCCGTGGATTGTTCGTAGAAGAAATCACAACTGTGTGCAAAGCCGTGCTGATCACACCAGGAAGCCATCGCCAGATACATTGAAGAAGCCTTTGCCTCCTGACGGATCTGATCGTTGAGGATTTTTTCAATTTCCTCGCTCAGGGATGTTCTTTGCCTTACTATATCCTTCATATAAGTCTGTTTTTTTGCAGATACTAAATTAACGCAATTCCGTCGATTTGGTTCGTTCCCAGGCCTCAATGGTACAATTCAGAATCAGTCTTCTTAAGGTTTAGGACATGATCAAGGCTAGAGACAGGGAACTCCTGTTACCGATCATAGGGAGTGTGTGACTTGAGAAGCGGCGGGTTCCACCGCCGTTGCCAACCGCATTAACCGACAATTCTCCACAATGGAGACACCTTACCACCAGTTCCCGCTTTGTCAACTGTCAATTGCCAACTTCCCAAGGGAACAAGCGCGGTGCAGGAAATTTTCGAAACCAGGACTATTCATTGCCCATTGCCTTCAGCAACACCAATGCCTTTTCTTCATCAACATGAAAATGCCACTCGCTTCCGGGCTGGAGGCAGACCACCGGTCCGTGTTTACAATTGTCGGTGCAATGTGTTCGAATCACGCCGATATCATCCATGCCGCTGTCCTCGACATATTTACGTACCGACTTACTAATCTCCTTGCTGCCTCGTTTTTTGCATTTCTCGCCGGTGCAGATGTAGAATATTTTCGAAGGTGTGTGCTTTTCTTTGCTCATAGCGGACAATACAAAAGTATCATTCCCCTATCGACTGACATCGCCTTGGCCGGGAATAAGTTGTTGGTATCCTAGGTGCGTAGATTCTTTACTTAAGGGAGGGGGTCTAAGGTTTTCGTCTCCAGACTTTGTCGGAAGCAGGCAAGTACTCAGGGAGGGCAGCCGAGCCATACCACTCAAAAACCTCGAATGCCAGCAAGCCACTGCCAATGGCCGGGTCTGTTTGCAAGAGCGACCTGGCCTCTTCCAGCGTGTTCAGGTTATTCAGGATAAAAATTCCCCGGTAGGCCTTTTCATTTTTCCCCAGGGGCCCGGCCACAATAAGTTTACCTTCCTCCACCAGTTGAGTGATGTTGTCCAAATGGCCTCTGAAATGTTGGTTAATAAGTTCTTTGTCGGTCGTGGTATTCGCTCCGGTTTTGAGGATGACCAGGAAATAGCGTTTCATGCCGTAGTCGTCCGCGCCCAATTTTTCCGCCAGCGTTTTGTCGTACAGAGGGTTGTCGTTTGTTATATCATTGTCCGGTTTCGCAGTTGTTTGCGCCGATGAATCAGCCTGCGCGAACGCCAGGAACGCGAATGACAGCAGGGCGAGTGTGAGGGAATATTTCATGGTTCGTCCGGAAAGTCCATTGCTGCAACGGGGAAGTCAGTCAGACGAATTTAATAAAAAATAATTTGCTATGCGCCTTTCAATCCCCCGGTGGGAAGCGCCACTATCCCTTCCGTACATAAATAGACTTGAGTGCCATCGCGCCAAAGCCGTCTACTTTACAGTCGATATTGTGATCTCCGTCAGTAAGTTTTATATTTTTTACTTTGGTGCCAGCCTTGATGGCTTTAGAGGCGCCCTTCACCGGCAAGTCTTTGATAAGTACAACGGTATCGCCGTCCTGTAGTATGTTGCCATTGGCGTCTTTTACGACTAAAGAATCCACATCTTCAACTGCCGTTGTCGATTCCGTGTTTTCTTCAGGGTTCCATTCGTGTCCACATTCGGGACACATCATAGACGTGCCGGTAGGATATCCAAACGGGGATTGGCAGTTGGGGCATTGGATCGATTCAGACATGTGATTAATTTTTTGTAAAGATAGCAAAGTGGGCGTACCTTCAATTGACCCCGGTTTAGGATGCCGCCGGCAGTTCGTCATGGAGAATGCCAATGAACAACGCAAAGATCTTTCAAAGTCCCCGCAGCTTCCTTCTTCTCCCCAAAAAACAAAGGCAAAGACCTTGAAAGGGAGTAGATTAAATTGGGTGTAATTTCCAGCGTGATTCCATAATGCTAAACCTTACCACAAGTTTATAGAGCTATGAATTTTTGGTTTTCAGGCACGGAAATCTTCGTTTCCTCGTTAAAAAAGGATGATCGGCAAATTTTTTGTATATTAAATTTTACTAGTTTTGAAACACAAAATTCCTAATCCATAGAAATCACAGGAAATGGAAATACCAGAACAAATCAACCAACCCACGCTTGAGACGGAATACAATGAAATCATGAAAGGGTTTCAGTATTCCACCGTTCCGGCACAGCCGGTTTCTCCTTGGATCAGAACAAACGATTTTATTGTTAAATTTTCTCTTTACTCTGAATTGCCAAATAGCATTGCTTCCACTGAAACCTCTGTTGATTTAACTGTTTGGTAAGCATTCCCTATGCCGAATTGGAAAGAGGTTTTAGAAGAGGTTCAGGTAGAAGTAAAAAGGGGCACACCGAACGCTCTCGACGTAATCCGGAGAAAATACCTTCTGGAAATACACAAGAGGACCGGCAGGAATGTCGTTGCCTATTATTCTGGATGGTTACAACGTGCCAGCGCCATTGATGTGATCGTCAACGACAAGGATAAGAATGCCTTCATGGTTAATATCCATAAGCTCGACAGAAAGAAAGGGCTTGACCTGATCCTTCATACACCGGGCGGCGATCTGGCTGCAACAGAGAGTATCGTGGACTACCTTCACCAAATGTTTGGTGATGATGTACGGGCGATTATTCCGCAAATATCCATGAGTGCCGGAACAATGATGGCGCTTTCGTGCCGTGAAATTATCATGGGCAAGCAGTCTAATTTGGGGCCAATTGATCCGCAAATGGGCGGTGTGGCATGTCAGGCTGTTCTGGATGAATTTCAAAAGGCAAAAGACGATATTAAGGCTAACCCGCAGGCACGATGTTCCAATCGTGAAACTTGCCGGTAAATCCGCGATGCATAGAATTATGCTTTCGCACCCTCTCATTGATTGGTTCGGTAGTGTGCCCAACATAAAATCTGTCCGCCGATTGGGAAAATAGAATATAGAAAGTAGCATCCATAAAATAAAAAAAAACCTCAGCTGAATGCCGAGGTTTCTTTTCCGTGTGGAAGCTGAGGCTTCGAACCCCGACCCTCCCGGCTAGTTAGCCGGGATGCTCTGAACCACTGTGGGAGCTGAGGGGTTCGAACCCCCGACCCTCTGCTTGTAAGGCAGATGCTCTGAACCAGCTGAGCTAAGCTCCCGTTGCACCGCGACAGTTAACACTGCCGCCCGTCCCAAACTGCCATTAGCAGCTTTTAGGGACGCAAATTTATAAGAGTTTTCGGTTTCTTCAAAAAAACCTTTTGCCTGTAACCACTAAATCTTTGAATTGCCCCGCAGAACTTTCTGCACTGGATTTCTGCCGCCTTCTAAGCCCCCTTAATCCTGTTAATTCCTGCGAATCCTGTTATCTTTGCCCCATACTTAATGCTGCTTTGTGAAAGTCCGTGGAACAGTTTTTTCCTTAAGCTGAGGGACGCTACGGATTCCCAGGCACCGATTATTGGCCATCTGTCTTGTATTACCCGGGAATTTCTGACTCCCGATCGTGGAAGCCGATAATGTTCATTAACATCTGAAGTGGTTTATGGAAAATAGAACAAAGAGGCGCCTTGTCGTGGTTTCCAACAGACTTCCCTTCCAATTGATTGAGAAGAAGAAGGCTATCTCCATGAAAGAAAGCGATGGCGGGCTCGTAAGCGCACTCAAAAGTTACTTTGAGGGCGAAGAAAACCGGGATGCATTTTCTTCAATACTTTGGATTGGCTCGGCGGACTTTCCACAAGCGCGCTGGGAAAAATATCAGGAGAACCCTACGACCGCGACGTCCTTTGACGTAGCGCCGATCTTTATCGAAACCAGGATCTACAACAGGTTCTACAATGGTTTCTGTAATGCCACCATCTGGCCCCTGTTTCACTACTTCCCTTCTCTCGTGGAGTTCGATGTCGAAACTTTTCAAAGTTATGAATACGTCAACAACCTGTTTGCAGAGAAGCTACTGACGATCCTTAAAGACGATGATATCCTGTGGGTTCATGACTATCAGCTCATGCAACTTCCCGGGCTGATACGCGAAAAGATGCCACGGCTTACCATTGGATTCTTTTTGCATATCCCATTCCCTTCTTTCGAGGTCTTCAGGCTCCTTCATACGTCGTGGAAGGAAAAGATCATCAGCGGTTTGCTTGGTGCTGACCTCATCGGTTTTCATACGCATGAATATGTTCAGCATTTCCTGAAGACAGTGCAAATGGTTCGCGGCTACGACCATCAGTATCGCATCATACTCATGGCTGATAAAATGGTTAAGGCGGAGATGTTTCCGCTTGGCATCGACTATGACAAATTTCACGGAGCTGACGTGAGACCAAAGGTCATCACCCAAAAACAGAAAATACTCAATAACTTTTCTGGTAAGAAAATCATCTTCTCAGTCGATCGCCTCGACTATACGAAAGGGGTTACGCACAGACTTTCAGGATTTGAGCAATTTCTTGACGACCATCCTGAGTGGAGGGGGAAGGTTGTGTTCATACTCGTTATCGTTCCGTCGCGTCAGATCATTTCAAAATACAATGAGCGAAAGAAGATGATCGAGGAACGCGTTGGCAGGATAAATGGAAAATATTCGTCGCTCGAATGGCAACCGATCATATATCGCTATAGTCATCTCTCTTTCGACGAACTGTGCGCGATGTATCAGGCGGCTGATGTCGGTCTCATTACGCCTATACGCGATGGGATGAACCTCGTCGCGAAGGAATACGTGGCCAGTCAGCATGAGAGGGGTGTGCTTATCCTGAGTGAACTCGCGGGCGCGGCCAATGAAATGGGGGAAGCGATTCTGGTCAACCCGATGGATAAAAAGGAAATGGGCGAGGCAATTCACCAGGCGCTGACGATGGACCCTGAGGAGCAGAAACAAAAGATGGAACGCCTGCATAAACGCCTTCGTGAATATTCTGTTTCACATTGGGTAGTTGATTTTCTCAAACAATTGGAAGAGATCAAGGAATATCAGATCTCTCAGCGGACAAAACATATAAGCGAGCCTATCCTTGCTGACATTGTGCACAGCTATCGGAAGGCGTCGCGACGCCACCTGTTTCTCGACTACGACGGGACGTTGGTACCGTTCTCGAAGCATCCCAAACTGGCTGTTCCGAACGAGGAGCTCATTGGATTGTTAAGACGGATTGCGGAGGATGACCGCACCCATGTCACAATTATAAGCGGACGAGACAGCCATACTCTTGAAGAGTGGTTTGATGACCTCCCGATAAATCTGGTGGCTGAACACGGTGCATCGATCCGGCGAAAGAACGGGAAGTGGATGCATCATCGTCAGATAGATCAGTCGTGGAAGCCGGTGATACGACCTCCTATGGAGCTGTATACGCAACGCAGTCCGGGGTCGTTTGTTGAGGAGAAGACTCATACCCTGGCATGGCATTATAGAAACGTGCTTCCCGAGCTGGGTTTTATCCGCTCGCGCGAGCTCCTCGACAACCTGCATCACCTCGTTCGTAATACACCTTTGCAGATAATTGATGGCAACAAGGTTATTGAAGTGCGTATTTCGGGAGTGGATAAAGGGTCGGTAGCCAGCAAGCTGCTTGGCGACAGCCACTATGACTTTGTTATGGCAGTAGGTGATGACAAGACAGATGAGGATATGTTTAAGGCGTTGGCGGATGCAGCTGTGACTATCAAGATCGGGCCGGGAAATACGGCTGCGCAATACAACCTGTCTAATCAAAAAGAAGTGATTCGTTTACTTAATCAACTATAGAATATTTGGCTATCCATCACTACAACATGGGCATCGTAGGCAATTGCTCCTACATTGCTTATATCGACACACATGCGTCCGTAAAATGGATGTGCATGCCTCGCTTCGACAGTTCATTCCTCTTCGGCTCCCTTCTCGACGAAGAAAAAGGGGGAGAGTTTTCCATTATGCCTTCGGGTAGTTATCAGTCGAAGCAATACTACATCCCAAATACCAACGTACTGGCTACTGAATTCACCTCACCCACCGGGCGATTTAGAGTCCTCGACTGTGCCCCGAGGTTTCTTCAGTACGAACGACTTTTCAAGCCGCTAATGCTTGTGCGGAAGATCGAGCTTCTGGAGGGCAATCCCGTTATCACTGTCAAATGCAGACCGGTAGGCGATTACGGTGAAATGCAGTCAGAAACAGTGGTGGGCAGCAATCACCTTCGGTTTTTGCACTACGATAGCCACGTTCGGTTGACTACCAACGTATCGCTATCTTATATTCTCGAAACCCAGGCATTTGTTCTCAACGAGAATTTGTACCTCGTGTTCACGTACGGCGATCCCCTGGAGGCTCCGCTCAAGGCCACAGCCGAAGACTTTATTAACAAGACGGTGCGCTACTGGCATACCTGGATAAAGAGCACCTATGCGCCTGAAATGTATCAGACCGAGATCATCCGGTCAGCATTGGTGTTGAAACTCCATCAATACGAAGACACGGGAGGAATTATAGCGTCGGGTACGACAAGTCTGCCTGAACACGATGGGAGCTCTCGCACCTGGGACTACCGTTATTGCTGGTTTCGTGACTCGTATTATACGCTCAAGGCATTCAACGAGATGGGACATTTCGATGAGTTGGAAGGCTATTTCAACTACATTCAGAATATCCTGATGCGCGAATCCGACCGCATGCAGCCATTGTACACGATCACGGGCTCAAAGGATCTCGAAGAAATACATTTGCCCCTTAGTGGGTATCTGGGAAATCAGCCGGTGCGCCTCGGCAATGGAGCGTATAGTCAGATACAGAATGATGTCTATGGCCAGGTGCTGGTAGGCCTCCTGCCCCTTTATATTGACAAACGCCTTACGTTCAATCAACGGACTTACTATAAGCCGCTCGCCGATCGTTTGCTTATGTGGATCGAGAAAACGCTCGACGAACCGGATGCTGGCTTGTGGGAATTTCGAAATGTAAAGCAGGTACATACTTACACTATGCTCTTTCACTGGGCGGGGAGTAAGGCGGCGGCGAAGATCGGCGCTATCATGGACGACCAGGATTTAGTGGATCGCGCCAGGAAACTGGAGAGCCTCGCCGCGGCAAATATTGAGAAGACGTATGATCCGGAGCGGAAAGTATATACTCAGGCGATCGGCGCGGACCACCTGGACGCGAGTACGCTGAAGCTGATCACGATGAATTACCTCGATCCCACCAGTGAACGGGCGCGCGATCACCTCAAGGCGTTGGAAAAGCTATTGAGGACGGAGCAGGGGTTGTTCTACCGGTATGTTCACCAGGACGATTTTGGAAAACCCGAGGCAACGTTTCTTGTCTGTGCTTTCTGGTATGTCGATGCCCTTGCCTGTGTCGGAAGAGTGGAAGATGCTAAAAACGCGCTTGACAACATTATCAAATATGCCAACCACCTCGGTATCTTCAGCGAAGATGTTGGTCTTGATGGATCACAATGGGGGAACTATCCGCAGACGTACAGCCATGTGGGTCTGATCAATGCTGCGTTCCGCATTTATAAGAAACTCGACTTGCCTAATTTCAAATAGCCTGCGTGGTTTTAGATGGGTGACGGGCTGATGCTCGTCCAGCCGCCATCAATTATAATTGTCTGACCAGTAATGTGGTCGGCCGCCGGTGACACAAGAAAGCAGGCAGCTTGTGCAATGTCGTCAGTTGTCGCCGCTCTGCCGATAGGCGTGAGACGCGCCCAGATTTCCTCATAGTCCTTTTCGGATGTCGTTCGTTCGGTCAGTGTCGCCCCCGGTGCCAGTGCGTTTACATTGATTTTATACTGCGACAATTCGATCACAAGATTCTTTGCCAGCATTTGTAAAGCGGCTTTGGTCATACCGTATGCAGCGAGGTTCTTGTGTGCCTGCACGCCTGTAACAGACGACATGAAAAGGATTTTCCCTCCGCCTCCCTGTTCTTTCATCTGCCGGGCAGCGGCTTGCGCCAGAAAGAATGATCCGCCGAGATTTACGCTCAGTACCTGCTTAAAGTCATCGACGGTGTAGTTGAGGAAGTCGCCGAACAGGGTTATCCCCGCATTGGCAATCGCTATGTCGAGCTGGCCGAAGCGACTGACCGATTCCGTCACCAGGTAGTCCAGGAAGTTTGCATCGGAAACATCGCCGGCGACTGGAATGCAAACCCCTTTTGTTTCAGTGCTTACTTTGCGGGCAGCCTCGGCTGCAAGTGCCTGCTCCACATCGTTAAGTATTACGCGCGCGCCCTGGGCGGCGAGTTGTTTACAGATATCGAGGCCTATACCCTGGCCGGCACCGGTCACCACGGCTACCTTGTTGTGAAATTGTTTATTGATCACGGCAGTCTTTTAAGTTCACGAGTACAACAGAATTTTCCGATTGGCTTAACCGTGCTCTCCTGCGTATGTCAATGAGAATCTCTTGTAACTTCAGCACCCGAACCTCCTCTCAGGAAGTCCATGTCGGCGCCGAGGTGGGCTTGCTGAACATGCTTCTGGTACAGGTGTACGTAGCCCCGGTTTTCAAATTTCACTCTCGAAGGTTTCCACTCTTCCTTCCTGCGGGTCAGTTCATCTTCGCTGACATGAAGCGTGAGCGTTCGGTTTGGAACATCGAGTGAGATTTCGTCGCCTTGTTTGATGACTGCGAAATTTCCACCGAGAGCTGCTTCAGGGCTTACGTGCAGGATCACTGTACCGAAAGCAGTACCGCTCATTCGGCCGTCTGAGATGCGTATCATATCCGTTACGCCCTTTGCCAGCAGCTTTGCGGGAACGCCCATGTTCCCCACTTCCGGCATGCCAGGGTAGCCTTTGGGCCCTACGTTCTTCAGTACGAGAATGCTGTTTTCGTCACAATCGAGATCGGGATCGTCGATGCGTGCTTTGTAGTCTTCGATATCTTCAAACACGACGGCTTGGCCACGGTGAACCATCAGTTTTTCGGTTGCCGCGGAGGGTTTGATTACGGCGCCATTTTCCGCGAGGTTTCCACGCAGGATAGCGACACCGGAGAGTTTATTGAAGGGTGTATCGATTGAAGATATGATGTCACGGCTATAGCAGGTCTGGTTCTCCGAATTCTCGCCAACGGTACGGCCATTGGCAGTGATGCAGTCGCGGTGAAGGAATTCCTTCAGCTCCTGCTGGACCACCGGTAGGCCCCCGGCGTAGTAGAGATCTTCCACAAAGTATTTCCCGGAAGGCTGAAGGTTGGCGATCAGCGGTACTTTGTTCGATAGCGTGTCGAAATCGTCGAGTGTAAGGTCAACGCCGATGCGTCCGGCAATCGCGAGGAGGTGGATGATGAAGTTGGTTGAACCACCGATCGCCGCGTTAACCACGATCGCATTCTCAAACGCCTGTCGCGTGAGAATATCGGAGAGCAAGAGGCCCTCTTTCACCATCTCCACTATGCGTGATCCGGAAAGTTGTGCCAGCACTTTTCGGCGCGCGTCTGCCGCCGGGATAGCCGCGTTCTGAGGCAGGGAAAGGCCAAGTGATTCGACCATCACCGCCATCGTGGCGGCAGTTCCCATCACGGCACAATGCCCGCGACTGCGGCACATACTGGCCTCGGCAAGCAGAAGATCGTCAAGTCCCATGGTGCCGCCGCGAACAGCTTCGCTAAAACGCCAGATGTCGCTCGTACCAATATCGCGACCCTGGAATTTTCCGGTGAGCATCGGTCCTCCTGAAACTACAATCGTGGGAATGTTGACGCTGCACGCGCCCATCACCAGGGAAGGTGTGGTCTTGTCGCAGCCGCACATCAGCACAATCCCGTCGACAGGGTTTGCTCTGATCGACTCTTCAACGTCCATGCTCGCGAGGTTACGGTAGAGCATCGCCGTGGGTTTGATCAGCGTCTCTCCGAGCGACATAACCGGAAATTCGACCGGGAAGCCGCCGGCCTCCGAAACACCGCGCTTGATGGATTCGGCTAACTCGCGGAAATGAGCATTGCACGGAGTGAGCTCGGACCACGTGTTGCAGATACCGATAACCGGACGGCCGTCGAATTCATGTGATGGAACTCCCTGGTTCTTCATCCATGCTCTGTAGATGAAGCCGTCTTTCCCTTTCTTGCCAAACCAGTTTTGGCTGCGATTTTTTGCCATGTTTATAAGGTGTGCTGTAATTTAACTGTACATGCGGAATTTCGGCACGGGCGGTGCAAAAAAATCAAAACTGACGAACAATATTCTTTTCTTTTAGAGATCTTGTCCGACGAAAATAGGACAAAATCGCTTATCTCCCTACATCTTGCCTATCCATGAGGCTTATTATCCCTGACATGAAAGATGTGGAGAACCTGCGGGAACAATGCCGAAACATTTTCCTTTACGCCGTTCAATGATCCGGGAAAAGTGAGCACCAGCATATCCTCAGCAAATCCTGCTATACCACGTGAGAGCATGGCTGTTTTTACGCGTTGTTGTCCATATTGTCTTGCCATTTCCATAATCCCGGGAATGTCCTGGGTAATAAAGGGAGCAACAGCTTCAGGGGTTACATCCCGCCTGGAAAGACCTGTTCCCCCGGTAAAAAGTAGCAGGTCTATACCCTCTTCTTTATAATGTTCCAGGCGGTTCCGGATAGCTTCTATTTCGTCCGGTACGACCGTATAATCGATATGGCTTATTCCCTGTTCTCTCAAAAGCTCCACCAATAATTTACCGGAAGTATCCTCTTTCGTTCCTGCATGTACCGTATCACTACATACCACGACGGCTGTCTTTAGATGCGCTGCTGATATCGGAGGGTTGCTGCTTTTACCGCCCTTTTTATCAACAAGGCGAATGTTCCGGATCTCAACACCTTTGTCAATTGGCTTTAACATGTCGTAGATAACCAATGAAGCCACAGCGGCGCCATGCATGGCCTCAACTTCAACCCCTGTTTTGTATATCGTGTGAACCTCGACTTCAATGTTAATATTCAGATCCGCTACTTCATACCGGACAGCAGCATACTCGACAGGCATGGGATGACAGTCGGGAATCATATCACTTGTTTTTTTTATCGCCAATAAGGCCGATGCCCTCGCAAATTCGAATATATCGCCTTTTGGAATTTTTCGCTGTTCCACCAGGGCAATCGTTCCTGAATTCGAAACCTGTATTGTCGCTGAGGCGATTGCCTTGCGTAACGTATTGCTTTTAAACGTAATGTCGACCATATTATTTATTTATTTTCCACTGATAGCTATCATCCTCAAAAACCTCTTTTCCCCAAACAGGCAGTTCATTTTTTATGCGCTCAACAACCTCTTCACATCCGGCAAGCGCAGCTTTCCGATGACCGGACGACGTAAATACGAAGAGGCAGATATCACCGGCTCGTACTGTTCCAATACTATGGTAAACGTGCATGCAGGTCAGCGGATATTTCTTAAAGATTGCTTCGCTGATCTCAGCCATTTTGTTGTGCGTCAACTGATCATTAGTCGTATATTCAATGGCGCGGACGGTCTTGCCGTCAATCTGATCTGCCCGAACCTGCCCGAGAAAGATACTGTGGGCACCGATCTCTGTTCTGGAGGAATGTTTTGCAATACTATCGGCGATCAACGGTGGGGGAATGGCGCCCTTTATAAATATGGTCTTCTTCATTCTACCCATTGTTAAAGTTTTCCAGGGCTGCTACCCCTCCTTCTAAATGACTGATGCGATGATCAACTCCTAATTTCGCCCGCAAGAACTGTCCGGCGATCTGACTCCGTTTCCCCGACTGGCAGACTACGACGACATGGTTCTTGTTTATTTTATCTACGTTATCGTATAGTTGGTCCAAAGGAAGCCGCATGTGGTCAAAGGGAAGAGTTGGTTGTTCACCGGGGTTCCGAATATCAATAATTAAGATCTCATCTCTTTGACGTATCGCTGTAAATTGTTCAGGACTTATACGCTGAAATAGGGTTTGGTTTTCACTACAGTAGTAGTGGTAATCGAAGCCTTCAAAATCAGACAGAGAAGCCGGGAAGACAGCGTCTTCCGATAAAGTATGCGGAATATCCAGCACGATTGAACGGCTATCCAACAAATTGAACGTCATTAATTTATTTGACATGACCTTACCAATCCCAGCAAGTAGCTTGATAGCCTCAGTTGCCTGCAGGATGCCAATGATTCCAGGCAGCACCCCCAAAACTCCTGCCTCGTTACAATCCGGGGCGTCCAAAGGGGTGGGAGGTGAGGCGAATAAATGCCGGTACGTGGTTTTTACTCCATCTTCGCCGGCTACATTGAACACGGCCAATTGTCCTTCATACTTGTAGATCGCACCAAACACCAGGGGTATATCCAAAAGCCTGCAGAGATCACTCAAAAGATAGCGGGTGGCAAAGTTATCTGTGCAATCCAGTATAGCATCATAGTTAGCAATCAGTTCGACGGCATTTTCAGTAGAGAGGTGTACGATATGTTCGCGGATGTCAATTTCCGGGTTCAATGATCTCAGTTTTTTTGCGGCGACCTCTGCTTTGAAAAGACCGACTTCGTGGGTTCCAAACAAAGTCTGACGCTGTAGATTGCTAAGCTCGATGCGGTCATGGTCAACGATGCCTACTTTCCCCACGCCAGCAGCAACGAGATATTGAAGCGCCGCGCAGCCCAAACCACCCGCGCCGACCACCAGTACACTTGATCGGAAGAGTTTGTTTTGTGAAGCTTCTCCAAAGCCGCTCAACCTGTAATGTCTCGCGTAACGATCGTTCCTTTCCATTTTCTATCCTCCGGAATATGGGGGCATAAGGGCTACAAGATCATGTTCCCGTAGTGCCGTATTTTTGTGTTCGATGGCGTTGTTCACCGCAATCAATATTTTGCGTCCGCTTAGTCCCGCATGTTGTTCAACAAGCGTCATAACCAGTTCACGTGTATCCACTGCATCCATAAAAAACTCCTTATCGAGAAAATCCGTTAAGGAACCGAATACCTGTACTTTTACTTTCATAAGCTTATGCGAAAAAATTTAATTGTTCGTAATTGCTTTACATAACGTCTTCCGGTAGCGATATCTTTAGGGGAGAGTAATGCCAGTCCATCTTCCTGTTCTCCATGTGTTGCCTCTTTTATGTTCGTGACGATCATTACACTCTCTCCGACGGGCGTATTGAACAATTCATTCCAGGATAATACTACTTTATACTCATCACTTGCCATACATACGATGTAATATTCACTCAACACCTTAGGTGATTCCGCACCCAATGCGATACCCTTTACCACATCTTTCAGCAGTACCCCTTCAATCTTTTTCAAGGTTGAGCGGTACATTCCGGCCTGATTAATAATACGCAGACTATCCAGAGAGTGTGTTGGAAACGAAACTAACTCATCAAAAGTAAAGATTGTTGTTTTATTGTCAGGTGTTATCACATTGAGGTTCTTCATTTGCTGGGCATGCACCCACATTCCGGCAAGAAGCGAGAAAATTATTAATAGCGTCTTCATATAGTTCATTTTGCCTTTTAAGCAGTTGTAAACAATAATTTATAGGTAGCAACCACCAGTACAGTTGCCAATACATATTTTAATGCCTCTGTGTTCAACTTCTTTGATCCCAGGAAAGATCCTGCTAGACCACCAACGAATGCCACAACGATGTATGTCCACATGTTGCCATTAAACGTCACTCCCTGGGTAAGCATTCCTCCCAAACCGGATAGAGAGTTTACAAAGATGAACGCTGCACTGATGGCCGCGGTCTGTTTCTGATCTGCCCACTTCAACAAGATCAGGATGGGTGAAAGAATAATCCCGCCACCGATACCGATCATGCCGGAGAACAAGCCGACAACTCCTCCCATTGTTGCAGCTCCGGCGATATTATGGGGCTTAACCTCGTTTCCAGTCGGGCTCCTGAAGAAGTAGAAACGGAATATGGGAAACAGGAGCAGAACGCCCAGTATACGCTTATAAAGACTTGCGTCCAGTGTAATCGATCCGCCGATAAATGCCAAAGGAATGGAGGCGGCTGCGACGGTCAAAAAGAGGTTTCTTTTGAAGAAATGTCCTCTGTAATATTGAATAAAGGAGGTCAACGAAACAAATAGATTTAATACCAGCGCAGTGGGCTTCATTTCTTCGGGTGCAACTCCGTACAAAGCCATTAAGGCAAGATAACCGCTTGCTCCGCCGTGTCCCACGGAAGCGTAAAGGAAGGCTAGAAGAAAAAGTATAAGGTAAAAACATTCCATCGTTAAAGTAGGTAAGCTTCAATATCATCTCCAGCCAGAAATGTATCATCCTCTTCCGGAAGGATAATCAGGCAATTGGCCTGCGCAAAGGACTGCAGGCGATATGATTCCTGGGCGTGCAGCGGTGTTACCGACTCACCATCATAACTCCCTTTTAGAAAATGGGTAAGACCAACATTTTTGCGATAATCGTGGCTCATCCGAGCCTTTATTTTTTTTATACACGTCGGCATTCGCATTATCTTTTCCAAAGCTGGTGCGACATACAGGTAAAAACAGGTTAGTGCCGACGAAGGATTTCCCGGAAGACCGAATACTGGTTTTTCCTGTTTGGTACCAAAGAACAATGGCTTTCCTGGCTTTTGCCGTACCCCGTGAAAGCGTTGTGTGACTCCGCATTTTTTTGCCGCCGCAGTCACATAGTCATATTCACCGACACTCACACCACCGACCAACAGCAGCACATCCGCATCGGCTAGTGCGCTTCCCATGGCGGCTGTTAGCTGACCGAGATCATCGTAAACATGAAAAATCTTTATCTCCATTATGCCTGACTGAGTCAAAGCACCGCGTAGCTGAAAAGAATTTGATTCATAGACCTCGCCAAAGCCAGGCACTTCGCCCGGTGGTTTCAGTTCATTTCCTGTCAGGATAATGGCAACCCGCGGGGCGGCATAGATGTCAACATGAGAACAACCTATCTGCGCCAGATACCCCAGGGCAGCAGGCGTCAGAACACTTTCGCTTTGTATGGCCCGCGTGCCTTCATCTACTTCAGAACCTTTGGGCCTTACATTGTCTCCCCGGCGAAGTTCACGATCGAGAATACCAATGCTTCCATTCACGGTAACCTGAACCTTCTCTTGCATAACCACGGTATCCGCTCCGAGTGGTAGGGGAGCACCGGTAAAGATCCGCATGGCCTGTCCTTTCAATAATATTTTCTGAACGGTTGTGCCGGCAGGTATTTTATCAACCACCACTAGTTCCTTTTCCGCTTCCTCGTGGCGTATTGCGTAGCCATCCATCGACGACTGTGCAAAATTGGGAATCGCATACCGGGCTATGACATCGGAGGCTAAGGCATAACCCAGTGCATCTCGTATAGGCACACTTGTACATTTTCTAGGGTCGGGCAAATAACGGTCAATGATTCCTCTCGCCTCAGCGACACTGACCATCACATGCTTTGTACCGTTTTGTTTTATCATCCACCAATAGTTATCATACTCCGGTTCTTCAAAGAATCAGCATCGATCTCTTTAAAATCGTTTGTTAATTGTCCCCCTAAGGATTTCGCTTTGGACAATATGTTCTGCTGTATCAGTGGCAGGATATCCTCGCCTTTTCTCAGCGCCGATAGCAGGTCCGTTTCATCTTTTGAAAAAAGGCAGTTCTTTAATTTTCCATCCGCCGTCAGGCGCATGCGGTTACAGCTGTCGCAAAATGGCGCTGTCAGAGTACTGATGACCGCTACCTTACCAAGGTGTCCCGCTATGGCAAAAGGTTTTGAGGTGTCATTGGGGTTGGGAGCAATAGTCTTTATTTCATAGACAGCTGCGATTTTCTCCATTATTTCGTTCAAGGTAAGCACCTGGCTGTCTGACCACCGATTACCACTGAATGGCATAAACTCTATAAAACGAACCTCAAGCGGATATAACCTGGTGAGCTCGACAAAATCCAGTATTTCATCGTCATTCAATCCTTTCATCGCAACTACATTTATTTTTATCGGTATGTGCTTGTCAAGGAGCAAGTCGATGTTTCGTCGCACACGTTTAAAGCAATTCCTTCTGGTGATGCGAAGAAATTTTTCTTGTTGCAGGGTATCCAGGCTTATATTGATGCTTGCAAAGTTGGCGTTTGTGATCTGGGGCAGCATGTCGTCGATTCTGATCCCGTTGGTGGTCATGGTCAACGCTACCGGCAGATTGGACAGCGTTTCGATAATATCCGGTGCGTCTTTTCTAACGAGTGGTTCTCCTCCTGTCAAACGGATCTTTGTGACACCATTATTGACAAAGATCCTGGCTAATGCTCCAATCTCATGATTCTGCATCAGCCTGGCATGGGGCGTAGAGGCATATTCGTTCTCCGGCATGCAATAAAAACAACGTAAGTTGCAGTTATCCGTAAGCGATACCCGGAGATAATTGTGGATTCGTCCGAAGCTGTCTGTGATCGTGTCCTTCATGGCGCTTTGCATGTTCTTCGTTGGATTTCTTTTTTCGCGCGATGTCTGCTGCGGAAAAATGTCGCACGCGTCAGATGATCAGGCAATGCTAGCAAAGGATTATTTTTAGTAAATTCATGGTACCGTATTAAAAATTTTGAATTTCATTGTCATTCAGTGACGCATACAATCCGCTTCAACAGCACGTCAATACATCGCTAAACGGCCTGGTGTTAACGGGTGGAAACAGCACCCGCATGGGGAGGGATAAATCCCTGCTCACTTATCACGCCAAGCCACAACGCGTCCATCTTTTTGACCTTCTCAAACAACATTGCGATGCTGTTTATACCTCGTGCCGCAAGGAACAGCAGGTTCCGCCCAGCCTCAACCCGATCTTCGACACCTTTGCTATGCGCGGCCCGCTGAATGGTATCCTCAGCGCTTTCACGTTCAACCCGCAAGCTGCATGGCTGACCGTTGCAGTAGACATGCCGTTTGTCGATAACGCAGCACTGCAGACGTTGATCGACAGCCGCGACAGCACCAAACTGGCCACTTGCTATTGCAATCTGCATACGCAACAGCCGGAACCACTTTTAACGCTCTGGGAGCCACACGCATTTCCCCATCTTCTGCGATTCGTCGAAGAGAACAATACCAGTCCGCGCGAATTTCTTATGCGTCACCCGGTTTGTGTGATCGATCCCCCGAATGAAAAAGTTCTCACCAACATAAATTATCCGTCGGAAGCGTGATCACCCCGCAATGTTTTCCGGCAACCAAATTCGTCCGCAGCCCTGGGAAAATTTTTGTTCTCATGTCCCGGCCTGCTGAGTTTCGTTAAAGCAAACCTTTGGAGATTCGTGAGATCCTTCCATTCCGCTAGCGACATCATCAATCCGCACGCCTGGAGATTCTCCAGCACCGTACCGGGAATTTCGGAGGTACGCGACCACGCGGGGTCCTGAGGGACGGGGATTTCAGCAGCGTGAACCCCCGTGCGGTTCAGAATCAACGCCATGAGATCTTCCCTGTAGCGACGAATCTCATTGGCCGTACTGCAACCTGCCGTGACGAGCGCCCCCCGTTCTGCGGCTGTCATCCGGCTCCATTCTGCAAGCGTTAGCTTAACACCGCATGCATCAAGCTTGAACCTTACAATCATGGGAATGCACCGGATGTTTGCTGCCACAAAATCGGATTCGAATTTGAAGATGACCGCTGGCACTGGGTTCTGTTCTGTGATCATGGCTACGTACGGTATGTAACATCGCTTTCAGGCGTAGCGGCAAGCATTACCGCCACCCCGATCTAAATAATAAGTAAATATACGTAAGATATTTTGGATAAATGAGTATTATATACGTATAATTACTCATTATTCGAACATTATTTACTTAAATCGTTTGCATGATGCGCGTAATTGTAGTGGGCAACGGAATGGTGGGTTACAAGTTCTGCGAGAAACTCCGCGCCCGGGAAACCCCTGTTGAGATTGTTGTATATGGAGAGGAACCGCGGCCCGCTTATGACCGGGTGCACCTCAGTGATTTTTTCTCAGGCTCCACCGCCGATGATTTGCTGATGGCACCGGCGGAGTGGTACGCACACATTGATATTGTTTTACACACAGGAGAGCTTGTCACGGAAATTGACCGGGTTGGGCGAACCATCAGAACCCACACCGGCCGGACAGACCATTATGATTATCTCGTAATGGCTACCGGCTCCCGGGCTTTTGTTCCCCCCGTGCCTGGCGTGGAACGCAGCGGGGTGTTTGTGTACCGTACGCTGGAAGATCTTTACGAGATAAAATCATACGCGAAGAACATTCAGACGGGTGCTGTGATGGGGGGTGGCCTGCTCGGACTGGAAGCGGCGAAAGCGTTACGCGACCTTGGTTTAACAACACATGTTATAGAGTTTGCACCGCGCCTGATGCCCCGTCAGATCGATGATGCCGGTTCGCACGTGCTTGCACATAAACTTTCCCAAATGGGCATCCATATTCACACCGGCAAGAATACCACAGCGATTGACGGTAACGGAAAACCGGCGGCCATCCATTTTGCTGACGGCACGCAGCTACCCGTAGAAATGGTAGTGGTATCGGCCGGCATTCGTCCGCGTGATGAGCTTGCCAAAACCGCCGGCCTCCATGTACATGCAAGAGGTGGGATTGTTGTGGACAACTTTATGAAAACCAGCGACGAAAATATATTCGCTATCGGTGAAGCTGTCTGTCACAACGAGATGGTATACGGGCTTGTGGCTCCCGGCTACGAGATGGCTGAGGTTGTTGCCACACAGCTAGCCGGCCAGTCTCCCAAACCTTTTACGGGTTTTGATATGTCGGCGAAACTAAAAATGCTCGGCGTGGATGTTGGCAGTTTCGGTGATCCCTTCGGCGAAACAGCCGGGAGCATTCCCATCGTATACCAGAACAAGCATGCTGGCATATACAAACGCATTAACATTTCTGAGGATGGAAAATATTTGCTCGGCGGCATACTGATCGGCGATGCCCGTCAATACAGCCTCCTGCACCAGATGGTGATCAACAAAATGAGGCTACCCGATTCACCCGAAGCGCTGATTATCGGCACCGGCACCGCCAGTACTCCGGGAAGCGGTATTAAAGATCTGCCTGACACCGCGCAAATCTGTGCCTGCGAAAACATTACGAAAGGATCGTTGTGTCATGAGATCATCGAAAACGGTATAGACAACCTTGAAGATCTTAAAAAAAGTACCAAAGCGTGTACGGGTTGTGGCGGGTGTACCCCTATCGTAACAGACCTTCTGAAGATTACACTCGAAGGGTTGGGAAAGAAAGTCAAGAAAAACCTGTGCGAGCATTTTGACCACACCCGTCAGGAACTGTACGATATCATCCGGGCAACGGATATCAGGGATTTCGAGACGGTGCTTGACCGTCACGGCAATGGCGAAGGATGCGAGCTCTGCAAACCGGTAGTGGCCTCGTTGCTCGCCAGCATCTGGAACGACCCGATTCTTTCACAGCCAGCGATACAGGATACCAACGATCGCTTTCTGGCGAACATTCAGCGCGGTGGCACATACTCCGTTGTACCCCGTGTGCCCGGAGGCGAGATCACGCCCGAAAAATTAGTGGTGCTGGGACAGATTGCCAGGAAGTACAACCTCTACACAAAAATCACCGGCGGCCAGCGTATAGACATGTTCGGGGCGACCGTTGACGACCTTCCGGAAATCTGGGAAGCACTGATCGCCGAGGGCTTTGAAAGCGGCCACGCCTATGGCAAGGCGTTGCGCACTGTGAAAAGCTGTGTAGGCAGTACGTGGTGCCGGTACGGCGTACAGGACTCTGTTTCATTTGCCATTTTTATCGAAAACAGGTACAAGGGTTTGCGCGCACCGCATAAGATCAAAGGCGCGGTATCGGGTTGCATCCGCGAATGCGCGGAAGCGCAGTCAAAGGATTTCGGAATCATTGCAACGGAAAAAGGCTGGAACCTTTACGTCTGCGGAAACGGTGGCTCCCGCCCCCAGCATGCAAAACTTCTCGTCACGGATGTTGACCGGGAAACCTGTGTAAAACTGATCGATCGTTTTCTTATGTTTTACATACGCACGGCCGACCCGCTTACCCGCACCGCTACCTGGCTCAATAAAATGGAAGGCGGCCTGGAGTACCTCTACGACGTGATTGTCGACGATTCGCTGGGAATCGCAGACCGACTTGAACAGGAAATGGCCGAATGCATTTCGCATTACCACTGCGAGTGGAAAAACGTTGTGGAAACGCCGGCCCTGCGCGCGCAGTTCAGGTCTTTTGTGAACGTCGAGGGCTCGGATGAAACACTTTCTTTTGTGGATATGCGGGGACAGAAATGTCCGCCGGACTGGAATAACAAGTAGACAACACGCCATCATGCAATCCTTAAACCGAAATTAACATGGAAGTACGCAACAATGTAAACAAAGACGTTTCGCTTGATGAAAACACGATATCAAACTGGTTCAAGGCTGCCCATGTGTCGGCAATTCCGGAAAACGCCGGAGCCTGTGTGCGGTATCAGGACAAACAGATTGCTATTTTCTATTTCGCGCGGCGCAATGAATGGTATGCCTGCCAGAACTTATGTCCTCACAAAGCACAGATGGTCTTGTCCCGCGGCATGATCGGGACGGCAGGGCTGGAGCCGAAAGTTGCCTGCCCTTTTCACAAGCGAACTTTTTCACTGCAGAGCGGCGCGTGCCTTAATGCCGCTGAAGAAAATATAGAAGTCTTTCCTGTCAAAGTCGAGGACGGGTTCGTTTACGTCGGGTTCAAATGATCCGGCTGTAGTTCTTGCGGAAACGCCGGATTTCAATTCGCGATCTTTTTGCGTAAATTCGTACGTAAATGCACTTACATTTTAACAGCGAGCCTACTTTGAACCTGAATCGCTTCAGGCGGCTGGGGATATGGTACGTGGTGGCCTTGGGCATCATTGCAATGCTGGCCATTGCGGGTCAAGTGTTGATTCAGTGGCACATTTCCGATCAACACCATGATTCGCAGATTGTGAATGTTGCCGGGAAACAGCGTATGCTGAGCCAGCGTATCAGCAAGACTGTGCTGATGCTTTCGCCCGGACAGACGACGGCAGCCCGGACAACACTGTCGCATGCGCTTGCCTCGTCCCTTGTGCTGTGGAAGACTACCCATGATGGTTTACAATACGGAAATGACAGCCTTCAGATTCCCGGCCACAACCATCCGGAAGTGGCTGAACTGTTTTCAAAAGTAGATCCGCATTTCAACCGTATGTATGAAAGTGCGGCGCACGTCGTTGCCCTCCTTGCGCAAGATCCTGACATATCATACGATTCACTTGAACCCGCCATCGGGAAAGTCCTGGCCCACGAAGATGCATTCCTGGCCGGGATGGAAAACATTGCCCTGTGGTATGCTGCCGCGGCCCGGGAGAAAGTTACACGTCTCAGCACCACGGGATACCTGCTGCTCATGGTATTGTTGCTGGTCATTCTGCTTGAAATTCTTTTCATTTTCAGGCCTACGGCGCGCAACATCAATAAGACCATGAATCAGTTGATGGCTTCCGAACAAAACGCGCAGAAACTTTCAAAAGAGATCGGCGCCTTGTATGCCTCGCTGGAAAAATCGTACGAACAGGTTGCCAGGGTAAATCAACCCGTTGAAAATCCCCGCCTGTATGCCAAAGCCGACCGGGGTGGAACCCTAACGTATATAAGCGACAGCTTCAAATTGCTGGCAGGCGACCTGACCCTGCGGGACGGAATGCGAATCTCCGACCTCTTTCAGGGTATGACCGACGCAGATGACTGGATGGATGACATCATCGACACGGTAGCCGACGGGCGTTTCTGGCAGGGCGAAGTGCGCACTGAAAAATTATGCTGTGTGATGATCATCATCACACCGGTGTATAGTGAACAGGAAGAAATCACATCGCTGCTTGTGATGGGTATGGATGTCACCCACCAGAAAATGGCGGAACAGAGTATGAAGCAAAAAAACCACGCTGAAATAGAAAAAAAGATCAACCAGCAGAAGTTCAGGTCTGTACTCATTCTCGAAGGCCAGGAAGAGGAGCGAAATCGCATTGCCATGGATATTCACGACGGCATCGGCCAGATGCTCACCTCCCTCAAGTACCAGATCGAATCCATTGATGTGAAGGCGGGTGACAAAGCGGAACGAAAAATCGCAGAAGTCGGTCAGCTGCTCAAACAGGTAATCCGGGAAGTGCGCCGTGTAACTTTTAATCTCAAACCTACCGTGCTGGGCGATTATGGATTACAGGCTGCGATGAAAGTATTCGTTCAGGAAACCGCCAAGCTGGTGGATATTAAGCTGATATATAATACTTCGGGCGAAATTGACCGCTTACCTCAAAAGATTGAGAACAATATTTTCAGGATCGTCCAGGAGGCGATCAACAACGCCATAAAGTATTCAGCGGCCGATGTCATCGAGGTAACGCTTTCGCGGGTTGATGATAGTCTTCTCATCACCGTAAAAGACGAGGGAAAAGGATTTGACACCCGGCTGGTGGAAGCACGAAGTGTAAACATGGAATCGGGTCGTGGCTTTTTTAACATGTATGAACGCACAGAATACGTGAATGGGGAATTGACGATTCAGTCTAAGCCACTCGAAGGCACAACGGTAACGCTGAAGGTTCCCTTGCAACAATTAGTCTCATTGGAAGTCGTATAAAATGGAAAAGATCAACATTCTTTTGGCGGATGATCATGTACTGGTCAGAAAAGGTATCAGGGCGATGCTCGAATCAGAAGCAGACATTGAAGTGGTGGGCGAGGCTGGCAACGGCTCTGATGCGCTCGATTCAGCCAGGAACTTAAAGCCCGACATCCTGCTGCTCGACATCCGGATGCCCGGAATGAGCGGTCTCGACGCCGCGGCGCAACTGCATGACTATGCACCAGCTACAAAGGCCGTGATCCTTTCCATGCACGACTCGGAAGAATATGTCTTGCAGGCCCTCAGTGCCGGGGCGTTTGGTTATCTGTTAAAAGACACCGACAAAGATGAATTTATCAAAGCGCTAAAACAGGTACACAAGGGAAATAAGTACTTCAGCGGTTCCGTCTCAAACATACTTGCAAACAACCTCCTTAACGCTAAGCCGGTCACCAGGGTCGCTCCGAAAGAAGACCGCTACCACCTCACCAGAAGAGAAAAAGAAATATTGCAAATGGCCATCGGCGGAAAGCACAACAAGGATATCGCAGATTCGCTTGGCAAAAGCCTTCGCACCATTGAAACACACCGGTTTAACATCATGAAAAAACTCGGGGTAAACAACGCCATCGACATGATCAACAAAGCCATCCGCGAGAACCTCGTGTAGTCATACTCCGCAATCGATTTTTCGTGCGCTTCAATCCTTTTCAGTAATTTTTTTGCACATATATACGTAATGGCTAATAATAACTACGTATTTTTATACGTATTAAATACGTAGTTATGATCTTAGGTTTGGGAAAAGCCACCAGAATCAACCTCCTCGATTTTAGAACGGTTCCGATGCGGACTTTTCATATTACCTGGTTCACTTTCTTTTTATGTTTTTTTGGATGGTTTGGCATTGCGTCGCTGATGCCCGTAGTGCGCGAAGACCTGAACCTTACTTCCTCGCAGATCGGTCATATCATCATTGGCTCAGTCGCAATTACTGTTTTCGGCAGGTTGTTTTTCGGGTGGCTATGCGACAGAATTGGTCCGCGTCGGGCCTACACTATTCTCTTGCTGACCGGATCACTTCCGGTGATGGCGATCGGATTCAGCAATAGCTTTGAAACGTTTTTGCTTTTCAGGCTGGCCATCGGCATTACCGGTGCCTCGTTTGTAATCACCCAATACCATACCTCCGCCATGTTTGCCGGAAATGTTGTCGGTACGGCTAACGCCACGGTTGCAGGCTGGGGAAACATGGGCGGTGGTGTGGCACTCATGATCACGCCATTGATTTTTGCAGCGTTCACGGGCGCGGGATACCTGCCCGCAGAAGCGTGGCGCTGGACGATGGTCATTCCGGGTTTCGCGCTGTTTGCAATGGCATTCGTTTACTATTTTCTTACACGCGATACGCCACAGGGAAATACGCGTCTTCCGCGCAAAGTAAATGCAGGGGATCCGGCAAAGGCCGGAACCTTCCGGTCAGCCTGTAACGATTACCGCGTATGGATTCTCTTCCTGGCATATGGTGCGTGTTTTGGTATAGAACTGACCATCGACAACATTGCTACCCTCTATTTTATCGATACGTTTCATCTCGGATTGCAGGAAGCCGGTGTCATTGCGGGGCTGTTTGGAATGATGAATCTCTTTGCGCGAGCTTTAGGTGGAATATTCGGAGACATGGCAGGAAAAAAATATGGGTTCGGCGGAAGGGCCGCCGTGCTCGGGATTTTTTTGTTGCTCGAAGGTCTTGGCATTATGCTCTTCGCCACTGCCGATTCACTGTTTTGGGCGGTGGCGACCATGTTGCTGTTTGCCCTTTTTTTGAAAATGTCTAATGGGGCCACCTACGCCATCGTGCCTTTTATTAATCCCCGCGCCATGGGCATTGTATCCGGCATCGTCGGGGCGGGGGGAAACGTGGGGGCCGTGGTCGCCGGGATTCTTTTCAGTTCTGAGACCAACGCCTATCGCACGAACTTTACGATCATCGGCGCGGCAGTGATTGTAGTTTCAATCCTGTCATTCCTCCTCGTCTTTTCAAGAAAAACGAACGCCAGCACATCGGGTTCAACAGCGGCACCCCGAGTAGCCGTTGCGGCACTGCGCGCTCCAACTAACGTTTAATGACAGATACCAATATGATTGTCACGAATGACAATGAAATGATTGCAGAAAAAAAAGAAAAGGTTCATAAAACAACATGTCCTTACTGTGGGGTCGGCTGTGGTATGGTGGTCAGGCGCGACCGCGCCAACAACCTTATCGTTGAGGGCGACAACGCGCATCCGGTGAACCGCGGGATGCTTTGTTCAAAAGGGATGAATCTTCACTATGTGGCCCGGGATATGAGTGACAGGTTGTTATATCCTCAAATGCGGTGGAGCCGGAACCATCCTCTTGAGCGCGTGAACTGGTCGACAGCCATGGAAAGAACCGCCGCGGTATTCCGGTCAATCATTGAGAAGCACGGTCCGGATTCAGTTGCGTTCTACGTTTCCGGGCAATGTCTCACGGAAGAATACTATGTAGCAAACAAGCTTGTGAAAGGGTTTCTCGGAACGAATAACATCGATACCAACTCTCGCCTTTGCATGAGCAGCGCCGTGGCCGCCTACACCGGTATGCTGGGTGAGGACGCCGTTCCGGTTTCCTACGAAGACATCGGCCTTGCTGACTGTTTCTTCATCGCCGGCGCCAACCCGGCATGGTGTCACCCTATTCTATTCCGTCGGATTGAAGCCCGGAAAAGAGAAAACCCCGAAATCCGGGTCATTGTCGTCGATCCGAGAAAAACGCAGAGTTGCGCTGTGGCAGACTTGCATCTGCAGATAAACCCCGGTACCGATATATACCTTTATCAGGCACTTGGGCGCATACTGATCGAGGATGGCCTGGCCGACTATAGTTTCATCTCCCGTCATACCGAAGGGTTTGAAGATTATCGGAGGGCCGTATTCAATACTACTGTCGAAGGTGCAGCAGCCATCTGTGGTGTTGATGAAGCATCCATCCGCCTCGCCGCCTCGTACATGGGTTCGGCAAAGGGATTGCTCACACTCTGGGCGATGGGCCTGAACCAGAGTGTTATCGGTGTAAAGAAAAATACGGCACTGATGAGTCTCAACCTGCTTACAGGACAAATCGGCAGACCAGGTGCCGGCCCGTTCTCGCTAACGGGGCAACCCAACGCCATGGGCGGCCGCGAGGTTGGTGGGATGGCCACCATGCTTGCTGCGCACAGAAAACTCGATAACGCCGACCACCGAAAGGCGGTGGCGGACCATTGGGGGGTGGCGTCCGTTCGCGAAAAGCCGGGCCTCACAGCTGTTGAAATGGTGGAAGCGCTGGAACGCGGTACATTGAAGGCGGTATGGATTGTTTGCACCAATCCGCTTGTAACGCTGCCCGATTCACGGCGGGTAGCGCGGGCGTTGGAGCATGCGCGGTTTGTGGTGGTGCAGGATATTTCAGACCGATCGGATACCCTCCCGTACGCTGACGTCGTGTTTCCCGCTGCCGCACACCTCGAAAAAGAAGGCACCATGACCAATTCCGAACGAAGGATAAGCCATCTTTCTCCTGTTATGGCACCACCCGGTGAAGCAAAACCTGATGCCGAAATACTGTGCATGTTTGCGAAGGCCATGGGGTTTAAAGGCTTCGACTACGCCTCCTCATCGGCCATCTTCGATGAGCACTGTCAACTTACAAAGGGCACTAACATCGATATCAGCGGACTCTCCTACGCCCGGCTAAAATCAGAAGGCACCTTTCAGTGGCCTGTTCCGCACATCGAGCATCCGGGTACGGTCAGGTTGTTTACCGATCGATTGTTTTATACCCACACGAACAAGGCCCGGTTTATGCCGGCGGAAGATCCGGCGAATCATTCCGAACCTCTTACCGCGGAACGGCCCCTGATCATGACCACAGGCCGCATCCGTGACCAATGGCATACGATGACAAAAACCGGGAAAGTGAACAAACTCCGGCAGCATATTGACCGTCCGTTTCTGGAAATCCACCCCGACGACGCGGCATCTGAAAATATCGCAGACGGAGATGTGGTGGTGGTGGAAAGTTCACGTGGCACGGTGCGGGTATGCGCAAAAGTCTGCGAAACCATTAAGCCGGGTGTCGTATTTCTAGCCATGCATTGGGGTATCGTTCAGGGAACTGATGCTGCTCGTGCAAATAACCTTACCAGTCTGCTGGCGGATCCTGTATCCAAAGAACCGGACTTTAAATTTTCAGCTGTATCGGTAACACCCTACAAGAAGAGGCCCGAAAGAATTGTCATTGCCGGCGCCGGCGCGGCAGCGTTTCGTTTTCTTTGCACGTACCGGTCATTGAATAAACAGGATGAGATCGTCATCATCTCACGCGAATCTAATGCCTTTTATAACCGGGTGCTCCTGCCCGAGTATGTAAACGACAGACTCCCGTGGGAAAAACTGCTGAAGTTCAGAAATGATGAAATGGAAGACTTCGATTTCGTTCTGAAGACAGAGAATGAAATTACCGCTATTGACCGGGCGGAAAAATGCGTGCTGGATAGATACGGTAAAAAGCATTTTTATGACAAGCTGATTCTGGCCACCGGAACCCGCGCCCACCTGCCTGGCGATGCACCGGCAAACCTCGACAATGTACTGACCATGCGCACACGTCAGGATGCCGACAGGCTGAAAAAATATCTTACACCCGGTGCCCACATCCTCATCATTGGCGGCGGACTACTCGGATTGGAACTTGCCGTGTCGCTCAGCGAGATCAACGTAGCCGTTTCCATCGTACAGCTAGGCAGCAGGCTGATGGAACGCCAGATAGATCACATCGCCGCACAACTGCTGCTGGATTTTATTGAGGAAAAGAACGTCACCGTATACATGAACGATCAGCTTCAACACGTAACCCAAACCGCTACCGGCAGGTTAACCATTCAGCTTCGGAGTGGCCGCGATATTGTAGCCGATGCCATGGTATATGCTGTCGGTACCAGGCCGAACATTGAATTTGCCCAGGAAGCGGGTATTGAAACCGGGCGGGGAATTATTGTAAATGACCATCTGCAAACCAGCGATCCGAGTATTTTTGCAATTGGTGAAATCGCCGAACACAACGGTATAACGCTCGGCATCACCTCCGCCGCGGAAAAACAAGCTGATGTGCTGGCGCGGTTTATTCACGGCGATGTGCAAACCGTGTACGAGGGGGCCGTCTCCATGAATATTCTTAAATTGGATGGTCTTGATCTCTGCTCGATCGGGATTCCAGAGATTCCGTTCAATGACGAAGGCTATGACGAAATTCTTTTTATCGACCGGTCTATGCGATACTATAAAAAATGTATTGTTAAAGGCGATCGTCTCGTGGGTGCCATTCTGGTCGGCGACAAAAGCGAATTCGCCGAATTCAGAAGCCTGATAGAAAACAAGGTGGAGTTGTCAGAAAAGCGGTTGCAGTTGCTCCGGTCGGGAAAGAAAAAAGAGCCTGTTATGGGAAAGCTGATCTGTTCCTGTAACCAGGTGGGTGAAGGAAATTTGAAAACGCTTATCGCACAGGGCGGGCACGACCTAAACAGTCTTTGCGAAATTTCCGGAGCAGGGTCAGGTTGTGGCAGCTGTAAGCCAGAGATCCAGGAAGTACTTGCGCGGATGTCGGTTCCGGAAAAGGAGGAGGCGGTTTACAACTGATGAATAAATTAAGTGCGCTGAAGACGCAGATGGAATTGAATCAAAAAGACAGCCTTGTCCGGGCATTTGTAAAGGGCGGATTCCTGTCACCTGTAGACCTCGTGAAGATCATGGAAGTTTCGCGAAGTTTCGGAAACGACTACATTCTCTTTGGATCACGGCAGGATATCATGTTTCCCGCCAACGGACTTCCCAAAGGCGGCCTGGAAAATGTGTTCGGGTCTATCAACATAGGTTTTGAACTCGCGGGCGCGCAGTCTGTCTTCCAGAATATTGTCACTTCTTACGTAGCGGTGAACGTAGTGGAAACCACCAGCTGGGTAAAGGAGGATACCTACAATGTGCTGATCGACAGCTTCGACTACAAACCAAGGTTGAAGATCAACATTGTTGACCCTCAGCAGAGTCTGGTGCCCCTGTTTACCGGCGAACTGAATTTCATTGCCTCGCAGGAAAAGAACTACTGGTACTTATACCTTCGCGACGCGAGGAAGGGGAACGTTACAGAATGCTGGCCCCGGCTCATCGCCGGGCAGGATATTGCGAAAGTGTCGAAAGAGTTGGAGAAGCTGGTTCTGGACTTCCTGCCTTTTACCGTGGAAGAGATGTACCTCATGTTTAAGAACAACCGCCTCCGGGTAAACTATAAACCCATCACCGAGAAATTAAAACTCTCGAACGCGGCTTTCCCGTATTATGAAGGGCTCAATGCGATGCTGAACAGCCAGTACTGGCTTGGTTTGTACTGGCGGAACAACGCGTATGACATCAATTTCCTGAGTGCCGCCTGCCGGTTGTGCCAGGAAACCAACATCAGCAAGGTCAACATCATCCCCTGGAAAGCGTTTGTCATCAAGGGTATAAAAGCCGCAGACCGGCTCCGCTGGCAAAAGCTTATGGGCAAGTTCGGGATAAACGAAAGACACTCCAGCCTGGAATTAAACTGGCACTTACCGGTAATTGACGCGGGAGCGCTTGAACTCAAACGGTTTTTGGTCCGGGAGCTCGATCAGCAGGATATCAGCACGCACGGCCTCACCTTTACCATCAAAACCGATCGTGAAATGTTGTATTTCACAACCGTTGTTATAGAGAAGAAGCCAGCAAATGAATTGATACCGGGCGATCTGTACAATATTCTTTACGCCAGAGACTTCAATCCTACCAACATTACCTATCACTATTACGCCCGTGGCGTCAGGAAAGAAATGATTCCGGCGTTACTGATAGAACTCAGTAAATTGTATTTCCGGCAGCTGAACCCCGAGAAGGAGAAATCTATAGGAATCGAACCGAAGCCGGATGTCAGCGGGAGCCGGACATTGCACCAATGCAGTAACTGCCTCACGCTTTATGACGAACAATACGGCGATGTCCGCTCGGGCATCGCGCCTGGCGTTCCGTTTGAAACGCTACCCGATACCTATACCTGTCATGTGTGCGAGAGCGAGAAGAAATACTTTGTGAAGGTGGCGATACCGTTATAGATCTGCCGTTTTGTAAAGTATAATCGTCCACTCGAATTAGAAAGCTTGATAGCCACCTGTCATTCCATCCGTAGTGTCCAGGCCGGGTTTTGTGGTGATTCAGTGATTGGTGTTATCCGGCCAGAAGATTATTTTGTACCTTTCGGGTCAGGTAATGTTATGCAGAAATCCGCAGAATTTGATTCTCCTATCCTTGAAGTCATAAGAAAGCGCAGAAGCAGGAGAGCGTATTCCGATAAGATGGTAGAGTCTGAGAAGATCCAGTCGCTCTTTGAAGCTGCGCGTTGGGCGCCATCGAGCCTGAATGAGCAGCCCTGGTTTTATGTCTACGCTACGCGTGGTCAGGCGTTGTGGGACAGTATTTTTGAAACCCTGAGAGATGGCAATAAAATATGGGCAAAGAATGCGCCGCTGCTGATTTGCAGCCTTGTGCGCAAGAACTATACTCGGTTTGACGGCCCGAACCCGGCGGCGGGGTATGACCTGGGCGCGGCCAATGCCTTCCTGTCTTTACAGGCGGCACACCTGGATTTAAACGTTCGTCAGATGGCTGGCTTTGATCAGCGGCAGCTGGTTCAGAACCTTCGGATACCGGCGCGTTACGAACCGTTTATCGTAATGGCTATTGGTTACGAGGGTGACGTACAAAGTCTGCCGGAGAAACTGAAACTGCGCGAAACTGAGCCCCGCGAGCGTTTTGTGCAGGAGGAATTCGTGATGAATCGCGCCTTCGATGAGTAAAACCCGAACTTCCACATAAACCTGGACTTCCAGATATAATGGTGAAACCTACCGACAGAGATACTGAACTCAAACTAGCCGTACTGATAGACGCTGACAACATTCCTTATGCGAATGTTAAGGCGATGATGGAGGAGATCGCCAAATACGGCACTCCAACCTTTAAGCGTATATACGGCGACTGGACGAAGCCAACCACAACAGGCTGGAAGGGCGTGCTGCTGGAGAATGCGATTAC
Source organism: uncultured Roseivirgaceae bacterium (assembly GCA_964493505.1). Lineage (GTDB taxonomy): Bacteria > Bacteroidota > Bacteroidia > Cytophagales > Cyclobacteriaceae > Chryseosolibacter. The sequence continues at coordinate 524,845 of CAZBNP010000001.1, forward strand.
GCCTATTCAACAGTACAGCTACACTTCAGGTAAGAATGCTACTGACTCGGCCATGATCATCGATGCGATGGATATCCTTTATACGGGCAGGGTCGATGGGTTTTGCATAGTCTCCAGCGACAGTGATTTTACGCGACTTGCCACCCGGCTTCGGGAAGCGGGGATGAAAGTGATCGGAATCGGAGAGAAGAAAACTCCGAACCCATTTATTACCGCATGTGACAAGTTTATTTATATCGAGATCCTGTCGCAGGATAACAGCACTCCCGACGTAAAGGAGAAACGCCCCAAGCTGAATTCCCTCCAAAAGATAGACAAGCGAGTGACCAGTCTCATCAAATCGAGTATCAACGACGTGGCGGATGAAGGCGGCTGGGCGTTCCTCGGCGAAGTGGGTACGCTGATCCTCAAAAAGCAGCCAAACTTCGATCCGCGCAACTACGGCTTCCGGAAGCTATTGCAGGTAATGAAGAGTGTTGACGATATTGAGGTAGATGAGCGGCAAGGCGACAGTGGAGGCACCAGGCACGTATATGTACGTGTAAAATAGTACTAGCGGAGACCGGCTTCGGTTTCGAAAAAGATGTTTAACATCGACATCAGTTCCGCCCTTGTGAGATAGTACATAACTTCGTGGTGCCGCTCATTAAAGGCCCTGAGCATGTTGTAATACTCTTGTTCATCGAGAGAATATTTTTGCAGCATGCTCCGCTTGAAATCCGGATTGGTAATAACTACTTCTACGTAGGTCTGTACGCGGTCGTTTTCGTTCCGGAGAACCTCCACTTTGACTTTTTCCTTCTTGTCTTTTGAGAAATAGAATGGTATCCGGGGCTTTCGGCGGGCATTCTGTTCGTCAAACATCCCTTCATAAAGGTCGCGCTGTTTATAGTCGTCGATCGTGATAGCCTGTAGCATCGTGTAGCGTTCACTCAAGCGTACCATCCCGGCTTCGTATGCATAAAGCGGCAGCTCCAGCCTTTCATATCCTACAAGGGTGAATACCAATGTGTCACTGCGTGTAGCGACGACGCTGAAGTTTCCCCTGTCATCGGTTGTGGTACCGCGGAAGTGTCCTTTCACCTGCACGCTCACCGCGGGTAAGGCAGACAAAGTCGCGGAGTCTACCGCGATTCCTGTGAAGCGTTCCTGCGCCTGTAAGGGCTCAACGGCTGGAATCAGTGCGATAGCAAGGAGAAAGAAAACGGGTGCTGGTTTGCAGGTCATGATAAAACCGGAATAAAAGGATTTTTTTATTTTGTTTATACACCGTAACCAAATATTCCACACCTTTGCCGAACTTTGCCGCCGGCATTAGCACGGGTAATTAGCTCAGTTGGTTTAGAGCACTACCTTGACAGGGTAGGGGTCACAGGTTCGAATCCTGTATTACCCACATCAATTTCAATTGTCGCCATAATCCACTCACCGGGATCGCCCGGTATTTTCTTTTATTCGCGCCCCGTATTAATGCGGTCATGAGACGATCTATCACACTGGTCTTTCTTGTAGTCAGCGCAACCGGCGCCCTGGGACAAATCTTCATTCCGGAATTCGACCTGCAGGGGCACCGCGGTGCCAGAGGATTGTTGCCGGAAAACACAGTGCCAGCATTTATGTCTGCGCTCGACCTGGGGGCAACAACCATAGAACTGGATCTGGCAATCACCAAAGACCGGCAAATTGTCGTGTCGCATGAACCGTGGATGTCGGCAGACATTTGCCTCCAGCCCAATGGTTCGGAAATCTCGGAGACCGATGAGAAGGTTCTCAATCTCTATGAGATGGAATACGAAGAGATCCGGGATTTCGACTGCGGGTCGATCGGCAATGAAGATTTTCCCGGGCAGGTCGGGATGAAAGCGGCCAAGCCCCTCCTTCGCGATGTAATTGTTGCGGTAGAGCACCACATTAAAAGCTACACCGGCTATGAGGTAGACTATAATATCGAAATAAAAACCAGCCCTTCCGGCGATAATAGATTTCACCCCACACCGGAAGTATTTTCCGACCTCGTCTATAATCTTATTGACCAGTATCTGCCACTCGAGCGGGTAGTCATACAGTCGTTTGACTTTCGCGTACTGAAGTACTGGAATACCAAGTATCCCGAGATCAGACTCTCTGCGCTCGTTCAGAATACGCGAAGCATCGAATATAACCTGCGGACGCTGGGCTTCCACCCTGCCGTGTATAGCCCTTATTATAAGTTCCTTACAAAGGAAAAGGTCGATTATCTGAAAAGCCTCCATATTCGCGTCGTTCCCTGGACTGTCAACGAAATTCGCGATATGGAAAAGATGCTTGCCTGGAAGGTTGACGGGTTTATCACTGACTACCCTGACCGCGCGGCATCACTGGGGCTCGGAATCAGAAAATCCGATACCCGTTCGCCCTGAACGGACGCGATACACGGTAGTTTTTGTATTCTTGCAGAAAATTTCACTCAATGAAGAAACGATACGATGTGTATGGACTCGGCAACGCACTTGTTGATATAGTGACCGAGGTAGATCTTGATTTTTTTACGCGAAATAATATCGAGAAAGGTGTGATGACGCTTGTCGACGAAAAGCGGCAGCACCTGTTGATCCATGCAATCGATATGAAGAAAAGCAAAATGTCGTGTGGAGGCTCCGCGGCTAACACGGTCATTGGAGTCAGCCAGTTCGGCGGCACCGGATTTTATTCATGCCTGGTGGCAAAAGATGATCTCGGCCGCTTTTTTCTGCTGGATATGAAGCGGAATGGCGTTGATACCAACCTGACGCCTGAGACGGCCCCGGAAGGAATAACAGGAAAGGTACTGGTGATGACGTCACCGGATGCCGAACGTACGATGAATACGTTTCTCGGCATCAGTTCCCATCTTTCACCCCGCCAGCTTGATGAAAATGCGTTGCTGAACTCGTCCTATGTTTATCTTGAAGGCTACCTTGTTACCAGTCCGACCGGCCTTGAAACAATGAAAGAGGCGAAGAAGATCGCTGAACGACACAAAATCAAAACAGCGCTGACGTTCTCGGACCCCAGCATGGTAAAGTATTTCTGGAAGGAAATGCAGGAGGTGATCGGTGCGAGCGTAGACCTGCTGTTTTGCAACGAGGAGGAGGCTATGATCTTCACAGGAACCGATGACGTGCTGGCTGCACGGGAGAAACTCAAAGATGTCGCGAGGCAGTTCGTGATCACCCTCGGCGCAAACGGCGCGATGATCTACGATGGCGATACTTTTATCAGCATTGAACCTTATCGTGTCAAGGCACTGGATACAAACGGCGCCGGCGATATGTTTGCCGGAGCGTTTCTCTACGGCATCACCCACGGCCGGAGCTATGCGGCGGCGGGTAAGCTGGCCTCTCTCGCTTCCTCACGCGTGGTTACACAGTTTGGCCCCCGGTTGGAGCCCGCACAGGTTCAAAAAGTTTTGGGCGACTTAATTGCCTTATAGTCATTTAATTAGCCTCCCCCTGTACGTTGCGGGTCCAGGGGAGGAGTTGTAAATCACAAAAATACTGGCCATCTTTGCACCCCTCATTTTAGAGGCCAAAATCAGAAATTATGGTACGTACCTATCAACCTTCGAAAAGAAAAAGAAAGAACAAGCACGGATTCCGCGAGAGAATGGCATCGGCAAACGGCCGTAGAGTTTTGGCTTCCCGCAGGAGGAAAGGAAGGAAGAAGCTCACTGTTTCTGACGAGCGCACCCTGAAACATCAGTAGATCCGGGTGTATTCTCGGGTTGCCGTAAATCGCGTAACTTGAGTCTGATATCCTGCGCGACGTTGTGCAGTTCTGAACTCAGGAATATTGGCCAGATTTTCGTTTTCCAAGGAAGAAAGACTCCACAGGCAAAAGCTCATACAGGAACTCTTTGACGAGGGTTCCTCTTTTTATTTACACCCATTTAAAGTGTGGTATAAACGCAATCCGGATGACAACTTTGCCGTTCATCAGGTAATGATCTCCGTTTCGCGCAGGAACTTCAAAAGGGCCGTAGACCGCAATCTTATTAAACGACGCATCCGGGAATCGTTCAGATTGAATAAAAACTTACTTCCCGAGAGCCCTAAACTGGTGATTGCTTATATTTATACTCCCAGAGAGATCCTAACCTTTGCACAAATCCAGGAACGTTTAGTTAAGACGCTTAACCGTTTTACCCATGTGGAGAAGACTTAGATGGCCGGCCGCACTGGCGCTGTTGATTGTTGTAACGTTCGCTTTCCGCGAGCCTGCGGAGAAATACTTCGAGGTTGCGAAAAGCCTGGATATCTTCGCTACGCTCTTTAAGGAAGTTAACGCCTACTACGTCGATGAAGTCGAGCCCCAGAAGCTGGTCAGAACCGGCATCGATGCAATGCTCGAATCGCTCGATCCCTATACCGACTACATTTCTGAAGATGAGGTCGAGTCGTTTCGTATCTCTACTACCGGCCAGTACGGAGGCATCGGTGCGATGATCGGAGTGATCAACAAGAAGATCGTTGTCACCCAGCCCTATAAGGGATTCCCCGCACACAATGCCGGATTACAGGTTGGAGATGAGATCATCTCGATCAACGGAACGAAGATACAAGGCAAACGCACATCAGAGATCAGCACACTGCTGAAAGGTCAACCCAGGACAGGCGTGGAAATTGGCGTGAAGCGCTATGGAAGAAGCGATGTGCTGACATTCAAAGTAACCCGCGAAAAGATTAGCGTCAATAACGTCGCTATCTACGGATTGCTCGGCACGGATATCGCATACATCAGACTCGATGATTTTACTCCGGGAGCCTCTTACGAAGTTGCCGATGCGCTGAAAGAGCTGAAGGAACAAGGAGCGACAAAACTCATTCTTGATCTCCGGGAAAACCCTGGGGGACTTCTCCACGAAGCCGTAAATATTGTCAGCCTCTTTATTCCGAAGGGAATGGAAGTAGTGTCCACCAAAGGGAAGATGGAAGAGTGGAACAAAGTTTACAAAACCCTGAATAACCCGGTAGATACCGAAATTCCGATGGCGGTGCTGACCAGCGAAGGTAGTGCTTCGGCGTCGGAGATCGTTGCGGGAACACTGCAGGATTATGACCGCGCTGTGCTGGTGGGGAGTAAGACTTTTGGAAAAGGATTGGTTCAAACAACCCGGCCACTTTCATACAACGGACAGCTGAAAGTCACGACAGCCAAGTATTATATTCCAAGCGGACGTTGTATTCAGGCGCTGGACTATACTCATCGCAAAGCCGATGGTACCGTGGTGAAGGTTGCTGATTCACTGAAGGCTCAGTTCAAAACGAGAAACGGCCGCATAGTCTACGACGGTGGTGGCCTGGACCCTGATGTAGATGTTGAAAGCAAATACCTCGGAACCATCACCACGGAGTTGGTAACAGCAGGCCATATCTTTGATTTTGCGACGAAATACTGCAGCGAAAATATGAAGCCGGCAGACCTCAGTGAATTCCGGCTGTCCGATAGTAGTTATGAAGAATTTGTGGCCTGGCTGAAGACGAGGAATTTTAAGTACACTACCTCTCTGGAGGAGGGTACGAAACAACTTATTGAGATGGCTAAAGGCGAGCGGGTTTATGATGATCTTGAGGTTTACCTTGACGGTCTGCGTGAAAAAATTGAAGCGAACAAGGCTTCTGACTACCTGCGTTTTGAGGATGAGATCCGCCAGTTGCTGGAGGAGCAAATCGCTTTTCATTACGATCTGGAGGATGGACGCGCAAAGGTGAGCCTTCCCCGCGACGAAGACATTATCGCAGCCCGGCAACTGCTGGCAGACCCCGCTGCTTATCACAAAATATTCCTTCCTATTTGATATGCCGGTTATACTGAGCCTGGAGACTTCCGCTGAGGTCTGCTCGGTGGCCCTGCATAATGGCGACCGGCTTCTTGCGGAAGCGATACTTCGTGAACCGCAGGCCCATGCCGCGAAGCTGGCACCGTTGATCCACCAGGTGATGGGCGAGGGCCAAACTGACCTGGCTAGACTGAATGCGGTAGCGGTGTCTATGGGACCGGGCTCCTATACAGGACTGCGGATCGGTACATCCACCGCGAAGGGCTTGTGCTACGCGCTGGATATTCCGCTGATTGGAGTCGGAACGCTGGATCTCCTTGCGTATCAGGGAAAAGCAATGGACACAACGGGGGCGCTATTGTGTCCGATGATCGATGCACGCCGTATGGAGGTCTATTGTACGGTAACCGACGCTCTCTTGAATGTAGTGGAGCCGGTGTCGGCAAAGATTATTCAACCCGACAGCTTCCAGGAACTTTTGAGCCGACACAGGGTGTTGTTCTTTGGCGATGGCGCGATGAAGTGTAGCAGGGTAATAAAGAGTCCGAACGCCGTGTTTATGGAGGGTGTTTTTCCCACGGCAACTGCACTCGGAGAAATCGCGCGCGACCGGTTCGCGTCCGGGCTTTTTGAGGATCTTGTACACTTCAAACCCTTTTACCTCAAGGAGTTTACCGCCAAAAAAAGTGTTTGACGATTTAATGCAATTATCTTTTCGTTGATGGAATCCGAACATGAAATAGTGAATCGTGTTGCAGCAAGTTCGCTGAAAACCCTTGACCTGGAGGAGCTTTATGTTCCGGGTGAACGGATTTTGCTTGACATAAAAGACCAGCTCTATCAAGGGATGATTCTAAAGGAGAAGCCATTCCGTGAATTTATCAGGTCGAACGATTGGTCGCAGTACAAAGACAAACTGGTAGCGGTGACGTGTTCGGAAGATGCGATAGTTCCGACCTGGGCGTATATGCTTCTCACTTCGGCCTTGCAACCATACGCGCGTACAATAGTATTTGGAAATTTACAGGATTTGGAAACAAAGATTTTTGCTGATGCGCTGGCGACGGTGAATTGGGAGCAATTCCGCGATGCCAGGGTTGTCATCAAAGGTTGCAGTAAAGTACATGTCCCCGTTTCCGCTTATGTTGAGGCTACGCAACGTATGCGTTCAGTTGCGTCCAGCATTATGTTTGGTGAACCTTGCAGCACGGTCCCGGTGTTTAAGAGACCCAAATCATAACCGGAAATACATTCAGTAACGGGCTTGCGGACGATCGTGAATTTTTTGTTGATAACTTATTGATGGAATTTTTGGGCATCGATTGGCGAGTGCTTATTTTTGAAGTCCTTTAAGGATCAACGGCTGAATTTTATGGCTGATTTGGTGATTAAAGGCAGAAAAACCTCAAAAAAATAGTTTCGTGGTATTGCAAAGAGTGTCTTTTCGGCTACCTTTGCACTCCCAAATCGAAAGAGAGTCGGCTTCAGCAGGAAGTGACAGGGGTTTTGAAAGATTTTTGAGTTGAAAGACTCACAAGCGGCAGCGGCATTTTGTAGGGGATTAAAATTCCTTTAGGATGTTGAGCCACAGCGTTCTTTGAATGGATGT
>CAZBNP010000002.1:0-133431 GCA_964493505.1 uncultured Roseivirgaceae bacterium
TCCAACGCTCTAACCACCTGAGCTACCGCGCCAAACAGACAGCACCTGTCTTTAAGAGGCGCAAACTTACGAATATGCCGTAATATACAAAGCGTCGCTGCTATTTTTTGCGGGATTAGTCCTGTCAGGCGGCCGCATCTCACCCCTCCGGATTCTCCGATTTTTTTTCATTCGGAGAATTTGTATATCTTAAGCCAAAGAGCAGGCGTCATGGGAACAATGGAAATGACCGGGAAAAAGAAACTGTTTACGGCTGACTATGAGATACACGCCTCGATCAAAATGTTGTATCCATATCTTCAAAGCGCCTCCGGACTGGCGGAGTGGTTTGCCGATGATGTGCGGATAAATAACGAAAGCAAGATCTTTACTTTTTATTGGGATAATGAAGAACACAAAGCGAGATTGGTCGCACACCGGACAAATCATTTCGCTCGATTCGAATTCCTTCCCGATAACAAGGAGGATGAAAAGGACCCCGCTTATCTGGAATTCAGACTGGAGTTTAACGACCTCACCCAGTCGGTGTTTCTCAAAGTAACAGATTATTCCGACTTCGAAGACATCCACGAACTAAGTGCGCTGTGGAATAGCCTGGTGGACTCGCTGAAAAAGACCGTCGGAGGGTGATCATCATTCGCTGACCGGCAATTCTCACAGTTCCGTCCTCGCGTGCCACTCAAATCGATAATCAGCAACCACCGCCGATTACAAGATTACCGACATACTGCTCATCGCTCCTGGTCCCATTTTTGAGTACATTTGTGTCGACGCATGAAAAAACTCGACAAGCTCATTCTTTCTTCGTTTGTAGGTCCGTTCCTCATGACCTTTCTGGTCGTCGTGTTCATCCTGCTAATGCAGCACATGCTCAAGTATTTTGACGACATCATCGGAAAGGATCTCGGATGGGATATTCTCGGGCAACTGCTGTTCTACTTCGCTATCTTCATGACACCTGTCGCAATGCCTCTCGCGGTGCTGCTTTCCTCGCTGATCGCCTTTGGAAATCTCGGCGAACATTTCGAGCTGACAGCGATCAAAAGCGCCGGCATCTCACTACTCAGAACCATCCAGCCGATATTCTTTTTCGTCCTGATCCTCACGGGTATCGCGTTTTATGTCAACAACAATCTGGTGCCGCGGGCGGCGCTGGAAGCCTATAGCCTGCTCTACGATATACGGCAGAAGAAGCCAGCCCTGGACCTTCGCGAAGGTGCGTTTTATAATGGCCTCCCCAATGTGAGTATTAAGGTCAATCACAAGTTCCCCGATGGCATCACGTTGAAAGAGATTATCGTGTACGATCACCGCCGAAACGACGGCAACAAGGAAGTGACCATCGCCGATTCGGGTCGGATGTCTACCATTCTCAATGAACGCTACCTGAGGTTCGAGCTATTCAATGGCTACAACTACACAGAAGGAGCGAGCAGTGAGAGGGAAATGACGGGTAGGAGGAACAACAAGACAGAGACGCTGACGCGCAGTGAGTTTGCCAAGAGCGAGGTGGTATTCGACCTTTCTTCTTTTCAACTTGAGCGTACAGACAAGAAGCTGTTTGAAGGACACCGCATCATGCGGAATCTCAGGGAACTGGATATGGATGTAGATTCGGTACACCGCGAGATGCTCCAGCAGGAATTGAATCATTATTTATACAAAACCACCTATTTCAACTTTTATAGCCGCGATTCAGTGACGATGCCCGCCTACCTGCGGGAATTCAAGAAAACCAGGGATTCACTCGCCCGCCAAAAGTATGACATGCAGGAGGAAGCCGGAAGAACACCTGTAAGCACCGAGGTGCCGGCTACGGCGCCACCTCCCAAACCAGTTGATCCGATTGTGAAAGCTGACCGCACGCCCCGTCTGCAAAAGGCAAAGCAAAGGACAGCTGTTACGTCGCCGGCGACAATAGTTTCTTCCGCTCCGAAAAAAGCTGCTCCTGATTCCGCGGTAGTAGCCAAAGTGGATAGCCTGTATGCGCTGCAGCCCATTAAGCCGACAGTTCAGACCGCAGCCAACATGGCCAGGCAGGTGAAGAGCCAGGTGATGAACAGCAATACGACAATCGGAAACCTGGAGAACGGCAGGACCGTCTTCGAGATCCAATGGCACAAGATAATCGCAAGCTCGGTCATGTGTATAGCGATGTTCCTTATTGGCGCACCGCTCGGCGCTATTATCAAAAGGGGAGGGCTGGGAATTCCCTTCCTGATTTCGATCCTGTTCTTTATCGTCTACTACGTGCTGAATATGCAGGGCGAGAAAATGGCCAAACAGGGGGTTATCAGCCCGATGGTAGGAATGTGGGCGTCCGATTTTATCCTGCTGATCATAGGTTTGGTCTTTCTCAGGCAGGCGAGGGAAGACGCCAGGATATTCGACGGCGATGCCTACCGCGTATTCTTTGACCGCATCCGGCAGTGGTATTCAAGACGCAAACTGCAGTCAGAACCAGCGGCTTAAATATTGATCCGGCCGTTGGGGAATCTGAATTAATGCCCTATATTTGCAGCCTGAAACCAGAAAAATTAACATTTGCAATGTATTTGACAACTGAAATCAAGCAAGATCTGTTCACGAAGCATGGGTACGGTAAGAAAAAGGAAGATACCGGTTCGGCAGAATCTCAAATTGCGCTATTCACCCATAGGATCAACCATCTGACTGCTCATTTGAAAGAGAATAAGAAGGATTTTTCGACCCAACAGGGCCTGATGAAACTCGTTGGTAAACGCAAGAAACTCCTGAATTATCTGCAGAACTCTGATATTGAAAGATACCGTTCCATTCTGGCGGAACTGGGTCTGAGAAAATAAGGATTGAAGGGAACCCGACCTGGGTTCCCTTACATTTTTTTAAGGGGTAAGCCTACGACTCTCACTACAGACAAACTCCCCGTTTTATCACCACTATGTAATGCCCAACGAAAAATCAGCCTACCGGCATCTGAGTGTGAGCATACCTTTCGGGTCGCTCCATGCTTGTGATTTTTTGAGGCTCATCTAACCAAGTAACTCATGAAACTTAATGTCATTACAAAAACATGTCAACTGCCGGATGGCCGTACGATAACCGTTGAAACGGGTAAACTGGCCCGTCAGGCCGATGGTTCGGTCGTGCTGCGACTGGGCAACACGATGATCCTCGCCTCGGTTGTCGCCTCACAGAAGGGCAAAGAAGGTGCGGATTTCCTCCCGCTGTCAGTTGACTATCAGGAAAAATTTGCGTCAACCGGAAAAGTACCCGGAGGATTTTTGAAACGCGAGGGGAAACTCTCTGATTATGAAGTTCTGATCAGCCGTCTTGTAGACAGGGCTATCCGTCCGCTGTTTCCCGCCGATTATCACGCGGAGACACAGGTGATGCTTTATCTGATCTCCGGCGATGAAGATGCACTGCCGGATTCACTTGCTGCTTTTGCGGCATCGGCAGCACTTTCGGTTTCCGATATCCCTTTCAGCGGACCTATCTCGGAGGTGCGCGTTGCGCGCGTAGACGGCAAGTTTGTGATCAATCCGACAATGCCCGAAAAAGGACGAGCTGACCTGGATCTCATTGTTGCCGCGTCGATGGAGAATATCCTGATGGTCGAAGGCGAGATGAAGGAAGCGAGCGAAGACGATATGATCGAGGCTCTCAAGCTGGCTCACGAAGCGATCAAAGTGCAATGCCAATTGCAGATCGAACTGACGAAGGAGACCGCCAAGACGGAGAAGCGCACATACCAACACGAGACTCACGATGAAAACCTGAGGGAAGAGCTGTGGAAACTTCTCTATGACAGGACTTACCAGCAGGCATTGCTTCAGATCGCAGACAAGAAGCAGCGGTCCGACGGTTTTAGCAAGATCATCGACGAGTATCTCGAGTCGCTGCCGGAAGACAGTACGGTCGACAAGGATCTGGCAAAGCATTACTATCACGATATACAGAAGAAAGCTTCGAGAGATCTCGTTCTCAACGAAGGAGTGCGCCTCGACGGGCGGAAGCCGACGGAGATACGCCCGATCTGGTCGGAGGTTGATTACCTGCCTTCACCCCATGGCTCGGCGGTTTTTACGCGTGGTGAAACACAATCGCTGACTACCGTTACACTCGGAACCAAGCTCGATCAGCAGATGATCGATGGCGCGATGATCTCCGGGTCGAACAAGTTCATATTACACTACAATTTCCCGGGATTCTCGACGGGTGAAGTGAAACCAAACCGCGGCCCCGGCAGAAGGGAAGTTGGTCACGGCAACCTGGCGCTGCGCGCCCTTAAGCAGGTGCTTCCTCCGGATTCCGAAAACCCCTATACAATCCGTGTGGTCTCCGATATCCTCGAATCAAACGGCTCATCTTCCATGGCTACGGTATGCGCTGGCTCTCTCGCCCTGATGGACGCTGGTGTACCTGTGAAGGGTCCCGTTTCCGGTATCGCGATGGGAATGATATCCGATAGCAAGACCGGAAAACACGCTATCCTTTCAGACATCCTCGGTGATGAAGATCACCTCGGCGATATGGACTTCAAGGTCACCGGAACGGAAAAGGGGATCACTGCTTGCCAGATGGACCTCAAGGTGGAAGGACTGACCTATGATCTGCTGAGGGAAGCGCTTATGCAGGCTCGCGAAGGTCGCCTGCATATTCTCAACGAAATCAAAAAGACGCTTTCAGCGCCGAGACCGGATCTCAAGCCTCATGCTCCCCGTGCCCAGACTGTCATTATTGACAAGGAATTGATTGGTGCGGTGATCGGGCCTGGCGGTAAGATCGTTCAGGATATTCAGAATACCACCGGCGCTACAGTTGTGATCGAAGAGGTTGATAACAAAGGTGTTGTCAGTGTCTTTGCCAGCAACAAGGGTGCTATGGACGGTGCGATGAACCGCATCAGGGCAATCGTTGCGATGCCTGAAGTAGGTGAAGTTTACGAAGGCAAAGTGAAGTCGATCATGCCTTTCGGCGCGTTCGTTGAATTCATGCCTGGCAAGGACGGCCTGCTGCACATCTCCGAAATCAAATGGGAACGGCTGGAGAATATGGAGGGGGTACTGGAAGTTGGCGAGGAGGTGAAGGTTAAGCTGATTGAGATCGATAAGAAGACCGGCAAGTTCAGGTTGTCCAGAAAGGTCTTGATACCGAGGCCGCCCCGGAACGAGGCTACGCCAACCCAATAATGAACAGCAGCCGGAATTGACAGGAACTAAGTTTTCCGTTTACTTTGTTACATATTCAACTGTAACCGACCTGAATGAGACAGCTTAAGATCAGTAAACAGATTACGAACCGCGAGAGCCAGTCGCTGGATAAGTATCTGCAGGAAATCGGGAAGGTCGATCTGCTGACTCCCGATGAAGAAGTGGAGTTGGCAAAGCGCATCAAGGAAGGTGACCAGATCGCACTTGAAAAACTGACGAAGGCCAACCTGCGCTTTGTGGTGTCGGTGGCCAAGCAGTATCAGAACCAGGGACTGTCGCTGGGTGATTTGATCAACGAGGGAAACCTCGGACTGATCAAAGCGGCGCAGCGGTTCGACGAAACCAGGGGATTCAAGTTCATCTCTTACGCGGTGTGGTGGATACGCCAGTCGATCTTGCAGGCACTGGCGGAACAGTCGCGTATTGTTCGTCTCCCCCTGAACCGGGTAGGGTCGCTCAACAAGATATCCAAAACTTTCTCAGAACTCGAACAGAAATACGAACGCGAGCCTTCACCTGAAGAACTCGCCGAGGTGCTGGACGTTACAACAGCCGAGGTGGTGGATACTATGAAGATCTCCGGCCGGCATGTCTCGATGGATGCACCGTTTGTCCAGGGTGAAGAGAACAGCCTGCTCGACGTGCTGGAAAACGACAGCGAAGAGACACCTGACTCCGGCCTGATGAACGACTCGTTGCGAAGGGAAGTGCAGCGGGCGCTGTCGACACTTACGCAACGCGAAGCCGACGTCATAACCCTGTACTTCGGACTGAACGGCGAACACGCCATGACCCTTGAGGAAATCGGTGAGAAATTCAACCTGACACGCGAACGGGTCAGGCAGATCAAGGAAAAGGCAATCAGGCGATTAAGACATACATCCCGAAGTAAAGCTTTAAAGCCTTATCTCGGTTAATAATAGTCGTAAAAACACCATTGAGAAGGGTCTGTTAAAGGACCCTTTGTTTTACCTTCCGCACAACAGATATACGGCAATGAGCAACGAAGTTGAAAAAGTACTGATCATCGGATCCGGCCCGGCCGGATATACGGCTGCGATATATGCCGCCAGAGCGGGTTTGAACCCCGTTCTCTACACGGGTGGAACACCCGGCGGTCAGCTGACAACCACAAATGACGTAGAGAACTATCCGGGGTATCCGGAAGGTATCAATGGCCCGCAAATGATGGTCGATTTCCAAAAACAGGCCGAGCGGTTTGGAACGCGAATCAATTACGGGCTGGTGACTTCGGTCGATTTTAGCGGATATCCGCTAAAGGTTACGATAGATGAGAAGAAAGAGGTGATTGCCGAGACCGTCATCATTGCAACAGGGGCTTCGGCAAAGTACCTCGGTATCCCCAGCGAAGTGATCTATAACAACAAGGGAGTATCGGCCTGCGCTGTCTGTGATGGGTATTTTTACCGGGGTAAAGAAGTCGCGGTGGTTGGAGCCGGTGATTCTGCGGCGGAAGAAGCTACTTACCTGTCGAAACTATGCTCAAAAGTTCATCTTCTGGTACGCCGGGATGAAATGCGTGCGTCGAAGATCATGCAGCAACGCGTTTTCAACACGCCCAACATTGAGATTCACTGGAACACGGAGACCGACGAGATCCTCGGGGATGACAGCGGTGTCACCGGTGTAAGAGTGGTGAATAACCAGACCGGTGCAAAGGAGGTAATTTCCATTCAGGGCTTCTTCCTGGCGATCGGCCACAAGCCCAACACGGATATTTTCAAGGGTATCATCGACATGGACGAGACCGGTTACATCCAGGTAACACCCGGTTCTACGACGACGAATGTACCTGGTGTATTTGCCGTGGGCGATGCGGCCGACCGGGTTTATCGCCAGGCGGTTACCGCGGCCGGAACGGGCTGTATGGGGGCGCTTGACGCCGAAAAATTCCTCGTTGCCAAAGAAATGGAAGTGGCGGAATAGTAATCCGATAACTTAGTCATTCCCAAAATGAAACTGGATATTCTCGTGCTTGCAGCCCATCCCGATGATGCCGAACTGGGATGCGGTGGCACGATCCTCAAACATGCGTCAGCCGGCTACAAGGTCGGTATCGTCGACTTCACCCGGGGAGAACTGGGAACGCGCGGGACCCCCGAATCGCGGGCGGCGGAGGCGAAGGTGTCTGCGAAGATACTGGGTGTGGCCGTTCGGGAGAATCTTTCGCTTGCCGACGCATTCTTCCGGAACGACGAGGCCCATCAGCGAAAAGTTATCAGCGCTATCAGGAAGTACCAGCCCCGAATAGTGCTGGCCAACGCAATACATGATCGCCATGTCGATCATGGGAAAGGTGCGTCGCTCGCCTACGACGCGTGCTTTCTGTCGGGCCTTGCCAGGATTGAAACCACCGGCAACGACGGCCAGCCTCAATCAGCGTGGCGACCGGAGGTGGTCTATCACTATGTTCAGAGTCAGTTTATTACACCCGATTTCATTGTTGATATCTCCGCCGAATGGGAGGAGAAGATGAAGGCGATCAGAGCTTTCACTTCGCAGTTTCACGATCCTTCAAGCCGGGAACCGGAGACCTATATCAGCAAGCCAGGCTTCCTCAAGATGCTCGAAGCGCGGGCGGTGGAATACGGCCATGCTATTGGCGCCGACTACGGAGAAGGCTTTACCACCAGAAGGTTCGTCGGGGTGAATAACCTGTTTGATCTCAGGTAACCGGTTGCCGTTACGGCGCAAGCCTGTAGATTTTCCAGATACCCTCTATTTTCACGTATTGTATCCGGTCGTGCAGACGTCCTGCGCCGCCTTGCCAGAACTCCATCAGGTGTGCCTCAACCCCGAAGCCGCCCCATTGGTGTGGGCGCGACAGCACTTCGTGTCCTTCGAATTTTTTTTCGATCTCCCGGAATCGCTGTTCGAGGATATCGCGGTTATCAATCAGGGCGCTTTGGGGCGATGCCCACGCCCCGATCTGGGATTCGCGCGGCCTGCTGCGGAAGTAGCGGTCGGAAATATCACCGGCCACGCGCGACGCAACTCCCTCTACGCGCACTTGTCTTTCCAGTTCGGGCCAGAAGAATGTTAACGCACACGCTGGACTATTCTCAAGATCCCGACCCTTCTTGCTTTGATAATTCGTGTAAAAATGAAATCGATTGTTCTCGAGTCCTTTCAACAACACCATTCTCGCGGAGGGTCGTCCGTCTTCATTGACGGTAGCGAGATTCATTGCGTTGGGTTCAATAACATCGGAGTTCAGCGCTTCGTCAAACCATTTTTGAAATTGTTGGAACGGATCAGTATCGACGCTGTTTACGTCGAGCGTAGCCTTTCTATAGTCTTTTCGTATATTAGCTATGTCTGTCATTCTATGTTTTTTAAACTTGTTTTTCAGGCACGAAATTTATCAAAGAAATAAGATTTGCATAGATGAAGGTTAAGTATTTTATTCAAACATCGGATGGCGCTGGTTTGTTTCCGCCATGTACCGAGTGAGGCGTACAATCGAGCAACGATGGAGTTTTTCAAATACCGGAATAAAATCAAACCAGAGAAAGGACGGCTACTGATATCAGAACCATTTCTACCTGACCCTAATTTTGAAAGAACCGTTGTGTTATTGTGCGAACACAATGAAGAAGGATCATTCGGATTCGTGCTTAATAAACCGTCAATATTGAAAGTAGGGGAGATAATGGAGGATATTGCGGATCTCGGAAATGTGGTGTATGTCGGTGGTCCTGTCCAACAGGATACATTACATTTCATTCATCGCAACGCCGCGCTTGAAAATGCCGTAGAGATCATAGACAGCATCCACTGGGGCGGTACATTCTCGGACCTGGTGCTGTTGTTTGAAACTCAACAGATGGAAGAGAAGGATATTCGCTTCTTTCTGGGGTATAGCGGTTGGGGACCGGGCCAGTTGGAAATCGAACTTGATCAGGATTCCTGGATCGTCTGTGACTATGTGACAGACCAGCTATTGTTTGATACGGATGCCGATGTCATGTGGCGAAAGGCCCTCGAAGGGATGGGGGGACGATATTCTATGTATTCCAACTATCCCGTCGATCCGCGGTTGAATTAGAACCGATCTCAAGGCAAGTTTTGGGATGAGTTCAGGCATTTTTAAGTAACTTAGCATAAAAGGGAGCAGAAATGGATTCATTTACCATGGAAATCGGGAACGACAATCGCGATGGACTTAATTACGAGCACGACCCGTTAGCTCGCGAAGCCGGCGTACTGAATTCAGAAGCGGACCTGGCTGAAAGGGATGATACGTTCGATGAGAGTCTTGATGACGACGACCACAAGCATGTGGACTATAGCGAGTATTCCAAAGCGCAAATGGTTGATGCGGTAAAAGAGCTGGCAAAGGAAACGAACTATAAGACGGCCGATCATGTCCTCCGTGAGATAAAACAGCACTACGACGAGATTCGCGATAAGGAAAGACAGGCGGCGCTTGATAAATTCCTGGGTGAAGGAGGTGAGGTCGATGATTTCGACTACAAGGGAGATGACCTCGACAACAGCTTTGACGCGAATGTAAAACTTATCCGCGACCGAAGGGCACAGTTCTTCCGCCAGCAGGAAGACCAAAAGACGAGCAACCTTCAAAGGAAACAGGAACTGATCGAGAAGCTTCGCGTCCTGGTAGATTCTCCCGACCACGCCAACCAGTTTGAGACTTTTAAGGAGCTGCAGAAAGAGTGGCGAGCCATCGGCCATGTTCCGGCTGCGCACGCGAAGACCTTATGGGCTAATTACCACGCGCTGGTCGATCGGTTTTATGATAACCAGAGCATCTATTTTGAGCTAAAGGAGCTCGACAGAAAGCGAAATCTTGAAGGAAAAGTCGAACTGTGCATTCGCGCGGAACGCCTCGCCGATGTTGAGATCATCAAGGATGCCATTCGTGAACTCAACGAACTACACCAGGAGTTCAAGCACATCGGACCGGTTCCGGCGGAAGAGAAGGAGGCTGTATGGCAGCGCTTCAAGGCAGCTTCGGACGCTGTGTACGCGCGGCGGGACTCCTTTCTCCAGACGCTGCAACACGAGCTTCAGCAAAACATGGCGGTCAAGGAGCAGTACGGAGAGGAGGCGCAGGCATACGCTACCTTTCAGAGTGACCGTATTAAGGAGTGGAACGAAAAGACTAAGGAAATTCTCGAACTGCAAAAGAAGTGGGAGGGAGCCGGCGGGTTGCCGCGGGCGAAAGCGAGGGATATCAACAAGAAATTCTGGTCGGCGTTCAAGTCGTTCTTCAATAACAAGAATATATTCTTCAAGAAGCTTGATGAAGAGCGTATCCAAAATCTCCAGATGAAGAGCGATCTTGTCAGGCAAGCGGTTGAGTTGAAAGATAGCCAGGACTGGGAGAAGACATCAAACGACCTCAAAGCGCTTCAGCAAAAGTGGAAAGATATAGGGCCGGTCCCGGAGAAATTCCGCGATAAGATCTTTCGGGAATTTAAAGAGGCATGTGATCATTTCTTTACCCAGAAACGCGGGCAGGTGGGCAAAGCAGAGCAAGACCAGGTTGAAAACCTGAAGCTCAAGGTAGCCATCCTGGAAGAAATCGAGAAACACACCGTTGAAAATACTGCCACTGTTGACGCGTTAAGGGACCTTCAGGATCGCTACACCAATATAGGGTTTGTGCCGCGCAAAGATATCACACCCCTGAAGGAGCGTTATCACGAGGCGGTGGAGAAGTTCGTCGCGAAAATCCCGGACCTTACCGACGAAGAAAGAAGTATGGTCATGCTGGAGAATCAGCTTAGCGATCTCCGGAAAGACCCGATGGCCGACCACAAGATATACCAGAAGGAGCAGGCGATACGCAAGAAGATCAGCAAGACCGAAAATGATATCGTGCTCTGGAAAAACAATCTCGAATTCTTTGGCCGGTCGCAGAACGCTGATAAAGTCCGTGATGAGTTTAATGAAAAGATCAGGGCTGCCAGTGAACACCTCAAAGAGCTGAAACAACAGCTGCGAATCCTACGCACCGTATAGCATTACGCCCTGTAGCATTACGCTACAGGGCATGCATGGATCTCCCGGGGCGGGAGCGAAATCACGGCGTCTTTCCATCTGATACGCTGCTCCTGTTTCGTCATGTTAGCGACAGCCAGTGTCTTTTCATTGAGCAGGATGGCCGCGACCGAAAGCGGATCGCTGCTCTCGACTATTTCAACGGAGCGCCCCTGAAAGGGTGCGAACATGCGTATCGTCTCATAAACAGGATATGGCTTGCCGTCTGTTCCGATGATTCCCTGGTTTCCAACGGTCTGGTATAGTGTAACCGCAGCGGTATTCGCTTTCGCAAGACTGCAGAGAGCGCCGAATGTCCATAGTGCGCCGAGCGCCTCTTTTTGCCTGACGTCTGTTTTTCGGGCTTCATCGATGACCACGTCTGCGGGATTTGTCGCGTATGGGTTGAAGCGTCTCCGCAGCGTGAGGGGCGAAAGATGAACAGGCCGCTGTCCGTAGATTGACCGGGCGCTGGCGACCATGTATTCCAGCGTTCCGGCGTTTTCGAGAATGGTGAGGTCGTCGGAAGCGTGCTCCTGTGGATCCATGGAGAAACCAATATAGTCGAGCTTCCCTGCCTCGAATCGGTTCCTGTTGATCTCGGTGAAGTTGTAGTTCGTTCCCCCGCCGAATTGTACCCGCGGGAAGGCTTCCCGAAGAGGCCCCAGTGCTTCGATGATGTCTTCGGTTGTGATGAGCGCCCCGTCTCTCAGCAGGAGTACCTTCTTGAGCCGTACCTTGTTTTGCTGGCAGATGATACTGAATGCTTCCAGCTCTTCCGCGAAATTGTCGGTGAGATGCAGTACAACCTCCAGTGGAATTCCCAGGCTGTAGGCGTTTTCATACTCCCGCGAGAATTCAGACGAAAAGCGGTCTGACGATGGATGGAGGTCAATGCGATAGTGTCCCAATCGCAAAGTCTTTATTAGAAGCCTGGCATCGTCGGAGAGAGCCTCTTCCTGGGTGGATGCGCCGATGCCAAACGATGGCATGGTGGTTCGGCTGCCTGTTAACCTGAGCGTGATAACTTCGTCATCGGCGGCCGACGCCTCGAGAGGGCCGACCGATTTGAACGTGATTCGTTGTTGCACCGTGGCACCTTTCTTCAACTCTACCGGGAATGGCTTATCGAGCGGCGTACAGAAGGTCTTGAATGACGCATCACCCCAGTTGCGCTGGTCTTCGGTTTCGAACGAGTCACCTTCAAAAAGCACCGAGAAGCTGTCGGGGCCTGCCTTCCAGGTCATAGACCGGATATTCCTGAAAGGATCTTCCGGAGCGATGTCGACGGGGAATACATTGGTGGAAGCCGACCCATCGTCGTGTTCGATCTCGCAGGAAACGCCGGCTACGTCAAGTGGATGCAGAAGGCAGAATCCAGCCCGGTTCTTCCTGAAGTCCCGGAGGGTTTTTCCCGTGATGTCAAAGACGATGGTTCCATCCGGCTCACCGGCAATCGTTACTTTCCAGTCCATTACAGGAGTCCCTTCCTCAATATGGGAGCAGTCATACGCGATCCTGAAGCGGTCGCCGTCGTTTTCGATCAGTTCATTTTCGATGTCGTGGTTCAGTGTATTCCAGTTGTGGTCGCGCAACGCGAAATAGATCATCCGTACGACTTCGGTTCCCTGATAACGGATGCGCCTGATAAAGCCATTTTCGTACAAGAGACAGACAGGCCCTGCGTATAGTATCTTCATCTTAACTCCGTTTGAAGTGTGCCTGAAAAATATTACAAAATGTGCGGTATTCCAATGTGATGTCTGCCGGCGCAATCAAACCAGGATTGAAGAATGATGTCAATAAGAGTATATTGGCGTTCAATTTGAAAGATCACAAGCTGAAGCGATAAATGATAGACAAGATTTTAAAACTCTATGGCGTTGATCCGGAAACGTGCCAGGTAGCGTCATTGACCAGTGGCCTCATCAACAACACATGGAAGGTGTCTGCCGCCGAGGGTGAGTTTATTGTTCAGCGCGTCAATGATCAGGTATTTAGAAAGCCCTTTGAAGTAGCCGCGAACATCCGTATGATCAATTCATTCCTGAAGGAGCATTCGCCCTCATATTTGTTTGTGGCTCCGGTGCGCACCCTGGAGGGAAATGATCTTGTGTTTCTGGAACCAGAGGGGCATTTCAGGGTGTTTCCGTTTATCAGCGATTCGCACACCATCGATGCTGTACGCAGTCCGGATCAGGCGTTTGAAGCTGCGCTTCAGTTTGGAAAGTTTACGCGGCTCCTCGCGGGGTTCGACGCCAGGTTGCTACATACGACCATTCCCGATTTTCACAACCTTACACTGCGCTACAGGCAGTTTGAGTCTTCCCTCATCAATGGAGATCAGGAGCGCATCAAACAATCCGCCCCGCTCATCGCCGATATTCGAAAGTTGTCAACCATTGCCGACGAATACGAAAGGATCAGAAGCAACCCGATGGTGAAACAACGGGTGACGCACCACGACACGAAAATAAGCAACGTGCTTTTCAACCGCCGTGACAAGGGACTGTGCGTGATTGACCTTGACACGGTAATGGCTGGCTATTTTATCAGCGATGTCGGTGATATGATGCGCACATACCTGTCGCCGGCGAATGAGGAAGAGAAAGACTTTGACAAGATCGAAGTTCGCGACGGCTTCTTCAAGGCGATCGTCAATGGTTACCTCAGCAGCATGGGTGACGAGCTTACCGAGGTCGAACAACAACTCATTTTGTACTCCGGCCCTTTTATGATCTACATGCAGGCCCTTCGTTTCCTCACAGACCATTTCAATCGCGATACCTATTACGGTGCTCGTTATGGAGGCCAGAACCTGGTGCGTGCAGGTAATCAATTGGTACTGCTGAAAAGGCTTCAGGAGAAGTCTAAAGATCTGCAGGATATCATTGCCGCCGAACTGGGGACTCGTTCGCGGTTTATTTTTTGATATACGGTAGCACCGGACGAATTTCAAACCACTCTTTTTTTACTATTAATTGTATATTTAACCATGAACAAGTTTTTGACGTTGCTTTTAGTTTTTGCGGCTTTGGTGCTGAATGCTCAGGAGAAGCGCTTTGCGAAAGAGATTGCCGCCTTTAAGACACAAGATAGCCTTCAGGCTCCTCCGAAAAATCCAATAGTATTTGTGGGTAGTTCTTCATTCCGGATGTGGAAGAACGTTCAGCAAGACTTCCCGGATCATGTGATCATCAATCGCGGCTTTGGTGGTTCAAGTCTCCCGCACGTGATCGATTATGCCGATGAGATTATCCTGGCTTACAAGCCAAAGCAGATCGTGATCTACTGCGGGGAGAATGATTTTATGAGCGATACGGTGACGAGTGAGATCGTCGTCAATCGCTTTATCACTCTTTTTGATTATTTGCGCAGGAAACAGAAAAAAGCGGAGATCGTTTTTGTTTCCCTAAAGCCCTGCCCCAGCCGCCAGCGCTATATGCCTCAAATGGCCGCGGCAAACGAGGCGATCAAAGCGTTCCTGGCAACAAAACGGCGCACGGTGTTCGTTGATATCTGGGATGCTATGCTCGATGCAAACGGGGAGCCCAGACCGGAGTTGTTCATACATGACATGCTACACATGAACGCCGACGGATACGCGATCTGGCAAAAGGCGCTGGAGCCCCATCTCAAATGACCTGATACGTAAAATATACCCCACCTAAACTTAAGACACATGGAAAACGAAAACATCATCGATGTAGGCACGGGCTTCGACAGTAACGAACTCAGCGTATCGCCTGCGGCTTCAGGTTATCTGAATGAAACCGGGCGATGGGCGAAGTTTCTGGCTGTGATCGGATTTATCTTTGTTGGACTACTCGTGATTTTCGGCCTTTTTGCCGGCACGATATTCTCGTCGCTAGGCAGCCCTGTGCCCTTTCCCGGTTTTATGATGGGCCTTATTTACATTGCAATGGGTATACTCTACTTTTTTCCTCTGTACTACCTGTTCAGATTTGCAACCCGGTTGAAGGGAGCGCTCACGACGAAGAGCGCCCGTGAGTTGGAGTCAGCGTTCGAGAATCTTAAGTCGCACTACAAATTTATCGCTGTGTTGATGATTATTGTGCTGGGAATATACGTGTTCGTGGGCGGCATCGCGCTGCTTATGATGGCGTTCTAAGACGTTTTAACCATCAATTCAGACGCGTATCGTTATTTTGCTATTGGTGCCGCGAGACATTCGTCGGGTATGCCGAATGCGTTGACGAGGGGCACAGCCTCTTGTCTCATTTCCCAGCATAGCTGGTCGAGTGCCTTGCGTATCGCCTTTGTTTTTACTCCTTCCATGTATCCATTTTCGAGATACCATCCTTTGTGAGTTTCGAGTTGAGACAACGCGTATAACTGCGCGAGCTTTCTGAGGATTGCCTGGCAGGCGGGGTCTTTTGTTGCTTCCACCCCCGCGACAAATTGTTCCAGGACGATTCGTTCAATGTAGGCGACTCCGACCTGGAGGAGATGATTCTGAGACACGTTGAAGGCATCAAACGAGTCCATCCCGCTATCGAGGTGGCGCTTTAGCCTCTTGGCTGCCGATGCGAGAATATTGCGTTCGCGGTATCTGAACGCGTTGAGGTGGAAATTGCTGTCAAGGAGATGATCTTCGTCGGTATTGCGGATGATTAGAGGATTTCTTTCCGACAATGCCGTCTTTGCCTGATCAGCCAGGTAGTTTAGAATACCAAAGAGATCGATGTTGCTGAACTCCTGTCTGAACTCTGTCAGCCTGCTCTTGGCCACCAGGTGCATGAGTACGGTGTTGTCGCCTTCAAAGGTTGTGTAGACGTCGGTATCGTTCTTCAGCGCATCGATCCGGTTTTCAGACATGTATCCTTTCCCGCCGCAGCACTCCCGGCATTCCTGTAGCGTCTGGGTTGTATTCCAGGTGGCAATAGCTTTTAGTCCGGCCGCGAGCGCTTCGATCTCCTGAATATCGTCGTCAGTTCGTTTGAGAAAACGCTCAGTGAGATACTGAAGGGCGAAGTGCAGGGCGTAGGCGTTTGCAAGCAATGGCATGAGCCTTCGCTGATGTTGCCGGTAGTTCAGTATAGGCACCTCTTCAGCGCCCTCGGGTCCGAACTGACGCCGGCGGTCACCGTACCGGATCGCAATTGTCAGGCCCGACTTCGCGGCGCTGAGCCCCGATCTCGGAATGCCTATACGCCCGCCAACGAGCGTGCCCAGCATGGTAAAAAAACGCCGGTTGTCACTTGCTATCGGACTGTCGAATTTACCCTCCTCGGTTATGTGGGCAAACCGGTCGAGAAGGTTGTCGTAGGGGATTGAAACGTTGGTGAAAGTGATAATTCCGTTGTCGACGCCGTTAAGACCCATTTTTCCGCCGCAATCCTCAATGTTAACACCGTTGAGGATGTTGCCATGCTGGTCCCTGATCGGGACGACGAAGGCGCTGACACCATAGTCTTTGCCTTCTACGATCATCTTGGCGAAGACCGTAGCCATCTGACCGTGGAGCGCGGCATTTCCGATAAATTCCTTTTGAGCCTGGGGGTGCGGTGTGTGAATGACAAACGAACGCGAGTCGTGCTGATACGTGGCGGTGGTTTCGATGCCGCGCACATTCGAACCATGTCCTGTTTCGGTCATGGCGAAACACCCGGGTAATTTCAGTGTCCCCGCATCCCGAAGATAGGCGCGATGATGCTTTTCAGTTCCGAGGAAAAACACGCTCATCCCAAAAAGTCCGAACTGTACGCCAAATTTTATTACGAGGCTCAGGTCATGGTAGCTGAGCGTTTCCATGACGGCAAAGTATCCAGCCATGTCTCCGCCGCCTCCGTGTTCCTTCGGGTATCCCATCGCGCCGAATCCCTGGTCGGCCAATAGCTGGCACCATTTCAATACCCGCTCGCGGTACACACCGAGGTCGCCGGTTTCGATATAGGCGAACTCAGGCTGACGCAGTAATGCTTTTACTCTCCGGTTGATAGCGGCATCAGGACCGTCGAGAAGGGCCTCCATGACGCCTACATCAAACGTAGCGGCGGTAGCGCGCTGCTGGGTGATGGTATTTCTGCTTTGCGGGTAGAAGTGATAGAACGATTCCTGGTTGATGAAACCCAGCCTGGTTTCCAGTGCCTGAAGAGATTCACCCGCGGCCTGCAGCGCGGCATCGTCGGAACCGTCGGAGTGTGTCTTGACTAGTTTGCGACCGATTTCAAACAGCGACATACGCGTGTCAGGCTGGTCGGGGTCTAACACGGCGCGGATTTCGGCCAGCCACTCTTTGGATTCTTCCGGTTTCGGCGGCAAAGCCGGATCGAGCTTGCTCAGCAACATCTGTTTGTCGTCGCTGCCAAGCCAGTCTTGATTCCGGATATAGTCTGTCAGTGCTTCTAACTCGTTTGGAGTCAGAAGCGCATCAGACCAGACTACGTAAAAAACCGGAAGGAATGCGTATAGCCTGGGGTTATCCTTCAGATGTTGAGAAAATTCATAGCCCGGCATCTCTTCTGTTACAGCTCCCTGATACGAATATTGCGGAAGTACACAGGGGCGCCATGGTCCTGAAGTGATATGGCTCCTGTCTTCGACTTGTTCCAGTCGGGGTAGTCCTTCCATTTGCTGCTGTCGAGCCTGGCGCGGAAGTCGTCGCTGTTTTCGTCAAACTCGAGCACTTTCTCACCGTTCAGCCAGTGCTCAACGTGTCCATTGTTATAGACGATCCGCGCGGTATTCCACTCGCCGGAAGGATTTACTTTTTTATCGGCCGAAGCGGCGTGCATATCGTAGTTGCTCGCTACCGTCTGCGCGCTGCGAAGCGCTTCACCCTGCCAGCCGCTATCATCCAGCACCTGGTACTCCGGGCCCGTCTCATAGTCGTATTGGTACTTCGGATCTTCGACAACGTGGTAAAGAACACCACTGTTACCACCCGGAGAGAGCTTGTAGTCCAGGATAAGATCGAAGTTGCTGAACTGACGTGTTGTGATGAGCGATCCACCCGCTTCTCCGCTGCCTTCTCCCAAACCTTCACCATCGCAGAGGATGGCGCCATCCGATACACTCCAGAGGGGGCCGATCGTATCGCGATTAAAACGTTTCCATCCCTCGAGCGACTGGCCATCGAATAGCAACTGCCATCCTTCCGCCTGTTGTTCTTCGGTCAGGGTATTGGGCCCGCTTGATACGGCGTCGGCTGATTCGTTATTGGTGGATTCCTTCTTGCTATTGCAAGAGAGTAACGCGGCAGAGGTCAATGCCACAAGAGCAAACGAAATATAGATTCTTTTCACATCAGATTGTTTAAGCGACTAATTTAGCATTGTTTTTAGTTTCAGACAAGCGTCCGATCCCGGCTGCGTATATTATCGTCCTTCTGTCTTTTTCTTTTGCCAAAGCTCTACGGTGTTGAATACTATGGCGCAAAATGTTACCCAGATAAGTCCGCCGATATAGCCTGCGACGACGTCGCTCGGAAAATGGACACCGAGGTAGATACGACTCACACCAATCAGCAGGATAAGTAAGGCCAGAGACGTGACGGTTACAATGCGTACCCACATCGTCATTTCGTAGCGCACGCAAAGGTAGATGAGGAAACCGTAAAAAGCCATGGCAGACATCGAGTGTCCGCTTGGGTAGCTGAGGGTATCAACCGCTATAAGGCGTTCCCAGTCAGGTCTCGGACGATTGATGATCCGTTTCAGAACAACGTTCGCCGCCGTCGACAGCAACAGCACCAGGGTTGTCTGAAGGATAAACTTCCAGCGATGTTTTTTGATATAGCTGTACACCGCCATCAGGATCGCGATAATGATGTATGCGGTTTTATCGCCGAGATGCGTGACGAATATGAGGAAGCTCGTCAACCCGTCGCTGCGAAGGGATACAATATGGGTTGAGACGACGTCGTCGAACTGAGTGAGGTCATTTTCGGCGAGTTCGTCGGTGAGTTCGGCGAAGCCGTTCAGCGCCGCGATAAACAGGGCCGCCGCAATCGCGATGGTGATATAGTATGGGAGGTCGTTGTTCCCTGCGTGAAGCCGGTCGCGGACAAAGATCCGCATCCAGCGAAGGACATTCTGTAGTACTCGTCCTATCATATAAAAAGCTGATTGCCGGCTGCAATAACCGCCATTATTGGTGAACTCGCAAGAACAGCGTGGCAGCGACGCTCGTAAACCTCCGTGCCTGCAACGAAAGCGCCGATTCCCTGACCGGAAATGCCTGTTTTGCGCCTGGTAAAGCAAAGAAATGTTATATTTGACCGGCAGCATTGGATGATGATATGTTGTGCCGCCTAACTTAAATCAACGCTATATGAAATCACACAGGATTATTCTTCTTGCCCTCGTTGCACTGACCGTAGCCTGCGGCCAGAAAAAGGAGGAAAGTGAAACGTCGGAACAGCCTGTCGAAGAGAAGGCGCCGGTAACACTGACGAAGAAATGGGAAACCGAGCCTCTGTTGACAACCTGTGAGTCGGTACTGTATGATGAGGCAAAGGACATTTTATACGTTTCGAATATCAATAACTCGCCGGCCGACAAGGACAACAACGGATTTGTGTCGACGGTGACGCTGGACGGCAAGATCGCCACCGAGAAGTGGGCGACCGGTATGGACGCACCGAAGGGGATGGGGTTGCTTAACGGCAAGCTGTTTGTGGCCGACCTTGACCGCGTTCACGAAGTCGACACCGAAACCGGAGCGATTTCGCATACCTACTCCGTGGAAGGTGCGACATTCCTCAATGACATTGCGGTAGGCGACGGCAAAGTTTTCGTCAGCGACTCGCGCGGCGGCGCGATCTATGTGATCGAAAACGGAGAAGTATCGAATTTGATATCCCTCGAAGGACCGAACGGCTTGTTTTTCGAGGAAGGCAGACTTTTGGTAGCATTGTGGGGAGAGAAGACGCTTAATACGCTCGACCTCGCAACGAAAGAAGTTGTCAAAAGAGTTGAAGGCATTGAAAACCCTGACGGTATTGAAGCGATTGGCGACAATGAATATCTCGTTTCGAGCTGGAATGGTATCATTCACCACGTAGACTCCGACTGGAAGCGCACGGTGATTCTGGATACACGTCAGGACTCGGTGCACTCTGCCGACATCGGATATATAAAGGCAAAGAACCTACTGCTGGTGCCTACTTTTTTCAAGGACAAGGTAGTTGCCTATGAGGTGACGAAATAGGTTTACGTCTTTTGCTTCTTTTTCCGGGCTGACGGAAACAAGACATTGTTCAGGATCAGCCGATAGCCCGGCGAGTTCGGAAAAAGATTCAGGTCGGAAGGGCCTCGCCCACGGCCGGGAACACTTTCCGGGTCATGCCCGCTGTAGTACGTCCAATGCCCGCGCTCAAGCTCGCCGTAAATGTAGCGCACGTGATTCTTGTGCCTGTTTTCTCCGAGAATTAGCACCGTCGGTTTCACCACGTATTTGTTGAAAGCGGTTGTCTGCCCGTGAAACTCCCGAATCGAATGAGTGTGGTTTTGGGTTAACATCGACGGGACAATATCCCATTTGGCCGAAAACACAAAGACATTGAAGTAGTCTTGCGACGAATTAAAATAATCGCGATTGACGTTGATGTCGGAGAAGCGGCGACTGTACCCCGGCTCGAGGGTAAACTTCTCGAAGGCAAGACTCTTTTCGAAATCGAGCTTCTCTTGTGCTCCCGGATCAGAGTCGTCGCCGTCGTAGTTACTTTCACTGATATCCACGCCTTCGGCCGCCAGCGCTATATCGAATGTTTCAGCTCCGGAGCACATTGCAAACAGGTAGCCGCCGGCGGCGCAAAATGCCTTGATCCTCCGCGCTACCGCGAGTTTCATATCCGACACTTTTCCGTAGCCGAGGCGTTGTGCGGTGGCTTCCTGAATATCAGCTTCGACCCGGCTTTGGTTTCGGCGCACCTGGCGGCCGTGCTGGCCGGTGAAATCTTCGTGATGGAGGTGTATCCAGTCGAACTGCGCAAGGGCGTCGTCGGCTAGTATTTCCTCATCGTACACTATTTTGTAGGGGATTTCGGCGTAGTCGAGCACAAGCATGACTGCGTCAGTCTCGTCGAGTATAAATTCATTCTTTGGCGAGTAAACAGCAATCCTCGGGGCTTTCTCCAGAATGACCGCATTCATATTCACCGCGGGACTTGAAATCTCCGTCCGTATACGTTCTGCGTCGGCGTCGGAGATGATCGTATGCGTAATGCCGCGCACAAGACATTCTTGCCGCAGTAGCTGGGAATAGGGGATGAGGAAACTGCCTCCCCGGTAGTTGAGTAGCCATTCAACGGTGACGTCTTGTTGAAGGACGTAAAACGCCAGACCGTAGGCCTTGAGGTGGTTGCGCTGCTCATCATCCATCGGAACAAGAATGCCGTTACCCAGGCTGACCAGGGGTCCCAATAGCAGCAGTATGATCGCGACTTTCCTCATCGACGTTCCTGACGACTATTTAAGGTACGCTTTTCCGGAACGGAAACAGAGCGGAGGGTGGAATTTGTTTTCCGCCCCAACCGTCAGGACGGGATCAGATGTAGAATTCGAACTGAAAGTCGGTCTCGTTGTCAGCGATCTGCAGGGGCTTCATCGCGATAATGCGCGTGCTGTTAAAGGCTCGTATGAATTCGCTCCGGCTGATCCGAAGCTTGCTTTTGCCGGGTTTGATCTTGTGGTATTGCATTCTGCCCGACCGGTTGGCTACAGCGCTATAGACCCATTCGCAGGGAAACGGAATAGGGGAGGGGACGTAGCGCATGGCTGTTAGTAGCTCTTAATGAAATCGTGGTACAACATGGTGTTCTGCCTGGAATTGTATTCCGATAGCAATGTATAGGCATTGCGCGGCACGTAGTCAAACCGCTTTTTATACTCTTCAATCTTGATACACAGTTCCTGGATATAGAACCTGATCTGATCAGGATTCCTGCATTCCGACGGCTGGACAAAGTTTCTGAGGGCGAAGGCCGTCAGCTCCCGTTCAACATGCTTCTTTTCGTATTCGCTCATATCAGTATTGTGAATAATTGCACAATAATATGTCATATTATTATTATATAAAACTATTTGTTGTGCAATTTTCCACAAAAATTTTAATACAAATTCATATAATTAATTGATAATTAATATGTTAAGTAAATAATGAAATAATATAGATTTGAATATTTATACTAAATATCTAGTAATCTGTATATTATATGATTCATTGAATGTATATACCCGATTATACCCAGGGTTTAGGGTTGATGCATTCAGCCAGTCAGGTATGATTTTAGTAGTTACATACAGCTGCCAGGACGAGCCCTGGAGATGAATATTTTGTATGGAAGTCAGTCCGGAAATAAATACCTTAACCCGGCTTCGGTTACGCCGTCTGAGATAAATGACGACCGTGATACCTGCCTCAAATTTTTGTACCGCTATTGTGGGAGTGATGGTGCCCTCCTGTTACACAAGCCGATGGAGCACAAGCCGATGGAGGTGGAAACAGATAACGGCGATTTTCTTTATTCTTGCAGAAGCTAACCAATGAGCCAACATGAGCTTTTTGAAAGACCTTTCAATAAGAAATAAACTACTTGTTATTTCGACGATCCCGCTTTTGGGTCTTGCATTACTTTTATACCAATCGATATCGGAATCTCTTCATCAAAAGAATGCCTCCCAGCAGGTGTACAACGAATGCGAACGCGTTGAACGGCTCTCCCTCCTGATTCACGAGCTGCAAAACGAAAGGGGGGGATATCTCAGTTTTCTCGCGAGCAATTCAGAGCAGGATGAGGGCAGGCTTTCCGATCAGGCTCAATCAACAGACCGGGCTCTGTCGGCGGTGAAGGACATCTACCGCACACAGGGTATTTCCACGGATATTTTTATTCACTTTGATAGCCTCAATGCTTTCAGGCTTGATGTCAGGTCGCATGCAGAGAAATTGAACTTCCTGAAAACCACGTTGCTGAACGAGGTCTACCATATTTCCAGGGTTTCGCAGAATCCCGAGATCCGGAGCAGACTGGAAGCGCATTTGTTTTTGCTTTATATGAAAGAGTACTTCTCCAGGACGAAGAATATTCTTTTGCCATTTTTTATCAATGAAGATTTTCGGGGAGCCGAGTTTGCACGATTTGTCACTCGCAAGGGCCAATACGATTTGAGCCGGGCTCGGTTTCTCGAGAGAGCCCAGGAGGATGTTGCGGCCTATTACGCCGAGGAGGTCGAGGCGTCACCGATAGCACAGGTCCACGCGAAGTTTGATTCCCTTGTTATCAACCCTGATATTGTTCATCAGCTAACCGGGCAGGCCTGGTGGAGCCAGACGGCCAGCGTGGTGGATGCGTTCGCGGCGGCAGAACGGTTTTCCCTGCAGCAGATACGGGAGCGCTCGGAGATACTTATGGTGGCGATGAATCGGAGTGTTTGGTTGAATGTGTTGATGGGTGTGCTGGTGATCGCGTTGATTATGCTACTGGTAAACTACACGATCCGGCAAATTGTTTCTTCCCTCACGAAGATCAAAGCCGCCGCGCAGAAGCTCGCCACCGGCGAGGTGGATATCCTTGTTAGCGATGACTCCCGCGACGAGGTCGGCGACCTCGTCAGATCGTTCAACAAGATGGCCGATAGCATCAAAGGATATGCTCAAACCGCGCAGTTGATAGGGAGGGGCGACTACGGCATCGAGGTTGCTGTACGAGGTGAGCGCGACGTTCTGGGCACTGCCCTCGACACCATGCGCGCGGATCTGGCACGGTTGTCGGCCGAGACGGAAATGCGGACCTGGCTGTTGACGGGAAACAACCGGCTCAATGACCGGTTGCGGGGAGAGAAGGAACTACAGGGATTGGCGGATGATGTGATCGGTGAGCTTACCCGTTTTATGAATGCGCAGGTCGGCGCGTTGTATGTGCGCGAGAACGGGCACCTGGCGTTAGCCGGGCGCTACGCCTTTTCATCAAACGGAACGAACGGAAAATTCGACCTGCGACAGGGGCTGGTGGGGCAGGCTGCTGCAGATGGAAAACATATTATCGTGCGCGACATTCCCGACGATTATCTCAGGGTCACCTCGGCATTGGGCAATGCAAAACCACGACACGTCGTGGTCTATCCTTTTAAATACGAAGGGGAGATCAAGGGTGTACTCGAGATCGGTTCGATGCATGGATTCTCACCGGCCGACCTCGATTTGCTGAATCTGGTCAATGACCACATCGGTGTAGCGATCAATGCCACCCAGTCGCGGCAGAGACTGAAGGCGCTCCTGGAAGAAACTCAGCGTCAATCGGAAGAACTCGAAACACAACAGGAGGAGCTGAAGCAATACAACGAAGAACTGCTGGAGAAAACGAACCTGTTGCTGAAGTCGGAAGAGGAGTTAAGGGCGCAGCAGGCAGAGCTTCAGGTGACCAATGAAGAGTTGGTTGAAAAAGCTTCCCTGCTCGAGGCGCAGAAGCAAAATCTTGAGTACACTTCATCTCAGATGGAGATAAAAACCAGGGAGCTGGAGGCAGCGAACCAGTACAAGAGCGAGTTTTTGTCAAACATGTCGCACGAACTGCGGACTCCCCTGAACAGCATTCTGATCCTCGCGCAGGTGCTGATCGAAAATCGCAACAAGACCCTGTCATCCAAAGAAATTCAGTTTGCCAACACTATCCTCAACTCGGGCAACGACCTGTTGAATCTGATCAACGAGATTCTCGATCTGTCGAGAATTGAAGCTGGTAAGATGGGGCTCGACATCGATTCGTTTTCAACGGACGCGCTGATGGAGAATTTGGAGGATGCCTTCAGTGAGCTGGCCCGAAGCAGGAAAATCAAATTTTCCGTTCGCTGCCATCCGAAGTTGAAAGGGAAAGTGGTGGTTTCGGATCAGCAGCGCGTGGAGCAGGTGTTGAAGAACTTTCTGTCGAACGCTTTTAAGTTCACGGGCAACGGCGGGAAGGTGGAGTTGATGATCGACATTCCGTCATCGGACGTACGATTCCGGAAAAAGAGCCTGGAAATGTCGGCAGACAAGCTCGCTTTCGTTGTAACGGATACAGGAGCCGGTATTCCGGAAGATAAACTTGAGGTCATCTTTGAGGCGTTTCAGCAGGTTGACGGCTCGAACAAGCGGAAATACGGCGGTACCGGTCTCGGGTTGTCGATCAGTCGGGAACTTGCCAGTCTTCTGGGCGGTGAGATTCACGTCACAAGCAAGCTTGGGAAAGGTAGCGCATTCGCCTTTTACATGCCTGCTGAACACGCGCCGGGTGAGCAGGAGCAGACCGGTAGCAACAATCAGGAACAGCTTCGCACGGGGGAGGATGAGCCGGTTGAAGTTGTTGAACAGATGCCTGTGATAGACGCGTCTCATTATGATGACCAGCACCTGGTTACCGAAGGCGACCGCATCATTCTGATTATGGAAGACGACATCGAGTTCTCCAAAGTCTTGCTCGAATTTGTTCACGAAAGAAATTACAAAGGCGTTATTGCACACCAGGGGGACATCGGGCTGAGCTATGCGCGGCATTACCGGCCTGACGCCGTTATCCTTGATATGCGACTTCCGGTTATCGATGGGGCCGAAGTATTGAAGAAACTCAAAAGCAATCCTGACTTGCGACACATTCCGGTACAGATCATCTCCGGATTCGACTATCGCAGGAAAGGCCTCGAGCTGGGTGCGCTTGACTTTATCCGAAAGCCGGTTACCCGTGACGCTTTCTGGAAGGCGATCGACAGAGTAGAGCACTTTGTTTCCAGAAAGCCAAAGGATCTGCTGATCGTTGAGGATAACAAGGAGCACAATCTGGCTGTTCAGGAGTTGATTGGTAACGGCGATGTCAGGTGTCATTCAGCTTACTCAGGACAGGAAGCGCTGGCGTTGCTTGCCGAGAAGACCTTCGATTGTATTATCGTCGATCTCGGTCTCCCCGATATGAGTGGTTTTAATTTCCTGGAGAAGATGCGGGAGAACAGCCGGTCAAGTCGCATTCCCGTTATTGTGTATACTGGCAAGGACCTTACCCGGGAAGAAAATTCGCTGCTGGAAAAGCTGGCGAGTACGGTGGTATTGAAAACAGCTTTTTCACATGAGCGGCTCCTCGACGAAACGGCACTCTTCCTTCACCGCGTGGAATCGAAACTGCCGCGAGAGAAGCAGAATATCATCAGGAAACTTCATAAGACGGATGAGGTGTTAAGGGGGAAACGTGTGCTGATCGCTGACGATGACGATCGGAATGTATATTCTTTGCTCAGTGCCCTTGAGCAGGAAGGTGTAAAGGTCTTTACGGCAAACAATGGCATGAAAGCGCTCAGCATCCTGGATAAGGAGAAAGGCATTGACATGGTACTGATGGATGTGATGATGCCGGAAATGGATGGCTTTGAGGCTACGGGTAAGATCAGGGAGTACTCTGAGTATCGAAAAATACCGATCATAGCGCTTACCGCGAAAGCGATGAAGGGCGATCGCGAGAAATGTCTGGCAGCCGGCATGTCGGATTATATCTCGAAACCGTTGAATGTACAACAGTTGCTGTCGCTTATGCGTGTCTGGCTGTATGCGTGATAAGAACTAGTCTTTCGGTCGGTGATGATGTATCAAAAATGGTGCGATGGTTATAAGGAATGTAGAGGAGATTGACTCCAACGAACTGGCAGGGTTGCTCAGTGCGATACGGCGGGTCTATGGGTACGACTTCACGCAGTACGCAGAGCCGTCGGTCATGCGCCGGAGCATATACTTTATGAATGCCCGCATGATCCGCACCGTAAGAGAACTCAGCGGCTTGCTGCTGACGGATGAGAATGCCTTCGGTGATTTTGTGCTGAACCTTTCCGTGACCGTCACCGAGATGTTCAGGGACCCGCAGTTCTACGCCTGTCTCCGGGCACGTGTGATGAAGCGCCTGGCGACGTATCCGTTTATCAAGATATGGATTGCGGGTTGTGCCACGGGTGAGGAAGTGTATTCCATCGCGATACTGCTGAAGGAGGAGGGGTTGCTGAATCGATCGCTTATCTATGCGACGGATATCAATCCGCAATCACTCCACCATGCAAAGGAAGGGATCTTTCCGATGGACCTGATGAAGGCCTATACGCTCAACTATCAGAATTCCGGTGGCGAAAAGGATTTTTCACAATACTACGTTGCGCACTACGATGCCGCGTTATTCGATCGCGATCTGCGGAGCAATGTCGTGTTCGCTCCGCACAACCTGGCCAGCGATCAGTCATTTAACGAGTTTCATCTCATTCTGTGCCGGAATGTGCTCATATATTTCAATCAGGGACTTCAGAACAAAGTGATCAATCTCTTTTACGAAAGTCTGTGTGCGTTCGGTATACTGGGCCTGGGCAACAAGGAGTCGCTGGTTTTTACCGACAGGCAGAAACGTTTCGACGCTATCGATGAAAGACAGAAGATCTATATCAAAACATCTTAGGGGTAAGGTTGCGAAAGCGGCTTCGGGTAATCGCTGATTATTGAGGATTCCGTCAAAACTTATTTTTTAAGCCGAGTTCTAGGAATTTTCAATTGCTGCCGTATATTTGACATGTCATTGCGCTTTTCGCGGCGGGCACTTCCTCCGGCCAGGCCCAATGGCGGCGAGAGTATCTCCCCACATACCTTCCTATACCGATACAGGTTCGTAACCGGAACACAATTAAATTTTAACATAATGAAAGAAGGAGTAGTAAAGTTCTTTAATAACTCAAAAGGTTTTGGGTTTATAAAGCCGTCAGATTCGGGAGAGGACATCTTTGTTCATCAAAGCGGTCTTATTGACGAAATTCGTGAAAACGATAAAGTGCAATTTGAAGTGGAAAAGGGAAAGAAGGGTTTGAATGCTGTAAAGGTTCAGGTCATTCAATAATAGAATTTTGCATTGCATGCGAAGGCCATCTGTTTTTTAGCGGATGGCTTTTTTTTATCCTCGGTATAGGCAGGGACTCCAGGTGGCGAATGCTTTTTACGGTGGGAGTTGATTCCGCACGTTCCATGAGATCTCCCGCTTCGAAAGCGGCTGTTCCTGTGTGTACGGTTAAAAGGGGGCTAAATATTCGCTGGAGAGGGCGAACTTAACGGGAAAAAATAGTACCTTTGTTGGCAACAACATAATAGAATTGAAGTTTATCTATGGCAAAATCACAGGGAACGTGGAATAAGAAAGAAATCGAAAAGAAGAAGGTTCAAAAGAAGAAAGAAAAAGAAGCGAGACGGGAAGAGCGGAAAGCCAACGCCAAGGACGGTAACAGCTTTGAAATCGCATACGTGGATGAATTCGGGAATTTTTCTTCTACACCGCCGGATCCGAGTACCCGCGTTGAAGTGAACGAGGAAGATATTCAGATAAGCGTTCCCAAGGGTGCGGCCATAAAAGAAGATCCTATCAGAAAGGGAATAGTCACATTCTTCAATTCGTCGAAAGGATACGGATTTATCAAGGATCAGGAGTCGCAGGACAGCGTCTTCGTACACATCAACAATACCCTGGAACCCATCACTGAGAACAATCGCGTGACATTCGAGGTCGAGAAAGGGCCTAAAGGACCCAGTGCCGTAAGAGTGAAGATTTTGCGTTGATTCTCCTGACGCCAGGTACTATAGCGTCGACATGTCTATCACAAACCGGTATCGCACATCACCTTTGAGCATTCGCTCGTAGGCTGCATTGATACCCTTGATGTCAATCACCTCAACATCTGATACTATGTGATAGGAGGAGCAGAATTCAAGCATTTCCTGGGTTTCAGGAAGGCCTCCTATGCTGGATCCCGCGATACTTCTACGGTTTGCGACGAGGGACATACCGCGAATTTCCGATGGCGTGGGAGGGACTCCAACGCAGACGTGCACACCGTTTGTATTCAGCATTTTGAGGTAGGTGTTGTAGTCGTGCTGCGCGGATACTGTGTCGATAATAAAATCGAAGTAGTTGCGCATCGGTTTAAGGTTTGCCGGATCTGTTGTCAGCACAAATCTGGAGGCGCCGAGGCGTCGGCTGTCAGCTTCTTTTTCTGCCGAGGTGCTTAGCATGGTAACCTCAGCGCCAAATGCGGATGCGAACTTGACAGCCATGTGACCGAGCCCTCCAAGACCGAGCACCCCCACCTTGTGACCTTTTCCGACATTCCAATGCCGCAACGGGGAGTAAGTTGTTATCCCGGCGCAGAGCAGGGGTGCTACAGCTTCGAGCGCGAGGTTGGTAGGCACTTTCAGCACGAAGTCTTCATCCACGACAATTCTGTCTGAGTATCCACCATACGTGGGAGTTTTTCCGTCTTTCTCGTAACTGTTGTAGGTACCCACAGCGCCATTTTCGCAGTATTGCTCGAGGCCTAGCTTGCAGTTATCGCAGTGCCGGCATGAGTCGACGAGGCATCCGACGGCGCCGATCTCACCGACTGAAAATTTCTTTACGTCTGCACCGACTTTCTTTACACGGCCCACAATTTCGTGGCCTGGTACCATCGGAAAGATTCCTCTTTGCCACTCATTGCGGATCTGGTGCAGATCGGAGTGACACACTCCGCAGTACAGTATTTCGAGTTGAACGTCTTTCGGACCCACTGCCCGGCGTTCAAACGAAAACGGTTTAAGCGGCGACGTTGCATCCAGCGCTGCATATCCCTTAGTACCAATCATTTTCTTTTTCGTTGTCTGCAGCATGTCTCTGTCTCTTTGGTGGAAAATATCCTCCTCCCCGCGCGGGCGTGTTAGCATAACCTGTCGCGCCGAAACTTGGTTTGCTAAAACTAAAGTATTTGATTTTTTTTTTGGAAATACTTCCGAAGGAATTTGCCCCCGCCGGCCGCCACCACGTAAGGTTAAAGACCATTCTGCACGATAAAACTGTGGGTTTTTCGCCAACTTTGACGAAACAAGGATATGACCTTTAAACGCGGTTTTTTCCTTTTCTTTCTGTCCATATCCCCCTGTTCGCTGTTCGGGCAGGACGATGCCGATATTGCAAAATTCCATCAGTTGCTCAATCACGGCCCGGAAGCGTCGGCGGAAGAATCACTGAAGAAAGGCGAGTTGACCCTTGAGCAGGCACGCGAGGCCGGCGACGCGCCCGCGGAGGTTAGGTCGCTCAGGTTACTCGGGCTGATCTATCTTACCCGCGTACACAACTACGAAAAAGCCCTCGATCATTTTATTGCTGCGCTTGCCCTCGCCGATTCTGCCAGGCTGGATGACCAGCAGCTTCTGACCTACGTTGCCATCGCCCGTGTGTTTGAGACCGTCGGCGATTACTACAAAAGCGCGCAAATGCTCGGCACAGCGCTGAATATCAACCGAAACGTTCGCCATATCGATGCTGATGCACTGATTCTCAACAACCTGGGAAAGGTTAACGCTTCAAGGGGACAGCTTGATGATGCACTGAAGAATTACCAACAGGTGCTCCGTTACCGCCGCGATATCGACCGGACATTCGAGGCGGAGGCACTTTCCCATCTCGGGCACCTGTTTACCCTTAAAGGCGATTATGACAGTGCGCTTGCGTACCACCGCATGGCGTTGCGTGTGAACAGGGCGTTGCAGGAAAAACAGTCAGAGGCCCGGTCGCTGAACGATATCGGCATGTTGTATGACATAATGAAGAACGGCGACAAGAGCCGGGCGAATCACCAGGTCGCGCTTGAGATACGCCAACGGCTTGGAGACGCAAGAGGTGTTGCAGAATCGCACAACAACATCGCCGCACTCAATCTCCGGGCAGGGCAGACCGCCGATGCGATCGCCCACGGTCTACGGGCACTTGAGAACGGCAGGGAATCGCAATCGCGGGAGCTGATGCACCGGAGCTACGAGCTGCTCAGCCAGGCCTACAAAGACACGGGCGATTACCGCAACGCATTGGCTTACCTCGAACTCGGGGTAGCCATTCAGGATCTGATCCAGGCGGAGAAGCAGGAGCGACAGCTCCTGGAAACCCAAAACCGCTATGTCGTTGAAGGAAAAGAAAATGAAATCCAGAAGCTTGATGCGCTAAGGATCGAGCGTGAGCGGGAGATCGCCGCACAACAAAAGTTCAGAAACGTCTTGTTTCTCGTAGCCGTCCTGATCCTGTTGACCGCCGGACTCCTGTTTGTGCTCTACCTCGTCAAGCGTAGGTCCAATCTCCGGCTGCAGGCTGCCCGGAGGGAAGTAGAAGGGAAGAACCGGAAGTTACAGGAGCTTGTGGATACAAAAGACAAATTTTTCTCCATCATCAGCCACGACCTGAAGGGTCCCCTCAATTCACTTACTTCCTTTTCAGCGTTACTCATCCATCACACCGATAGCATGAGCCGGGAAGAGATCCAGCTGCTCGCAAAAGACCTGGATATGTCGGTCAGGAATCTGCTAACCCTTCTCGAAAACCTGCTTGAGTGGTCGAGGTCGCAGACCGGCAACATTGATTTTACACCGGAGGAGTTCAATCTCAGTGAGTTGCTGCTCAGTAACCAAAATCTGTTGCAGGCACAGGCAGACAGCAAGAACATCTCGATTGAAATCGCGGCCGCGCCGGATCTTATAGTCCGGCTCCACAAGAATTCGATCAACACAGTTGTCAGGAACCTGATGTCAAATAGCATCAAGTTCACACCCCCCGGCGGAGCCATCCGTGTGACGGTTGCGACAGACTCCGCCAACCTCAGGCTTGCAGTAGCAGACACGGGGGTAGGGCTGACGAGGGAGGCCATGGACAAGTTGTTTAAGCTCGGCACCAAGCATTCTACGAAGGGAACTGCCAACGAAAAGGGTACTGGCCTCGGCCTGGTGTTGTGCCGTGAGTTTGTGGAACAGAACGGCGGCCGGATCGACGTGGAGAGTGAGCCGGGCAAAGGATCTGTGTTCACGTGCACCTTCCGGGCAACCGTCGTGAAGCCTCAAAAACCGGCTCCTATTTCTTTCTAGCAGCAGCTTTTTTTCTCGATTAATTGCGTACTTTTCCGGTTTAAACGTATTTATGGACCAAACTATTCTCCTTTGGGGAACCTTTAATATCTTCGTTTTAGGTATGCTTGCCCTCGACCTGGGCGTTTTTCACAAGAAATCTGAAGAGATATCGATTCGAAATGCACTGTCGTGGACGGCAGTGTGGATCACGCTGGCAATGGCGTTCAACGTGTTTATCTACCTGTATCTCGGGAAGATATCGGCGATCGAATTCTTTACGGGTTACGTCATTGAAAAGTCGCTGAGTGTTGACAATATCTTTGTCATCATTATGATCTTTTCGTATTTCCAGGTACCACCCGCCTATCAGCACAAGGTGTTATTCTGGGGTATCCTCGGTGCGCTCTTGATGAGAGTTACTTTCATATTCGCGGGTATCGAACTGATCGATCGTTTTCACTGGCTCATCTATATTTTCGGAGGTTTCCTGATCTTTACAGGTATCAGGATGATCACCGCGGGGGATGCGAAGGTCGACCCGGACAAAAATCCGGTCGTGCGGCTGGTACGGCGTATCTTCCCGGTCACCAGCACTTTTGAGTCCGATAACTTCTTTGTGTGGCGGAATGCGAAACTCTGGGCTACGCCGTTGTTTGTTGTCGTGGTCCTTATCGAGACAACGGACCTGATCTTTGCGGTGGATTCGATCCCGGCCATCCTGGCGATTACCGATGATCCGTTTATCGTCTATACTTCGAATGTCTTTGCTATCCTTGGTCTCAGATCTCTTTACTTTGCCCTGTCGGGAATAGAAAAATACTTTCACTATCTTAAATACGGCCTTGCAGCCATCCTGGTATTTGTTGGTGTAAAGATGTGTCTGACAGAATACTACAAGATACCTATCGTCACATCGCTGATCGTGATAGTTTCGCTGGTAGTGCTGGCGGTCATTCTTTCGGTTGTTTATCCGAAGAGAGAGAGTGTTGAGGACTGACCTGGTTGGTGTCAGGAGTCTGCCGGTCTTTTCTTATTAAAGATGCCGCGTGCATTTTTGAATATGGAGATACCTTTCTGCAGAAGGCCTCCTGAGATTTCCTGCTCGTAGTTGGAGATCGCAATATCTGTCGCGGTTGCCGGGTAGATGAAGACAAGGCTGTTGGACTGAAAGAACCGGGGCATCTTCTTGGGTAACACATCGAGTACAGGCGTGTAAGCGATACCGCCTTCACGGGATGATGCCAGTACGATCATATCCAGTTCCTGTGTTTTTAGCGCGGAGAGATCGCCAAGATCGATGTCGCCGCGGAATTCTATTGCCGCCGCCAGTTTAGTTTCGGTTGTAAATTCCCTGATAGCGGCTTCTGTGTCAGAAGGACAGTAAAGCTGAATACTGGCGCTCAATTGAGATGACACGCGCAAAATACTCGGTAGCCATTTATAAAACCCGGGTTCCTTCTCGGAAAAGAGAGGGCAGATTAGTATTATTCTTGTGTGGACATTGAGCGGCATGACGAAACGGGTGATAAACATCGTCTGCGTAGTCTTTTTGACGAGGTTGTCGAATGTCTGTCCGAAGATGATGTCCGCCAGATTTTTTTGTGGCGACCACCCCGCGACAATATCGGTGATGAATTTTTCCGTCGCGATGCGCTTGATCCCGTTGGTCACGTTCCTGTCTATCGTCGACATGATCTCGATCTTCTGATCGGCTGATGCTGCGTAAACGATTGCCTTGTCGAGGAGCTTCTTTGACTGGAGCAATCTCGATTGCGCCTGATCATCGTCTTTCACGATGGTAAGTCCAAGGATCGGGGAATGATCCTTTGTATTCTTGATCAGCATGGAAAAGTCGATCAGCTTCTCCATGGTTTCAGGATTAGCAATGGGTACCAGCACACGCTGCGAACCGGTCGACACCTCAGCCGGCTCGTTGTCCATTTCGAGCACCACTTCCTTGCCTGCCTTTTCCGTTACAAACGAGGCGATAACACAGGTGATGAGTATCAGGACGATGGTACCGTTCAGTACGTTGTCGTCGATGATTCCGAGGTTGTATCCCACGAGAATCACAGCCAGGGTTGCTGCCGCGTGTGCGCTGCTCAGCCCGAAGATCAGGTTGCTTTGTGAGCGTGAAAATTTGAATACTTTTCCGCTCACGCTCGCCGCGATCCACTTTGCTACCAGCGCGACGACTGTCAGGGTGAACGCGACAATCAACGCCTGCGGACCGTTCGTCAGTACCCTGAAATCGATCAGCATCCCCACGCTGATAAGAAAGAAAGGGATGAAGAGGGAGTTACCCACAAACTCAATGCGGTTCATGAGCGAGGAGGTATGGGGTATGAGTCGGTTCAGTGTCAGCCCCGCTGCAAACGCACCGATGATCGGTTCAAGACCGGCAAGCTCTGCGGTGAAGGCGGTGAGGAAAACCACCAGGAGAACAAAAATGAAATGCGCGTTTTTCTCGTCCTCCAGCCGGCGGAAAAACCAGGATGCAACACGTGGAATCACGAAGTAGACAAAAGAAGCAAAGGCGGCGATGGAGATCAACAGCCTCGTCCATAGTTCGGAGGTGGCTTGCCCGGAGATCGTTCCGGAAATGATGGCAAGGATAAGCAGCACTGCGGTATCGGTCAGTATTGTCCCGCCAACGGTAATGGCTACAGCCTGATTCTTCGCGATCCCAAGTCGGTTTACGATGGGGTATGCGATAAGAGTATGTGTCGCAAACATACTCGCGACGAGCACGCTGGTGTTGAATTCGTAACCGAGGAGATAGTAACAAACCGGCATACCGAGCGTGAAAGGAAATATGAACGTGAAGAAACCAAACACAAGGCTTTTGTATTTGTGCTTCTTGAATTCATTCATGTCGAGTTCAAGACCTGCTATGAACATGATGTACAACAATCCGATAGTAGAGAAGAGGTCGACAGCCGAATTCTTCTGAATGAGGAAAAGTCCGTGGGGACCGATAATCATTCCCGACAATATCAAGCCGATAATTCCGGGGATCTTGAACCGGTTCAGCACAATCGGTGCGAGAAGGATAATACTGAGGATCAGCGAAAAGATCAGCACGGAATTGCTGAACGGTGTCTGAAATTCGTGCGCCAGTTTATGGAGAAATTCTTGCATCCGCTACAGGGGTCAGCGCGGCAGCCATCCGCCGCATAAATGCCAATGATAATAAAAAAATATCAGGTTGAGGTTTCGAATTCAACAGCCGGTACCTTTTTGAACGCCAGGCTGAACAGGTAAGGCATTCAGGAGGCGTTTGGCGGGTATTTTATTGCTTAACGAAAAATTTAAGCTATTTTCAAAGCCAAATTGGCTTCCAGAATGAAAGATTTTTGCTGCGTGATGGCCGCTGCGTTGTTGTGTATATCATCATCCTTCGGACAACTGGTAGAAAACACATTAAAACTCACTGTGTCTGGTGACGATCGGATTTCGGTTGTCAAGGGCAGTGTTAAGTTAAAGGAGTGGCATGAGAAATCGTTTTGGCCGATTTATCACAACTACCTTCAGGAAGCGACGGGCGTCTATTCCATGACCTATCGCTCGCTCGCCGACCTCGCTGATACCGATGCGTCTGCGAAAGAAGATGTGGCGTTCGAGAACGCATGGAAGCTCCTGAAATACCGCAACCAGGAACTCCAACTGAAAAAGAAATACTACCGGGAGGTTGGCGCAGCTCTTAACGGAGTTATCGCGTTGCAGTTCCTTCAAACGGAGGCAATGATGGATATGCAGGAAAGCCGAGGCATTTACACCCAAAGTGATTGGGAGCGCTATCGTTTTCAGGGCCACCTGATACCGGACGATCAGGTCGACCGCGCGAAGCGCAATACACTGGCGGCGGCGCTTGAGATTCCTACCGATAAACGAGCTGCTTTCTGGCGGCTTTACGACGAGTACGAGGAGGAGCGCAACGCCCTGCTGGGCGATGCATACAGTGTGTATACACTCTTCGCCAGCGACGCGGCAGACTTCACACCAGGGCTGGCGAAACGTCTCGGATACGACCTCCTGCATGTCATGGAGCGGGAAATACGACTGAAAGAGCGGGCTTTTCTCGATATGCGCACACAGGTCGGCGCGGTGCTTGCATCGCGTTTCCTGGCGTTCGAAGACTACTATTCGGTGGTATCCAAGATGTATGCGTGGACGGATACTCCGTGACGTAATCGCGTGACATACCAAGTCTGCTAACTTATGATCCTCGCAAGGAGGCATGTGGTTTTACCGCGGCAGGGTATATGCGACATAGCTATCGCCTTTCCTGGCGCCGAGTTTGGTCCCGCCACAGGCGATGACTATGAATTGACGACCATCGGCTTCATAAGTACTCGGCGTCGCAAAACCCGCCGCCGGTAGCTGTGTTTCCCAGACCAATTCACCCTCGGCCATCGTATATACGCGGAGTTTGCTGTCTTTCGTTCCCGCGATAAACAGGAGACCACTTTTCGTAATGACCGGGCCGCCATAATTCTCCGAGCCCGTCGGCGGGATTCCTTTCTCCTTCTCAAGCTCAGGATAAGACCCCAGCGTTTGAGTCCATACAAATTCACCCGTATTCAGGTTAATAGCATTGAGCGTACCCCACGGCGGGGCGAACGCCGGATAGCCGTCTTTGTCGAGAAATTTTGTGTAACCAGAGATGCGATATTCATCCGGTTGTTCATCCAGTACTTCCTTTTTCTCGGCGGGGTTTGGCTGGATTTTCTGTTCAGCCTCTTCACCGAACAGGAATGCGATGATCTGGCGCTTCTCTTTCATAGTCAGTCTTTCGTTACCCGGCATTCTACCCGTCCCC
This sequence comes from uncultured Roseivirgaceae bacterium, assembly GCA_964493505.1. Classification (GTDB taxonomy): domain Bacteria; phylum Bacteroidota; class Bacteroidia; order Cytophagales; family Cyclobacteriaceae; genus Chryseosolibacter. The sequence goes on from CAZBNP010000002.1 coordinate 36,916, forward strand.
GTTGCGATAATATTCATGACCCGCTCCCTTTTGAGGCGTTTGCCGATACCTGTCAGCGAAGGGTAGTCGCTCCCCACATTACCCTTGCGGTCCCCGCCGTGACATGCCGAGCAATGCGCCGCGTAAAGGCCCTGCCCGGCGGTGACGGTATTCCGGGCGAACGTCGTCGGGTCCTGGAGCGATATAAGCCAGCTCATTTCATTGCTGTTCACATACATGATCCCTTGCGGATCGACCGCTGCGCCGCCCCATTCAGCTCCGCCATCCAGCCCGGGATAGATGATGCTTCCGTGTAGCGACAACGGCGTGTACAGCCCTTCGTATCGGCTCTGGCGAAACAGTGCGAGCAACGAATCACGATCGGATGAGTAAGGGTTGATGTCGGCTTCGCCGAATGCCTGGCGCGCGTAGGGTAGGGGTGCTACCGGCAGAGGCTGGGTCGGCCAGGTTTCCTCGCCGGGTACATCCGAGGGCGGCGCGGCTACTTCTTCTATCGGAAACAGAGGCTCGCCTGTCTCGCGGTTAAAAACAAACACAAACCCCTGCTTGGTAACCTGGGCAACCGCGTCGACCTTTTTGCCATCGTGTTCAACGGTAAGGAGGTTGGGTGGCGCCGGAAGATCACGATCAAGGATATCGTGTCTCACAAACTGAAAATGCCAGATCCGTTCGCCTGTCCGTGCGTTCAGCGCCAGCAGCGTATTGGCGAAAAGGTTTTCTCCCTTCCGGTCAGCTCCGTAAAAGTCGAAAGCCGCGGAGCCGGTCGGTACATACACAATAGCCCGGTCGTTGTCAACGGCCATGCCGGCCCAACTGTTGGCGGCACCCACCGTGCTGTTCCTGTACGCCTCGGCAGGCCACGTGTCATATCCCAACTCTCCCGGCTCGGGAATAGTTTTAAACACCCAGGCCAGCGTCCCGTTCCTGATATGGAAGGCCTGGACATGTCCAGGCGCGGCGCCTGAGCCTTCCGAGACGCTTGTCGGCATGATGATGAGATCTTCGAAGACGGTCCCGGGCGTACGCGAATTCACATACTTGTCGGCGGCGCCGGGGCCCAGCCCTGTTTTGAGGCTGACTCGTCCGCTGTCACCAAAGTGCAGGATCGGTTCGCCGGTCAGGGCATTGACCGCATGTAGCCAGGAGTCGCGGGTATAGAGGATCCACCTGTCGTCGCTATCTTCCCAATACGTAACACCCCGCATGATAATGTTGGCGGTATTCTCGTTCCGGATCCTCCAGATCTCCTCCCCGGTTGCGGCATTCAGCGCGAAGGGTTCGGCATTGGCCGTGACGGCAAAGAGACGGCCGTCGATGATAATCGGATTACACTGTATCTGCCCGCTGACACCTGTGCTGTATTCCCACGCTTTTTGGAGTTGTGATACGTTGCCGCGGTTGATCTGCGTGAGGGTGGAGTAGTGGTTGCGATCCGGTCCGCCGAGATAGTCGCGCCACTCGACGCTGGTACCGGCGGGTTTGAAGTAGAAAAAAACAGCGAGCAATGTCACGAGAATGACGAGAACGGGCAAAAAGTATCGCGAACTCAAGGTTGGTTAGGTTTGGTCAGGCTAATGGTATAATTAGCCCTAATCTTAGTCTTTCGAAGGAATTTTAGCAATTCAATTCGGAAATTCCCGGGCGAACGGCAATATAGTGTGGTTGTGGTTACTATTTTTTGGGTAGCAGAATCAACTCCCAAAGGTCATATTCAGCGGAAAAAAGAGATTTTTCAAAGTTCGGATAAGAAAATGAGTTATTTTCGCGCAAACCGAAACTAACCGGGAACGAAAGCGTAGGTATATTTGTATACTTGGAAAATTCTACCACCATAGGCACATCACCCATTTCATTTTCTTTCTCTTCGCCGAACCTAATCGGTTTTACTGCGGTTCTCCCGTGGAGAATGCCCCCTATTTGTCATTAAATACATAATTCAGATAACTTTTCGATGAGACAGTTAAAGATCAGTAAGCAGATTACGAACCGGGAGAGCCAGTCGCTCGACAAGTACCTTCAGGAAATTGGTAAGGTGGACTTGATAACCTCGGATATGGAAGTGGAGTTGGCGAAACGCATTCGCGAGGGTGATCAGATTGCGCTCGAAAAGCTTACCAAGGCTAATCTTCGTTTTGTTGTCTCCGTGGCCAAGCAATATCAGAACAACGGCCTCACGCTGGGTGACCTGATCAATGAGGGCAACCTGGGGTTGATCAAAGCAGCCAAACGTTTTGATGAGACGCGGGGGTTTAAGTTCATCTCGTATGCTGTTTGGTGGATCCGTCAGTCTATCATGCAGGCGCTTGCTGAACAATCACGTATCGTACGGCTGCCGTTAAACCGCGTGGGATCGCTAAACAAGATATCCAAGACTTTTTCTGAACTGGAACAGAAGTTCCAGCGTGAGCCGTCGGCGGAAGAACTGGCGGACGTGCTGAATATTTCCACCGACGAAGTTACTGACACAATGAAGATTTCCGGTCGTCATGTGTCGGTGGATGCTCCGTTTGTACAGGGTGAGGAGAACAGTCTCCTCGACGTGTTGGAGAACGACAGTGAAGAGACACCGGACTCCGAGCTCATGAGGGATTCCCTGAGAAGGGAGGTACAACGCGCCCTTTCGACGCTGACACAGCGCGAAGCGGATGTGATCTCTTACTACTTCGGGCTGAACGGCGAGCAGGCATTGACGCTCGAGGAGATCGGGCAGAAGTACAATCTCACGCGCGAACGTGTCCGCCAGATCAAAGAAAAAGCAACCCGCAGATTGCGGCATAGCTCAAGAAGCAATACGCTGAAGCCGTTCCTTGGCTGATCGGTAGTCAGTCAACACAAAATAAGAAAGGCGGGAAAAATCCTGCCTTTTTTATTTTGTGGCCCGCCGGTCGGAATTCTATTCCAACTCCTTCACCCGTATATTCCGGAACCTCACGATCGTGCCGTGTCCAAGGAAGCCGATGTGGCCACGGTGGACGTTCAGTCCCGGGTGTTTCTTGCCGTCGAGCGTCCCTTTCAAGGTTGCTTTCTTCAGATCGGCGTCGACGATAACCGTTCCGTTCAGGGTCACTTTGATGTGATCGCCGTTGACGTACACTTCCTGTTCATTCCACTGGCCGACGGGCTTCTGGTATCCTCGCTTCGCAGGCACTAAGCCATAAACTGATCCGTGATACTGATACTGCTCCAGGTTTGCGTAGACAGGCGCGGTATCGTCGAGGATCTGAATTTCTTTGCCCTGGTAGGCTACATCGCCCGTCAACGGCGCATGAATGCCGAGTCCGTTGTTGGCACCCGGCGTTAGCTGAAACTGGAACCGGACGATGAAGTCGGAGTATTCTTTTTCCGTGTACATGTTTCCATGACCGTTTCCCTTAGGATAAATCGCTATCGCGTCATCTTCCACAACATAGTCGGTTTTATTCCCTACCCAGTTGTCGAGATCCTTTCCGTTGAAGAGTAGTTCGAACCCCTCGTGCTTTTCCTCTTCCGTCAGCTCGTAAGGCCTGGCTCCGAGTTCCTTGACATAGATGTTTCTGAATGCAAGCTCGTTGCCATGTGCCTGCAGTTCGATCGCTTCTTCCGGGAAGATCGGGATACTTCGGTCCCAGTAATTTTCCATGGTGACGTTGTCGACAACGAGTATGCCATTGAGGTGGACCGTGACCTTTTCACCGGTCATTTTGATATGGAATGTATTCCATTCACCAATAGGATTGTCAGCCACTACCAGCGGATCACTGGCGTTTTCCTTGTTGTTGAACAGTCCGCCGGATCCCACCCGGGCAAGGTCCGATTTGCCCCAGGGATCCCAGACCTGAACCTGCGGAGATCCGCGAAGGTAGATCCCACTGTCTCCGTCTCTCGAGATCTTCCAGTCGACGAGCATTTCAAAGTCGCCGTAAGGACGCATGGTGCAAAGGTTGTCGCCTTTACCGGTAAAGTAGATCGCACCATCTTTGACGCTCCAGCTTTCTTTGAGTTTCTCGTCGGCTAGCCGCTGCTTTTTAACTAGTTCGGCCTTCGACATTTTGCTGCGGGCGATAGGATTTTCCACGAGTCCCTGCCATCCTGAAAGATCCACGCCGTTGAAGATCGGTTCGAAGCCCTTCGTATAGGGCATATTCTCCATGTAGGTCTGAATGTCGATCACTTCGTATTGGCTGTCTTTCCCATCGAGCTTATCGAGTATTTTTTGCAGTGTATTGCGCACGATCACGCCGGTAAGTCCCGGGCGAGCGTCGGCTGTAGGCAGTGCGATCTGCATGGCAGACCGGCTAGCTGCGCGGTTGAGTTCTTCGTCGTCGAGGTATTGTGACACGAATATCAGGGCGGAGAAGTTTCTCAGCGAACCCACCGCTCGAATGATCGCGCTCTTTTCGTTCGTCGTTTTTGCCACCGCCATCGCAGCATCAAGCATCAGTAATTTCTGTTCGTCCGGTAAGGTCGAATTAGACACCTGCGATACAAACGCCCGAAACGCTCTCTCATGATACTGTGCCAGGGCGGGGTCTCTTCTGACAGCGAGTAGTGTTTGCGCCGCGGCATGGTCCTGCCAGTCCAGCAATGCCTCGAACGCCGCTGCTTTTTCTTCCTGCGTGCCTGAGCGGAAGGCGTCATTTACTTTCGCGAGCGCATTATCGTCGTTCACATAGGGTATGAGCGGGAGGATACGCGCCTTGTTTTTCGCATAGGCCTCGTTGATGAGGCGGTAACTGCTCTTATCGATCGCAGCGATGAGCGCTGCCTGCACGGCTTTCGCTTCATCGGAGGATATGCCGTCATCAAGCAGGTCCAGCAACGCAGCTGTATTTGCGGCTGACGAGACTTTGGGCAGAGCCGTGAACGCTGCGGCGCGCACGGCGGTATCCTGGGAGGTGGTATTTTCAACGATGGCGTCGAAGTGCTCATATACCCTCCGCTCTCCGAGGATGTCAATAAGGGCGGCTTTGTTTTTTGGCTGTGCATTTGAGATAAGTGGTGCCACCGTTTTCGCGTCACCGCTGCCCATCATTCGGAGAAGGGCGGTTTTCGCTGCAGCGATCTCGGCGTCATCGGTTGAACGAAGCAGATAGTCGATCAGCGGGGCCTGATACTTTTTGTTTTCGCTGTAGGCGATTTCCTCAGTGGCGGCTATCCTTAAGTCGCGGTTCCCGGATTTAAGAGCAGGGATCAGCGTGGCATCAGCGAATGCGTCGGTGCGGTTGCTTTGCGCGAGCATGGCGAGGATCTCGGGCTGAAGCGCTGAATTCTTCCTGTACACCTTCTGCCACTGACGTGCGACAGCTTCGTTTTTCACGTAGTTGCCGGCGATCTTCAGTACTTCCCGCTGAAATTCCGCGTCAAAACGGCTAAGCTCTTTAACAAGTGTCTTGGTCGACTTCACCGGTTGTGCTTGCGCGATGACTTTCAAGGCAGCCAGGCGGAAATGTTGCTGATCGCCTTCAAGCGTATTGCTGAGAGTCTCCTGACTTAGCTGCGCGGCCAGGGCGCTGTTGCCTTTCCGCGACAGCTGATAGACATACTCCACCAGTGCCTCCGTAGCTTCGGAGGGGTGGTGCTTAAAGTTCACTGACTTTGCTTGCTGCAACAGAACATTTTGAGAGGCTGCGTCTGCTATCAGCGCAAGCGACCACAGCGCGTGTTGCCTGACAACGACATCACTGCCGGAGGCGTAGGGGGTGATTGTCGATACCGAGGGCAGATGTTTCAACTCCCCGAGTGCCTGGATCAGTCGTGCGGTAGCCGCCTGGGGGTGGCTGCCGGTGAGTGATGACTGCAGGGCTGAGCGTGCTTCCGAAGTACCAATACTGACCAGGGCGCTGATCGCCTGTTGCGTGAGGCCGTCTTCATTGATGCGGGAAGTCAGCGGTGCTACGGAAGCGTTGCTGCCAATCACTTTGAGGTTGTCGATAAAGTAGGCCTTGACCTCGGTGTTGTCCGAGCGATTCAGTGCGTCGAGGTAGGTTCTTTCGATCCGTGCTTTTTCTCCGGTGGTTGCGGCGTGGTGGGTGAGCAAAGACACGGCGTAGCGCGCCGACACACCTTCCTCTTTCCCGTTGGGGAGAACGCGGGAGGCTATGAGTGCGAGGCCTTCGTCGTTCATACCGATGAGGTCTCTGAAAAGCCGGTCGGCATCGACGCTCGTCTTCGCGGGGAACAAAGCGAGTACGTCTGCTACTCTCGTTTGTGTGGTTCTGTTGTCTTGCCCAACGGCGGATAATGCCAGTGAGACCAATAAAAGTATGATGAAGGAGTTCTTGAATTTCATTTCCAGGTTGTGAGTTGAGTTGATCAGATTTTCCAGGGACCTCTCATGGGTTGATCGATCAGGCGATTGGCGGCCTCATCGTTGACGAACGTCTGTGTGACGGGATCAAAATCGAGCGACCGGCCGAGTTGCAGCGCGATCTTCCCGATGTTGACTACCGTCGCAGAGCGATGACCGTTGATTTCGTTCAGCGCGAATTTCTTCCGCGTGCGTACTGAATCTGAAAACAGTCCTACCTGCGGGTCGGGGTCGGGCAGGGTGTCGATTACTTTAAGAATGTTGGGGATATCTGATTTGAAGCCGCGATAGATCTTTCCTTTCGGACCTTCAATATAGGGTGCGTTTACGTCCTTGTTCTCTCCGTCGAGTATGATCTTGCAGCCGTCGTCGTATGTGAATTCAATGCGCCGCCAGGTGCCTACGGCATCGTCGTGTTGCTGAGGAGCGTCAACATCTACGCGGACAGGGGAGGTGTCGTCTTTTCCGAGGAAATACTGTACCGGGTCTATATAATGTTGCCCCATATCGCCGAGTCCGCCGCCATCGTAATCCCAGTAGCCGCGGAAGTTCATGTGCACGCGATGGGGATTGTAGGGCTTGTATTGTGCCGGGCCAAGCCACATATCATAGTCAAGGTTTTTGGGTATTTCCGTGGGCTCGAGGTTCGTCTTTCCTACCCAGTAGAACTTCCAGTTGAAGCCGGTCACTCCGCTGATCGTTACTTTCAGGGGCCAGCCAAGCATTCCGCTGTCGACGACTTTCTTGATCGGCTTGACGGGGGTACCCATCCCGTAAAAATTGTCGTGAAACCGGAACCAGGTATTCAGCCTGAACATGCGGTTGTATTGCTCCATGGCTTCCACCACGCGTTTGCCTTCGCCGATCGTGCGTGTCATCGGCTTTTCACACCATACATCTTTTCCGGCCTGCGCTGCCATGACAGACATAATGCCGTGCCAGTGTGGTGGCGTGGCAATGTGTACAATGTCTACGTCGGGCTGGGCTAGCAACTCGCGGAAATCGGCGTAGCCGCGGACTCCCTGACCGATCATTTCCATCGCTTTTTTTAAATGCTCAGTGTCGACATCGCACACAGCGACGACGCGGGTTCCCTCATAGCGGATATGACCGCGTCCCATACCACCTACTCCAATGATGGCCTTGGTTAGTTGATCACTGGGGGCGAGGTACCCCGGGCCGCCCAGCACATGTCTCGGTACGATGTAGAATGCCCCGATCGCCAGGGCGGATTTCTTGAGGAAATTCCTTCGGCTGTTTGTGGAAGGAGTGTCGGTCTGTTGTTTCATTGCAAAAGCGTTAGCATCATGGATGAGATCATTAGCACAATTTTCGAAAGTAAATGAATTGCCCGACTTTCCTAAAAAAGAGGGTGTGCGACATTGTCGTTTTTTTTGAACGGAGCCCGGGAAGGAGGATCAGTGGCCGGCTGGGCAGGATGTTACATGAGTGTTAACACCTTAATATTCAGTATTATATTAATAATATTGAAAGATATCCTTTAAGTTGACTGCAAAAAGGTATAATGAGTGAGGTATCGTCTGCGGATAGCTGACTTCGCACGGAGCAGACGGTGATATTTCCAGGTATCCGGTCCGCTCCCGAATGGGAGGGATGTCGCGCGATGCAAAACTGCATTGACCAAGCGCAACCCAGATGAGAACAAAAACCAGGATCGTTCCGAAGCACCCTCCCCCGAGTTTCTTCGCTCCGTAACCGGCAATAAGTGCCCGGAAGAATTTATTCATAGTCAGTTGTTTTTACGAGTGTTAAAAAGATTGTGCCGTCGAACAGCCCCTTATCGCTGGCACTTTAAAAGTTACACAAGCGCCTGAATGTTCACAAGGAAAACCGTATCTTTTCCTTTTAAAATATCCACCAATGAAATTAGAAGAAGACTTGTCGTTATACCATCAACCGATAACCCGGCTGTTTTCGCCCGAAGTAGCGAAGGATGTATGGAAGAAATACAAATTGAGTGATGAGCAGGTAACGTTTTTCAGGGAGAATGGCTATCTCTCCAATATTCCATTACTGGACGACGAGCAAGTCGATCAGCTCAATAAAGAACTGGACGAGATCAAGGATCCGCAACACCCTAAGTACCGTTTCTTTTATGAGTTCCACAGCAATGAGTCGGCTAATCCCGACGCCGTGCTCTTTCACTCATTGGGGCACTGGCGTACCACTCCCGGTTTTCACGATGTGTTATGGAATCCGCGGTTTGTCATCGCGGCGAGCCAATTGCTCGGCGACAAGGCCGTGAGATTCTGGCATGACCAGCTCTTCTGCAAACCTGCGCATCACGGTGGCGTTGTGGCGTGGCATCAGGATTACAGTTACTGGACGCGCACCAAACCAATGCAACACCTCACGTGCTGGGTAGGACTTGATGATGTCTCCAAGGAGAATGGATGTGTTTATTACATACCCAAAAGTCATCGATGGGGACTTCTCGACAAGCCCGAACTGGCGGGCGACATGGAGGGGATCAACGCCTTCCTCACACCGCCGCAGAAAGAAGAATTCCGGAACAAGGTTCCCGCTGAAATGAAACGCGGTTATGCAACGTTTCACCACCCGCTTATGTTGCACGGTTCTTTTGAAAACAAATCGCCGCGGCCGCGGAGGGCTTTCGTATTGAATGTCTTTGCAGACAATACTCAGTCAGATACCGATGAAGAGTTGTTGCAAGGCGTACCGGTTATCAACAAGGGAAAGAAAATGGAAGGCCAGTTCTTTCCCTTGTTGTTTGACCCGGCGGATCTGAGCTAAGACGGGGGGATCACTTCCCGGCGTTATCGCTGAACCCGCGTTTCTTCATCAGCGCTTCGATTTTGGGATCGCGGCCGCGAAAAGCACGGTACCCATCGGCAGGATCGATCGTGTTTCCTACCGAGAAGATATGATCCCGCAATCTCGCGGCTACCGCTTTATCATACGGGCCACCGGCCTCGGTAAACGCGTTGAATGCATCGGCGGTGAGCACATCCGACCACATATAACTGTAGTATCCGGCAGAATAGCTATCGCTCGAAAATATGTGCAGGAAGTGCGGACTGCGATGACGCATCACAATCTCTTTCGGCATTCCCAGCGCCGCGAGTGTTTCCCGTTCAAATTTATCCGGATCAATATTGCTGTCCTTCGACAGATGATACCGCATATCAACCAGCGCGCTGGCGAGATATTCTACCGTCGCAAATCCCTGATTAAACGTCGCGGCTTTCGCGATCTTGTCTACCAGCTGCTGGGGAATAGGCTTGCCCGTTTTGTAATGCAACGCAAATCGCTGCAATACTTCCGGCGTCGCCAGCCAGTGTTCCAGGAGTTGTGACGGGAATTCGACGTAGTCGCGAACCACCGACGTGCCGGAGAGGGACGGATAGGTCACCCTCGAACTCAGTCCGTGAAGAGCGTGGCCAAACTCATGGAAGAGCGTTGTGGCGTCATCCCACGAGATCAGTACAGGCTCGCCGGGTTTCCCCTTTACAAAATTCGAATTGTTTGAAACGATAGTTGAAATAGCGCCGTCCATGCTTTCCTGCGCGCGATAGTCGGTCATCCACGCACCCGACCGCTTTCCTTCGCGGGCATAGGGATCAAAGTACCAAAGTCCGATATGCTTGCCCGAAACCTTGTCTGTCACTTCCCATACCTTGACGTCCGGATGAAACACCGGCACGTTGCTGACAGGGGAGAAGTTGAAGTTAAACAGTTCACCTGCCACCCAGAACATTCCCTCCCTGAGTTTGTCGAGCTGCAGATACGGCTTGACCTCGTTCTGGTCGAGGTCATAGCGCTGTTTGCGAACACGCTCCATGTAGTATCGGTAGTCCCACGGCGCGATCGTAATTTTTGCTCCCTCTTTATCGGCATAAGCCTGCATATCGGCAACTTCCTGCTCAACACGTGCCACGGCGGGCTTCCAGACCGCCTCCAGCAACTCGAGCGCATGTTCCGGCGTTTTGGTCATCGTGTTTTCAAGCCGCCAGTGAGCATGCGTTTCATATCCGAGTAGTTGCGCGCGCTCGAGGCGCAGCCTTAGTATCTCCGTAATGGTTTTGTTGTTGTCGTGTTCATCTCCGTTGTCGCCGCGATTGATAAACATCTTCCAGGCTTTTTCCCGCAATGCACGTTTACCTGAGAAAGTCAGAAACGGATCGACCGACGAGCGTGTGTTTGAGATGACCCATTTTCCCGGCAGGTTCTGCTGCCGCGCGATTTCATCCGCAGCGTTCTTCACCGAAAAGGGTAGTCCCGCCAGATCATTCTCGTGATCAATTACCAGCTTTATTTCATTTTCATCTGCGAGTACATTCTGGCTGAATCGGGTGAACAGAGCGGCGAGTTCCTGGTTTATATCGGAAAGCCGGTCCTTGTCGGCCTCGTTGAGCCTTGCTCCCGAACGAACAAACCGTGTGTAGTAAAGCCATACGAGGCGCTGTTGTTCCGCGGTAAGGTTCGATGTTTCGCGAACATTGTAGACCGCTTCAATCCGCTTGAACAACTTCTCATTCTGAAATATCTTGTCGGCGACGGCAGCGATCCTGGGCTCCATAGCACTTTCAACCTTGCGAAATTCAGGTGTGCTCAGGTTCGCACCCCACACGCCATACAGGTGCATGACACGCTCCATTACTTTGCCGGCGCGTTCCATCGCGGCGATTGTATTCTCGAAAGTTGGTGGTGCAGCGACGTTCGCGATCTTGTCAATTTCCGCCAGGCGTTCCTTTATACCCGTCTCGAGCGCAGGCGCAAAATGCTTTACGTCAACCTGATCAAACGGCGGTACCCCACCGTAGGGACCCGTCCACTCCTTTACCAGCGGATTCTCAGCTGGTTCGGGTGAACGGGCCGCAGGAACATCCGTTCCCAACGTGTTACCGGACAAAATTCCCATACCTGTGATTGTAATCACCAAAAAGTTCTGTGACAGAATTTTCATAGTTAATGGTTAATGAGTTAAGCGCTAAAATAGCGAATTCACTGAACAGTCCACAGTCGGCAGACTGACATTAACCATAGTGCGGTCAATTCTCCTCCCGGTAGTATATCTTGTAGTACTTCCGGCCATCCGGATCTACGCCCCTTTCAATCAGTTCCCGATCACCGTGTATATAGATATGGAAATTCCGGTCCAGCTTCAGCACACTTTTAAAAACCTTCGATTGTCGTTTTACCGCCTGTGGAGATATTTCGAACTCACCCACGACATGAAGGTCGTTTTCATCCTGATAATCGCCCTTGAATTTCTTGAACGAGGTGATCACTTCCTGATGCTCAAACACATCCCGCGCGAAATCCTGTTCGTTGAATTGCTCATTTTTTTTGAAATAGTCGATCGACCTGTTGAGATAGTCGATCTGGTCCGCTTTTGAAACCTCGAACTCTTCGTCAAGCCGGCCGGTGACAAAGTCTTTCGCAAGCGCAAGATATTTTTGAGTCTGAAAGTAATTGTCGGCTACCGGCCGGATCTTCAGAAAAGCGTCTTTCCAGTACTGCGCCTCGTTACCTGCGTTCTGAGTGTCAATGATGCACACCCGAAAACCATCTTCCCCCTTTACGTTGAAGATGATGCATGCTTTGTCAGGCTTTTTCACGTTGATACCTTCGTCGTGATTAACGCCGAAGTACGCGTCTTCCTGAAGCACCTTCAGGTAATGTTCACGATTTTCAGACTTGAAGATCCCGATGGCGTCAGTCGTTTCATTTTTGATTATACATTCATGGAAATAAGCGATATAGAGTTCCCCCTCCTTGATTTTCGGGTGATCGGAATAGCCGTAAAGAATATTGGCGATGTCTTTCGACTTCTTCACAAAGTTCCTGCGCGACTCAAACAACGACGACGCGATCGTGTAGACCTCGTTGAGGTCGAGCGATGAAACATGGTGAAACTGATAGAACACCGGCTCCCTGAATGCGGAGAGAAAATAGGTACGCAGTACTTCCGGAAGGTCCGGCTGCACGGCGAGATCAGCAGGCTCGTCAGACAGCACTACACGCTGTTCCATTAACCGGTTTCCGACTTTATGGATAATGAGTTTCTGAAGTGCGGCGCGCGAAAGATCGATCATACGGTCAAAAGAATTGATGCAGGATGCAAGCAAACAATATTTTTTGACAGTTCCACCTGTGTTTTAATGATTGGAAGTTGTTTCATTACTCATTAGTTTCGCCACTGGGAATTGAAAACAAACACCATGACAACGATAGATGAAGCCGAAACCCGGCGTGTGCTGGATCATCACTGGAAGGCCTTCATTGGCAATGATCTGGAAGAAACGATGAAGGATTATGCGGAAGAATCCGTGCTGATAACCCCGACCGTGACATACAGGGGCATTGAAGAGATACGCGCGAATTTCATCGACGCATTCAGGAAATTCCCCAAAGACGCCGGGAGTTTCAATCTGCAGTCATCACAAGTCGTCAAAGACGTCGGTTATATTCTCTGGACCGCGGAAACCCCCACGTTCACACTTGCCTTCGGTACCGACACCTTTATCATTCGCGATGGCAAGATCGTCAGACAAACGTTTGCCGGAGTTTTTCAGTGAGTGACCAAGGTAGAGTGATACAGATCGGATAGTAATCTTAACGCTGGATTGACAGTAATGCCCGACAACAACTCAAGCGCTTCAGCCAGCAGGATCGCGACCATCGATATCCTCCGCGCCCTTACCATGGTCCTGATGATTTTTGTGAACGACATTTGGTCGTTGACCAACATCCCCGCCTGGCTTGGTCACGTACCGGCCGACGTAGACGGCATTGGCCTTGCTGACGTCGTGTTTCCCGCTTTCCTGTTTATCGTCGGACTTTCCATTCCCTATGCGTTAGACAACCGCAGAAAGAAAGGCGACCCGGACAACGATCTTGTAAAACACGTGTTGTGGCGCACACTTGCCCTGGTGGTCATGGGAGTGTGGCTGGTAAACGGAGAAACTATCAACGCCTCAGCCACCGGCATTCCCCGATATGCATGGGGTCCCTTGTGCTGCCTGTGTTTCATCCTGATCTGGAACACCTATTCGTCGCACACCCGTCGCGCGCTCATCTATGCCCTGCGCGCCACGGCTATCACCGCGCTGGTTGTCATGGCCGTCCTCTATCGCGGAGGTCCGGACGACGCCTTGCGGACCTTCTCGCCCCAATGGTGGGGTATTCTGGGAATGATCGGATGGGCTTACCTGGTATGCGGACTCATCGCAGTCTATGCCAGGAACAGGTTCCCGGTCATAGTAATCGCCTGGATCCTGCTGAGCCTTCTCAGTATGGCCACGCACGCAGAGATGCTACCCGCGTTTGTCGACTACCTGCCAGCGGCACTGCGCGACGGAACGCATGCGGGCCTGACGATGGGGGGTGTGCTTACTGTTCTGATCTTCAGGCACTACAGGGAAAAGAACGACAACAGGAATCTGACCCTGGCGCTTCTCGGGTTGTCCATCCTGCTGGTTGTGTTCTCCATGGCGACCCGACCCTATTGGGGACTTTCCAAACTAAGCGCAACACCGGCGTGGCTTTTTCTGTGCAGTGCCTTCACCATTCTCGCATTCGTCGTCATCTATTGGATGGCAGACGTTTATCGGAAAGACCACTGGTTCGATGTTGTGAAGCCCGCGGGCACCGCTACATTACTCTGTTACCTGGTTCCGCACTTTGCGTATTTCGGTAAGCACATGTTGGGCATCACACTGCCCGAGTTCCTGCTTAGTGGTGTTGTTGGTCTGCTGAAGTCCCTTCTCTTTGCGCTATTATGTGTTTTCATTACCCGTCTCCTGATCGGGATGGGAGTGCGCCTGCGGTTGTAGCCGCCCGGCAGCGCAGAAAATAATGCAATCGGTTGCAAAATCACCCCGGCATTTACTACCTTCGAGACCTGCATTCATACACCAGGCAATCGAATACGCATTTCAACCCCTCTTAATATTATGCACGCTCGTAGAATCACCCTCGCATCAGCAATCATAGCGTCGCTCATACTCGTCGCCGTCCCGGCTCACGCCCAGCTGGCAAATGCTAAATGCAAGTTCCTCGGCAATGTTATTCCCGGATCGACACCCTCGGGATTCAGCGCCTACTGGAACCAGGTAACACCCGAAAACGCCGGCAAATGGGGATCCGTCGAAGGTGAGCGTGGTGTCATGACATGGGACGCCCTCGACAACGCCTATGGCTATGCGCACGATAACAACTTCCCCTTTAAACAACACACACTCGTCTGGGGACAGCAACAACCCGCTTGGCTGGACGGACTATCGGCACAGGAGCAAAAAGAAGAAGTAGAAGAGTGGATCGAAGCGTTTTGCACACGCTATCCCGATACCGAATATATCGACGTTGTAAACGAACCGCTTCACGCCGTTCCGGGATATTCAGAAGCACTGGGTGGCGCCGGCACCACCGGATGGGATTGGGTGGTCTGGGCATTCGGGAAGGCCCGCGAATACTGCCCCCATGCAAAGCTCGTGCTGAATGACTACAGTATTCTCAGCAGTGATGCCGCAACTACCGATTACCTCACCATCATCAACATACTGAAGGAGAAGAGCCTTATCGATATCGTCGGCGAGCAGGGACACTTCCTGGAAACCACACCACTCGCCACCATTAAAAAGAACCTCGACCGCCTGGAAGCCGCCGGCCTGCCGATCCATATTTCGGAGTACGACGTCAATCTTGAAAACGACAATGACCAGCGGACAAAGTATGAGGAACAGTTTCCCGTACTCTGGGAGCACCCCGCCGTACACGGCATTACACTGTGGGGCTACCGGCAGGGCGCCATCTGGCGCGAGCACGCCTACCTGCTTCGCTCAAACGGAAGCGCGCGACCCGCCATGACATGGCTTACCGACTACGTCAGGGAAAACCCCGGCGGAACGTTCTGCAACCCCGTGACAGGCATGCTCGAAGCTGACACAGCCACAGAAATATA
The DNA here is from genome assembly GCA_964493505.1 of uncultured Roseivirgaceae bacterium. Lineage (GTDB taxonomy): Bacteria > Bacteroidota > Bacteroidia > Cytophagales > Cyclobacteriaceae > Chryseosolibacter. The sequence continues at coordinate 52,149 of CAZBNP010000002.1, forward strand.
TCCGCTGCCCGTCCGCGAAGGCAGGTTTACTTTAAGCGCTGGAATAAACCCTGCAATTGTTCGCATCTTCGATCTGAGGGGCAACATGAAGCTGACACTCCAGGCGTCTGATGATACGCCCCGGGTAGTAGAATTCCACGAACCCGCCGGATTATACCTTATGCAGATCTCAAGTGGGAACTCAACGACGTGGAAGAAAATTCTCGTGAATTAAAAGCATATCAGTTATGTCGATGGAACAAACCATGCGATGGTATGGACCGAATGACCCTGTCAGTTTGTGGGATATCCGGCAGGCGGGGTGTACTGGTATCGTTACCGCTTTGCACCACATTCCTGTAGGAGACGTCTGGAGTGCGGGAGAAATCAACAAAAGAATCGCGATGGTAACCGAAGCGGGGCTCACGTGGACGGTTATTGAGAGTCTGCCCGTACATGAGGACATCAAGAAACAAACAGGCTCCTACCTGCAATACATTGAAAATTATAACCAAAGTCTACGCAACCTTGCGCAATGCGGCTTGAAAATCGTCACATACAACTTTATGCCTATACTGGACTGGATGCGTACTGATATCGCGTATGCCATGCCGGACGGGAGCAAAGCGCTGTACTTTGAAAAATTAGCTTTCATCGCCTTTGATCTCTTCCTGTTAAAACGCCCCGGGGCGGACCGGGACTACAGCCCGGACCAGATTCACCGGGCGAAAGAGAGGCTGGATACTATGACGGCGGAAGAGAAAGACACACTTTATCGCAATGCGTTACTCGGCTTGCCAGGAAGTGAGGAGCGCTTCACCGACAAGCAGATACTCTCGGCATTGGAGGAATATCATCATATCGACACAGCCAGATTAAAAGAACACCTGTTTTATTTTTTGCGGCAGGTGGTGCCCGTGGCTGAAGAGGTGGGACTGAAGATGGCGATACATCCCGACGATCCACCTTATCCGATATTGGGCTTGCCGCGCGTAGTGAGCACGGAGCAGGATGCCAGGGAACTGCTGAACGCGGCGCCTTCACCGGCAAACGGATTGTGTTTCTGCACAGGGTCATATAGCGTACGTCCCGATAATGATCTCGTCGGCATGGTAAAGAGGCTTGGCGATCACATACACTTCCTCCATTTGCGCAACACTAAACGCGACGATGCCGGCAACTTCTATGAAGCCGAACATCTGGGGGGTGACGTAGATATGTACGCCGTTGTGAAAGAAGTCGTGCAACTGATGGCGCGCAGAAAAGTCTCGATACCCATGCGTCCCGATCACGGCCATCAAATGCTCGACGACCTGACGAAGTCTACGTACCCCGGCTACTCCGCAATAGGGAGACTCCGCGGCCTTGCGGAACTCCGCGGCCTTGAGCTAGGTATCTCGCGGTTGCTTCGAGAGATCTGAATCCTGTTTCGGCCCAGGACCCCACAGGTCTGGGCTGATTATCTGTGCTGGTCGCTAAACAAGCTGCCAATTTTGTGTAGTTTTGTCTTTTTACAAAATTCCATGGCGGCCGATCCATCGTTATTTCTGAAGAATTTGTGGTACATGGCTTTCCACAGTTCCTTCCTGAAGAAGGGAAAACTCGTCGGAAAGGAAATCCTTGGAGAGCGGATTGTCTTCGGCCGCGATTCAAACGGCGAGGCATTTGCCCTGCGCGACAACTGCCCGCACCGCGGTGTACCACTGTCGGAGGGGTGGTTCAAAGAAGATACACTTCAATGCTGCTACCACGGATGGCAGTTTAACACCAGCGGCGTCTGTCAGAATATTCCCGCTATCGCTCCGGGCGGCAAAGTTGATTTCAGCAAGATCCGAGTATTCCGTTACCCGCTAAAGGAGATCAGTGATACCATCTGGGTGTACATCCCCGAAAAGAAACTTCATCACAGCGTAACACCCACCGCAGAAGTTCCGGATCTTATTCTCGATCCGGCAAAGAAATTTCTGCATGTCGAAACGGTGTCACTGCCCGCGAATATTGATCACTCCGTTATCGGGCTGATCGACCCCGCGCACGTCACCTTCGTACACCAGTCATGGTACTGGCGCTCGGCAAAGAAACTCAAACCGAAGGAGAAGCACTTCGAACCAACCCGGCTGGGCTTCAGGATGGTACGCCACGCGCCTTCAGCCAACTCTAAAGGTTACTCCGTTCTAAAAGGAAGCTCCTCAACCGAGATCACCTTTGAAATACCGGGAAACCGCTATGAGCATATCCGGGTAGGGGAGAATAACGAAGTGATCTCCATCACGTTACTCACACCGATCAATGAGCACGAGACTGAGCTGCACCATATTTTCTATTCTACACTCCCCGCTACCCGCTGGTTCTGGTGGCCACTGAAGAAACTAGGAAAAAAATTCATCGGACAGGATCTCGGTGTCTTCATAAAGCTGGCTAAAGGACTGGAAAGCAACCCCACGCTGACACTCATCGGCGAGCCGGATGCCCAGGCAAAATGGTATTATGAGATCAAGCGCCTCTGGCAGAAAGCACAGCAGGACAACACCGAGTTCGTCAATCCGATTAAAGAACAGACGTTGCACTGGGTTACCTGATCGGCGTGCGGGATAGCTCATAGCTGTTTCTTTTCTGAAACGAAAGCGGACAAATGTTGGCGGTCATGAACGCAACCAAACTCCGCTGTGTTTGATAGGGATAGTGGAATACATGTTTCCGGGAAAAGCCGTATCTTTGCTGAAATTATAAAAAAGTGACACAGGGTCAGGCCATACTTCTTTACCAGCCACTTCTTCAGAGGATTGCCATGCGTATGCTCAAAAGCAAGGCCGATGCGGAGGATATGGTGCAGGAGACTTTTATCAAATGGCTGTCGCAGGATCAGGAAACTATCCAGAATACGAAAGCGTACCTGATCCGCGCGGTGACCAACAACTGTATCAATCACCTGAATGCTCTCAAAAAGAAGCCGCTTCAATACCTGGAATCCTTTCACTGGCAGGAGATCGTGGAAAAGCTGAAAGACACGACCGATTTCTCAAATATCGACCTTGAGTCGGAATTAAACCGGGCACTACAGATCATCCAACATAAGCTCGAACCCCTGGAACGGGCTGTTTATGTACTAAAAGAGGTTTTCGACTTCGACTACAAAGCACTTCAACAGGTTCTTGATAAAAAGCAGGACCACTGCCGGCAGCTGTTCTGCCGGGCAAAAAAGAAGTTAAAGGAAGAAACTGATCACTTTAGTTCTTCATTTCAGCCCAGGAAAACCGCTTTGCTGGACAGTTTTCGCAAAGCATGCGACTTTGGACAGCCGCTTGAACTGGTCGCTCAACTTAATGTGACCTAAATATTTTTATTCTTTTTTATCAAATCTGTCACAAAAGAACTTGTCCCTTGTCTTAATCCTTAGCCAGTCGTGTGTAATCACCCGGCCTAAATCACAGTAAACACTTTTTTTCATGATCATTCTTGCAATTTTTGTAGCTCACTGGTACCTCTCCCTGTTTTTTCAGACGTTTTTCCTTCACCGGTATGCGTCACACAGGGCGTTTACCATGAACAAAACCACCGAAAAGATATTTTTTGTCCTGACGTGGATTTTCCAGGGGTCCAATTACCTGAGCCCTTACGGCTACGGTGTCATGCACCGCATGCACCACGCTTTTGCCGATACTGAAAACGATCCACATTCACCCAAATACGATGAAACGATCTGGAACATGATGTGGAAGACAAAGACCATCTATTCGGCTATTGCCAATAAGAAAATGATTCCGGAAGCGCGTTTCACCGAGGGCGTTCCTCAGTGGGATGCATTCGACAAAATTGCCCGCTCATGGCCGTCGAGAATTTTCTGGGGTGTTCTCTACACGGCACTATTTGTCGCGTTCGCTACCGCGTGGTGGCAGTGGCTGCTCCTGCCGTTGATGTTCCTTATGAGCCCTATTCACGGAGCCATTATCAACTGGTTTGCGCACAAGTACGGATACCGGAATTTTGAAGTAGGCGATACCTCAAGGAACTTCCTGCCGGTTGATTTTCTCATGATGGGCGAGAGCTATCATAACAATCATCACAAATACGGCACACGCGCCAACTTTGGCGGCATACGCTGGCACGAGATCGACCCTACCTACCAGGTTATCAAACTTCTGGCAAAACTGAAGGTGATCACCCTGACCAAACACAAGACGATACAACTGGAGCGCGTCAAGAAAGCCGCTTAACAGGGCAGATTATATAAGGCCACACAGCCACCACGAAGTACCTGTGTGGCCTTATATATTATGACACCGGCCGCATCTCTTTTCCGCCATGCGGCTGTTCAGCCTCGTCTGCAGATTCGGCAAAATCGGATGGTTTGGTCAGGTGCCCCATCACATTAGCATAAACCCGGGTAAACATTCCGCCAAAAAGCAGTATTATCCCCGCATAAGAAACCCACAGCATAATCAGCACGATCGAACCCGCCGCGCCGTATGTCGAACCGGGCTCGCTTTTCCCGAAATACAAACCAAGCAGGAACTTCGCCACCACAAACAGAAGAGATGTGAGTATTGCCCCCGTCCACACAGATTTCCACCTGACCTCCGCGTCAGGCAGAAACTTGAACATGGCGGCGAACAACAATGTTATGACACCGAGCGAACCGATTATATCCAGTATCCTGAATACCACCTGAAACCCCTCACCGATATTACTGGAAACCCAATTTGAAAGCGCCGACAGAATCGCCGACAATACCAGCGATACCATCAGCAGAAACCCGATCACCAGAACCAGCCCGAAAGAAAATACCCTGTCTTTGACCAGCTTCAGGATCTTTCCTTTGGGTTTGACTTTTACTTCCCATATCGAATTGAATATCTGCTGCAGGTTATAAAATACGCCGGTAGCCCCAAATATCAGCGTAGCCACCCCGAGAACTGACGCTATACTCGACTTCTTATCGACCGACGCCCGCGCGACAATATTCTCCAGATCGGAACCGGTGTTTCCCCCGATCACCTGTTCCACCTGCCGCGAAATTTCACCCGTCACCGCCTCATACCCGAAAAAGTATCCGGCGATATTGATCAGGATCACCATTAACCCCGGAAGAGACAGGATCGCGTAATACGAGATAACAATACTCTTGTTGAACGGATCGATCGTATCAAAATCACGGGCCGCCCCTTTCAGAGACATCCATATTCCCCTCAGGATATGACTGACATGTTTCATGGCACAAGTTTTTCTGAGTATACCAACAAACAATATTGTGCCGGGAAAAAATTGTCATCAACAAACTTGTTTATTCATATATTTCGGGACCTCATCCGAGGCTAAATCAATCCATTATGAAAACTCCTTACAAACCGATAATTGCTGCTGTGTGCAGTGTTGCCTGCGCGTTTCTGATCACCGCATGTGGCCCTTTATCTTATGAGAAAGCGGTTCAAAAGAACATAAAAAGAGTAGACAACCCTGCGAGGTTGGAAGACGCCAGGTTTATTGCCGATGCCACCAGCTTCAACCTGCTGGCAAATGAGATGGCCGAACTAGCCACTACCTCCGGCTATTCCGCCGCGCTGGTCTCGCTCGCCAACGAAAACATCAAAAGACATAAAGATCTGAAGAAAGAGTTGAAACGTCTGGCACGCAAGGAGAAACTGCTATTGCCAAAGGAGATGAGTCCGAAGCACCAGGCGCTGATGAATGAACTGAAAAATACTGACCGCAGGGCCTTCGACCAGACTTATGTCCGGATACTCAACCAGATCGCGGAAGAAGACAAAGAGATGTACACGCGACTGGCTACTGCAGGGGTGAGTGATGAGATTCGAAGCTTTGCCGCCAAACAGCTCGGGGTATTTGATGCCCACCAAAACAGGCTTAGAGCAATAGAGGCAGAGTTGCTAAGGACGTATTGAGTCGTATTGAAGTGCCGTGTTTGAGTAAGACGGATTACGCCGCCGCCATGAACATGGCCCATAAAGAAATGGCAACAACCACCGCCAAAATAATCAGGTTCTCTTTAAGCCGGGTTTGTACATTCTGTCTGCGGTGAGTTCTCGTTCGTGTTTCCATAAGAAATGCCTCGTTTAGTCACAGGTAGATAGATTGTAATACCCAAATGTAACCCGGAAAAAACTACATAAGACAAGTGCAATGACCGAACGACGAATATCTTACATGGGATAATCTCCCTGTAACATGAGCACACTTTCCTGCACCGGTAATTTCGCAGAGTGGTGTACAAAAGCCCCCGGAATCTTACACGATTTTTTTTTAATCTTTTTTCAGTAAAACACATCACTGAAGCGGCTGTACCAGATTTTCGCACTCCACAGCTTGAAATGACAACTAATATTATTAGTATATTTGACTAATTATATTAGTTTTGAGGTCCAATCGGTTTGCATATTATGGGAGGGGAAAAGGCTGCTATGATTGAACGCTTACAACGCGACATTCTCAGGCTTCAGGGCTTTAAGTCCCTGAGCCGCTCAGATTCTCCTGTCTGTCTGCATTCGATAAGCGATTCCTTCCCGGGCAGCTCCTTTCCCCTGGGCGCTGTTCATGAGTTTCTTTCTCCTCACACGGAAGCATACGCCGCGACTGTGGGATTTATTTCAACCTTGCTCCATCAGATTATGGCTACCTCCGGGGTAGCTGTCTGGATCAGTACTACGCGTACCCTATATGCCCCCGGATTGAAAGCGTTTGGTGTAACACCCGACAGGGTGATCTTTATTGATCTTAACAAGGAAAGCGATGTGTTATGGGCTGTCGAAGAAGCGCTTAAGTACGAAGCTCTTTCCGCAGTAGTGGGGGAGACGAATAATCTCAGCTTCACCGCATCGCGCCGGCTTCAACTGGCGGTTGAGAACAGCCGCGTGACGGGATTCATGATTCGCAGAAACTGCCGGAACCTGACCACCACCGCCTGTGTCTCCCGATGGAGAATCACTCATCACCCCAGCGTTCCGATTGATGATCTTCCGGGTATCGGTTGGCCCGGATGGAAGGTGGAATTGCTTCGCATAAAAAACGGACGCCCTGGCAACTGGATTGCTTCCTGGGCAAAGAACAGGCTGAACGTCTACCCAACAGAATCCGGTGCGAACCTAGAGGAGGCGTTAGTCAAAACAGGATAATATGGCGGGGCGGTTTGTTTCGATTTGGTTTCGTCACCTGACGACCGACTGGTTTGCTACACGCCAACCTCAACTTGGCAGTATGCCCTTTGTTCTCAAAACTTCCTTCCACGGAAGGATGATCATTACAGCGGCAAATCCACACGCGGTAAAAGCGGGAATCAATACTGGAATGATGCTGGCCGACGCCCGTGCCGTCCTCCCCGGGCTGCATGTCCTGGATGAAATTTCCGAATTACCCGTGCGGTTGTTGCGAAGCCTGGCCGAATGGTGTTTACAGTTTACTCCCGCTGTCTCGATCGATCTGCCCGACGGACTTATCTTCGATGCCACCGGCTGTCCGCATCTGTGGGGAGGTGAGAGGAAATACCTGGATGATATTACAGGTAAACTCCGAAGCCGTGGATACGATGTTCGCACAGCGATAGCCGATACACCGGGAGGATCCTGGGCGGTAGCGCGCTTTGGTACGGAGACGACGATGGTGATTGAAGGCGGTAAGCTCGTTGAAGCACTGCTTCCGCTTCCGGGAGAAGCCCTGCGACCAGGAGAGGAGGTTGTAGCGAGCCTGAACAAGCTCGGTCTCCGCCAGATCGGTCAGTTTATTAATATGCCACGGTCTTCACTGCTTCGAAGGTTTGGACTTCCTTTTCTTCAGCGACTGGATCGGGTTTTGGGGAAGTCGCCTGATCTGATCGAACCCGTTGAACCTCCCGCACCATTCCTGGAAAGGCTTCCGTGTATCGAACCAATCGTTACAGCAAAAGGAATTGAGATCGCACTGCATGAGTTACTGCACAGCCTGTGTCATCGCTTGCGGCAAATGCAGCTGGGAATTCGCAGAGCAGTCTTGAAAGGTTATCGCGTAGACGGGAAAGTTGAAAAGATTGAGATTGGAACACATCGCGCCAGCCATCACGTCAGGCACCTGTTCAAACTATTTGAACTGAAACTCGGAAGTATTGAACCATCACTGGGTATCGAATTATTTGTACTTGAAGCACCGGAAGTAGAAGCCCATACTCCCCAACAGGAAAGGTTATTCGAAGCCACCGGTGGATTAGGCAACGCAGGTCTTTCGGAGTTCATCGACCGCATCGGAGCAAGGGTAGGGATGAATAACATTCACCGTTATTTACCAGACGAACATCACTGGCCGGAACGCGCGGTTAAGTCAGCCTCATCGCTCAGCGATGCACTGACTACCGGGTGGCCTTCAGACAAGCCGAGGCCGTTACAGCTTTTACGCGTGCCGGAGCGCATTGAAGTCACCGCGCCAATTCCCGATTATCCACCCATGTTATTTCGTCATCGCGGCAAGCTTCACCATATTGTCAACGCCGACGGTCCGGAACGCATAGAGCAGGAGTGGTGGATACAGGGCGGACAGCACCGCGACTACTACCGCGTTGAAGACGAGGAAGGCAACCGGTATTGGTTGTTCAGGCGGGGACATTACAGTCACCACTCTCAATGGTTTTTGCATGGTTTTTTTGGATAATGCAATACACCGAACTCCATATCACCACCAACTTCACTTTCCTGAGGGGAGCCTCTCATCCGGAAGAAATCGTTGAACAAGCTGCAGCTTACCAGTATCAGTCTGTTGCCATTACCGACAGGAACACTTTCGCCGGTATCGTCCGCGCACATGCCGCCGCAAAAAAATCAGGCATCAGACTTATACCCGCCTGCCGGCTCGACCTTTTGGATGGCCCGGGCCTTTTGGCGTTTCCAACCAACCGGTATGCCTACGGGCAATTGTCGCAAATGCTGACGACGGGGAACCGCCGTACAGAAAAAGGAAGCTGCCATCTATACAAAGCAGATGTTTACCAACATGCAAAAGACACAAGGTTTATTGTTGTTCCGCCGCCATCATTGGACGATACATTCAACTTCGACCTGGATTTCACAGAAGCGCTAAAAGAATACACAGACGCCTTTGGCGAGCACTTGTCGATCGCTGCCTCCCGTACCTACAACGGTGAGGACACCAAACGCCTTTCCCGGCTCCACAAGCTATCCAAACAAATGGGTGTACCGTTGGTAGCGACCAACGATGTACACTACCATCACCCCATGCGAAGAGAACTTCAGGATGTGATCAGCTGCGTCAGGGAAAGATGCACGATATACAACGCGGGATCCCGACTCTACCCCAATGCGGAGCGCCATCTTAAACCCAACGATGAAATGCTCCGTCTCTTCAGACAGTACCCCGACGCTATCAGACAAACCAGGGAAATAGCGGATGCGTGTCAGTTTTCACTCAGCGAGTTGAAATATCACTATCCCAGGGAAGTAACGACAGGAGGAAGGGCACCGCAGGAAGAACTGGTATTTCTTTCGTGGAAAGGCGCAAAGGAAATTTACGGTGATATCCCGGATAAAATCAAGCGAAATATTGAACATGAGCTGACCTTCATCGCGCAAATGGAGTATGCCGAATACTTTCTTACTGTACACGACATTGTGCGATACGCAAGAGAGAAGGGGATACTGTGCCAGGGGAGAGGGTCGGCCGCAAACTCCACAGTGTGTTATTGTCTGGGGATTACCTCGGTAGACCCCTCAAAATTCGATCTGCTCTTTGAACGGTTCATTTCTTCCGCAAGGAACGAACCGCCGGATATCGACGTCGACTTCGAGCACGAACGCAGGGAAGAGGTTATGCAGTATGTGTTCAATAAATACGGTCGCGATCGCGCCGCCATCGTGGCCACAGTCACACAACTTCACCACAAGGGCGCTGTACGGGATATCGGAAAGGCGATGGGAATGTCTGTCGATACTATTAACCGGATAGCGGGTATCATTCATGGTTTCGAAGAGGATAGCCTGGACCAAAAAAAAATACGCGATCAGGGACTGAACCCCGACGATCAGTACCTGCGGAAAGTGCTGCAATTAATCTCACAATACGTAGGGTTTCCACGCCAGCTCGGCCAGCACACCGGTGGGTTTATCATTACCGATGGGAAGCTTACAGACCTATGTCCGGTATTGAACGCGCGGATGAAAGACAGGACCAACATCGAATGGAACAAAGACGACATCGAAGCGCTCGGATTTTTGAAGATCGATGTGCTGGCGCTGGGTATGTTAACCTGTATCAGAAAAGCATTTGATCTGTGCAAACGACACTACGACCGCAACCTCACATTGGCGAATATTCCCCAGGATGATCCGACCGTTTATGAAATGATTAGCCATGCGGATACGATCGGCGTATTTCAGATCGAAAGCCGCGCACAGCAATCGATGTTGCCGAGACTTAAGCCGAAATGTTTTTACGATCTCGTCATCGAGGTTGCCATTGTACGGCCAGGTCCTATTCAGGGAGATATGGTACATCCATACCTCCGGCGCAGGAACGGGGAGGAGCTTGTGGAATATCCTTCGAAGGAGCTGGAAGAAATACTCAGCCGTACACTGGGTGTCCCGTTGTTCCAGGAACAAGCGATGAAGATCGCTATAGTTGCCGCCGGTTTTTCGCCGGCGGAAGCCGACGAACTTCGCCGCAGCATGGCGACCTTCAAAGCCAAAGGGGTTGTCGCTCATTTTGAGCACAAACTTGTAAATGGAATGATCAGCAAGGGCTACCAGGAAGAATATGCACGGCGTGTGTTCAAACAACTTCTCGGTTTTGGAAGCTACGGCTTCCCTGAAAGCCATGCCGTCAGTTTCGCCCTGCTGGCGTATGTTTCCGCATGGCTGAAATGTTATTACCCCGACGTTTTCGCCTGCGCGCTTCTCAACAGTATGCCTATGGGCTTTTATCAACCGGCTCAGATTATCATAGACGCGCAAAAACACGGCGTTGAAGTAAAGACCATCGACATCAATTTTTCCGCCTGGGATAATACTCTCGAAGGCCCTTCAGACAAATATCATTTCCTCCGCCTGGGGTTCAGGCAGATTAACGGTATCCGCGGAGAGGATATAGCGATATTGCTCAAACACCGAAAGGGCGGGTACACCTCCGTAGAGGCGTTGCGCCAGACAGGGCTTGCGAACGCGGTACTTGAAAAACTTGCCGATGCCGATGCGTTCCGTTCGATAGGACTCGACAGGCGCAGGGCATTGTGGGAAGTATCTGCGAAGGATCGCCCGGCTGCGATCTTTTTGGCTGATCAGCTGAAAGATCAGGAAGAGGCAGGTATATCCCTGCCCGAAATGACATTATCGGAACACGTGGTACAGGATTACGTGAGCACGTCATTTTCTATCAAAGCGCACCCGGTAAGTTTTGTCAGGGAATCACTGAACGCATTGCATGTGACATCCGCCGCCGATCTTGCACAAAGAAAAAATGGTGATCGCGTGAAAATTGCCGGACTTATCCTTGTGCGACAGCGGCCCGGCACAGCCAGCGGGATATGCTTTATCACACTGGAAGACGAGACAGGAACTTCCAACCTCGTGGTATTTCAGAAATTCTTCGACAAATACCGGAAAGAGATTCTCCAATCAAGGCTACTGATGGCAGAAGGGGTTCTCCAACGCGAAGGAGAAGTGATCCACGTGGTCGTGAGGAGGTGCTACAATCTCAACAGCTTGTTCAGCACACCTACCCAATACACCATCTTTCCGGAAGGGAGGAATTTCAGATGATAAGATCTACTTCTTATAAATTTTATACAGTCGCCCCTGATCGGTAATCGCATATAAAGCACCGTCCAGGCCTTGCGTGATATCGCGAAAGCGTTGTGTCTGATCCGCCAACAATCTCTCTTCGCCGACGACCTTATTGTTTTCAATCACCAGGCGACAGATGTGCATGCCGCTAAGACTGGAAATGAACAGGTTATTTTTCCACTCAGCCATAACATCACTGCTGTAGAACGTGATACCACTTGGAGATATGACCGGATCCCAGTAGTAAACCGGTTGTTCCAATCCTTCCTTCTGCTGGATCGAGTCACCGATCGTTTTTCCGGAATACTCAAGTCCGTAAGTAATGGTCGGCCATCCATAATTTTTACCGGCATGAACGCGATTTAACTCGTCTCCACCCCTTGGACCGAACTCGGTTTCCCAAAGATCCCCGGTAACGGGGTGAAAAGCAATACCCTGCACGTTGCGGTGGCCATAGGAATACAACTCGGGGCGCGCCGCGGACTGTCCTTCAAATGGATTGCCCGCAACTGGCTTCCCATCGGTTGTAATGCGGATGATTTTACCTAAACCGGAATTAAGGTCCTGAGCCTGAGGACGGGTCTCCAGAACTGAACGCTCACCTGTCGTCACATAGAGGTGACCTTCTTTCGAAAAGATCACGCGGCCGCCATAGTGGAGCCTTCCCTGATAGGCGGGCGTTGCGCGATAGATAACGGTTACACCCTCAAGCGATTTCTCATCCGCTGATAGTTTACCTTTTGCAACAGAAGTCAGGTTACCACCTGCAACATCTTCCGAGAATACCCAGTATACCATTCGGTTTTGAGCAAATTCCGGATCAAGGCAGATCCCGAGCAGGCCACCCTGGCCTTCGCTGTTAACCTTTGGCACTCCGTTCAGGGGCTCGCTCTTGGTGCCCGTTGAAGAAACGATGCGCATGGTTCCGTCTTTCTCGGTAACGATGAACCTGCCATCAGGAAGACAAGCAAGGCCCCAGGGTCTTGCAAGGGTGCTGTCCAGTATTGCAAAATCATACGCCGTAGACGTTTTCACCCCCGCGATCCGCGTTTGGCCTTCAAACGCAGGCTTGTAGTCAGTATTTGCTTCTTTTGTTTCTACAGGCGCAAAAGCAACGTCCAGGCTATCGCCAGCAGATTCGGATTGATCAACTTGTTTTCCGCAGGATGCCATCAATATGGCCACTGCTACAATGAGTACACGGTATCGTTTGTTCATGTTTTTTGATATTGTGGCTCAAAAATAACAACATTTCTAAGGCAAATTGAAAAAGCTATCATTTTCTAGCGGCTTCGGTCACATTTTTCAGGTATCTATAGCTTTCGCATCCGTTTCCATTTGCAATGCACGAGGTTTACCGCTAGGGTGTATTCTATGTACTTAGTTTGGAAGAATTCCGTGAAAAGTAGCGGGCTGATTCTCAAGTGATCCTGGCCAGGCGTGTCCGGGCTTTATTATCCTCAAATTCCTGCTTCATTTGCTGTCTGATCTTCCGGCGGTGAAGGGTACCCCATTCGCTCAGCGACTTCAGTACCGGGCGGACTGTCAGGGCATACGCGGTCAATTCGTACTCGATCACGATCGCTGTCTCGGTAAAAACACGCCTTTTCACAAATCCATTCAGTTCAAGTTCCTTCAGCTCGGAAGCGAGCATCTTCGACGAGATGCCGTCGATCGTTCGTTGAAGTTCGTTGAAGCGTTTTTTTCCATGTATCAACGCAATGATAATGCGAAGCTTCCATTTTCCACCGATTGCGTAGAGGGCGTCGCCGATGGCGTTTAACTGGAGACGGCATTCCTGCTCATTCTCAGCGAGGTCAAATTTTTCTTTTGTCATATCTCACGCAGATATGTACTTACCTAAAGGTAACCACTTACCTTTAGTAAAGTACTCACTTTTGGTAAGTCAAAATACGGAGTTTTGTTGTTCTAAAACAAATATCACTATGACAACAACAAAACACGTTAACAGATCGAAGGCATGGCATACAGGCCTTTGGATCGCACAGGTACTGGCAGGGGGATTGTTCCTCGCGACAGGACTGATGAAAATGTTCACTCCCATTGCCGAACTGGTGCAGATCGTGCCGTTGGCGGAAGATATGCCCTGGCTGGTAAGATTTATCGGAGTGAGCGAACTGGCGGGAGGGTTAGGCTTGTTATTACCCGCGGCCCTGCGGATACGGCCGCAACTCACCGTTCTCGCCGCCATCGCGCTCGGAGTAGTTATGGTGCTGGCCGTAGTGTATCACCTATCGCGCGGCGAATATTCCGCGATCGGAGGGAGCCTGGTCCTGGGAATTCTGACGGCGGTAATTGCCTGGGGACGGTGGTACAAAGCCCCCATAACCGCAAGAATACGATCGGTAAAAGCGTAAGTTCAGGAAAAAGGAGGTATATCGGAAGATGGCGAGGATATAGTATATTTAACATAATATAAATTATATAACAGCGGTTGTCTATTCGATTTAAAAGAAAACCCTACCAATCCCATATGACCCCAATGAATGGGAATCGATACCGCCCAGCCCGCACGATCCGGCAGACCACCGCCAAATCCAAATAGATCTCTAAACTTTGAAGCCCCCCTTTTCGGGGAGCCTTCAAAGTTTGTCGGTGATCGTCCATCAAGCGCGGCTTCAATACCGACCTGGCGAACAAACTCCTTGTTCTGATCGACGGCAGAACGGTTTATACACCGTTGTTTTCCGGTGTGTTCTGGGACCGGCAGGATTACCTGCTGAAGATATCGAACGCATCGAGGTGATCAGCGGACCCGCTGTGGGGCGCAAACGCTGTCGATGGTGTGATCAACATCATCACCAAAGATTCCAAAGACACACAGGGGCTGGAGATTCAACGCAGCATCTACGGAAAGATAGCCTGCCGGTTTTAGTAGTCATTGCGTTAAATATCAGGTCCTCGCCTGGCGTGACTTTAGTCCGCCCATGGAGAGAACCTTCCTGTATTCGCGTTCTTTCACCGCTCCTACCGACAGCCGGGATAGTCTCACCAGGTCCATCTCCCGCAGCGCCGGCTCTGCTTTGATCCCGGCCAGTGTTACGGGCCTGGGCATCGCTTTCACGGGCTTCAGGTCGACGGCAACCCAGTTGGCATCGGTAGTTGTCGGATCCTGGTAAGCTTCTTTCACGACTTCGGCAATTCCCACGATAGCGAGTCCTTCGTTGCTGTGATAAAACAATACCCTGTCCCCTTTCCTCATCGCCCGCAGGTTGTTCCGCGCGCCGTAATTGCGGACGCCATCCCAGAAGGTCTTTCCGTCGCGTAAGAACTGTTCCCAACTGTATTTGAAAGGTTCCGACTTTACAAGCCAATATTTCATCGTGGTAAAATTGGCGCAAGATAGAAAGAATTGGCGCGTTTATTGTAATTACCCTGTCAGCTAACCAATACTACTATGAAAACTTTCAAAATACTGTCGGTTGCGGCGCTGGTGATGTCCGGGTGGATGCCTCTGTTCGGACAAACCGCTGAGGTCCCTGGAGATAACTTTAGCCTTGAGGGGGCATTGGAACTTTTTAAGAAATCATCTTCTCCCGAAGAGTTCGAAAAACTACTCAACTCTCCGGACGAAAAGGTGAATAACCTCGACCTCAACGGCGACGGTTACATAGACTATATCCGTGTTCACGACCGCTTTAAAGGAAACGTACACGCATTCACCCTGCAGGCCGTTATCGCCGATAACCAGCTGCAGGATATCGCCGTGATCGAGCTGGAAAAACTTTCGGATGGAAAGGCGGTCCTGCAGATCGTTGGCGATGAAGATATCTACGGTGTTACCACGATTATCGAGCCGACTCGCGAAGTGCGGACATACGCTGGCGCGCAGACTTCGCGCATGGTGGTGAATGTCTGGGCATGGCCTTCTGTGCGGTACGTCTACGGCCCGTACTACGATCCCTGGGTGTCGCCGTGGGGATGGCATTCCCGCCCCGTATGGTGGTCGAGCTGGAGACCGATCACGTATGTTCACTATTACCCCATCTGGCGTCCGTACTACTCTCACTACGTAGTTTGCCACACCCGGAGAGTTGTCTACGCGTATGATCTCTACAGACCGTACCGCACAACTTCCGTTATCGTACACCGCAGGTATAGCCCTTCGGTAGTGCGCTATCGCGATGCACATCGCGATGGTTACAGAAGAGACGATGGCAGAACTTACGCACGCGATGACCGGTCGAGATCGGGAAGCGACTACCAACGCACCAATGAGGTGCGCAGGACTAACGATGTCAACAGCCGAACGGCGTCACCTTCGCGGTCGAACTTGTCAATACGCGAGGGCGTTACCCGGGAGCAGGCTCCCTCGAGGGTAAGGGCGGCTACACCGGAACAACAGGCGGTTCGCAGGGACGATGTCTCGGCGCGTCCGGAGAGAATAGCCTCTCCCGCCCGGACCACGGCTCCGGCGAGAAACAGCCCTGAACCTCAGCCTCAACGGGAGGTTCACACGGAAACTCCGCGGCGCACAGAGGTAAATAGAACGACGCCCGCTCCTTCCCGCAGTCGCGAGGTACAGCGGCAGTCGAGTCCATCCAGCGTGCAGCGCCGTGAGGCGCCGCAACAAATAAGGTCAACCCCCTCTCCGAGTCAGGCGCCGGCTCGCTCTTCGGGCAACCCTCCTACCCGATCGGTAAATCGGTCGCGATAATGGGAACTGAAAATCGGGCATCAACGCTTGTTGCTCCGGCTTTTTGCCAGTTGAAAAGAGGGAAGAGATGGATAAAAAACAAGATTTAGGGCGTGATTAGTGCTTATTTATTCGTTATTTTGGTATTTCAACAGCATCTATGTCCTGGCTTTATATATCACTCACCCTGCTTTACGCTTATTGCGTCTATCACGCCTACAAAACGAGTGCTGAGCAGCGTTGGTACTGGCTGATATTGTTCTTGCCGGTTGTCGGGTGCGTTCTTTACCTGGCGCAGGTTTTTGCTAACCAATCGACGGCCGACATCCCCAATGATAATCTGAGAGAGTCTACGGTCAGCACGCACCGGATAGGACAGCTTGAAAGCGCTGTGGAGTTCAACGACAGTGTAACCAACAAAGAAGCGCTGGCCGACGCATATATAGACGTCCGCCGTTATAAAGACGCTGTCCCGTTGTATGTTTCGTGCCTCCAGGGATTTATGGCGGGTGATCCTGCCATTAGCATGAAGCTGTTGTATGCCTATTTTATGGACGGCAATTACGCGGAGGCTGTCGAACTTGGCAATCTGCTGAAGTCGGAAAAAGGGTTCAGGGATTCTGAAGCACGGTTGGCCTATGCGTGGGCACTTTATCGCCGCGGTGATAAGCAAAAAGCAGAAGCCGCTTTTGTCGATATGGATCGCTCATTCACAAACTATCACCACCGGTTTGAGTATAGCAAGTTTCTCGTGGAAACCGCGAGTCCGACAGCGGCTAAGGCGAAGCTGTCGGAGTTGCTTGAGGAGTTCGATCAGATGAAAGATACCGAACGCCGTCAGACACGCTCCATCCAGCGCGATATCAAGATGTTGCACGAAACTCTCGTCAGCCCGGCCTGATCCTGATGCCAGGGCAAAAACCTTCGATCAAACGGTTTCTTTTCCACCACAGGCGGTATATACGTCCATCTATGCGTCATGTCCTAGAATGACTTAATGTTGAACCAAATCCCAATTATGAAACTTTCAAAGTTGTTTATGATCATTGCGATGGTGGCCGTTGTAATTTCCTGTTCGAAGGATGACGAGCCTGCTCCCAATGTCGAAAATGCAAAGCTGAGCTTCTCGGGAAGCCAGCAAATTCTGGAGGTACCCCAGGGCCTGCTTGACAGTGATGACCCGAACGCGCAAATGGCAGCGGCCTGGGTGGGTATGGCCAACATGTTGGCAGGAAATATCGCGATGTTTGAGTTCCCCGCTGGCGCGGCTAAAACATCCGACCTGATCACGCCCGTAAACGGACGTACAACTGCCGAGCAAGGCTTGGTTTACATCTGGTCTGATGGGGCATCTGGAAGTGTTGCGTACCAGGTCAGGGAGAGCGGTAATAAGTACATCTTTGAGTTGTTTTTTAAAGGCACCGAGGGTCTTGAAGGTGATGGATGGTACCGCTACCTCTATGCGGAGGAGCGTAAGGATGGAAGTGAAGGATACATGGTGGTGACGGATATATGGGGAGCGCTGGGCGACTCGCGCTCGGCTGAACTCCTTCGCTGGGAATGGAGCCGTAAGGGCGATATCTTCACGTTCTCTATGAGTAGCGAGTCGGACGACTTCAACTTCACGGTTGAAGTTAATACATCGACGAAAGCCGGGTCGATTGTGTACTTCTACGGTGGCATCAAGCAGTCTGAGGTAGAATGGAACGCCGCTGGCGCAGGTTCATGGAAGCAGTTTGATGATGCTGGTGAAGAGGTGATCGACCAGGGTACCTGGAGCTAGATCGCAGAAAACAAGAAAATATGCAGGCCCGGCAATCAGCCGGGCCTTTTTTATTGCTTGCCGATAGCGTGACCGTGATCCTGTCAACTTGTTATCGTCCGGCTGCCGCATCATCAGGAACAAAATCGGTCTGATAGCCAGCGGTTAAAGAGACGGTCTGGGCACGTGGGCGCCGGGTGTTAATGTAAAGAAGAATGTGCTTCCTTCGTTGACTTTGGATGCCGCCCAGATCGCCCCCCCATGTTTTGCGATGATACGCTCGACTATAGCCAGACCGACACCGGTTCCCGAGAACTCCTGTTCGGAATGGAGTCTTTGGAAAACCCCGAATAGCTTGTCGTAATATTTCATTTCAAAACCTGCGCCATTGTCCTTGATGTAGTACACGACAGTCTTGTTTTCGAATAATGAGCCTATTTCGATGTCAGCTTCTTCGCGGTTTCTGGTGTATTTGCATGCGTTTGAGATCAGATTTGTCCAGACTTGTTTTACTGTCACACTATCCGCGATAGCGGGGGGAATGTTCCTGACCACGAAATTGATCTTTCTGCCTGCTTCCATCTCTGACAATTCCTTCCAGACTTCGTCAACCAGTGCTTTCATAGCCACTCTGCTCATTCGCAGATCTTTGCGGCCTAGCTGGGAGAATGAAAGCAGATCATCGATAAGCTGGCCCATTCGGGTGGCGTTATTCAGGATGATGCTTACCAACCTCTTTCCCTCGTCGTCGAGACGTTCCCGGTACTCTTCCGAGAAGATGGTCATATAGCCGTGAACTGACCGCAACGGCGCGCGAAGGTCATGCGACACTGAGTAGGAGAATGCTTCTAGTTCTTTGTTCGCGGCCATCAGTTCGCGGGTTCTTTCGAGGACGCGTTCTTCCAGTTGTTGGTTGAAAGTTGTGATCTCCTGTGTCTGTTCGTCGATCCTGGAGAGCATCAGGTTAAACGCGTCGGTCAGTAAGCCTATTTCATCATTGCTTACCTTTGTGGCGCGAACGGAATAGTCCCTTCCACCGGAAATGGATTTTGCGGTTTCCGCAAGCTGGAGAATCGGTCTCGATATTCCCCTCTGAAGCCACCGCGACAGCAGATAAACCAAAAGTAGTGAAAGCGCGATGACCGAGATAGCGATGATTGCATACAGCGTCAGCCTTTCATAGATCGCCAACATGTCTGACCGGATGAAGAGCGTGCCCAGTTTTCTGTCACCCTGAACTACAGGCTCAAATCCTACAAGCAAATCATCTTTAAAGACATATCCCGCCTGATTGCGATAGACGGGGAAATCCTCCGGTGTGAGTGCGTCGGGATACCACGCAAAAAGTTCGCCCTGTTCGTCATAGAGAGCTGCGGCGAGAATATGTTTATCCGCCGTGACGGCAGACAGCACTTCGGTTGCATCTTCTTCATTGTAGAAGGCAAGGGAAGCGGTGCTGTTAGAGGCAATAACCTTTCCCAGCATCGACAAGTGCATCACCATGGTACGCCGGAAAGTAAAGAGCTCGTAGACGAAGTATATGCTACAAGCCACGGCCAGCACGGCCGAACTGGTCATCATAAAGACCCGCATCAACTTTCTCTGAATGGGTAATACTTCCGCCATTACTTTTCAGGGTATAATTTCTGCGAGCCGTAACAATTTGGAACTAACCACAAGCCGTGCTTCACTGACGGGTGTGGCGTTGATACGCAGGGCTATCTTCCCTTTGTCTTCGTCAAACGCTATCATCCCTCCCATTCTGGCAAACCCATCATAATCACCTACAGTCAACACCGGCTTTCCCTTCAGTGCTGCGAGCAGCCGCCGTGTCACCTGCCTGTCACTCGACGCCAGGAAGAGAATATGGCAATTGTCTATCTCGTCTATCGACTCGTACCGTTTTACAACAAGTGGGTGACCCTGGGTCAGTTCCCCGTGTATCGTTTCATCGAGAAATGAACCGAATGGATCGGCACCAAATACACCGATCACGAGAGGCGCATCGTCGGATTCAAATGCGTCTGATGGCCATTCGACAAATTGAGTGAAGTTAAAAAGGAACACGGACTTGATCCGGTATTCCCGTGGCGACGGCTGTGAGGCCACAATGGTCGATATCCCTGTCATTACCAGGAGGAGCGCGACCAGACGCTTCCGAAGAACACTGATAATATGGCAGCTCAGAAACGGCATGTGGCGCTTACATAAATGTTTCGTGGGACTCTTGCGATGAGTTCCCTATGTCGGTCTTCCCACAGGTTTTGACCGATCACTGCCACTTCGAGCCAGTTCTTTACCCACGCCAGCCGGGCATCGAAGGTCATGTAGTCCGGTGTTCCCAGCTGAGGTATGGGATCAATATAGCGAAAGGTGAAATCGAATTGAAAGTTTGCCGGAAGGTCCAGCGCCGAATGCAGAAAAAATCTGTTTCGCGCATCGAGCCCCAGGTTGGCGAAGTCGTATATATGCCCTGGCTTATTGGAAAGATCTTTGTCAAAGTAAGTGTACCCCCCACGCAGGCGCCACCGCTCGCCGATCTGGCCGTAGCCCGATACTTCGATGCCATGCGAGGTACCACGGGTGCCGTTTTGTATCTGATAGGTATAGGTGCCGGCCAGGGAATCTACGCTATAGAGGTCGTCATACTTATTGTAAAAAACAGAGACGTTGGCCGAGAATCGCTGACGCGCCTGAAGCCTGTAGCCCATCTCCCAGGCGACGACTTTTTCCGAATCGAAGTTTGGCCCTCCTGCAACACTCGGCAGCTCGGGTGGCAGCGGCTCTACGGGAAGTCTGTAATCAACGTCAATCCGGCTTGGCGCCCGTATGGCACGCGAAACAGCGCCCCATAACACACGACCGTTCTCTACCCAGGCAAGCCGCCCGGAAGGCTGGAGCTCAAGTCCGGAGAATATATTGTGCTGGAGCTTCGTGCCGACTATCAGTTTCAGCGGGCTGTTGAAAAGTGATATCTCATCCTGGATAAAGGCGCTATACAACGGCATGTCGCGCGTGTTTGGTATGATCCCTACAAACAGCGTGCGGTTGTAGGTGCTGTTGCGGATGTGCCGGTAGCCAACACCCCACACAAAGTTGTGGTGTCTGCCGTGTGCGAAATTGTGATTGATATCAACGTCCATCGTTTCCACCTCGTCCGACAGTGTGCTGGGAATATCCCTCCTCCACGTGCGATCAAAATATCCCTGAACGACAAGCTGTGACCGCTCGTTGAAATCGTGAGACCAGCGACCGAGAATGTTTTGTCCGTCGACAGATGACGCGGACGGAATATTGTTGTGTGTGCCCATGTACACATTGCCGTGTACCGTGAGGGCATCTGCGGGAGAAGGCTGCCACTCAACACTAAAACCGGATTGTCCAATGTACCAGTCGTCGTTACTGGCCTGTTCTTCGGCAAACGTGTGATCGCGCCTGATAGACATGGCGTAGATGCGGTAGGAAAGATCATCGCCGATCTTTCCGCCATACCGGGCTTCAAAACGTCGGCGAAGGTAAGTGCCCAGCCCTGCCGAAGCATAAAAACCCTGGGTTTCAGACGCATCTTTTGTAATGATATTGATAACACCGTTGACGGCATTAGCCCCCCAGGCCGTGCTTCCGGGGCCACTGATCACTTCGATGCGATCAATGTCCTCCAGCAGGACATTCTGAACGTCCCAAAAGACCCCGGCAAACAACGGGGAGTATACTGTCCGCCCATCGATCATGACCAGGAGCTTATTCGAAAACGGGGCGTTAAAGCCCCGTGCGCTGATAATCCACTGCGACGAGTTCACTTGTCCGACCTGGAGATTCGGTGCCAATCGCAATGCCTCGGGAATACTGGTGGCCCCCGATCGTCTGATCGCGTCGCTGGTGATCACTTGCAAGGCTGATGCCGCCTCGCCAAGTTTTTCCGGACGTCTGGAGACTGAAGTGATCTCGATATTCATCAATTCCTCCAGCGTCATTTTTTTCAAATCCTCGGAGCTCTCCCCTTGCTGACCCCATGCGCCATAGGAAGTCAGGATGATCGCCACCAGCGCGCAATAGCGTTGCCATGGGCTTCTTTGTGATTTGACGTGTACCATTTATAGCAGCGTATATGTACAACAAAAGCCCAATGCGTCGCATACGCGAAGCACAGTGGGCTTGAACCAAATATAGTGCTAATATCGGCTAGTCAAAAAAAACAACGTCATCGTTTTTATTGTTTCAGTATTGACCTGGACAAGAACCAGTTCTTAAGGGTCGGCATCCACTTCTCTTTTGTTGTGGGATTATCCATCCCGAACCCATGTCCTCCCCGTTCGTAAAAATGTAGCTCAGCGGGAACGTTGTGTTTCAGCAACGCCTCATAAAAGATAATGCTGTTCTTCGGCGACACACTCTTGTCGTCACTCGCGTGTACGAGAAACGTCGGAGGTGTCTCGGATGTAACGTGCTGTTCGTTCGAGAACTCGGCTACCTTTTCTTCGGAGGGGGATTCTCCCAGCAGGTTTCTGCGTGAACCTGAGTGGCCGATGCTACCGGAGAAACTGACTACGGGGTATCCGAGAATCGCAAAGTCGGGTCGAAGTTTTGTTGTCCGATCGGCGATGAGGGGTCTCGTAAAATGGGTGGCGAGTGTTGAAGCCAGGTGACCGCCCGCGGAAAACCCCATTATACCGATATTGTCCGGGTTGACATTCCATTTTGCAGCATTCTTTCTCACCATGGCGATAGCTTGCTGTGCGTCCTGAAGGGGCCCTATTGATTTGTCATGCATTGTCTCGTCATTGGGTATCCGGTACTTTACAACGAAAGCTGCCACTCCCCATTCGTTCAGTTTCTCCGCAATGTCAAAACCTTCGTGTTTGATCGCGTTGATCACATAACCTCCGCCGGGAAAGATGATGACGGCCGCCTTGCCCGGATCAGGCTGTGCGGGAAGGTAAACAGACAGTGTAGGGACCGAAATCGCACTGACGATCACCGTCCCGTTCTCCCTTACAGTAGTTTCCTCCTTGTCGGGTGCTGACTTGCTATTGGGGATCTTGTCCGGATACAACGGAATAACGTCCTGGCCATTTGCGATATCCACGATCAGTATGCTTAAACAAAGGAAGATTGAATATTTCATTTCGGTTGATTTATTGCCGCGTAAAACTCAAATATACATCCTGGCTGTTACTGGGACAACGGTACCCGTAACAGTACGCTTTCGCCGGCGTACTCATCGCGGGGGAGATCGATGTTGATAACGTTCTCTTTTTGCTTCTTGTCCCAGACCGCCGGCCAGTCGTCGGCTCCTTCGAGAAGCGCCGATACCCGCAGCGTGATAGTTTCCAGTTTTCGGGATGGATCCGACACGGCTAGTTCCTCAACACTTTTGCCGTTCAGCTTTACCATTACAACGCATGGACTGCTAGCGCCCACAGAGGTCTCTCCCACCCTGATTGTTCCCGGTTGGTAGAAAACGATCTGGACTCTCCGCATACCGCGATGCAGTACCGCCTGCACCGATTCATTGTTTTCCAGCACGATCACCTGGGGTTCCTGAAGATATCGTTCGAGCTCTTCAGGCGATGAAGCCGGAACAATCGTGTATTCGTAATATGTATTGCTGGGCTGGATACCGTGATCAATCCAAAGTCCGAATACATCCACAGCTACCGTATCGTCGGATGTGACAGCCTGAAGACTTATCGACTTCCACGTTCCGGTTACTTTTGTATTACTGATATTGACAGACATCGGGCCGGCAAACACGTATCCCAGCCCGTTGTGCCACACCCAGGAGACGTCGTTCAGCGAGTGTTTGCCTTCGTCCAGGACCTTCTTCTGTTTCCAGGTATTCACGACCACGTCACCGTTCAAACGGCATTGATTTATTGTTGTTACTACTGGATTCGTTGCTTGTGACGAGATGCCGGCGCCCAGGCAGGTGAATTCATCATCAAAGAAGAACCATCCCTTCCGGGCGCTGAGTGGATCGTGAGCACTCTTGAAATCCATCGTCACTGCGCCATAGCGGCCATCCGACACGGCACCGACGAAATCAGTAAGTCCTTTCTTTGCGATCTCTTTCCGATCCGGGAGCGCTGGTCTCTGCACCACGGTGGTTCCCGGAATCTTTTGCCAGTCCCATACGGCAAAAATGTCAAAGTATTCCCTTCCGGTAACGGATATGAAATTTGCCCCGTCGCCGAGGTGGTGCATTTTGAGACCCTCGCCATTATACGGTTGTCCCGTGGTATGATTGCGTGAAGAGTGCATGCGCACAGAGGCGAAATAGCCAGGCCGCTGGTGGCTGAGGTATTCGGAGTGCCAGAAGAAACGGTTCCACGAAAGGTTGGGTTTCAATTGTCCGTTGCGGATAGCCGCGATATCTTCGAGTTCCTGCCTGCGGTATGCCGAAATCCTCGTGAGGATTTGGGGCAAGTCGGAATCCAGGGGGCGCAGGTTTCCCTCGCGACTGAGGGAACGATCTCTGGCTCCCGGATCGGGATACCTGCCGTGTACCATTGACTTGCATATCCCGTCGAGGAAATAATCAATAAGCAATCGCGATGTGTTTTCCGGAAAGCTGTAGCGTGTATCGGCGGTCATCGCCGCCCAGTTGGCGTATGCACTGGCAAAGCCAATGCCGTGTGAGAGTGTGCTGATCACATTGTCAACACGATGGTGAAAGCTCATGTCAGGCTTAAGACCCCTGCCGGTGGTGATGGTAATTTCTTCTTCCATAACAGACACCACTCGCTTAAGCACGGTCTCGTCGCGCCTGAACAAAGCTTGTCTGCCAAGAATGACCGCGATCTTGATGCGGTCGCCACCCGGACGGGCTCCGTAGGCCTCAAGGTTTGCCCTCCCTGCGATGCGCATGCCTATTCGTCTCTGATGGTCATTGAGGTCGGTATCCAGCACCAATAACACTCTGATCATCCGGCTGGGTGTACCGATTTCATTCCACCACCAGTTGTCGGAGATAAAGTCGCGTTTCAGCCAGTAGTCCAGGGCCGAAAGTGCGGCATTCTTTGCCTTGACGTTGCCGTACCACGGAGAATCGGCTTTTTTATAGGCGATGCTGAGTACGTAGGTATTCTCGAGGTGGCGATAGTGTTCAAACCCGGTCGGTGATACATCGGTGTAATTGATATTCGGCCAGCTGCCATCGGACTTGATGTTTTTCAGCAAATCGCGAACATGTTCGCTGTCGACAGCAGTCTGGTAAAGGTCGGTGATCACCCGATTGCGAACGGTTTCAAGATCGGTATCCGTAACGGAGGCGATATTTGTCGTCGGTTGACCTGCGAGTGACGACATGTCACCAAGCGTCAGCATCACCAGGTTTAGGGTGAACAGTATGTGTGCCTTACGAATGTGCATAACAGTTTTGGTTGGACTGGCGCGGCGATCTTTCCATCAGACCGTATAATGATCGTCGGTCGCCCACAACTTCGCGCCGCCTTTGATCCCATCTATATTAGAGACGAGCGTGACGTTTTTGTCGAGATCAATTGTGATCTTCTTTGCGTTGCCACCGCTGATAAACAGATGGTCGTAGTTGAAAACGGTTTTGAGTGTGGCCAGCACTTTGCGCAGTCGCTTGTTCCATTTCTCGCCGCCGATTTCCTCTAGCGCGCCATTGCCTACATACGCGTCATAGTTCTTTTTGCGTGTGTAGGGATGCTGACCGATTTCGAGGTGAGGGAGCAGCACTCCGTCCATCAGCAGGGAGGTACCGAATCCGGTGCCGAGTGTGATTATCATTTCGAGGCCGTCACCCGAGGAGACGCCCAGCCCCTGGAGGTCAGCGTCGTTGACCACCCGCACGGGCTTCCTGAGCCGGGCAGACAGTTCGTCGCTCAGGCACACTTTTCTCCATCTGTTTGTGCCCAGATTCGGGGCCGTATATACCGTGCCGTTGCGGACGTAGCCCGGGAAGCCAACTGAAACCTTGGTGTAACCATTAAAACCCTTGGTGAGCTCGACAATTCCCTGCATGACGTTTTCAGGGCCGGCAAATTTGGGTGTCGAAATTCGCTGATAGTCGATCAAGGTATTACCGCTGATGTCGAGCAGGGTTCCCTTTATCCGCGATCCACCAATATCAATCGACAGGATCTTGTCGTCTGGTTCAGCGGTTCGTTTGGCCATCGGGATTGCATCTAAAAAAAATCATCGTTAAATATAGAGCTATATCCGGAATCTGAAAACAAGTTTTATCAGTTCAACGCATGACGACCAGGAGTGTGGCGTAGTGAATGCGAAAAGGAACAAGGAGCGCCGTTTAAAAAAAAAAGGGCATTCTTATCTGACAAATCACCTTTTTCAAATACGTTTGCGGAGGCATCCGGGCGCATCGGCGCCTGAAGCGGCGCAGATGAGAAGGCCATTCATCGAAAAAGTGGCTATAATTGAAAAAATTGGCATAGTAATTCCTGTAATCAACCGATATTAATACCAAAATTCAAAAATGATGAGCGTTATCCGAAATTCTTCAAAGGTAGTCATGTGGGTGCTTGTTCTCATGATATGTTTTACCGGCTGCAAGAGTAAAAAGAAGGCAGCTGACGCCGCGCGGGCGGCTGAGGAACGAGCCAGAACAGAACAAGAGGCGAAATTGCGTAGCGAGGAAGAACAGAAACGCCTGGCGGCCGAAGAAGAGGCTCGCCGTGCCGAAGAGGCCCGCAGACAACAGGAAGCCCTCGCCAATGCGCCCAAAGCCAAACTCACCCAGTATTTCGAATCCATTGCGCGGTCCGGGAACGCGGCATCGGCAAATAGCAGCATCAACGAAGCACTTGCACTCTTCGCTTCTCCTAACACACCGGTGCTCATTGTTATCAGCGAAGAAAACGGACAAAAAGACTACGACAGGCCGACAACCATAAAGGAGTATCTCAATTACCTCAAGGACACGAAAAACAATTCCAGCAGCATTTCAGACCTCGCGTTTGACAGCGCCGGAAAAATCACGGAAGTAGAACTCAGAAAAAAGAATTAATCTCACTCTTATAATAAAATCGTTATGGTTAGAGCCAGCTACATACTCACCCTTCTTTTAAGCTTCGGTATTACAGGTATCGTCTCAGCTCAGACAGCCGAGATAAGCCGTGAAAGAAAACGGGCAATAGATTCCCTGGCGCTTGAAAAAGTCAGGGACCTCAGCAAATATATCAGTATCATAGGAAGTAAGAACACAGCGTTCTCGGAAGCAACCCGTGTCATGGACCGTGCGGAAGAACTGTTCGCACCCGACAGTGAAATGGGCGTCTCTTCGCTTAGCAGCAAGGAGATCAACTACTACAAAGTGCGCAAATATTTTGAACGTCTTATGGCACTCAACTATGATCGTGTAACGATCTCCTGGTATAATATTCATTATATCAGCGACCTGGAGCGTCAGCCAGATGGCCGCTATGTCGGAGTGGTGACAATCTATCAGCGATTCGAAGGTACCAGCGACGATGGACTCATGAAATACAAAGACACGACGAAAAAAGATATTACCATTTACGTCGAACGGAAAAAGACACAGATCGCAGGGAGAACCGTGGAGTTTTGGGATGTGCTGTTAGGTGATATCCGGGTTACGGAAACAAGTTCATGATATCAACTGTAAGAAGCTTTCGTTTAGATAGTAGATTAATTCAGAGTCCGCGGTTTAGCAACCGTGGACTTTTGTTATTCATCCGCAACCTTGTAGCGGCGGTAGGACTCGTCGCAAGCCTGTCAACGCTGTCTACCGGACAGATTATCGGCGATATGGACGACGAAAGTCGTCTGTACGCTGAGTCGAAGCAGGTCAATCAGTTCTTCCGCCGGTTCAATGGCGAAGAAGACGAAAAGGGAAATCGCTACTACCCCGGCGACAAACAATACCGGAGTGACAAACTGCGCAAGCAATATTTCCGGGTCCTGTTCGATGAAGACAATACCAACATCAGCAGCGCGCTGAAAGCCGACTTTACGAAGGATGTACTCGACAAAGGCGGAGAGCGTGTTCTCAACTTCCACGGAGGAAACTGGTTTGCGGAATTGCATACTACGTTTACAATGAACGGCAAGAGCGAGCGTGTTGTTCTCTTCATGGAACTGGAAAAGCACCGGCTTGGTACCCGCTGGGTGATTCAGAAAGTGCACGCCGACATGTTCAGCCCGTACTTCAGGAAAGATACCACGCGGTTGGGAAAATTTCTTCACCCCATGAGCCATGAACTGGATTTCATGAATCTCAGGAAGGCCTTCGACAATAAAGATAGTATCAACCAGTTTGTCATAAAAAGGTTTACGCCGGATCACCTTTCGCTCTTTCTCTATGAAGTACGGAAAGGGAACCTGCGGTTCAGGAACGTAGACCACGTCGAGTTTCACTTTTTTCAAATCGACGGGTGGTATTTTGGGATATCCGAATTTAACAGGCCCGGATACAATACCGGATGGCTCATTTCCAATCTCGTCAAACTTAACAGCCCCGCTGAAAAAGATGTATTGAGAAAATACCTGTATTATGAAACGCGATAAACTGTGCATACTCGCAGTTTCCTTGCTTTTCATTGTGGCTTTGACAGGTTTTACTCACCGAAAGCCTCATCGATCAGCAGAGAACCCAACGCATCCGGCCGTCGTTGCCGCGGGCAATGCTGTGTATAAGGCCAACGAAGAGAAAGTCAGAGACCTCGTCGCATTTCTCCAACTCTTGCTCAACACCCTGGGAAGCAGCACAACATCCGTGCGCGATAAGGATATCGTGATCACGGAGAGCTATGCCAAGATATTCCGCGACGCCAAAGTTCAGGTCGAAGACGACCTCGATCAGAATCGCTCAACGATTACAAACAAAGACGTGGTGGCTTACCTCAAGGACGTGGATTTCTTCTTCGTCGACGCCGCGTTTGAACTCGTTATCGAAGACATCAAGAAAGGTGTCAACGCCAACGGACAGGTATTCTACAAGGTGTCGCTACGCCGAACACTAACCGGAACGACGGTGACCGGCAAGACGGTGAAAAACACCATACCGCGCTACATCGAGATCAACTTCGATCCGGAAGCCTCCGACCTCAAGATAGTCAGTATCTATACAAACGAATTTGATGAAACAGAAGCGCTGACCAATTGGTGGAAGACGCTGTCGTACGAATGGAAGTCGATCTTCAAACGGCGCCTCAACATCATGGATAGCGTAAAACTAAGCGATATCAAAGACATGACGGCGCTGAGCGAACTCGACCTCAACGGTAACGAATACGTCCAGACCATCGAGCCGCTCGGTCGCCTCACAAACCTGAGGCTGCTCTTCCTGTCAGGAACAAATATCGCCGACCTCACCCCTATCCGCAATCTCACTGAACTGGTGGAGCTCGACGTCTCGCGAACAAAGGTATTCGACCTGAATGCGCTGCGCTACGCCGCTAAACTGGAGACCCTGAACATTGGCCACACCGACGTCAGGTCCGTCGCTGTGTTGGAAAAGATGACCTCTCTGCAGAACCTGGCAATGGAGGGTACACATGTATTCGATTTCGCGCCGCTCACCTTTCTGAAAAACCTCGCGGAACTGAACCTCAGACAGACACAGGTAGCCGATGCAAAGCCTATCGGCGAACTCACCTCGCTGGTACAGCTTAACGTAGCGCAAACCAATATCCAGGATCTGACGCCGGTGCAAACGCTGACAAATCTGACATCACTCAATATCGACAGCACACTCGTTCGGGATATTTCTGCGCTGAATACACTTACCAGTCTCGAAGTACTCAGTGCGAATCATACCTTTATCAGCAGCCTCTCTCCCCTGAAGGATCTGGCAAAACTGAAGCGCGTCTACTGTGATCAGACTCCGGTTACAAAATCAGCCGCCGATGCGTTCATGGCTGAAAATCCCGAAGTACTGGTTATCTATAATTCAAAAGACCTTCAGGCGTGGTGGAGCACCTTGCCGCAAAACTGGAAACGCGTACTCACCACTGCGGGGAGAATCAGCGATACACCGGGCAAAGAAGAACTCGCCAGCCTGCCCAATATCGATTCAGTGAACTTCAGCAATGACCGCGCGATTACGTCGCTCGAGCCCCTGAGGCGGTTGCAGAAACTTCAGGTTATTATCGCCAGCAATACAGCCATCACCGACCTGTCACCCCTGCGCGACCATCGTGAGATCAGAAAACTGAACATTGCCGATACTGAAGTTACAGACCTGTCGCCGCTTGCGAGGTTCTCACGGCTCGAGGTGTTCATCGCAGATCGCAGTGCCATTGGATCAATTGAGCCGCTTGCCGGACTCAGGCATTTGCAGCAAGTGTATGTCGACCGCACGGATATCCACGATATAACCGCGCGCGAATTCCTGGAAAAGAATCCGGGATGCCTCCTGGTTTACAAAACCATTCACCTCAACCGATGGTGGAGCAACCTTCCGGCTGTGTGGAAAGATGTATTCATGATTACGGTGGGAACGGATACAACCCGCGAAAGTCTTCACCGGCTTGTCGAATTGGAGAAATTCAAATTCGAGGATCCGCGGATAAGTGAGCTGACTGCATTTAGCGAGTTCGTCAGGCTAAAGGAACTACACTTCTCAGGAACGGCGGTGGCCGGGATACCGGAAACGGAGGCGTTGCGTTCACTGTTATCACTGCACGCCACCAACAGCCCGCTTCAGGAGATCGGCGCTATTGCGGCATTGAGTGAGCTCGCCGACCTCGATATTTCAAACACACCGGTGCGTGATTTGCGGGGACTGGAAGAACTGCGGAACCTGCGCTCGCTAAACTGCGCGGGAACACAGGTGAAGAAACTGGATCCCCTCAGGCCACTGGTTGACCTTCAATCGCTCGATTGCTCGAATACATCAGTCAGCAAGCTGGATCCGGTAACCTATCTTTCACTCCGTTCCCTCAAAGCGTACAACACACGTATCTCCAGTCGCCGTATCGAAAACTTCCAATTGGAAAATCCCGAATGCGGCGTTGTGTACTACCGGTAGTTTTTATTAATAGCGCCAGTCAGCTACCTTTGATATCGGATCGTTTCATTTCCTTTGGCCATGACTAGTATATCGCCTCTATGGGGCTTTTTGTTTGTGCTCCTGGTAACTGGAAATCTCTCCTGCTCGACGGAGCGAGCCAGCGACCCCTGCTGTTCATTCACAGCTATTCCCGCAGGATATCAGGTTGACGAAGGTCAGGGGCTTCTGCTGGTACAGGGCAGTACCCCGGCCAGCTTCTCTGCTGAAAACGAAGCAGGTGGCAAGGCACAATCGCAATCGCTGAACAAGCCGATGCAACTGCCTTCGGGGCGTTATGCTGTGCGTGTAAACAATACCGTTCACACGGTTGAGATCCGGGAGGGAGAACTCGCAATTTGTTTAACCGGAACTTTAACAATAGCAGGTAATACTACTGATTATTATGAAGTTATGGATTCAGTTAAAACACTTGGACAGCAGGTACTGGGCACGTCGATGTCGTATTTCCCCGGCGGGTACACGGTGCGGGTAAACGACACTGAGGTCGGCGCAGATGTCCGCGCCCGGGAAGTCACCGAGATCCGCACGGGCTCAGTACTCGTCAGCGGAGCGACAAGTGAATTCTATTACGTGCTCGACAACGAAAACAAACAGCTGAATTACTCAACGATCGGACAACCACTCGCATTTATTCCGGGGAGTTACGACGTGAAGGTCAATAACACCTCCATGAAGATCGATGTAGTTGCCGGGAAAGTCGCGGAGCTGATAACCGGAAACCTGCGCGTGAACGGCTTGACCGACGAATACTACTATGTGACAGACAGCCTGGGCAAGGCGCTGAACTATCAGAAACTCAACAGACAGTTAGCTTTCTTTCCCGGCGACTATCAAATAAGAGTGAACAACACGATAATAAAGGCGCAGGTGACGGGTGGCGCTACCACGGAGTATTCCACCGGGAGTCTGGTGCTCACCGGTGCCGGTACCGGATACTATTACGTACTCGATGACTTGGGTAATCAGCTTAATTACAATACGCTGAACAGATCGCTTTCATTTTTTCCGGCGGAATACACGGTCAGGCTGGGTACCAGTACACACAAGGCTACCGTTGTGCCGGGCAAACAGACCTCTATTCGCGTTTTTTAGAGGGGTCCTGAGGCAGTTCTCCACCCTTCCCTTCTTCCTTATGCGTGACTATCCGGGCTGTCACCAGCAATTGTCCGACGTGTCGATGAGCATGCTCCGTAGCGTGGAAGAACAGTCCGATGACGGTGGTCGGAATTTTTTTCCGTCCGAGAAGTCTCTTCTTCGTAAGCGACGATTCGAGTGTGGTTTTCAATTGCCTGATGGCATATTCCACCTTACGCCTGACCTGGCCGACCAACACTGACGGTTCCATCGGCTCGGCGGGAACTTCCTTTTCCACTTCGAGCGCCTTCAGCTGATCTACGGTAAGCCACTCTCCCCGCGCATAGGTGAAAAGTCTGTCGATGACACCCGCTATGTGCAGAAGGTGAAATCCCACGGATGCGACGCCTGCGGGTCGTTCCCAGAGTTTATCCGGAGGGAAATCGCGCATGTACTTGTCCAAATCTTCCACGACCTGTAACAGGCCGTGCGCTACTGGCTGCAACAACGGTGGCACACCCGCGACTGCTCCACGTTGCCAAACCTCCCTGATCTCCTGTCGAATGGTTTCCATTTGATTAAAAGTAAGGTTTTCCATATCTCCGGACAGACCGATGGTCTTTTTCGCGTGGAGATATTGCAAGATCAGCAGGTTAGTTCAAAGTTCAAAGTAAAGCAAAGGGCAATATGGGAACAGGTTGGAAGTTGACAGTTGACTGTCTTAGCCCCCTATTTTCTGGACGATTTTTTCAAAAGAGTTTGCTACTAAAGCCTGTCCCTGTCTCGCCCGCTAGGCGAAGGTAGGCCGGTTCAGTAGCCTTGTCAAGGCTATACAAAGCGGGAACAAATGGCAAAGGGCAAAAGAAACCCGAAACCATCAGTACGTCCTGGTCATGTCTCCGGGGATACAGATAATGTAATCGCCTTTGTTCACGCTGTTTTCATCGAGCTTATCGAGTTCGGCCTGTTCGACAGTATGAATCGTCATGATCTCCAGGCCGGGATCCATCTTCCCGAGGTATGCGATAATCCCCTCGCGGTCCTGGCTGTGATATGCGCCGTTTATGTGATAGAAGATGCCCCCCTTCACAACGTGCGTCTGTATAAAATGAGCCATCGTCGCGTCTTTCAGCGCCTGCGACGCGACGAGATTCTCCGCCGAGCCGGGGCCGTGCTGCCCCATGCCTTCCAGCATGGCCCGGTATCCCGGCAACGTATAGTCTACACTCAGCGGAAGCGGACTCATCCAGTTTCTGCTTTCCGCCTGGAGGCTGTCCAGTGCATACAGCCCTTTGCGGTATACCAAATTGGCATACCTTCTGGGTACGTTAGTGGCAACAACGCTGATACCTCGCTCCTTCGCGAATTCAATCAGCGGGCTGT
Source organism: uncultured Roseivirgaceae bacterium (assembly GCA_964493505.1). Lineage (GTDB taxonomy): Bacteria > Bacteroidota > Bacteroidia > Cytophagales > Cyclobacteriaceae > Chryseosolibacter. Next base: position 85,790 of record CAZBNP010000002.1, read on the forward strand.
AATCAGTCTTATAATTGTTCCATACCCGGGCTTCGTCGAGAAAGCTCCTTTCGACAATCAACCCCTGCAGATATTCATTCAGTATGATCTGGTTGTCAGCTTCGAACATCTCCATCCCCAAAATGAGATTCTGGTTCGCACCGTGCAAGTCTTTCATCACCTGAAGCTCAAGCCAGTGTGCCAGTGAGTTATTGTGAAGCTCGCCAAAGAATACAACGTCGGCTTTTACCAGGGCTTTTATCATCTTGCCGTAGGATACGGACTTCCCTTTCGACGAGAAGATCGCATACGCGGCTTTCTCCTGCGAAAACGCCGGGGCGAAGATCTGTAACGCGATCACCAATACCATCAGCCGGTGAAGAATGTCTTTTTTCATAGGCGCAAGATTTAAAGTCTAAGGTTAGGGTAAAGGCAATTTGGCAAAGTGGGAACTCATAATTCCTATGTCCCCCGAAACCAGTGAATTACTCCCGACCTCAGACCTTGAACCCCGAACTTCAACTAACTCTTCTTTACAAGTGAGTAGCGGACAACCGGCTTGCCACGAGTTCCGCTGTCATTCGGGTGGAAGCTTGCAAAGTTAAGCTTGTATATGTTTCCGTCAGCGTCTTTGATGAGATAGAACCTGTCGGTACGTACACCTGCGTCGCTTGTCGGTGATGTGATCCGCCATCCGGACCCAATAGCAGCCCTGGCTCCTGAAAAGACTATTCCGGCGAGGTCGCTCTCCCTGAAGTTGTCGTAGGTGAGCTGTTCAGTGACCATTACTTCCGCCGCCTCGGTGCCGTTAAGATAATTCAGGAAGACCAGGTCGGAGAAGCCGTAGGGTATCGGAGGTGTACCCGTTTGGAAAATGCTCCACGACCACTGGAAATCCCACTTGTTTTTTGGCGGCTCTACACTCACTACTCCGTTTTCAAAATGGAAATACGCAAAGTTGTGCGTGTCCGTTTTCCCGATATCCACGGAGGTGATGTTCGTCTCATTCAGTTTGGCATAGTGCAAGGTATAGCCATCGCCTTTGCGAACCACACGTATCTTCACGAGGTCTTCCACCTCACTTACGTCGGCGGCGCCACCCGCGCGGTTTATCACATATACTTTGTTATCACTATCGGATGCGGAAATGCCTGCGATCGCGGTGTTCTCCAGATCGCCTTCCGGGTCATCGATGATATCCAGGGTTCCCTGACCAAATCCTACCGCAAGGGTACTCGGATCGATGTCGGTGGCCGATACCGCCGAGAGGTCAGTGGCGTCGACCTGAATAGCGGATGCTGCTGTGGTATTGTTGATGATGACGCGAAAGTCGTTACCGGCATAGAATCCTAGATCCCAGGCCGTGCGGGCAACCGGCGTCTGCCTGTTTTCGCTCAAGTCGACAAACACCGCATTGCCGGCGCCTGACCCGGGTTCGTCTGCAATCAATCCGTTGAGCGTCAATTCAGCACCTTCTGATATAATTGATGTGAACGCCAGCTTGATTACTCCCGTGGTGCCGATGACAGCAGGCTCATCTACCTGGTCAATCGAAAATGAAACGCTCTCGTCACCCTTGAGAAATACATTCTCAAGCAAGACTACTTTGAAGGAAGTCGACGAGGCGTTGGAAGGAACGGTCACTGTCAGCGTGTTTCCGGTCGCCGCCGGCTCTGTTATAAAGTGCTCGCCGTAGGTTACCCCGTCCGTTGTAAACGTGATCTTCAGTGACACCGGTTCTGAAACCGCTCTCGATAGGTTTAGGGTGACGTCGGTCTCACTCGCATCATCACCCATGCCGATCGTTGATGCTTCAAAGTTAACAAGGTTGTCCGGTAGCGGTGGTTCGTCATTATCGCAGGCGGAAACAAAGCCCAGAAAATAGATACCGATGATCAAAACGCTTATTCTTGAAAGAAATCTGTTCATATTCAGTTGTTTATTTAAGTATTGATTGATTGTATTTCCGTACGAATGCTATGTGTTCTTAATGCAGGTTGAAGTTCAGGCCTGCGACAAATGATCGTCCAAAGCTCATGGGAATGGGTCCGCCGGTACTATGACTTCCGCCAATATCCAGTGAGGTGTTCTGAAGCCGGGTGACGTTGAGCAGGTTCCGGACACCGACGACCAGGTCAATGAACCCAGTGATCCGTTGGTTAGCCATCACATCAACCCAGTGAAATGAATCGCGGGTGGCGAGATTATAAGAGCTGCCACCATCCGCGTATTCATAACCCGATCGCTTTCCGGTAAATTTGTAGTAGCCGGAAAGACTTGTTCCTGACTTTTCAAATCTGTATTGCACAGACGCGTTGAGCTCCGGTGTCCACATCAGTTCCGGGAGACTTGCGTCGCTGTCCGCAAACTCATTGTAAACGCCGATATAAGCGAAGCCAACGGTGGCATATAGCTTCCGGTAGTGAACAGACTGCGTCAGCGTCCCCCCCGTTGTCTTGTAGTCGGCGACGTTGATGTAGGTATTGATACCGGAGTCGTCGGGGTCGACACCCAGTGTGATCATGTCGTCGAATTGATTGTAGAATCCACCCAGGTTAGTGTCGACAACAAGGTCGGTGGTCAGCGGCCGGTGCCAGGCGAGCGATGCGGAAAGACTGTTTGAATGTTCTGCTTTGAGATCGGGATTGCCGATGATACTGTGACTGGAATCGAAGAAGTAAAAGTAGAGTTCCCGAAGCGCGGGTGCGCGAAAACCTTTCGCATAAGCGGCGCGAAGATCGAGTGAAGGAGAAAGCCCGAGCTTGATATTGATTGATGGCACCACCGGCGGCGCATCGTAAACAGAGTTGTAAAGGAAGCGAACGCCCGGCCGGATATTCAGGACAGACACAGGCTTGATTTCGGCTGAGGCAAACAACGCATAATCGGCGATTGAACGTCGCTGATCAATCCGGTCGCCCATCCCTTCATGGAGATTGACATCGAACCCGGGTTGCCATGAAACCTTCTCTGATACTTTGTGCAAAAAGGATCCTCTGAGAGTCGTGCTCGTAAACTCAGACTTGTCCTGTGTGCCCTGGTCGGGCGACAGGAATACGTTACCTGTAGTACTGTTATACAAAGATGTCTGCGTTCGGCGGGAATAGTCCTGAAATGATGCCACCGCGTTGAAGTTCCATCGGCTGCTGATGCTCCAGTCGGCCTGCAACTGGTGCGTGAACCGATGAGTGCGGTACTCTTTATCGGTGGCTTCGCCGGTGTTTACATTTACGGCGCCAGGCGACTCAAGTGTTTCGTTGAGATAGTTGAGCCGGTACCAGACATCCACCTTGTCACCGGCCATTCCGACAGTCCCCATTCCAAACAACTGGTTTTTGGGTAGCCATTCCTGTTGGCGCCCGGTCTTGTTACCCTGCAGACCGCCAAACTGGTTGCGGGTAGCTGAAGCGTTGGTATACCACCGTTCACCCTGCCAGTTTACGCTGACGTTTTCGTTATGAGTTCCATCGCCCGAAAACGGTTTGTACTCCCCCGCCGTTGATTCTTCGACAATACGCGCCCGGACAGCGATACCTTTCCCGTTGCCGGCGCCTTTTTTCGTGATGATGTTTATCACGCCGGCCAGCGCGTCTGAACCATATATGACTGAAAGCGGTCCTTCTACGATCTCTATGCGTTCAATGGAATTCACGTCAATCTGATTGAGGCTTTCACGTGTTGCGCCGCGATCGAGCAGTGGCACGCCGTCGAGTAATACCTTGACGTTCTGACCGCTCATGCCCATGATCGAGATATCTGAAGTGCCCAGTATGAGGTCGTTTGAAAACCGGATACCGAGTTCAGTGTTCAGAACACCCTGGACGCTGGTGGCGCTTCGCGCATTGATCAAATCACTGGAGATTGTCCTCACCTGAAAGACCGATTGGCGAAGGCTTTGGGGTTCGTACTGTCCGGTAACCACCACCTGACCGAGCGTAATGGTCTGGACAGAGTCCTGTGCGTGTAGGGCGCCGGCGAAAAGAAGACAAATTGCGATTACGGATCTTTTCATAGTGTCTATTGCTGATAGGCGGGTAACGTGCTTACGATTTCGCGCCACCCTTCGCGCTCGGGAATACCCGGCTTGCGGAGTCCGAAGAATTGTGCGATGAGTTCCTGTTCGCGGCTGAACAATTCAACTGCCGTCACGTCACCTTCCGTGGTTGGCTTTCTGACTACCCACGCGTCATGAACGAGGTCCATCCTGAGATGCATGTTGAAGTCGGGATCCAGCACGTTGAGCCACGGCTGTGCACCGCGTTCCAGCAAACGTATGGTTCTCACCTTGCCCTGATGAATCTGGATGTTGCCGCGATTTCCGGCGAAAATCATGATGGGAAATTTAGACGCCGATGCCTGGTCAAGTATCTGCTTCGGCGTCTGCTTAGGATCTACGCGATGCGTGAATCTGCCTTCCGCCACTTCCACGGCGCGGTAACGCTGAAGTTGGTGCCTGCGTATCATACCGAAAAAGTCGTGCGTATCTTTTAACTCCGACCACTCCTTCAGAAATGCCTCAGTGTCGACGTTGGCGGCGGACGTTTCCTCCGGCCAGGGCTTGACGTCCAGGTCGGCGTACTGATCATCCGCGCGGAAATCGGCGATGATCTTTTCAAATGCTCCCTGCCGGCTTTCTTCCTGAAGATAGATCTTGGTGATAGCCTCTCCTGCTTTGTCGAATACCTGTATGCTTTTCAACGTCCGCCCCGACTTCTCTTCCGTTGCCGCGAAAGCGGTATGCCATGCACTGAAGAAGACCCGCGACTCAATAGGTCCCACGACGGCCGCCATACTGTGCGCGCCTGAACCTACTACGTCGATTTTCTGGAATGAACCTTTGTTCTCCAGAATGCACGCGTCATTACGCGTGAGCGACATCACTCTCCCGAGCGTTTTAAAACTATGTAAAAGATCCGGCCACGAGGTCTGCAGACGGATCACGTTATCACCTGTTTTCGTCGCAAGCAACTCAGCCTCGCTGACATTCAATTGTTTCGCCGCTTCGCGAATACGAAGATCGGGCTTTGCCTGAAGGATTCCCCGCCACGCATCGGCGAGGGTAGTGCGTTTTGATTCCTGTGTTGAAATATTCATTATGCAGATTGTTTTATATTGTTATAGATCTGGATTCACTGACAGTCTTAATTATTGTAAAGGTCTTGGTCCTGCTATTCGCGGAAGTTGGTCGTTCGGGTATGATATAGGGGCAGTTGTTGTGCGGGTCGTGGTGCACGTTCACCTTACAGCCAAAAGCCAATTCAATATTCTCCCGGGTAAACACCTCCTGCGCGGGTCCGGAGGCGACCGTTTTTCCGCCGCGGAGAAAACTCAGTTCGTCGGCATACTGGACGGCCTGATTCAGGTCATGAATAACTGCCAGCACACCGATGTTTCGTTCGCAGATCTGTTTTGCGAGCGAGAAGACATACTGCTGTTGGGCAATGTCGAGACTTGCGGTTGGCTCGTCGAGCAACAAATAGCGGGGATGAACAGTCTCTTCCCAGATTTGCGCCAGCACGCGGGCCAGTTGCACGCGTTGGCGTTCACCTCCGGAGAGGGTCATGTAATTGCGGTCGCTAAACTGCCGTGTATCGGTAAGTTCCATGATCTCGTCAAGGATCATTTCGTTTTCCGCTTTAGTGGAGCGATGCGGGTGGCGTCCGAGCATCACGATCTGCCCGACTGTAAATGCAAATTGGATTGTCGAATGTTGCGGAAGCACCGCGCGAAGCAATGAAAGTTCGCCCGCCCGGTAAGCACTCAGCGCGTTGCCGTTGATATGCACATCGCCTGCCGAGGCTCTTTGCTCACCCGCCATGACTTTGAGGATTGAACTCTTTCCCGCGCCGTTGGGTCCGACGAGTGCGGTAAACAAACCGGGGCGAAGTTTTACACCGACATCGTCCAGGATAGTTTTCCCGCGGATCTCAAGCGATATGTGCCGGGCTTCGTACATCGGTCAGATTTCGTTTTTAGATTTAGCCCTGAGCAAAAGAGCGATGAAGAAGGGAGCGCCGATAAAGGCTGTGACAACACCGATCGGAAGTTCGGACGGGCTGGTGACAGTGCGCGCGATCACATCCGCCAGGATGAGAAGCAGCGCGCCTCCCAGTACGGAGGCCGGCAACACCAGTCGGTGATCGGGATGAAAAAGTACCCGTACAAGATGCGGCATGACGAGCCCGACGAAGCCAATCATACCGGCAAGCGACACGCTTACACCAACGCCGAGAGCACTGAAGAAGACGATCAGTAATTTTGTCCGCTCCACATCCACCCCGACATGATAGGCTTCCGCTTCTCCGAGCGCCAGCGCATTCAGCGAGCGGGTGGTAAACAATAACGCGATCAGGGAGATCAGAATAAGCGGACCTCCGATCGATAGTTTTCCGGCAGTTGCGCCACCGAGGTCACCGAGTGTCCAGAATGTGAATGTCCGAAGCTGGTTGTCGTCGGCGTAGAAGATCGCCAGGCCGATGATCGCGCCAGTCAAAGCATTTGCCGCCACACCGATCAGGATCAGCGCAGCGATATTTGTGCGGCCGGTCTGGGAACTCAGTTTGAGAACAATAAGGGTGGCGGCGAGACCGCCCGCAAAAGCGGCTAACGGGATCAGCGTGTCGTATAGCCACACCGCCGACAATTTCAACGAGGCACCGAACACTACGACAACCACTACGGCGGCCGCGGCGCCGCCCGACACACCAATGAGGCTGGGCTCGACGAGTGGGTTCCTGAACAATCCCTGCAGCGCGGCGCCGCTCGCTCCCAGCATCGCGCCGATCAGCAACGTCATCAGAATGCGCGGAAAACGTATCGTTGTAAGTACGATTTCGTGTGTACTGTCTGTAGGCACGGTGCTGAATAGTCCCACTTGCTTCATCATGATGACGGCCACGTCCGAAAGCGGTATGGATACCGCGCCAATGGTAAGGGAGTACAAGGCCGCGGCGAGCAGCAAGGCAGCGAGGCCCGTGATAATCGCCGGGGTTGTGGCGGCGCGTAAAGTCAACGTGGCGCGCATATTACCTGTCAGCGGGTTCTTCCCCGTGTATGAAAGCGACCAGTTCTGTCACCGCTTCACCGAAACGCGGTCCGAAGTTGGTCAGCTTCGAGCTTTCAATGCCGATGATCTGACGCGTCTTTCCCGCTGTTGTCTGTGCGATACCGGGGATCTTCAATGCGCCGTCAATACCGCCGAGACTCGCGAGGCCGGTAGAAGTCATGACGATGAATTCAGGATTGGAGGCGATGAGAGCCTCGGTATTGAGTGGCTTATAACCCTCAACTTCTGCGTAGAGGTTGACCGCTCCGGCGTACTGAAGAATTTCCGCAAACGTGTTTCTTCCGGCAACGCTTACCGTTTCGGTGCCGCGATTAAAAACGCATAGCACGTCCGGTCTGCGATTGATCTTCGCTACCCTGTTGCGTGCCTCGACAAGCAGTGCCTCGTTCTCAGCAATGAGTGCCCGGCCCTCCTTTGCACGGCCGAGGGCTGTCGCGATCTGTGCGATGGCGTTTTTCGTGTCGTTGAAGTCAGTGCGCTCGTCGACAATTACGAGCCGGATGCCGCTGCTTTTCAGCTGTGTCAAAACGACTTCTTGCACATATTCCTTCTCCGCAATGATCAGGGTTGGTTTCATGCTGATAATTCCTTCAGCATTGATGCCCGATCGATAGCCGATAGAAGGCAGCTGTCGCACCTGTGCGGGATAGAGGCTTGTTCTGTCGGTCGCCACGATTTTGTCGCAGTCGCCGAGAGCGCACACGGTTTCCGTTATAGCGCTTCCGGCCGTAACTATGCGCATCGGCGCAGGTTGGGCAACACTCCAGATCGCTGACAGGGTTAGATAAATTGTTCCGATAAGTCGCATCTTGTTTAGAATTGTTCTAAACAAAGGTAGATGCCAGGGGTCCTACAAGGCAATCGCTTGCGGAAGCCATTTTTCAGGACCCCTATAGAGGGTATATTGCTACCCTGAAGGGGTTAACGGGGTGAAAGTGCTCATCCGACGCTTCTATTTGGAATAAGTCTAAATAATCCATAAGATTGCGAGACTGACACCGTGCCGCTAGTGGAAAAAACGAGTATAAGGATATTATTAGCTGATAACCAACCTCTTACGTTCGCAGGAATAGAGTCTTTCCTGTCAGAGCGCGATGATCTGCAGATCGTCGGCTCTATCACCACCGCCGACGAGTTACCCGACGTAATCAAGCAATGCCGGCCTGATGTTTTGATTACCGACTACAACACAACTGGTTTCATCTCCATTGAGGACCTGGAAAACACGATGAAACAATATCCAGGGATCAATGTGGTGATCGTCTCAGCCGACAACCACAGAGAGTCTATATTGCAGGTACTGGGGCTTGGCGTCAAAGGCTACCTGACAAAGGAGTGTAGTAAGGAGGAAATCTGGCTTGCTATTCAATCTGCCGGCAAGGGTGAAAAGTTCTTTTGCCACAAGATCCTGGATATCATCATGGACCAGCGCTTCAGTCGTTCGTCTGACGGAGCGTGCGATCCTACCATTCTGACTCGTCGTGAAACGGAAATCCTGCGGCTGATCGCCAAAGGGAGATCAACCCGACAGATTGCCGACAACCTGCATCTCAGTCCGCATACCGTACAAACGCATCGCAAGAGTATTATCCGGAAGCTTAATATCAAGTCGCCCACCGAATTCGTCATCTACGCGATGAACCTGGGCATCATTCCCGTAAGTGGTAAAATCTGACCGTGCGTTTTTTTGCTCGCCGGACTGCTATGGAAACCGATTTGTGGCCCTGTAAAACGCGAAACTTTCAGGCAGGATCGTTACCTTTAAGCGGCGGTTAGCATAACTGTGCGACTAGTCCGCTCCATACAACTTCAATACCAGATATGACAGCCAAGAGAAAGTTTCTACGCCTGGAGTCGCTCGTAGCGTTTCTGCAGACCGAGCGCGATGGCGATGAGATCTTCATCAAGTACCGGGGTGAGAAAATCGCGCCACGCGATACCAAGTTCGTTCGCATGACGACGAACGAACCGACGCCCTTGAATGTAGAGATCGAACTCGATAAAGACGACAAGTGGGTAGAACTGGAGCTGTGGGACTACGATCGGTTTTCTCCCAACGACAATCTTGGCAAGTTCAAGCTACTGGTGGACGAGGTTGGCGAAGGCTTCACTGCCGAACTCCGTAGGGAAAAGGAGTCGGAAGGGAAATACATCCTCAATTGGTCCGTTATAGTAAGGCTGAATCACAAGGGATGATCAGGAATTCAAAGCCTATCAAGCGTCACCCATACTTCTTTCCCTGTTTCAATACGCGGGCGGGTAGTTCTGATTAGGATGTTCTTTTTTCCGATACGAACGTCGACTTCGCTATACGTACCGTAGAACTTCACACGTTCCACTTTTCCACGCAACGAGGTGGCTCCCTGTCGTGTGATCCGGAATTGTTCGGGTCGGACGATGACAGGACGCTTGCCGGTGGCGATCAACTTTTTCAGTGGTACGAGCCGGGAGAACACCCGGAAGTACGGTGGCTCGATAACGTTGTAGTTTCCAAACAAGCCGGCGACGTACTCGTTTACCGGTTCGCGGTAGACATCTGCCGGTGCGCCGGTTTGCTCGATAGCACCATCTTTCATAGCGATAACGGTGTCGGCCCATGCGAGCGTGTCCTGCGGATCGTGCGAAACCAGTATACAGGTGATCTTCAACTTGTCGCCGATATCGCGGATAATATCTTTCAGTGAATTCTTGTGCGCTATATCGAGATGTGAATAAGGTTCATCAAGCAGCAACAGCCGCGGCTTTGATATCAACAGGCGACAGATAGCTACCCGTTGCTTTTCACCTCCTGACAGTTCGTCGGTTCTGCGTTTGAGTAGGTGATCGATCTGGCAAAAGCGGTACAACCGCTCCGCTTCCCGGTCTGACAGTTTATTTGCGTAGTCCAGCACCTGCTCTACACGCAGTGATTTCTGTAATTCAAAATGCTGCGACAGATATCCGATGTGGGGATGTCCGGGCACGAGCTGATAGGCCGGCCCCTCAACCTTTTTACCTTCAAAGAAGATCTCGCCGCTGTCAGGCTGTAGCAATCCGGCGATAAGTTTCAACAAGGTGCTTTTGCCAGCGCCTGTTTCACCCGCGATACCGATTTTTTCAAGCTTGCGCTGGCCTAGCTCGATGTCCTTCAATTCAAAGTTCTCAGGACCTTTCAGATTTACTTTACGAAGTTCGAGCAACGGCGCCATACGACACCAAAATAGTAAGAAATACGATAACTGCCACAGTTTTCACGCCAGGCCTGACATCCCTCGCTCCTATCGCTTCGATATCGCTGTGGCCGTACCGGCGAGGCGGTAGACCTTGCCATCGTTCTTGCTGAAGAAGTACACGTCGCCGTGTTGGTCTTTTCCCAGCCGGAGGTCTACCCTTTTACTGTTATGTAGCTTCGCCGTGGTGATAGGCTGTCCGTTGTAGGTTATCTTCCATTCGCGGATAGTCGCTATCCTGCCTTGCATTACTTCCGCAAGTTCGAGGTAAAACAAACGTCCACGATTCATATCGCCGTACAGATACTTGCCTTTGATTTCGGGTATCTCCGAGCCTGTGTACTCATATCCACCGATGACGGCTACCCCTTCGTCGTGATCGTACTGGGCTACGGGATACGTAATCCCGTAGTCGGCGTCGTTCGCCGGCAGAGGAAAAACCTTTGAAAGATCGCCGTACGGGTTCACCAGGAATGTTCCTTCGCGTATAGGCCAACCGTAATTGTGGCCCGGCTCTATCAGGTGGATCGATTCAACCTGCGTTTCACCGATATTGCTCACCAGCATCTGCCCCGCCTGTGTCCATGTTATACGATGGGGATTCCTGAATCCATACGCATAGATCTCGCCGAGCGCCTGCTTGTTTTCGTCGTTGACGAACGGATTGGCCGGGGGGATCCCGTACTGTTTGTTCGCGCTGTCCTTTCCGCGGGGATCGATCCTGAAGATGCTTCCCCAGGGCTTCTCGATGCTCTGAACCAGGAAAGGAAAACCTCCCAGTACACTGCCGCCGTCACCTATTCCGATATAGAGAAGACCGTAGTCCTCATCGCCGGGTTTACTGTTGGGGTTGAAGCTAATTTCCTGCACGCCGTGTACCCCTGATACCATGTCTATGCGGAACAGCTCGCGACTGGTGCCCTTGAAGGGAAACGCCCCGGGTTGATCGGTTTTCCATTCTGAAACGACCCATTGAACCGTGGCGGGGATAGAGTCAGCGTAATGAAAGTCGGCGACAACAGCTCCGGGTTTCTCCGTATGACCTGTGTAGAGCAATCCATTGCTGGTGAATTCCGGATGGAAGGCAAAGCTGCCAAAACCCGTTGCGAGTCCGGGGGCATCAATGAATTCCGGTTCCAGCACCGCCATGTCCATATATACTTCCGGCTTGTCATTGCGCAACTCATACAACTTTCCACGGAGGTCGACGATAAACCGGCGGTCCGTGCCGGGGATGAAGTCAAGCTTGGTGATCCGGGTTTTGAATCCTCGTTTTGCCGACGCGGGGATCTCGGTCACATATTCCACCCGCACGACAAGATCGGACTGTTGTATCCCACCGGGGAGCGGATCTTCAAGAGCCTGCTGTGTATCGGCTTCTGCCGCGGAGGGCGCGGGAGGCTCCTGTGTGTGAAGGTAGGCGACAATCTCCGTCAGTTCATCATCAGTGAAGTGAGCGAAAGGTGGCATCATCGTTTTGTATCGCGCAAGCAGCTTCTGCCCACGTTCGTCACCCGACTCTACGACTGCCTGCGGATTCCTGATAAATCCCCGCAGCCAATCATGCGATACAGATTGAGTGATCCCCCCCAGCTGGGGTCCGATGCCGTCTCGCCTGAAGTCGTGGCAGGCACTGCAATTCTGCAAAAACAGCTCTGAGCCTTTGGCTATTGTTGTCGAATCGGTCGGGAGATTGCTGTAATCGGAACCTGGTGTACACGCTGATAGCAAAAACAATACATTAACTGCGGCTATCGCCACAGTGCTCAAGCTTTTCTTATTCATTCTGTTGGATATGAGTAACCGTCAAAACTATCATCCGCAGACAGGAATTGAAATGATCGGCCACACTATTTTATTACTATGGCCTGACGGGTTTTGAATGGCTTGCGGCGTATCCCAGTGGTGACACGCTCACTTTGACGGTATCAGCTTATACACGATGCCATCGGGCATGGTTGACAGGTAGATCTCCCCCTCGCTGTCGCGTCCAAACCGCATGCTGAGTCGTTCCGAGGTACAGAGTTCTTTGAAGGAGGTGACCCTGCCGTTTAACGACACGCGAAATTCTTTCATCGGCGCCTTCTCCCCCTCCTTTATGTCGGCAACGTCAATATAGAAGAGCCGCCCGTTTACCATGTCGCCGAAGAGATACTTTCCCTTTAGTTCAGCAATAAGGTTACCCTGGTATTCATAGCCGCCGATAATGGCGTTGCCTTCGTCGTGGTCATATTCTGCGATCGGATAGTCGTAGTTGTTTGCTTCGTCATCGGGTGGCAATGGATAGAGATTGCGCGTGCTCTCTTTCAGGAAAATCACGAAGCTGCCTTCGCGAAAAGGCCAGCCGTAGTTGTGTCCGGGGAGAATAAGGTTGAGTTCTTCGATCATATGCTGACCAATATTCGAGGAGAGCATGTGGCCGGATTTTGTCCACGTTATCTTGTGCGGATTTCGGAAGCCGTAAGCATAGATCTCCCCCAGCGCCTTCGGGTTTCTGCTCGATGCAAACGGGTTGGACTTCGGAATGCCGTATTTCCCGTTCCTGCTGTCGCGGCCGGCGGGATCGATGCGTATGATCGAACTCCAAATGTTCTCGGGACCGATGTTGATGTGAATAATTCCACGCTCGGCGCTGCCTCCGTCGCCGATGCCGATGTACAGCAGACCATAGTCTTCGTCGCCGGGTCTCGAAAGCGGATTGAATATGATCTCCTGCACACCATGCGATCGCGCCACCATGTTTATTCTGAAGATCTCACGTTGCCGACCTGTAAACGGGAATCCGTTCGGGCTCTCTGTTTTCCATTCCGAAAGAACCCACTGCAGCTTCACTGCCAGCGTGTCGTCATAGACAAAATCAGCCGGCGCGGAACCTGCTTCTTCCGTGTGGGTGGTGTACAGCAAACCATTCTCGCTGAATTCAGGATGGAAGGCGAAACTTCCAAAGCCGTTGCCGTGGCCGGGGGCATTCATCAGCTTTGGCATGTATTCGGCTATGTCCATATACACTTCCGCTTTATCACCGGTCAGTCTGTAGAGCTTCCCGCGAAGATCGAGCACAAAAAACTCCTTCGTGTCGGGTCGCTCGTAGTACTTCGTAATGCGCGCGAGCGGGTCATGATCACTCGTCGCTGGCATTTGGGTAACTTTCTTCATCTCCACCACGAGGTCCGAGATATGGATTCGCTCTTTTATCGGGTCCTTGAGCGCTTCCTCACTCCGCGTTGCGATGTCGTTCTTCGCGGGAGCTTTCTCCGTATGCAGGTAGGCTACCACTGCCTTGAGTTCATCGTCTTTCAGGTAGCTGAACGACGGCATCACTGATTTGTACTGTTGGTGCAGTGATACCGCGCGAACATCGCCGGCATCGATAGATGATTTCGGGTTGCGGATGAAGGCTTCAAGCCAGTTGGCTGTCACTTCGCCCGTGATGCCACCCAGCGCGGGACCAATGCCGTCGTGCTCAATGCTGTGGCAGGCGACACACGTCTGGTTGAATATTTTCCGCCCGGTCGCAATCGATGTGGAATCGGTTCTTATGCCGTTGTCGGTCTGACGATCACTACAGGCGGTGGAGAAAAGTGTCAGGGTGGAGAAAAAGATTGCAAGTAAGCGTGGCGAAAGGTCTCTGTTGTCCATCTACAAAAGCGATTGAATAGTCAAAAGTAAGGGATTTTCGACAACGGCGGCTGCGACAGGCGGAAAATTGGGCTGGCACAGTTGCGCTGACGCTGTCTTTGTGGACGCAATCCGCTATCTTTGCGGTTTTTATTTTAAATATGATCTCAGTCGACAATGTGAGCGTGGAGTTTAGCGGATCGACGCTATTCAGGGACATCACCTTCAATATCAATGAAAACGACCGTATTGCGCTAATGGGCAAGAACGGCGCGGGGAAATCAACTTTGCTTAAGATTATCGCCGGCGTAAACATGCCGACGCGGGGAAAGATCTCCGCTCCCAGGGATGCTGTCATCGCCTACCTTCCCCAGCATTTGCTCACCGAAGACACCGCTACAGTGTTTGAAGAAGCGTCCAAGGCTTTCTCCCATATCCTCGATATGAAAAAGGATATCGATGAGCTCAACCACCAGCTGGAGACCCGTACGGATTATGAATCGGACGCTTATTCGAAAATCATTGAGCAGGTGTCTGAACTCAGTGAGAAATACTATTCGATGGACGAGATCAACTACGACGCTGAAGTTGAGAAAACGCTGATCGGACTTGGGTTCAGGCGTTCCGACTTCAGTCGCCCGACCGGCGAATTCAGCGGTGGCTGGAGAATGCGTATTGAACTTGCCAAAATACTCCTGAAGAAACCCGACCTCATCCTGCTCGACGAGCCCACTAACCACATGGATATTGAATCCATTCAGTGGCTCGAAGAGTTTTTGACTACGAGTGCGCGGGCTGTGATAGTAATCAGCCACGACAAGACTTTCGTCGACAATCTGACGAACCGCACCATCGAGATCACTATGGGTCGCATCTACGATTATCGCACCAACTACACGCACTACCTGCAGCTCCGGCAGGAACGACGGGAGCAGCAGCAAAAGCAATTCGACGATCAGGCCCGGCAGATCGCCGATATTGAACAGTTTATCGAGCGTTTCAAGGGCACCTATTCGAAGACGCTGCAGGTACAATCACGGGTGAAGATGCTCGAAAAGATGGAGATCGTCGAAGTAGATGAAGTCGATACGTCGGCGCTTAATCTGAAGTTTCCCGCCGCGCCGCGGTCGGGAAACTATCCTGTTATTATAGACGGACTTTCAAAGACATATGGAGACCACACGGTATTTCGCGATGTTTCGCTGACTATCGCCAGGGGGGAGCGCATTGCGTTCATAGGCCGGAATGGCGAAGGCAAATCAACGCTGGTCAAGGCTATTATGGGTGAAATTGACTTCGACGGAAAAGTGCAGGTAGGTCACAATTCCATGATCGGATATTTCGCTCAAAATCAGGCTTCGCTTCTCGATGGCGAGCTCACGGTGTTTGAAACCATCGACAGCATCGCGGTCGGCGATATCCGTTCCAGGATCCGCGATATTCTCGGTGCATTCATGTTCGGCGGAGAAGCTATCGACAAGAAAGTCAAAATGCTTTCAGGGGGCGAACGGACACGTCTGGCGATGATCAGGCTGCTGCTCCAGCCCGTTAATTTCTTAATTCTGGACGAGCCTACTAATCACCTGGACATCAAGACGAAAGAAATTCTCAAGGATGCCCTGAAAGCGTTTGACGGTACCATGGTGCTTGTCTCTCACGACCGCGACTTTCTCGATGGTCTGGCCACCAAAGTGTTCGAGTTTGGCAACCAACGGGTGAAAGAACATTTTGAGGATATTAACGGCTTTCTCCGCAACAAGAAGCTCGAAAACCTGCGGGAAGTGGAAAGGAAGGCGTGAACCGGTGCCGGCAGTAGCAGATCACTCGAAATTTTTATTGATCTTTACAGCATGCCAACCGATCGTTTCAATGCAGCCATCCACGCCTTTGACGTCCGCCACAGCCAGGATCCGGGTTCTGAAGTTGCTGACGGAGAGACCATTCCAAAGGAACTCCTCTACGCCAGGCGCATGACGGACCGGCTTACCGCGTTTGCTCCTGAGGCGAGTGAGTGGGTGAAGCTTGCCGTGCGTGCCCAGCACCTCGGTCGATGGGAAATTCCACGCGACAACTATCCGATGGACCGGAAAGGATATCTTCAATGGCGTAACGATGAGAAGGCCCACCATGCCGGCATTGCGGAAACCATCCTGAAGGAAGCCGGATACGATGATGTCAGCGTCTCCAGGGTAAAAGACCTTATTTTAAAAAGGAACCTATACTCCGACCCCGACACCCAATTGGTTGAGGATGTGGCCTGCCTGGTCTTCCTCGAGTACTACGCCGCTGAGTTCGCCGCACAGCATCCTGACGAAAAGGTGGTTGACATCCTTCGCAAGACCTTGCGGAAAATGAGTGAAAGGGCCCGGCGCGCCGCCATACAAGTAATACCCTCGGAGAAACTCCGATCGCTGGTTGAGCAAGCAGGTGGCCACTGAGATTCTGCATGTAAAATATCCAATCTGGATTTAGGAGTATTGGAGAGTTGTGTGTTCATACTTATGAACAAGAAACACAATGGCTCCCAAGGATCTGGACAGACTTATTGAGAAGTACCTGGCGGGAAATTGCACGAAGGCGGAACGCGATTTCATAGACACGTGGTATGCTTCACTGGGAAACCGGGAATTTACGCCCCGGTCTACCGACCCCGACCTCGCCTCCACCGCAAACCGAATCCTCGGAAGACTCGAAGAACGTACCGGAGCACCCCAGCGCCGACCGAGGCTCTACTATTCAGCGATTGCAGCCTCGGTTTTGATCTCGCTCTCGGTGGTCTACTATTATTTTTCGGCGAGTGCTGAAACACAGGTTCCGGCCGCCACCGGCATTGCGTCAGCTCCGGCTGCCATCTATTTTGAGAACACGACCGCCGCGCCCATGCGCTCTATCCTCCCGGATGGAAGCATCGTACTGATTTCGCCGCAAAGCACCATCCGGTATCTCACCACCGCCAATTCCGGTCCAAGAGAGCTATGCCTTGAGGGAGAAGCCTATTTCGATGTGGCGCGCGACGTCGGTCGACCGTTTTATGTCTATACCGGAAATGTAATAACCCGCGTACTCGGTACCAGCTTCATTGTTCGCAACCGCGGTGGCCATGAAAAGATATCCGTATCAGTAAAAACCGGGAAAGTGACCGTGTATTCGCGCAAAGCTGCCCACAAGAAAACGGTGCTGACTCCCAATCAAGAGGCCGTCTACGACGAAGTAGCCGACATCCTGGCAACTCAACCGGCGCACGGACAGCAGGCTGAGCAAGCGAAAAAACACACCACCGAAATGCACTTTGACGAAACGCCTATCCCAGACGTCTTTACGGTGCTCATGAAAACCTACGATATCGATATCGTTTTTCCGGAAAAAAAACTCGCGCAATGTGTACTGACTTCAAGCTTTTACGAGGAAGGACTTTACGACAGAATTGACGTGATCTGTACTGCCATCGGTGCCACCTATAAGGTCGTGGAAAGCCAGATTGTAATTGATAGTAAGGGATGTAATATCAAAACAGACAGCCTATGAGCCATTATACGTAACCCCAACAATAAGAAGGCCGATGATGTTGGCGCATCACCGGCCTAAGGCAACCTCCAAGGGAGTTTGCCATTTGCTTTTGCTCGTATTCAAACAAAAACTTATCAAGATATGGATTACACTAAACCTATTCAAGGTTTTCTTATTGTTTCTATGAAAATCGTCTTGACACAAATGTTGATCCTAACGGTGTTCGCCGTGTGCGCGACTGCTTCAGATTTGAGGGGTCAGGAGATTTTGAATAGCAAACTCTCCATCAGGGCTAACAATAAGGAGATCAAAAAAGTACTGACGGAGATAGAACGGAAAGCGCAGGTCAGGTTCACCTATAGTTCTGCGGTCGTTAACGTTGGCAAAGAAGTTTCCTTCAATTTCAGCGACACCGAGCTGTCGGAAGTATTGACCCGCATTTTTTCGTCTGAAATATCGTACGAAGTCAGGGGAAACAGAATTATCCTGCGCCCCGGACATGGCGGTGACATAGAACCTGCGAAGAACGGTATCAATGCGGCATCAAGCTACTTTGCCGTGGAGGTGAGCGGACAGGTAACAGATGAAGATGGTTCCCCACTTCCGGGCGCAAACGTATTGGAGAAAGGTACGACCAACGGTACCACTACCGATGTAAATGGCAACTTCAATCTGTCTGTCATGGGATCCAGCTCGGTGCTGGTCTTCAGTTTCATCGGGTACACAACGCAGGAAGTTTCGGTCGGAACCCGTACGAGCTTTACCGTACAGCTTCAACCCGACATGCGCACACTAAGCGAGGTTGTGGTTGTCGGATACGGTACGGTTAAGAGAAGCGATCTCACCGGCGCAGTTTCATCCGTGAAAGCCGCTGATCTTACGGCCTACCCTGCAATCGATGCCATTCAGGCATTGCAGGGACGCGCTGCCGGTGTTAGCATATCGGCGACCAACGGGGCACCGGGAGCGGAGATGAAAGTCAGGATCCGCGGAGGAACGTCTATTAACGCTAGTAGCGATCCCATCTTTGTAGTCGATGGGTTTGTAGGAGCCGCACTACCTCCCCCGGAAGACATCGAGTCTATTGAAGTGTTGAAAGACGCTTCCGCGACAGCGATTTATGGTTCACGCGGAGCCAACGGGGTGATTATGGTAACAACAAAAAAAGGTAAATCGGGAAAAACCCAAATCAACTTCAACACGTCTTACACGACACAAAAGGAGATCAACCGTCTTGACCTTTTAAATGCTGATCAGTTCATGGACTATATCAGTGAAGCCCGTCCTGGTTTTACATCGATGGGATTCGACACTGACTGGCAGGATCTGATCTTTCGCACGGGAGCTATTCAGAATCACCAGCTTTCCATTTCGGGCGGCAGTGACAACGTAAACTACTATCTCTCCGGCAGCTACTTTGGTCAACAAGGGGTGATCATTAACTCTGATTACGACCGGTTTACCTTGACCAGCAACGTCAGTGTGAAGGCTACGGAAAGGTTGAATGTCGGCCTGAACCTGTTTGCCCGTCGCAATCTAACAGGTGGCGTAAGGACGCAGGAAGGCTCGGGTGGTCTGACGCCCGGGGTAGTAGCCTCGGCGTTCAAGTTCGAACCCGACCAGGGCATATACGAGCCGGATGGAAGATACACCCGGGCAAGACTTAACGATCCACACGACAACCCGTATGCCGTCGCAACCGAATTGGTGGACGAATCTACCAGTGACAGATTTCAGGCAAATATATTTGGTGAATACGCGATTCTCAAGGACCTGAAGTTTCGTACAACATTTGGCGCGACAATAAACAATCGTCGTTCCGGCACATACTCCCCCACCTCCCTGACCGAGGGGCGTAATGTGGGCGGCTGGGGTACCATAGACGCAGCGAAGTCTACCAACCTTCTCAACGAGAACTACCTGACGTACGACAGGAGAATTGATGATAACCACCAGCTGAAAGTAATGGCAGGGTATTCTTTCCAGAGCACAAGAAACGAAGGCTGGGAAGCAGAAGCACAGAATTTTCTCTCAGACGCGTTCTCGTTCTGGAATCTCGGCGGATCTGCGCTCTGGCAGGCCCCCTCATCATCACTTACCGAAACATATATCTACTCCTACTACGGTCAGATCAATTACTCTTTCAAGAGCAAGTATCTTTTAACACTGAACACCCGTTATGACGGATCGTCGAACTTCGCCGCGAATCATAAATGGGCGTTCTTTCCTTCGGGCGCAGTTGCCTGGAACATGAAGAGCGAACCGTTTATGGGTGGTGTAGAGGCAATCAGTTTCTGGAAATGGCGAGTCAGCTACGGCTTGACCGGGAACCAGTCTATCGCTCCGTATCAAACACTTGCGAGGTTCAGCCCGGTGTTCACCGTCCTGGATGGCAGACCGGTCAACGCAGTCAGGCCCACATCGGTTGCCAACAACGACCTGACCTGGGAGACGACCGCCAAACTAAACATCGGCGCCGACATCGGACTCTTCAATGACAGGATCAACGTCACGGCTGAATACTATCGCACAACCACCACCGATCTGCTTTTCAGTGTGGAACTACCCGCCTATACCGGATACACGACGCAGCTAATGAATCTTGGCAAAGTCGGGAATAAAGGTGTTGAACTGACGGTCTCTTCCAGAAACATCGACCGTGTCCTTAAGTGGAACATGGATATTAACGTGTCCGCCAATCGCAATGAAGTGCTATCGCTGCCCGGTGGCCTCGATATCCCGTACGGTTCAGGCCCCGGACATCTTGTAGGGCTTGGTAACACGCAAATATTGCGCGAAGGTTATCCCGTGGGAAGTTTCCTGGGATGGATTTACGACGGTGTGTACCAGGAAGGAGATGCATTTATTCCCGGCGGTGGGTTTGAGCAGGTTGCCGGCGGAGAGAAATTCCGCGACATCGACGGTGTTCGCGACGCAAACAACAACCTGACCGGAGAGCCTGATGGTATGCTCAACGCCAACGACCAGACTATTATTGGTGATCCTAATCCCGACTTTATTTTTGGTTGGAACAATGATCTTTCGTTCAGGAACTTTGACCTCAACATCTTTTTTCAAGGTTCACAAGGCAATGACCTGTTGAGCTATACCTTGATGGAACTAAACCTGATGTCGGGTATCAACAACGCTACAACAGATGCGCTGAGAAGGTGGACGCCTGAAAATACCGACACTGATATCCCCAAGGCAAGCGCAGGCAGGACGCGTCGAGTTTCCACGCGCTGGGTCTACGATGGAAGTTTCATCCGACTCAAGAACATATCGCTCGGATACACTCTTCCCGCAAGCGTTGTTGAGAAAATGAAGATCAATAAGTTCAGAGTTTACGTAAGTGCTCAGAATATTCTGACTATTACCGACTACGAAGGCTTTGATCCCGAAGTGAACTACCGGTCTACAAACACGGCTGATAGTAACCGGAATCTGGGGCTCGACTACGGAAGCTACCCGAACGCAAAGTCGTACACAGTTGGTCTAAATATCGGATTCTAATCGTCAACCACGAACTATTACTGCGATGAAAATAAATTTCACTAAAACAATCATAATTACGCTGCTCTGTTCGACGATGAGTTGCGGATCGCTGGAGGAAAATCCGGTCGGGCTGCTCGCGCCGGAGGGTTTCTTCAAGAACACAAAAGATGTTGAGACCGCTATCTTCGGTGCCTACGGATGGATTGCGTCCGAGCGGTTATGGGGCCGTCAATTTGTGACGGCCATTATGCTGCGAAGTGACATGGTAGACATTGGCGACCGCGGAACACCGGCGGAACGGCAGCAGGTCAATGATTTCAACATGGACGATGACAACCCTATGGTTCGGAGTTTCTGGCCGTACTGGTATCAGGTAATCAGCGCTGCTAATTCGGCTGTCGCTGGCGGGGAGGCGCTCGGCTTGCCGGAAGATGAAATCAACCCCCTGTTAGGTGAGGCCAGGTTCGTCAGGGCTTTCAGCTATTACCATCTGGTCCGGATGTTCGGTGAGATCCCATATATCGACTACTTCATTACCGAACCCCAGAGCGTAGTTGACATTAACAAGACTTCTGTAGAAGATGTCTATCTCGGCATTATCGCTGATCTTCAGTTTGCAAAACAATGGTTACCCGATCAACAGCCCGCTGACATACGATCGCGCCCTACAAAAGGTACCGCGGCATCTTATCTCGCATCCGTGTATCTGACACTTGCAGATTATCCGAAGGCATACGCGGAAGCAAAGTGGGTGATCGATAACAGGGCAACATTTAATTATAGTCTGGAACCAGACTTCCAAAACCTTTTTAACGCGGAGAAACAGGACGCGCTTAACGAGACGATCTTTTCCCTTGACTTTCTCGGATTGCAAAATGGAGGCGGGGGCGCTAATGATGATATCATGCCTCCTATGACAGGTATCCGTGGTGCGGACGAACAAGGGTGGAGCGTCTGCGTTCCCTCAATGGCTGTCTATGAAACATGGGATGATCGCGACTATCGCAAAAAAGTAAGTATGGTGGATTCTGCTCTTGTCGACGGTGTTTTGGAACCGTACACGGTTTTTCAGAACACGCAGCGGCCACATATCGCGAAGTATCGTCGGTTCCCGGGACAATCAAACGCTGAAGGCAGGTATTCCGACAACAACTACGCTACCATGCGCTACGCCGAGATCCTCCTGATAGCCGCGGAAGCACTTACTGAAGTCAACAACGGACCGACGACGGAAGCCGAAGGGTATCTGAACGAAGTGCGTGCGCGTGCGCGAAACTGGGCCGGAGAACAAACAACGTTTCCGGAGGATGTTACAACAGGAATGTCGAAAGCTGATTTCATCGATCTCGTCCTTGATGACCGCCGACTGGAACTCGCGTTCGAATACAAACGCTGGTACGATATCAAGCGACGCAATCTCGGTGTGGAACTATTTACCGGGCCGAACTCGCTGGAGCCACACGCGAATTTCGATCCGACGCGCGACTATCTGATGCCGTTGCCTCGCGCGGATCTGAGAATCAATCCGAATCTGCTGCCGCAAAATCCCGGTTATTAATATTTACGTAAACACATGAGAATAAGTCCTTGATATTGTATATTTATCAAGGACTTATTCTCTCTCTAAAAGATGCCGTTTACCCTAGCCTCAGATCATGATCTTGTTATCGCGTTGCGAAAAGGCAGCCGCGAAGCCATGACGGAAATTTTTGGCCGCTACTGGCAAGGTCTCTATCTGGCAGCCACGCACAAACTGAAATCTCACGCGCTGGCGGAAGAGATTGTCCAGGATCTCTTTACCGACCTTTGGCAAAAAAGGGAACACCTGCTTCCCAACAGCGAGGTAAAACTGGCAGCGTACTTGCATCGCGCCGTGAAAAACCGTGTACTCAACGAGGTTCGCAAACAGGTGTACGACAAAATGTACTGGGAATACTGCAGAAGATATTTACCCGTTTCAGAAACATCCACGCAAAACCGGGTTGAATACAACGATCTCCGCGAAAAGCTTGATACCGCACTCGATCAACTGCCGGGCAAGACAAAGAAAATATTTGTGCTGCACAAAATAGAAGGCCTTCCGGTCGTCAAGATATCCGAACAACTCAATCTCTCCGAAAAAGCCGTGGGATACCATCTCACAAAATCCACCAAAGAACTCAGAACACACCTTCGCGATTTCATGTAGGCAAAGGAGGAACTAGTTGAAAGCAAAATGGCAAAGGGCAATAGGCAAAGGGCAAAGCGGGAGCTAGTTGAAGGTTGATTCTATGGTTTGACGAGTTCCCACTAACCCGAAATTCGAAACCCGAAATCTACAAGTCGCTTTGTAGGGAAACAAACGCTCAGAAATACCTTTGAGTGAATATCATGACGTTCGCGCAATCATTCGCCGTACTTTCAAATGTAATATTCACTCCCAAGTTCATGGTTTTGAATTGAAAAATTCATTCAACTTTATCGCCATATAATACAGAATATGGCCGCAAAGAAAATCCTTATACTACTCGACAGCGATCGTCACGCCTACCCGCTGATCGACTATCTCGTCTCCGATGCTCGCGTCTTCGGCTGGAAACTCAAACTGGGCGCGCTGTTCGGAACGCACGTTTCCGACAAGTTGAAGACAAGCCCGCTTTCAGACAAGCTTGAGTATGTTGATATCAGGAGTCAGAAAGAATGCGAACAGGCTGTCAGGAAGGCAGACGTGGTAATTGCTATGGCGCAGGACGCAGTGATGCTCGACATTGCGGCATACTGCGTAAACCACCGGAAGGTTCTTGTCTCACCCGCCCGGCTTACACGGCAGATGGCGCTGAAGAAGGCAGAGGCAAAAGAGAGAGGCGCACTCATCATTATGGACTGTGGATTCTCACCCGGCTTAGATCACATTATTGCCAAAAAAGCGATTGACAATATTCACACCAAAGGCGGTACCATTTCATCCTTCCGGACATACAGTGGTGTCATGATGGCGGAGGCATCCGAACAGAATCCGTGGGGCCTCAGCCTGGTGGAACCTGCGAACGAACTGCTCGCCTGGGGTAAACACACAAACAGACAGCTCGTGGACGGGCATATACGGCATGTTCCGGGCTATCGTCTCTTCGAACGAAATGAGCCGGTAAACATTCAGGGACACGCAGACATTGTAGCCGTTCCCGAGGGCGACTCACTATACTACCGGAAAATCTACGCTCTCGACGATGCGCACACAGTTGTGAAGGGAAAACTCCTGAACAAGCGTTTTCAACAGATATGGACAGTGCTTGGAAAGCTAGGGATCACAGACACCACTTCCCGGCTGGATTTATCGACCGCGAGATCCTATCGGGAAATAGTCGAGTCGCTGTTGCCGGGCGATTTGCCGGGCACATTCGAAGAGAGACTGCGACTGTATACAGGCGCGGACGAATCGGATATTGAAAAAATGAAATGGCTTGGACTGCTGGACGATGGTAACCCGGTAAACGCGAGCGGTGAGGTATCGCCTGCGCAGATACTGCAGCTATTGCTCCAGGAAAAACTATGCGTAAACGAAGATGCCCGTGATTGTATTGTCATGCAACATCAACTGGGATACGAGTTGCGCGACGAACGGTTTGAGATGACCGCGTCACTGCTCTTCGAAGGGGAGAATAAAGAACGTTCGGCTCTTGCAAAAGTGATCGGCTTCACCTGCGGGGCGGCAGCCAAGGCCGTACTGCTCGGGTCGATCAAAATCAAAGGGCTTCATATTCCGGTTGTCAGGGAAATCTATGACCCCATACTCAATGAACTGGAAGACCAGGGTATTTCTTTTCACATGACAGAAAAAAAAGAAGTACTATATTGCGGAGTATGAGTTCTCCGTATTGCCCTACTTTTCGCGGCGTAGCAGGTTCGTTCCTTTCCCTCGCGATCTCCGGTGTTATTTTGTTGCAGTCGTGTAGCCAGCAGCGAGATGACTATACCACCTGGTCGGTCTACCGCGGTGACGCGGGCAATTCGGCCTATTCATCGCTTGATCAGATCGATCGCAGCAACGTGGATCAACTGCGGGTGGCATGGACCTACCACACCGGCGACGCTGAGAAAGGCAACCGCTCAGCGATTCAATGCAACCCGATCATCGTCAACGGGATGATGTATGTAACATCACCGAAGCTCAAGCTGATTGCGCTTGATCCCGGAACCGGCAAGGAGATCTGGAAATTTGATCCCTTTGGTGGAGGGCCGTCAACTGGCGTAAACCGTGGCGTCACGTACTGGAGCGATGGCGACGACAAGCGGATCTTCTTTTCCGCAGGTTCCTATCTCTACGCAATCGACGCCGACAACGGAACACCCGTAGCCGAATTCGGCGAAGGTGGGAAAATAGACCTGCGACAAGGTCTTGGCCGCGATCCGGAAAGGCTTTTCGTTCAAGCTTCTTCGCCGGGCGCTGTGTACGGCGACCTGCTGATACAGGGAACCGCGCTGGGCGAAGGATACGACGCCGCTCCCGGATTTGTCCGTGCGTACCACTGTCGCACGGGAGAGATAGCATGGACATTTCATACGATACCCCAACCGAGAGAACCTGGCTATGAGACTTGGCCGCCGGAAGCTTATAAAGAAGTAGGCGGTGCCAACAACTGGGCCGGTATGAGTATCGATCACGACCGCGGCATAGCCTTCATCCCGACAGGCTCGGCGGCTTTCGACTTCTACGGCGGGAACAGGAAAGGAAAGAATCTTTACAGCAACTGCCTCATAGCACTCGAAGCGGCTACCGGCAAACTGATCTGGTCTTACCAGCTCGTTCATCACGACCTGTGGGATTACGATCTTCCAGCTCCGCCCAACCTGCTGACCGTCACACATGAAGGAAGGAAGATAGACGCCGTTGCGCAGACCACAAAGATGGGAATGGTATTCCTCTTCGAGCGCACAACCGGCGAACCATTGTTCCCGATTGAAGAAAGGCCCGTCCCTGCTTCAGCCCTGCTTGGCGAAGAAGTCTGGGCTACGCAACCATTCCCGGTCAAGCCCCCACCGTTTTCGCGACAGACATTTACGACCGACGACGTGACGGATATATCGGCCGAGTCCAAGGCGGCGGTACTCGAAAAGATCAAAGACGCGAAGTTTGGAACCATCTATATTCCGCCCGATACCGAAGGGATCGTTCAGTTTCCCGGCACCCGGGGCGGTGGCGAATGGGGAGGCGCGGCCATCGACCCGGCGCGGGGGATCATGTACGTAAACGCAAATGAAATTCCTTTGCTCATCAGCATGAAGCAAATCGAAGTGGAAGGACACGAAGAGCTTCTCGCATCGGCGGGCAAGCGTATCTATACTATCAACGCCTGTACATCCTGCCACGGTGCCGACCGGAAAGGCACCGATGTGTACCCTTCCCTTCAAAAACTCGGAGAAACAAGAACAGAACAGGAAGTAGCTGCGATCTTAAGAAATGGTAAAGGACTGATGCCTCCCTTTCCCAATTTGTCTGACAGCGATATCGACGCGCTGCTCGCATTTCTCTTTGATAAGGCTGATCTCCGGAATCCCGACTATGAAGTTGCCGATTCAGTACAAAGAACGTATCGCTACGCGCACAGCGGATGGACCATCCTAACCGATCACGAGGGGTACCCTGGCGTAAAACCACCCTGGGGAACACTGAATGCCATCGACCTGAACAAGGGCGAAATCCTGTGGAAAATACCCCTCGGGTTTTACCCGGAGCTTATCGAGAAAGGTCTCGCCCCGACGGGAACACAGAACCTCGGCGGGCCCGTGGTTACCGCGGGTAGCCTGGTGTTTATCGGCGCGACACGTGACAAGATGTTCCGGGCATTTGACCAGAACACAGGCGAGATGCTGTGGGAGTATGAACTTCCCGCAGGCGGAAATGCGACCCCCTCCGTCTATGAAGTTGATGGCAAACAATATGTTGTGATCGCAGCAGGTGGCGGCGGACGTGTCGGCAGTCCGTCGGGAGATGCCTACGTAGCTTTCAGCCTGCCGTGAAGTCGGGTCACTCCTCCTTCAGCGTAACAAGGAAACTCATCAGATCGCGGATCTGTCTTTTGGTAAGCAGGTAGGCCATCGGTGGCATACTCGACATAGCCGATGTGCGCTTCGCAATATCCGATTTACGGATGACCGTGTCGGGTTTCTCGCCGATCTTTAAAACGATCTCATTTTCTCTTTCCTCCTGCAGAATACCCCCGGTGGTCGTGCCGTCTCTGAATTCGACAGAGATGACCCCAAATCCCGGCGCGATGCGCGCACTGGGTTCGATGATCGCTTCCAGTAGTTCTTCCGGCGTGAGACGTGCAGCTACCCCGTTGAGGCGCGGTCCAGCGTTTCCGCCGAGATCGTCAAAAGAGTGACACCGCATACACTGCGCAGTCTGATCGCGAAAGAAAAGACGTCTGCCGCTCGCGACGTCACCGCCGGCTAACGCGCTCTTATAAGCACCCTTCAGCGAATCGGGTACAAGCCGCGAGACAACTTCCGTGTAACGCTCCTTCAATGGCAACGAACCAATGTCTTCAATAGCTTCCGACAACTCAAGGTGGATCTCGGGTGTGAGCTTGCCGTCGCCCAGGTCGTTGAGAAGATTGCCGAGAATTCTTTCAGCGCTTGCAGATCGCAGGGAACCCAGCGTAGTCACCGCTGCCTGCTTTTCTTCTGTCGTGCGTTTGGCGATCACTTCCGACAACAGGCTAACCATGGTCTCGTCGGGCATGTCCGTCCTGGGCAGGAGATCCAGCGCGACAACCCTCACGCTTTTTGCTTTATCCGATAACGCTTGTTTTACGGCGTCACTGAGTTTCGCATCCTTCAGGGCAACCAGCGACCCAAGGGCAGCCGACCGAACGTCCGCATCGGGGTCCGACGCCAGCCGGGTAAACAGTGGTGCAGAGCCGGCAGTGATTCCAAGCTTACCGATTGCCTTTACCGCGCTCAATCGCAGCGTCTGCTGGTCATGTGACATCAACCGGATGAGGGGCTCGGCCGCACGCTCACGCACCGATTCCGGCGCCCGTGTGATCTCGCCGCGAAAACGTCCGTCTACCCGGTCCAGAACCGAAGGGCGCGCCCAGGTACTAAGTGCTTCAATCGCTTCCACCCGCATCTCCACCGGTCTTCCGGCACGGGTGGCGAAGTTGATAAGGTTCGTCATCGACGCATCGGATCCCACCCGTAGGTTGGCGCTTATGGCGCGCCGCAAGAGCGCTTCGTTGCGAAAGCGGTTGTCGGCCAACACCATGCCGAGCGCTGGCAGCGCCTCTTCAATGGAAAGGTCGTCGTTAATCGCCCTGGCGGTTTCGGTCACAATAAATTCGTCACTGTCTTTCAGAAAAGCAGCAATGCCGGGATGCTGCATCCGCCGCAAGGCCACCACTGCCGCGATCCTGACCGCGCGCGACCGGTCGGTTGCCAGCGCAAGTATAGGCTCTGCATCGCCGATACGAGCCAATGCGAGACTTCCCGCGTGACGGAGATAGGCATCGACGTCATTATTTTTCCGCAACATCTCGATGATTGGTTGAATCGCGGGCGCGTACGCTATTCTTCCCAGCGCTTCCGCCGCAAAAAAGCGTGCGCGTGCGTAGTCATCCTGCAACAGGGGTATTAAAGCTTCGCCTGCACGATGATAGCGAACATCGCCGAGCCATTTCGCAGCCTGTGCGCGTATCTCGGGATCGCTGTCTTGCAGAAGCGGAATGAGAAGCCTCCCGTTGTTAATATCCTTCCGGGCAAACTGACTGATTCCCCAGATTGCGTGTACACGTGCCAGCTGATGATCTTGCTGACGAATACTGGCTTCAAAAACAGCCAGGCCATCGCGGCCGCGGGTGGCGAGTTCCAATTGAGCTTTTTGACGAACACGCATGTCGGCATGACGCAGAAGTGTACTAAGTGTATTGGTAGCGTGCCTGGTAAAATCAGACTTTAGCCAGTGGGCGGTTTCAAGCCGCTCGGGGCTGTCGGCTCCCTGCGCTACGTCGAGTCTCCAGATGCGGCCGAAGTCCTTGGTTTCCCACCCATCGATCCAGTCGGCGACATACATGGCGCCATCGGGTCCCCAGTCGACGCCGGTCGCGAGAACACCGCTCATTATCGACCGGTGTTCACCGAGTTCAAACGTAGCTCCGCTGGGAATGAGTTTGAAGGCATGTATCCCCGAACGCGCGGGATTGCCGACAAACTCCCCGACGAAGAACGTGTTCTTCCATTCGGGGCCCAACGCTGTGCCGGGATTGTACAACATTCCGGTCGGACCGCTTACGAAATTCGCGACGCAAGGTGTGATGTAGGCAGCCTGTCCTTCGAAACGCGGCTTGTACATTTCCTCGTCCATCCATACTTTATATGTGTTGTTGTCGCGATCATTATACTTTCCGAACTGCCAGTTCGTTCGCCAGCCAGTATCGGAACCGTTGGTTATGTAGACGATCCGTTCCGATTCGCCCCGGTGATCGCCGTCGTTGTCTTCACTGATGAGATTACCGTATTCGTCGAAGACGAACTCGTGCGTGTTACGGTTGCCATAGGCAAATACTTCGAAGTCGCTGCCGTCGGGATTTGACCTTACGATCACACCGCTGTTGGGGTGTTCCCATTTGGTGCCGTCGGGCCCCTCTCCGCTAAAGCCGATGTCGCCGATCTGCCAGTATATCTTGCCTTCAGGACCCAGTTCCGCCCCTGACATCCCATGCCCTCCAAAGCCGACATGGATACCGTATCCGTGCGAGATCGATGTCTTTTCATCCGCCAGCCCGTCGCCATCCAGGTCTCGGATGCGCCACATGTCGGGCCCGACGCCTACGAAAAGTTCGTTGTTGTGTGCGAGTATCGCGCCCGCAACATCAGTTACCTCCGTGTGGAAATCCTCAATGACAACCTGTGAAAACTCAGCGAGGCCGTCGCCATCGCGATCTTCCAGGCGATACACAACTTCCTTTTCGACGGTCATATCACGCCAGTCGTGCGAACCGTCGCCGTTGAGGTCTTTCAGCCACTCGTTCTTTGCGCTGCGTTCGGGTGCCAGAATCTTGTGAAGAAAAGCGCGCTTCTCCTCGACCGTCTTTAGCTGAATCGAGGCGATCTCCCAGCTCTGATGACCGCGGATGTCGAACTCCGAGTTTTTATGCCGGTTGGTACGCGTGTAAAACAAACGCCCTTGATCATCGATATCGAGTGAAACGAGGTCGGCGACAAGCGAATCAACGGCCCACACTTTCATGACAAGTCCGTCTGCCAGCGCCGGAGATATGCGCGATTCGATTTCACGCGCCATCGCAGCATTCGTCGCAGAATCGATCACCACGATCCGGTTGTCTTTAGAGTCGTTTTTGCTGCCACAGGCAGCCATCGCCAGCACCAGGGGCAAAAGCCCTAGGACCACGCGGGAAGTAAGATGTTTCATATCAGGGGCACAAAGTAATAAAATCACGGCCAAATTGAGTAATTCCGCTCTTTTCTTCGCTGAAACGGGGAACCCAGTCTGTTTACCCAAACTCCGGGCCGAGGATGGCGAATTGTCTTTCCGCAATTCCGGCGTGGGTGTTCTCTCCCCGGTACATGCGAATGAGCGGCCGTTGCCCGGTAAAGCCAATGGATTTAAGCCATTGCAACCAAGGTGATGAATGACAAAGCGCATCGAGGACAACCGGGCGTCCCGGTACTTCGGATAAGGCTGCCTTTACAACGTCCTTCGCGGTATCGATATCATCGGCTACAACGGGCCCGATATGCGCAAACTTGTGGCCTATCCGGCCGAAACAGTAGCCCTGGATCCGGCCGGCTCTTTCCGAAACCCATGCGAATTGCGGAGCTCTGACGAGCAGGGAACGCAATACCACATCCCGTCGCGCCCCGAACACCGTCTGGTCGGTTGCCATAATACCCGGCAAGTCGTCGGCATGAATACGTCTGACATGGCCAGCCGCGGCATAGTGCTTTTCGCCTTGTGTGATTTCCATACGACTGATCGGAAGTTCATCGCGGAAGTCGAGCTGAACGTAGACTTGTTTTCCTGCGGGAGTGGCGTCAAGCTTGACGGTATCCTGGTCGCTGAAGAGCCGCAGTGCTTCGCGCAACAGCCCTGCGCCGATACCCATGCGCCGATATGCCGGATCGACGAGGACCATACCGATCCAGCAGAGTCCGCTTTCGTATCTTACTGTGGCCACGGTACCCCTGACCCGCCCCTCGTCATCAACGGCGACGCGACACCCCTGGGGACTCAGCCTTAGAAAGAGCTCCCAGTCTTCCGCTGTCTGGTTCCACCCCGCGGTTCGGCAAAGAGATAAGCCAGCGGGAATATCTTCGCTGACCATCGTCCTGTAATGAATCACTTATTGCTGAATTTAATCCGGGAGTATCTTCACCATGATATCCTTGTAATACACACGGCTTTTGGGATCATGAGCCTGGAGAGCAAAAGTACCACCCGTGAGTTTGTTGTCGTCGGCTGGAACGGTGTATTCGTTAATGACTTTCCCATCCACCTTCACCGTGATCTTATTACCGTTGACAATAATGTGCTGGGTAAACCACTTGTCGTCCTGAGCAGGCGGCACCTTAACATCCTGTTTGCCATAAACGCTTCCTGTGCGGCGCCAGTCGGTGTGACTATTGTTCACTTGTATTTCGTACCCCTTTTGCGGCCATCCCGTGTCCTGGTATTCGGTGTGGATATACATACCCGAGTTGGCGCCTTCCTTCGTCATGACCGTAGCCTTGTATTCAAAGTTCCTGAACTTGTGGTCCGCCACCGGCCCGACATAAAACAAATGCGCTCTCGGTCCAAAGACAGCAATGCTGCCATCCTCAATTTTAAACGACTCCGGGTTGTCAGACGCCTTCCACCCGTCAAACGATTTACCGTCAAAAAGCTTTACCCAGTCCTTTTTCTGTGCTATCGAGGAGGTTGAGTGAAGTGCCAGCGCGGCTATGAGTATAAGGATGTGTTTCATTTTTTTTGGTGTAGGGATAAGAGAAATCAGGTTTTAAAGAGCGAACTGAAGTAGTACAGTAAATTAAGCGATTATA
Source organism: uncultured Roseivirgaceae bacterium (assembly GCA_964493505.1). Taxonomy (GTDB): domain Bacteria; phylum Bacteroidota; class Bacteroidia; order Cytophagales; family Cyclobacteriaceae; genus Chryseosolibacter. The sequence continues at coordinate 117,701 of CAZBNP010000002.1, forward strand.
TTATTTTAATGCAATTGTAAAGGAGGGGAACTAGGCACCCAGCCTCCCGGTGATCCTCCTCACATCATGCGCGAGGGAGTATATCATCGAGAGCTGTGTCAGGGCCTGGATGGAAAGGGATGCCTCGGGGTGGGGATTGAGGTCGGTCTTTGACCGTCGGTCGCGGAGGTTGTCCTGCGCACATTGCAGTTCGTAGGAGATGGCTTTTGAAAAGTCTTCCAGGTCATCGGCCGTGTTCCTGGAAAGCGGCTCTTCCGACAGCGCCGCTATGTGGCCGGTCAGCATGTGGTTTGCAATGACAAACTGGTGTATAGCACTAGCCTCCGGCGGTTGCTCCGGCTCGGCCAGCACGCGTTGAAAATTGTCAGACAGGTTGGTGAGCGAAACGATCGCATCCTGTCGCGCAAGATCGTAGGCATGTGTGTCTGACTGTCCCGTCTTGAAAGCGATCCAGGCCTGCGAAAAATACTGGCGGTTCGCCTCCAGCATCTTCTCCATCGACTGTCTTATCTCCGTATGGCCCCACACCGGAAGCAGAAACCGCGACACCAGAAACGCAATAGCCGAGCCTATCACAGTGTCCACCAGCCTTTCAATAACCAGCGACTGGAATTCCAAGGGGTTCAGGAAGTATAGGGAGATGACCAGGAAGATAGTCAGGAAGATAACAAAAGCAAGGTAGTGTACGCGCAGGAGACTGTATCCCATGAGCATGCTGATGATCAGGATAGCCAGCAACGCCGTCGTATTTGAGATTATCAAAAAGATAACCGACACGATCACAACGCCGATCAGCGTGCCGGCTACACGCTGGACGTTCCGTTGTTTGGTGGTGACGTAAGCGGGGCGCAGGATGGTAACGATCGTCAGCAACACCCAATAGCTATGCCCCACCGAAAAGACAAGCGAAACCACATAGCCCAGGATAATTGCCACGGTGAGCCGGATCGCATGACGAAAGGTCTCTGAACGGAATGTAAGATTGTCGGTCAGCGTTTTGAATTTCAACGGCTGCGCTACTGCTACTCGTGATACCTTTTCCGCAATTTCAGGGGTATTGGCAGGGTGCCCCTCCATTCTCGTATAGAGGATAAGCCTGTTCATCCGATTGGAGATCTCCTGGACGTTGTTGAGTATTTTAGACAACGCGTTGAGCGTTTCACTCCGTTCGTCGCTGCTTCCCGGCTTAAGGTATTGTTCGGTTTCCTCCCTGAGTTTTTCGATCCGCTGATTGATATCGAAAGGACGTCTCACCGAACGGCCCATCTGAACCGCGAGACCAATGTGTTCAAGGCCAGCCGCAAGCTCGAGGATCAGTCCGTAGTAGCGATTGAGGCCACCCTTACCCAGTCGTTGGTGCAGGTATTCATACTGCTGATAAGAGAACAACGTCTGTTCGAAGAGATCGAGTGAGTCGAGATAGATCATCATCAGACTGCGGCTTCGCGGGCTGGCGTCGGCAACGAGGCGGCGAGTTTTCACGAGCAACTCCTGCGCCTGAGTCTGAAGGTACTGGACATTGCTCTGCTCCCGCATGACGCGGTTGAAGCACTGCTCCAGATCGGCACCCTCGCGATAGAACCCCGCTTTGGCCCGCACGAAATGAGCAATTGCGATAATGTGCTCCCCAAGCGTCTGTTCAACCGCCCGGTAGGGCCGGATCCCATGCAGGAGCATGCTGAACACCATATACCAGGTTCCGCCGGCAAAGATGAGCGCGGTAGCCTGCAAGCCGCTGTATTCGCGTTGGAGCGACAGCAGATTGAGCAACATCACCACAAGCGACAACGAACCTACCGCGCCGGCCCGCGATCCGTACACTCCCAGCATGGTGAGGAAGAAACTCAACAATACGATCTGGGTGATCAGCAGAACCTGGTATTCCCTCGTTATGGTGGTCAGCAAGACCAATACCGTATTTAACAGAATAGCCGCGACGATCCCATTACGGCGATGGCGAATCGGGCCTGGCGTGTCGGTAAGACTGACAAACAGGGCTCCCCAGATAAACGGCACTGCAAACGACAGCCAGCCCTGTACTACAAAGATGATCAGTGGGAGCATCACGCCGGCGGTAATGCGCATGCCAGAGTACCAATATTGACTGGAAGTGAATTTCTGCACTTCCTGCAAATAGTCTTTTCCCTCTGTCATTTAGGCCCTAAAATAGCAAAACGCCGACTACCACAACGCGCTAGTCGTTTTTTAGATCAATATGTTCCCGGCCGGCCTGATCCGTACCAGCAAACGGGCATGAATATTTAACATCTGTTATGGATACTTTCCAGCAACGCACGACAATATGGGTTTGATAAATATCGACGCCGAAGACACCTTTAGTATTGAGGACTTTGAAGCCGGCCGTTCAATTCAGGTACGCGTACTTGTACCCCTTTCTCAAAAGAAGGAATACGAGAAAGGCAGCAGCGTTACGGTGGTCCGCGACGGTAACGAAATGCGCGGCAAGGTTGTGTCGGATCCTATTCTTATAGACCGCAAGCGCGATGACGGAAAGGCTACGCTTTCGCTGATCATCGAGAAACATTAACCATCCGCCCCCTTATTCCCCGTACCTTAATTCCGGTACCTCTACTTGCCATCCTTCTTGTGCTTGAGCACCCGCGCCTCCATGTGGAAGACGATCTCCTCCGAAATATTCTTTGTCAGATCGCCTGAGCGCTCCAGGTTGCGAACCATGAGCAGGAGCGTGAGGATCGTTTCTGCATCTTCCGGGTTTTCCAGAACAAGTGTGACAACCTTCTTCACCGACTGTTTGAAAAAGGTGTTCAGTTCCTTGTCTTTTTTCACCGCTTTTAGTGCCAGCCGGGTGTCATCTTCCCTCAGGGCACTGCCCATTTCCTTCAACATAGAGACCAGTACCTCCAGCATTTCGGGAATGCTCAGTTCCTTCATCCACTTCCGCTCTTTTTTACCTGAGTCCTTCAGGACCTTCGCCAGGCTTTTCGCACTGTCGGCGATTCTCTCCAGGTCGTTCGATATCTTCAGGGTAGCCAGCACCAGGCGCAGGTCTGTCGCCACGGGAGTGTGCAACGCAAGGATATTTTCGCAGTCGCGATCAATAGCCAGCTCCTGACCGTTAATTCTACGCTCATCCTCGATCACTTCTTCGGCCAGGACGACTGTCTTACCGGCAATCGCACCGCGGCATTTTTCCATCTGCGACTTCACCATGGATAACATGTCAAGCAGATTCTCTTTTAATGCCTGTAGTTCCTGTTCGATCGCTGCCATAGTAATATTCATTTTCGGGCGCGGAAATACTATCCGAACCGCCCTGTAATATAGTTCTCAGTTTGTTTGTTAGAAGGCTTTGTAAAGAGTACTGATGTTTTGTCGTACTCGATAAGCTCGCCCAGGTAAAAAAAAGCCGTTCGGTCGCTCACCCTTGCTGCCTGCTGCATATTATGTGTCACGATAACGATCGTGAATTTCTCCTTTAGCTCGTTTATCAGTTCCTCGATCTTCGCTGTCGAGATCGGGTCCAGGGCGGAAGCGGGCTCATCCATAAGAATAATGGACGGCTTTACCGCCAGCGTTCTGGCGATACAAAGTCGTTGCTGTTGTCCGCCGGAAAGCGATAACGCCGGCTTTTCAAGTTTGTCTTTCACCTCGTCCCACAGCGCCGATTGTTTTAACGATTTTTCAACTCGTTCGTTGATCTCTTTTTTGTCGCTTACCCCGTGTATTTTCAGCCCGTAGGCAACGTTGTCGAATATCGATTTAGGGAACGGATTTGGTTTTTGGAATACCATGCCAACCCGGCGTCGCAGGTCTTCCACCCTTACCTTTTTGTCGTATATTTCCTTACCGTCGATAAATACCTTGCCTGTTTTCCTGAAACTTTCAATATAGTCATTCATTCGGTTCAGCGTGCGAAGAAAGGTAGACTTTCCGCAACCGGATGGCCCGATGAAAGCCGTTACCGAATTTTCCTTTATCGTCATGTTCACGTCTTTCAGGACATGGTGGTCTCCGTAATAGACATTGACGTTTCTTGCTTCAATGGGCTTCATTCAAAATCGATTAACGCGAATGTAAGAATTCTGTGGAACTACTGTTTGTTGCTACCAGCTTATCTTCTTCTGCCAGCGGTTCCGCAGGTAGACCGCGATTCCGTTCATAACAAAGGTAAGTGTGAGCAGGATAATAATGCCGGCCGCCGCGTTTACGAGGAAAGCTTCCTGCGGTCGCGACACCCAGTTGAATATCTGAATGGGAAGCACAGTGAATTCGTCGAACGGACTTTCCGCGACAAACGGGACATACGCCAGAGCACCGATTACTATCAGCGGAGCGGTCTCCCCTACCGCGCGTGACAAAGCCAGGATAATTCCCGTAAGGATTCCACCCGATGCTGCCGGGAGGATCTGATACCATATTGTCTGCCATTTCGTAGCTCCCATTCCGTACGACGCCTCGCGCAACGAACCCGGTACTGCCTTGAGAGCCTCACGAGTAGACACTATAATGATCGGAAGCACCAGCAAGGCAAGTGTACAGGCTCCTGCCAGCAGACTTCCTCCCATATTCAGGTTTCGCACAAAAATCTGCAGGCCCAGCAATCCGTAAATGATCGACGGAACACCCGCGAGATTCGCGATATTCAGTTCAATGATACGGGCCATCCTGTTCTTGGCACCGTACTCCTCGAGAAAAATCCCGGCGGCAATTCCCAGCGGAATACCGATGAGCGCGGTCAGTCCCAGTATCCACGCGGTCCCGGTCCAGGCCGTCAGAATACCCGCGCGATCGGGCCTTCTCGACGGAAGATTGGTCAAAAATTCCCAGTCAATCCTTCTTATTCCCTCAACAAGAATATTGCCCAAAAAGATCAGCAGGACAATGAGACCAAAGAACGTGCACGCAATTCCCACGTATTTGAACGCAGAATCGATAATTCGATTTCGTCGGATACTACTCATATCGTTCCTGGTATTGCTTTTTCAGCCAGTAGCTGAGGTTGTTCAACAAGAAAGTGAAGACAAAGAGGGTCACGCCGGCCGCAAAAATAGTCTTGTATTCCAACGAGTCGTGTTGCACATCGCCCAGGCTCACCTGTACGATATAGGCCGTGATCGTTTCAACAGCTTCGCGGGGGTCGAAGGTGAGATTGGGTTGTTGTCCCGCGGCAATCGCCACCACCATAGTTTCGCCCACAGCGCGCGCAACACCCAGAATGACCGATACCATGATACCGGAAGAAGCCGCGGGAACCACTACTTTGAATGCTGTTTGAAACCTCGTGGCACCCATTCCATAAGACGCCTCCCTGAGCGATTTGGGAACTGCATACAACGCGTCTTCGCTGAGCGAGGAGATCACGGGGATGATCATAATACCCATCACCAATCCGGCCGACAGCGCATTGAAGCTGCCCACGCCGGGGATGAAGCTCTGAAGAAAGGGTGTCACGACTGTCAGCGCAAAGAACCCGTAGACCACCGTTGGTACAGCGGCAAGAACCTCCAGCGCAGGCTTCAACGATGTCCGGAAGTCACGATGCGCATACTCGCTCAGATAGACGGCTATCACAATGCCAAGTGGCACCGCGGTGAGAATAGCGATCGCCGTGGTAAGGAAAGTACCGGAAAGCAACGGGAGTATTCCATAGTGCTTGTCGGCAAACAGCGGAGTCCACTCCGTGTCGAATAGGAAATCGCGCAGCGGTACCGTTGCGAAGAAGCCCCAGGATTCAGAAACCAGTACCCAGATAATACCGACGGTTGTCAGAACCGTAACGAGCCCGGCCAGTGCCAGGATTTTCTCTATTATTAATTCGCCTGTGCGTTTCACAAGTTTACCGCCTCCGACGCCAAAGTATCTGCGCTGACCTCCTGTGGTTGATCCGTCGGGGGCATGAATTGACGAAGCCTTTCCCGCTCGACCTCATATTCCTGGTCGGTCAAAGAAATATAGCCAACATCCTGGACCAGGAACGAAGCGTTGTCGAGGTAGAAATTCACAAACGCCAAGACTTCAGGACGTTCCCAGACCACATCTGAAACATAAATGAAAACAGGTCGTGACAGAGGTTTGTAGGTACCGGTCCTAACCGTCTCGGCAGAGGGAAAAACAACTCCCGCGTCGGTACTTACTCCCACAAGCTTGAGTTTATCGGCGTTCTCCTCGTAGTAAGCGAGACCAAAGAATCCCAATCCATTCTTGTCGCCCGAAATACCCTGGACAAGCACGTTATCGTCTTCGCTCGCGGTAAAGTCCCCGCGGCTTGCTCCGCTCTTGCCAACCACGGCTTCTGTAAAATAGTCGTAAGTGCCCGAAGCAATGCCGGGACCATAAAGCCGAAACGCTTCATCAGGCCACGCCGGATTAATCTGGTTCCAGCGCGTAATAGTCTCCTGCGCAGCAGGTTCCCACATCTTCCTCATCTCTTCAACCGTAATGGTGTTTAGCCAGGTGTTTTGTGGGTTGACAACTACTGCCAGCCCGTCATAGGCTACCTTCATACCCAGAAAAGGAATGCCATTCGCCTCACAGGCAGCCGATTCTTTTTCCGTGATCAGTCTGGAAGCATTATTGATATCCACCTCGCGGCGAATGAATTTATTGAATCCACCCCCGGTCCCCGATACGCCGACCGTCACTTTTACGTATGGCTCGTCGATCCTGAACTCCTCCGCAATAGCCTCTGTAATGGGATACACCGTACTTGAGCCATCAATGCGTACCGATCCGGTCAACTTCTCCCCTGATCTACCCTTCGATCCGCACCCCGTCATGGCAAACGAAAGTACAGCTGCAAGCGCCAATAACCTGATTGTCATATCAATTCTTTAGGGTTCAAAGTTAGCCCGGCATCAGGACCCCGGATCAAGGGCAATGTTAAGTTTATGTTAACTTCATAAACTCTGCATTAAATCTATGTTAACAATTACCAGGTTCAACTCAGCGTTAGAGTGACAAATAACGCCGAAAATTATGGGTAGATTTGCGTTATTTGCCAGAAATTACCGGTTTTACGTAACTATTTGGTGAATGAGTGATTGGTCTGTGGTCAGAAAGTTGTTGTTTGTAGTCCTCGCCATCGCGCCCTTCCCCGCGCTCAGCCAGGAAGAACCCTCTCTACGTTTTTTCACAAAAGAACAGAAGGGATTCGGAATTGTGACCGCAGACAGCCTGTATTCGCTGAAACTGCAGTTCCGGATGCAGAATCGCGCCGCTGTCACGACCCGCGACCTCGACGACCTGGCTGCGGAGTCGTTCGAATTCCGCGTGCGACGATTGCGGTTGAAATTCGAAGGGTTCGTCGGCGACCCCAGGCTTACCTACTATTTTCAGTTATCATTCTCCCGAGGCGATATGGACTGGCGGGGACCGGACAACTCCGCAACCAACAGCAATCCCAATGTCGTGAGAGATGCTGTTATCTATTACCAGGCCACCAAAAGCCTGAAGCTGGGAATCGGGCAAACAAAGCTGCCCGGCAACCGACAACGCGTGATCTCGTCGGGCGACCAACAGTTTGTAGACCGATCGAGGGTGAACGCCACCTTCAACATCGATCGCGACTTCGGTTTCTTCGCACATCTCACCTCGAACTACGTGATTCTCCGCGGAGCCGTTACCTCCGGAGAAGGCCGGAACTCACTCCTATCGAACAGCGGACTGGCCTATACCGGACGAATTGAGTTCCTGCCATTTGGCAGATTCACAGGCGAAAACGACTACGTCGAAGGAGATCACGCACGCGAACCCCTCCCCAAACTCTCACTCGCGAGCACCTTCAGCTACAACGATCAGGCTGTACGCGAAGGCGGTCAGCTCGGGAGAGACCTCTACACCCCGCGCTCGATTAGGAATATCGAATTCGACGCCCTGTTGAAATACAACGGCTGGGCGTGGTATAACGAATACATGGCCCGGAATTCCGCCAACCCTATTACACAAGATCCCGGCGATGGAAGCCTTCGCTACCTTTATACAGGCGAGGGCTTTCTTACGCAGCTGAGCTACCTGTTCCGGAGCAACTTCGAAATCGCGGGCCGATACTCGTTAATTCTCCCGGCAGACGAATTGTACAGCAACGCGTCATACCCGTCCGTTTATGAACAACGGGAAGAGCAGATTGAACTCGGTGTGACGCGGTACGTCATCGGCCATCGCCTGAAAGTACAGGCCAGTATCATCCGCGCTGGTTTCACCGATCTCCGGACAGATTCGGCAAATGGGGGATTCTGGTCAGGAGCTCTTCAGATAGAATTAGGGATTTGATGTAGTCAGATTCCTTTAGACTGAAACCATTACGAAAATGTTTGTGTGTTCGCTGAATTCGGGGAGTAATGCCAATTGCTATTATGTGGGAAATCAGGATGAAGCAATCCTGATTGATGGCGGACTATCCTGTCGTGAGACCGTCAGGCGAATGAAACGCGCCGGACTTTCTATAAAAAACGTAAAGGCAATCTTCGTGTCGCATGAGCACGGCGATCACGTCCACGGAGTACCCGGCCTTGCGAAGAAATTCCGGCTTCCCGTTTACATTACCTCCGGAACGCTGCGTAAGACCAGAGTGTACATCCCCCCGGAACTTGTGGTCGATCTTCGGCAATACGCCCCCGTCGTTGTTGGAAACCTTTCAATTACTGCTTTCCCTAAACTACACGATGCTGCTGATCCTCAAAGCTTTATAATTGAATCCAAAACGGTACGTGTCGGGGTATTCACCGACATTGGAATCCCCTGTGAGCATGTTGTGCGTCATTTTCAGCAATGTCACGCAGCCTTTCTCGAAGCCAACTACGACGAGGATATGCTGGAGAATGGTCGTTATCCCCTACACCTGAAAGACCGTATCCGAAGCAACAACGGACACCTTTCGAATACCCAGGCGATGGATCTCTTCGTTAAACACAAGCCCCCGCACATGAGCCATCTGTTTCTCTCACATCTCTCCCGAGAGAATAACTCACCCAAGATCGTAAAAAACGTATTTGAGCGGATAGCAGGGACCACCGAAATCATCATTGCTTCACGCGAACGGGAAACACCCCTCTATCACATACGCGCCACAACAACACTAAAACCACCCCGCGATTACTACACAACAGAACAACTGTCTCTCTTCTAACCTATACCCTGCACTCTGTGCCTATATTTCCATATTTCCATATTAAAACCTAACTTGGTCGGTTATTAAGGCAGCAATACGCGCTTTTAGCAATTGGGACCGGCGATCATGAAAGAATTTAATATCAACCGACGACGATTTATGCAGGGGGCAGCAGCTTCTCTCGCCTTTACCACGCTTGGTGCGCACGGGTTGGATATCATCAATCCAGAGCAACCGTTGCGGGTCGGCCTGATAGGGGCAGGGTGGTATGGGAAGAGTGATCTGTTCCGTCTCATTCAGGTCGCGCCGGTAGAAGTGATTGCTCTTTGTGACGTGGACAGGAATCTGCTTTCGGGCGCCGCGGCGCTTGTAACGCAACGGCAGAAATCAGGCAAGACACCCAGGCAGTACGGCGATTACCGAAAGATGCTGTCGGAGAACGAGCTCGACATTGTGCTGATAGGCACGCCTGATCACTGGCACGCACTTCAAATGATCGACGCCGTGAAAGCAGGTGCGCACGTATATGTTCAGAAGCCGATCAGCGTAGATGTCACCGAAGGTGAAGCCATGGTGGCGGCCGCGCGTAAATACAACCGCGTTGTACAGGTCGGGACCCAGCGAAAGAGTACGCCGCATCTTATCGACGCGAAGAAGAACATAGTTGACGCCGGCCTACTGGGCAGGATCTCGCATGTGGAGATGTGTTGTTACTATCACATGCGCCACAACGGGCCACTCACCCCCCAGCCCGTTCCTGACTTCCTCGACTGGGAGATGTGGACCGGCCCCGCACCGATGCGGGCTTACGATGGCTTACCTCACAGACGCTGGTGGAGAACATTTATGGAATACGGTAATGGCATTACCGGCGACATGTGTATCCACATGTTCGATACAGTCCGATGGATGCTCAACCTGGGATGGCCCAGGAAAATAACTTCCACGGGTGGGATATACGTCCAGAAAGAAGGGAAGTCGAATATATCCGATACGCAGACCGCCGTCTTCGAATACGACAATCTTAATTGCGTATGGCAACACCGGACGTGGGGAACACCCGTCGATCCGGACTATCCCTGGGCGTTTGTGCTCTACGGTGAAAAAGGAACGCTGCGCGCCAGCACGATGAAATACGACTTCACCCCCGTAGGCGATGGACAGAAGATCCACAAAGACGTAGTATATGAAAGGGAAGAATATCCGGAAGACATCACGGAAGATAGTATTGAGCTCAACGCCGCCCCTGCCACCCGCCTGCACATGCTTGATTTTTTGAAATCGATCGCCGATAAAAGTAAACCTGTTGCGGATATCGAAGCGGGACATATTTCTACAGCCAGCTGTATTCTGGCAAACATTTCAATGGAACTTGGAGGAAGACCGCTTATTTATGACCCGGAGAAACGAGAAGTTGCCAACGACCGGGAGGCGACAAAAATGCTACAAAGGACCTATCGAAACCCCTGGATACACCCGGAAGTAAATAAAGTGTAAGGATGCTAAATGAGTTAAGAGCAAACCTGATGCACAAGATGTGCCGCAGAAAAGTTGAAGTTATGAATTTTTTGACCCCTGGATTAGCTGCCATACTGCTGGCCGCTGCCTGTCTCTCCGGATGTTCGTCCGGAGATACTGAATCACCGGCCGAGACCTCGCCGGAACTTAGCCCCGAAGAAGAACTGCGGACATTTCAGATCGATGAAGGGATGAAGGTCGAGTTGGTAGCAGCGGAGCCCTTCGTACAGGATCCCGTTGTTTCGGTATTCGATGAAGACGGACGGCTTTGGGTCGTGGAGATGCGCGCGTATATGCCCAATATGGACGGAGACGGAGAACGCACCCCTAATGGTCGCATCTCCGTACTGGAGGACACCGACGACGACGGTCAGATGGATCGCAGCACCGTGTACATGGACAGTCTCATTATGCCCCGGGCTATCGCCATCGTGAAAGGTGGTGTGCTTGTTGCCTATGAGGAAGCGCTGTGGATGACAAGCGACGACGACGGCGATCTTGTAGCCGACCGGCGAACACTCATCGACCGCGATTATGCGGGGAGTGAACTCCCAGAACATGCCGGTAACGGGTTGTGGCGCGGTATCGACAACTGGTATTATAATGCGAAATCACGGGTACGCTACCGACTCGAGGATGACGAATGGATTCGCGACAGCACCGAATTTCGCGGACAGTGGGGTATCAGCCACGACGACATAGGCAGATTGTACTACAACTACAACTGGTCGCCGCTCCACGCCGACCTCGTTCCTCCCAACTACCTGAATCGGAATAAAAACCACTCACCCGTGGGTGGGATTGATCAGGGACTCACCCTTAATAAAAGGGTTTACCCCGCACGCCCGACACCCGCGGTCAACAGAGGCTATATCCCCGGCATACTCGACGATGAAAAAAAACTCGTGGAATTCACCGCCGCGTGCTCTCCCTTTATCTACCGGGGAACCATGCTGGACGACAAGTACTACGGCAACGCGTTTATCTGCGAACCATCCGGAAACCTCGTCAAGCGATATGTCCTTACCAGCGACGGACTTCAACTCGCAGCACACGACCCGAATCCCGGAAGAGAATTCTTCGCTTCAACCGACGAACGCTTCAGGCCCGTTCACTTTACGCAGGGACCTGACGGAGCCTTATATGTCGTCGATATGTACAGAGGACTGATACAGCACAAAGCCTATCTCACCCCCTACCTCCGCGAACAAACTGCCGAGCGGGAACTGGTATTACCCATCAACCGCGGACGCATCTGGCGGATCACATCGCGCGACACGGAGAGAAGAGCAACCCCGAAACTCTCGGAGTACACCTCGGCACAACTGGTGACCTTGCTATCGAACGACGACGGATGGTATCGCGACATGGCACAGCGCCTCCTCGTAGAGCGAGGCGATCAAAGTTCAGTAGCACCGTTGCAAACCCTCGCGCGGGAAGGGACAAACGAGCTCGGACGATTTCACGCGCTATGGACACTGGAGGGGTTGCGTGCGCTCGATGCTAACCTACTCTTCACACTTACCAACGACGACGATATCCTGGTAGCTACGACAGCTATTCGCCTCCTTGAACCACTTGCACGGAAAGACGGAAACGTACGCACGAAATTGCTGCGGACACTGGAATCGGGATGGAAGACCGCACCGATTCAACAAGTGCTGCAAATCGCGTTTACCGCCGCCGTGTTTGGTGACCGATCACACCAGCTGTTGCTCGACATTGCCGCAAAATACGATACGTCAACGCTGATCCGCGACGCCGTCCTCAGCAGCATCGGTAACCAAGAGTTCATCTTCACAAACAAATTACTGGCATCGCGTGAATGGCAACAGCAAACACCCGCGCGCGAGATATTTCTCGAAACACTGGTAAGCTGCATTGTGCGCAAGAGCAATCCTTCGGAAATGAAAGCGCTCCTCGCCAGGCTGGATATAGAGCCCGCCAGATTTGGCTGGAAGGAAAAAACGATACTCACCGGAATGTCTATTCAGGGTTACGGAGGCAAAGTCGCCCCGCTGAAGCTGGTGGCCGAACCATCCATCCTCAGGCGCTCAGACCTGAACATCACCGACTCGCAGATGCACGGGCTGGCCGCATTGTTTGAATGGCCAGGCTCCGTCTCGCGCGATACCGTTCAACGAGCAGGCCCCGTCCTCACCGATCAGGAGAAAGAATTGTTCGCGCTGGGCAGAAAGCTCTACCTCGGAACCTGCTCCGGATGCCACGGCAACGACGGCGACGGACTGAGCCGGTTTGCTCCTCCCCTCCGCGGATCGGAATGGGTCACCGGTGATTCGACACGGCTTATTCTCCTCGTTCTCCAGGGTATAGAAGGACCGTTGGAGGTTGCCGGTAAGCGATACGCCGAGCCCGAGATACTACCGGTAATGCCGGGGCACATATCACTCGACGACGGAACCGTGTCGGCTATTCTCACCTACATACGCAACGCATGGGGTAACAGCGCCCCGCCTATCAGCAGGCGCGCAGTAGGGAGAATCCGTATCGAACACAAAGGAAGAGAATTGCCCTGGACCGCGGAAGAACTCAATCAGCATATTCAGGAACTGAACGCGGAGTGAGCGCCTAAAAGAAAAGCGTCAAAACATACAGTATGGTTATCACCGTGCAGGAGAGCACCAGCGTGCCCAAACTGTGTGTCTGATTGGCCATCTTAATGTTCATCCCCGTCATCTGTGTAATTACCCAGAAGAAACTATCGTTTGCGTGCGAGATAGCCATAGCACCCGCGCCGATGGACATTACGGTAAACACCCTCATGGTCTCGCTGTCGAGTCCCAGTGCAGGAAGCAAAGGCCCGATAATCGCCGATGTGGTGATCATGGCAACGGTCGACGATCCCTGCGCCGTTTTCAGTACGAACGACATCAGGAATGGAAGAAAGATCCCCCAGTTGATATCGGCCATGTTCTCACTTACGAGTTCCGCAATACCCGAGTTCTGCAACATCATACCGAATACACCACCGGCACCGGTGATGAGGATGATCGGTGCCGATGCCACCACCGATTTGGCGACCCAGCTGTTTGACGAAAGTAGCTTGATATCGAACTTCTCCGGAAGATTGAACGACAGGAACGCGCCGATAAGCAAAGCGATCACCGGAGCGCCGAGAAATATAAGTGCCGTCGAGGCGGTACCCTCGCCGAACGGACGCGTGGGATATTCAGCAATAGACGCCAGCACGATCAGCACCAACGGCGCGATAATCGGCCAGGTCGACTTCCCCAAAGAAGGGTACTTTCTTTTGGCGACTTCATTCCCGATTTCCTCCACCGCCGCCGCCAGGTGAAATCTGCTCACGTAGTACTTGACGTAAAAGAAAGTCGGGATCAGGGCCAGAATACTCAGTATGCAGCCCCACATTATCACCATACCCAGGTCTGCGTCGAGCATACCCGCCGCCGCAATGGGTCCCGGTGTGGGTGGTACGAGCGAATGCGTCGCTATCAGGCCCAAGGTCAACGCTACAGTAGTAGCCGCAAGGGGAACCTTTGCACGGGCAGCAAGCGATTTGTTTATCGGACTCATAATGACAAAAGCACTGTCTGCAAAAATCGGGATAGACAGCAGCCACCCCGTAGCCATCATCGCAAGCATCACCGATTTCTCACCAATCCAGGAGAGAACCCGTTTCGCAATGACCATCGCTCCACCCGTCTCTTCCATGAATGTCCCGATGATCACACCCAGGAGAATAACGAGTCCTATTTTTCCGATAACGCCACCAAAGCCATCGGTGATAGACTGAAGTATAAGTGCCCCCGGCATCCCCGTCAGTAATCCATAGACGATCGCCCCGACAAACAAGGCCAGGAAAGGATGGATATCAAAACGGATAATGGCTACGACTATGAGGATGAGGACGAGTACGACAAACAAGAGAATGATCATCTGAACGATATCGATTAGGTCGGCAGGTTTATAACAAAAGGTAAGATAGGGATTTGACCCCCATCTAGCAATCAGGCGGTTGACTTATCTGCGTTTTTAAGCCTAACTTCGTTTCTCAAACTCCAACAGCCATGAATGCACAGCACCGACCAACCCGCAGAAATTTCATCCAGACAATGCTGACGTTGCCTGTGGCATCGGGTATCCTTTCAACAATACCCGGAGGCGTCTACGCGCGATCATCATCCCCGGAAAAAAAGCCCTTGCTGAAATTCAGCCTGAACGCTTACTCATTCAACCGGCAACTACTCAATGGCGAGATTACGCTGGATGAACTGATGGAGTTCGCCGCAGAAACAGGTCTCGTCGGGGTCGACCTCACCGGATACTATTTCAAAGGCTACCCGGCAGTGCCGGATGATGAGGTCATTTACAGGACGAAACGCAAGGCGCTCAGTCTCGGGCTGGAGATCTGTGGTACCGGAGTGAGAAATGATTTCGCAAGCCCCGATGACGCAAAGCGCCGTGAGAGCGTTCAACTGGTGAAGAACTGGGTTGACGTCGCGCAAAAGCTGGGAGGCCAGACCGTCCGCATCTTTTCGGGACCGCGACAGCCGGCGGGCTATGCGCGCAGCGAAGTTTTCGCCTGGATGGTGAACGACATAAAGACCTGCGTAGACTACGCGAGCCAGCGCGGTGTGGTAGTGGCGTTGCAGAACCACGACGATTTTCTAAAGACGGCCGAAGACACTATTGAAATCATGGAGGCGATCAAGTCTCCCTGGTATGGTTTGATGCTCGACATCGGGAGTTACCGCACGGCAGACCCGTATGACGAAATTGCCCGGACGATCAAATACGCAGTGACCTGGCAGGTCAAGGAAAAGGTGTTCGTCGGTGGCGAAGAGCGCGATGTCGATGCGGGCAAACTGGTCGGCCTCATCAAAGACAACGGCTTCCGGGGATACCTGCCCCTGGAATCACTCGGCGAAGGCGACCCGAAACAGAAAGTACGCACGCTGTTGAAGAAGATGACCGCGGCACTCTA
This sequence comes from uncultured Roseivirgaceae bacterium, assembly GCA_964493505.1. Classification (GTDB taxonomy): domain Bacteria; phylum Bacteroidota; class Bacteroidia; order Cytophagales; family Cyclobacteriaceae; genus Chryseosolibacter. The sequence continues at coordinate 133,273 of CAZBNP010000002.1, forward strand.
AAGCCCCGGAAACCCACCCGATTTGCGCTAATCAGCCACAATGTCCGGTTTTTCAGTCCTGCCTGAAATCTTACATTGCTTTATTTGATATTTTAATTAGTATATCATAAAATGATATATATCAATTAGTTATGTATTAATATATAAAGTGTTAATGTG
>CAZBNP010000002.1:133441-458397 GCA_964493505.1 uncultured Roseivirgaceae bacterium
TAAAAGGCAAAAGGCAAAGGGCAATGTGGGAATTCATAATTCCTATGTCAACTCCAACCCTGGCACCCGGCACCTGTCCTTGCACCGTGTATCCAGCACCCGGAACCCGCCCGGGAACAAACTTATACACTATACTCCCATACACATGAAAATCCCTCGAAGGCACAATCGATGAGTAGAATTTTACCCAATTTCCTGATCGTTGGAGCGGCGAAATGCGGCACGTCGTCGCTGCACCGGTATCTGGCACAGCATCCTGACATATTCATGAGCAAGGTTAAGGAACCGAGGTTCATCAGCAGCCAGGTCACTCCTTTTCCGCTCAACGGTCCGCGAGACCACCTGGTAGAAGCGTGGTACGTCAAGAACCTGAATGATTATATCAAACTGTTCGAGGGGGCGCATGGATATCCCGTTGTAGGCGAATCGAGCGCCGACACGTTATACTTCCACAAGCGGACCATCCCGGTAATCAAACAGTATCTGGGTGACCCGAGGATCGTCATCATGTTGCGAAATCCGGTTAAGCGGGCTTTCTCCGCATACCAGCACCTCGTCCGCGACCTGCGGGAACCCCTTTCTTTTGAAGAAGGACTCCGGCAGGAGTCAGCGCGTATCAGCGACAACTGGGAGCTTATCTACCACTATACAGCGGGGAGCCTCTACTTCGAATCGGTAAAAGCATTTATGGACAACTTCACTTCCGTAAAGGTTGTTCTGACAGAAGATCAGGAAGCAAGGCCCCGGCAAACGATCAGCAACATCTACCGGTTTCTGGAAGTTGATCCCGGCTTCGATGTCGACACCGGCATTCGCTACAATATGTCGGGTAAGCCGAAGTCGCAATGGATACACCAGTTTTTTTTCGAAGGCAATCTGGCGCGAAGGCTGGCACAGCCTATCGTGCGCAAGCTGTTACGACCGGAAATGCGCGTCCGCATCACGCAGGCGATCCAGAAAAGGAACCTGACGAGGATGACCATCGACCCCACCACCCGCGATGAGCTCCAACAATATTTTAGCGACGATATCAATAAACTTGAGCGGCTTATCGAGCGGGACCTTTCGCAATGGAGAAAGTAATGAAGATCAGACGGTACGTCGCATCAAAACGCCTGTCGGAGTACTTTCACTCCCGTTGAAAATAGTTTCTGGTACGAACGCACAAGATGCCCCCCAATCCTGGTTGTGCGTATGCCCAGACGGCGATGGAGATAGATCTGGTTGATTATCGTAACCAGCACGTACATCGCCAGCGTTCCGTACACCGCGCCAATGATGCCGAAGCGGGAGATGAAAAAGTAGTTTGAAATGATGTTGATGAGCGCGTTTCGAACAACGAACAGGAAGTTTATCTTCGCCTTGCCCAGCGCATCGAGCGTGATACCCATAAACCTGTTCAGCGGAACCATCAGTCCGTATAGCATGGTAAGTTGCAGGATAGGTACCGTCTCCCCAAACCCGGGACCGGCGACAAATCGCACGATCGGATCTGCCAGAACGATGACGAAGGTTACCACCGGTATCATGAACGCCGTGATAGTCCCCACTCCTTTCTCGTAGAGGTGTCGCGCGGACTGAGGGCCTTCGCGCGAAATTCTTTGGGAGAGTTTCGGAAACATGATGGAAGTTAGTGTTTCAGTCGGAACTTCCACCAGGTTGGAGATTCGCAAGGCGGGGTTGAAGATCGTGACGGCGGCGGGTGAGATCAATACCCCAAGCATCCAACTGTCAATACTCTTGTTGATCATGGAACTGACGTTGGTGCCAAAGGTAAAGAAGCCATAGCTCCTCAATTCCCGAAGCCATATCCAGTCAACTTCTTTGGAGAATGCCAGATAGGGCTTTGCGAAGTAATACGCAACGAATCCCGAGACAAAGATCGCTGTCATTTGCGCATAGGCAAGATGGTTAAGAGTGATGTCAGCCCCGAAGGCGAACATGCCGGTCACAAACAGGAATAGACCGAAATGCCGGACGAAGTTACTGGCGAAGGTCCCTTTAAATTGCATCCTGGCGTGCTGAACCACATCGAAGTGATTGATCGGAACCAGCAGCGAAGTTGAGACTGTATAAATAAGAAACAATGATTTCAGTTGGGGGGCATCCCACAACCCGGGCAGGTACACTGAGCAAAGCAGGAGTATCAGCACCTCAAGAAAGCCGACTACCAGATTCAACAACATCGACGCGGTTTGAATCCTGCCCGATTCTCCCGGCGGCGACATCGCGAGATAACGGATAAGAGGGTTTCTGACAAAGCCGTGTTTGATAAGCTCCATCAGACTGGCGACCGACACAAACAGTATCCACGCGCCGAACTCGGTTTTCGGCAATACCCTGATCAATATGTAGAAGTTGGCGAAAGCAAACAGCGTTACGAATACCCGGTTGAGGAAGGTGTACGAGCCAGACCGCAGCCAATATGAGTTATTGATCTTTTTTGAGATCCCCGAAAACAGTTTTTGCATCAGAATCAGCCTGTATGGTGCAGCCGGCGCATTTATGTTGCCGGCTCAAAAGTACGATCCGCTTTTTAGCAGTCGTTATCCTTTAACCATAAAACTGATGCCAAGACCCGGACCACGGCTTTATGCGAGCAACTCAATTTCCGCTTTTCCTTTCCCGTCGGGAGTCGAGTAAAAGGGACGTTTCTCCACCACATAGTTTGTGTCCGGAGGGATGCCAAGAGCGTGATACAGAGTCTGGTGGATGGAGTCGATACGGATAGGTTTCTCAATCGTTTTGCAGGGTCGTTCATCGGATGTCCTGCCATACGTATAACCCTGTCTGACACCTCCACCGAACATCAGGATCGAACATCCGTCGGTAAAATGGCGATGCATACCATAGTGTCTGAGCTCGTGAATGATGTCGGGCTGGTCGACCTGTTCCCTGACCGCCGCGCCTGGTCTTCCTTCGAGCATCATGTCGCGGCTGAACTCACTGGCCAGAATAATGAGCGTGCGATCGAGGTGGCCACTCTCTTTCAGGTCTTTGATCAGCTGGGCTACCGGTGCGTCAATTTGCTTTTTCATGTCCTTGAGACGCGTGTACCCATTCTCGTGCGTATCCCATCCCTTAAACGGTTCGTATTCAGTTGTGACACTGATGAAGCGCGCGCCCTGTTCCGTGAGTCGTTTTGCCAGCAGGCATCCCAGTCCGAATCTGCCCGTGTTGTAGATGTCATAGCGTTCTTTCGGTTCGAGGCTCAGGTCGAACGCCTTCGCTTCGGGAGAGTTCAGCAACCGGTAAGCCTGTTCCATCGATCGGCGCAGAGATTCTTTCTGATAACCGCTACCAAACTCACCCATCGGACTCTTGCTGATCAACTCGTTGTACAACTGATTGCGTCTTTCAAAGCGCTGGTAGCTCATTCCCGCCGGTGGCTTCACACTTTCCAACCCCGTCGTAGGATCGGGAATCATGAAAGGGCCGAATTCACTACCCAAAAAACCTGCTGTGTGAAACGCCTTCAGCTCCTCCGCCTCACCTACAGTAAAGCGCTGACCGATGTCGATGAAGGCAGGGATGACCGGGTTCCTGGGGCCGAGTTCTTTTGCAATCCACGCGCCGATGTGCGGCGCCGCGACTGTCTGGGGCGGTTCGTAACAGGTATGCCAATGGTACTGGTGACGCGAATGCAGGATGTGCCCCAGGTCTGCCGCCACGTAAGAACGGATAATCGTTCCGAGATTCATAACACCGCCTATGCTCTCCAGTCCTTCCGAAAAACTCACGCCGTCCAGCGCGGTAGGCCGTGACGCGAACGTACTCAACACAGCGTTCGCTTCCATGCCCTTTTCAAAGGGCGTGTATTTCTTAGGATCAAACGTATCGGTGTGCGCCATACCGCCCGCCATCCACAGCAGAATAACCGTATCCGCCGTCGACTTGATAGAAGGTTTTGCGCAAGAGCTGACCATACCCATGGGCATACCCGCCGCAAAGGCGGCAAGTGTTGCCGCCCCGGTCTTCTGCAGGAATTCCCGTCTGTTCCACTGTTGATTCATAGCGATATACAAGTTATCGATTTTATCCCCCCACACAAAGTCCTCCGCGCCCCCGCGACCGGAGCGACAACGGATAACGAGTGGTTAGTAGATCAGTTGAAACTCTGGCAGGAGCATCACAGACCACAGGAGGTCTTCCACTCCCTCACTGTCGGGCGCGGGCCCCAGCATCTTAACAGCAGCAGTCACTTCCGTCTGCAGCGGATCTCTACCCAGTGCCTGCCGGTAAATTTCCCTAATCAGTTGTTCGCTATCCCCCAGTTGTTGATGCCACCGCTCCGCTCCGGCATCCAGCGCGTGGGTAAACGCATCGCCGTTCGTCAATTCAAGAGCCTGGAGAAGGCTGGCTTGTGAAGCGCGTGACGTAGATACATTTTCCCTGTTCGGGCGCCCCAGCGCCGTAAGAAACGGATCGTTCTTCACGAGCGAGGCTCTTGCAAACGGGTAGTTGTAGTCGATGCCGAGATCTTTTATCGGCTTGTAGTTTTTCAGTGTATCGGCGTAGATCGGGTAGATCACCGAACTGACAGCATCCGCAAACTGCTCGGCGGAGAGCCGGCGGCGATGCATGCCGTAGAAGGTGTAGTCCGCGGCTACGAGATCGCGCTCGCTTTCAATTTCGACAGAAAGAAGCTGGTACGTCCGCGACGTCGCGATCACGAAGATGAGTTCCTTCAGGTTGTTTCCACCGGCTACAAAGTCGGACGCCATCCAGTCAAGCAGGTCCTGACTCCAGGGTTCGTTATCCATGAGATCGACAGGTTCAATGATACCCCTTCCCATCATCTGAGCCCAAATACGATTGACAATCGTGCGATACAGTCGGCCGTTCTTCGGTGCTGTAAGAAATCCCGCAAGTTGCTCAAGCTTCTCCTCAACAGAAAGCGTACTGTCGATCGTGCCCAGTTCTTCGAAAATGATCTTCGTACCAGCGAACTTGCCGGTGGGCTTGTCACAGCGGTTGATCTCAAGTGTTGAGTCCGAGAAGATATTCGCAAATCCGTATGCATCGGATAATTTCCAATCGCTGATAAAGCTGTCATGGCATGACGCGCACTTCAGGTTCAATCCGAGAAACACCTGCGATATATTCTGCGCAGCCTGCATCTCTACCCGCTGACTCGCGTTCACAGTACCTCTCCACCGGATGCCGCGGATAAATCCCGATGATCGTTTGTCCGGACTGATCAGCTCACGCACGAACCGGTCGTAGGGTTTGTTAGACCGCAGTGCTTCGTATAGCCACTCCGTAATGGCAAAGCGGCCGCCTGTGATATAGCCCGTGCCGGTGTAATCATTGCGAAGAGCGTCGTTCCAAAACGACAGCCAGTGTTGTGCATAGTCGTCATCGCGGGCGAGCAGTTCACGGACAAGTCGCACGCGCTTATCGGGATTAGGATCGACGAGGAAAGCGTTGATCTTTTCAGGTGATGGTAACAGGCCGATAATATCGAGATACACCCGTCTGACGTAAAGCCTGTCTTCGACAACTTCCGGCCACTCAATTCCTTTTTCTTCAAAATAGGCATTCACAAACCGGTCTACTGTATTGTCGAGACCGGGTTGATCGGCCGGCAGCGGAGGCATTCTCGGCGCAAGGTCAGCCACGCGATAGACGCTCTTTTCATCGGCGTTGTCGGGCCAGGGGGCACCGGATGCAATCCAGAACCGAAGCGTGGCAATTTCTTTTTCCGCCAGCGACTTACCTTTCGGGGGCATTGATTCGTCGTGGTCGCGGGGCAACAAAAGTCTCCGGATCATTTCGCTTTCTTCCGGACGACCGGGTGTGATCACCGGACCGGATTCACCTCCTTTGAACACAAACTCTTTTTTGTCAAGTCGCAGCTCACCTTTGATTTTTTCGGCGCTATGGCATTTGTAACAGTTGTGAGCGAATATGGATCTGACCTCCAGGTTGAGGTCGGCCAGTTGTGCGTCGCTCAGATCCGCAGACGAAGTGCTGCTGAGTTTTGCAATATCGAAATCGGGATTGGAAAAGCGGTTGCCAGAGTTCCAAGGCAACGTACTTGTCAGGAAGTCTGACCCGTGTGTGAGCGATGCGCCAAAGTGTCCCGCCACCGAGACACCCACCACTGTGAGGACAAGCGACAACCGATAAGAAAGGAGCAGCTTTCGGTTGCTACGTATCATCATCCTATGATGAATGATCGCCGCAACCATCGCGAGCAGCGTCGTGATGATCCCCGAATACTTATGAACATCAAGGGTATCGCCACTGTACTGATCCTGTTGCTCCAGCAGCCAGCCAAAGGCCACAGCCAGCAGGGCGCAGAGCGCGCCTGTCGTCAGCAGGATATCAATAGCCGGACGCAGATCATAGCGCTTTCTCCGCGCGCCGATCACTTCCAGTAACAGCGCGACAATAAGTAGCCCGACCGGAAAATGTACGACCAGTGGATGCAACCGACCGAGAAACTGCCATAACCAAAAGTCCGATGCCATTAAAATTATCAGGTAGCCCAGGCCTTTCCGTTGCCCGCTTCAGACAGCGGAACACATCCTTTGTAGGCGCCTGGCACAGCGTCATACTGAAGTACCTGCGAGGCCCCAGCTTCCGATGTAAAAAACCCCACCATCGTCATTTCCTTCATCATAAGGATAAACGGTCTCTTAGCTGCGGAACCTCCCCCATTCTCTGCCTCAATAGCCGCATCGTGGACTTTCTTCACAAACACCGTCTGCTCTTCCTCATCGAGTTCGGAAAACGCGTCGCTGTATTCCTTTTCCGCATCTTTCTCGAAGGCGGCAAGACCATCCATAAAGGATTTCTGATCCTCTTCGGAATATACCTCGCTGATCATCTTGTCGATGAAAGCGGGTACGCCAACATCTTTCGCGCCGGGAGTATCCGTGCGGGGTATAATGATCTCCGCGACCGTCGTAACCACGGAAGCCTGATGCCCGTTCAGGATCACTGGTGTCCAGTCGACTACAGGTGTGGCGGTACAGCCTTTTAATATCCCTGCGATGACGGGAGCGGAAACCACTCCTCCCATCAACATCGCTGTGCGCCGAAGCGCTTCTCTTCTATCCATGACAATAATTCTGTTAGAGATTTTGTTTCTTCAGTTCCTCCACCGCGTGATTCGCCGCTCTCGCCGTAAAGGCCATATACCCCAGAGAAGGATTGTGGCAGGCCGATGAAGCCATGAACGACCCGTCGGTGACGAAGACGTTTTTGCAAGCGTGCACCTGGTTCCACTTGTTCAGCACCGAAGTCTTAGGATCTTTACCCATACGGGCGATTCCCATTTCGTGAATACCCAGTCCCACCCCACCTTCGAGGTCGTATGTACTGACCTTCTTAAAGCCGGCGGCGTCCAGCATTTCCGCAGCGTCATTCGCCATATCTTTCCGCATCTTGAGTTCATTCTCGCGGAGGATCGCATCAAACGCAAGTGTAGGCAGACCGTGCTTGTCTTTGAGGTCGCGATTGAGCTTCACGTAGTTCAGGTGGTTGGGTAACATCTCACCGAACCCAAGAATACCCATGGTCCATTTTCCCGGCGTTGTCACGTCTTCTTTCAGCTGCGCGCCAATGCTCATTTCCTTTACCATGGCAGTCCAGTTCTTTCGACTGGCACCGCCCTGGTAACCGAATCCACGGATGTAATCGCGGTCGTTCTTTTCAAGATTCCGGAAACGCGGAATATAAATTCCATTGGCACGTCTGCCTGAATAATACTGATCTTCATAGCCTTCCACTTCCGACGAAGCCCCCGCTCTGAAATGGTGATCCATGATATTGTGGCCGAGCTCACCACTGTCATTTCCAAAGCCATTGGGAAATCGATCCGAGGTTGAGTTCAGCAACACAAATGCCGAACCGAAAGTCGACGCACAGAGAAAGATCACTTTTGCATAGAATTCCTCCTCCGCTCCCGTTTCAGCATCGAGTATCCTTACGCCGGTTGCTCTGCCTTTCTGCTCGTCGTAGATAATCTCATGCACTACCGAGTTAGGACGCAACGTCATGTTGCCAGTCTTTTCCGCCGCGGGAAGCGTTGCCGAGTTGGCGCTGAAATAAGCCCCGTAAGGACATCCGCGCGAGCAAAGGTTCCTGAACTGGCACGTGCCGCGGTGAGGGCTGTTGTTGTGAGTAAGGGGCCCGGTTATGTGCGCCGTGCGCCCGATAGTCATCGTCCGGTTAAACTTCTCTTTTATTGATTTTCTGAAATGTCGCTCAACACAGTTCATTTCCATGGGAGGAAGGAACTTCCCGTCAGGGAAGTGAGGCAACCCCTCTGCCTGACCACTGACGCCAATGAACGTCTCAACATAGTCATACCACGGCTCGATGTCTTTGTAACGCACCGGCCAGTCAACGCCGATACCATCTTTGGCATTCGCCTCGAAATCCATGTCGCTGAGGCGGTAGCTCTGACGTCCCCATGTAATGGATCTCCCGCCAACGTGGTATCCACGCATCCAGTCGAAGCGATTTATTTCTGTATACGGGTTCTCAAGATCATTGACGAACCAGTGATGAATGGAGGGACGCACCGCGCCTCCGGTTCTTGCCTGCTTAAATTGTTTCGTGAGAATGTCCTGTGTCGGCCTGTCACCGTTTGGCAATTGCCAGGGGTCTTTGGTCGCAGTCGGATAGTCATTGGGATGTTTCACCATTCGCCCCCGCTCGAGAACAAGTGTCTTCAGTCCTTTTTCGGTTAACTCCTTCGCAGCCCACCCCCCACTGATACCGGTGCCCACCACAATGGCATCGTAGGAATTCTGCTTTACAGCTTCTGTGTTAAGATACATTTCTAAGAATTGGTTTGGCTAAAAATAAGGAACTTTCAGTAAGTTCAAAATCCGAATCAGGTTGTGCGGTCTGAGAGTGTGTATAGTTCGTCCAGCGCCAGCCACCGGTCAGTCTTCTCATCGATTTCGATCTGAAGCGCTTCCATCTCCTCCGACCACGCCCGGATCTGTTCCAGGTTGTCCGTGCCATTCGCAAACCGGGCTTCGATCTCCGACTTTTTCCGCTCCAGCATTTCAATCTCCGATTGAAGAGAATCGTACTCCTGCTTTTCTTTATATGAAATTTTCTTCCGGCCCGACGACGCCGGGACGGGCGCAACGGGAGTCTTCACCACCTGCACGTTGTCGTTCTTCCTTTCGCGTTCGCCAACCCAGTCGCGGTAGTCAGTGTAATTTCCGTTAAACAAGCGAATCCTCCCGTCGCCTTCAAAAACGAAAAGCTGATCGACAAGGTGATCCATAAAATAGCGGTCGTGTGAAACGAGCAACAGACATCCCGTGAATTGCTCGAGGTATTCTTCCAGCACATTCAACGTATCGATATCGAAGTCGTTGGTAGGTTCGTCGAGTATCAGGAAGTTCGGATTGGTGACAAGAAGTTTGAGTAGCTGAAGGCGTTTTCTTTCACCCCCGCTGAGTTTGCTGACGTAGTTATATTGTTTCTCCGGCGGGAACAGAAAGTTATCGAGAAACTTAGAGGCGGATATCTGTGATCCATCAGACAGTGTAATGAACTCCGCGATCTCTTTTACTTCCTCGATGAGCCGGTGTTCGGGATTGAGGTTTACAGATTCCTGGGTGAAATAACCAAACCGGGTGGTCACACCCGGGATCACTTCACCACTGTCGGGCTTGAGCCGGCCGGTGAGGATATCGAGCAACGTTGACTTTCCCGCACCGTTTTTTCCCACCACCCCAATACGGTCCTTTTTCTTGAAAATATAGGAGAAATCCTCAACGATAGTCAGGTCGCCGAATTTCTTCGTGATATGTTCAGCTTCGAGAATCTTGCCACCCTGCCGGGTTTCTTTAAAGTCGAGTTCAAGTTTATCTTTCCGAAGATTCTGACCGGCCTTTTTTTCGAGGTCATGGAAAGCGTCAATCCGGTACTTCGCTTTGGTTCCCCTTGCCTTGGGCTGGCGCCTCATCCATTCCAGTTCCTTCTTCAGCAACTGCTTCGCTTTGCCCACTTCGATCCTGAGAATCTCTTCGCGCTCGGATTTTTTTTCAAGAAAATAAGCATAGTTACCCTTGTAGCGGAATATCTGACCGCGGTCAAGCTCAATAATTTCCGTTGCCACCGCGTCGAGAAAGTACCGGTCGTGCGTAACCATGATCAGCGTGATCTGCTGCCCGGAAAGATAATTCTCCAGCCACTCTATCGCCGACAGGTCCAGGTGGTTGGTCGGTTCATCCATGATGATGAGGTCGGGTTCGAGCAGAAGTACCTGCGCGAGGAAGATCCGCTTTCGTTGCCCCCCAGAAAGCTCCCCGAATTTCTTGTTCAGGTCAGGCACACCGAGGCGATCGATCACCTCGTTCACCTTTGCCTCATAATCCCAGGCTTTGAGATCCTCCATTTCCTGCAGTGCGGCCTGCATACGTTCAGGCGATGTTTCCGGATCGAGAAGACATTGCTCGTATTCCCGCACAGCCTTCGCTACGGCATTGGCGTCATTAAAAAGGATATCCCTGACGACCTCGTCATCACTCACAGATGGTGTTTGAGTAAGATAGCCCGTCCTGACGCCCTCCCGAACGGTCACAACCCCCGAATCAGGCTCAATCTCTCCGGTAAGGATCTTGAGAAGTGTAGACTTACCGACCCCGTTGTTGCCAACGAAACCGAATTTTTCGCCACGGGAAATGCCCAGAGAAATATCTCTGAACAACCAGCGGTCATCAAATGTCTTAGAGATCGATTCAGCGGAAAGAATATTCAATGCCGTAGTTAAAAAGTAAGTCGCAAATCTACGCAAAAAGCAATGATCATTACTGCCACACAGCCGCTGACGGCACCCTGTTCTGAAGTTTTTGATGACCGGAAGCAAAAAATCGCATAGTGTGGCACTTTATTTTAAGGTCTGTCGACGAAATACTAAATACATAAGCTTATGAAGGTGACGATATTGTGTACCCTGTTACTGTCGGTAATGTTAGCCTGTAACGATGACGACCATTTCACCGAAGCCACACCCGTTCCGGAAGATGTTTTTAATGTTGAACTCTGCCCGACATTGGTATCGAACGTCACCGCACTCTTTCCGGAATCAGGCAACAATCAGGAAAAGCACGCCGAATTGTTCGGCAACAGCACACAACAACGAATAGTCCTTACCGAAGACACTGACGTTTATGTCAGCTTTGTGGCCGAGCGTGCCAGTATCGGGAATGTACTTGGCTATTACGTCTATAATTCCAACGCAACGCCCGGTTCATCGGAAGATATCGACAAGCAGCTTATTTTTCCCAACGTCGACAACACATACCTCGAGCCCGGCGATACCCGTAAACTGGGGAGTGCCCGGCTCAAAGCAGGAACCGTGATCGGCTTCTTCCTCATCGTAGGAGGATATCGCGGCGACGGCGTGTACTTCAAGAAGCCAACCTTCTACACCGACCAGGGCTGGAATGCCAACCAGGAAAAACAACATGTGCTCTTCCGCGAGTCAACATGCGGGGCGCTCGTCGTCGGCTTTGAAGACAAGCGGTCAGACGCCGCTGACAAAGACTTTAACGACCTCATCTTCACTGTTTCAGATAATATTTCCGATCAGCAGAACACGTCTTTCGATCTCCAGAATATCGCGACATTATCGAATTAAAGCCGCCGTCCTCAGGCACGTCATTTTACCAGTATTATTATGATCGTTACCGGTTCAATGTCAGCAGGCCATTGCCGGTAAAATCGGCCATAGTTGTCCGATTTACCTATTTGAAACCTCGCACAAGGTAACCGTCACGACGGCCAATTAGCGGTTCACCGATGTATGGAGACCACCGTTTAGCAAGTAACAAAGTCGTTAAACCTGCTTTTTTGTTAATTGATTCTATTTTCTTACACACCGGGCACGTCACCGGTATTAACCTCTACCTTTCAAAGGAAAAGAAACACCTTTGAGGTGTGTAACCCTGATTTGATGTTTAGGAAGATTGGAAATCTGTGGATTATTGATGATGACCCAATGGCCTCGTTTTATATCAAGAGGCTGGCGGAGTTAGGAGAACTTGCGAACATCATCACGATTTATGATAAGGCCCGTGGCGCGATGGATTACCTTTTACACCACCGGCGTTCGGAAGAGCATCTCCCCGATGTGATCCTCCTTGATATTTACATGCCGGAAATGGATGGCTGGACATTCCTGAAAGTCTTTGCTGACACCCAGGATCAGTTTGCAAAGCCTATTGATATCTTCATTATCAGCTCATCCGATCACCTGAAGGATATTAACAAAGCCCGTTCGATCCCGCATGTAAAAGCCTACCTGCAGAAGCCGGTGACGATGGAGGTGTTGAAGGATCTCGTAGCGGTGACGAAGGAGGAAGGTTGATCGTCTTTTTCAAAAGAATTCCGCAAACATTTGGAGGAATCGCAGCAGGACTGGATCACTCTTCTCACTATCGATTGTATCTCCCGGATACAATCGGCTAATATCGAAGCTCATATTAAAAAAATGAAATCAAGACGATACATTGAAAATCGCCTCGATTTGCCTCCTTAGCTCAGCTGGTAGAGCAACTGACTTGTAATCAGTAGGTCGCTGTCCCGATAGCTATCGGGACGATCCCGGCACGGTATTCTCCTGAACAATAAATTACCTCAAACCCGGTTGTTTGTGTTCAAAGTTTACATCCTCTATTCACCTACACTTGATGGCTACTATATTGGGCAAAGCGAGGATTTTGAAAAAAGATTTCAATGGCATAAAAACAAACTCTTTGCTGAAAGTTTTACAAAAAGGGCAGAGGACTGGATCACTTTTCTCACTATCGATTGTATCTCCCGGAGACAATCGGTTAATATCGAAGCTCATATTAAAAAAATGAAATCAAGACGATACATTGAAAATCTAAAGAAATACCCTGAAATCGCGCAAAAGTTGAAATTGAGGTATCCCCAATAGTTTCTCACTTCCCAAAAGAATCCCCGATTTGTTTGTAGGATAGCTATCTTAATTTAATTTTGCAGCCTCGATTTGCCTCCTTAGCTCAGCTGGTAGAGCAACTGACTTGTAATCAGTAGGTCGCTGGTTCGATCCCGGCAGGGGGCTCTGACATTTGAACATGCATGGTCGCTGTCCCGATAACCATCGGGACGATCCCGGCAGGGGGCTCTGACATTTGAACATGCATCGCTGTCCCGATAGCTATCGGGACGATCCCGGCAGGCAATCATTGTAAATCAGGCAGTTACGTAAAGTGACTGCCTTTCTTTTTTCTAGTGTAAAACAATTGCGAAACATTTTTTCGGGCCATATCTTAGGGATATGGCTCCTTTATACTCTGATAACGCCCTTCCGCACCCGGGGGGCCATGGGAATAACAAGGGAGGCTTTCTTGTCATGGATGGGCAAGAATCGTGTAGCGCATAGGTTTTGCATTAGCCGTCGTACCCCATAAATTGCCATTGTAGCGCCGCGGCACTACATTACAAGCCATGAAAAGAAACTATCTCATCCCTGTCATCGCGCTGTTAACTTCCCTGTCCATGAGTTGCACCTTCGATACCAGAAGGCACACCGCCCTGTCCGCCTTCCCTGAATTCTATAAGGAGGGACACCGCGGCGCACGCGGAATGATGCCCGAGAATACGATCCCGTCGATGAAAAAAGCGATCGAAGATGGTGCCAATTTTATCGAGGTCGATATACAGATCAGCCGCGACCTCCAGGTACTGATTTCCCACGACCCACACATCAACGGGCTAATCTCGCTGCTCCCCGACGGAAGCGAGATCCCCGAGGAAGACCGTCACAAATATGCGCTTTATCAAATGCCCTACGACTCGATACGGAAGTTCGACGTGGGGACGAAGTACCTTCCCGCCTTTCCGGAGCAGAAAAAAATCCACGCCTATATTCCCACACTCGGCGAACTCATCGACTCGGTCGAGCTGTTCACGAAAGAAAACGGATTTAATCCGGTAATCTATAACATCGAGATCAAGTCGCGTCCCGACCAGGACGGAACCTTGCAACCAGCGCCTGCGCAACTGATCGACCTGGTGATGGCGGTAGTACAGTCAAAGGATATCGGAAAGCGATTTTATATTCAATCGTTTGACATCCGGCAGATCCAGGAGGTTCACAACCGTTACCCCGGTGTAACGACCGGATTCCTGACGGGAAGCAAAAACCTGTCGATGGAGCAAAACCTGCGGAACATCGGCTTCACCCCGGACATTTACAGCCCGCACTACAGTCTTGCGACAAAGGAACTCGTCGATAGCGTGCAGGCAAAAGGTATGAAGTTCGTCCCGTGGACCGTCAACTCACTGGAAGAAATGAAATCGCTCCGGGATCTCGGTGTCGACGGTATCATCACCGATTATCCCAACCTGTTCGACTCTCTCCTGGCGAAATGACGATCAGTTTTCTCGGTGGTGGCCGCTATGATGAGAACTCATCGCAAATTATGCCGCAACGCGGACCGGCTGGCGCTCCTTATTTGATAGTAACAGGAACCTCTACATTCTCCCAGCGGAGTACAAATCCCTTGTTGTTGATTTCGTATACCAGACGTTCGGTCAAGTCGACCTTCTTCGGTTTCACCTTTACTTCAAGTGCATCCTGCGCTGGGTCACGCGATGTGGCACCACCCCTTTTCACGCCCCATTGACCGGTTTGTTTGTTGAATATAACCGCCCACTCTTTTTCGCCCGGAATGGCGTAGATACTGTATTGTCCGGTAGGCAGGGTCTTCCCTTCTACCTTGATCTCCTTGTCTGTCGTGAAGAGAGTAGCCTCGTTTGCTCCAGCCCGCCATACCGCTCCGTAAGGATGCATGTCGGGAAAGATCTTTCTGTCTTTGACTGCAGGACTGCTGTAATCGATCGTGATATTCGCACCGTTGATCGTTCCCTTAGCCTGCGCCGGGGGGCTCGCACGGTTTGATTTGTCTCCTTGTGCAAGTGCAACCGAGGTCATCATCACCATCATGACCAGCGGCATTACAAAACGGGGCTGAATTCGGTTATTCATAGCTTGACAGTTTGGGTTGGTTTGAAATCTGTTCAGGAAGGTTACTCTAAGTAACAATTTTAAAGGAGATTTCCAAACTCACAGCTGGTCGCACATCGTCGATATCTTCGGAAATACCCGAAAAATTAATACCCAACACGCTATTTCATTTCAAATCCTTTCAAAGGAGTCAATTCCACTTTTCTGAATTCAACTTCGGAACCTTCCGCCTGCAGCGCAATGTTGCCTTCACTAGCCGTACACCGGGTGCCGTGATTTACCATATCACCATTGACCCACACCTGAACCCCGTCTCCGATACATTCAATCACCACAGTGTTCCATTCCCCGACCGGCTTTTCAGATCCGTCGGTCAGATTCAGAATCCTGCGACCTTTCCCTTCGGTCACACCCCAGTTCTCCTTCGGCCCACGGCGAGTTTCCATGTCGGGGACCGTGATATCTTCGACTATACACCAGAAATCACCCGCCTGCTGGTGCATCATCTGGACTTCGATCGACTTCGGGAACATTTGATAAAGCGCACGCGGGGTTGATGCATGGACAAGAACGCCGCAGTTGCCCGGAGTTCCTGCGAACCGGTATTCAACCTCCAGTCGATAATTTTTAAAAACCCTGTTGGTAATAACATGCCCCGCGGGAGTTCCCATGCTCACCAGCATCCCGTTGCGAACAAGGAAGGGACTTTGTAGCGTAGCATCATCATCCATCTCCGGAACATCGATATGCCAACCCGTAAGGTCAACGCCGTTAAAGAGACTTCTCGCCTCCGAATCCGACGACTGGCCGGCACAAGCATGCGACAGGAAGATGATACTTAAACAGAATGTAACGAATCTCATTTTCAGTTCTTTCCTGCAAAATATCAATTCCCGGGAAAACAGTCGCATAGTATTAATGTTCCTTCTTCAATTTGCCCTCGTATTGTTGTTTGAATTTTTCAAATCGCGGTACCGACACCTTTACCACATAGGGTGTTCTCGGGTTATGACAAATATAATCCTGGTGATATCCCTCTGCGCGATAGAACTCATCGAGCTCTTTCAACTCAGTAACGATAGGATTGCGGAACGAAGGTTGAAATCCGGATATCGCTTTTTCCGCGATGGCTTTCTCGGCATCTGACTGGTAAAAGAGAATCGACCGGTAAGATGAGCCGACGTCCGGTCCCTGTCTATTGGCGGTGGTCGGGTCGTGCGAGAGAAAGAATACATTTACCAGTTCCTCGTACGATAGGACCTCCGGATCATAGTAAACGAGAACCGACTCGGCATGCCCGGTAGTCTCGGTGTTGACCAGTTCATAGGTAGGATTGGGTACTGTCCCTCCCGAATAACCGGAAACAGCTGAATCCACACCGACTACTGCTTCAAAGATGTGTTCGGTACACCAGAAGCAGCCGCTGGCGAAGGCTGCCAATGCCTTCCCTTCCGGAGCCGTAAGCGGTATCAATCTCACTCCTTCCGTGTTTTTGCTCTTTTGCTGGGCACAGGCAAAAAGAGAAAAGAACAGAACGACCAATCCAAAATAGCATGACGTTATCTTCTTCATACCCTAAAGATAAAGTTTCCCGGCGCAATTTACGGCAAGTCCCCGGTTGATAAAAGACCTCCTTTCACGTTGGCCGGTATTGGCAGATCAACCAGTATCATAGCTCCTTTGCCTGGTGTACTATCAATGTCAAACGCCCCTTTGAACAAATCGACTTTTGCCTGTATGGTAGCGAAGCCAAATCCTTTGGGGATTTCTTTTCCCACCATTCCTATACCATTGTCTTCCACAATGATATTCAGGGAATCACCATGGTCAATGATCTGAATTTTGACATAGGTAGCACGCGCATGTTTGATTACATTCTGTACCAGTTCCTGACAGATACGATAGGTCGCGACCTCAATTTCTTCAGGAAGTCGCCGGTCCAGTCCCAGGATTTGAAGGCACGTCTCAAGTTGTTGGGATGCTTCTATCTGTCCGACAAATGTCTCAAGTGCTGCTTTGAGGCCGAAGCGTCGTAGCGAAACAGGCACCATATCATGCGAGATCTGGCGAAGTTCGTTTATGGAATCGTCGAGCATCGCGATGGTATCCTCGAAATGACTGAACTTCGCGGGAATATTCTTTTCGAAGTCTTCCAGCAAACCGTTAAAGCGAAGTTTTACGGTCGACAACAGCGAGCCGAGACTGTCGTGCAGGTCACTTGCTATTCGCTTTCGCTCGTCGTCCTGTGTCTGCACAACTGCTCTTAAATGCTCGTCGCGTTGCGCCTCGATAACCGATGCCAACCGCTCTTTCTCGGCCATTTCACGTCGCAGTTCCTGATTAAGTCTCAGAGACCGCTCGTGAATTCTCGCGTTCTCAATGATGACAGCTCCCTGGTTGGCCGTAATACGCGCCCAGCGAACTCGTTCGGGGCGATACCAGTTGTCTACAAATGTATTCTCCAGATAGATCACCATGGAAAGGTGACCGTGGATCGTCGCGGGAATGATCGCAAACGACTTCACTCCGCGTTCTCTCAGCGCATCCATGTCGCGGAACGTGCGCTCTGATATGAGTTCGTTGACAACAATGGTCTCCTGCGATTTCAACGCCATCAGGATCAGCGACACGGGCACATTCATCGATGATCCATCGCCGGCGCCGGAAGGACCGGGATCAGCCAGCAATGATAATTCGTTGTATAATATCCGATCGCCGTTGGCTTTTACAAGTTCAACAACAACATGCGTTGAGCCCGATACACGTAAAAGCAAGACCATCAGCTTGCGTACGAGCGAAGCGACCTCCATGTCGCCGCTCAGTTCGTATTGTATTGTCTCGATATCGACATCACCCACCGGGTTGTTTACGGTCAACCCATAAGTCAGCGTCATCGCTTCATATTGCCGCATCAGTTGTCCCGCCTTGGCGACAGCGCCCCATTCGTTGAATGCATTGATCGCCGATGCCATGTGATCGCATGCCTTCCGGTGTTGATCCGGGAGTATCAGCAGGTAGCGCGCCCAGAGTTCATGGGTAATAGCACGGTGATAGATATTGGTTCCGGCGGTCGCCACCGACCGCTCATAGAAGTGTACGGCTTCCGTGTGTTTCCTGTGGATGCGTGCGTACTCAGCATTGAGAAGGAACCACGGAGCACTGTAGTTTAGCGGTCCGTGCTCCTGCCAAAGCCGGAAGGACTCACGTATGCGCGTGAGCACTTGCAGGGCTTTGTTGCGCGCACCTTGGTCATAATTTGCCCAGTTCTGCGTTATCGACAGGAACCATATAAGGAGGTTTGCGGGAAGAAGCGGAGATCCCTCCTGTAGCTTCCGGTTGTTGTCGGCTTCGGCTGCAGCAACTGCGGCAAGCTCGTAGTGACCGAACAGAAAGTAGTATTTGGCCCACACATAGTGACGATAGAATTTCTCCTCTTGAATGGTGAGTTCAGCGGCGAGCCAGGATGGTTCGCGGCGCGGCATAGCAAAGATCGGACTCTCACCCGCGAGAAACTCCAGGAGACTCTTCTGATAATGGGTGATGTAGTAAGTCAGCTCGCGGCGTTGCGGTGTGGCTTCGAGATCAAACCACGTGAGACTCTTGAGTGGTAATCCTGAAATCAGATGCAGATTCAGCTTGTGGGTCTTGATAATATACAACCCGATAAGATCGCCCGACTTCTCCCCTGCCGCAGCAGCCTGATCGAGGTAGGCGTCACTATCGGCAAATGGTTTCTTCCAGGGTAGAATATAGAATGCGAAGACGCCGTAAACCCGGCACCGGAGGGTTGTATCGTTAAGGCTGTTATTAATCTGGAGTCCTTTGAGGCCAAACTGATATCCTTTCTCAATGTCATCGGAGATGATCAGCATACGCCCGTAAGAGACACAACCGATCGCTTTGACGGGTGAGATATTTTCAACGCCAGAGTAGAGGATGATCTGCAGTGCCGCCCAGCGCATAAGCACGTCGGATGTGTGGTGAATACCCATACCGCCGACGTACAGCAACTTGAGTATCGCCTGACGCGCGCGCATGTCGAGATCGCGGGAGGGATTTCCGGCTTCTTCCCCACCCTCCTGCACAGCTAGCATTAACTTAAGTCTGTCAACTTCGTCGATGAGCTGTGGTTCATCCAGTGGCAGCTCAAGGCCCAGTTCACCCAAACTCTCCTTGAGTATGCGCACCACTTTGAGGTACCTTCCCAGGTGATTGTTGATGGTTATCTTCCGCTCGAATATCTGCGCCCGCATAAAGGGATCAGCGATACGCTCCAGCAAAAAGTCGAGGTGTATCTCGGCAAGGTCATAGTCGCCGAGAACGTACTCCACTCCAGCGCGGTCCATGTAGAGGGGAAAGACCTGATCGAGTATTTCATCCCAGGGGCATTCTTTCAGAAAGTCAGCACTCATCTTGAAGAAATACCTCGCCTGCTCCAGTGCGTTCTCCTGTTTTGAAATTTTTCCGGCTTCGTAGTTCAGTGTCGCCGCGAGTTTCACTTTGCCCTCGGCTTTCAGCAGATCGGTGGCCTGATTGAAGTTCGAGACCATGAGTACAAACTCGGTCGAACCCAGCACGTCTTTACGAGCGTAGAGCAGGCTGGCGATCCTGAAGTGCAAAGAAACACGCCTCTCGGAACCGAGCGACTGATACAACAGCTCACCGGCATGCTGGTCTGTAAAATGTGGATCGCTGGCGCCCATCGTTAGTAAGCCCGCGATACTGGCTTCCCGTAGGAGCGTCTCCAGCAATTCAGTATCACCGTTCACCCAGTCGACGATCGTACGCCTGTTGAAACGTCCCATACAGGCCATGATGGAAAGAATATCCAGTGCCTGAGGAGAAAGACGCTTCATGGCGTCCAGTAACATTAGCGCTGTATTCTGACCGGTGTACCGGGCTTCCACACGCTCTGCGTCGCACGTCCAGATGCCCTCATCGCGATGCAGGAAACCGGAAGTCCTCAGGTTCTCCATCAGCACTTGCAGGTGCGAGGCATTTCCCCCCGTCAGCCTGAAGCACACCTTGACCAGCTTATCCGAACACGCTCCGCCCAGGTCGAGCTCCAGGAATTTACGCACTTCTGCCAGCGAAAACCCTTTGAGGAATATGCGTTCAACCCTGCGTTTGTTGAACTCCAGTTCTTCATCGAGCTGTTTCAGCGCGCCAGCGTTCTGCAAACCACGGTGGGCCCCGATCCAGACCATCTTGCCCGGGTCCAGGTTCAGCAAAAGGTATCGCAACAGGTTTATCCCCGATGCATCAATCCATTGCAGATCGTCTGTAAAGAAGAACACGGGACGCCCTGAGTAGTCAGCCAGAAATTCAAACAAGCGTTTGAATAGCGGATAAAGTTGATTTTCCACTGTAAGCATTGAGCGCGGAACTACCGGGGGCAGTCCTGTTATCAGAGAAAGTTCGGGGATGTAATCCAGCAGCAAGGGGAAACTGTCGCCGAGGTGTCGCTTCAGCCTTTTAGAAAATTGTTGAAATTCTTTGGCGCTGAACTGATTGTATATCTTGCTGGCGTAGTCGGAAATACAATACTTAAAACCGTAATAGGGAATTCGTTCGTGCTGTTGGTAATGCCGTGCAATCAGAACCGGGTGTAACCGTTGGTAATGCGAAAGGAAATTCTCGATAAACAGCGTCTTTCCCGCACCCTTGTCGCCGGATACGACCACACCGGTTCTTTCACCGTCGGGATACATGAGTATCTCGCGAATGTATCCCTCGAGCTGGTCATTGCATTCCAGTTCAGCAAAGATCTCCCCGCGGTTGCGAAGGGGTGCCAGTTCGTGATTCATAGACAAATTTGAAACATTTGGGATGAATTTCAAATCGTTGTCGCGCTGGCCGGCCGCCGGCTACCGCTAATACTGATCCTTCGCCTTCAACGCTCCCGCTTTTATGGCGTCATACATCACTTGTTGAATCTGCGTCCGGGTATTGAGCCTGTACAGTCTGCCGTTCGCCCTCGTAGGAGATACACGGTTGGAGAGAAAAATATACAACAATCCGGTATCCGGGTCCATCCACGTAAATGTTCCCGTGAATCCGGTATGGCCAAAGCTATTGGGACCGGCGCCCTCCGCGGTGTTGTTGTTGATTCCCCGGTATTCGAGGTTGGGCTTGTCGAAGCCGAGGGCTCGGCGGTTGTCGTTCTCCGGAAACTGCGTGCGACTGAATTCTCTCAGCGTTGCATCATTGATATACCGGTCGCCTCCATAGGATCCCATATCGAGATACATCTGCATCAGCTTCGCGAGGTCGTTAGCGTTGGCAAACAAACCTGCGTGTCCCGAGACACCATCCATCATCGCGGCGTTTTCGTCATGGACAGTGCCGTGAACAGGCTGATGGCGGAAGGTGTAATCGTGCTCCGTGGGAACGATCCTGCTAAGAGGATACTTCCGGGATGGATTGAAGGTCACGGTCGTTGCACCGAGCTTTGAATAGAAGTGTTCCTGGAGGTAAGGCGCGAACTTGCCATCAATCATACTCTCAACTACCCTTGGTGCCAGCATGAAGAAGAAATCGGAATACACATATTTCTTCTCTGTTCGCAGGGGCGATTTGCGGATTCCCTTCACCATCTTGTCTGGATACTTCCGGAAAAGGAAGAGATCGTCCGTGAGCCGGATCGGAAACCGCACCGACGAATCACGGTTGATGGTCGCCCACTTGTAGCTACCATTCTTCCTGACCGTGCGCGTGTAGAATGGAATAAAGGGGATCAGTCTTCCCTGATGTGTGAGTATATCCGACATGGGGATATCAGCCTTGTTTGACCGTTTGAATTTCGGGAGGTAATCGCCGAGTGTTGCGTCAAGCCTGAATTTCCCTTCATCGTAGAGTTTCATCAGCGCGGCCATCGAGGTGGATATCTTCGTCACGGAAGCGAGGTCGTAAAGGTCTGTCTCCTTCACCTTTACGGTGTCGCTGTACGAATGCAGGCCATACGCTTTATGAAAGACAACCTTCCTGTTGCGTGCCACGAGCACCTGGCAGCCAGGCATTGCTTTGGCCGCGAGGGCCTGGGCTACGAGCGAGTCAATGCCACCGGCGAGGGTTTCGGAGTCCATACCAACGTCCTCCGGCAGGGTGTACGCCAAGCGTATACCGCCCTGTACATCAAGTCCGTCGCCCGCATGAAACACGTCGCCAATACTTACAGGAAGGCGGCCCGTAGCGCCTACACCTCCAAATATCAGCTGTGCGGCAAGGTCTTCCACAACAGCATCATCCTGGTACGCTATCACCAGCCCGGCAGCTTTTCCGGCGGCATCGATACGCGAAAGGATATATGGATTCTTGAATAGTGTGAGCACAAAATCCGGACGCACAGCCTGTTCGTTGATGAAGGCTAATACCGCGTCCGAGAAATCCATACGGTTCAACGGCCGCAATCCACTATCGTGAATTCCCCCGATCACAAAGTTGTAGTCTGCGAGGCGGCGACGAACGGAGTCGATCAGCGCAACCTCCGCATCGCCGGGAACGACAAAATGCGTCACGGTGGCATACCGCTCCAGCCCTTTCTGAAAGGGTGTTATGGCGAAAGCGCCAAACGAAACCGACGCGATCTTTTTCGCGTCGAGGGCGCGAACAGGAAGGATGCCTGTATCGTTCTTCAGCACTGTCAGAGACGCTTCGCTCAGTTTCCTTCTCAGCAGATGGTACGCCGGTATGTTGAGATCATCATAGAGGCCGGCAGTCTCCACCGCTTCAACGTTGTCCAGAGCTACCCATTGTTTCAAGGCCAGCATCTTCCGGCATCGTTCATCGATAGCCTGCTGTGATATCTTTCCGTCGCGAATAGCTTGTCGTACTTCTTCGATCGCGCGGCCTACATCTTCGGTAAACTCGAGGATGTCATTGCCGGCAACGATCGCGTCCTTGTCAGCAACACCGGCGGGTTTAGTGCCTGTCACTCCCTTCATGTTCATCGCGTCAGTAAAGACCGCTCCTTTGTAGCGGAGTTCGTTTTTCAGCAATCCGGTAACAATGGGAGTCGAAAGTGTAGACGGCAAACCGGAGGAGTCCAGCGCCGGAATATTCAGGTGGGCGACCATCATACCACCGACGCCATTTTTGATGAGTTCGCGGAAAGGATACAATTCAAGTGAGTCAAGCCGGCCGCGTGTATGACGGATCATCGGGAGCGCGTAGTGCGAATCGGTGTCCGTATCACCGTGACCGGGAAAATGTTTTGCTGTTGCCAGTACATGAGCATCCTGGAGTCCCTTCGCATAGGCAACACCTTTCTGCGCCACATTCACCTTGTCTTCACCGAATGATCGGTAGTTGATGACCGGGTTCTGCGCATTGTTATTAATGTCGACCACGGGTGCGAAATTAACATGCACGCCGGTGCGTCTTAGTTGTTGGCCGACCTGAAGGCCCATTTGGTAGATAAGATCGTTGTCTCGCACGGCGCCGAGCGCCATCTGGTATGGATAGCTGATGGTGCTGTCCAGGCGCATACCCAAGCCCCATTCCGCATCTATTGCAAGGAGCAGTGGTACCTTCGCTTGTTGTTGGTATTGATTGATCAGCGCCGCCTGGCGGCCGGGCCCGCCCTGGAAGAAGACTAGCCCCCCGATCTTCCTGTCGCGGATAATGTCCAGTATTTCCTTCCGGTGTGCATCTCCGCGATCAGACCAGGCTGCCACCATAATAAGCTGAGCAATACGTTCGTCGGGTGTTAGTGTCCTGAACACAGAGTCTACCCAGTGGCTATTGAGATTTTCGAGGAACGGGACAGGGTGGTCCTGAGCTTCCGTATTTGAAGCGATGAGTACTACAAACAATGCCGCGACGTAAAAAGAAAATGCCTTCATGGTCTTTAACGATGATTTTTTAAGTGTTCCGCAAATCTACACTACTCCCGTACTATTTAAAGAGGAAGCCTCCCCGGTTCCGGAGAGGCTTCCCAGCGTTCTGCAATTAAGCGTCAGATGAATACCCGGCTGGTAGCCATCAATTCGCGGTAAACTGTCTGACCGACGCGATTGGCGTCTCTGTTCGTATTCCGCCATAAATATGGTGCACCTTTCTGCCAATGGTGCCGGTCCACCAGTCGGCATAGTCAACCATATCGCCCACTGAGTTCATTTGCTGCAACGGGCCAACCACGTTACCGGCGTCGTCCTTAACCAGGATCCGGTAGTCGACCCGCCTGGTTCCCGCCGACTTGAACACGTCTTTAAGTACCTTCACCTCTACCCACCCCGTAGATTCGCCGAAGCGGACGGGCCCACCAACATTAATCGGCTGACCTGTGCGTGGATCCAGATACTGGTATTGCAGTATCAAAGGTGTGGGTGTTCCGCTCGTCTCGTATAGGAAGTTGTAAAATTTAACCCACGTTGCAGAGTCGGTGTCGGCGGTTACGTTGTTGGCGTAGGGGTACTCGTTATCAAGCACAACCGGTGGCTCATCAAAATCGTGCACAAACACATTCTGCTTGCCAACGGCCAGTTGAGTGTCCTGGTCATAAGCCAGTTCTTCATTCGGCCCCTTATACAATTTGATGTTGACCGTGCCCGGCTCTACCGCGTAAAACGTACTAACTAATCCACTAGGGATAGCGTTGTAAGTATTGAGCGGAGCAGTATTGTTAGCAACCATCTCCCCGTTTATTTCAACCCGGAAGATATTGTTTGCCGCACCGGATACTACCGGAACGAAATAGTGCAACTGAAATTCCGCTTTGCCTTCAACAGGCGTGGTATCATACGTGATCTCGTTCTCCTCGCACGAAACAGTGGCAGCTGCTATCAGAACCAACAGAAGACCTTTTACTATTTTCATATTCAGTGTTGATTAGGCTATAAATCAGTTTGTTGTAGGAATGTCGCCGGGGTAAGCAAACCACGGGATCGAGCAATGGTAGTTATTCGCCAATCCGGAGACTGGTAGCAACGTACCCAATGAACCTTGATTCCACATGTACTCGGAATTGTACCGTGGACGAATACGGTAAGCGGGTGATCCGTTGTTATCGACGTGATAAGTTCCTTTGCGGCCTTCCACCTGCGCAGGCGCGAGGTAGAGTCCTTTATAAACCTTCGTCGGGTCGGTGTCCCATTTCTGATCGAGCGATGTAACATCCCAACCATTTCCGGTCGACGGAAATTCACCGTCGTAGTCGATATCGTAGTGATATTTGCGCATATCGACCCAGGCTTCCTGCGCACCCCACGGATAGAGAGCAACCCACTTCTGCATCATAATGTGCGACAGTGAGAAGTCAGCAGGATCAAGTCCGTCAACATAGGGTCCTGCGACATATTCGGCGGCAAGTGTCTGATAAAGATTCGCTGTGATTTTATCGCCCCCGGCAATTGCACCGGGTGTACCGGGTGATATGTGCCGGCCCGTAAACTCGACATCGGCTTTCACACCTTTCTTGAACGCCTCAAGGGCTGCCGCCTGGCTTCCCATCACCCAGTGTGTTTCCGCCACGCAGAACTGGATCTCAGCGTAAGTCATCAGGACGTACGGCGCTTCATCGTGGTAGAGCCACTTTCCTTTACCATCCGCCGTGATGCTGGAACTTTCGTTCCGTCCGTAATACGAAGGCGCGTTTCCAATGGGTCCGCTCGTTCCCGCAAATCCTCCGCCGTAATACACGTAGCTTTTAACAGAATCTGCGACGGAAATGGCAGTGAAGTCCGGGTCGTCAACAGTCGACAACTTCAAGGCTACGCGCGGGTCATAGTGGCCGGGTAGATCTACCAGCGTATCCGCGACGATCTGCTTATCGGCTAATTCAAAAGGATACTTCCCTGTTACCGCCGGTACTTTTTCTCCGGTAAGCTCATCATACTTGGGGACGGCTCCTGTGAAAACCTGTACCGCGTAGTCGTGTTGGAAATAGAGGCGGGTAAGGTTGACCCGGTTCGTTCCCCAGAAATTGTTAAAGGAAGAGTAAGGCGCATCCGCTGATCCACCCGCAACCCTCAGCTCGGCATCGTCTGCCGGTGTTTGAAGCGATTTGCTGGCGGCGTCGAGCAACTCCTGAGCATAGTCTGCAGTAAAGTTGTTCTTGTTTGTCAGTGATGCCAGGTTGCGGACAATCACCCCGTAAGCGAATTTGATCCATTTTGATTTATCACCACCGTAGATGAAGTCATTCGCGCTGATCTTAGTACCATAGCTGTGGATGTCTTCCTTTTCGAGGTACTCGATGGCCTTATAAGCCCATTCCCGGACCTGGGGATACACGGCATCCTGATAGTCGTAGTCGTGTGACAGCAACCCCGGAACAAACGCATCCGTCATCGGAAGGTCCGCGTGAATTTTGGTCATCTGGTCCCAGGAGTACGCCTTGACCGCGTAGCCGATACCGGCGAGTGTCCATTCTTCAGCGGCCTCCGACTGGGCGATCATATTTTCAAGGTTCATGCCCTGCAGCCAATAGACCGAACGCCACACTTCACCCCCCGCATCGCTGCCTGGAATATAGTAGTGGGTCCCAAATTCCTCATAAGATGTTGTTCCCATCATCTGCGCAAGCGGCGCGATGGCGCGTAAATCCCAGTACATGCCCTGATAGCTTTGCAGGATACCGGCGAGATACAGGTACCCGTCAACACGGTCGGGGGCATCTATGTTTTTGTTCACATCAAGATAGTCTTCACACGATGTCGTCGACAACAGCATGAGTATCACTATCGGAATAAAATATAATTTCTTTCTCATAATAGTTTCCTGATTAGAAATAGATAGTCTTTCTCATTCGGTTCAGAAGGTCAGGCTGACTCCCAGCGACATACCACGCGGACTGGGAATTCCCCAAACGTCATAACCCTCGCCTCCCGTACCTCCGGCAGCTGCCGATACGGTGTTACCTACAGCGTCTATCCCCGAATAATTCGTCCACGTAATCAGGTCGTTACCGGAAACGTAAACGCTGGCGCGGGAAAGGATCCCCTCATTGAACCATGCCGCGGGGAGATTGTAGCTTAGCCTGACTTCCTGTAAGCGCAAGTAGTTAACATCTTCAATCCAGTCTTCATCCCCTCCGGTGAAAATAGTCGAGCCGTAAGTACCATAGTTCACGCTGATGTTGTTTCTCGTCGGCGACTCACTGTTCTCATTGCCGTCTTTCAACACGCCGTTAAACACGACCGGGCCGCTTTCTCTCAAGTCTACAGATTCCCAGCTGACACCTCTTTGCATCATGAGACGTTTCGTTCCGTTGACGACAGTGGCACCCAGACGACCTGCGAAAACACCGGACAACGCAATGCCCCGGTAGTTCACTCTCGTCGTAAGTCCGAATCTCACCTTCGGTTCGCGGTTACCGATTACACTCCAGACCGGCGAGACCAGCGGAAGCCCTGACGTAGGACTAATAAGGATATCCCCTGCTTCATTGCGATCCCATGCACGACCGGTGAGCGTTGTTACCGGCTCGCCAACCATTATCCCGGTGCGGATATTGCCCGAATTCCAGGTATAGGCATTGTAATATTCAGTCACGTTCTCCGGGAGATAAACAACTTCCGAGTCGGTGCTGGAAGCATTAACCCCCACATTCCATGTTATACCGCTCGCGGTCTTGACGATATCCGCGTCGATGTGGGCTTCCCATCCCCAGGTATCGAACGTACCCACGTTCAGCGTATTCAACACAAATCCGGTCGCATAGCTCAGACGAAATCCGTTGATAATCTGATCCGCACAATGTGTCCAGAAGTAGGTGAAGTCGGCGTTGATCCGGTTGTTCAGGAAACGCGTTTCAAAACCAATCTCCTTAGACGTCGTCATCTCAGGCTTCAGGTTCCTGTTCGGACCTGTAAAGCCATATTTGTATCCACCACCGGTCAACAGGGTGGGCTCCAACTGAGGGTCGATAGCCAACGGCCCGGCATCCTTACCAACCTGCGCCACTGCTCCACGGAGTTTCAGGAAGTTGAAAATATTATTCCCCTTGAGAATAGAAAGATCGGAAAGCACAAAGGCACCTTCGATCGCAGGATAGAAGTAAGAATTGTTCGCTTTGGGCAGCGTGGAAGACCAGTCGTTGCGAGCCCGAAGGGTAACAAAAGCAAGGTTGTTATACGAAAATTCCACCTGTCCCGACAAGGCCTGTATCCGCCGCTTTGTCGATCTCTTTTCAGCAACCTGTGTGTCGGGAGTGGTATTGTTGATCGACTGAAAATCTATTACCAGGAAGTTTGATCCGTAACTCGACACACGGTTTATCGCATTTTCATACTGGTGAAATCCAACCTGGGCCGATGCCTGGAACCCGCCTTTGAGCTGAGGCTTATATCCTGCAAGGATATTCACGGTCGGATCGGAAAAATCGGATTTGACAATATTGTAATGACCCACGCCATTGTTATTGGCAGCATAGTATGGATGTGTTGAAGTTTCGAAAGTCTGCGTTCCGACATCCCAACCCACCTGAGCACGTACAAAGGCACCTTCAACCGGCGTAATCGTCATCGCGACATTCGACAGGAACCGGTCGGATTCGTCGTACAACTTGCCCTTGTACATATCAAAAAGAGGGTTCAACAGGTCGGTGTCGATGTAGTATTCGGGATAGCGCATGTGAGAGCCGTCCGGATCCATGAAGTTGGCCATATTATCGACCTGCGGCCAGAGCATCGCCCTGCCGAGAGGGCTGAATTCCCCCTTGCGGACTTTGTTGTTACCCGTTGACGCGTATTGCATCGAACCCTCAAAGCCCAGCCATTTGTTCACTTCGGCCCTGCCTGACAAGGAAAGGTTGAACCTGGAGTAGTCTGTCGTTTTCACGATACCCGATTGCTCCAGGAAAGAAGCCGATGCGCGAACCGTTGCCTTTTCCGTACCACCATCAACTGAAATGTTGTGCTTGGAACTAAACCCTGTTTGCAGCACGGCAGCCATGTTGTCATAGAGTTTCATTCCTTCCGGGTAGAGCCCTCCAAACTGACTGGTAAACCAGTAGTTCGTGGTTCCGTAGGCGCCGTTCGCGTACTTGTCCTGGAACTCAGGATAGCCATACGCCTTGTCCCAGCGGAACTGGTTGCTGTAGTTAACTCTTCCTTTCCCGGACGCTCCTTTTTTCGTCGTGATAATAATAGCGCCATTCGATGCATCGGAGCCGTACAACGCGGCTGCTGCCGCACCTTTTAGCACGGTCATCGACGCAATGTCTTCGGGGTTGAAGTCGTTACCGCGTGAAGAGAAGTCAAGGCTGCGAACAGAGAATGTCTCCACGGGTTCCGCCAGTTGCAGCGGATCGAATGTCGAGTTGTTCATCGGGATACCATCAACAACATACAAGGGCTGGTTATTCCCCGAAATAGAAGTCAGGCTGCGCAATACCACCGTAGAAGAAGATCCCGGTGTACCGCCCGATGAGGTCATGTTCAATCCCGCGACGCGACCCAGTAGCGCGGAAGCGAAATTATCACGGCCTGACTCTATGATTTCATCCGCGCTGACAGTCTGTGCGGAAGATCCGACAGAACGAGCCACGCGCGTCATCCCAAACTCGGCGTTGATGACAACTTCATCCAGACTTTGCATGCTCTCCGTGAGTCGTACATTTATCGTTTGGGAGTTGCCTACCGCTACTTCCTGAGTCTCCATCCCGATAAAACTGAAAACCAGTACGTCGGTGGGCCGTGCGTTGATCGAGTACCGTCCTTCCGCGTCACTCACGGTGCCGGAAGTCTGGCCTTTCAACGCTACGGTAACGCCCGGCAGTGGCGCGTTATCAGAAGCCGCGACTACCGACCCGGTAACCAGCGTGCCTTGAGCAGCACCTTCTAAATGGAATAGAAGGACGAAACCCACTATCCACAAGGGACTTTGTAAAAGTTTTTTCATAGCATAGGTTAATTAATTATTCGTCTTCCCAAATTTTTCGAATAATGAAGTCTCTTGAATCACTGAAAATGGTGATTTGAAAATATCACTGAATTTGTAGGAGAAAGGGATGTCAGGCGTACGGGAAACAGGGAAACCAGAAGATAAGGTTTCAGTGAGGAGAGCTGAGTATTTCGATAGCTTTTCTTTTGTTTCGCACCTTCACAACCAACACGTTGCTCCCGGGGCTTTCGTGATGGAGGCGGCTCACGGCGGTGACGACATACTTGTAAACCGTGTTGCGGGAGATATGAGTGTCCTTCCATGTCTGTGCACCAGAGACGTCTCGCGGCACAATAGCCTTTATGCGTGTAGCGTCTTCCAGATTTACCGGCTCATCGCGGTCAAACCGGTACACCACATAGTATGATGGAGAAGATGGCACCGTGTCGCGCCATTGCAGCGCTGTGCCCATCCCGGCGGTACCGGATGCTTCCACCAGTCGCGGTGCGGAAGGCGCATCGATCGGAAGCCAGTCCATGGCCGGCACCAGCGATGGATACGGATATATGCCACGCATCCGGACATTGAGGTTATCTTTATTGTGCAAGAACGTTTTTGCGCTGAAGAACATACTGCCGTGATAGGCGTTGTGCTCCCGGTTTAGCGTAACCTGGTTACGCAGTTCGTTTGGATCTTCCCACCCCTTGTTTCCAATGCGGTAAACAGCTTGTCCTACATAGAGGTGTTTGCCGTAAGTATTTCGACTCCACCAATCGAGAAGCACCCTGTAGTCGGCCAGCTCAAAGCCAATCTGCCAGTACAACTGCGGCGTTACGTAATCGATCCATCCCTCGCGCAGCCACTTTAGCACGTCTGCGTAAAGATCGTCGTAGTTAGTCATCCCCGCCCGTGTCATGGATCCGGTGGAGTCCTTGTCTATATTTCTCCATACACCGAAAGGACTGATCCCGAATTTCATGTGTGGTTTCTCTGCTTTGATCCGCCGGGATAACTCCCTGACAAAAAAGTCTACGTTATTTCTGCGCCAGTCGTCGCGGCTTTGAAACCTATCCTGTCCGTTGTCTTCGTATGAACAGCTGTCTGGAAACTCCAGGCCCGCTACGCGGTAAGGATAAAAATAATCATCGAAGTGAACAGCATCGAGATCATAGTGCCTCACAGTCTCCATGATCGACTGTAGCACAAACTCCTGAGCCTCTTTATTGCCGGGGTCGTAGTAGTATTTTCCTCCGTACTCAACAAACCATTCGGGGTGTTGTCGTATCGGGTGGTTGTGAGCATATATCAGATTGGCATTCATGCTGGCACGGTAAGGGTTGAACCACGCGTGAAATTCGAGATTGCGCTTCCGCGCTTCCGCAATCATAAACGTTATCGGATTGTAGTACGGCCGGGTAGACTCACCCTGCGTACCGGAAAGGTATTCAGACCAGGGCTCATAAGACGAGGGGTAAAAGGCGTCGGCAACCGGACGAACCTGCACCACCACAGCGTTCATTCCAACCTGTTGAAGCGTATCGAGCAAGGTCACATACTCCTGTTGTTGCTCCGCCACACTCAAACCTTGCTTTGAAGGCCAGTCGATGTTGACCACCGTCGCAATCCACGCAGCCCTCAACTCGCGCTTCGGAACATGCTGAGCCCACGACGATCCGGTGGCTCCCAGTATGATGATAATTAATAGTCCTCCTATCAATTCTCTCACGTTGTTATTCCGTTTCACTACTACCTTATTTTTCTCTCTCCCACCCTGACCCCGCAATGATACTTAACCAGCCCCTCCATCGGATGCTGGACTATCTTTTCGATTTCGATATCCATCTCCTCTGAAACCTCAATCAGATACTTCCTGAAGTTCTGCGCAATCGAACCTGTAAACCTGACCTTGACACCGGCGCCGGTGTTCGGGTATCGCAGCACATAGTACATGAAAAAGTTGCGGAAGTTGTTGAGAATAATTTCCCGGCATGACGGCTCTTCCGCATATTTCAGAAGAAAAGGTGTAAACGAAGCCAGGAAGCGGTTTGGCAGTGGTTTGTTATAGATGTTATCCAGTATCTGAACCCGGCCCACCTGGTAGGTAGCTTCGAAATCATCAGCCAGTTCACGCGGAAGGCGTCCCTGCAACAGAAGCGCGACCAGATCTTTGCTCATAACCGTACCGCTGCCCCAGTCGGAGAACATATATCCCAGTGACGGCATAATGTTGACGATTTCCCGACCGTCGTAGCGGCAGGAATTGGCACCCGTTCCGAGTATACAGGCAATACCGCTTTCCTCCTGCAACAGGCTTCGTGCGCAGCCGAGCATGTCGCCTGCCACTTCCGCCTCGTGGCGGGACGGGATAACCGACAAAGCTTCCTTCACCTGGCCGGCCTTTGTATCAGCACCGCAACCGGCGCCGTAGAAGAATACCTTATTTACATCCCGGGCAAGAGGCAATACCCCTTCTGCGACGATATCGCCTATCTCCCGCACGCTCAAAAAATAGGGATTGAGGCCTTCCGTCTTGGTTTTGGCCAAAATATTTCCGTCTTCATCCACTAGGCGCCAGTCAGTTTTTGTCGACCCGCTATCAGCTATTAACAGCATATGAAAGTTTAAGTCAGCAACGGCATCAGATACGAAAGCGTCCTGAGCATCAACTTTCAAATATTGAAGTTCCTCAAAGCTTTATTATCCCCGAAAATGGGGATTTGTAACAATCACTGAATTAGCCGTTGGCGGTAGGCATTGTTCACCAGTTCGGCGGTATTGCGTGCCTTCAGTTTGTAGAGCAGGTTCTTTCGGTGCGTCTCGACTGTATTCTTGCTGATGAACAACTGGTCAGCTATCTCGTGGGTTGTCAGGCCGGTAGCAATGCACCCAAGCACTTCCTTCTCACGGCCCGACAGTTTCTCGATAATCTCGGTGAATCCCGGGTTTTTGATGAAGCCGTTCAGCAATGTCTTGCCCACATCTTCGCCGAGATAGTTGTCGCCCGCCTGCAAAGTATGAATAGCATTGAGCAACGTCTCCTTGCCTGTGTTTTTGAGAATATAGCCGCGCGCCCCGGCTTTCAGAATATCGGAGATGTATTCGCGGTCGTTGTACATCGACAGGCCGAGCACCCTGACTGACGGATGTCTCTTGAGGACTTCGCGCGTAGCCTGGATACCATCCATGTCCGGCATATTGATATCCATGATCACAACGTCAACCTCCTGACTATCGCATAACTGCACCACACTGCGGCCATTACACGCTTCCCCTACAACACTGATATCTTCAGACCCCTCCAGCAGGGACCGTAGTCCGTCAATGAACATCTGATGATCATCTGCGATTAGAACCCGTATCATGTTAAAATCCTTTTCAAGGTAGCAAGGTACTGAATCAAATATAATACAAAACGACCGAAGAATTAAGACTAACTTTGAGATGTGAAGAATTTTTCCATTACAGCAACGTACACTGACCTCTACCAGCTGACGATGGGACAGGTCTACTTTCTTAATGGTTCGGCCGGGAAACAGGCGGTATTTGACTACTTTTTCCGCAAACTCCCCTTCAACGGGGGGTACGTGGTTTTCGCCGGACTTGGTGATCTGCTTCCCCTGCTCAGAGACTTGCATTTTTCTGCTGACGACCTGGAGTATCTAAGAAGCATCGGGCTGGATAGCCGTTATGTTGATCACCTCCGGAATTTCCGCTTCACCGGAAACGTCTACGCACCCCGCGAAGGTGACATTGTGTTTCCCGGAGAACCCATTGTAAGGGTGGAAGGAAATATGCTCGAGGCGCAGATCGTTGAGAGTATGCTTTTGAATATCCTCAACTTTCAATCGCTGATCGCGACAAAAGCCGCGCGCATCAGGTCCGTTGCCGGCGGCAAAAGCCTGAGCGACTTTGGTCTGCGCCGTGCACAGGGTCCGGCTGCATGCTACGCCGCACGGGCGGCGATGGTCGGCGGGTTTGATTCTACAAGCAATGTGAAAGCCGCCATGGATCTGGGAATCCCCTGCGTAGGCACGATGGCACATTCTTTTATCCAAAGCTATGACGACGAACTACTGGCATTCCGTAATTTCGCCGAGAAACGCCCGGAGAATTGCGTGCTGCTGGTCGATACCTATGATACCCTGCACTCGGGTGTACCCAACGCGATCACCGTTGCCAGGGAAATGGAACAGCGGTCTCAAAAACTTATGGCCGTGCGACTGGACAGCGGCGACCTGGCCTATCTCTCAAAAAGGACGCGGAGGATGCTGGACGATGCCGGACTACATTACGTGAAGATCAGCGTCTCTAACCAGCTCGATGAATTTGTGATCAAGAGTCTTGAAGAACAACATGCGCCTATTGACCTTTATGGCGTTGGCACCCGTCTCGTTACCGGTGCGCCTGACGCCGCATTGGACGGCGTGTACAAACTAGCCTATGCGGACGGCAAACCGCGCATCAAGTTGTCGGAAAACCTCAAGAAGATTACGCTGCCCGACCGCAAGCAGGTCTTCCGCATGCTCAACGACGACGGCCGGTTCTTCGGCGCCGATCTGATCACCCTTCACGGAGAAGAGGATATTGATCGGATGCATCATCCGGTCGATCCCGATAAATCGCTTGGCCTGACAGGTCTGGGGCGCGAGCCGCTCCTCCTACCGGTGATGGAACAGGGAAAAATAATCGGGTCGCTCCCATCGTTGCCGGAAATAGCCGAATACGCGGCATCCCGCCTCGATAGGCTGCCGGCAGAGCACAAACGCTTTGAATATCCGCACATTTACAAGGTGGGAATAAGCAAGGGACTGCTCGACCTTAGAAACGAAATGAAACGACGTCACAATAAATGACTATGCGCGCACTGATAATTGTCGATATTCAGAACGACTTCGTGACCGGCGGCAAACTCGAAGTTCCCAGCGGCGAACAAATCATTCCGCTCGTAAATGAACTCGCCGGGCACTTCGACCTGGTAGTAGCTACTCAAGACTGGCATCCCCCATCGCATAAGAGCTTTGCGTCCAACCATCCCGGCAAGAAGCCCTTCGATATTGTTGATCTCGAAGGCTTGCGCCAGGTGTTATGGCCCGACCATTGCGTGCAGGGAAGCCACGGTGCTGAATTCCACCCTTCACTCAATATGAATCCGGTGGAAGCGGTGTTCCGAAAGGGAATGAACCCCCAAATCGACAGCTACAGCGCGTTCTACGACAACGGTCACAAACGCTCTACCGGGATGGCTGGCTATCTCCGCGAGCAAAAGATTGATTCTCTATACGTCTGTGGACTTGCCGCGGACTATTGTGTTTACTACACCGCAAAAGATTCGCTGGAATGCGGGTTCAAGACATTCTGTATCGAAGACGCTACACGCGCGATCAGTGCCGATACCTTCGCCCAGGCCAGGCATGACCTGACGAATTCAGGCGTAACGTTTATCACAAGTGACCAGGTATTGGGCTAGATCCGCAGTCAGGTTGAAACGAGAACTTGACAAAGCACTGCGACGCATTCGCCGCGTTGCCGGGTTGGTGTTCGAACAGATCCCCGACAGAACCATCTCCCTCGTTGAAACAATCGTCAGGATAGCGCTGCGCGTGTGTTCGTTTCTCATTCCCGTCCTGTTGACCGTCTCCCTCTCAATTGTGGTATATATAGTCGGATTCAGGGATCTCTATATACAGCACACCGATGTTTACACCACGCAGAAGTATGTCCTCCTGTTGCTGTCAATCCTATTCGCCGTCAGGTTTGTCACGATTATTCCAAGCGTAAAGCGATGGCGTGCACGGCTGTTTAATCTCGGGCTGGTCATTCTCATTTTCTATCTCAACCAACTGGTTGCCGATATCTCACATCTCGCATCAAGGTCAGACGCGTTTATCAACGGGAAGCTGATCCTTTTTTCCGGGATCATCCTGCTGTTCTTTATCGAAGCATCTCACATACTTCGGTTCATTTACCGTCGCGGCATGAACCCGGCTTTATTGTTTGTCGCGAGCTTCGCTGCCTTCATTGTGATTGGCGGATTCTTGTTGCTGCTTCCCAACGCCACACGTGTACCAATCCACCCCGTGGATGCGTTCTTCACGGCTGCAAGCGCCGTGTGTGTAACCGGCCTTCCAGTGGTAGATACAGCCACTGCGTTTACAATGACGGGGCAGGTCATTCTCCTGATACTGATTCAAATCGGCGGTCTCGGCATTATGACCTTCGCCGGCCTCATCGGTTTTATGGTCATGGGATCAGTCTCGATCCAAAGCCAGATCGCACTAAAAGATATGATGAGCAGCAGCCGGATGAACAACGTCATATCCTTTCTCACGCGGGTCATTATCGTAACGATTACATTCGAAGCTGTCGGCGCGTTCATGATCTACGGGAGCCTGGATAACCAGGCGTTCCGATCGGAAGGACAAAAAATATTCTTTTCCATATTCCACGCGATATCGGCGTTTTGCAATGCCGGTATGTCGACCTTCAGTCTCGGGCTGCACGACGAAGGTATCCGCTTCAACTACGGCCTTCACTGGGTTATCGGCGCACTCGTGATCCTGGGCGGAATGGGCTTCCCCGTCGTATTCAATATCTTCACATTCGTGCGGATAAAGGTGACCAACGTTGTCAGACGAATCCTTAGGGATCCGCAAAAGGAAACGTACACCAACGTACTGCAGGCTACCTCCCGTCTCGCGCTGACTACCTATTTCATCCTGCTCGTTGTTGGCTTTGTGATGTTCTTTCTGTTTGAGTATGACGACGTACTCCGCGAACACAACACCATTTTCGGGAAGGTGACGACCAGTTTTTTCTCCGGCAGCATATCGCCGCGAACGTCGGGATTCAATACCGTGGATATTACCATGCTGTCGCTGCCCACCCTGATGATCTATCTGCTATTGATGTGGATTGGCGCAAGCCCGGGGTCCACCGGCGGCGGCATCAAGACCACCGTGGCAGCGGTGGCCTACCTCAATATGAAGGCCATTGTTACGGGCCATGAACGGATCGAAGCATTCAGGACTGAAATTTCTCCGGCGTCGGTCAAGCGGGCCTTTGCCATTATCCTGCTCTCGCTGTTGGTGCTGGGACTGTCGGTGTTGCTGTTATCCATCAACGATTCAGAGCAGGGACTGCTCAAGCTGGCCTTTGAAGCCTTCTCCGCTTTCAGCACCGCTGGCTTGTCGCTCGGGGTAACCGCAAACCTGTCGGTTTTTGGGAAGTTGGTAATGATGGCTACATTGTTCATCGGGAGAATCGGAGTACTTACGTTACTATTTGCGGTAGTCTCTAAAACCACCGAGCGCCCATATAAATATCCTTCGGAGAATATCATGTTTTAATCACAGGCATATTATGAAATTTATCGTCCTGGGTCTTGGGAATTACGGCGCGGCACTGTCGACAAAACTCGTCGCACTGGGGCACGAAGTGATCGGCGTCGACAGGAGTCTCGAACTCGTAGAGAAATTGAATCACCAGATAACACATGCGATCGCACTGGACGCAACCAGTCCGGAAGCTATCAAAGGATTGCCCTTGAGGGATGTCGACGCCGTCATCAATGCAATCGGCGAAGATGAAGGTGTTAATATCATGGCAACGGCTCTCCTGATACAGAACGAGGTGAAGCGAATTGTGTGTCGTGTAACGTCTCCGTTGCAACAAACCGTTCTTGAGGCCATGAATATCAAGGAATTTGTCTACCCCGAAGGCGATTCCGCCGAACGAATGGCATACAAGCTCGATCTGAAGGGAGTTACCGATTCTTTCCAGATCAGCGACAAGTTCAAGCTTATCGAGATCGAACTTCCCCGGCGCTACGTAGACAAGACTATTTCGGAGATCAATTTTCTCGACAAGTACAGCATCCAGCCTGTCACCATCGTACGCGAAGTGGCGAGCCGCAATATACTGGGAACCATCCGGACAACGCGCGTGGTGCAGGGCGTGCTTCGTCCCGATACCGTACTCAGGAAAGGCGACAAACTGCTGCTATTTGGCGACGTGGTGAACCTCGAGCAGTTTGTCGAAGAGTGAATCTGTAGTCGGGCAGCCTGTAACTTCGTGATTGTTAGCATCTTTTGCCGCACCTTCGCGGAGGACTGCGAAAGTAGCCCGGAAATAATGCCGAAAGGAGTGGTACGCCTCTCCCACCGTGATATATTTGCGGGCGACAAATGCTTTTTGACCAAGAAAAACCTGCTCGCCAGGCCGCAGTCCGTCCGCAGCTTCCCCCCGATTACCAACTCAGGTTCGAGATCGGCTTCCTTTTCAATTTCGTTTCGTCGAAGTCGACCAGGTTTGACCTTGAACCGGTCCTGATATACCAGATCGAAGGCGTAACGGAGTACCGAAGGATCTCCCTTCAGGTCGAAAAAGGCCTCGCATTCCTTCACGAGCTCGACGACGGGCTCTACGAAGATCTGCTGGAATTCTCCGACAACAAATTGTTGAGGTGGATGACTGCAACGGGCAACCGGTTCATCCGCAACCATTCAGGGAGCTGGGCTCACCTTTCCGCGCGCGAGCTTGTAAACCTTCGCAAGCATTATGTCATCATACTGCAAAAACTGTGGCCGCGGCTGGCGGCGTGGCCACGACTGTTTGTACTCAAAGCCGGACGCTTCAGCAACACACAGCAAACAGCCCTCACGTTGAGTCCACGCCCACCCGCCTTCAGGTTCCACGCCGAACAGCAAGGCGAGCTGATCATTCTGAAACTGACTATCATGCTGGATGGAAAAGAATCAGCGCTCAATATCCGCGGCGGATTCCTGCTGGAAAACGAGGGAACATTGTATCTCCCGTCAGATCCCGCCGACCTTGTTATCATAGACCTGTTCAAGAACGGTCCGCTAAGTTTTCCACAATCCCTGAAAAAGGAAATTGTCAGAAACCACCTCGTCCCGTGGATGGACAGGTACGAAGTAACTATAAGTCCTAAACTGAATATTGCGCTTCAGGATCCAGACGTTCGCGGACGCGTGCGACTAAGCGAACTCAACGAGAGCAACCTGATGATACGGCCCGAATTTCTTTACGAAGGAATAACCGTTGAGTACAGCGACGAGCGGTGGCATATCGAAGAACAGGTCGACGGCATAACCCTGATCCGCCGCAATAAAGAAGAAGAGAAGGCCCTGTACGAACGCCTGCGTACACTTCACCCCACGTTTGCCAACCAACGCAACAACCTATACTACTATCTTCCTTTCGACGACGTAATGAAACGAGGATGGTTTGTTAACATGTTGAGAAAAGTACAGGACGAAGGACTGAACATTCACGGGTTTGAATCCCTTCAGAAATTTAAATACTCAACGCACGATCCCAAAATAGAGATCAAAGCCAACAGCACTCCCGAACATTTCGAACTAACGGTAAGAGTCTGCTGGGGCGACCAGGAAGTTTCGTTAAAGGAAATCCGGCAAGCCGTGCTTCACCACCAGGATACCCTTA
This sequence comes from uncultured Roseivirgaceae bacterium, assembly GCA_964493505.1. GTDB lineage: Bacteria > Bacteroidota > Bacteroidia > Cytophagales > Cyclobacteriaceae > Chryseosolibacter. The sequence continues at coordinate 172,707 of CAZBNP010000002.1, forward strand.
TGCTGGAAGATGGAACCCTCGGGCATATCCCTGAAATGTGGAGCAACCGCTATAGCATGTTATTGCGCACGGCGACGGAAGAAAACGGCGTACTGCGGCTTGGCAAGATACACTTCACCCTCCTGGAAGATATACTCGACACGATAGAAGGAGCCGGCTTGCACAATGAAATCGAAACACGCCGGAAGAAACTTCTCGAGTACGATACCATTCCAAAAGTCCCGTTATCGGCCCGTATCATGGCTTCTCTCAGACCTTACCAGCTATCGGGTTTCCATTGGCTTCAAACACTTGATGATCTGGGATGTGGTGGTTGTCTCGCCGACGATATGGGTCTTGGTAAAACCCTCCAGACGATATCGTTCCTTCAATTCGTCAAAGACAAATACCCCGGCAGCACACAACTCGTCGTATGCCCCACCTCGCTTATCTTCAACTGGGAAAGCGAGCTTCAGAAGTTTTGCCCATCGATGAAGTTTCACGTTCACTATGGGTCTGACCGCGAACTTAACGAAACACAATTCACCGAGTTCGACATTGTGCTGACGACATACGGCGTGGTGCGCAACGATCACGAATTCTTATCGGCCTACCTGTGGCAATATATCATACTGGATGAAAGCCAGGCGATCAAGAACCCGGACGCGCGGGTGACCAGGGCAGTCCGTACCCTCCCGGCAATAAACAGGATCATCCTCAGCGGAACACCGGTTCAGAACAACACATCCGACCTCTATGCACAGTTCAGTTTCGTCAACCCCGGACTTTTGGGGACGCGCGAATACTTCAACCGCGAATTTGCCGTTCCGATCGACAAACTGGGAAGTCCGCAGAAGACGAAGGAGCTCAGAAAACTCATCTATCCGTTTACCCTTCGCCGTACAAAAGAGCAGGTAGCGAAAGACCTGCCCGACAAGACAGTGTCTGTTCTGTGGTGCACCATGGAGCCGGAACAGCGGCGACTGTATAACAACTACCGGGAGGCCTACCGGACAAAATTGCTGAAGAAGATCGACCAGGAAGGAATCGAGCGGTCGGGAATGGATGTTCTGGAGGGCTTGCTGCGGCTGCGCCAGCTCTGCGACCACCCCGCGCTCGTAGAGAAATCAGAGAACGCGCAATACAGCTCCGTCAAAATTAATGAACTCATCCGCGAAGTCACGGAAAACGCAGGGCATCACAAGGTTCTCGTGTTCTCTCAATTTACCCAGATGCTTCAACTGATCAGGGAAGAGTTCGACAAAAGCGGTATCACGTACGCCTATCTCGACGGCAAAACCTCTCTCGGCAGGCGCAAGGAAGAGGTATCACGGTTTCAGGAAGATGAAACCATAAAGGCCTTCCTGATATCCCTCAAGGCCGGGGGCGTCGGTCTTAATCTAACCGTAGCCGACTATGTCTACATCGTCGACCCGTGGTGGAATCCGGCGGCCGAGCAGCAAGCTATCGACCGTGCTCACCGTATCGGCCAGACCCGAAAAGTGTTTGCTTACAAGATGATCTGCAAAGACAGCGTCGAAGAAAAAATACTCAGACTTCAGGAGAAAAAACAGATGCTCGCTGATGACCTCATACAGGAGGATTCGGGTTTTGTCAAGAAGCTCTCCCGAGACGATATCGAGTTCCTGTTTGGATAGCCGCGGATCCGGTTCTCCCTTTGTTTTCTTTTGATACTTGTCTACATTACCCGCGAATTTAACCACTATACGATGAAGCGATTGCCGATCTTCCTTCTGCTTGTTTGTTTGTTTCCTCTCTCTGCTGTTGACGCGCAACCTCCGGAAAAACTTGTAAAGGTTATCGTCGCACCCGATCACGATAACTGGACATACAAGACGGGTGAAAAGGTGAAGTTTACTATCACCGTGCTGAAGAACGGAAACCTTCTCAATGATGTGACCGTGCGATACGAGATCGGACCGGAGAAGATGACACCCTTGAAGAAGGAGACGGCACAGCTGCGTAAAGGAACCCTCACCGTCGACGGCGGTACCATGAAGATGCCCGGTTTTTTACGATGTATCGTTACCACCGAGGTAGACGGCGTGACATACCGAGGCCTGGCAACGGCGGGATTTGATCCCCTGAACATTGCCCCTACCGTTGAGTTGCCTTCCGACTTTGTTAGTTTCTGGGATCAGGCCAAGGCCGGGCTCGCCCAGGTACCAATCGACGCGAAGATGACGCTGCTACCTGAACGATGTACGGACAAAGTAGACGTGTATCATGTAAGCTTCAAAGTCGCCAATACTGGCGCGCGCATATACGGCATCCTGTGTGTGCCGCGGAAAGAAGGTAAATTCCCCGCGTTGCTGCGAGTGCCGGGCGCTGGTATCCGGCCTTACTACGGCGATGTCGCTAACGCTGAGAAAGGAATTATCACCCTTGAGATCGGAATCCACGGCATCCCGGTTAATCTTGACGCCGGTGTGTATTCCGACCTCGCGGCAGGGGCACTCAATGCGTATCAATATTTTAACCTCGATCACCGCGATCGCTATTATTACAAGAGAGTTTACCTCGGCTGCGTACGCGCTAATGATTTTCTCGTCAGCCTGCCGCAGTACGACGGAGCGAACCTCGGCGTACTCGGAGGCAGCCAGGGGGGTGCGCTCTCGATCGTCACCGCAGGTCTCGACTCGCGGGTGAAATACCTCCTCCCGTATTATCCGGCCCTGAGTGATGTCACAGGCTACCTTGAAGGACGCGCCGGTGGCTGGCCTCATGCCTTCGGCCCTTATCACGACACCTTCCACAAACGCAAAGAAAAACTTGAAACCATCAAATATTACGACGTCGTAAACTTCGCCCGCCAGGTGAAGGTGCCGGGATACTATTCCTGGGGTTTCAACGATGAAACCTGCCCCCCTACCAGTATGTACGCGGCTTACAACGTCATCACCGCTCCCAAGGAATTACATCTTATGCTCGAGACCGGGCATTGGACCTACCCCGAGCAAAGAACGGCATTCTACGACTGGATGACTGAAAAACTGCTCTCGGGGAAATAGTTGACTGTTGGATTAAAGGGCAAAGGGCAAAGGGCAAAGAGCAAAGGGCAAAGGGCAAAGAGCAAACGGCAAAGGGCAAAGGGCAAAGGGCAATATGGGAACTCGTAATTCCGATGTCCTTCCAAACCCGGAATCACCGCAAACTTTAAACAATTTCCGACATAAAAGGTACGTACATTTACTCCGGTAAATGATTTTAATGCAAACGTTGGCATTGTCGTTTTATACCTCTTTAGTGCCGAATTCCCGTTTTGGAACCCTTTCCCGCAAACGTTTTTTTTGACATTCGTCTTAAAATATTACGCCCATTTTTTCTGTTTTCACCGGGCGGGCGTTAAATTTGTAACATCATTGAGCGGGGCCCCGGTTTTTCCAAGAACCGGGCTTCAATCCCGTTAGTTGTGCTTGCGAACCCATCCCCAAAGGCTCCAGCGCGAATGTTGCACTTAAACAAGAAGAATGAAAAAATTGGCTTTGTCTGTAGTGGTATTGGTGAGTCTGGTGGTTGTTATGGGGGCGGATTTCCGCACAAACACAAACACACTCCGACAGTCCCAAAAATCTTGCACTGGCTATACGATCATTGAATTCGACAAAGGGATCGACTGCCATGGCGACACTATCAAACTAGTCCGGAAAAACGGCTTCGCAGAGCGTGTGTGGTAAGTTCCACATAACCTGTCAGGATCCTTTTTAGACTCCCCCTTCTCCGTCCGGCTTCTATCACAACCCGGCAGGTATAACCTGCACGGCCGTAATACCTTTCGTAAAAGGCGGGTTGCTTTTCACCCCTCAAGGTTCTAATTAACCGGAAATTAATTATCCGGTAATCTATGATCCTGAACCGAAACATCTCGCTTGCCATACTGTTCATGGTGTCGATGCTGATCGTTTCCAAAACATCAGCGCAACGCAAAAAGAACAAAACAACCCTCGCACAGAAAGAGACAATCGTCATTACGGAAAACCAGGCAAGTCTCTACCGGATCGTACTTCCTGCCTTCGCAACGGAGAACGAGAAAAAATCGGCCGAAGTTCTTCAGGATTACCTGTTGCAGATATCCGGCGCAGCACTGCCGATCCTCCACGCGCGAAAAGATACCAGCCAATACGAAATCTTACTGGGGCAGAACGACCGCCTCGGCAAAATCTCAGCTTCGATCGACTTCCACGCGTTAGGTGACGATGGATTTGTGATTAAAACAGAGGGCACACGCCTGATCATCGCCGGTGGTCGCGGCAAGGGAACCTTGTATGGCGTATACACCTTCCTTGAAAAATACCTGGATTGCCGGATGTATAGTGCTACCGTAAAACAAATACCGTCGCGCGACAAGATTGAACTGGAGAAGATTGACGACACGCAGATTCCAGTAACCAAATTCCGCTACACACACTATCGCGGCACCTGGCATTCCGAATACACTAACTGGCACAAATTGAGTCACGACGAGAACGGCAACCGGACAGGCTGGGGATCGTGGGCCCACACATTCAACTCGTTGGTCCCACCCCGAACTTACTACGATGAACACCCGGAATACTATTCGGAAGTTCGAGGTAAGCGCATACCAACACAGTTGTGCCTTACCCACCCGGACGTCCTGCAGATCGCGACCCGAAATCTCCGAAGACGCATTGCGGCAAACCCGGAAGCAAAATACTGGTCGGTGAGTCAAAACGACAACCGCGACTACTGCACTTGCGCCAACTGCAAGGCTATCGACGAACGCGAAGGGTCTCCCTCGGGATCGATGATCAATTTTGTCAACCAGATCGCCGACGAGTTCCCCGACAAAATTATCTCTACGCTGGCGTATGAATACAGTCGCCATGCACCGCGATCAATCAAGCCGCGCGACAATGTTAACATCATGCTGTGCAGCATCGAAATCAACCGCGACAAACCCATCGACGAGGATTCGACAAGCACCGACTTTGCAACAGATGTTATAGAGTGGGGAAAGATCGCGAACGATATTATCGTCTGGGACTATATCATTCAGTTCAACCACCTGGTGAGTCCATTTCCCAACCTCCACGTACTACAGCCAAACCTCCAGTTCTTTGCGAAGAACGGGGTGTCGGCCATGTTCGCACAAGGAAACCGGGAAGTAGGCGGTGAATTTGCGGAACTGCGCAGCTACCTTATTTCAAAGCTATTGTGGAACCCGTTTGAGAATGTTGATTCGCTTATGAACGACTTCCTGCGCGGGTTTTATGGCGCTGCCGCACCCGTCATCCGGACATACATCGATGAAATGACCGAAGCGCTGCTCCTGTCGGGCAAACCATTGAGGATCTTCGGCAGTCCTATGGATGCGGAGAAAAGTTATCTTACCCCGGAGCGCCTGGCGCGGTACAATAGTCTTTTCGAAGAAGCAGAAGCGCGCGTCAAGGATCACCCCGAAATTCTCGAGCGCGTCCGCATAGCACGTCTACCTCTCCGGTACGCAATGATGGAGCAATCAAAAAAACATTTTGTGGGAAAACACGGCGTGTTTCAGCAGGTTGATGGCATGTGGAAAGCACGCGCAGACATCCGCGCAATGATCGATCCTTTTACCGACCTGCTTATCCGTCAGGGAGTCACGCAGCTGAAAGAATGGAGCACATCGCCAGAGGAGTATCGATCAGCCATGTACAGGTTGCTCGCGCAAGGAATGAATGAACACCTCGCGTTCGGCAAGCCAGTCACCTTTATCTCTCCTGAGCCGTCGCGTCTGCCAGCCAACGCTGCGTGGATACTCACCAATGGTATCCGAGCAAGCCACGATTACGACTACAACTGGCTTGCTTTCTGGGGACAGGACCTTGAAGTGATTATCGACCTCGAAGAAGTCAAGGAAGTCCGGCGTATCGAATCCGCCTACTACCAATTCGCTCTCTGGCTTCGTATTCTGCCGAAGAACGTTGAGTACTTCCTGTCGGACGACGGTCAGCGTTTTACGTCCGTGGGAGTTGTGGAAAACACCTTGCCCATCGACCAGTACGGCGCCCTCCAGCGAGATTTTATCCTCGAATTCGAACCACGGAAGGCGCGGTATATCAAAGTAAAAGCCACTTCCATTGGCGACACTCCGGCGTGGCATCCCGGCGGAGGAAGGACACCCAATATCCTGATCGATGAGATTGTGGTGGAGTAGAAGTGGTGTAAGAGCTTTGAATTTTCAATCCTAAAATGCCTATATTTCAATGCTAAATCTAAACCAACACTCAGACTTATGACCGACAGCAACAGCAAAAGACTCTTTTACGGCAGTTGTTTTGCATTGATCACGACCGCCTTCTCCTTTGCTATAAGGACAGGAGTTCTCAACGAATTGGGAGAGACCTTTCAACTCTCGGCAACTCAACTCGGCTTTATCAATCAAATGTGGTTCCTCGGGTTCCCGATCTCCATGGTACTCGGTGGGATCTTCTACAATGTAATGGGCCCGAAGCGTATTATGCAGATCGCTTTTTTCGCACACGCCGCGGGTCTCTTGCTGACCATGTTCTCCGGCGCTTACTCCGGGCTTCTTGTCGGAATGCTACTGATTGGTATCGGTAATGGCTGTACGGAAGCTGCCTGTAATCCAATGATCGCTACCGCATACACAGGCAGAACGATGAACACCCTGATGAACCGCTTCCACATGTGGTTCCCGGGAGGTATCTTCCTTGGCAGTCTGCTTTCTTTCGGAATGACAGGCCTTGGATGGGGATGGCAAATGCAGTTCGCAATTATTATCATTCCAACCCTGATATACGCTTACCTTTTCTGGGGGCAAAAGTTTCCGGAACCTTCGGGGGAAGCAGGTTCCCTGGGATCCAACGTGAAAGCTATGGTGACAAACCCGCTGTTCTATTTCATTTGTATCTGTATGACACTCACCGCGATCTCCGAGTTCGGTCCGCAGCAATGGACATCACTGATCCTCTCAGCAAGTGGCGCGGAGCCGATGATTATCCTCGCGCTCGTAACCGGTCTTATGGCTGTAGGAAGATACTTCGGTGGCGACTTCGTTCACAAATTTGACCAGACCGGCGTATTGCTCGGCTCGGCGGTGTTCACTGCACTCGGTATTTACCTCCTCGGCACTCAGACGGGAGGTATGGCCTACGTCGCAGCAATTGTTTTCGCTGTGGGGGTGTGCTATTTCTGGCCCAACATGCTTGGCTTTACCGCCGAAAAAATGCCCAGGACCGGTGCGATCGGCTTGTCTATCGTCGGAGCCTTCGGTATGTTTTCAACTTCTATCTGGCAGCCTATTATCGGAGGATGGATAGATTCAGCTCGTGTGACAGGCGCCGCCGCCGGACTCTCAGGCGACAGTCTTGAACTCGCTGCCGGACAATCCACTCTTCAGACGATGACGATCTTCCCGCTGATCCTGATCGTATTGTTCATCATCCTGCTGTTCTGGACCCGCAGCCAGAAGCAGGCAGCTGCGGTGTAATCGCCCGCACGGATTTCAGATCACAAAAAACCGCTCACCCTGAGCGGTTTTTGTGTTTACACGCGGAATAAAGGCCGCTGGCCTGGCGGAATAGCTGTAATATGTCTTCGCACACAATTGAATTGTGCGCGAACACGCAGGTAGACCCGATATTTTTCCTTTTCTTTGAAAAAAGCGCTCTTTGTCGACGGGCAGCGCGAATGCTCGTTCTGACCAAAGAGCGTACCCTGACACTCGTATCAACTGCGCAATGAACCCGAGGAATATCCGAATCAAAGATATCGCCCAACTGGCCGGCGTCTCAAAAGGCACTGTAGACAGAGTTCTGCATAAACGCGGACGCGTGTCTGCGGAAGCACATCAAAAGGTAATGAAGGTTCTGGAAGAGATAGACTACAAACCCAACCTGATAGCCAGAACACTCAGCTCAAGTAAGACCTATCGCATTTTTGCTCTTCTCCCCGACCCTGCGGCCGACGAGTACTGGCGTCATGCCGAATCCGGTATCCGACAGGCTCAGGTTGAATGGGCGCACTACAATGTGAATTTGAAGGTGCTCCCGTTTGAGCTGTACAGCAAGGACTCTTTCAAGGAAAAAGCGCGTGAAACCCTGCTCGCAAAACCGGATGGTGTCATCACCGCGCCTATCTTCTACGATGAAGCACTCGTGTTCTTCAAGGATCTGAAAAGTGCTGATATACCATACGTACTTTTCAACACCAACATCCCCGAGGTTGAACCGCTCAGCTTTATCGGACAGGATTTATTTCACAGCGGAAAGGTCGGCGCCGAACTCATGTATATCGGACAATCCAACGGCGGCAAACTCGCTATCCTTCACCTCGATGAAGATATTCATAATTCCGTTCACCTTCTCGAGAAAGAACGCGGATTCAGGGAGTATTTTCAAAACAAACCTACCGCCTCCTTTGAGATCAACGCTACCAGCCTGAACCCAAACGACTCCGGATTTGAATCTCGCCTCGACGAAGTACTCAACCATCCCGCCTTAACCGGGATCTTCGTCAGCACATCCAAAGGTACGTCGGTAGTAGCCAGCCGGCTCGAGAAACGTGGCAAAGAAAACATACGACTGATCGGATACGATATCCTTGAGCAGAACCTCAAGTATCTCCAACGCGGAACGATCGACTTTCTCATCAATCAGAATCCAAAAAGGCAGGCTTTCCTGAGCATCGCCCACCTCGTCAATCATTTGATCTTCAAGAAACTTACCCCCGGTCAGGATTTATTTCCGCTTGAAGTAATTACACAGCAAAATGTTGACTCATACCTCGGTTCGGGTATACATTGAGCCCTCACGGTAAACAGATCGACGACAGATCTGCACAAACACCGGATACAGATAATTATTACAATATGAGACTCAGAGCCTTAGTGTTCACCAGCTTTCTTTTGTTGATCGCGTCGTCAGCTTTTTCACAAACCATCGACCTGTTGATCAGAAATGGTCATGTAATTGATCCGAAAAACCGGATAGATGGTGTTATGGATGTTGCCATCCGTGAAAACCAGATTGTTCAGGTTGCGCGCAACATCACCACACCCGCAAAGAAAGTCATTGATGCAAAAGGGATGTATGTTACACCGGGACTGATTGACCTACACGGTCACCATTTTTTCGGTACGGAACCCAACCGATATATAAGCAACAGTTTTGTATCGGTTCCACCCGACGGATTCACGTTCCGCGTTGGAGTAACCACGGCAGTGGATGCCGGTGGCGCCGGCTGGAGAAATTTTGATACGTTCAAAGAGAATGTCATCAAACGCTCACGCACCCGCGTATTGGCATTTCTGAACATAGTAGGTTCAGGCATGAGCGGTGGAGCATTCGAGCAAAATGTCGCAGACATGGATCCCAAACTAGCCGCGATCTGCGCACGCAACAACCAGGAGTTTATCGTCGGTATCAAACTTGCGCATTACGAAGGAAATGACTGGATCGCCACCGAGCGTACCGTTGAAGCAGGGAAACAAGCCGGTGTACCGGCTATGATAGATTTCGGCCGCTCAAAAGAACCTTATCTCTCTCTTCGCACGCTTACTCTGGAAAAACTTCGTCCCGGCGACATCTTTACCCATTGCTACGGCGGTGTACCAGGCCGCGAAAAGGTTGTGGAAGACGGTAAACTACAGTCGTGGACACTCGAAGCGCAAAAGCGCGGTATCGTATTCGACGTCGGCCACGGCGGAGGAAGCTTTTTGTTTCAACAGGCCATCCCCGCAATCAAACAGGGACTCAAGCCCAACACCATCAGCACCGATCTCCACACGGGAAGTATGAATGGTGGGATGAAAGACATGCTCAATATCATGTCGAAACTCCTCCACTGCGGACTCACGCTCAACGAAGTGATCACCGCATCCACGTGGAATCCCGCACAAGCCATCAACCGCACCGAGCTGGGCAACCTCAGCGCAGGATCACCGGCCGACATCGCTGTGTTCAGCCTGGATAAGGGAACCTTCGGTTTCATCGACGTCAGCGGCTCAAAAATCACCGGCGACAAAAAACTCACATGCCAGCTCACCGTGCGTGACGGACGCGTGGTTTGGGATCTTAACGGTATGGGAGCCCGACCTTATAATCCGCAATAGCGAGACAGCAACGGAAATGAAGGGTGTTTTCCATAGTAAGATAGTAAAGCGTTCATCATCGACGGTGCGATCACCTGCCCTAAGATCATACTCACTCTTCGTATGTATGCTCGTTATCGCGCTGGCGAGATGCTCACCGGAGCTTGAATTGCCACCAGGCGACTCCGACAATGGAGGATTGTTTCTTCCGGAAGGTTTTGAAGCCGTGGTGGTGGTAGACAGCCTTAAGGGACGCGCGCGCCACCTGGCCGTCAACGACAACGGCGATATCTATGTAAAAGCAAGATTTTCCGAGTCCGGGGGCAACATCGCACTCCGCGACACAACCGGCGACGGAAAAGCTGATATCGTCGTTCACTGGGGCGACTATCACAACGATGGCCCATACGGAACCGGGATGAGGGTGTACAACGGATACCTTTACTTCAGTTCACAACTGATGGTTTACCGCATGAAACTGCAGCCAGGCAAGCTGGTTCCCGACAGCGAGATCGAAGTAATGCTAATCGACGATCATCCGCACGGTAGTCACGAACATGTAGCCAAGCCGTTAGCGTTCGACCAGGATGGCAACATGTACGTTCCCTTCGGCGCAAACTCCAACAATTGCCAGGAAGTGAACCGCACACCCTACTCGAAAGGGATCGACCCCTGTCCGCTACTGGAAGACCACGGCGGTATCTGGAGATTCGATGCAAACAAACCCAACCAGACCCAGCGCGATGGCTACCGGTTTGCATCCGGATTACGCAGCGTTGTAGGCATTGACTGGAATAAGGCCCATGATAACCTTTACGCCGTGCTACACGGCAGAGACGATTTGATGAGGCTCTGGCCCAATGTGTACAACGCCTGGCAAAGCGCAGAGCTTCCCTCGGAAGAATTTATGAGGATCGAGGATGGTACGCACGCAGGCTGGCCATACTGCTATTACGATCAGTTGAAAGAACAAAAACTACTCGCACCTGAATACGGCGGAGACGGCACGATCGTAGGCGACTGCGATCAGTACGACAAACCGTTGATAGGCTTTCCCGGCCACTGGGCACCCAATGACATCCTCTTCTATACAGGCACTCAATATCCGGAGCGATACCGGAACGGAGCGTTTATTGCGTTTCACGGATCCACCAACCGCGGCCCCTACCCGCAGGCCGGGTACATAATCGGATTCGTTCCCTTCAAAGATGGTCAGCCTTCCGGTCCATGGGAAGTCTTTGCCGATGGCTTCGCGGGCATAGATACTATCCGGAACGCCAACGCCAGCCTCTACCGCCCGATGGGAGTCGCCATGGGACCGGACGGATCACTCTACGTTTCTGATACAGAGAAAGGCAAGATATGGCGTATCCTGTTCAAAGGCGACAGGAAGCTATTCGGCACCGCTCAACTGGCGGCGATGGAAGAACGCAAAACCACCGCGATCAATATACGGCAACCACACCCCGAGCAGGATAACCTGCGAAAGCAAGCGATCCCGGAACCTCAGCGTCTTTATCAAACCTATTGCGCAAGCTGTCACCAGCACAACGGACAAGGCGCATCGGGGCGCTTTCCGAGCCTCGCCAATGTATCGTGGGTCACGGGCAATAAGGACCTGCTCATCAGTATTGTCCTGAAGGGAATGGAAGGACCCATCGAGGTGAATGGAGAACAATTTAATGGTACCATGCCGGAACACAGTTTCCTGAGTGACGAACAAGTAGCAAAAGTGTTAACTTACGTAAGACAAAGTTTCGGAAATACAGCGAGCGCCGTAACAAAAGAAGAAGTTACGGCGGTGCGCGAAGCACTTGCTCAACCGTAGCCGGCTGACCCGGGCGGTTCGCCTATCGGGATTGATAATGCTATTGCCACCGTTAAAGAACAGAAGAATGACAAAAAGACGAGAATTACTGAAGGGGTTGATAACCTTGCCACTCGCAGGCGCCGTTGCCGGTAGCAAGGCTTTCGCAGCGCCCGTAGCCGATACACCACGCGACTACTTCAAAGAGCTTGGCATAAGAACCTTTATCAATGCCGCGGGTACCTACACTGTACTCACTGCATCGCTCATGCCTCCGGAAGTCATTAAAGCGATCACCTATGCCGCGACCCAGTATGTAAGCCTCAATGAAATTCAAGAGAAGGTAGGTGAGAGAATCGCCGAACTACTCAAGTGTGAGGCAGCGATGGTCACTGCCGGCGCCGCATCGGCGATTACGCTGGGAACCGCCGGCGTTATCACCGGTGGCGATCCGAAGAAGGCCGCGATGATTCCCAACGACCTTACCGGTATGAAATCGGAAGTGATCATTCAGAAGTCGCATTACATCGGATACGTTCACGGCATCAGGAGCTGCGGCGCAAAAATCATTGAAGTGGAAACCCGGAAACAACTGGAAGCCGCTATCAACGAAAAGACCGCGATGATGTGGTTCTACAACAATCAGAATCCTATCGGCAGAATTCGCGATGAGGAATTTGTCGCAATCGGAAAAAAGCACGGCATCCCTACGTTCAACGACTGCGCTGCCGATGTGCCGCCGATAGAGAATTTCTGGAAATACACGCAGATGGGCTTCGACCTCGTATGTTTCTCCGGAGGAAAAGGCATCCGCGGACCGCAAAGCGCCGGCCTGTTGCTCGGCCGTAAAGACCTGATAAAAGCCGCGCTACGCAACGCGCCTCCCTACGGCGAGACTGTCGGACGTGGCATGAAAGTCAACAAGGAGGAGATCCTCGGCATGCTTGTCGCGCTCGAACTCTTCCTCGCGCGCGACCATGCGGCGGAATGGAAGGTCTGGGAACAGCAGGTACGGGTAATCCACGATGCCGTCGCATCGGTGCCCGGAGTAAAAGCGGAAATGCACGTGCCCGAAATCGCCAACCACGTACCATCGCTGAGAATATCCTGGAACAACAAGGTGAACGCGACACCCGCCGGAATAAAAAATTCGTTGCGCGATGGCCACCCCTCGATAGCGGTTATCGATGACAAAGAGTCTATCAACATCACAACCTGGATGATGATACCGGGGCAGGAACGAATTGTCGCCAGCAGACTGAAGGACTTATTTGAACAAGCGGCAAAAAGCTGAGGACATGGCAACCACGGGAACACCCCCTCTTTCAGGCGATCGTATCAAATCATATACCGTAAGGAAAATCACCCGTCGCCTTGCCCTTACGGGGAAAGGAGACGATCCGGAATGGCAGCAAGCTTCTCTCCTGACGGATTTCCACCTTCCGTGGGAAGCTGGAGATCCACACCCCACTGCCTTTCGGGCACTTCACGATGAGAACCGGGTTTATTGCCTTTTTACGATAACCGATCCTGATGTTCATAATACTGTTCGTACCAACGACAAACAGGAAGTCGCCGAATCGTCACGGGCAGAGATATTCTTCAAGGCCGATGATGCCTTGAACCCTTACTATTGTCTGGAGATCGACCCACTCGGACGGGTACTCGACTACCAGGCTTTCTTTCACCGCAACTTTAATTTTGCATGGTCGTGGCCGAAGGAGCAATTGGTGATCACAACCTCTGCGAATACGGACGGGTACACGATCGAGATCGCCATCGGCAAAACTTCGCTGGAAGAACTGGGGCTGCTAAGAAACAAGATACTGCAAGCCGGACTCTACCGCGCCGATTGTACGCCCCGCGAAGAACAGGAGCCGGACTTTAAATGGATAAGCTGGGTTAACCCAAGTTCAGGAACACCTGATTTTCATATCCCCTCATCATTCGGCCTGCTACATCTCGCCGACTGAGCACCACACACCGGCTAGCCCGGGGGTAATTCAGTAACCGTAAGATTCCTGAAATAGATCTCCGCGCCTTCCGCTTCGAGACAGAGGTAGCCCTTTTTCTGGGTTGCGTTTCGCACACCATTGACGAATTTACCGTTTACCGAAAGTTTGATCACCCCGTCAACACACACCACATCGTATGTATTCCATTCACCCCTCCCCTTGCAGCGATTCTCAACCGACTTACTGCGCTTACCCCTCGGGTTGTCGGGCGTGGTCTCCACCCCGCCTACACCAAACAGCTCACCGTGTACATAGGCGACAGGCGGTTCAACACCGTCTTTGACATTGAGTTTCACCCAGTCGAGTTCGAGCATTTGCACCTCCACACCGTCCGGCAACCGCGACTTCTCGTCGGGGCGCGCGGTGCTCCATACGAAGATGCCGGAATTACCTCCCGGCTCGACGTGCATCCACTCAACATGCAGGATGAAATTCTCATATTGCTTTTCGCTGCGCATCACCCCGATCGGGTTACCGGAACAAACCAACTCGCCCTGGTCGTTCAACTTCCAGGTTTCGGGTGGCGTGTTCACCTCTATCCATTTAATAGGTACACCCTCCCGCTTTCCGGCGGTCATACTGTAACCGGTCTCTTTGCCAAACTCAACGATCGGTCGTTGCGCCTGTGCGGAAAATCCAAAGAGAAGACTCACGACCACCAGCAGGTGTACACGGTTCATGCTTCTCTTGAGGCGGCTCATCATATTCATGGAAATTTGCGGAAGAAGGTATTTACGTTATCCTACCATGTTCAGCCTAACACCTTGGTTACACCGGGAATCGCCACCGCCGGCCCGTCGTACTTCAGATCCCAGGAATACTGGCTGTCATCCGGACCAAGTGACTGGCTGGAATTGATCGCATCGTCCCACGTGATGGTTTGTCCGCTGTACGCTACCATGCGACCGAGGATCGCCACCATGGTGCTATTGGCCATCATGACCCCGTCATTCATCGGCTTGCCCTTGCGGATAGAAGCAAACAACTCATCGTGCTGAGTCTGATACGGGTTGTTGTCTTCGCCCGCATACGTCCAGGTTTCTTTGCCAGTGATACGAGCGCCGGCGAAGGCATTCACCAATGCTTCGCCTTCGCTTCCCGATATCTCGACGGTATTCCGGTTAGAACACCCCGGCTGTTGCCGGCTGAAGCTGAACCCCCTGACACCCTTTTCATATTCGTACTCAACCGCAAAGTGATCGTAGATGTTACCGAACTTCGGGTCAACTCTTACCTGGCGCCCACCGGTACCCGTTGCCCTTACCGGAGTTTTATCGCCCATGGCCCACGTCATCATATCCAGACTATGCACGATCATTTCAACAAGATAATCGCCTGATAACCAATTATAATAATACCAGTTCCTCAACTTATACTCCATGTCTGTCCAACCCGGCTGCCGCTCCTTATACCACAGCGTTCCCCCGTTGCGGGTGGAAGAAATCGATCTGATTTCCCCGATCGAACCACCAAGCACCTTCTCAAACAGCGCACGCTTGGGCATATCATAACGGAATGTAAAGCCCGAGACCAGCGAGAGATTCTTTTGACGCGCCTTCCGGGCAGCGCCCAGAACTTTGCGCACACCGGGTGCGTCTACCGCCACCGGTTTCTCACAGAACACATGCTTCCCTGCGTCGACAGCCGCCATAAGATGGGCAGGACGGAAAGCCGGCGGCGTGGTCAGGATTACAACATCCACACCGGAGTCGATGACCTTCTGATAAGCATCAAAACCTGTAAATTTGTGAGCCTTGTCAACTTTCACCTTCGGTCCTTGCTCTTCGACAATTGCCTTGTAAGAGGCTTCCAGCTGATCGGCAAACACATCGCCCATGGCTGTCAATACAACGTCGGGATCGGCCGCCAGCGCCTGCGTCGCCGCGCCGGTACCCCGTCCGCCACAGCCAATCAACCCCACCCTCAGCGTACGCGCGGATCGGCTCAACGGTCCGGCTATTGCGCCCGACAAGGGAAGTGCGCTTCCCAGCACCGCTGCCCCCGTCGACTTTAAGAAAATCCTTCGATTCGTCCGGTTGGGAAATTGCCCGTGATCTGTCATGTTGATAAATTTTTACTATAGCGAATGTAGCGCAATCCGGCTTTGAAAACACACGAAATTCAGACTTTTACGCACTCCGGATAATTCAACCACCAAACAGCGAGACGGCTTCAACGATCCGCGATAGCTCTTCCTGTCCTAGTAACGGATGCAGGGGCAGGCTTAGCACTTCACCGTGGATACGTTCAGTCACTGGCAACTGCGGAATAACCATGTCCCGGAAGGCAGGTTGCTTGTGAGGCGGAACAGGATAGTGAATCATCGATTCGATACCCTGCGCAGCGAGGTGTTGTTGCAGCGCATCCCGTTGCCGGCAGCGCACTACGAACAGATGCCAGACATGTTCATCGGCAGTGCTGGCAGGGCGAGGAAGTTCTATGGCAGGGTGGTGAATGTGGGTGTGATAGTAGCCGGCGATCTTTCGTCGCACAGCGTTGTCAGCATCGAGGCGCGGCAGTTTCACGTTGAGCACGGCCGCCTGTAATTCGTCCAGCCGCGAATTCACACCTTTCAGTGAATTACGTCCCCTCGTGACAGAGCCGTAGTTGCTCAATGTCCTGATAGCATCGGCCAGCCCTGTATCGTCAGTAGTCACCGCTCCGCCATCGCCGAGGGCTCCCAGATTCTTCGTCGGAAAGAAACTGTGCGCGGCGGCGTGACCAAGCACACCCGTTCGTCGCCCCATAGCCACACAACCAGCAGCCTGCGCGTTGTCTTCGACAACCAGCAGCCCCGCCTTTTTCACAAACGCCATTAGCTCGGGCGTGATCGCGTTCCTTCCGTAGAGATGAACTAGCAGCACTGCGCGGGTGCGACTCGTCAAAGCTTTCCGCAGACCGGAAATATCGAGATTCATCGTCAGCGGGTCAGGCTCGACAAATACCGGCTGGAGTCGGCTTTCCGTGACCGGGAGAATAGATGCGATGTAGGTGTTTGCCGGAACCAGAACCTGATCACCTTCGCGCAGTATTCCACTTTCGATCCAGGCGCGGAAGATAAGCCGCAGTGCGTCAAAGCCGTTGCCGACTGAAACACACGCGCGCGAGCCGATGTACGATGCGTAGCGCGCTTCAAATTCGCGGACCTCCCGTCCTCGGATGTAGCTTCCCGATTCAACCACACGTCGCACGGCTTCGTTCAGCTGTGGCGCGAACGATCGATTGATTCGCGCGAGATCCAGAAATTCTATTCGCGGGTTAGTCATAGATGGCGCGGCTCTGGCGGCGGGTTGTATATCAGCCCGGCCTCACTAACCCATAGTCTCTACGCGACGAGAAAATACGGGTTCAGGAGGTTTTCCTTGTTATATACCAATGGCTTGCCGGTGCTGTATTCCGTCACGTCAAAACCGGTTTCTTTTACGATGACATGCGCCGCGGCGGTATCCCACTCCATGGTCGGCGCATAGCGCGGGTAAACATCCGCTCGTCCGCTTGCCAGCAGCATAAATTTGAGGCTGCTTCCGGCGGAGACCAGGTCAGGGTTCCGCAGGCGGCTGACGAATTTCTGTGTCTCCTCGCTCATGTGCGAACGCGATGCCACCACACGAATACCTTCCTGGCTGAGATCCACTTTCGGATGTTTGTCCAGCCGCTGATCTGATCCATCTTTCCTGAGGAATGCGCCGTGACCTTCCGTTGCGTAATAGAGTTCACCGGTGACGGGCACGGCGACAACACCCAATATCGGCTTGTTGCGTTCGATCAGCGCGATGTTGACGGTAAACTCTCCGTTGCGTTTGACGAACTCCTTCGTGCCGTCGAGTGGATCGACCATCCAGAAACGGGTCCAGTCTTTCCGTTCCGGGTACGGAATATTCTTGCCTTCTTCGCTCAGTACCGGTAAGCCGCTTTGTTCCAGAAGGGATGTTATCACTTTGTGTGCCCGCTTGTCGGCCAGCGTAAGCGGGGAGTTATCGCTTTTGGCCTCCTCTCCGAAGTCGCCCGACCGGTACACCTCCAGTATTTCTATACTTCCATCCTCAGCTGCCCGGATCGCCAGCTTCAGCAGCGCGGCGGGGTCAGCCTGAATTTCGTGGTTTTGTGTTTGCATAATCTCACTTGCAGGCTAGATCTAAACAATCATTCCGGCTGCCACTGTCTCGTTGGTGCCTTCATCCACCAGTATAAGACTACCCGTAATTCGATTCTTGCGATAGCTGTCGAAGAACAACGGCTGGGCTGTGCGTATCTTCACCCTGGCAATATCGTTCATCTGGAGCTGAGTTACGTTTTCCACGCGCGTAAGCGAGCTGATGTCGAGCTTGTACTGGATCTCTTTCAACACCCCCCGCACTTCACGCGTGGAGTGCCGGACGTAGAACTTGCCGTTGACGTCTACCGGGCGCTGATTCATCCAGCACAACATCAAATCGACATCCTGACCGGAAGTCGGATGGTTGTTCGGCTTTGCAATAATGTCCCCACGGCTGATGTCAATCTCATCTTCGAGGGTCATGGTTACCGACATCGGCGCAAATGCCTCGGTGAGCGCTTGTTCTCCGTCGTATATTCCCTTTATCGTTGAATTGAATCCCGAGGGCAACACCAGCACGTCGTCGCCGGGTCGGAATATCCCCCCGGCTATGCGGCCTGCATACCCTCTGAAGTCGTGATGCTCATGCGAATGTGGACGAATGACGGATTGAACCGGAAAACGACTGTCGATGTGGTTATAGTCACTTTCGATATGAACCGTTTCCAGCATGTGGATCAAGGTTGCACCCTGATACCACGCCATGTTCTGCGACCGGTTCACGACATTGTCACCCACCAGCGCGCTGATCGGCACAAACTGAATATCGGAAACTTCAAGCTTGGATGAGAAAGCCTTGTATTCAGAGACGATTCGCTCAAACACCGCCTCATCGTAATCAACAAGGTCCATTTTATTCACACACACGACCACGTGCGGGATTTTAAGAAGCGATGCGATAAATGAATGCCGGTAGGTTTGTTCAACCAATCCTTTCCGTGCATCAATAAGTATTAGCGCCAGATTGGCTGTCGACGCACCGGTCACCATATTCCGCGTGTACTGGATATGGCCGGGCGTATCAGCGATGATAAACTTGCGCTTCGGTGTCGCAAAGTAGCGGTACGCGACGTCGATGGTGATTCCCTGCTCCCGCTCCGACTTCAACCCATCCGTCAACAACGACAAATCGACGTATTCGGAACCCTTCTTAGCACTCGACTTCTCGACCGCTTCGAGTTGATCCTCAAAGATCGATTTACTGTCATACAGCAGTCTGCCAATAAGCGTGCTCTTGCCATCGTCTACAGAACCTGCGGTCGTAAATCGGAGAAGTTGGTTGTTTTGTTCAGACATCCCTATTGTTATATTGTATAAAATTATCCCTGTTTTTTGCCCCGGTACAATCAGCAAACGTTTAACCCGGAACCTAAAAATACCCCGCCTTCTTCCTGTCTTCCATTGCCGTTTCCGACCTTTTATCGTCATTTCGCGTACCGCGTTCGGTCTTGCGGGAAGCTGCGATCTCGGCAATGATCAGTTCCAGTGTATCGGCTGTTGATTCAACCGCTCCGGTGATAGGCATATCGCCGCATGTGCGAAAGCGAACCGTTTTCTTCTCCGGCACTTCGTTCGGCTTCAGGTTGAGATGTTCGGAAACTGACAGCAGCACACCGTCGCGACTGATCACTTCGCGTTCGTGCGCGAAATAGAGTGACGGGATCGGGATATTCTCAGCCTGCAAGTATTGCCACACATCCATCTCCGTCCAGTTTGATATTGGAAAAACGCGGAAGTGTTCGCCGATATTCTTTCTCCCGTTGAAGAGATTCCAAAGCTCGGGCCGCTGATTCTTCGGATCCCATTGACCAAATTCATCACGGTGCGAGAAGAAACGCTCCTTCGCACGTGCCTTCTCTTCATCCCTTCGCGCGCCGCCCATACAGGCATCGAATTTGTTGCGTTCAATCGTATCCAGCAGCGTCACCGTTTGAAGAGAATTGCGGCTCGCATTGTATCCGCGTTCTTCCTGAACACGTCCGTTGTCGATGCTGTCCTGAACCGACCCGACGATCAACTGCACACCGAGCTCCTTTACGAGCCAGTCGCGATACGCAATGGTTTCCGGGAAGTTATGTCCTGTGTCGATATGCACCAATGGAAAAGGTATCCTGGCGGGAAAGAAGGCCTTGCGCGACAGGTATGCGAGTGTGATCGAATCTTTCCCTCCCGAAAACAGCAGCGCCGGATTTTCAAACTGCGCGGCTACTTCGCGTATAACAAAGATCGCTTCTGCTTCCAGTTCCCGGAGATGTGTTAAATAATACTGTTGGCTCATTATATCTCGATTTTCAAAATTCAGTTTTCGTTGATTACAAGGTTACACGCGACACAATCGCTTTCATCAGCACATCTATCGACTCCTCCACACTCGTCTTGTCTGTCCGGATCACTATATCCGGATCCGTGGGACGTTCGTATGGTGAGCTGATACCGGTAAAGTTCTTCACTTCACCCGTCCGCGCTTTCTTGTACAATCCTTTTACATCGCGCTGTTCGCAGACTTCCAACGGCGTATCTACGAATACTTCGATATAATTCTCCGCTCCGACAATACTCCTTACCTGCTCGCGATCGACCTGGAAGGGTGAAATAAACGCGGACAACACCACTACACCGGCATCGACAAACAGCTTACACACTTCCGATATCCGGCGGATATTCTCCACCCGCGCATCGTCGGTAAAGGAGAGATCCTTATTGAGGCCAGAGCGGATGTTATCGCCGTCGAGCAGATAGGTCTTAAAACCCCGGGCATACAATGCAGCCTCCAACTGGACAGCCAGCGTCGACTTGCCCGATCCCGACAAACCGGTGAACCAGATGACACAGGGCTGCTGATTCATCAATCGCCGGCGTTCTTCGGTGCTAACCTGTGTCTTTATAGGATAGATGTAGTCCAAACTTATACGAGGTTATAAAAATGGGAGATGAATACGATGCACAATGTTATGTATATCAAAGCTAAAGGCGAACCAACTCTGAAAAAATCTCTGAAAGTATACCCGCCGGGACCGTAAACCATCAGGTTGGTCTGGTATCCAATCGGTGTCATAAAATCGCCCGACGCGGCGAACGCGATCGCAGCGAAGAACGGCGCATACGGAAGTTCCATCTTCTCGGCTACCGCCATGGCAATAGGGAACACAATCGATACTGCCGCTGCATTTGTGATCAGCGCCGTCAGAAACGTCGTCACCAGAAACAATGACAACAACACCGCGACCGGGCCGAAAGATTCAACAGAGGCGACCAGCAGATGTCCGATCATATCTGCCGCACCGGATTTCTCAAGGGCTATTCCCACCGCAAGGGAGCACACCAGAATGAGCAGCAGACTCAGATCCAGCTCCCGTCGTATCTCCGCCACACCCAAAACACCTGTGAACACCAGTCCGGCCAGGATAACCAAACAAACATTAAATAACGGGAATAAACCAATAACACCGGCAATTAGCAGCAACACACTGATTACACCGAGAACACGGAAATTCTTCTCTGTCTCGGACCTGACCTTTCGCGGCACGGAGACAAAGAAAAGATCTTTTTCATGATCGCGGCCGTTTTCACGGTCGTCGGCGAGAAGCAGTAGAAAGTCGCCCCCCGAAAGAGTCATCTCGCCAACTTTGCCCGGTACCCGCTTACCATTCCGATGGATGGCGATGATCGATGCATTGTATTCCTTTCGGAAGTTTGACTCGCGAATCCGGGCACCGATAAGTTGGGAATTGGCCGGTATCACCGCTTCCACAAAATTGAAATGCTCCTGGATCTCCGGCATCTGGTCTTCGGGAACGTGCAGGCCATTATCCTCCCGGATCAACTGGTAGATCGACTGTGTGTTACCTGAAAAGAAAAGCGCATCTTCCGCTTCAAGAATTTCATCCGGAGATACCGGGGAAATCACACGATCACCGCGAATTATCTCCACGAGAAACACGTCCTTCAGGTTTCTGAGCCCCGCCTCTTTGACCGACTTACCGATCAGCCATGATCCCTTGTCTATCTCGGTTTCAACGATATATTCCTTGACATTCTCTCGCAGGGCTTCAATTTCATTCGGATTCGACGGCAAAAGCCTGAATCCTATGAAATAGAGGTACGCCGTACCCGCTACCGTCACGATCACACCCAGGTAGAAAAAATCTTCAAAACCCATCAAGGGCAACCCGTACTGGGAAATCAGGCCATTGAGTACCAGGTTTGTCGAGGTGCCGATCACGGTGATCATGCCGCCGAGTATGGTGGCGTACGACAACGGGATCAGGAACTTTGAAGCCGGATGGCCTGTTCGCTGTGCCCAGTCCTTTACAAATGGGATCATGAAGGCAACGATCGGGGTGTTGTTGAGTACTGACGACATCGACGACACCGTCAGCATCATGCGCAGAAGAAAGGCCTTGGGCGACAGCTGGGTATTAAACAGCCTGGAAAAAACATCGGTCCCGATCACCGCCCGGATACCGGCGGTAGCCAGTACCAGCAAAAAGATGAGGATAATTTGTTGGTTGGAGAGGCCCTGAAGGATCTCGGCAGGTGTGATGATCTGTCCCAGCAGGAGCGCTACGACCGCAATAAAAAACGTCATCGCCGGGTTGAACCACTCCCGGTAGAGGGAGAGCACTAAAAACACAACAACCAATAAAACGTAACCTTGCGAAAATCCTAAGCCCACTAAAACGGTAGATTTAAGCTACAAATGTACGGTGTATTTGGTGTTCTGCAAATCCCTCTGCGATATTTTGGGAACAAAGGGCAAAGGGCAAAGGGCAATTAGCAAAAGGCAAAGAGCAAAAGGCAAAGGCAAAGGCAAAGGGCAATGTGGGAACTCATAATTCCTATGTTCCTTCAAACCCGGAACTCCAACTCGAAACCCGAAACCTAGAATCCGGCACTGTTTCGTTCCAATTCCCAGAATAGCTTCAAAGACGATAAAAAAACCTCCATCTCCGATAGCGGGATCATATTCGGGCCGTCGCTCAGCGCTTTTGACGGATCGGGGTGTGTTTCTATAAAGAACCCATCCACACCTGCCGCGGCTGCCGCCCTGGCGAGGAAAGGTGCAAACTCACGCTGACCGCCGGAAGAACCGCCCCGGCCGCCGGGTTGTTGTACCGAATGTGTGACATCGAAGACCACCGGTGCGTATTGACGCATGATCGGCAACGCCCGCATATCGACAACCAGCGTATGGTAGCCAAAGCTCGCGCCCCGTTCAGTCAGGAATACTTTGTCATTACCCTCTTCCCTTACCTTATTTACCGCATATTGCATATCCTCCGGAGCCATAAACTGCCCCTTCTTGATCTTCACCGCCCTGCCCGTTCGGGCCGCAGCCTTGATCAGGTCTGTTTGCCGGCAGAGAAAAGCGGGAATTTGAAGGACATCGGCAACTTCAGCAACTTCAGCACATTGATAAGATTCATGGACATCCGTGACGATGGGCACTTTCAGCTGGTCTTTCACGCGGCGCAGTATTTCAAGTCCCTCCTCCCGCGATGTGCCGCGATACGAGCCGGATGAAGTTCGGTTTGCTTTATCAAACGACGACTTAAACACATAATCGATACCCAATGACGCGCATATCGCTTTCACATGGGAACCGGTTTCGATGCATATCTCGTAACTCTCGGCTGCGCAGGGTCCCCCAAACAACACCAGCCTGTCGCCTCCCAACTCTATCTTGTCGGCGATCTTTACACGTTCTTTGAACCTTTCCATCCTCCGTTATTTACACTGCCATCAATCAAGCCGACAGCTTGTTTTTGTCTAGCGCCTTCAGCCACTTGCCCAGAAAGCCATTTGCTTCCAGTACCAGGTCGGCGACCTCGCGCAGTACACCTTCGCCGCCTTTCGCGCGGGTCACCAGGTCGGCGCGGTCTTTGATATAGTCGCAGGTATCCGCCGGGCATACCGCCAGCCCTGCGAGTTTAAAGACAGGGAGGTCGTTGAGATCGTCGCCGATAAACGCAACTTCCCGCGCCTTTAGTTTGTAGTGATCAACAAGTTTCCCGAAAACCATCGCTTTGTCGACAATACCCTGATGGCAGAAGTCTATCTTTAACTCGGCAAACCGTTTGGCTACGGCAGGCGACTCACGGCCGGAAATTGCCCCGGTGAGAATCCCGGCTTTCTTGAGATAACCAATGATAAGACCATCCCTGACATGAAATGTCTTGGTCTCCTTGCCATTCTCATCGTAAATAATTCGTCCGTTTGTGAGAACGCCGTCGACGTCGAAGAATATCGCCTTGATCGCTGACGCTTTCTTTACCTGCTCTTTTGAATATTGCGACAAAATGTTCGAATGATGGTCTGACAATTTTTTCTTCGCATTTTGCCGAAAATTAGGAAAAGCTTTTTACTTTATTCACTTAATTCGCTGACTCACTGAATGAAACTTACCCGGTTCTTACTTAGCCTCGCCGCCGTCCTTTTGCTGATATACGTCATGGACCGGGGCTGGAGCATTGGAAACGTCTCCATTCCTCCGCTGGGCAGGTTTCTCGATCCCTATCACGGATTCTGGCAAAACATAGAGCCATCGGGCTACCAGGGCAAGAAGCAACTGGACATTCCCGGACTGAAAGCGCCCGTCTCAGTGGTGTATGACAGTGTACTCATTCCCCACATATTCGCCCGCAACAACGACGACCTCTACCTCGCACAGGGCTACATCACCGCCATGCATCGCTTGTGGCAGATGGAGTTTCAGACACACGCAGCCGCGGGACGCCTTTCAGAAATTGTTTCGGGAGAAGCTGTGCTGAACTATGATCGCAGGCAGCGGAGACTAGGCATGGTATACGGCGCTCAGCAGGCTCTCCCCGCGATGGAAGCACACCCCGCCGTCATCCAGTACACCAAAGGCATAAACGCCTACATTGAGTCGCTTCAATACGAAGATCTCCCTTTCGAGTACAAACTCCTTAACTACAAGCCCGAACCCTGGACTCCGCTGAAGTGCGCGCTCCTAATGAAAAGCATGGCGCAGACCCTGAACATGGGCGACAAGGATATGGAGATGACGAACGCGCTCAGACTGTTCGGCAAAGAAATGGTCGACTTGCTGTATCCCGACAATGAACATGCAGGCGACCCTATCGTCGACAAGCCGGGTGCCTGGAACTTCACCCCCATCGACCTCGGCGATGTACCGCTGGCGCTACCCGACGAATTGATCAACATCCAAAAAGGCTCTCCCGCCGACCCGAATGTCGGGAGCAACAACTGGGCCGTGTCTGGCTCAAAGACCTATACAGGACATCCCATGCTCGCGGGCGATCCTCATTTGCAGCTGAGCCTGCCTTCGATCTGGTACGCTATCCAGCTGAATGCGCCGGGCGTCAACGTTATGGGAGCATCGCTGCCGGGTGTGCCAACCATTATCATTGGTTTTAACGACTCGATCGCCTGGTCTGTTACCAACGCTCAACGCGACCTTGTCGATTGGTACAAGATCACCTTTAAGGACAAACAACGTGACCAATACCTGCTGGATGGCGAGTGGGTGGATTCCCGAAAAGTGGTCGAGAATATCCGTCTCAGCAATGGATCCGTCTATTATGATACGGTCGTCTATACCCATTGGGGACCGGTAATGTATGACCACAGTTTTCATGGAGATAATGACTTACACGGATACTCGTTCCGCTGGATCGCTCACGATGCGTCTGATGAAGTGAGCGGATTTTACGCAATCAATCGGGCAAAAAATCACCGTGAATTCTCCGAAGCTCTGAACAGTATCTCCATGCCGGCGCAAAATTTCGTATTCGCATCGGTATCCGGTGATATCGCGATGCGTGTTCAGGGGAAGTTTCCGGTGAGACGAAAAGACGAAGGCAAGTTCGTCATTGATGGGAGCAAACGCTCGAATGGCTGGAACGCGTTTATACCAAACGATCAAAACATCGCAGACAAGAATCCGGAGCGGGGTTTTGTCAGCTCCGCAAACCAGTATCCGGCAGACAGTACTTATCCCTATTACATCACCGCTACCCAATATCAGGCATATCGGAACCGCAGGATCAACAACGTATTGCGCGAGGCGGCGAATATTACTTATCGCGACATGATGAATCTGCAGTCAGATAACTACAACCTGCAAGCCGCGGAAAGTTTGCCTGTTTTTCTGAGCTATCTTGACACTACCGGATTCACCCTTCTACAGGAGCAGGCTTACCGCCTGCTGCGGTCATGGAATCATTTCAATACGGCGAGCTCAGTGGGAGCCACTTACTACGAAGCATGGTGGGATAACCTGGAGGCATTGATATGGGATGAAATGGCGCAACCCGGCCCTGCCCTGGAGCGACCAACAACCTACAATACCATCAAACTCATCGCGAAACACCCCGAACTCAGTTTCTTCGACATTGTCAGCACTCCTGAAAAAGAAACAGCCGGCGATGTGATCCGCCAGGCGTTTGTTCTCGCCGTCGACGATATTGAAGAATGGAAAACCCGGAACACAACCCTTCCGATATGGTCTGAATACAAGGATTCCTACATAGGACACCTGCTTCCTCCTCTCACCGCGCTTTCAGTCCCTGTGAAAACAGGCGGAAACCACGACATCGTTAATGCGCACTCGAAGACAAACGGTCCTTCATGGCGAATGGTCGTAAGCCTGGAACCTTCGGGCATCCAGGCGTGGGGCACGTATCCGGGAGGACAATCGGGAAATCCCGGAAGCGCCTTCTATACCAACCTGATCCCTCAGTGGGAGACTGGTAATTACTCTTCCCTCCGGCTGTTGCGCAGCGCCGACCAAAATGTCCGGAATACATTCTATACCACTACCCTGAATCCCCAAGAACAATGAGAGTGTTTATTCAGATCGTACTGATCATCTTTC
Source organism: uncultured Roseivirgaceae bacterium (assembly GCA_964493505.1). Taxonomy (GTDB): domain Bacteria; phylum Bacteroidota; class Bacteroidia; order Cytophagales; family Cyclobacteriaceae; genus Chryseosolibacter. The sequence goes on from CAZBNP010000002.1 coordinate 199,539, forward strand.
TCGGCTACCTGCTCGAATTGTTTCTTCCCTGGTGGGCTATTGCCATTGCCGCATTTGCGGGCGGACTGATGATGAGCACGCGCTTTAATTTTCTCGCGGGCTTCCTCGCTATCGGGCTGCTCTGGGCCGGCAAGGCGTTGCTGACTGATCTGGTCACCGACGTCGATCTCGCCGATCGCGTAGCACGGATCTTCATGCTGCATAGCAAGATCCTGCTCTTTCTCGTCACCTTCATTGTCGGCGGACCTATCGGCGGGTTTGCCGCAATGTGCGGCGGGGCGCTTCGGGGCGGGTCGCCTTCAACTTTTTCCAACCGTTAACCTCGCCATCAGGTAGCTCACCGTAGACTCCGCTCCCTGGTTGAGGTTGACGTAGTCCTCTTCCAGTCCGTCGTAACATCCGCCGGTGGAAGGATTGTATATGATCTGACGCAGGTGGTTATCACCCAGGAACCAATTGAAAGCAGTGGTCATCTTCGCGTGGTATTCGTCATCGCCGAAAACATCATAGAATCTGCCGAGGGCAAGAATAGTATAAGCGACGTCAATAGGTTGTTCGCCGCCGGCAGCGGAAACCACGGCCGCTCCTTTTTTCATCCAGTCTTTGTTCGAAATCACTCTTATCCCGTCATCAGTAAATATTTTTGAAAGGAGAAAATCAAATGATGAGACCGCTATTTCCTTGTAGACCGGTTCTCCGGTGACAGACCAAGCACAGAGGACCGCCTCAGGCAACACGCTGTTCGCATAGGTGAGATAGCTTTCGAACCAGGACCATCCCTCACCGGACTCATGCCGGTACATCTGGACCAACCGGTTGGTGAGTTCGGTGATCAAGGCTGTATTCTCGTCGTTCCGGTATCTTTTATCGCGGTAATACAATCCTTTGATCGCAAAGCCCATCGCCCGGGTCGACTGGATATTCTTGAGGTGAGGCAAAGCGCGTTGCAGTACCCGCTCAGCATCCTCCCCTACTCCCCGAAATTCATCGGGAAGTCTCTCGCTTATCGAGGTCAGATGCCCCAATGCCCAGATCGCCCGGCCGTTGGCGTCCGCGAGATTGACCATGCCGTTCTGTTCCGTGAATAGTTTATGCTCATCTACGTAGTTGAGAAAATCACCCCCGGGTTGCTGACAGTGACTTATGAAGTTGAAATACCGGACAACATATTCAGCATCCTCGATCTCTCCAGTCGTTTCATAATGCTGACACATGGCAACCATAGCACGGGCATTGTCATCCAGTGTGTAACCGGAACTGATATCGGGACGGTTGATCCTGGAAAACTGGATCATTCCGAAATCCGTTGTTAACCGCTTGATATGATCAAGATTTAAGGGCGGTATGGTGTAAGACAGCGGCGTCGTGGTAGCATGAGCACGTTCGAAGAGCCGGGCGTGGTCGATAGCCGCATTTTCCCACGCGGTGGAAGCCATCCGGTGTAGTCCGTTAGAGCTGATTTGATTCCGCAGCGATTCATCGCTCAATAGCCTTGTGACCGCTTTGCTCAATTGCCTGTCGTCTCCGAAGTCTATGATCATTCCCAGATCATTCTTCAACACCTCGCGGGCATGAGGAATGGGCGTCGAAACGATCGGGCATCCGCAACTGATCGCGTAAGAAAACGTACCGCTAACAGCCTGGTTAGGGTCATTGGACGTAAACAGGTAAACATCAGTCAGCTGCAAATATTTGAGGAGATCGCGTAATGGCAGAAAATAATTGATAAACCGCACGTGGTCCTGAAGCTGCAGGTCCACTACCATTTTCCCTAACATCTCCCTGTACTTCTCCCCCTCCTGCTTCACAACTGACGGGTGTGTCTTACCTATTATAAGGAACAGCACATCGGGATTGCGCTTAACGATATCCGGTAACGCCCTCAGCGTTGTCTCAATATTTTTTCCAGAACTTAGCAGTCCAAATGTCGAGAGTATCTTTCTTCCCGATACGTTGTACCTGGACTTCAGGTGCCTCTTATCCGCATAGGTAACCAAATGGGTGCCGTGCGGAATAACCGCTATCTTTTCAGCGGGAACTTCATAATCATCTATCAGCAATACTTCTGAAAAGTGGGTCATGGCCACAACAGATTCCGAAAGTGTGGACAATCTCCTGACATGTGATTTCAACGCCTCCGATGGATTAGGAAGCACGGTATGAAATACGATGATCGTTGGTATCTGGAGTTCCCGTAAAAAGTTCACCAGGCTCTCCTCGGTTTTATGGAAGAACCCGAATTCATGCTGGATCACAACCAGCCGGATAGCGGCATTGCCGTTAATCTCCCGCGCCAACGGTACGAATGCTGCCGGGTCGTCAGTTCTTAGTTTATACTGGACCTCTTCAGAATAGGCATGTTGTTCAGTTTCCGATTCCAGTGCGCAGATACCGATATCGAAAGACTGATCGAATTTACTTCCCAGCACCTTGATAAGATCCTGCGAGTAAGTAGCTATTCCGCATTCTCTCGGGGGATAAGACGTGATAAATAATATTTCAGATAAAGTGCTTCCGGCACGGGGGTCGTTCTTACGTCGTCTCGTGTGGAGAACTTCTCGCTTTACACCTGCCCTCTTATGGAATGGGGTAACCGTTATTTCATGTTCCATTTTCTTTAGTATTTAACATCAACTCCTTCAACAGCTCCGCCATGCTTATGGATGCGCAAGCGATCTGTTCGTCGGCAGCACCGTAATAAATATAAAGCGTATCACCGCTCTGCACCGCGCCGGTAGGAAAACAGACATTGTTTATATATCCCACTGTCTCCCAGTGTTTCTCCGGCGTGAATAACGCATACGGCAGGCGTGCGATTTCCTTCCGCGGATTTTGCAGATCCAACAGCGCCGCACAGGCACCATACACATACCCGTCAATCGAATCATGAACTCCATGATAGATCAGCAGCCATCCCAATTCCGTTTCTATCGGCGGACATCCTCCGCCGATGTAGCTTTCCTCGTGCCTGTACAGGGATGAAAGCACAATGTGTTTATCAAAATCAAGAAAATACTGTTCCCAATAGTCGGCCGTAAGTTCACTTAGCTCACTTACGTTTGCGATTTGAATATCCGGACGTATCCGATGCAGGAAGTACAGCTGCCCATCTATTCTTCGCGGAAAGAAGATCACGTTTTTGTCCCAGATGAATACGTCGTCCCGGTCTTCCATGACATGCGCGGCATTATAGCGAAGGTATTTTTCATTGATACGTCCTTTCGATTCAGCCAGTCTGCAGAATTCGCCGTACGTGAGACGCGGCACCATGACCCCCTTCTTTTCAAAGGTTATCAGGTCACGCGAAACCGCTAAGGCGCCCAATGCGTTTACACCGTCATAGCCAGTATAGGTGAGGTAGTACAGATCGTCAATCCTGACGATACGAGGATCTTCCAGTCCTTTTGATTCGTAATCAAACTGAGGAGTAAGAACAGGAAACTCGAACCTTTCCTCAATTTCGAGAGGTGTTCTCAATCGGCAGTAACCAATGGTTGAGTGATTACCCTCTCGTACAGCCCGGTAGAAAAGATGGATGCCCGTGTCGGTCTTTATGGCTGCTGGGTTTAATACACCTTCGTTCTCAAAATCCAATACAGTCTTATTCAGAAGTATTCCTTCCTTCTTTACTTCAAGCATGGTAAACCTGGATTAATGATGTGCGGCAATCTGGTAGTTAAGCCCTGGTCGTTATGCAAACGTCAGGCTGAGGTAGTAAAATCCGGGCCCCTGCCGGTAGTGGAAACAGTTATTTGTCGCTTACGATGGCAACGCCGCGCAGATCTTTTTAGTTCCCCGCCGCTTACTCCTAAACCTTAAACCCGCTAATTGACGCTGTTGTCATGTGGCGTTCGGGTGAACACCGAAGTCGATTCAAATACCAGCACCAGGACCATCAGTCCGATCGCAACGATGATGCCGATCTCAAACTGCGCCAATAGCGACGACCCCGCAACGATCTTCTGGGAGTCGTCATTCAGCATTTTTCCTTCGGAGAGCTGAATGTGCGACAGTTGGTCCAGGTGCGACAACGCCTCGTTGAATTGTTTGTTGATTTCTCTTTTCATATCGACGCCCTTCTCCCCTCTCTGCACTGCGTCCAGATAGCCGTTCTCAAGCCGGGCGAGTTCCGCTACTCGTTCTTTGAAATGATCGAAATGATGATCTTCGTCCTGCGTCAGGTTCGTCTTCTCATACGCCACGATAATTTCTCCGATGGTCGCATTGTACTGATCGATAAATGGACGTATTGCTGTGACCACCGGGCTTGTCGCCGAACTGTCTAGCATGATCTTTTTTCTAAAAAGCTGCTCCGACATCCGGTAAATATAGCTCTCGACGACGAGGCGGTCTTCGTAGACCGACGAGAATGATGTACCCAGTTTATTTACGTTGCTGTTGTCAAACATACTTTTGACAAACAGCAACACGAAAATTGCAGCCAGCAACAAGGCAGCGCTGATTTTCCGTCGTATGCTGTAGGCCCACTTCATAGTTTTTGTTGAGATACCGGGAAGATTCCTCCGTCACCTAGCTTATTAACGTGGAATGAATGAAAAAATTTGTCGAATCGCAAGCCCTTTTGTCCTTCATTAGTGTATAACATACCCAAAAGATAGGAGCAAAAAAATGGGTTCCAGGGTAAATTTGTATCATCTTGCGCCTGATATAATACAGTTCAGCGTATATATTCACATATTTATACCCCGTCATCAATGGACGATCCGGTATTAAGAGAAACCTGGCCATTTCTTAAGCCGTGAATTCAATTTCCAGGACTGTTATGATCGGAGAAAACTACATGTTGCGAGCATCGGGAATACAGAAGTCGTACGGGCCCTTGAAGGTACTCAAGGGAGTGGATCTTCAGGTGTCGAAGGGCGAGATCGTAGCCATTGTCGGAGCGTCCGGCGCGGGTAAGAGCACGTTGTTACACATTCTCGGAACGCTTGATAATCCCGATGCCGGGAAAGTTTTCATTCACGACACCGAGGTATTCGCACAAAGTTCGCGCAGCCTCGCGGCATTCAGAAATCAGCGTATCGGATTCGTATTTCAATTCCACAACCTCCTGCCTGAGTTCTCCGCCCTGGAGAATGTTTTCATTCCCGGGCTTATCGCCGGCAAGGATGCCGGCGCCGTCCGGAAACGTGCCGAAGAGTTGCTGGACATGCTGGGACTCGAACAGCGAAAGCACCACAAACCATCGGAGCTTTCGGGCGGGGAGCAACAACGCACAGCAGTAGCGCGGGCGTTGATCAATTCGCCCGACCTGATCCTGGCAGACGAGCCCAGCGGCAACCTGGATTCAAGAAATGCCGTAGAACTTCACAACCTCTTTTTCCGGCTGCGGGATGAACTGAATCAGACCTTTATCATCGTCACCCACAACGCAGACCTGGCCGCGATGGCTGACCGGCGGATAGAAATGCGCGATGGTGTCACCCTGAAGGACGATGCCTTCAGGGACGATGCCTTCAGGGACGATGCCTCCAGGGACGATGCCTTCAGGGACGATGCCTCCAGGGCAAACCCCTGACATCCGTTCCGTCCTTTCGGGAAATGAATTTACCGGTTTAGTTGGATAATCAAATACCTTATTGTACATTTGCGGACTTAATTGTGGATATTTTAATTCACTGCCAGTTCACCCGAATCGCGGTTTCTTAATTCTCTCCCCAATTCATCCAGGGATCGTCCCGTTCATTTACTGCAAATTGATTGACTAACCACCCGTTGGTTTTCAGATTTTTAATTGTTGACGCCATGGCCTGGATGCCATATATCGAACGAATCGATATGTGTATCTAATTTTTTAAAACTGTTAACATGTCATTTGAAAAACTCAACATCAGTAGTCAAATTCTGGCGGCTCTTCACGAAAAAGGATATCGCCAGCCTACTCCCATTCAACAAAAGGCTATCCCGGCAATACTGTCGGGCAGCGATGTACTCGCCTCCGCACAGACCGGCACGGGAAAAACCGCCTCGTATTGCATTCCGCTACTTCAACAGCTTTCAGCGAAGAAAGGAGCGAATGGAATTCGCGGTCTGGTACTGGTGCCAACGCGCGAACTCGCTATCCAGGTTTCAGACAACCTGACTCAATATGGAAAAAATCTTTCTGTGCGCAGCGCACTCGTCTATGGCGGCGTATCCCAGGCAAATCAGGTGAACCAGATAAAGCGCGGTGCTGATATCGTTGTGGCAACACCCGGCAGACTGCTGGATCTTATACAACAAAAGATTGTCAATTTATCCCATCTGAATGTCATTGTGTTGGACGAAGCAGACCGGATGCTGGATATGGGATTTATCCGCGATGTGAAGAAGATTGTGGCGTTAGCCCCCGCGGCTTGTCAGAAGGTATTCCTGTCGGCAACCATGCCGGAAGAGATTCAGCAACTGGTGTCGGCGATGCTTCGCAATCCGGTGCGGATCAAGATCATCCCGGAAGCAGGCACGGTCCGGATTCAGCAAAGTGTGTACTACGTGACGCAAGCGAACAAGAGAGCACTGCTCAAGCATATCATCTCGGAACAGCAGATGCGCAACGTCCTGGTCTTTACAAGGACGAAGCACAAGGCTAACAAGATTGCCCGCGATCTTACGAAAGCGGGTATTGTAGCCGAAGCTTTTCACGGCGACAAATCGCAGGGAGCACGCCAGCGAAGCCTTTCCAATTTCAAGAACAATGCAACGCGGGTGTTGGTCGCTACTGACATAGCCGCACGCGGTATCGACATTATCGATCTGCCGTATGTCATCAACTACGAGATGCCGGAAACAGTAGAAACCTACACACACCGCATAGGCAGAACCGGACGCGCGGGAAGCGCGGGCGCTGCCCTGTCGTTCTGTGATCATGTCGAAAAGGGATACCTGAAAAACCTTGACCGGATCGCGCCCGGAAAAATTCAAATACAACAGCACCCCTTTGCTAACTGAGTAGCTATTTCCTGCCTCTGTTTACAAGGAAACCAAAAATAGCCGCTGTGAAAAACATCAGCAGGCTGTAGATCGCTGCGGGTACTGACATCGCCGAGTTTCCGACAACACTCAACGCGATGTAGATAGCCAGGGTACCGTTATGGATACCTATCTCCATCCCGATGGCTATTGCCTGGCGTTTCTCTATGTTGACAAGTCGTGGCACATAATATCCTATCGCCATGCTCAGCACGTTGAAAAGCAACACCGGCCATCCCAATATAGTGGAGTAGTCGATCAGCAACTGCTTTTCCCGGATGGTAATGGAGACTATGATGATTACCAGCACCAGGGCGGAAGCGATCTTCACCGGTTTCGCCATCCTGGCAGCAAAGTCCGGCGACTTGCTCTTGATCAACATGCCCACCGCGACGGGTATCAGCACGATAGCGAATACTTCCACGACTTTCCTGAACTGCATCGGGACGTACTGGCTTGAATCCATGAAGTAATCGAGCGAGAAGTTCACGATAAGCGGAAGGGTGAACAGCGTAAGAACGCTGGTCACCGCGGTAAGGGAAATATTCAGCGCTACATCCCCTTTGGCCAGGTGGCTATAGAGGTTGGCTGTCGGCCCGCCGGGTGAAGCAGCGAGTAGCATGAGGCCCACGGCCAATGCCGGACTCAACCCGCTGAATTTTACTATCAAAAAACAAATCACCGGCAGCAACACCAGTTGGCAAAGCAAGGCTACCGTCACAGCTCTCGGGTATCGGGCCACTCGCCTGAAATCGTCGAGTGTCAATGAAAGGCCGAGGCCAAGCATGATGATGCCCAGCGCTATTGGAAGAAGAAATTCAGTGGCAATGGTCTGCTGCATACAGGTTAGGTTTTTTACAGCCGAGAAAATAGCACTTTACTTTGAGATTTCAGCTGATCAGTGGAATAAAAAGAGCATCTGCTGCGCACAACTTATCGCCAGTTTTAGGCGTTTCGCCCCGGTTTTTTTCGTTCAGACGATTCAGTATTTGTCAGGCATCCCGATCCTGTTACCTTCGATTAAGATTAAAGCCAACTATAGACAATGAAATCCCCTTGGTCGAGGACCTGGGGGATTTTCATTTATATGCCCCCCCCCTGAAGGACGTTGCCTTCAGGGGGTACCCGGAACGACGTTGCCTTCAGGGAGTACCCGGAAGGACGTTGCCCCGAAGGGAATACCCGAAAGGACGTTGCCCTGAAGGGAATCCACTTGCCTGACGGTATCCGGCACCGCAGGTTTGCGATCTGACCCTGGAAAGGTCGTGCGTCTGCTCAGGTCGATCACCACTAAAGCAAGAATGACAGCAAACATGATCGCGAACGCTACAAATATCTTCTTGGAACGGGTCATATCAGATAAACTCAAGCATCTTGTCAGCCAGTCTTACATTGTCGGACAACAACTCGTAGAACTGCTCCTTGTTGAACTTCAGTATCACCACGTCAGTTTGCGCGATCAGCACGTTCGTATTGACGAAGTTTGGAAGCGCAAGCATTTCACCGATGAACTGACCTTCGGTGAATTCGACTGACCGCTCCCCGCGCTGATAAAGCTGCACGGTACCGGATACAATGACGTAAAAGCATATGTTGGATTTCTCATCCAGCACAAGGGTTTGATTCTCGCCCATGCGGACTTCATCCGTGATATCAGCGAGATACGAGAGCGTAAGACCGGGGATATCTTCAAATACAGATATCTTCTGGAGAAAGAGAATTCTTTCGAAACGTGTCATCTTCCTCGAATGAATGATAAGGTCATCCAGTTCCCGGCGCTCGTAGTCGCCGAGGCGCCTCACATTCTGGTAGTACTCTTCGTTGTTCATCTGGTAAAGAGCCCAGGCCGATACCTGTTTGATGAGTTCGTCAGGATTGAAGAGCTGCGCAATCAGGTCAAGTTTGAAATCTCCCAGACGTTGGATACCGATCTGGAAAATGACACATGCTTTGGTCCAACGGTTAGACTGAGTGAAGTCGCGGTTGATGATGAACTTGAGGACAAGCTTCGAATCCAGCTTTACACGCGGAAAAAAGGTGTCCAGCCGATTGATACGTTCCGTATCGGTGAGATCGTCGAGCAGGGGAATAACCCGTTGCTTCAATTGGTCGGCGAGAAAGACGTCCAGCATCTCGATGGCGTACGTGATACTATCGGGTGTGCCACTGTCTATATTTTCCTTGACAAGCTGGATCGATCTCGTGTCATACAACATGGCGAGCAGCATGTAAATGTGCTCGATGTCATTTTGCACCTCCCAGCGCAGACTGGTTTTCACCTGATTGTCGAAGCCATCATCCTGAACTTCCTGAATGGCGCTCAGGTTCCACCGGATATCCGCAATGTCTGCTTCGATAGCATACCGGATACGCGTAGCCTGTAGCGGCCCCGCTTTGAAACCACATTCACCCAACGACAACAATACCTGAGACACCACCATCTTGTTTGGATAGTCGATCTTGTTCCACAGCATATCCTTAGCCCTTTGTCCGCCAATCCGTCCCATGGCCTGCAGTATCTTGAGCATTATCTGCGTATTCTGCCCGCTGCGATAAAACGCCGTCTCCAGCGGCAACAGCGTATCCTGCCCGATGAGAACCAGTGCATTCATGGCCTGGTTGCTGTACATCGGATTACCCAGGTTCTCTATCAACACCTGAACAACCTCGTGGTTATATCTTTTTACCGCCGTCTTTATGGCGGTATTCCGTACTTTCGGCTCGGTGTCGTTGAGAAGTTCCATCAGGAACGAAAACCCTTCGTCTCTCGCAGCGTGCAATAGCAGCTCGGAAGCGTAGTGCCGGTCTTTGGCGTTGGGTGATTTTGCCAGTCGCTGAATTCTCGCCTTGGTAACGTCACCGTCGCTTTCGAGCAGAAACCGAAGCTCTGCTTTCGTCAACACATTCTTGTTTCCGTTATCCGTTTGCCCCTGGTCCATGCGGATGACATACTGATCGGAGACCGACAGCCCTTTCATCTCGTTCATGCGTTCCTGCGCGAAATGTCTCGCGGTCTCGTTTTCGTTCTTGATCAGTTGGTTCACCCATTGACTCGTCTGCGCGGCGTTGATCTTCTCCAGAAGCTTAAAGGAAAAGACCGCCTTCTCAGGTGCCGGCTGAATCAACATCTGTTCGAGGCGGAGAGTGATCTCCTTAAATCCTTTCTCCAGTTTATCCTGCTTCTCCTCGGTGGTAGTCGACTCGAGTTTTTGCCGGATCTTGTTTCTGTATCCCTGATAGATATTGCCCGTAACAAAAAGGTATGCTACGACGAGCACCACAATCAATATCATGATATGGACTACCTCGAACTGCGGAATAAACGCGAAAGCGAAGATCAGAATACCCGCGATGAAGCGTGCTGTCTCATTTACCAATCCTTCAACCTTCGCCTGGATGTTGAATTTATAACGATTGTCAAGTGGTATGAAAAACAGTTTGAACACCGGATTCTCGAGTGCATCGCGCAATGTCCAGTTAAACAGTCTGCCGATCGCTACAAACAGGAAGAAGTATATGAAGCTGATCCCCGCCGTTCCCGCGACAATAACCGACCCCACGGCAAACACGCCCACAATTACGGGTAGTATGTAGAGCGCCACCTTCAGACCGTAGTTCGAAATAATCCGGTTGTTGATAAACGTCTGCATGATCAGACTCAGCCCGTACACCGCACCGGTGAAGAATGAGTTGAAGTTCGTAAGATCGCGCTCGTCGGGGTACTGTTGGTGGATAAGTTCCTGAAAGGCGTACTGCCCGAACATCAACGTCACCATCGAAATCAGCAGGAACAGCGACAGCGAGAGTATATACTTGTCGGTAAAAAGCCGGCGTAGCGATGTCTCCTGGCGAACAACCGGCCCGAACTCAGCGGGGTCATTCTTGGCGATCGAGAAGGAGGATGAAATCGAGATGAGCAAAATCGAAACGACGAAGATACTGACACAACACAGGAGGAGGTAATTGGACGTATCGTCGACTATGCCCGATGTAAAGGGAATGATGATCAGTGTAGCGGCGATCGCCGCCAGCAACTGACCTGTATCGATCCATCCGATGATACGTTTGGATTGCCTGAAGTTGAACAGCCTGCCGAATATCCCCCAGAAGCTCAGTAGCAACACGGCAGTCATCGGGCCGCTCATGCAGTACAGGGCGAAGATGTAATAGCTGTGCCACGCCGGGTTGCCGAAATGCAGGAGCAGATAAGCGGATAACGTAAATGCAAAAATGAACAACACGCTGACCAGCGCCAGGGTCGTGAATTTGATCCAGTTCTGAAGGAATGAAAACAGCGCCGTGGAGAGTATCCCGAACGCCCCCGCCATCAGAAACGCTTTGGTCAACTGATCCGCCATCCGGTTCAGGAAGAGCGAATCTGCCGTCACCTGGTAGGTGGCGATGAAGACACCCATGAAAAAGCCGGTGGCCAACATCAGCCAGATCTGCTTCTGTTCTTCCGACTTAATCTGCAGGGCTCCTATGAAACGATTCGCCATAGCTTGACCACCAAATATAAACAAAAAAGAGACGGGGAATTCCCTGTCTCCTATTTCGTCTCCTGCAATGCAGGAGTTATTTCGTCTTTACAGTATCAATCTTGGAGGTGTTTTCGGTCTGATAAGCCTCGTTGAGTCCCGCAATCACATCCTGTGTAATATCAAGTGTCGCACCGCCGTACAACATATCGCTGGTAGGATCGAACTTGAAGACAACCTGAAGTCCTTTCTCCTCGCCATACTTCTTGAGGAACCCCGTGATACGGTCATACAGGTCTCTGTTGAGCTTTGCTTCTTCCTGCATCAGCTCTTGCTGAAGGCGCTGCTGATACATCTGCAGATTCTGCTGCTTTTTTCCCAGGTCTTCTTCCACCGCGCGTACTTGTCCGAGCGTCATGGTCGATACGTTCCGCTGGTATGCCGCAATTTCTTCCCGCAGTCCGTCCGACCTTCTCTGGAGATCGTCGTCCATCTTCTTGGTCTTTGCTTCAAGCTGGTCGCGGTTGATTTTCAGGTAGTCGTAGTACTTGAGGACAGAGTCCGAATGAATGTAGGCAACCTTCAGATTGAAGACAGAAGTATCTGACGCAGAAGTCGTTGCCTCTACCCTGGCGTTGCCGGAAAAATACAGGACATAAAGAATAATGACTGCCACCAGCAGCACTACATTCAATATCAATGACAGGTTCTTCATGGGGTTAGGGTAAAGTATTTAGCCGGCAAATATGCTCGTATTTCAGCAGATTTCCAGCAATGAATCGCTGAAATTTATTCGTTATCATCTGATTGAAAAGAATACAGGCTATCATCCAGGTTGAGCGTGCCTTCGCTGAAATCACGGATAAACCGAGCGATTTCCGATGGCGTGATCTTCTCGCGGTGGAGGCCCACATCCAGTATAATTCCAAAGTCCGTATCCATATCCTTGTCTACATGCTCCCTTACCTTCACCGCCTCTTCCTCTTCCAGCTCCATGATCACCTCGGCGATATAAAGTCCGATCTCTTCTTCAAGCTGATCGGTCGATGATACGTTGCCGCTCTCGCCTTCTTCGTAGGTTATCTTCCGGTATTCGGGGAAATGTTCCTCCGCGCGCTGCTCGGCCAACTCGAAGAGTTCGCTTTCGTGCTCAAGCCTCAGCGTGTACATCACGGTATCGTAGATCACTTCCTTACCCTCGTGGGTTCCCACGAAATAGAAATGGGCGTACTCATCGCCATCGTCATCTTCCTCATCCATTATCCAGGAAGTGCCCGCGGCGGCCATCTTCTCCCGGTATTCCGCGATCGTGCCCAAATCAAATCCCTTGTTCTCAGTCATTGTTTTCTGGTTGCTGCTCCTGCCTGTTGTCTTTGAACCAGGTTGCGTACATCGGATAATTGTTTGCCGTGCGGACAATAACCGCCTTCATTTCCTCGCTGATGTCTTTGACCCGGCGGGCCGGAACACCCGCGTACACGCTACCCGGCGGTATTTTGGTACCGGGCAGTACAATGGCCCCGGCGGCGATGACCGACTGCGTGCCGACTACCGCGTCGTCCATGACAATCGCTCCCATCCCGATAAGGACACTGTCTTCCACCGTACACCCGTGTACGACGGCGTTATGCGCCACGGAAACGTTGTTTCCGATCGTCGTTTTAGCTTTCTGATAGGTGCCGTGAATGACCGCCCCGTCCTGTATATTGGTGTTATCGCCAATCGTTATCGAGTTCACATCTCCCCGGACTACCGCATTGAACCAGACCGTGCAGTTCTCGCCCATGGTGACATCTCCTACCACCACGGCATTGTCGGCCAGAAAGCAATTGTTCCCAAACCTGGGCTCAAATCCCCTGATCGTCTTGATTATCGCCATACGGGTCAAATATAGGGCTGTGGCGTTCAAATTCTCCCTGCCAATATGTCATTTACTCCCAAATGTTGTATTTTTGTGCCTGGGCTGAAAAATATGACGAATTTGATTGAGGATATCGGGATTTTGAGTGAGGCGTCAGCAGAATCCTGCGAGCATTATCATGTTTCACGTGACGTCAACACGGGGAAAAACCGCAAGCTGTATATTGAGAGCTATGGTTGTCAGATGAACTTCTCCGACAGCGAGATAGTAGCGTCGATTCTCGATAAAGAGGGATTCGATACCACCTCGGATGTGGCGCTTGCCGATGTGATCTTTTTGAATACCTGTTCCATCCGTGAAAAGGCGGAACAAACTATCCGCCACCGCCTTTCCCACTTCACATCACTAAAGAAACAAAAACCGGGTATGCTCATCGGCGTACTGGGTTGTATGGCGGAACGGCTGAAATCAAAGTTACTCGAAGAAGAAAAGATCGTCGACCTGGTTGCCGGCCCGGATGCGTACCGGGATCTGCCCAAACTAATTGCGCAGGTAGACGATGGCCAGAAGGCGGTAAACACATTCCTGTCGCGGGAAGAAACTTACGCCGACATCAGTCCGGTGCGGTTGAATTCCAACGGTGTGACGGCGTTCATCTCCATCATGCGCGGATGCGACAACATGTGCACGTTCTGCGTTGTTCCCTTTACCCGAGGCAGGGAGAGAAGCCGCGATCCTAAGTCGATCGTAGCAGAAGCGACAGATCTGTTCAACCGGGGCTATCGCGAAGTCACGCTCCTCGGACAAAATGTCGATTCGTACAAGTGGAGCGAAGAAGAGAATAACAAAGCGCGGCTGGAGAAGAAAGGGGTAAACGAACTCGTGACCTTCGCCGGCCTTCTCGAAATGGTCGCAAAAGTTCACCCCGATCTCAGGATCCGTTTTTCAACGTCGCATCCGAAAGATATCACCGACGACGTCCTTCATACAATGGCGCGTTACGACAACGTCTGTAACTACATACACCTCCCCTTACAAAGTGGAAGCAGCAGGATCCTCGAGATGATGAACCGTGGATACACCCGGGAATGGTATCTCGGGAAGATCAGCAGGATAAGGGAAGTGCTCGGCGAGGATTGCGGGATCTCTTCCGATATGATCACCGGTTTCTGCTCCGAAACGGAGGAAGACCACGCCGCGACATTGGCGCTGATGGATGCGGTGACATTCGACTATGCCTACATGTTCCACTACTCGGAGCGTCCGGGCACACTCGCGGAGAAGAAGTTTCCCGACGATATACCGCTTGATGTCAAGAAGCGCAGGCTTTCGGAGGTGATTGAAAAACAGACCCGCCACTCGCTTCTGCGCAACCGGGCAGATATCGGGAAAGTATTCCGCGTACTGGTCGAAGGGCCTTCGAGAAAGTCGGAAGATTTCCTGCAGGGGCGAAACAGCGCCAACAAAGTTATCGTCTTCCCAAAAGAGCAATACAATAAAGGCCAGTATGTCGACGTCATCGTGAATGAGTGCACCGGCGCAACTTTGATTGGTAAAGCAGTTAGATAATGGCGATCACAGAGACTGACATACTAAGCATCAAACAACGGTTTGGCATCATCGGTAATTCTCCGCTGCTGAACAATTCCGTGCGGGTAGCCATGCAGGTGGCGCCGACGGACATGTCTGTGCTGATCACCGGCGAAAGTGGCAGCGGGAAAGAGTCATTCTCGAAGATCATCCACTTTCTCAGTCCGCGGAAACACGGACAGTTCATTGCCATCAACTGCGGGTCAATACCGGAAGGGACTATCGACTCCGAGCTCTTCGGGCACGAAAAGGGTTCGTTCACCGGTGCATACGAAGCGCGCAAGGGTTACTTCGAAGTCAGCGATGGCGGCACCATGTTTCTCGACGAGATCGGTGAAATGCCACTCGGCACGCAAGCGCGTTTGCTACGGGTGCTGGAGAACGGTGAGTTTATCAAGGTGGGCTCATCCAAGGTTCTTCGCACCGACGTGCGGGTTGTGGCAGCGACAAATGTCAACCTGATGAAAAATGTTGAGGACGGGAAGTTCAGAGAGGATCTCTATTACCGCCTCAGTACCGTTCCGATATATGTACCACCCCTGCGGGAGCGTGGCCGCGATATCGAACTGTTGTTCAGGAAGTTCGCCGCCGACTTTGCCGACAAGTACAGGGTAAAGCCTATCACACTCACCGAAGAGGCAAAGGAAGTGCTGGTCCGGTACCGCTTTCCCGGTAACATCCGCCAACTCAAGAATCTCGTCGAGCAGATCTCCGTGTTATCGACAGATCAACAGGAGATCAATGCGGAGCAACTGGAGAAATTTCTCCCGAAGGAAAGCAGTCTGCCAGCCCTTTACCGAAGTGGAATTCCCGATAAGGAAGGTCTTTCCGAGCGCGACATTCTGTACAAGGTCCTGTTCGATATGAAGAACGATATGATCGACCTCAAGAAGATCGTACTGGAACTTCTCAACGGCCAGGGCGACAAAGGCAAAATGGCTAAAGAGCACGCGGGTCTTTTTGAAGGACTGCACCACGACCAGTCCGACCCGTTACGCGAACACCGGGTACTGAACCTTCCCACCAACCCCGGTGAAACCAGTGCCGAAGAGATCGAGGACGTGCATGACATCGCACACGAAACAGAAGACGATTCTCTTTCAATTGAAAAAAAGGAAAAAGAACTGATTATCCGCGCACTTCGAAAAAACAACAACAAGCGGAAATATGCGGCACAGGATTTGGGGATTTCCGAACGCACATTATATCGGAAAATAAAACAGTACGAGCTTGAAGAATAACCGGATCCGCATGGTATCGGCGCTGATCGCCGCCGCCTTACTTCTCAACGCTTGTGGAGTATCCGTCAATTACTCGATGAGTGGCGTTGGTACGACAGCGAAAACCATTAGCATTGCTGAATTCTACAACAATGCAGACCTCGGCCCGGCGAACCTGGCGCAGGTGTTCACAAACGACCTGAAGAACTATTTCGTCCAGAACTCCAGCCTCACAGTTGTGGCAGAGGAAGGCGAGCTGCATCTCGAAGGCGAGGTGACCGACTTGCGTATTACGCCGATAGCGCCTACCTCCACAGGCGACCCCACTGAAATTAATCGCGCATCCGCTACGCGACTGACGATCACAGTGCGCGCAACCTATATCAATACCGTCAACGAAGAGATGAGTTTCAAGGACAGAACGTTTTCTTTTTACAAGGACTTCGAAAATGAATTGAATATCAGCGATGTTGAAGAAACATTCATCAAGGAGATCTTCGAGCGCATCGTCAATGATATTTTCAACGCCTCGGTAGCAAACTGGTAGCCGGCTTTCCTCTTAACGTTTTTTTTGCTACTTTTACCTTAAGCCCCTGATCCGTGGATAGAACAGAATTCCTTGAAATTCTCAGCCGTTATACCAGCACGTCAGCCGACGAGGCGGAGGCAATCGCTTCACTGAAGGTTCAATACCCATACAGCCAACTATTGCACACATTATCAGCAAGGACCAGCAGGGATCATGGCCTCAAAGATCATCACCACGACCTTCAGATGGCCGCCGTATATTCGGCCGATCGCGTGCTGTTAAAGGAAATTATCACCGGCAACCCCGGCAAGCCCACCCGCGGGGCTGTATCCAAACCCGTCGAAACGACCAAACCTGTCGAAGCGGGCCGGCAAATCGCGGTAACGCCGGAAGGGGCAGATGTGGCAGACGCTGTCATGGATGACCTGGACCGGTTGTCCAAGCTCAAGGATACATTCGAGAATATGTTCATGGAGGACGCCACCCTGGCCGAAAAGGGCGATTCCGTGCAGCCAGTCGAGGTGACAGAGCAACCGGATCAACAACCCCGGGACACCCGACAGGAAACACCGGTCGACATTACACCGGAAGCGGATACAAAACTCTCGCCGGTCAAGGCAAGAAAACAGCGTATCATTGAGGCGGCAAAGGCTCTGAGCGGCGATCCCGGGACGCCTTCAAAAAAAAAACACCAGGACGATCAGGGAAACCCGGTGGACGAACTAATAGCGGAAATACAAAGCTCAAAGGAGGAGATCACACCTGAAAATGAGCGGCAAAAGCAACAGATTGAGATCATCAATCAGTTCATTCGTATACAACCTTCAATCTCCAACCCGCGCGACCGCGTGCCTTCGGCTACAGGCGATCTGAATACGATCCAGTCAGGCGAGTTTAGCGACAATATTGTATCGGAGACTTTGGTTGAAATCCTGCTTAAACAGGGAAAAAAAGAAAGGGCAATTGAAGTCCTCAAGAAACTTATTTGGAAATATCCACAAAAAAAGGCTTACTTTGCGTCCCAAATTGAAGATCTGAAGAAGTAATCTATGTATGCTCTGGTAATCGGCCTTATTGTATTGTTTTGTATTCTCCTTGTCCTGATTATTCTCGCGCAGAATTCCAAAGGAGGCGGTCTCAGCAGCCAGTTCGGCGGATCAGCCGCCAGTAATATCATCGGGGTTAAGAAAACCGGCGACCTCCTTGAGAAGTTGACGTGGGGTTTCGTTGTCGCAATCATGGTGCTTTCGTTGACAACAAGCTTTATGACTCCCGGTTCTCAGGGACCGACCGACGATATTCTTCAGCGGGCTGGAGAGAACGCGCCTGTCACCGCGCCAAACTTCAATCTCGACGCACCATCAGGTTCCGAGATACAATCAGCTCCCGACTCGGCCAACTAGTAACGTAAACCAAAGACATTATAGAAAACCGCTTCCATGCGGTTTTTTTTTGTTTCACGCCGGAGTAAGCCTGCCGTCCTCCCGTGACATGTCCACAAACAGAGAGCCTGACAAGCTGCCATTCTACGGCTGAAAACTATGCCGCTTTTACCCAAATAACAGGCGAAAACT
Source organism: uncultured Roseivirgaceae bacterium (assembly GCA_964493505.1). Lineage (GTDB taxonomy): Bacteria > Bacteroidota > Bacteroidia > Cytophagales > Cyclobacteriaceae > Chryseosolibacter. Next base: position 217,760 of record CAZBNP010000002.1, read on the forward strand.
GTCATAGTTTGAAAAAATGTCCGTTATTCGCGTTTCTTTTCGCACTGGCATAGAAGATGATGAGACCGCAGCGGAACCTTATATGTTCAACCTAAAACAATCAATAGTATATGGCAAAAGTCAATTTCAAACCAAATGAGGACAGGGTACTTGTAGAACCCGCTGAGGCTGAGACAAAGACAGCATCGGGCATCATTATCCCTGACACTGCAAAGGAGAAGCCACAAAGAGGCAAGATCATTGCCGTTGGTGAGGGATTAAAAGATAAGCCGGTAACGGTTAAAGTAGGCGACAATGTACTGTACGGTAAATACGCCGGTACAGAGGTCACACTTGATGGTAAAGAATACCTGATCATGCGCAATTCCGACATTTTCGGAACCATCTAATCAATAACATAAATCTCAGAAATACTATGGCAAAAGAAATCACGTTTGATTCCTCCGCGAGGGATAAGATAAAAAAAGGTGTTGACAAGCTTGCGAACGCAGTAAAGGTTACGCTCGGCCCAAAAGGGCGTAACGTTATCATTGATAAAAAATTTGGTGCTCCCACCGTTACCAAAGACGGTGTGTCTGTTGCTAAAGAGATTGAACTGAAGGATGCTATTGAGAACATGGGAGCTCAGCTGGTAAAGGAAGTCGCTTCCAAAACTGCTGACGCCGCGGGTGACGGTACTACTACTGCCACCGTACTTGCGCAGGCCATCTATTCACACGGTATTAAGAACGTAGCGGCTGGAGCCAACCCGATGGATCTGAAGCGTGGCATCGACAAGGCTGTCGACGCCGTAGTGGCTCATCTCCGGAAACAATCACGCAAAGTGAAGGATTCCGCCGAGATCGCTCAGGTTGCGACAATTTCCGCTAACAGCGACGACACTATTGGTAAGATGATCGCCGACGCGATGGATAAGGTTGGTCGCGATGGTGTCATCACTGTTGAAGAAGCAAAAGGAACCGAGACGGAAGTTAAGACCGTAGAAGGTATGCAGTTCGATCGCGGATATCTCTCTCCTTATTTCGTCACCAATACCGAAAAAATGGAGGCCGATCTGGAACAGCCTTATGTGCTGATCTACGACAAGAAGATCAGCAGCATGAAGGAATTGCTTCCCGTCCTCGAACAAACCGCGCAGACAGGCAAGCCCCTTCTGATCATCTCGGAAGAAGTGGAAGGCGAAGCATTGGCAACGCTCGTGGTCAACAAAATCCGTGGCGCGCTGCGCGTAGCAGCTGTCAAAGCTCCCGGCTTTGGTGATCGCAGAAAGGCTATGCTGGAAGATATCGCCATCCTCACCGGTGGTAAAGTTATCTCCGAAGAGCAGGGTTTCAAACTGGAGAACGCTACGCTGGACATGCTCGGCCGCGCTGAGAAAATCAACATCGACAAAGACAATACGATCATCGTCAATGGTGCCGGAACGAAATCCGAGATCCAGGGCCGCATCGCGCAGATACGCGCTCAGATCGAAACTACAACTTCTGACTACGATAAGGAGAAGCTCCAGGAACGTCTTGCCAAGCTCTCAGGTGGCGTCGCCATCCTGTACGTCGGTGCTGCTACTGAAGTTGAAATGAAGGAGAAGAAAGACCGCGTTGATGATGCGCTGCACGCTACCCGCGCTGCGGTTCAGGAAGGTATTGTCCCTGGCGGTGGTGTAGCTTACATTCGCGCTATCGACGCGCTGAAAGATACAGATGCTATTGGCGCTTCGAACGAAGACCAGGCTACTGGCATAAACATCATCAGACTTGCGTTGGAAGCTCCGCTGAAAACCATCTCCGAAAACGCTGGCCAGGAAGGATCTGTGATCGTCAACAAAGTTCGCGACGGAAAGAAAGACTTCGGTTACGATGCGAAAGAAAATACCTTCATCAATTTCTTTGAAGCTGGTATCATCGATCCCACGAAAGTAACACGTCTCGCACTTGAGAACGCTGCTTCTATCGCCGGTATGTTGCTTACAACGGAAGCCGTTGTTTCCGACATCGCTGAAGATAAAGAAGTACCTCCGATGCCCCACGGTGGCGGCATGGGCGGAATGATGTAAGATCATTCAGACAAGAATAAAAAAAGGCTTCACCGCAAGGTGAGGCCTTTTTTTATAGCTTATCGGTCGCGATAGCGATTGACGCGTCAGCGGATCAACAGTTTTCCCGTCTCACTGACACCCGCACCGGTGACGCTGACAATGTAAATACCGCGCCCGGGCAGCGCGCCGAGTGCCGCCGTGATATTGAATGGCCCGGGCAAATCGACGATATCATCAAAATAAACTCTACCCGTAACAGATGCTATTACCACCCTGCCCCTGATATCCGCCAGACGCCTGACATACAGGAACACCTCATCGTGTTCGTCCGACGGATTCGGGTATATATCGACCCGTGATCGTTTTTCCAGGTTCTCAACCCTGACTACCCGGGAAGTAGAGAACTTTCCGTCGTAGTCAGTCTGTCGTAACCGGTAATACGATACACCAAAAAGCGGATACTGATCGAGGGTCGAATAATGAATTGTCTCATAACTGTCGCCGGCGCCGGGAAGGCTAAGAATAGAATCGTATGCCAATCCGCCAACACTCCTTTCAATGGTGAAGTACGCATTGTTTTTCTCACCGAGGGTGGTCCACTTCAGCAGCACTCCCTCCTCTTCCGCCGTGGCGGTGAAACGCGCCAATGTGATCGGGAGCGGAACGTTCTGGTACGCAAGAGCAAAGTAAGTAGGATTGGCTATTGATGTGACATCCGATGTCGCATAGCCGGCGGGTGCTGATGGCGAGAATACACCTGAGCCTCCTTCGTCGGTCCACGGGCCCGTTGGGGCCGTGGCTCTCACCACCCGCGCATTACCCGCAATCGCGATGTTCTCGTCGGCCGGACCGTTTGTATTGAAACTCAGTTCAACCACCGGGCTGTTCATGGTACCCGAGAGTAAATCGATGGAGAAATACCTCGCTTCAGACAGGCCCTGTATGGTGACCGGGTAAGAACCGGACGGTGGAGTGTTCACCATTTCCGCACGAACCACCGGGTTGAGTGAGGCGACATTCTGATAGATCACCACGGGACGGTAGACAGTCCCCTTTCCTACAGGAAATATCCTGCCCGTGCCGGCGGTATTGGGATAGCTCACCGAAAGTTTGCCGTCGATAAAACTCCCTGCGCTTTGACCGGTCACCGGCTGAATAAGTGTGTTGGTCAACGCAACGGTATTGCTACCTGTTACAATACGACCGCTGACAAGCGTCAGGGTGTTCTCAATCGTGATCGTGCTGTTCAACGTGAGCATACCCCCGGCGGATTTCGTGACGTTGTAAAAAGATGTCGCTCCGGTGAGGCTCTGAGATACCGGAGCCGTGAAAAGCACCCGGCCGGTTCCTCCGTTGAAAAACCCCTGATTTATCCAGTCACCTCGCGCGGTGACCGACCCGCTGCCGGCGTTGAACGTGGCACCCGCCATATTCTGAAGTGCTCCATTCACCGTCAGCGTGTTTGCATTGGCCGAATACAACGCGGTTGTGCCCGTGTTGATCAGGTCACCTCCGGTGGTGATAGGTCCTGTTCCGGCGGTGAACGTGTCGTGGTTGGTCAACGATCCTCCGATAGCTACGGTGCCGCTACCGGTCACAAATGAACCCGACGTCCCGACACCTCCGTCGACTGTCAGTTCACCGCTCCCCGCCGAGAAACTGCCTTCATTTACAAGACTACCTTCTATCGTTACCTGATCACTGCCTCCTATGTAAGTGGCTCCGCCGGTGTTGGAAAGGTTGCCCCCTACCCGCATGCCGAATATCCCGCCTCCCGGGGTGGTGAGGATTGCTGACGCACCGGTGTTAATAAGATTGCGCTCGACGATGAGAACACCGCTTCCCGCGTTGAAGACGCCGTGGTTTGTAAAGTCATCTGTACCGCTCACCAGGACAATGCTGCGGTTGTACACGGCATTGTTTACGGTGCCTGACAAGATGCTCATACTCCCGTTAATCGTGAGGTCTGCGCTGGGCATGATCTTCGTTCCGGAACCACTGAATACAATGTGATTATAGGTAGACTGTGTCGGAAGCGTAAGCGCCCCGTTATATTCAACAGTGCCTCCGTTGGCGGCGACAAAGCTCGAAAAGTTGCCCGAGGGAAATATCGATGACTGGATCTGAATCGTACGCGCGCCGAGGCCGGTAGCCGAAACCGTACCAAAGTCATGTCCGGTAGTGGTACCTAGATGCAGGCTACCTCTCACGTCGAGTGTCGCCGGAAGTTTGTTGTTTGTATTTATGGTAATGGTATGTCCTTCGCTTATTATGACAAACGATCCTGCCGGCGGCCCCAGATTTGTTCCCGGCGGATCCTGGTCCCAAACAGCGTCATCCGATTCCCAGTCGCCTGACGCGATGCTGATATAGACCGTAGGATTCACAAACGCCGTGGGTTCCCCCGCTGTGTAGTCGCCAGCCACATTCGTATTGGTGAAGGTGATGATCCGCGCCACGGGATCGGGATTGCCGGCCGCGTTGCCAATGTTCCACGCGCCCGTTTCGAAATGCGCGTCCCTGTACTCCGCCGGGGTGCCGCGTTCATCCACAGCGACGTATTGATAGGCGTGCGTCAGACTCGAAATACTGATAACACTATTCGTCACATTCCAGTAGTAGTTGACGAACGAAGATCCCGATCCGGTCGCACTGGGGTGCTTGCTGTTGACCGGCTTCACCGTAATAGTACCACCCAAAGCACCCGTGGTGATGGTATAGCTGGCGGGTGTGTATTTGCCGGCGACTCCGACGGGGTACACAAAACTGCCGTTGGTGACCAGGCTTTCAAACGCTTTTCGCACACCGCCGTTCGAAAGCTGGCCTGAAGTGACTATGTAGCGCGTGGATGTCGCTCCTGAAATTGCCGATAGGCTGGTGTTTGAAAGGTAAAGGCCATATTGATTGATGAACAATAGTCCGGAGGTGAAGGTTAGTCCACCGGTGATCTCCTGGTTGGCCGCAAACGATGCGCCGGAAGAATTATTGAGGATGACGTTGCCGAATTTACCGGTTCCATTGCCACCGATCACCTGGTTGGAGGCACCTGCGAGCGCAAGGTGCCCGGATCCGGTACTGGTGTGCGTCGCAGAGTTCAACACATTGGCCATCGCGGTGATCGTGTTACCCCCGTCGGCAAGTATCCCGCGGGTAAGCGTAAGTGTGCCGGCGACTCTTACCGCACTATTGGACTGCAACGAAACGCTACCACCTGTCAGCGAATTGTTGATCACGAGGTTTGCGAATAGGGTCAGGTTACCGGACGCTCCGGTTATCGTCTGATTCGCAAGGGATCCATTGAACGTCGTCGTCTGTGAAATTGTACGGGGCCGGTATCCACCTCCCGTCAATAGTGTAGAGGCGGAAGTATTGGCGTTTACCAGATCCCCGGCGATGCTAACGCTGAGTCCGTTTGCATCGAAGTAGTTGTTGTCGTTGATCGTCAGCGATCCCCTCAGTGTCAGGGGATTCGACTCCAGCAAGACCCCGTTGGACGAACCTGCTGCTGACAAGCTGAACAAGGGTATTCCGGTATTCACGCTGATAACATGGGAGGAGGCGGTCGATCCCACCTCTATCGTTCCGCCTGACACGGCCGACGATGTCGGATGGAGATAGAGGTCGGCAATCGCCGATCCCGAAGCACCCCTTCCGATGCGCAATGTGCCGCCGCTCATATTGAAGGAACTTCCTGCATTGAGGATTTCGAATACACCTCGTGTTGTCGAGAGCGCTGCCGTCCGGCCTACTGTAACCACACTGCTACCCGACTGGTTGTAGGTCAGCGCTCCCTGCGTACTCGCAGTCGAACGTCTGATTTGCGAATTGATATTGAGTGTTCCACCACTGACCGTTACTACAGGCATACCGGTGGCGGCGTACTCGAGCGAGTTGTCGTTCGATGCCGTACCTATGTTCACGGTTCCTCCCAGAACCTCCAGTGTTCCGACAACGCGCATATCGATCCCGTTACCACCGGCAAGCGAAAGTGTCCCTCCATTAGCCGAAAGGCGTGTCTCCGCCGGAATAGTGAAGATTTCATTGTTGGAAATCACGACGGTCTGTCCGCTGGATAGGCGGAAAGTGCCTCGTTCCATTATCAGCGGACGGTTTCCACCCGACAGACTAAAGGCGGTTGCATTTATGTTCAGCACCGACGATTGGTTAACGCCCTTGACAACCCGGATGATATTAAAATCTGTGAGCACTCCGGTACCGGTCACCGACGTATTGGCGGCGCCCGTAAACGTGGTATTACAAACGCGATTGCCGGTAACCGAAAAATCAAGCGTTCCGTTGTTAATGATATTTCCACTGATGATCAATTCGTTCGTGCTCGCCGTGCCGGAAGTTGACATGCTCCATGTTCCGGATGCGCCAATGGTGACATTGCCGGCAATCGATACGGTTTGCGCTGTTTGGTTCATGAACTGCAGATTGCCCTCTGATATCACCAGGTGTCCCGCAATACCGAGGGTACGCGAAGCCGCAGAATTCAATTCAACCATCCCGTTAGATGCGAGCCCCTGTACCGTCATGTTTCCAAAAACGGTCATGTTCAGGTCAGGCAATGTGATCGCACTTCCTCCCTGCGGAGTCAGGATCAGGTTGCGATAGGATATCAGCGGAAGGTTTGTCGGAGCGATAGATGCCGTGGGTATCGTGAAACTCTGCGACGCCGTGGTGTAGTACTCCACCGAGCCCCCCGCTGCGCGGATAAAGAGACCGAAGTCGCCTACGGGGAACTGTGCCGTGGGTGTGGAAGAGGATATCCGGAGCAATCCGCCGGACGAAGCTCCTCCGCTCGACACGAAGCCGAAATTGTGGCCCGTGGTAGTGGCAATATCCAGCGTGCTGCCAACAGCAATCGAGAGTGAGCCGGCGGTCTGCCCGTTCGAGCCTGTCGTAATTGTGTGGTTGTTTGTCGCACCGTCGCCAATAAAGACCTGGTCATTTGCTCCGGGTATTGTCGAGGCGGGTGGCCCGGTATGGCTAACGGTAGACCACGGGGTCGTAGCCGGGTTGTTGTCGTTCCAAAGTCCGTCGCGAATGGTGTAGTAGCTCTGCACACTGCTGAAGGCCGCGGGAACGCCCGCGGTGAAGTCGCCTTCCAGATAATCTACAGCGGCGAAATGGACAGAACGCGTACCTTCGTCTACCGGGGTAATATCGTTTATGACCGTCCACCCGCCTGCGTTGTAGCGCGCCGGAATATACGAGACATCATCGCCGGCAGGGACCACGTGAGATGGCAGGTAAGTAAACTGATGAGTTACCGATCCTGGCACCACACCCGAGAATCCTTCATTCACGATCTTCCAGTAGCAGGTCAGATTGCGTGTATTGGAGGCGGTCACGAAGGGGTTTCGCGCGTGTACCGGCCTGGCGCCGATAGCGCCGTACGCCGCCGGCGCGGCAGCCAGCTGGGTCGTTGCGGGGGTGTAATCAGTTCCGGCTCCGAAGTGAAAGGTGAAGGGAGCGAGGTTGCCAAATGATTTCTTCACCCCGCGATCTGACTGTAGTCCGAGTGTGCGAATCATTTTTGTCGCACTGAATCCGGCGCCCGTGGTCGTCAGCGCGGTGGGTGACGTAGAGCTCAGCCACAACTGGTAGGGTCCGATATCAAAAAGGCTGTTGCCCCCACCCGCCAGCGTGAGCGTACCACTCACCGTTGCGTCCGAAATAAGTGAAGCACCGGGCACACTGTTGTTGTTCAGGATAAGATTGCCAAAGACGCCCGTGCCATCTCCCGAAATCATCTGGGCAGCCGAGCCGTTAAGCGTTATGCTTCCGGTACCGGTGTGTACCGCGTCATTCTGTACGTTCGTCCGTGCCTCGATTGTCTTGCCGCCATCATTGACGATACCATTGAGCAGTGACAGGGTACCTCCTACCACCAGCGAACTGCTACTGCCTGTAAGAGTCAGTGTCCCGGCGCTCTTCGAGACCGACAGGTTGTTGAGGCCGGATGTAATAGTCCCGTTTAATTCAAACGCCTGGTCCGCTGTACCGTTGAAGGTCGTGGTGTTGCTTCCGGGCGTATAGGTAGCGCCGCTTTCAATAATAAAATCTCCACCGACCGTCACGTCGAGATCGTTGGCTGTCAGGCGGGCGGCGTTGACTCCCTCAATCACCAGATCATTTTGCACGACGAGCGGCTTCGCCGTGAAGGTGGAGCCGGGGCGATTTCCGATGTTCGCGAGCGTGACCACCGTGGCCGTCGCCCCGGCCTGCCTGCTGATGATAAGGTCCCACAACGGAGCAGTCGACAGCAATGGGAACGAAGCTGCCGTGCCGGAAAGTATCACGTTGATTGTTCCACCGGTGACATTATAATTCGCCTCATCGCATCCAATGTGGAGCGAGCCGGTGGCCGTCTGTGAATTCCGGATGTTGATCGTACCGCCCGACATGATAAATACCTGCTCGGGATAGGGCAATGAAAACCGCGCGTACGCACCGTCCGAACTTCCTGTACCGATAGCGTTGAATACACCACCTGTCATAGTAAATGTGCCCCTGTGTGTCAGCGCAGTACTTGACGGTCTGAACTTCTCTGTTGTAAAAGTGCCTCCTTCAATGATGTATTGCCCCTCCTCGCGGATCACGCATCCCTGCCCGCCGAGCGTTGTAAAGCTTCCGGCGGTAATGCGGAATTTCCCGTAAGCAACCAGCGCTGCGCCATTGGTATTGAAGTCGGCGCCATCGATCCAGAGCATGGGACTCTGACCTGGTGAACCCAGATCCCAATTGCTCGGGCTGCCGCCGAAAATTCGTGGAATGTTAATGTTTGCACCCAGACGGAGTGTTCCCTGGGTGATGGTAATCAGCTGACTGTTTGAATAGAGGCTCAGGTTAGCAACGTTTGTCGATGTGACGGATAGAACGTTGACAGAACCTGTGCCTTTATTTATCGTGAGGGTGTAAAGGTTGGTCGGCCCTTGACATGACAGGGTCCGGTCTGCCGCTCCTGTGAAAAACAGTCGCACGGCTCCGTTACCCGATGCGGTGTATTGCGCTGAATTGCTGAACCGGACAACGCCGTTGTTGACCATATTGCCCTCGACATTCAGGGTGTGAATGGAGTTGACGATCCCTGCTCCCAGGGTTGTTCCTGTACCAACAGCGATGTTCCCATTTGCTGTAAGGGTAAGTGCGTTTCCCGCCTGTGTACCAAGCCTGACAATGAGATCGCCGGTGCCTGTAGCGGTGGTCGTCAGGTTTCCAAAAACCGTAAACGTGGCTCCGGAAGTATTGGCAAAAGAAATTGTGTGATCCGCGCTTGTACCGTTCGAGAAAGCCAGGTTGGGATAATTGATTGTCGTGGGGATAGCACCTGTAAAATCATAGTAACTGACAGTCGCGCCGGCCGCAGCCGAATTGACAAAACTATTGTTGGTTACGGCCGGGAAATAGCCGGATTGAATTCTGATCGTACCCGATCCCGAAAGGGAGTTGATCGTATTGAATGTGTTGGTGGCAAGGTCAAGTGTGCCTCCATTGTTCAGAACAATAACAAGACCGGAGGTGGATACATTGGCCGTCAGAAAAACCGTAAACCCGTTCAGAATGGTTACGACATCGTTGGCTCCGGGAACAGCGCTTCCGGTTGAAGTGGCACCTGTGGGATCGGTCGTCCAGGTAGCGGGATCGTTCCATGCGCCGCTGGTCCCGGCGTTTGTGTACGTGTACAGGTTAACAGCCCCGGCGAATGATGAACTCAGAAGAACAAAGGCAATCATCAATACCGTAGCCGACAGGGTATTAGCCAGGCGTTTTGAAGCCAATGATAATGCGCTCACCATTTTGGAACCAACAAGTCGTCAGTCAGGTAATCAACGGGCAAGGAGGAGTGGCCTCATTGATCCTACTTTAATCAGAAATGTAATAATCTTAATGGGATAATACAGACAAAACTGAAATAAAAATCAGGAACACATCGAGGAGTTCGTCAGGCGACATTGTTTACTACGTTATCGGGATGGCCGCTTACAAACCGACTGAGGTTCTTCGTCGCCATCGCCATAAGGCGTCGCCGCGCCTCCCGGGTTGCCCATGCTATGTGCGGCGTGATGATACAGTTTTTTGCGCGGAGCAAAGGATTGCTTTCGGATGGCGGTTCCTGGGATAGCACGTCGAGGGCAGCGCCGGCAATTACATCACCATTCAGCGCGTCGGCAAGATCCTGTTCGACAATGAGCGGCCCGCGTGACGTATTGAGCAGGAAGGCATTGGGTCTCATCGTCCGCAGCGACCTGGAGTTGATCATCCCCTGCGTCTCCGGGGTTAACGGGCAATGAATACTGACGACGTCTGATTGCTCCAGAACGTCATCGATACTTGCCCAGGTAAAATTCCGTCGGTGTGATTGATCCCTTCTGCTTCGCGCCGTACCGAGCAAATTCATTCCGAACGCCGTCGCAATGTTACCTACTTCCTGGCCGATGGTTCCGAAACCGATAATCCCCATCGTCTTGCCTGACAGCTCGATCAGGGGATAGTCCCAATAGGAGAAGTCTTTCGACCGCGACCACTTGCCGTCGCGTACTGTGTCACTATGGTACTGCACATGGTGACACAACTCCAGCAACAGGGCGAAGGTGAGCTGTGCGACCGACATAGCTCCGTAGTTGGGAATGTTGCTGACAACAATGCCACGTCGGGCGGCTTCGTCTATGTCTATTATATTATAACCCGTTGCCAATACGCCAATATACTTCAGGTCAGGTAGTTGACGGAGTGCCTCCGCACTGAGAGGGGTTTTATTAGTAAGCAACACCGTCGCACCTTTCGCTCGCTCAACAATCAACTCAGCCACGGTACGTTCGTGAACGATCAATTCACCAAACTCCGCGATTCCATCCCAGCTCAGATCGCCGGGGTTCAGGGCAAAACCATCAAGAACAACTATCTTCATACCTAATCGGGTGGTCATCCGGGAAAATCCAGATTTTCAGTAATCCGTTTCCCTTCCGAATGAAATGTTTCGATATACAATCTGATCCGCTTACCGGCGATCTCAGCATCCATATTGTTAAGGTTAATGTTCAGTAAGTCAATAAACCACGGAAGTTTCGCATCGCTAAGGACATACACACTTGCGATTTCCCTGGAAACAGGAAGCGTTGTCTTCTTTGAGTCGTCATGCACGTCCTTGTTCTCTGCTTTAAGCAGTTTATCGTACTCCTCATCCAGCAATCGCCCGAACAATGCTTTTGTAAATACCTCTCCTGCTTTGATACCAGTAGCGGGGTCATCATCTGTGATACGCACGCCTTTATGAACCCATTCCCAAAGGATACTCAGTCTGATCTCTCCCGTGGCCATATCTTCCATCAGGTAGAGAATATCGTCGTTGCCAAAAAAGTCAGCGGGCTTAAGCGCCGCTGCCTGCATCCCCTGGCCGAAAGCATTCCCGTATTGGAGAGCGACGCTGATCAGGTTGCGCGCACCCCGGATGGTAGTCGGCGCTGACTCAAGCTGGATAAGGTTATCCGCGTCCTTCTGCTGGTATGAGAGCGGGGGGAATTTCCGTCCGGCCTGGTTTACTTCACCAGCTTTTTCCCACACCGGTCGCACTATATGCACCATCTTCCAATGTGCCACCCACTTTCCACTCGCTCCCTCCCGCTGCTCGCGTTCAGCACCTGCCAGGGCTTTCTTCATGCTGGCTGCAACGCCGTCGGCAGATCCCACCGGTATATTAGGCTCCATACCACCTTGCCACAACGCAAAGTTTCCATTGATATCGGGTGTGTTTACCGCACATCTCACGCGCTGCTCATAGTGCCGCATATAACCATACGTCATCACGATCGATTCGATGTCGGGATTGACAAAGCTTTCGTCCCAGGCCATCGCATCGGAAACGCTGTTGATATAGTCCCATCGCCCGGTATTGTACCCTACAAAATGCTTGCCGAGCGCGGCGCGAATTTCCATAAGCTGATGGGTGGCTTCCAGCTGTTCCACCAATGCGTAAACTTTTATCGTACCATTGGCGAGCTCCAGATGTTCCTCGAGCGTCGAGATCATTTCGTTCCAGACGGCAGCTTCTTCGGCAGTCTGGATCTTGGGGAGATACAACACCACCGATGATCCCTGTTCCTGTAATGTCCGGTAGTTGTTGACAACATATAATACGAGATCCGCGATGGAAGCAGCCATTGCCACGCCGTCGCTGTCGCGGATATGCCGGTCGTCGAGGTGAAGTCCGCGCGCGCGGAATATTTTTGTCGTAAATGTCAGCTGTTTCTTCCAGTCTTGAACGATGTTGCGGCCGAGGAATCCCTGCGACCATTTGTTCATTTCTCCAGCCACTTGTTCCGCGACTTTCAAAAACACCGGATCGTTGTGAATGGCCAGTTTGAGGTTTCGCTGGTTATCGAGCGACATCGCTGCTATCTGCCCCAGAGCATCTTCTCCGTCGAACATCCATCCGTCCGCACCCGAGAGCAATGCGTAGGCGGCATTGCGAATACTGCTTTCCAGGGGTGCGCCGGGTTTGGCGGCCGGTCCTGTTCCCTGAATCCATTGGCGTTGCAGGTCGGCGGGAATAGGCGAGCCTTCAAATTTTCCATCGCGTGCATCCTGCACCACAATATTTGTTCGCGGTATTGTGCCGTTGGGGTTGAGGAACTGTATCCTTTCTCGATCCTTCTGGCGAAGCATTCGGCGCCTGACGCGTGCTTCCATGACTTCCTTAATCACCGGATTGAACTTAGCCAGCACGACAAGCGCAGCCAGTGCTTCGTCGGTGTAAACGTCACGGTATTCCTGTTTGAGGTTCGAGCGTATTTTCATAGGCGGTGGTCAGGGTTTTTGAAGAATCGTACCTTACGTAAGGATAAAAACTGTCATAGAGATAGGGCCGTGTGCACCGAGGACGAGCGACTGCTCGATATCCGCGGTTTTTGAGGGGCCTCCGATGAACGTTCCAAATCCGTAATCGCCGGCGCCGATCTTTTTATAGGCTTCATGCATGGTGGGGACAATGGTACTGGCGTCAATCACGACAGCCAGGTGCTGACATATAAACGGAATGACACGCTGTCCCATCACGTCGTCGGTCACCCATACGGTACCATTCTCGGCAACGGCAAGGTGGGCACCCATGACGGCAAGCTCCACATCGGCAAATGTGTGTGGATCGGCATCGCTCGAATACAATTCGAAGTGATCCGCCAGCGATGGCAGTGTTGTTACTACCCGCAGGCCGGTATCAAACTGTTCGGCAATCATCGCTCTGACCAGCCCGATGTCGTTCACAACGACCGCCTTGCCGCCGATACCGCCAAACATATCCACATATTCCTGTACAATGTCTGATACAGATCCTTTGAAGATACTGAGGTCCGGTAATGGACTAAGCGGTGGTTGATTCTTCTTTACGTCTGCCAGAATTCTTTCGCGGCTGGTCATAGTCATAACATTCTATATTACTGCAACTCATCTATTCTTTTTGTACCAGTCGGTAAACGACTGGGTTGGTGCCTCCGGCATGTCGCGTTGTTTGAACCACGGATTAAACCTGTTATTGATCAATCCGGGAACATTCTTTAGAAACCATCGTCCAAGTTTGCCCGCCGTATTGAAGAGCCGCGGCGATCCCATTGTTTCCGCCATTGCCTTCATCCCGGCAGCTTTGGATTTCGGCGCGTAGCCATTCTGAACAATCACCTGCCGCCATTTATACAACTGCTCATGGATATTGATTTTCACCGGACACACATTCGAACATGATCCGCACAACGTCGAAGCAAAGGGCAGGTCGGCGTGGCGTTTCATATCGAGGTTAGGCGCTAGTATCGCACCAATAGGCCCTGTGACGGTATTGTGGTAACTAAGTCCTCCGCCTTTTCTATATACAGGACAGGTGTTCATGCAACTTCCGCACTTAATACACTTCAGTGAATCGCGAAAATCGGGACGTCCCAGTTGTCGGCTTCTTCCGGCGTCTACCAGTACTACATGCATTTCCTGCCCGGGCCGGGGTTTCCTGAAGTGGCTTGAGTAGATGGTAATCGGTGTACCTATCGCGCTTCGGGCCAGCACCCGGAGAAAGACGCTGAGATGCTCTTTCCTGGGGATGAGCTTCTCCAGCCCCATCGATGCGATATGAACTTCCGAGAGGTGCGCGCCCATATCGGCGTTGCCTTCATTTGTGCAAACGACAAATTCTCCAGTCTCGGCCACGGCGAAGTTGACGCCTGTCAGGGCAGCACGGCGCGTAAGGAATACGTCGCGCAAATGCCGGCGGGCAGCCCGCGCGAGGAGCGTTGGATCGGATAACCCTTTTTCGGTGCCGAGGTGTTCGTGGAAGAGTTCACCAATCTCCTCCTTCCGCTTGTGGATACAGGGTAGTACTACGTGGCTCGGCGGTTCCGCATCGATCTGTTGGATATACTCACCGAGATCCGAGTTGACCACACCAATGCCGCGCTCTTCGAGGAACTCATTGAGGTGACACTCTTCGGTAAGCATCGACTTGCTCTTCACCATCGCCGTAATACCCTTAGTGCGAAGAATCGAGTAAACAATAGCATTGTGCTCTTCGGCATTCGCAGCCCAATGCACGGTGACACCATTCTTCTGGAGATTGCTTTCAAACTCGACGAGGTAGTCGTGCATATTCGATAGCATGTGATGCTTGATGTCCGATGCCGCCTCGCGCAGATCTTCCCACTCAGGGACTCCCTTTGAAACCTTGTCGCGCTTCTGCCTTATCCACCACAATGCGCCATCGTGCCAGCTTGCCTTCTCATTGTCGCTGGTAAACTCTTCAGCAAGCTGGGAGTGGGATTTTCCTTTGAAATAGTCAGGGTGATTCATTAGTTGGTAATCGGTTGTCAGTCGGCGGTTGTCCGCGACTACTGGTTATTCAGTATTTCGGCGATATGCACCACTTTCACGCGGCTTTTCTTCCTCTTCAATATTCCGTCGAGGTGCATGAGGCATGAGAGATCGGATGAAGCGATGTATTCAGCGCCGTTCCGTTCGTGGTCGTCAACGCGGTCTTGTCCCATCTTCGCTGAAACGGCTTCTTCAGAAACACAAAATGTTCCGCCAAAACCACAGCAGTCGTCAGTGCGATCGAGCGTTACGAGTTCCAGCCCTTTCACCATGCTAAGCAGTTGCTCAGGTTTTGAAAACGGCGCTGCGTTGAGTTCGCTCATTTGCGAAAGCTTCAACCCGCGCAGTCCATGACAGCTGTGATGGAGTCCTACACGGTGTGGAAAACTGGCGTTGAGGTTTTTCACCTTCACTACGTCGGTGAGAAACTCGACAAGTTCATACACCCGACCTTTTATTTTCTCCGCCGCGGCGGGGTCTTTTTTCGAATGCAAATGGTCCTTAACGTGAAGGATACAGCTCGCCGACGGCGCGACGATATAGTCGAACTCCGAAAAGTTTTCTACAAACAACTCGTCTGTATCTTCCGTCAAATGTTGAAACCCTGAATTCGCCATCGGCTGTCCACAGCAGGTTTGTTTCGTCGGGTAGACAATATTCAGCTCCAGTTTTTCCAGTAGCTGCAGGGTGGCGATTGCGGCGCCGGGAAAGAATTGATTTACGTAACAGGGAATAAAAAGTCCAATTTTCGCTTCTTGTACGGGGGGTAATTCCTGGTGTTTATCGATGTACTCAGTCTGCATATTTTCTTCTGTTCTTGACACGATTACCAGAATACGTTGATCGCATTCCTTTAGCAACTATTTCCTTTTTGCGGTTCGGTACAGGTAGGCCGCCATTGCTCCGAAGAACAAAACGCCCAAAACACTGTAGCCTCCTGCCCCGAGCAGGCTGGTGAGCCCATCTTCGGCGTTGACTTGCCGTAGAGACCGGTTGATATCGTCGTTTACTGACAACAGTGCTACCACCACGCCGGAGAGCGCGCCTCCCGCGATCAGTCCGGTGGCGAGCAGGCTGCCATGACCGAGATCATCATCCTGCTTAACCTCATTTCGTCGCTCAGCGTGCCAGTCGACATATCCTTTTATAGCTCCGCCGAAAGCGATTGGCAACGTAGTCGACAGTGGCAGGTATAGTCCGATAGCAAACGCCAGCGCCTTGATACCACAAAGTTCGATCATGATAGCGATGAACACTCCGACGACTACAAATTGCCAGTCGAGGTTATACGAAAGGATACCCCTGGCGAGCGTTGCCATCAGCGTAGCCTGCGGAGCGGAATATTCCGCGCTCCCAATCGCGTGGGCAATGCCTTCTGCCTGCATCTCAAGCGTGGGCTTGTCCAGGATGGTAACGACGAGACCGATAACCAGTGATGAAACGATCGCACCGATAAAAAGTGCCAGCTGCTGATACCGCGGTGTGGCGCCGACAATATAACCTGTTTTGAGGTCCTGTGATGTAGCCCCCGCGTTGGCTGCGGCAATACAGATCATTCCTCCTACAACAAGCGCCAGCGGCTCGTAGAGCTCACCCGTCCATCCAATCGCTGTAAATATAAGGCACGTGCCCATCAATGTCGCAATGGTCATACCTGAAATAGGACTGTTGCTCGATCCGACGAGTCCTACAATACGGCTTGCCACCGTTACGAAGAAAAATCCAAAGACAATGACCAGCACACCGAGCAGCAGTTTCTGCAGAACGCCTTCACCGGGAATACGCGGCAGCAGGGCGATCAACGCCACGAGAATGATACTCCCCACGATCACAACCATGAATGACAGATCGCGATCCGTGCGTAGCACACCGCCTGTGGTGGTTTCTCGCAGTGATGCCACGCTTTCACGGAAAGAGCTTACAATAGTCGGGATGGTCTTGATTAGTGTGATAAAGCCACCTGCGGCAACAGCGCCGGCGCCGATCTGACGTATATAAGCGTAGTAGATCGCCAGCGCCGGATTTCCAAACTCCTGGCTCACCGGATTCCAGGCCCACCTGCCACCCGGCGCGGAAATGTCTGCATGATATCCCAGTTTCACCAGTTGCTCCGCGATCAGCAACGGGTCTACGAGTGTTGTGAGCAAAGGGATCACTGCCCACCACGCGAGTACCGAGCCCGCGACAAGTACTCCGCCGATTCGGGGACCGATTATATAGCCAACACCGAGATACTCAGGGGTAATGTCTGCACTGACGGTCGCAGAAGGCCAGAATTTGTTTACCTGGCTGGTGATGAAAGTAGGTGTAGCGGCGATGACGTGAAAAACTTTTTGCAGCACGGCGTAGACGAGAGCAATACCCATCCCTATAAACGCCGTCTGCGCGAATACGCCTCCCTTCTCTCCTGCCTGCAGCACCGACGCACAGGCGGTTCCTTCAGGATAGGGCAACACACCGTGTTCCTTTACGATCAGCGATCGCCGCAATGGAATCATCATGATGGTACCCAGCATCCCGCCAATGGCGGCCAGTATCAAGATTGTCAGGTAGTTGAAATATTCCGCCCCAACACTCTCACCATTCGCACCCGGCGACAGGAACAGAAAGCCGGGAAGGGTAAACACGACACCTGCCGCGATGGATTCCCCCGCCGACCCCGTTGTCTGAATAATGTTGTTCTCCAGAATAGTGGTCTTCAGGAATTTCCGACCCAGCGTAATGGCGATCACCGCGATTGGTATGGAGGCTGAAACCGTCAGGCCGGCTTTCAACGCCAGGTATACGGTGGATGCACCAAACAGCACGCCGAACAAAACACCAAAGCCGACTGATTTGACGGTAAACTCCGCGATGTTTGCCTCCGGAGCAATGTACGGCTTGAAAGTCTTTTTTTCTTCCATGGGGGTCAGGATGGGTTTAGGTTATCGTATCGCACCCGTCGGCCTGCGACAGGCAACAGTGCAATAATATGTAACTTTCGCGATTCCACCGAAAAGTTGCGGGTTTCGGGTTTAAAGTTGGGAGCACTGTCAACTTTGAACACGAAACTTTAAACTCGCAACCTGAAACTTTACCGAACATCTCCCATCAATTTCCGAATAGGTTTACTGAAAATTAATACGACAAGACCGGAAATCAGCATCACCTTTGTCACTGTACCGAAGAGATCGACGAGGAGTGTTGGATCCTGACTGATGGCGTCTTTGTCGAAGTTACCGGCAAACAGACCGGCGATGAGATTACCATAAGCCAGCGCGATAAAGTAAACGCCCATCAGCTGCCCCGACAGTTTTCGCGGTGCCAGCTTTGTTACCGCGCTCAGCCCGACCGGGTAGAGACATATCTCGCCAAAAGTATGAAGTACATACGTGAGCACAAGCCAGGTGGGAAGCGGTTTATCGCCTGCGATGACGACCATGGAAGCAAAGATCATCACGGCATAACCGAGTCCCATGAAGATTAATCCAAACGACATTTTCAGCGGCGTCGACGGATTGAGTTTTCGCTTGTCGAGCCACACCCAAAGCCACGCAAACATCGCGGAGAAGACCAGCACCGCCGTCGGAGGTACGGTCTGCATCCAGCTTGCGGGCATCTGGAAACTGCCTATGAACAAATCGGTATAGCGTTCGGCAAAGAGATTAAGCGAAGAGCCCTGTTGCTCGTAGCCTGCGTAAAACAATCCTGTGGCGATGAAAAAGATCGCGATCGCCATCACGCGTTTTCTTTCCTCCGGCGTGAGGTTCTGGAAGATCAAAATGTAAGCAAAGTACGCCACAGCACTAACGGGAATGACGTAGCCCAACACCTTTCCTATTGCCAGAGGGTCGGCAGTGATCGTGCGGGTGAAGAGGAGGGCGAGCAAGATGACGAGCAACACTCCACACACCCATAGCCCCTTCGTGACATTCCTTTTGAACTGTAGTCCCTCGGGTCCGGGAGCGAGTCCTGTTTCGAGTCCGGCCTGCCCGAGATTGCGTTCCGTAAGCTTGTATTGAAGAAGTCCGAGCACCATGCCCACACCCGCGGCGGCAAAGCCCAGATGCCAATCAACCCGCTCTCCGAGGTATCCCGTGATCAGCGGAGAGAGCGCCGCGCCGAGGTTGATGCCTGCATAGAAGATCGTAAAGCCGGCGTCGCGTCTCGCCTGATCATTGCGGGTATACAGCTCACCGACCATACTGCTGATGGTGGGTTTCAGCATCCCCGTCCCCAGTACAATCAGCAACAGCCCCAGAAAGAAGGTCTCTGTCAGCGGTATGGCCATACTAAAATGTCCAAGCGCGATGATACACCCTCCGTAAAACACCGAACGACGCAGACCGAAAAATTTGTCAGCCAGCCATCCGCCCGGAAGCGCGAGCAAATAGACAAACATTGTGTAGAGCCCGTAAATAGCATTGCCGGTCTGGTCGGAAAGACCCATCCCGCCGTTCTCGACAGCAGCTACCATATAGAGAACGAGGATCGCCCGCATTCCATAGTAGCTGAAGCGCTCCCACATTTCAGTAAAAAACAGTGTCGACAGGCCTTTGGGGTGTCCAAAGAAACTTTGGTTAGAATCCATTGAAGAGAAAGATGTTTAGGTAATCGGAATGGGGTTCAGAATATCCTTTTAGTCAGGTTGAAATATAGCTATAAATCCACTTTTTCAAACGACGAAAACCGGCCTCCCGGCGGCACGTAAATTTAATGCAAACGATTGAAACGCTCTAATTTTGCATATATATTTGAATCCTCACTAACCCAACAACAGTATGTTAGAACTAGGAAACAAACCCGAAAACGCCTCTATGAGAGACCTCGGGATTCTGGATGGGACAGCATGGTGGAACCTTACGCCGGAGGAGCTGACCGAAAAAGCTATCAGGCAGGAGGAAGCTCGCCTCACAACCACAGGCGCTATTGCGATCAGGACCGGTGAATTCACAGGCCGGTCTCCGAAAGACCGTTTCATTGTCAGGGATGATGTGACGGAGAAAGATATCTGGTGGGGAAACATCAACCTCCCCTTTGATGCAGACAAGTTCGATCAGCTCTATATAGGAATGATCCGGTACTTCGAAGGAAAAACATTCTATGTACGCGACTGCTACGCCTGCGCCGACCTGCGTTACAGAACTTCCATTCGCGTCGTCAACGAATACGCATGGTCAAATCTCTTCGTCTCCAATATGTTCCTGCGTCCCGACGACAAGGAACTACAGGCGTTCCACCCGGAATGGCTTCTGCTCAACGCACCGGACTTTCACGCCAACCCGGAGACGGATGGTACGCGTCAACACAACTTCACTATTATCGACTTTAAACGAAAGATCATACTGGTAGGTGGAAGCGGATACACGGGCGAAATCAAGAAGAGTGTATTCACAGCGCTGAACTTCACACTTCCGCTGGAGAAAGATGTTCTGCCGATGCATTGCTCCGCCAACAACGGAGCGAAGGGAGATACCGCGCTTTTCTTCGGACTCTCCGGCACGGGAAAAACAACGCTGTCTGCCGACCCGAATCGGCGACTCATCGGCGACGATGAACACGGATGGACATCCGATGACGTCGTCTTCAACTTCGAGGGCGGATGCTACGCCAAGACCATCGATCTGTCGCCGGAGCGGGAACCCGATATATTCAACGCGATCAGGACCGGCGCCTTGCTGGAGAACGTAGGCTTTCATAATGCGTCCGATACAGTAGACTACGCTGATAAGTCGATCACGGAAAACACACGCGTCAGCTATCCGCTTGACCACATCGCAAATGCCGCGCAGCCCGCAAGGGGCCATACGCCGAAAAATATTTTCTTCCTGACCTGTGACGCCTACGGCGTACTCCCTCCTATTTCAAAACTCACACCCGAACAGGCAGCTTTCCATTTTATCAGCGGATACACCGCCAAGGTAGCGGGGACAGAAGCGGGTATCACCGAGCCGGTGATCACATTCTCGGCGTGTTTCGGCGCGCCGTTCATGCCGCTGCACCCTGCGCGCTACGCGGAAATGCTCAGCACGAAAATAAAGAAATCGAAAGTGAATGTGTGGCTGGTCAATACCGGCTGGACCGGCGGAGCTTACGGCAGCGGCCAGCGCATGAAATTATCGTACACACGTGCGCTCATCAGCGCGGCACTCGATGGTACGCTCGATAAAGTACCGTGCGATCATCTCGACGTATTCGGCCTCGCGATGCCACAGCGGTGCGACGGAGTTCCGTCGGAAATTCTCAACCCGCGCAATACCTGGAGCGACAAGGATGCGTACGACCGACAAGCGGCTATGTTGGCATCGGCGTTTCTGAAGAACTTTGAAAAATTCTCGGCGTTTGCTCACGACAATATCATGGCAGGCGCACCCAAGGACAGGCAGATGGCACGGTAATAGTTTTTTTATAAAATATTTTCAAAAAAAAGTCTGGCGCCGTATATTGAGTTCTTGTGGCCGGGGGTTTTTACGAAAAATCCTCCCCCTTCAAGAGTCGGAAAACGCGCTACGATCGCATGGTTCTACCGACATGATGTTTAACCAAAACCAAACCAACCTATGAAGATTGTGAAAGTCTTGGTGCCCTGCCTTTTATTGATGGTGGTCGCGGCACATGCACAGACCAGCACCGGAGTTACAGATGAGGATTTGAAGAAGTACGCGGTGACGATGGACTCCGTTGAATCTATGCAGACCTCACTCCGCGAGCTCGTGGCTGAAACTGTGCAGACCAATACGGTGATGTCTGTAGCGCGTTACAACGAACTCTTCAAAGTTCAGGATGACGCCACTAAATTACAGGCGGCTAACGCTACCGCGGAAGAGATCGCATTCCTGAACCAAATTACGGAACTTCGCAAGACAAGCATTGCAAACATCAATGCCACTTATCAGGATCTCGCCAAAAACTATGTCGGCGTAAAGGTCTTTAACCAGATAAGAAAATCGCTTCAATCCGATCAGCAACTGAAAACACGGTACGAAAATCTCGCGAAAGAGATTGACCAGAAAGAAAAGGGCGGATAGTTTTCAGCAGGCTGCCCCTGCGGTGGATCACGAGTGAGTGCTGTTGAACTAAAAAGAGCGCGTCTGAACGATGCGCTCTTTTTTTGAATGCTACCTGCTCGCTGCAGAGGTCACAATTCAAACTCGATGGTCTCGCCAACATTAAACGATTTGTCGTCGTTGCCGCGTTTTTCACTTGCGCTCCCCGCGCCGGAATCCTCCGCACGCGATGTTATTTCTTGCGTGTTCGCTTCTTCGCCACGGTTTTCTTCACTACGGTTTTTTTCGCTGTCGTTTTCCTGGCTGTAGTTTTTGTGGCCGGCGTCTTCCGGCTTGCTTTCGAAGAGGCTTTGCTGCCTGACTTCGGTTTTCCCGCCGGGGTCTTTTTTGACCGGGGGCTGCCTGGGCTTTCTCGCTTCGGGGAAGAGGTTCGCCTGGCCGTCTTCGTCGGCGACTGGCCCGGGCGTTGGCGCGGAGTAGGACGTCCCGATTTTTTTTTTGGGTGACTGAGAATCTTTTTTCGATTCAGTCACCTCTTCCTCCCCCTCACCGGCCTCTTCATATTCAGGCTCATCATCCTCCACAAGGGTAATCCTGTGGACCTTGAATTCTGACAACCGATTTCCCAATGCCTTCCAGCCCTTGATATCCACCAGTTCCTCGAGGTTCACGGTGTGGGCTTTCTTCGCTTTGTCTTTCCCTTTCACGATCTCCATTTCCGCTTCAGGCGAGTCGGCTGTCGTCACCAGTACTAATCGCGAGCCAACGGCTTCAGAGATAAACACAAACTCCTTGTCGGCCGTACTCGTTTCAATCATGAAACGTTTCACCATGTATTGCTTACTTTCACCATCGACGTAGACTGCGGCAATGGCTTGCTCAGGGCGAAATTTCTCAACCCGTAGCACACGTTCCGGTTCATAGCGGTTTGCGAGGTCATAATTGGTTATCTTGTAAGACCCGTTGCGCATAAAGGCGATAAGCATATCGTCACCGTCAAACTTACCGAGGTATTTTCCACGCTTGTCGCGATTCAGGCGCCCCGTATCATAGTCATACCAAAGATCGAGTCTGCTGAGCGTAGACGTTCCGGCTTTTGCGAATTCCACGCGACGTATCGGATACTTCGTGATGGTAATGCCACGTGCAGAGCGGCCTTTGATCTCGACATCCGCGAAATCGAACCGGATTATCTTCTTGCGGGCGGTGCTGGACGGAGAAAGTTTTACTTCAACAACTTCGGCCTCACCGTTGGGGTTGCCACTGACATAGTATATACGCGAATTCTTGTCGCCGCCAGCGAGGTCGTACTCGCGGTCGCGAATCACGCCGGGAAGGTTAAACCGCTTCGCAAAACCCCTGCCGTTCCGGGCATCGGAATAGATTAAGTTATAGGTCATGCGATCGTCACCCTTTTTCCATATCCCGATATAAAGGATGTCTTTACCCATAAACGCCTTCTCCTGGATGCGCGAGATCAGCGCCTTTCCATCTTTCCGGATAACGATCACGTCGTCGAGCTCGGAGCAATCGCAAATATACTCGTCGCGTTTCAGGCTATAGCCCGCGAAACCATCCGAGCGGTTGACGTACAACTTCTGGTTGTTCGCGATCACCTCCACGGCCGTAACGGCCTGGAAACTCCGTATCTCAGTGCGTCGTTCGCGACCTTTGCCGTATTTATCGAGCAGGTTCTGAAAATAGCCGATGGCATAATCTGTGAGGTGACGGAGGTTATGCTGCGCGTTCTTGAGCTGCTTCTCGGTATCCTTCAGCAATTCTTCCGCCTTGAAACTATCGTACCTGGAAATCCGCTTGATACGGATCTCGGTGAGCTTCACGATGTCGTCGGTTGTGATCTCGCGGTAGAACTTTTTCTTGTGAGGCTTCAACCCTTTGTCGATGATGCTGATCACCTCCTCCCACGTCTCGGCTTGTTCGATGTTGCGATATATCCTGTTCTCGATAAAGATCTTCTCCAGCGACGAGAACAATATCTTTTCCATCAACTCACTCTTCAGGATCTCAAGCTCCCGCTTCAGTAGTTTCAACGTTAGCTCGGTGTTGTACTTAAGGATAGCCGTGACAGTCATGAACTGCGGCTTATCCTCAACGATCACACAGGCGTTGGGTGATATACTGATCTGGCAGTCGGTGAAAGCGTAAAGCGCTTCCATCGCAATCTCCGGCGACTGGCCCGCCTGGAGGTGAACCAGGATCTCGACATCGCGGGCGGTATTGTCTACCACCTGCTTGATCTTGATCTGGCCTTTTTCACTGGCCTTCACGATGGATTCCATCAAGGAAGTTGTCGTCGTAGAGAACGGTATCTCCTTGATAGCCAGTGTTTTTTTATCTACTATCTCAATTCTTGCCCGAACTTTTATCTTGCCCCCTCTCAAGCCCTGATTATACTCGCCAAAGTCGGCGATTCCGCCGGTAGGAAAGTCGGGATAGATCTTCGGGGTCTTTCCCTTCAGCACCTCTATCGACGCCTTGATAAGCTCGCAGAAGTTATGCGGAAGTATCTTGGTGGAGAGTCCTACGGCAATCCCTTCCACACCCTGTGCGAGCAGCAGCGGGAACTTGACAGGCAAAGTGACCGGCTCCTTCTTTCTTCCGTCGTACGAGAGTTGCCAGTCGGTAGTCTGATGGTTGTAAACAACGTCGAGCGCGAACTTAGAAAGGCGGGCTTCGATGTAACGAGGTGCCGCCGCGCTGTCGCCTGTGCGTATATCTCCCCAGTTACCCTGTGTTTCAATGAGAATATCTTTCTGACCGATGTTTACCATGGCCTCCCCAATAGCGGCATCGCCATGAGGGTGGTACTGCATCGTATTTCCGATGACGTTCGCCACCTTGTTGAAGCGCCCGTCGTCCATCTCCTTCAGCGAGTGCATGATCCGGCGCTGCACGGGCTTGAAACCATCTTCAATACGCGGCACCGCCCGTTCGAGGATCACATAGGACGCGTAATCCAGAAACCAATTCTTGTATAAGCCGTCCAGCGCGATAGAGTGGACTTCACCGTTCGGCTTCTTATTTTCCGGCACTCCTGCCGGGTCGCCGCCTTTCGGCGCGGGAATATCTTTCTTCTTTTTACTCATACTATATCTCTACTTCATCCAGGGCAACTTTCTCATTCGTCTGGTCAACTTTGTCGAGTTCGACACGGAGGTTGTCGATAATAAACTCCTGCCGGCTGGGGGTATTCTTGCCCATGTAAAACTCAAGGGTCTTGTGGAGGTTCGCATCGTGCAGCAACACCGGCTGAAGACGGATATCCTCGCCGATGAATCCGCCGAATTCGTCAGGCGAAATTTCACCCAACCCTTTAAAGCGAGTGATCTCAACCTTTCCGCCCAGGGTAGTCGTTGCCTCCTGCTTCTCCGCCTCGCTGTAACAATAGATCGTTTGTTTCTTGTTACGCACACGGAAGAGAGGTGTTTCCAGGATAAAGACATGCCCGGCCTTGACCAGATCGGGAAAGAATTGGAGGAAAAACGTCATCAGCAACAGACGGATATGCATACCATCTACATCCGCATCCGTCGCAATGATCACCTTGTTGTAGCGCAGACCTTCCAGTCCGTCTTCAATATTCAGCGCGTGCTGCAGCAGGTTGAACTCTTCGTTTTCATAGACAACCTTTTTGGTCAGTCCGTAACTATTCAGCGGCTTACCGCGCAAACTGAACACAGCCTGGGTACTGACATCGCGCGACTTTGTGATAGAACCACTGGCGGAGTCACCCTCCGTGATGAAGATCACAGACTCAACGCCGCGGTCGGTCTTGTCGTCGAAGTGAAACCGGCAATCGCGGAGCTTCTTATTATGAAGGTTGGCCTTCTTCGCTCTCTCATTGGCTAGTTTTTTAATTCCCGCGATCTCCTTTCGTTCACGCTCCGATTGCAAAATACGCTTGAGCAATTGGTCGGCGGTTGCCGAGTTCTTGTGCAGGAATATTTCAATCTCTTTGGCAACGAAATCGCCGACATAACTTCTTACCGTCTGGCCGTCAGGGGCCATATTCAGCGACCCGAGTTTGGTTTTCGTCTGTGATTCAAACACAGGTTCCTGTACACGGACGGCCACCGCAGCGATGATGCTTGAACGAATATCAGCGGCATCGTAATCTTTCTTGAAGAAATCGCGGACGCCCTTCACCACGCCCTCCCTGAATGCGGCGAGGTGTGTTCCACCCTGTGTGGTGTTCTGTCCGTTAACGAATGAATAATACTCCTCGCCGTATTGGCCTCCATGTGTCATAGCCACCTCTATGTCGTTGCCCTTGAGATGGATAATCGGGTATCTCAGTTCCTCCCCTGCGCTCTTCTGTTTCAACAGGTCAAGCAGGCCGTCTTTGGAGAAAAACTTCCGGCCGTTGTAGTTAATCGTCAGTCCTGCGTTGAGAAACGCGTAGTTCCACATCAGATCATCCAGGTATTCCGGAATAAAGTGATAGTGTCTGAACATGGATTCATCAGGCGCGAATTCAACCAGCGTACCGTTCTTTTCCTGTGTTTTAGATGGTTTCGGATCGGCGGCAAGAATTCCTTTTTCGAATTCGGCCATTTTTGTCTGCCCGTCGCGGAACGCCTGTACTTTAAAGTAGTTTGACAAGGCGTTCACCGCCTTTGTTCCAACACCGTTCAGACCGACCGATTTTTGAAAAGCACCGCTGTCGTACTTGGCGCCTGTGTTGATCTTGGAGACAACATCCACAACCTTTCCCAGTGGAATACCGCGGCCGTAATCGCGAACAGAAACCTTCGATGTTGTGATTGCTATGTCGATAACCTTTCCATAGCCCATCATGTGTTCATCGATAGAGTTGTCTACCACCTCTTTTACCAGCACATAGATCCCGTCATCTTTTGATGATCCATCGCCGAGTTTTCCAATATACATCCCCGGCCTCAGGCGAATGTGCTCACGCCAGTCGAGCGATCGGATACTCGCTTCGTTATACTCAAACACCGATGGTGATTTTTCAGCTTTTGCCATACTCTTTCCCGGATTGACGACTCAACGCATGATTAAAAAATCAATTTCAAGCTTAAAAAATGCAGAGTGCACATAAATAAAACGATTTTCGAAATGACTCCCATCATTCATCTCCAAAGCACATCTACAAATCTTCATTAACTCAACTATCATAAAATGTTGAGAACCAGATACTAAGATCTATACTATTAAACTGTTTGTTTAGAAAGAAATCTCTGGGCCAGGAGATAAACCGGCCACGCTAACGCCCACAACAATATCAGGCAGAGGCTGCCGGTCAGGTAAATTCCCAGGAGGCTGCGATCAAATACCTCGTGGCCGTTATGCACATTCAGCACCTGAAGTGCGATGATGATAAAAATATTGAATGTAATCAATAGCCCATGGAACCACGCTCGTATCTCTTCGCCCCTGCCGGCAAAGAACCACTTAAAAAAGTATACAAGTGTATTGATACCCACGACAATACCCAGGGCAACATAAAAGAAAGTCTCCCGGCCCATGGCGCCGTCATCCCCACCCTGAATTGTCACAACTTCGGGCAAACTCGCATACACGTGGAGCAGGTTGACCAGCACCACCAGAACAGAAAGAAACCACGCCGCCCTGAATAACTTAAGAACCATGTTGCTAAATTTGAGTGCAAATAAACGGAAAACATCCTGAACATATACCCCATTGTACTTTCAATTCCGGTTTTTTTCCTTCCTTACGGAACAGAATTGCCGGTAAGACAGTTTCCTTGCCAGAGCTCGCTCACCTCATTGTACTGATTTCACAAACGCATGACTTCATTCAGATCACTTTTTATTGTATTGGTCTTCTGCGTCGGCTGTGACAAGCCACTCCCCACCCTGGACGGCATCGACTCCGGGCAGTGGGCAGACGACAAAAACGCATGCGGCAGCGCACGGGCTGCCATGCACGACGCGATTGACCAGGAAAAGGAAAAACTATTGGGACTCGATCAAATGCAGATTGTGAGCCTGCTGGGCAAACCCGATCAGAACGAATTATCACGGCGAAATCAGAAGTTCTTTTACTATTTTCTTGACCCTGCCCCCGCCTGCGGTACACCTGACTCTGCAGCAACAAGACTTGTTATCAGGTTCAACGCCGTGGGACTCGCGAAAGAAGTGCTGATAACAGACGGATTATGAGAAACGTGCAAATTACGAAGCCACTCACTGACTCTTTGCAAACCGCGGAGCAACCTCCGCCTGTTTGCTTCCTGCGGTGTAGTGATAAAATCCGGTTCCGGTTTTAACACCTTTGTGATTTGCCTGCACCATATTCACCAATAGCGGACACGGTGCGTATTTAGGATTGCCGAATCCGTCGTGAAGCACGCGAAGAATGGAGAGACACACATCAAGCCCGATGAAATCCGCAAGTTGCAGCGGTCCCATCGGATGTGCCATTCCCAGCTTCATGACCGCGTCGATCTCTTCGACTCCCGCCACGCCTTCGTAAAGAGAATAAATCGCTTCGTTGATCATTGGCATCAGGATGCGGTTTGCCACAAACCCGGGATAATCGTTTACCTCGACGGGAACTTTCTCCAGACGACGGGCGAGTTCCATGATCACCGTGGTAACTTCGTCGGAAGTACGATATCCACGAATCACTTCTACGAGCTTCATCACTGGCACCGGGTTCATGAAGTGCATACCGATGACCTTATCAGCCCTGCCTGTGACCGAGGCGATCTTCGTGATCGATATCGAAGACGTGTTAGACGCCAGTATAGTAGCCGCATCGCACGTGGCGTCCAACTCCCGGAAGATCTTCAACTTGAGCTCCGTATCTTCCGTTGCAGCCTCGACAACAAGTCCGGCACCTTTAACACCGCTGGCGATCTCCTGCGACGTGGCGATATTTGATAGCGCTGACTTTTTTACCGCGTCGGGAATAACTTCTCTCGCTACCTGGCGGTCGAGGTTCTTTTCAATAGTAACCAGGGCCTTCGACAGGGCATCAGCGGAAACGTCGATAAGTGTGACGTTAAATCCATGTTGTGCAAAGACGTGGGCAATGCCATTGCCCATCGTGCCCGCTCCGATGACGGCTATGTTTTTCAATCCTTCTTCAACAAATCGCGTATCTCGGTAAGCAACTTAACGTCTGCTGGCACTTCCGCAACGGGTGCCGGCTTGGCTTCTTCCTTGCGCTTGAGCCTGTTAATCCCTTTTATAAACAGGAAGATGGCAAAGGCTACGAGCACAAAATCGAGTACCGTTCCCATAAATGAGCCGATCTTGATACCTGGTCCGAACTCCATTGTCCGCCAGTCACCGCCCGGCATCAGCGGATTGAGAACAGGCATAATTAGATCGTTGACAACCGACGCTACAATTTTTCCAAAAGCGCCTCCAATGATCACACCGACAGCGAGGTCAATAACATTCCCCCGCATTGCAAATTCTTTGAATTCCTTAAGCATAGTCAGAATCTTAGGTTTAAAGTCAAAGTTTAAGGTTTAAAGTTTAAAGTTCAAAGTCCGGCAAAGCACATTTTCATACGAAAGATTTGATGAAAAGGCAAAGGCAAAGGGCAAAGGGCAAAAGGGCAAAGGGCAAAGGGCAAAGGGCAAAGGGCAAAGGGCAAAAGGCAAAGGGCAAAAGGCAAAGGGCAAAAGGCAAAGGGACAATGTGGGAACTCATAATGCCTATGTACCTCCAAACCTGCCCCTAGCATCCAGTACTCAGCAACCTAGAAACCCAGCCCGAAACTCACTTCTTTTCTATATTCAGCGGATTGCGAAGCCCGGTATAGCTGGTGAGTTCAACCCCGGCGGTGCCAATAAACATCTGGGCGTCGATCTTTACGGGTATACGGTTCTTATCATCGGAGAAGTAAGCCGTGATTGAATTCTCCCCGTCGAACAGCTTGTTCTTCGGCATGATCGGTTTAAAAACAAGCGTGCGGATCTTGCCAAGTTTGGTCTTGATCGTCTTCTTTCCCTTGTAGATAATACGAAGCGCATAAAACTCATCCTCGAAGAAACCCCTCACAACAATAGTGTCATTCACCTGAAGTCCGGTGAGGTCCATGATGCGCAGGTACAGAAATCCACCTATCATGTCGCGTACATTCGCAGGGGCGTCGTAGACAACCGGGTCCTTGAACTTGCCGGTCTTTTTGTCGGCTACCTTCACACTGATCTTGCGGTTCTCGTGGTCAAAGTAGGTTTGTTCGTCTTTGCGATAACGACCTTCGCGAATCCGGCGATAGAACATGTGCGGCACCAGGGCTGCCGTATCGATATACGCGCCCCACTGGTCATCAACATCGGCGACCCAGTCAATCAGTCCAACAGTCTTTCCAAAGACATCGACCTTGAAACAAGACCGGTCGTTGAGGCGGAAATAGTTCGGATGGATATTGGTGGTGCCTTTTCCTACCGTGAATATCCCATAGGTCATTTTGAACTCCAGCACTTCTCCGCGCAGAAAGCTCTCGTTCTCAACGGGCATGTACACATCGTTCCGATCGCCGGGGCTGAGAGCAGCCAGGCCCAGAAACAGGAAACCCCATAAAACGATTCTTCTGATCATGACTATCCAGCTAGTGCGAATTTAATAATCAATGCGAAAACACTGTATTATGTAACTGTTAAACCAAACATGTGCCAGAAAATACTTCTGAAACCCGTCATTCCACAACGAGGGCATCTACCCAGCCCGATACTACACCGACACGCTGTTTTCGCGCAAGGCGTCGTTTAGGGAAGTCTTCTTGTCAGTACTCTCCTTCCGGCGTCCGATAATCAGCGCACAGGGAACCTGGAACTCACCTGCGGGAAATGACTTGGTATAAGAACCCGGAATTACCACTGCGCGTTCCGGCACATAGCCCTTGTGCTCCACCGGCCGGTCGCCCGTCACGTCAATAATCTTCGAACTGGCTGTCAGCACGACGTTAGCACCGAGCACCGCTTCCTTTCCAACGCGGACACCTTCCACAACAATACACCGCGATCCCACAAAAGCGTTATCTTCGATGATGACCGGCGATGCCTGCACGGGCTCCAACACCCCCCCTATTCCCACACCGCCACTGAGGTGAACATTCTTCCCGATCTGCGCGCAGCTTCCTACGGTCGCCCAGGTGTCGACCATCGTACCTTCATCTACATAAGCACCGATGTTTACGTATGAAGGCATCATGATCACACCCTTGCTGACATAGGAGCCATGACGCGCGATAGCGTGTGGTACTACCCTGACACCCAATTCTTTATAATTCCTTTTCAGCGGGATTTTGTCGTGAAATTCAAACGGTCCCACCGCTGTAGTCTCCATCTTCTGAATAGGGAAATACAGGATCACCGCTTTCTTCACCCATTCGTTCACCTGCCATCCCGCTGACGTAGGTTCCGCCACACGTATAGTACCCGCGTCAAGTTGAGCGACTACGCCCCTGATAGCTTCCTGAATTGATGAGTCGTGCAGTAATGCGCGGTCGTTCCACGCTCTTTCGATGATATCCCGTGATTCCATGTTAGATCTGTTAAAATCGTAATTTGCGACAAATGGCAATATTAACGATAACTCTTAAAACCATTGCACCCCTGAATGGCCGATTCAAACAAAAGTACAGTTGTCATTGCGTCGGTACTCAAGC
The DNA here is from genome assembly GCA_964493505.1 of uncultured Roseivirgaceae bacterium. Taxonomy (GTDB): domain Bacteria; phylum Bacteroidota; class Bacteroidia; order Cytophagales; family Cyclobacteriaceae; genus Chryseosolibacter. The sequence goes on from CAZBNP010000002.1 coordinate 249,266, forward strand.
CTGTCGACGACCCCCGGATGTGCCAGAAGATCGGACAAACACTGGCGGAATCAGGATATGACGTACACGTTATCGGCATGGCATCGCCATCGCCGGCCCATCCGGGCGTCACTCCGCACCCGCTGAAATACTTCCCCCGGCTGAGTCCGCGGCGACTCCTGGCCCCGTGGCGTGTCCTCTTCATCACCCTGCGCCTGCGTCCCCGGATCTTCATCATTACAACCCATGAGCTATTGTACGTCGCACTCATCGCCAGGTTGATCTGCCGATGCCGGCTGATCTACGACGTCCAGGAAAACTACTACTGGAATATCCTCTATACCAAAGCCTTTCCCTTCCTGACAAGACCCTTCCTCGCCTTGTACGTAAGGGGCAAGGAAGTCGTTGCCGCAAAATTCATCGACCACTTCCTCCTCGCCGAGCGGGGATATCAGCAGGAACTGAAGTTTCCCGGCACTCGCTATACCGTGGTGGAGAACAAAGTCAGGATCGACCCCGATCAGCGCAAACGACCGCCCTTCGACAATCGGAAAAACACCATAAACCTATTGTTTTCAGGTACCCTCGCAGAGTCGACGGGCGTCTTCACCGCTATCGACCTGGCGATCAAATTACACGTCATCGACAACCGTATACAACTCACTATCATCGGACGCTGCGCCCAGCCGGCGATCCTCAAAAAGATCCGGCTACTCATCCATCCGCGCCCGTTCATTCAACTCATTGCCAGTGAAGCGCCTGTGCCCTACACCGAGATCCGCCGGCACATCCAGTCGTCCGATTTTGGTATGGTCACCTACCAGATCAACCCTTCGACCATGAACTCAATCCCGACGAAGCTCTATGAATATATGGGCTGGCATCTCCCCATCCTGCTCGTCAACCACCCTCCGTGGGTAGGATTTTGTCAACCCTACGATGCCGCTGTGGTATTCGACCCCCTGCAGCCCGATGCTTCGGCCATCCACCGGGAGATGATGAATACCCACTTTTTTAAGACGGAGCCGACGGAGGTGTATTGGGAGGGAGAACAGGGTGCTGGTTTCGGGTTCAAGATTCCGGGTTCCAAGTTCCGGGTTTAGAGGGGAACGTATCAATGGGAGGTGCTGGGTTTGGAGGGACTTAGGAATTATGAGTTCCCACATTGCCTTTTGCCAATTCAAACAGCTCCCGCATTGTCAATGCAAATTTTGCATTAGAGTTTTTCAACGTCTGCTATTGGCAGGCCAAGAATATCGGCGATCACCTTGTTGCCAAGGCCGTTTTCTTTGATTTTTTTGGCAGACCTTAATTTTTCGGCATGTGATCTGGCTCGTTCTTCTGCGATTCCTTTTTCTATACCCTTCTCAATACCCCTACGGTATAAGGGATCCCGTTCTTCTCTGAAAAATGATTTTACTCCTTCCATCGCTCTGTTGAATTGACTGTCTAAATTACGCAATTGCGATATAATCCGCAATTGCTCAAAATACTTGTTTCCTTCAAGCCCGCTTGGTTCCTGCCGCGCGACCGACTTCATCACATCGGTGAATACCACAACGGGCTTTTCCGCGCCGAAGTCACCGAGCACCGCCAGCAGGCGTTCTTCCGGTTTGTCGGACGAGAGAAATAACCGGTAAGGTATCTCCTGCAGCGACACCAGCTTGTATTCGTAACGCAATCCAAGCTCATCAATGCAATTGGACATTGAAGTGGGTTTCTCACCCAGGTAAATACAGTATTGTCGCACCGGAAGTTCGTAGAGTTCCCTTAGCATCACACGGTATCCTATCATCCGCAGCGGCATACGCTGATCGTCTTCGGTCTGGAACTCTACATGCAGAATGTATCGTTCACCCTGATTGTCAACTACCTCGGCAATCGCATCGACTTCCCGCTCGCGTGTCACGTGCAGCTTATCCGGCAGCATCTTCATACGCACAATCCCGAGCTCCAGTACTTTCTCGACGAGGCCGGGTAAGGCAAAGCGCATATTCTCCCGCACAATCTTATCATATTGCTTCCCTTGCCTAATTTTTTGGGTCTTTTTTTCGGGCACAGGATAAATATACAATTCTTCCGTTTGCTGCACACGCCGGTTTTTCGGGCGGATTTCCAGGTTTTAGGCCGCTGGGTTCTGATTTGCCGGATTAGGTGACTGGTTTTGGAGGGACTTAGGAATTATGAGTTCCCACATTGCCATTTGCCATTTGCCTTTTGCCTTTTGCCATTTGCCATTTGCTTTTTGCCTTTTGCCTTTTGCTTTTTGCCTTTTGCCATTTGCTTTTTGCCTTTTGCTTTTTGCTTTTGCCAATTCAAACAGCTCCCGCTTCGTCAACTTCCAAATAGTGCCAGCTATCGCAGGAAAATAAAATTAATCTAAAAAGTTTTTTAGATATATCTAAACTTTTATTTTTGCATGTCGTTATACATGCAGATGCTGAGTTTTACTGAAGAGAATTATTTAAAGGCTATTTACAGGCTTTCTGAACACGGGTTAAAGTCTGTGTCGACGAATGAGCTGGCGGAAAGCCTTAGCACGAAGGCGGCATCGGTCACAGACATGATCAAGAAGCTCTCGAATAAAGGCCTGGTATCGTACGAAAAATACTACGGCGTCAGGATCACCGACGAGGGGAAGTCACTGGCTCTTTCTGTGATCCGCCGGCACCGCCTCTGGGAGACCTTCCTCGTAGAAAAGCTGAACTTCAGCTGGGACGAGGTGCACGACGTGGCCGAACAGCTTGAACACATCCGGTCACCCCTGCTGATCGAGAAACTCGATGATTTCCTCGGATACCCTACGGCCGACCCGCACGGGCACCCCATACCTGATAAGGACGGTAATATCCAGGAACTCCGGCTTCTCCCCCTCTCTGAAACCCCGCCGGGCAAGAAGGCCGTGGTCCGCTCCGTCAAGGACGGCACCCCCTCTTTCCTGCAATACCTCAGCAAAATCGGCATCTATATCGGGGCGAAAGTCACAATCATTGAAAAGATCGAATTCGATGGCTCGCTTGAAGTGCTTATAGACGAGAAGAACCGCGTGTTTATATCGCGCGATGCCTCGGAGAATTTGTTGGTGAGAACGTGAAGCAGGTGAGTCGGAAGTAGTTAAGAAACCATAACAGTGAAAACGAACAACAATCAATTCAATACGCTAAACTTCTGCCTGGCGTTGCTGGCGCTGGCGGCTATCAGTTGTAAACAAGCGACGCCGGGTGAGCGGAACCCGGGCGTGAAGATAAAAATCGTGGCAACGACGGGGATGATCGCAGACGCGGTTGCCAACATCGCGGGCAACCATGCGGATGTCACGGCCATCATGGGACCTGGCGTAGACCCGCACTTGTACAAGGCGACACACGGCGACCTCAACAAACTCACCGAAGCGGATGTCATCTTTTACAACGGATTACACCTCGAAGGCAAGATGGGTGAAGTGTTTGAGAAGTTGGGGAAAATCAAGCCGGTAATCGCGTTGGGAGAGGCTGTTCCGGAAGATATGCTAAGGAAGGTCCCCGGTTTTCAGGGTGCGTATGATCCGCATATATGGTTCGACGTGCAGCTCTGGAAACAAGCTGTCGGCAACATCGGCGAATTTCTCCGGACATACGATACCGCGCACCGTGAAGACTATACGCAGAATGCGCGCAGATATCTCCGGCAACTCGACTCGCTCGATACCTTAATAAAGACGTCTCTGGAAGCAATTCCGGAAGAGCAGCGGGTACTGGTCACCGCGCACGATGCCTTCGGATATTTCGGTGACGCCTATAACGTCGAAGTACGCGGACTGCAGGGAATATCAACTGTCTCCGAGTTTGGACTCCGCGATGTGACTGACATGGTGGATTTCATTATCACCCGGAAGGTGAACGCAATCTTCGTCGAGTCGTCGGTATCGCCAAAATCGATCGAGGCGGTCGTGGAAGGTTGCCGTAAGAAAGGATGGAATGTAAGTATTGGAGGAAACCTCTACTCCGACGCGCTGGGAGCTCACGGCACGCCGGAAGGAAACTACATCGGCATGGTAAGCGCGAACACCAGCACAATAGTTCAATCATTGAAATAATGCCACGGATATCCATCATCGGGATACTAACAGCTTGCAGCATGCTCTGCCAGGCGCAGGAACGCCGGTTGTCCGGGACGGTAAGAGACGGAGAGACACGCGAACCCCTTGCCTATACGTCGTTGTTGGTCCCTGCGACCGGCGTCGGCACCACGACCGATCACGAAGGCAGGTTTTCATTGCCGCTGCCGGCGGGCAGCAGCGCGGTAGTGGTCTCTTTTATCGGCTATCGCACCGATACAATCGCCGTCAGGCCGGAACAGAGCCGGTACACGATCTATCTCATGTCCGACGTGAGCGCACTGCAGGAAGTGGTTGTGGTGTCCGGAACGATGAAAGAAGTCAGCAAGATGAACTCACCCATCCCCGTGGAAGTATATTCGCCCGCGCTCTTCATGAAGAATCCCACACCCAGCATCTTCGAGTCGCTTGGCATGGTCAACGGCGTTCAGCCTCAACTCAATTGCAACGTCTGCAATACCGGCGACATTCACATCAACGGTATGGAAGGTCCTTATACGATGATACTCATAGACGGGATGCCAATCGTCAGCAGCCTGGCAACCGTATATGGCCTGGCGGGAATCCCCAACAGCCTCGTGAAACGGATTGAGATCGTGAAAGGACCCGCCTCTACCCTGTACGGATCCGAAGCCGTTGGCGGACTGGTCAATATCATCACCAAAGATCCACTCACCGCACGCTCCCTTGATGTCGACTTATCGGCAACGACACTGGCGGAATACAATCTCGACGTCGCGACAAAGTTTACGCAAAACAACGTGAGCGCGCTCGTCGGTGTCAACTACTTCTATTTCGACAACCCGCTCGACGTGAATGGCGACAACTTCACCGACGTTACCCAGCAACAGCGGATCTCATTATTCAGCAAACTTATGTTCGAGCGCCCGAAGGAACGCGGGGCTTCGCTGGCACTGCGCTATGTTTACGAAGACCGCTGGGGGGGAGAACTGCAATGGAACAGAAGCCTCAGAGGCAGCGATCAGGTGTATGGTGAAAGCATCTACACCAACCGTTTCGAGCTACTGGGTAACTACGAGCTGCCCCTGGGTAATAAGGAAAGGGTCATACTCGACTACTCGTACAACTATCACCTGCAGGATTCGTATTACGGAATCTACAAATTCCTGGCGGATCAGCACGTAGCCTTTGCACAGCTACGCTGGGATAAGAAAATCGGTAATCACGATCTGCTGGCCGGAATTCCCTTCCGCTTCACGTATTATGACGACAACACCGCCGGCACACGATCACACAACACCGGCAGCGAAAAGAATTTTCCGATGCGGACGTTCCTTCCGGGTATCTTTCTGCAGGATGAAATGACTGTCAGTGAACAGCTAACCGTACTCGGCGGACTCCGATACGACCGGCACAACCATCACGGTAACATCTTTTCGCCACGGCTGAGCTTCAAATATTCACCGGACAAAGACAATACGTTCCGACTTAGCACAGGTAACGGCTTCAGAGTTGTCAACCTCTTTACCGAAGATCACGCCGCGCTGACCGGCGCCCGGTCGGTCGTCATCCAGAATGCGCTGAAGCCTGAACAATCGTGGAATGTCAACCTCAACTACGCCACGCAATTCGTCCATGAATCCGGTTACGTCTCACTCGACGCGAGCGTGTTCTACACCCATTTCACCAACAAGATCGTCGGTGACTTTCTCACTGACCCGAACCTGATCCTATACGACAATCTCGACGGCCATGCTGTATCGAAAGGCATCACCGTCAACACCGACCTGGCTTTTTCGAGCAGCCTTAAGATCCTCGCCGGCGTCACCATCATGGATGTGTACCAGATTCAAAGAGCCGAAGAGAAGATCCCGCAACTGTTTGCACCGAAAGTATCCGGCACGTATGCCCTTAGCTACTACGCAGACCGTGCGGGCCTCACGCTCGATCTCACCGGACGGTTTACCGGCCCGATGCACCTGCCTGTTGGTCCGCGCGACATTGACACCCGTCCGGAAAAGTCGCCGTGGTTTACGATTATGAACTTTCAGGTTGGGAAGAAATTTGCCAATGGAATTGACGTGTACGCCGGTGTGAAGAACATACTCAACTTCATCCCGGAAAATCCACTACTCGAACCCGAAAATCCATTTGGTGAGAACTTCGACACAAGCTATAACTATGCATCCATACAAGGGACGAAAGGGTTTGCGGGAGTGAGAATTGGTTTGTGAAATTAAGGGGAAGCCGCTTTGCTTATTGCCTTTTGCCTTTTGCTTATTGCTTATTGCCTTTTGCCTTTTGTCCTTTGCCCTTTGTCTCAACAAATGAACGAAATGAACATAGAACCATCAACACAGCCTGCTCTTGAGATCCATGATCTCACGGTAGCATTTGACCGGAAGCCGGTTTTATGGAACGTCGACCTGACCATACCACAGGGGAAACTGGTGGGGATTATCGGTCCGAATGGCGCAGGGAAATCGACGCTGATCAAAGCAGTGATGGATATACTCCCGCACAGTAGTGGATACGTCAGGCTGTTTGACCAGGACGTCGATGAAGTGCGTAGGCGGATCAGCTATGTGCCACAGCGCGAATCCGTGGATTGGGACTTTCCCGCCTCCGTTCTCGACGTCGTGCTGATGGGGCGCTACGCCAACGCAGGGCTGTTCAGGCGACCCAGAAAGGCCGACCGCGACATCGCCATGGATTGCCTGAAGAAAGTAGGGATGGACGCATACGCAAACCGCCAGATATCACAACTCTCTGGTGGCCAACAACAACGCACGTTCCTCGCTCGCGCACTCGCACAGCAGGCAGACATTTACTTTATGGATGAACCGTTCTCCGGTGTTGACGCGGCAACGGAAAAGACAATCATTGACTTGCTGAAAAATATGACGCGGGCAGGCAAAACCGTAATCGTCGTGCATCACGACCTGCATTCGGTAACGCAATACTTCGACTGGGTGATACTGTTAAATACACGCCTGATCGCCTACGGCGAGACAGCCACGACATTTACGCAGCCGAATCTGCACGACACCTACGGCGGAAAGCTTACCATCCTCGCGGACGTCGGCGACTTGCTGCGGCGAGAAAGTTTTCCGAACAGGGAGGACTCAAGGTTAAAGATTTAGGGTTCCGGATTTCGGGTTAAGGTTCAAAGTTAAAAATTGTGAAAACACTGGTTGAATTCTTTTCATTTTCCGATCCGAACATACGGTTTGTGGTGCTGGGTTCGGTGTTGCTGACAGCCATTTCAGCGATTGTCGGGTCATTCACGTTCCTGAACAAGCGGTCGCTCGTAGGCGATGCTATTTCACACGCCGTGCTCCCCGGAATATGCCTGGGATTCCTGCTATCGGGAACTAAGAACCCGATCTACCTCATCGTCGGGGCATTCGTCACGGGGTGGTTATCGCTCGTCGCGGTAGACTACATTGTGCGGAAGACCCGCATCAAGGAAGATACCGCCATCGGGCTGGTGCTCTCCGTCTTCTTCGGCGTAGGCATTGTGCTGCTGACTGTTATCCAGAAGTCAGGCAACGCCGCGCAGTCAGGGCTCGATCATTTTCTCTTTGGCAAAGCCGCCGCACTCGTAGGCGAAGATCTCTACGCCTTTGGGCTCGTAGCAATCGTTCTGCTCATTGCCGTCCTCCTGCTTTTTAAGGAATTCACACTGTTGGCGTTCAACAAAGAGTTCGCGGAATCGATCGGTCTTCCTGTCAGGCGTATTGAACTGGTGCAGACCTCGATGATTGTACTCGCCGTGGTGATCGGCATCCAGGCAGTCGGCGTAGTATTGATGGCCGCCATCCTGATCACCCCTGCCGCCGCAGCGCGGTACTGGACCGATCGCATACGCGTAATGTTTTTGCTGGCAAGCATTTTCGGCGCCTTCAGCGGGCTCGCAGGTGCATATATCTCCTACGTGGCACCCGCCATGCCAACCGGACCGTGGATCGTCATTGTCATCTCCGTGATAGCGTTTATCTCCTTCTTCCTCGCCCCAAAAAGAGGAGTATTCAGCCGGCTGCTGAAGCAAACCAGCATCCGGAAAACGATCAACGACGAGAACGTGTTGAAAGCACTCTATCAATTGGGCGAAGAGAGTAAGAGCTTCTATCTGCAGCGGTCGGCAGACGAGATCGTTCGCCGCCGGAAGTTCGAACGCACCAATCTCGTGAAGGTACTCAAGCGCCTGCGAAACCAGGGATACCTGGAGCAAACAGGCAATCTGTGGGGACTGACCGAAGCAGGGAAAGACAGAGGCCAGCGCGTAGTGAAGATGCACCGTTTGTGGGAACTGTACCTCACAACACAGCTCAATATCGCGCCCGACCACGTACACGACGACGCCGATACGATTGAACACTTGCTGACACCCGAACTCGAGGCCGAGCTCGAGCGACTGCTCAACTATCCGAAAACCGATCCGCATAAGTCGGAGATACCCTATTAAAAGCATGCAGGCCAAACGAACATGAACGACATTTATATCATCACAACAGCATCACTGGTCTCGCTCAGTTGCGCATTACTCGGCTGTTATCTCATTCTTCGGAAGATGGCAATGGTAGGCGATGCCATTTCACATGCCGTGCTGCCTGGCATTGTCATCGCATTCCTGATATCAGGCTCGCGCGATTCCGTGACGATGCTGCTGGGAGCCGGCCTGATCGGTATCCTCACTACATTCCTCATAGAATTCCTTCACAAGAAAGCCAGGCTACAGACCGATGCCTCCATAGGCGTAACATTTACCTGGCTGTTTGCCGTAGGCGTCGTGCTGATATCACTCTTCGCCGGCAAGGTAGACATCGACCAGGACTGTGTACTATACGGAGAAATAGCCTACGTACCCCTCGACCTGTGGATTACCGACAACGGGATCGTTATGGGGCCACGCGCGCTGTATATTGCAGGAACCATCTTCGCGATCGTTCTCCTTTTCGTAGTCGTGTGCTACAACGAATTGTTTCTCACAACCTTCGATCCTGCCTACGCCGGCGCCATCGGAATTTCGACAACCCTCTGGCACTACCTCCTGATGGGATCTGTATCAGCCACGACCGTTGCCTCATTCGAACAAGTAGGCTCTATCCTCGTCGTAGCGCTGCTTATAGCCCCCGCCGCAACAGCATACCTGTTGACTGACAGCTTCAAAAAGATGCTCGTCATCGCCGGCGCCGTCGGCATTCTATCCTCCATAACCGGGTATTACCTCGCGGTATGGCTTGACAGTTCCATCGCCGGCGCCATAGCGACGATGACAGGCGTGTTCTTCACCCTTGCGCTACTCTTCTCCCCTACCCACGGCGTCATCACCCGCCGCACAGACGAACAGCAAATGGAAGCCGATATGGCCGCCATACCCAACCCACCCCGTACTTGACGATGTTTGAATCGCAGGATGTCGTAATATTGCGTGGAATGGATCCGCACGAAAAACAAGAAACCATCGTAGCCCTTGCGACAGCACAAGGCATTTCCGCCATCGCTGTCATAAGACTGTCGGGCACGGACGCTATCCAGCTTACCGACCGCGTCTTTAAAGGAAAACAGCTGGCCGATCAACCTACCCACACCATACACCTTGGCACGCTCCACGACGGCGACAAAACAATAGACGAAGTGCTGGTGTCAGTCTTCCGCGAACCCAACTCCTTCACCAAAGAAGACAGCGTCGAGATCTCCTGCCACGGATCACCTCTGATCGTAAAGGAGATCATCAAGGTATTGCTGAAGCAAGGCGCGCGACTGGCTGAGCCCGGCGAGTTCACGAAACGCGCCTTCCTCAACGGGAGGTTCGACCTCGCACAGGCAGAGGCCGTCGCCGATCTCATCAGCGCCGAAACCGACAACGCACGGCAAGCCGCACTAAACCAGATGCGCGGCGGATTTTCCCAGCAGATCAACCAACTCCGCGAAGAACTCATACACTTCGCCTCCCTGATAGAACTTGAACTCGACTTTGGTGAAGAAGACGTCGAGTTTGCCAAACGCGACGACCTCAGGGAACTTATCCTGAAAATGCAAGGCTACCTGAAGCTGCTCATAGACTCGTTCGACCAGGGAAACGTTATCAAGAACGGCGTACCAACCGTCATCGCCGGAAAACCCAACGCCGGAAAATCGACGCTGTTAAACATTCTACTCAACGAAGAGCGCGCTATCGTGTCAGACATTCCCGGCACAACGCGCGATGTAATCGAAGACGAGATCGTCCTCGGCGGTATCAACTTCCGTTTTATCGACACCGCGGGCCTGCGTGAAACGCAAGACATCATCGAAGCCATGGGTGTAGAACGCACGCGCGAGCACATGAAGAAAGCGTCGTTGATCATATACCTGATAGACCTGTCAGACACCACCCTGGAAGAAGTTACACGCGAAGAGGATCACCTTCGCCAGCTGGGTGTACCGTATATCAAAGTTGGCAATAAAGTAGACCGTGCAGACAAAACATTGCTTGCACAGCTAACGCCGCTCGACTTCACCTTCATATCGGCGTCAAACCACACCAACATTGAAGAACTAAAAGACCGCATCGTCGGACAGTTCGAATTGAGAACGGTGAAAACCGGCGACGTCATGGTAACCAACCTGCGGCACTACCACAATCTGGTGCAGACGTACGATGCGCTACAGCGCGTACTCGAAGGTATGGGGCAGGGCGTCACCGGCGATTTTCTCGCGATGGATATCAGACAGGCACTACATTTCCTCGGAGAGATCACCGGGACGATTACAACCGATGATCTGCTGGGTAATATCTTCGCAAAGTTCTGTATCGGAAAGTAACTCACCGAAGCATATCAAAGAATATCAAATCAACATTCTGATTTTCAGTACGTTATAAAATTGGTGCGTCGGTATTGTTTGACGCGATAAGGGGTTATTTCGGTCCTTTGTGGTACCAGTTTGTTACTCGTTCGAAAAAAGTTACGACGAGTAACAAAAGTTGACACGCTCAGGAGAAATGATGGCACACCCTGACATATCGTGGCACGCGCTGGCACACATTGTCACTTATAGACACGTACTGATATGAGCTCAAATATTTTCGTTCAAAAGCGCTGCGAGTTTTGCGGCAAATCCTTTACCGCGAAGACACTATTTACCCGGTACTGTTCAAAACAGTGCAACTCCCGGCACTATAAGCATCTTGCTAAAGAGGAAAAAGCCAGAATTCTTGGAGCACAACTAACCGCCTCACAGACCTCGTCACAAACTAACGTATCGAGCGTTGATCAAGATTATTTCCTATTGCATGAAGCAGCGAAAGTGATGCGCATAAGCAAGAGGACGCTATACCGGCTTATTGAGCAAGAGAAGCTCAAATGCAAAAAAATAATGACCCGCACGGTGATAAGAAAAAAAGACATCAAACTATTCTTCGAACAACAATAAGTATTACTCATGAAAAAAAAGGACATTAAGAAAAAGGAACCTGTTAAGCTGCGCCAAAAGGCGCTAGCCAATGGTAACTATAGCCTGTACCTTGACATTAATTGGAAAGGAGATCGGGAATATGATTTTTTAAGATTGTATTTGGTTGATGCAAAAACCGCCCTTGAACGTGATCAAAACAAAAGCACTTTATTGCTGGCCGAGCAGATTAAAGCCCAACGTTTGTTGGATCTTCAAGCCGGCAAATACAAAATCTACAGTTCCAAGGAAAATGAAAGTTTCGTGGAATTTTTCAAGGAATGTGTTAAGGCAAGAATCAATTCAGATGGTAATTATGGGAATTGGAAATCAGCACAAAATCATCTTGAAAATTTCACCAGAAAGAAGTGACGTATGGGCAACATCCGGCAGTGATACCCGAAAGCTGTCCGCCGTAACCGAACGTCATAGCTAAGATAAAACTTTCACTTAACCCATCCCAGGCTGTTGCGCATACATGTTGTTAGCAAACGTGCCGGGGTTCGGTCCGGATTCGTTAAGTGCCGTGCGGGCGGGCAAAATCCCCTTCATGCGAAGCGCCGGAGCGCCAATTCCGGCCAGTCCTCCAGGCAAATGAGCCCGGATCGATCCCCGTCCCGTCCTCTGTTCTAATCCTTGTCTCCATCATAATTTCTCCTCCCATCTTCCCAGCGCGTCGGCAGGCACGATCTGAAAACGTCATTCAATCACCAATCAAACGAAATTTAAAAACGGCCGTGTGGGTCGGATTTGCGCGGCATGTTTGCTAACGTTTGAGTTTATGCAGTGGCTGGCTTTTGAAAATGCATCCGTCCACCGCGACCAAAACGTTGAACTAAGATAAAAACTTACAGATTTACACATCACCCAGCCATTGCATAAACTTTTTGTTGGCGGTTCGTTCTTTTCTTCGGTCACTAACTATGGCGGCCAAGTCAAGTAGAAAATATGTACTTTACCGGACGATTACTTTGCAATAATGCCTGTATTGTATTCCACTTCGGTAATGGAAGCTTTGCGTTGTTCAGGCGTCAACTGTAGCCACTTGGTCATTTTCGGTGACGGTTGTTTTTTTCAACAATTTTATGGAGGCGCTTCCGACGCAATATCATACTTATTTGAAAAGCCGCTTACGATCATCTCTCTACACCCTGGTCTAAAGCCTGGGAATGAAATTGGGGTGATAGAAGAAAATTATAGACTTTGCACCCAATATGAAGCTAACCCGGTTATTTAATGACTTCTTTCACAGCGAAAAATCAGGCGGCATTATCTTGCTTGCTTGCACAATACTGTCGCTAAGTCTTACCAACTCGGCTTTTGCTGGACACTACCTGTCTGTCTGGGGATTTGAAATAGGAAGTCATTCAATAACGCACTGGATCAATGATGGCCTCATGGCAATATTTTTCCTGCTGATAGGACTTGAACTTGAAAGAGAAATATACGCAGGCGAGTTATCAAACATAAAAAACTCCGTACTTCCTATTGCTGCAGCCTTCGGTGGCATGGCAGTTCCGGCAGGAGTGCACATCGTGCTGAATTTTGGGACGCCAACACAGGCAGGTGCGGGAATTCCGATGGCCACTGACATCGCTTTCGCCCTAGGAGTTCTTTCGCTACTTGGCAATCGCGTTCCGATCGCATTGAAGGTATTTCTGACCGCTCTTGCTGTGATTGATGATCTTGGAGCGATTCTCCTTATCGCGATATTTTACACTGGCTCGATCGAATGGAATAACCTATTGATCGCACTGGGCATTTTCGGTCTTTTGCTCGTTTTAAACAGGCTGAACGTCCGTAACCTCATTCCATACCTTGTCGCGGGCGTTGTGATGTGGTATTTTATGCTGAACTCCGGAATCCATGCAACGATTACAGGCATATTATTAGCTTTCGCCATTCCATTCGGAGATGGAAGCGAGAAGTCTCCATCGTTCATTTTGCAACATATCCTGCATAAACCCGTTGCATTTCTCATTCTGCCATTATTCGCGCTCGCCAATACCAGTATTGTTATAGGCGCAAACTGGCATCATACTTTACTAACGTCAAATAGTCTCGGAATTGCGCTTGGCTTGATTGTTGGGAAACCATTAGGCATCGTCTCCTTTAGTTATCTGGCTATAAAAACAAGGTTATCCCCCATGCCACAAGGAATGAACATAAGTCGAATCACAGGCGCTGGATTTCTTGGAGGAATTGGATTCACAATGTCAATTTTTGTCACACTATTAGCTTTCAACAGGGACTCATTGATCGAGCAATCCAAAATTGCTGTCATGATCTCTTCATTTGTTGCCGGTTTAGCGGGTTTCTTCGTCTTGAAATTCTCTTTACAACACGATCCCCCCGATCCTAAGTCTTCAGGCACTCAAGACACGAAACCGGTTTAGTGTCTGGCCGATCTGCATCACGCTATTTACCTTTGCTACCGCAACGAATACCTAAAAATCGGCCACGATTTGTTAAGGGTTTGTTACCGATGCGTCCATAACTTTTGTTGGTAGTTTGTTGGTTTATTGCGTGCCCCCCCCTAACGTATTGACGTATTTCACGCCCGCCTCAACAAAATTCCTAAATTAGTATTACATTTCATTAGTGATAGGTATCTTAGGGAAGCCTAACCATCGTTTATGCCCAGGCAAATCGAATCCAGCCTTATTTCTGATGCGCAACAATTGAAGTTGCTTGCCTCCGGGGATCAACGGCAGTCTTGGATTGCATTTGAGAACATCTTCAATAAGTATCAGGGCCGCATCCATCGCATGGCGCTGAACTATACGCGTTCCCGGGAACTTGCCGAAGAAGTCGTTCAGGAGATTTTTCTCAATTTGTGGATCAACCGTATAAAATTTGGGCACGTCGAGACCTTTAATGCCTATCTCTTCGTTTCTGCGCGCAATATGATGAAAGGTGCCGTCCGGAAGATGCTTTCCTCCAAAAACTACGAGGCGGATTATGCAGCCAACCGTGAAACCGTCGACTGGACCTTTGACGATTCCATCCACCGCGATCACTGTAAAACGCTGATTGCAGATGCCATGAAGTGGCTTTCTCCACAGCAGCACGAGATTTTTCGCCTTGCCAAGATGCAGGGCTTAAGCCTGGATGACGTTGCCGAAGAAATGAACATCTCAAAGCGAACGGTGAAAAATCACCTTACCCGTGCAATGAAGACGATGCGGGAACGCTTGCAACCCCTCATTAGCATTTCTGCTTTCGGCCTGTCTGTCCATTTTTTTTAAAAATCCTGCCTTACCACTGGTACCTGTATCGGGTGAGAATACTCTTACATAAAAGAGTACGCCTCAACACCCTTAGAATCAACGTGGCATGATGGACAACACTTTAAGAGAACGGATTGAAAAAGCGCTCGCCGGACAATGCACTAAAGAAGAGCGCCGCGCTCTTCAGCGGCTCATGGACCAGGGTGCGATGGATAAATTTTTTGAGGCGGAGACAAAGCGTTTTCTCCTGGATGAATCACCGGAAGGCATGGCGGGACTGACCCCCGAAAAGCTTTCGTCCATCAAGGCGTATATCAGCGGTCATGAAGATAAAGTCATCTCCCTGAACAGGCGAAGCCGGACCAGTGTGTGGGTGGCTGCGGCGGCAGTGGTGATAATTGCAATCGCAGCAGGACTTTGGCTTTACAGCGCGCGTGATCTTCAACATGATTTTCACGCATCGCATGAAAATTCCTTTACGGTCGCCGGCAGAAATTATGTGCAAATTCCCGATGGTAGTACGGCATTGCTGGACGCGGGAAGCACGCTCACAATATTGCCGAATTTCGGGGCGGGTACGCGCGAGGTCGAGTTAAGAGGAAAAGCTTATTTCGATGTGAGTCATGACCCCTCCAGGCCCTTCATCGTTCACACGGGGCAAATCGTGACTACGGTGCTAGGCACTGCATTCCATATCGATACCTATTCGAACAAAGATGAGGTAACGATCACTGTAACGCGGGGGAAAGTGGCGGTGGGAAATGGAAGCAAAGTGTACGATCAGCTTACCCCGGACCAGCAACTCATCGTCAATACCACTGACTTCAGATTTGAAAAGAAAGTAGTGAACGCTGAAAAAGTGACGTCATGGAAATCAAAATACCTGATACTCGACAAAGTATCCATGGAAGAGGCTGCAGGATTGATTAGTGAACGGTTTAATGTGGACGTGTCAATTGAAAATGAGGCCGTAAAGCAGTGCATTATCAGTGTGTGGTTTGTTAATAACGAAAACCTGGAAGCTGTGATGACGGTGTTGAGCAAACTGCGGCAAGCCACGTACACGATCGATGAAAAGAAGGTGTTGGTCAAAGGCGGCATCGGATGCCGTGCAGAGTGACAACAGAAAATTTGACTTTTAGAACCAATAAAGCAAAAGCCTATGAAAAAGCGTGTGAAGCCCTGTAACAGCAGCTGACCAACTTTGTTTCTGTCAGCTTGAAATTGAAGCGGAACATGAAAAATGCCGGCTCGTCGGTGAAGTGAAAAATAATGCAAGAGCCAGGCGACACCGCATCATCCTGGGAATCACAAAATCCTGTGAATCCCGGTCAAAAAGGAACCACCCGGGGTCAAGCCGGATGGTTCTGTGTAATAATTAAGCGAGAACTCAATTACTAAACGATTCAAATTTATGAATTTAATCTTTACCGAACCAGGCGGGTCGGGCGGAAACCATTCGCGGTTTTTGCCAGCGCGCGCTACAATGAAGTGGATTATGAGGATAAGCATTTTCAATATGATCCTCCTCTTTACGGGCCTCCAGGTACTGCAGGCACATTCCCTCAACGGTCAGGATCTGAAAAACATCCACGTCACCATTGAGATGAACAACGAAAGCCTTGACCGGCTTTTCAGCAAACTAAAGGAAGCCACGCAGTTTTCGATCGGTTATACTAACAGTGACCTGGAAGGGATTACGGTTACCTTCCCTGCTGTCGAACGCAGCGTGAAAGAGACGCTTGACCTCGCCTTAAAGGGTCAACCGCTCGATTATAAACTTGTCGGCAGTGTGATCATGATCTTCCGGGAAGGAGACAGCAGCCGGGAACCCAACCGCTCCGACCGAAAGGCCGGTCGTTCCGGAATCAAAGAAGCCGTCACTGCTACGACCGGTGAACTGGTCAGCATATCGGGGACGGTTACCGACGCGTCGACCTTTCAGCCGATGCCAGGGGTCAATGTTTTGGTAAAAGGTACGACGGTGGGAACCAGTACCGACGCCGGTGGAAAATTTGTTATCAACGCCGAAGAAAGTAATATCCTGGTATTCTCATTCATCGGGTACAAGTCGTTGGAAGTACCGGTGGGATCCCGTACCATCATAGACGTTTCCCTCGACACGGATACAAAGGTCTTTGACGAGATCGTGGTTGTAGGATATGGAACGATGAAGAAAAGCGACCTGACCGGGTCGGTCGCCAATGTGGATATGGAGAAATTGGCGGAACTTCCCAATGTCTCCGTTCTTCAATCGCTACAGGGAAGTGTCGCGGGCCTCAATATCGGGCAGGTGGATGCGGCGGGTGAAGATCCGACGATCTCCATTCGTGGTCAGAGCACGCTTTCGAGTAGTGCCGCCGACAATGCCCCGTTGATTGTCGTCGACGGTATTATCTACAGGGGTAGCATCATTGATCTGAATACCGCCGATATCGCTACCGTCGATATCCTGAAAGACGCCAGTTCGGCTGCGATCTATGGTTCCCAGGCTTCAAACGGGGTGGTTATCATTACGACTAAAAGAGGCAGGCAGCTCGGAAAACCAATTATCGGTTACAGCGGGAGCTATTCGTTCCAGGAACCTGCCCGGCAACTGGTGCCCATGCGCGCGGTTGAATACGAAGAGTTTTACAACGACCTATGGTGGGACAGAAGCAGGATTGGCCCTGACTACCTGCAGCCTGACCCTGATTTCAGCATCATACCGCACTTCAAAACGTTGGAGATAGCCGATGGTTACCGGGCCGGCCTCGATTCAGATTGGTGGGGTGGCCTTACTGATAACGGTCATATCAATAGCCATAATGTCAGCATCCGCGGGCAGAATGAGACCTTCAATTATTTTATCTCGGGAGGGTATACGGATGTGGAAGGCTTTATGGTAAACGATACCTATAAACGTTACAACTACCGGATTAATTTCGACGCCAGGATCAACGATTGGTTTAAGGTTGGAATAGAATCATTTCTCGCGTCCAGTGATTACTCGGGATATTCAATTCCCGTGGGAGTTGCCTTTACCTATCAGCCCTGGGCGCCAATCTATGATGAGGATGGTGAGTACACGCAAAACCCTTCGGGCGACATCAACCCGTTCACCCGTCTCCGTACGGACGATTCGGATCGGCGGATCAACCTTTTCAGCAATATTCACACAGACATCAAGCTGCCTTTCCTCGAAGGATTCAACTATAGGATCAACTATGGTCAAAATTACAGGACTGTCAACCAGGATCGCTTTGATCCTCTTGCCGTCAACTTTACCGGCATGGGTTACAAAAATGCGTCGATCAACTACGATTGGACCTTTGACAACATCATCTCATACCAGCGCGACATCAACAATATCCATAGCATCAACCTGACCCTGCTCTATGGCGTGGAAGAGCGGAATGCGAACTTCACCAACGCCTCAGCGCGGAATTTTGTTGTTGACGACCTGGGTTACAACAGGCTGGAAGCCGGTGACCCGGCACAGAACGGTGTGGATACTGGGAAAGGGAAGGAAAACAGCCTGTACTCCATGGCGAGGTTGTTTTATGGATTCAATAGCAGATACCTGATTACGGGGACAGTCCGCCGGGATGGCTTTTCAGGTTTCGGCGCGAATAAGAAATTTGGTGTATTCCCTTCGGTCGCCCTCGGATGGGTTGCCAGTGAGGAATCTTTCCTGCAGGGGATCAGTCGACTGGATTATCTCAAGGTACGCGCGTCCTATGGTACTACCGGCCGGCGGGGAAGCGAGCGCTACGCTACACAGGCAGTCGTAAACGCTGCCCCCAGTGTCGTATTTGGGGATGGCGGCACCGCCACGATCGGTCAGCACATCGCGAGTTTGTCGAATAACGATCTGGCATGGGAAACTACTACCGGTCTGAACCTCGGACTAGATTTTGAAGTATTGAATTCGAGGATTACGGGCACGGTCGAATATTATAAGAATAACACCAAAGACATTCTGTATAATATCAATCTGCCAACGATGACGGGCTTTACCAGTATCAAGACCAACATCGGGAAAGTAAAAAACCACGGTTTGGAATTCACACTTGCTGGAAAGGTTGTTGACAATTCAACACTGAAGTGGGATGCATCGGTTGTCTATTCCCGGTACCGCAATGAGATCGTCTCCATACTGGGACCGACCAACGATAACGACGGCGACGGTAAGGAAGATGATCTCGTGTCGAACTGGCTGTTCATCGGCGAGCCTCAAAGTGTCCTCTACAATTACGAGATCATCGGAATGTGGCAGCTGGCTGACGATGAGGCTGACCTTATTCCGGCCGGCTTTTATCCGGGAACACCCAAGATCGCCGATCTGAATGATGATGGTGTATACTCGGCATCCGGCGACCGGAAAATCCTTGGTTACGGAGACCCCGCCTACCAGTTTGGTATCGCCAACACCTTGCGATACAAGAATTTCAGTCTGTACATATTTGTCAATTCCATTCAGGGAGGAAAGAACCATTACATGGGCGATGATAGTCCCCATGCAGAAGTACTTTGGTATAAGAGAGATCAGTTGTTATACAGCAACGTTCCCTCGGGTGCGTGGGATTACTGGATGCCGGAGAACCCCAACGCCAGGTACCGTCGACTCGACCAGGATTCCAATTACCCGGCACGTGTTTACGGGCAACGAAGCTTCGTCAGACTTCAGGATGTCTCGCTCTCCTATACATTCCCGTCAGCATTCCTGGATAAGCTGAGCTTGCGCAACCTGAAAGTCTTCGTCAGTGGCAAAAACCTGGCGACGATTACCGACTGGCAGGGGTGGGATCCCGAAGCAGGCACCGGCTTTGATGCAGACGCGCTTCCGGTGATGCGAAACTATAGTGTGGGACTGAATCTGGAATTCTAAAATCTAATCCAATGAGACAATACAAATATATACTTGCGATTGTATTCTCCTGTGCGGTACTATCGTGTAACGAAGAAGAATGGTTGAAGGAAACAGTCTATGATTTCTATTCCGTAAGCAACTCTTATACCACCCCGGCACAGTTTAATTCGGCGGTAGCCTATCTCTATCAACAGGTTCGTGTGACTATGATCGAATCCGCTCACACAGGATACGTGATCTATTTCTATACAACGGATATCGCTTACGATACCAACAATCCTACGCATGAACTGAACTCCTACAAAGACGCGGTGATCCCGCAGAACGCCAGGATCAAGACTTTTTGGGATAACTATTATAAAGTTATCGCTTCCGCGAATGCGATCATCGGAAGGATTGATGATCCAGCCATCACCTTTAATTCGGAAGCTCAGCGTCGCAGCCTGAAAGCCGAGGCGCTCTTCTTCAGAGCGTTTATCAACAGATGCCTTGCTATCCAGTTCGGAGACGTACCGTTGGTGCTGGCCGAGATTGACAGGCCTAAGCGGGATTTTGTGAGGGCAAGCCGCGAGGAGGTCTGGCAGCAATGTATTCAGGATTTGATCTACGCAGCGGAAAATCTTCCCGATGTCTCCGAACTGAAGGAAGACGGAAGGCTGACCAAGGGTGCGGCCAATCATCTGCTGGCGGAACTTTACCTGATTACCCATGAATGGGATAAGGCTATCGCCGCGGCCAGTGCTGTGATCGACAATTCCGCTTACACCCTGATGACCTCGCGTTTTGGTAGGTGGAAGGATAAAGAAGGTGACGTATATGGAGACCTGTTCAGGCGAAACAATCAGAACCGCTCGAATGGCAACACGGAGTCTATCTGGGTAAGCCAGTATGAGTACAGCGTGTCAGGCGGCGGCGGGCTCAACCTGCTGACCCGGTTCCTCGTTCCTGTTTATTGGTCACTCACGGGTGACTCCGATAACAAAAGTTTGTTTGTCGGATCGACGGTTCAGAACGGCGGCCGCGGCATTGGGTGGATGGCCGCATCTGACTATATGCTGAATGAGGTATGGGAATCCGATCCCGACGATATGCGGAACTCCGAATACAATATTATCCGTGACCTCGTGGCGGACAATCCGGAGTCGGCGTATTACGGGCAGAAGATAGTAGAGAGCGGAGCGATCAATAATTTTCCTATGCCTTACCTGGGAGCATGGACGGCCATCTTCGCAAAATCGACGCCGATCAATGATTTTCCGGTTGAAGTGATCGCCGACCCCGAAACCGGTGTCACCACAAGCGGAGGTAACGGTACGTTCACCGATACGTATATGATGAGGCTCGCTGAAACTTACCTGTTAAGGGCAGAAGCCTATCTCGGGAAAGGCGACAAAGACAATGCCGCCGCCGATATCAACACGGTCAGGGCCCGGGCTAATGCAACGCCCGTCTCGTCCGCAGACGTCGACATAGATTTTATCCTCGACGAACGCGCGCGTGAACTTCACTTCGAAGAATTCAGATTGCTGACGCTGATGAGGCTTGGTAAGCTGGTGGAAAGAGTCAGGCTGCACAACCCCATGGCGAATTTCAAATACAACACCTCCGAAACCATCTTTGATTATCACAGCGTGTGGCCTATTCCTGAATCTGCCATCGAAACCAACGCGGAAGCCGTGTTGACGCAGAACCCGGGATACCACTGATATCATTTCAGGAATTCTGATAGGTTATACCCGCGGCCACCCATGCTAAATGGACCGCGGGTTTTATAACCATAAATGTGCGGGCTACCCGACAACGGGGCGCTACCGATTGGCCATACCCATTTTCGATGACTTTGAACTTCTCTAAAAATGATCTCTAACTTCACCAGAATAGTAGCGCCGTTTCTTCTTTCGATGGTATTCTTCCAACCTTTGTTTTGCCAGGACCCCGGTCGCTACCGGGCGGAAGGCTTCCAGGAAAAAGAAGCGCAGAACATTCTCCGTTCACCGGCACCTGAAGGAATAACATTCCCGTCGGATCATCCGGAAGCACAATGGTTTCCTGATGCAGGACTGGGATTGCTGATATGTTGGGGAATATACAGTGTGGATGGGATAGACCCCTCCTGGGCCATGATAAAGAACTGCTCATGGCATGTTCCCGTTGACAAATACAAGTTTTACCAGAATAAAGACCGTACGAACTACTACGACCTCGCGAAAAGATTTAATCCACTTTATAACGATGCAGATAGATGGATCGTCGCCGCAAAAGCCGCCGGTTTTACGTACGCTGTACTGACCACCAAGCACCATGATGGCTATGCGCTCTGGCCAACAAGGTACGGTGACTGGAATACTGGTGTTTACATGGGAGGCCGGGATCTTCTCAGCGACTACGTCGACGCCTGCCGCCGCCATGGACTAAAGGTGGGCTTTTACTTTTCGCCGCGCGACTGGAGCTATCCCGGGTTTCCCGCACCGGTCGGGTTTTACGATGTTGATCCCCAGGTAGTCAGGGAAAAGATCTACATAAAAGACCGGGAAGAAAACCGGAAGAGATTTGAGGAGTTCTACGCCTATACTATCGGGCAGCTTCGCGAGTTGCTCACGCGGTATGGTAAAATTGATCTGCTTTGGTTCGACGGCGTCGACTGGATTGGTGTTGACGATCCGCACGCTGAACAAACCCTCACCTGGATCCGCGAACTGCAACCCGGTATTGTTATCAATCCACGCTGGGATGGGATAGGCGATTTTGAAACGACGGAAGGCAGACCCAGCGAGTTGCCTGGAAATTACTATCCAGGACAATGGTGGGAGGCTTGTAATATTTGGGCTCAAGGTTCCTGGGGGTATACTAAACACGAAAAATTTAAGCCGCTCTCCTGGCTTTTTGAAAACCTGGTGTATTCCCGTCAGTTTGGTGGCAACTTCTTAGGCAGCGTCGGTCCCCGCCCCGATGGACGGATGCCTCAGCAATACTATGTTGAGTGTAAACGCCTGGAAGATTGGATGAGCCATAGCAAAGCTTCCCTGATCGGAGCGGGGCCGACACCAGGTGTCGAAAAAAGTAACGTCCCGATCACCACGGGAAAAAATGTATGGTACCTGCACCTTTTACCGGATTTCAGAGAAACGGTAAAGCTAAATGTCAGTACGGTACCAAAAAAAGTTTATAGCATGCGCACCGGTGAGAATCTGGCCTGGCGCCGGGAAGTTAATAACTGGAGTATTCATTTCCCTGAAAACGAGCGGACGAAAACAGACGATGTTATCGTCGTGCAGTGGTAATGTATTGTCCTGTTAAATACCAAAAAGGAAATAACGCTGACGATACCATCCGTCAAAAAAATGATTGAAGTTAAAGTTAAAATCGACGTCAATGAGAACTATAGATTGTACCAGGAAAGCAACAGCTGTTTTCGCACTTTTCATATTTTGTCATCCGGTATTCTGCCAGGACCTCGGGCCGTACGAGGTAGAAGATTTCCAGAAGACGGAAGCCCAGACACTCCTTCATTCCCCGGTTCCTGAAGGGATTTCATTTCCCTCGCATCACCCGGAAGCACAATGGTTTCCGGAAGCGGGCCTGGGGTTGTTTATGCACTGGGGTATTTACAGCGTCGATGGGATCGATCCCTCCTGGGCCATGATCAAAAATTGCTCGTGGCACGTGCCCCGCGACAAGTACAGCTATTACCAGGAGCCCGGCCGCCACCGCTACTACAAGCTGGCCGAAAAGTTCAACCCCCTCTACTATAACCCGGACAAATGGATCGCCGCTGCGAAAGAGGCCGGCTTCACGTATGCCGTGCTGACCACCAAGCACCATGATGGCTATGCGCTCTGGCCGACAAAGTACGGCGACATGAATACCGGTGTTTACCAGGGAGGGCGCGACCTGCTAAGGGATTATGTGGACGCCTGCCGCCGCCATGGATTGAAAGTCGGATTTTATTTTTCACCGCGCGACTGGAGCTATCCCGGCTTCCCCGCCCCGGTCGGCTTTTACGATGTCGAACCCGAGGAAGTCAGGGAAAAAATCTATATACAGGACAAGGAAAAAAACCGGATGCGGTTCGAAGAATTCTATGCTTATACGATCGGACAACTTCGTGAGCTTCTCACGCGGTACGGCAAGATCGATCTGCTTTGGTTCGACGGTGTTGACTGGAAAGGAGTCGACGATACGAATGCGGAACAAACGATCGCCTGGATCCGCGAGCTGCAGCCCGGGATCGTCATCAATCCGCGCTGGGATGGCGTAGGCGATTATAAAACGACGGAAGGCAGACCGGGCACACTGCCGGAGGATTATTATCCCGGACAATGGTGGGAGGCCTGCAATATCTGGTCGAAGGGATCCTGGGGTTACGATAAGACCGAAAGATTCAAGCCACTCTCCTGGGTTTTTGAAAACCTGGTTTATTCCCGCCAATTTGGTGGCAACTTCTTGTGCAACATCGGCCCCCGTCCCGATGGCCGGATGGCAGAGCAGTTTTATGCTGAATGCAAACACCTCGAAGAATGGATGAGCCACAGCAAGGCCTCGCTCATAGGGGCAGGCCCAACGCCGGGCATAGAGAAAAGCAACGTTCCCATCACCACAGGGAAAGACACCTGGTACCTACATCTCTTGCCGGGTTTTAAAGAAACTGTCATGTTGAATGTCAGCACGGCGCCTAAGAGAGTTTATAGCATGCGCACAGGAGAGAATCTGTCTTTCAAACGGGAACGCGATCAGTGGCGCATTCACGTCCCCGAAAATCAAAGGACCAAGACAGATGATGTCGTGGTCGTGGTATGGTAAAAAGCTTTTATATATAATAACACGGAATGAGCTATCGAAAACAAAATCTCCAATCAGCTTTACTTGTTTTATTCTTGGTTTTATCAGTCCTGAAGCTGAGTGCGCAGGACAACGCAGGATGGCGCGCATCTATCGAAACCGTTGAAAAGATGTCAAAGGCCCATCCGGAGATGAACTTCTATGAGGAAAGAGTTCCGGAGTACATTTTGCCTGACCCAATGACAACCATGAGTGGCGAGAAAGTCAAAAATGCCCGGCGCTGGTATCAGGAGCGGCGGCCGGAGATCCTCGAACTATTCCGCACAAACGTTTTCGGAAGAATTCCCGAAACGCCCTATCAAATGGATTTCAAGGTCGTGAACCTGGACAAAAACGCAATGAATGGAGCAGCCACCCTGAAAGAAGTGGATATTTCCATCGTCAGAGGCGATCGTTCGCTGGTGATCCGCCTGAAACTTTTTACTCCGAACAAGTCGGAGAAGCCGGTACCGACCTTCCTGCTGATCAACAACCGCGGTCCGGAGAACATCGACGTGACCCGCACGGTAAAAAGTCAGTTCTGGCCGGCGGAGGAAGTAATTGCCCGGGGCTACGGTATCGCGGCGTTTCATAACGCTGATTTAGATCAGGACGAATTCGATGAATTCCAGGGCGGCATACACGAACTGCTCGATAAGACCCCGCGCCCCAATGACGCATGGGGTACCATCGCAGCCTGGGCATGGGGCGCGAGCCGTTGCCTGGATTACCTGGTTACGGATCGCGATGTGGATGGTAGGAAGGTTGCCGTGGTGGGCCATTCAAGGGGAGGAAAAACCGCGCTGTGGGCCGGGGCGGAAGATACGCGTTTCGGCATGACGATATCCAATGAATCGGGGTGCACCGGTGCTGCACTTGCCCGACGCCGGTATGGAGAAACCGTGGCCAGAATCAACAGGGTATTTCCACATTGGTTCTGTACAAACTACAAAAAGTATAACGGCAACGAAGATGCGCTTCCTGTTGACACGCACATGCTCATGGCGCTTACCGCACCCAGGCCCCTGTACATTGCGAGCGCCGGAGAAGACATCTGGGCAGATCCACGCGGATCGTATTTAGCACTTTACAACGCCACCCCTGTGTACAAACTTTTGGGAAAAGACTCCCGAATTCCGGAGGCGATGCCACCCGTTAACAAGCAGGTAATAAGCGGTAAACTTGGCTATCATGTACGGGAGGGCGATCACAACCTGCTGCTGGAAGACTGGACCAGGTTTATGGATTTTGCAGATGCTGTTTTAAAATAATTCACATGAAGCCCCGCCTCCATCTGATTTTTCCGTCCTATACGTTTTTATCAGTATTTTTCTTGAGTGCCGCCTTTGCACAACAACGCATCGAACGGTTGCCGTATCTCGACGGCAAGCCGATCTCGGTTGAAATCGAAAACCGCAGGACTGTCGATATGATCGCGCGCGGCGGACTGACAAACTTTTTCAAGAAAATCAGGCAGGGCGATTCGGTGAAGGTCGCCTATCTCGGCGGAAGTATTACGGCTCAAAGCGGGTGGCGCGTGCAGTCTCTCGAGTGGTTCGGGCAGCGATTTCCAAACGCTATGTTCTCAGAAATCCATGCAGCGATCGGTGGAACTGGTTCGGATTTCGGCGCATTCCGGCTTAAGGAACACGTGCTGAAATACAGACCGGATCTTGTGTTCGTGGAATTCGCCGTAAATGACAGCCGGTCTTCTGACGAAAAGATCATCCGTTCAATGGAGAGTATTGTCAGGCAAATCCGGACGCACAATCCGGCAACCGATATCTGCTTTGTATATACCACCATTGAATCCTTCCTCACGAAAGAACAGGGTGGACAACTGCCTGCATCAGCCATCGCGATGGAAAGAGTTGCGGAACGATACAACATCCCTTCAGTAAACTTCGGTAAGGAAATCTACCGGTTGGTATCCCGCGGCGAGCTGATCATTACGGATAGCAGAAAGGAAGTGGATGGAGTCCGGGTGTTTAGCCCTGACGGTGTGCATCCCTACCCCGAGACCGGACATGTGATTTATACCACGGTGTTGAAGCGAAGTCTAGAAGTGCTGGCCAATCAGAAACGGAGAAAGGATAGAACACGCTCACTTCCCGATCCATTGTCAATCGACTTTTATTCCAATCCCCGTTTTGTGGACGTTGATGAAATGAACTTAAGTAGAGGCTGGAAAATGATTGACCTTCGGGAAGACACGTTCTTCTCCAGGTTCAGCAACCTCCTGACAACACTGGGAAAGGCAACACCAGGCGAAAGTTTATCCTTCCGGTTCAGAGGTACCGCCGTAGGTGCCTATGATTTTATGGGGCCGGGGACAGGACGCATTGTCATCCAAATAGACGGTGCAGTCATGGATACAATATCGCGGTTTGACGCGTACTGTACTTACACGCGTATGAACTATTTTATTCTTGACAACCTCAAAGAACAGGAACACCAGGTCGTCATCACCGTGCTTTCTGATCCGTTCGACAAGACAGCGATCCTTGCAAGACGAGAAAAGGTGATGGATGATCCCGAAAAGTACAAGGAGATCAACTGGTTTGTGGGAAAAATATTGATCGATGGTATTTTATGCGAACCGTGAACCATTCATGGAAAAGTCTTTGGTACGCCTCCAACGTAGAGCGATCAGTGCGTGCAGATAATAGAACTTGAAACAAGTAGGAATCAATAAAACCAATAAATGATTCAAAAATGGTAGCAAACAGTCATCTTTATTCTGTGTTAAAATTCTTGTTCCTGGCACTTCTCTTCCTGGCTTGTCAGGCTGAAGCGCCAAATCCATTGCGGGTCAGCGACGTCAACCCGCGTTATTTTACCAATGACTCTGGTAAGGCAATTTACCTCACGGGTTCTCACACGTGGGATAACCTGGTAGATATAAACGATCCAGATAAAGAAACCCCGTTTGATTACGAGGCATACCTGGAGTTTCTGACATCGCATAATCATAATTTCATTCGCCTGTGGACATGGGATTTACTGAACATGGTTAACGAGAGCAATATGTCGTTACACTATGTTCCGCTTCATCCCTGGGAGAGGGCCGGCCCGGAGAATGCGTTGGATGGCCAACCAAAATTCGATCTTACAGTATTCAATCAAGCGTATTTTGACCGGTTGCGGGAACGCGTCGAAGCTGCAGGCAAACAAAACATCTATGTATCGGTCATGCTGTTTGAAGGTTGGGGCTTGCAATTCAGTGAGGAAGGATATAAGAACCACCTCTTTCACCCTCTTAACAATGTCAATCAGCTTGGATTGGATACCGCGGATCACACGCGCTTTGCGATCTACCAGCTATCCAACGACAAAGTGCTGGAGTTGCAGGAACGCTATGTGGAAAAGGTCATTGCATCGGTAGGCGACCTCGACAACATCCTCTATGAGATCTCTAATGAGAATCACGCTGGTTCCACTGAATGGCAATATCACATGATCAGGTATATTAAGGAGAGAGAAAAGGAAAACGGAATATCACATCCGGTAGGAATGACCTACCAGCATAAAGGAGGAATCAATGAAGACCTGTTTGACAGCCCTGCCGATTGGATTTCGCCGCATTTTACCGGTGGATATAAAGGCAATCCCCCTTTGGCCAGCGGGCAAAAGGTGATTATCACGGATACCGATCACCTATGGGGAATCGGTGGTGACCGGGAGTGGGTATGGAAAAGCTTTCTTCGCGGGTTGAACCCGATATTTATGGACCCCTACCGAGACCAGGTCTTTGTGATGGATCGCGATGACGAGTGGGAAAGGGCCCGGGTGGCAATGGGCTACACACTGGAATTTGCGAAAAAGATGGACCTGATTAATATGGTGCCCGATTCGTCGCTGTCTGCATCGAAGTACTGCCTCGCGAATACCGGCGAGGAGTACCTGGTTTACCTGCCTGAGCAAACGGAAACGACACTGGATCTTTCAGACGCGTCGGGCGTCTTTGACGTGTCGTGGTTTGATACGAACAACGGCGCAACGAAAACCGGCAATGCGGTGGAGGCGGGATCGAAAGTGAAACTGATCGCGCCGTTTAATACACCGGGCGCCGTGGCTCATCTCGTGGAGCGGTAAACAGAACATAGCAGAGGACAGCTCAACCTTCACGGGAATCAAACTGCATTTCTTCAACGGGAGTATGCGTTCTCCAGCATTTCACCCAGCGCTTTATACTTTTGATAGCGTCGGGCATATACATCGGTTAACGGAGCATTTGGCGTATACTCCATATCAAATCCGTGTCCCATAGCATCCATGGCAACTTCGACATTCGGATAAATGCCGGAAGCCGTAGCGGCAAACATCGCTGCGCCCAAGGCACACGTTTGCTCGGACCTATGGATTTTTATCGGCATGTTCATGATGTCGGCCATCATCTGCATAATGTAAGGGGATTTGCGGGCAACACCGCCAAGACCAATTAATCCCTTTACAGGAACGCCTTGCTCGTTAAAGCGATCAACAATGGCTTTCGCTCCAAAGCATGTTGCTTCTGCCCACGCTTTGAAAACATGCGGCGCTGAGCTTCCCAGGCTCAGGCCTCGTATTGCCCCGGTTAAGCTTTGATTGGCATCGGGTGTCCTTCTCCCGTTTAGCCAGTCGATCGCCAATTCATCATCATCACTCACCGGCAGCTTCGCAGCTTCCTTGCTTAACCCGCTTATAATTTTACCGGAGACTTCTTCTCTCAATTTGAGGGCCACATCGGGTGTAACCAGCGTTGATGCTTGCAGCAAATTCAACGGCCAGCTTAGCAAATCTTTGTACCAGGCATACGTATCGCCAAAAGCAGATTGTCCGGCTTCGAGGCCAATCATACCCGGCAATATCGAGCCGTCCACCTGTCCGCAAATACCGCTCACGAGTGTATCGCTCATGTCTTCACGCGAGACTACCATCATATCGCAAGTAGAAGTTCCCATCACTTTACTCAGATGGTACGGCTCAATCTGTCCCCCTACTGCGCCCATGTGGCAATCAAACGCGCCAACGCCGATCACTACATTTTCCAGTAGTCCAAGGCGTTGCGCCCATTCCCTGCTGATGGCACCCGCTTGCTTGTCGGACGTGTAGGTGTCCTTGAATAATCGTGAGGTAAAATCTTTCAACAACGGGTCAAGCGAAGCGAAGAATGTGTCTGGCGGAAGGCCGTTGAACTGCTCTGCCCATAAAGCTTTGTGCCCCGCAGCGCATACACCGCGTTTGAGTTCCGCGATGTTTTTTCCCCCGGTGAGTAGAAATGGAATCCAATCGCAATGCTCTACCCATGAATAGCATCTTTCGCGTACACGTGTATCGCGACGCAGTACGTGAAGCAATTTTGCCCAGAACCACTCGGAAGAATAAATTCCGCCCACATATTTCAAATAGTTCTCGTTGTATTTTCCGGCGTGATCGTTTATCTCCGCAGCTTCCTTCACCGCGGTATGATCTTTCCACAACACAAACATGGCATTGGGATTTTCTTCAAAACCCGGAAGCAAGGCTAACGGCGTTCCCGATTGATCAACGGCAACCGGTGTGGACCCGGTGGTATCAACGCTGATAGCTTTTATATTTTTGGATATGGACTCGCCAGCCTGTTTAATGCAATTCCTTATGGACGCTTGCAATCCTTCAATGTAGTCGAGCGGATGCTGGCGAAATTGATTTTCGTTAGGATTGCAATATCTACCATCGCGCCAGCGCGGATAATAAAATACCTGGGAGGCTATTTCTTCACCATTTCTCGCATTCACGATGATGGAACGTACAGAATCGGTTCCATAGTCAACACCCACCACAAAGGCATCTTTTGTCATAATCAACTATTATCGTGTCAAATATACACTTTTAATAAATCATGGCGAACTTGACACATTTACTATTGGCCAGCCTTGCTCGTCCCACGCCAGCTTTTCGATTCGAAGCTTGGGTTTGCCTCCATCGTTGCTGTCGTAGGCATGAAATACGATGTAATCATTTGCATCAAAGGTGTAGACGGAGTTATGACCAAGTCCTGCCCAACGCTCATCGCCCTGCAACACTAGCGAGCCACCGTTGGCATTGAGCGAAGTGTTGTTCTTGTCTGTATACGGGCCTTTGATATCTTTCGACCTGCCCACAACAATTTTATAGGTACTCTCCTTCCCACGGCAGCAATAATCGAATGAGAGGAAGAGGTAGTAGTAGTCACCGTGTTTGAAAATAAACGGCGCTTCGACCGCTCCAGGCTCGGGATTTTCATCCGCTACGTTGTAATCACGCGGGCGTTTGCTCACCGAGCGCCATTCTTCAGGAACAGCCACCGACAGCATAGAGGAATCGAGCTTTACTAATTTTATTCCGCTCCAAAACGAGCCAAATACCATCCACGGTTGTTGGCTTTCGTCAAATGCAACGTTGGGATCAATGGCATTCCACAGGTCACGTCCGGGAACGGATTGTATCACCTTTCCATGATCGACCCATTTGTAATTTTTGTCTTCCGGATTCAAGGTTGTATTCGTAACCACGCCAATGCAGGAAGTATTTCTTCCGAATGCCGAAACCGAGTAATACAAATAATACACGTCATTGTGATAGACTATATCGGGTGCCCAGATGTGTCCTTTAAAACCCGGGATAGCTTCTACTGCCCACCCGGGTGCTTTCTCAAAAACCGGTTTTGATGGTTTCCAGCTTTTCATATCGGTTGATGTGAATACCGATATGCCAAATCCTGTGCAAAACAAATAATAGGTATTTCCTTCTTTGATCAGCACGGGGTCATGTACACGAATATCCTGTGCATAACATTCCAGTGATACAAGGGTCAACAGTAAAACACAGAATCTCCTCATGTCATTTCGTTTTGATGCGAATAACGGTGAACGAATAGGGAGCGAAATCCACGGTCACTGTTTTCCTTTTTACCGCGGTCGTTGATTCTTGCGGTTTGATTCGAGAGGGATCCTCGAATGAATTGACTAAAGCAAGCTCACTCTTCAACGTTGTGAGCACAGCCTTACCGTCATATTTCTTCCCGCCTTGTAATTGAATTTCCGTCGAGATGGCGTTGTCCGATCCGTTTACAATTTTTACAATAATTTCCTTGGTGTCATTATCCCATACTGCAGAGCTGTACAATGCATTTTGTCCGGCAACATTTTCATTTCCCGACTTTACAGAAAGCGTATGTGTACCCTTGTTGGTTGAAAACAACTTCTGTACGTAATAGTTAGGCGTACCGTAGGCATTCAGGTTATCGAACCAAATAAGATCAGGTGTCCATTGCCAGCCCTCCGCATGACCAAAGAGCGGAGCATACGAAGCCAGGTGAACCACATCGGCATTGCGCTCAAGTCCCGTCATGAATGCCGCTTCTGATAGCGCGCACTGCCAGTTGTTTTTGTTATCGGGGCTTGCTATCGCTACACTCTGCGCAGCGTACTCGCCGGCAAAAATCTTCGGGCCATTACGATCATAGCCATCGTATCGTGTTGCGTTCTGAAAGAACCATTCCGGTGCGCGATAGTAATGTTCATCGACAATTTCGGCATCCAGTTTTTTCAGTTCTTCCCAGCCATATTCGAACATCTCACCATCCGGGAAAGGACCTGAACCTGATATAATTTTTATCTCCGGGTATTTCGACTTAATGGCTTTCTCAAAAAGTATAAAACGCTCGATGTATTGCGGGCCCCATTGTTCATTCCCCACACCAATAAATTTCAAATTAAATGGCTGAGGATGTCCCATGTCTGCGCGAAGCTTTCCCCACGTTGTTGTCGTCGTCCCATTGGCAAACTCAATCAAATCGAGTGCGTCCTGGATGTAAGGGTCAAGTTGATCGACCGGCACAACTTCGGCGGTGTTGAACTGGCACGCCATACCACAACTTAAAATAGGAAGCGGTGTTGCCCCAAGATCTTCAGCGAGTTGAAAATATTCATAGAAGCCTAAGCCGAATGATTGGAAATAATCCGGTGCGGGACGATGCTTGAATTCAATATTCCAACGATTGATTAGTGATTCCCGTTTATCCACTTCTCCAACGGTTTTTTTCCATTGATAACGTTGTGCAAGATCACGGCCTTCCACAATACATCCGCCGGGAAATCGAAAAAAACCAGGCTTAAGATCATACAACAATTGAACAAGATCGGCTCGCAACCCACCGGGACGATTCTTCCAGGTATCGGAAGGAAACAGCGAAACCAAATCAATATCGGTTACGCTTTTATCGGTAAATGAAAGCTTCAACCTGGCTTTCGCGAAGGTTTCACTGGCAATAAACGTGGTTGAGTATTTTTTCCAGTCCTTGCTATCGGGTTTTATCGAGGAAGAACCCAAGCTTTGTCCGTTACCGTCCACCAGTTCAACCTTGATTTCTGAATCTCCCTCAACCGGCTTTGCATAAAGCGAGAACGTATAGGTAACTCCTTTCTTAGCACCTATTCCAAAAAAGCCTTCGTTTATCAGCGCGTAGTTCCCGGCGTCGTTTACCGTTACGCGTGCAAAGCGTGCGCTGACAGCCTGACCCCCTGCCCCGTCTTCCGAAGGAAAACTTCCCCGGTTGACTATCATTACCGCACCTGATTGCAAATTATTCGAGAAGCGATCCGTCTTCGCTTCACTCCACCCCATGAGCGGAACATCAAACTCAAATGACCTGTTCTTTACCAGCTCACTATACAATCCACCATCTGCACCGAAATTGATGTCTTCAAAAAACACTCCCCACATCGTTGGCTGAATTTCCGTAATCGGTTTGTCGGTTTGAACGGTCAGCACGGTATTCGTTTGTGCTTTAGCGCTAACAACAATTGTAAAGGCACAGAAAGCAAAAAGGATATTTTTGTATGTATAAGCCGTTTTCATGTTTTACCAGATTTTCCGTATGTAAACTATATTCACCTATTCCTGATAATTCGCAATCACAAATCAATGTCGTCTACCTAAATCCCATTAACCCCTCTCCCGCTATTTCAACTCAAGCACAACCACCGAAAACGGAGGTAGCTGCACCGTCAACACATCTTTGTTCAGCCTCGCATTTTTGAATTCGACGGGCCTTATTTTATCAGGCGATTCGAACGTGTTATGATCCTGCAAACTTGCCGAAGTCAAAATTCTTCCGCTTACGGTCTTGTATTTGGATGCATTAAGCTGAAGGGCAATATCTTGCGGTTTCTTCGAATCAATATTCACCAATGAAATGTGCGCTGACCCGGCAGCGTCTACCGAGGCAGAAGCAGACACAGCAGGTAATTTCTCGCTGCCGAAAGCATAGTCGTTGGAAGTCACTTTCAATGGCAACAGTGTGGCATCCTGGTGAACGTTGTACATTTCCATGACGTGATACGTAGGCGTAAGAATCATCTTCTCGCCGTTGGTAAGAATTACCGACTGCAGCACATTGATGGTTTGTGCGAGGTTTGCCCCGCGAACACGTTCGGCATGGTTGTTGAAAATATTCAGCGTGACTCCGGCAATCATGGCATCGCGCATGGTGTTTTGCTGGTACAGAAATCCCGGGTTTGTACCTTCTTCAACATTGTACCATCCACCCCATTCGTCAACAATCAATGCAACACGTTTCTCAGGATCATATTTATCCATAATGGTTGAGTGGCGTGTTACCAACTCTTCCATCCACCATGCTGATTTTAATGTTCTGAAATATTGTTCTTCCGTAAAACCTACGGCCGGTCCTTTCCTGCTCCACTCCACGGTTGAGTAATGATGCAGCGCAATTCCACTTAACATGTTGTGCGGAATGTCGCGCATTAATGTCTCCGTCCAGTTGTAATCCGCTTCGTTTGCACCGGATGCAATGCGAAACAATTTGCTGGTATTACTCCAGTCGGTCATAAACGTGGCATACTGGCGATAGATGTTCGCGTAGTAATCGGGCTTCATGTTTCCACCACAGCCCCATGCTTCGTTGCCTACCCCCCACATTTTCACATTCCACGGTTTTTCCCTTCCGTTCTGTGCGCGCAGCTTCGACATCGGGCTCACGCCGTCGAAATTTACATATTCAACCCATTCGGTAAGCTCTTGTACAGTCCCGCTTCCCACATTGGCCGCGAGGTACGGTTCTGCGTCAAGCAACTCACACATATTCAAAAAATCATGTGTACCAAAACTGTTGTCTTCCGTTACTCCTCCCCACCACACATTTACCATTTTGGGCCTGTCTTCTTTCGGACCGATGCCATCTTTCCAATGATACGTATCGGCAAAACATCCCCCCGGCCAACGCAGGTTGGGTATTTTCATTTTCCTGAGCGCATCAATTACATCTGTGCGCACACCATTCGTATTGGGAATGGTTGTGTTTTTTTCACCCACATAAAATCCATCGTAAATGCAACGACCAAGATGTTCGGCAAAATGTCCGTAGATGTGTTTGTTGATGGTAATATTCGCATCATCGGTTTGAATAACAATGCGATTGGTTTGCGCCTGAACGCCAACAAACACAAAACAGAGAATGGGTAATAATTTTTTCATGATGAGATAATTAGACTTTATTCGGTTACGCGGTTTACAACTTTTTTTTCCCCCACACGGGCCTTCCGTTAGCCGTCAGGCCGCTATACACGAGTGTGCGTGAGCGCGGCGAAGCTTCCCAGTCCAGCCCCCATTCCACACAGAGTTTCAGGTCGCCTACGGTGAGTATTTTTTTATCTTCGTTGTAAGCCCAATCACCCGTGAGCGCGCCTGTGGCTTTACCGTCGGCGCCGAGCGTGAGCGTGGTGGCGGACTGTTGCTCCCGGTATTGATAATTCATCGAAATATTCTCCCAAGCGCCAGCCAGGTCGCTCTCCACAATCGCGGAGGCGGGTACGGCTGCGTAGCGCTCCGGCATCACCACGGGCCAGCCATCGTCCGTCCACCGGATATGGCGAACCTGGCCCATCATGATGGCGTTGCTGAAAGCATTGCCACCGGTATTTGCGGGCAGGCGGCCCTGGGAGGCGTAGTACCATTCTCCGTTGGTTTCATTCTGAAAGACTGCACAATGTGAAATCCCCACCCAGCCGGAGTGATTGTTGAATTTGTATGGATGCGTCACCATAGGCCAACACTCGCCGCCCTGCGTAATATTTTTACCGTCAATGCCCAGCCATGGCCCGGTGATGCTTGTGGACCGGCACACGCGGGTATTGTAAGCGACGGACAGTTCGTCGTAGGCGAGGAAGAGATAATAGTAGCCGGTGTTTTCATTGTAGATGACCTCCGGTGCTTCCTGGGCCTGCCAACGGTTGGCGTCGCTGTTCTGCCTGCGAGCGATGCGGACACCGTAGTCGTCGAGCGTTTCCAGTTTATCGGGTTTCCCCGTGTCGGAATTTAATGGCAATGCTACAATACCAGAATGCCACGAGCCGTACACGAGCCAGTGCTCATTCTGTGGTGTAACGATGAAGGATGGGTCGATGGCGTTCCATTTAAAATAGCCGCTCCAGTCGTTTAGGCTGGCGCGCGACCAGTCGCTGCCGCGGTCTGACACCGAGGCTACCACCATGCCGCGGTCTGTCCACTGATTGTCATTCAGGCTGGTGGTTTCCATCAGCCCGATGAATGCATGTTCTGTCCACGAACCGTCGAAGTTGGCGGCCGTATTGGGCAGACCGCTTTGGATATAATTGTCCACCACGATGCTGTAATACATCCGGTAGGTGTTGCCCACCTTGCGCACTACCGGCGCCCAGTGGCCAAAGACGGGTGCTTCGATGGGTACCAGCCCGGCGCGCTCGCGCATGTTGTTCAGCGTGTCCTTTACCCAGCTGGGCGTTTGGGCCATCGCCATGCCGCGAAACTCCCAATTAACCAGGTCTTTGGAGCGACGGTAGAGAAAGTGCCCGTGCCCTTCATGAGCATTGCCATAAGAGGCATCGGTACTATACATGTAGTAGTATTCACCGTCGAACACCACGCTGGGGTCGTGCACGTTAGCCAGGTTCCATTGAGACCGGTTACCCCATGCAGCGATCGATGAGTAATCGTCGGCGTAGGTTGGGGGGGTGAAATCGGTAACGGTGTCAGGATCCTTGGTGGTGATGCCTTTCGGTTCCAAATCATCGCTGCACCCTGCAAACAACAGAACCGTTAGGGTGATCGGTAAAATCAGTAAATACTTTAGTCTCACGTCTACTATGTTTTACTAAAAAACTTCCTTATCGACATATAAAAAATGTGTCGATAAGGAATCTTGAATTTATAGAGAATAACTCTTTACTTCACAACCGGACGAACAGACCATTTCGCCAGGAAAGCAGGTCCATTGTCGATATTCTGATTTGCCGAGTTACCGGGTCTAAGATTCGTGTTGGCATTCAGCGTGCCTTGAAGTATTGGAAAATATTCGTGCCCCTTATAAAAGTACTTGAACGATGAATCGTCAGCGGTTTCCTCGGTAAGTTCCTCTGTTGAGGCGGTGCCATCGCGCTTGTAATAACCATGTTCAACCAATTGATTCAGGCGACCTGCATCGTAGAAAAATCCCCAGCGAAGCAAGTCGATACCGCGTCCGTTTTCACAACCGAATTCTTTTGGCCGTTCGACATTTGCTATCTGTTCGAAAAGCGCGTCAGCAGACGGGAAGTCGGAGGCTTGGAGATCTTCAAGCGCAACGCGCCGACGTACTTCGTTAATGTAATTGACAGCGATTTGGGTTGGGCCATTGATTTCATTTTCGCATTCCGCTGCGCGCAGTAAAACATCGCTATATCGCATAAGGCGCAGGTTGATTCCACAATGCAATCCGTTCGTAATGGAACTGTAGAGGTTGTTTCTGGCATTGGTGAACTTCGCTATTGATATTCCACCCTGGGCGGTATTCGACACAGGAGTCGCCGTGATGTCTTGTTGATAAATGGTGTTGCTGCGAGGATCTCCACCGGGATATGCCGCCGTGGTCAGGCCGGTATAGTTGTTGTATTCGGCTTCGTAGGTAACCAATGTCCAGTATAGACGAGGATCGAGGCGACCATCTGTACAGTTTTCTCTTTTGAACAGGTTATACAACCAGGGTGAGCCTGCCAGGTCGCCCCAGCTACCCAGTGCCTGAGAAGCGTAGTTACTTTCTACGGCGTGACCCTGAGTTGCCTGCGAGCTTATATTTACGGGAGTCCATTCTTCATCAGTGCCACCTGTACCAAAGTTCATAAATTGAACTTCGAAAAGACTCTCTGAGTTATTTTCGGTATCTTCTCTGAAGTTGTCGCCATAATCCGCTGTAAGAGCATACGTTCCGTGTACGCCGGCGATGATGTCTTTCAGTACAGCATAAGCCTCGGCATATTTATGACGGAACATCAGTGCACGAGCCAAATATCCGGCAGCGGCACCGCTTGTAGCACGACCCTGGGCCCATTCGCCACCTTCATTGCGCGAGGGCAATATTTGCATAGCGGTTGTGAGGTCAGCCTCTATTTGGTCAAACACCTCATCTTGCGTATTAAGGGATGCATACATGGTGTTGATATCTGAATAAGATGCATAGTCTGTAATCAACGGAACCGTCTGGTAATAGGTAGCTAATGCATAGTATGCCAGGGATCTGAGGAAGAGCGCCTGCCCTTTTATCTGATTACGGGAATCTTCCGGCATATCAACCATATCGACTTTCGACAATACAAAGTTGGTGCGGTTTACGACATGGTAGTTGTCGCGCCATGGCCACTCATCACCAATTCCAATAGTACCCGGAGAGTTTAGGTTGTCGTATTCCAGATACCACTGCTGGGATGCGTTCCAAACTTCGTCGCCACGAACAGCATCCAACGTATAGCCAACGCGGGCAAATGTCCCTTCAAGCCGTATACGGTTGTAGGACGCAATGACCGCCTCCTCAAGTTCGGACTCAGAATCGCCAAAATCGTAGGTTGACTGATTATTCGGATTCCTAATGTCCAGCTGGTCATCGCAGGCTGTCACGCTTACCATAAGCGCCAACATTGTTAGGATTATCGTTAAACTTTTCATATCGATACCTGTCTTTTAGATGCAATATTTAGAATGAGAAGCTTCCTCCGAACATGACGGTTCGGGGAGTCGGATACGAAGCGTAGTTGTAACCAGGGGTGAATGTACCTCCGGCGAAATCTACGTTGTAACCTTTATATTTGGTGAAGGGCGCCAGGTTTTGAGCCGATGCGTATATACGAAGGCCTCTCACATAACCACCAAACCATTCGTCAGGGAAGTTATAGCCCAACTGGATGTTTGCAATTTTCAAATATGACGCATTCTGAATAAAACGTTGACTGAACATGTCGTTGGTAATAGAACCGGTCGATTTATACGCTACGCGGGGAACATCGGTGTTTGTGTTCTCCGGTGTCCAGGAATTTAATAGGTCGACGCTCTTGTTGAGCGGACCGTATGAGCCGCGCAATGTAAGGTCGACAAAGTCCACAGCTTTGAACCCAGCTGCGCCAAATGTGAATATGCTCAAGTCAAAACCCTTCCATTCAGCACGTAGGTTCAATCCGTAATTGACTTTTGGCAGACCGCTACCCAGGAACGTTTGGTCTTCGTTCGTAATTTCACCATCGTTATTGAGGTCGGCGTAGGCAACATCACCCGGTTGTGCTCCGTTCTGATTGATGTATCCGCCTTCTGAGTTAATACGGGTGTCGATCTGCTCCTGAGACTGGAAGATACCTTCGTAAACGTAGCCATAGAAGGCGCCCACTTCACGACCTACTTCTGTGCGGCTGAAGGCATCGGTGCGGGGTTCGCCTGAAACACCCAATTTTGTTACCTCGTTGTCGAGTGTAGATAGGTTCGCCGAAATGTCGAACTTGACAGCGTGCCGATCGTTGTGATAGACAACCAGGAACTCAAGACCTGAGTTTACCATGGTTGCAGCATTCATCGTCACCGTTCCGTTGGTAGCTCCTGCATTGGCAGGAACGGCTACACTATAAAGAAGGTCTTCTGACGTTGACTTATAATAGTCGAAAGTAAATTCCAGCTGATTATTGAACAAACCGAGGTCGAGACCAACGTCGAGCGTCTTCTTCGTTTCCCACCTGATGGCCGTGTTTACATAGTTTGAAATCGCCGAGCCGGTGACCTTATTATTTCCAAAGCTATAAGTGTAGTTACCTCTCGGCATGACATCCATGTATTGGTAATCCCCTATGTTCGAATTACCAAGCTCACCATAGCTACCACGGACCTTGAACAGGCCGATTGTCGATCTGTCCGCAGGGAAGAAGCTTTCACGATCGATACGCCAACCGGCCGATACAGATGGGAAGATACCATAGCGGCCATCTGAAGCAAAACGGCTTGAACCATCACGACGTACCGTAGCCGAAAAAAGGTACTTCTCATCAAAATCGTAGATGAGACGGCCGAAATACGATGTCATCACATGTTCGGATTCCTGGCTTGTCGATAATCTCGTTGTCGCGTTCGTTAGTTGCAGATAGTACGGTTCAGGCATGTTAACACCTGTACCTCCCAGCGCATGAAAGAGTTCACGCTGGAATGTCTGACCAGCAATCGCATTGATGTGATGGAGTCCAAATCTGCCATCGTAGCTCACAGTGTTTTCTACAAGTGTAGCGCCATAGTTACGATAACCCTGTGCCAGGGTCTCATTGCTCTTTGACAAGTAATTCGTTGTGCTCTGAATAAACGCAGGCACGAATGTGAAGTCCTTTGCATAGGTTTTGCTGTACGACAAGCTAAGGTTGTAGCTTAGCGTATGATTGCTGCCCGAGAGGCCAGCCATATCCAGAAGGTCAACATTTGCAGAACCGGAAGCAACAATACGGTCAACCGTTGTGTTCCTCTTCAGCAAGCTATTGGTAAGTAGCACATTTGTTACGCGCAAGTCGCCATGAACGTCGTCATAGTAAGTACCGTAACCGTAAGAGTCGTAGGTGTATTCTGATGCAG
The DNA here is from genome assembly GCA_964493505.1 of uncultured Roseivirgaceae bacterium. Classification (GTDB taxonomy): domain Bacteria; phylum Bacteroidota; class Bacteroidia; order Cytophagales; family Cyclobacteriaceae; genus Chryseosolibacter. The sequence goes on from CAZBNP010000002.1 coordinate 289,545, forward strand.
CGGAAATTTTGTCGTCGAGAACCCAGGTCGACGCATCGTAGGCTCTGATGGTCGGCGGTAAAATCGAAACCGAAGCCATGACTGGAAATTGCGCGCCATACAGGCCCTGTACGTATTCGTTGGCGTTACTAAGCCCCATATTGTCCTGTTCGCTGTGGCTAAACACGATGCCGGTTTTGAATTTGATAAACTTAACGTCAAAAGTATTGTTGATACGGGCCGTATAGCGGTCGAAGTTAGGGCCCGCGCCTTCCATTGTGCCTTGTTGAGTAAAATAGTCGAGGCCGATGTTGTAAGTACTGCTGGCCCCACCTCCAGATAAATTGATATTGTGATTCTGGCGAATACCCGTTTTGAATGCCTCATCGAACCAATTTGTGTTAACCTGGCCCGGGTCGACATATTTTGGGCTTGCGGGATTGTATCCGGCAGGAACGGCCATGCCACTATTGGTAAACGCCATGTTTACGTATTCGCCGTACTGGTAAGAATCCATAACATCGTACACTCCTTTCTGTACCTGGTCGACACCAAGGTAACCGCTGTAGTCGATCTTCATGGGTTGGTTTTTCCTGCCTTGCTTTGTGGTGATGATAATCACGCCGTTGGCAGCACGCGAACCGTAGATTGCGGCAGCAGAAGCATCCTTAAGCACCTGAAGTGATTCGATATCGTTTGGCGAGAAGTCGCGAACGGTTGTTCCCATTATCACACCATCAACAACATAGAGAGGTTCGGTACTGCCGAACGAACCCATACCCCGAATACGTACTATAGGGTCAGCTCCCGGTTGCCCGTCGGTTGTAACCTGAACACCCGCTACTTTTCCCTGGAGCATCGTTGAGATGTTTGAGTTTGATATTTTCTTCATCTCTTCAGCGTCGACAATGGCAACTGAACCGGTGAGATCGACTTTCTTTTGTGTACCATATCCGATCACCACAACTTCATTGAGTTGCAAAACGTCAGCTTCCAACGCTATATCCAGCGTTGTGCGATTATTAAGCGCGGTTTCAACGGGTACAAATCCGATAAAAGAAAAAACCAATGTACTGTTTCCATCAGGCACATCAAGGGAATAGTTTCCCTCGGCGTCGGTGGTGGTTCCCCGGGTAGTCCCTTTTACCAGGACATTCACTCCGGGAAGTGAGGCATTACCTTCCACGGTAGTTACTTTTCCACTCACGCGTATTTCCTGAGCCCATACTGCCGTGGAGTGCAGAATGCTCAATACCATCACAGCGATTGCGTATGAATATTTCATAGTTTAGATATTTTTTATCATAGTGACTATTCAACAATTACGAGATAGGCTCCTTCTGTTACGAGTGCGCAATTCAGGTCAGCGCTGTCTACCGTTATCCCCTCATACTTTTGGAAATGCGCTTCGCCATTAGCGTAGGTAACATTGTAAAGTACATCAGCCGTATCGTCACCATGGTTTGTAACGGTAATGACTACTTTGGATCCACTGATGTTTGGTGTGAATGTATCCCAGTTCCAGTCAGACGTGGGCGTGGCTGTACCATAGCCGTCGCCCCAGCCAAAGTGGTCCATACGCACTACGGCATATTCAGTCAGGTCGGCCTTGCGGAGAATTGTAGAAGGACTATTCCAGTTTGCAAGATTGCTGGAGTAGCAATACAGGGTAATGGTCTTACTCGAACCCGACGCGACGGTATAGTCATCCGAGAATTCGGTCCACCAGGCAGTAGAAAAATCGGTAGCCCCTACCTGGCCTACGCCCTGTACGAGCGTCACCGGGCAGGTTGTCGTTACTGTGCTCGTTGCGCCCACATAAGAAATGTCAACGGTTTGAGCGCCTGCGGCAGCCGGAATCGTGCCAAACTGAAGCGTCTGGTTTGGTAAGACACCTGTCGAACCGTCGGAATAGGTCGCGGTTACGACCAGGCCCGTCGCGTTGAATTTTATAGGGTCACTGCTGTAGTAATAGTAGGTTGTTATGTCTGGCAAAGTAGTGACCGCCAGGCTTGACACCGAGTTCGTTACTTCCAGTGTATATAGGGTTGACACAGCCGGCCCATATTTGCCTTGTTTGGTTTTGCTATACGCTGCGACAACTGTCTTGACTCCGAGTGTCGTCATATCAGGAATGACGTTGAAGGATACATCTGCGGAATCAACTTGCTCGGAAGATCCATCAGCGAAGGTAACCGTAGCGATTGCATCCCCCCAGAAGTTTTCGTTGCCCAGTTCAACAAAAGCAGGAGCTCCTGTGATCGCGATTGAAACCGGGTTAACGTCGTCGACAACAGTGACATTAGAAGGTAAGAGGTACGCGTTCTTCATCTCGAAATAACTGCCATCGCATACCAGGAAAGCCACGATATCAGCCGTCGCAGAAACCGGTTGTTCATAGGTAAGTATTAGCGTCGTACCATTTGTTCCAACGGCTTTGGCGGTTACATATACATTGCCGGTAGCCGAGTGGTCGACGTCGATAGTAACATAGGCGCCTTGCATGGTCGTGCGGAAGTCGTTCCAAATATCGCCATCTCCGTCGGTGTCGGGATAGTTGTGGGAGATCATGTTGCCGTCGTAATCAGCGTTACCCCAGCCGAAGGCATCCGAACGGAGAAGAAAGTATTCCGCATAGCCTTCGCCGTCACGATCTGCCACTTCATTAGTGACGGCTAGGTTCCAGTTGTTCCAGTTATTAATACCGGCACCGTGGTTAACGAACTCCAGATGCAATAGCTTGTTTGTAGGAATGGTAAAGTAATCAGAAAATGCAGTCCACCAACCGGAACTATTATCCTCAGCTCCCACGATTGCTGTAGCGATGTTGAGGTAAGTGGTGTCACCTGTATCCAAACCTGCTCTCACAGCTGCGATTGAGTCGATCCTGCTCTGCAGGTCAGAGGGTGCATCAATTGAATAAATATCCAACTCCTCGCACCCCGCTAAGCCAAATGCCGCCAAAACTGCAATGCACCAGGCGCATCCTATCAGTTTAGTTATTTTCATAAAATAAAATTTGAGTTCATTCTCCCTTATAATAAGGCAGGTAAGATGCTTTATCCGCAGTAGTAGCTCCACTGGAAGTGGACCCGGCTCCCAGGCGAGGCGTGAACCAGAAAACCGATGAACAGGAACGAGTACATTCCGCCAGGCCGTGGCAGAAATCGAACTGATTTTTGGGGATCAGGATGTGGGTAAATACTTTTTTCATACAGGTCTATTTTGGTTAGTGGCGGGGGCTATCGCCCTCTTTATAATTGTTAAAAATACGCTTTTTAATTAAAAATGTATCATTTACACTTATTTTTTTCAAACGATTTAGTGGAATATTCATTCGATTGTGGAGAAAATGAGCGGGGGTAACTTCTTTCTATTCAGCTTAGTATTCCAATGTCCCTCTATGCCAAATTGGGACAATTGAACCACCAGGAAAGTAGGCCGGACAGACCGGCAAGTTATACGGCGACGAATTCAGCATGAACTCAAGTCAACAAAATCGCGGGAACTCAGATGAACTTCATGCCATTGGCATGGAGTGATGCATATTTGGCGCTATCAAAAACATAATAGAATGCTCCTTTACGCGACGATTCTTTTTCCTTTTCATTGAGCTTGTTCAAAATGCCAAGTGACAACATCTTCTTGGCGAAGTTTCTTTTGTCTAAGGGCGTTTCGTAAATAGCTTCATACAAGTTTTGAAGCTGGGGCAGTGTAAACTTGGATGGCAATAATTCGAAGCCGATGGGGTGGCTGGCTACCTTCTGTCGCAACAATTCTTTTGCTTTTAAGACCATTTTTTTGTGGTCGAAAATCAACGACGGAATCTTGCTGATGGGAAACCATCTCGCTTCGTGCTCAAGTTGCAATTGCGTGCTGTAATCAGCAATATTTATCAATGCAAAGTAGGCAATTGAAATTACGCGTCCTGCACTATCGCGGTTGATGTCGCTGAACGCGTGCAGTTGCTCCATATAGATATCGTGCATGCCCGTAAGTTGATGCAATACACGGGCGGCAGCCTGTTCAGCATTTTCATCAGTACCGATAAATCCCCCCATCAGCGACCATTTACCTTTCTCCGGTTCAAATCCACGTTTTATCAAAAGTGCTTTCAGTTGAGAACCATCAAATCCGAAAATGATACAGTCGACAGCTACTAATATGCGCTGATTGGTCTTATAACTTTTAATATCCATAGGAATCGTTCAAAAAATCCATGGCCGGGCGCCACAGTTTAACAGATTATGGTAAATCTATATTTAAAAATCACAATTCTAAAATAGAAATAGAATTTTGGAAAAATAAGTTTCAAGTCGCCCGGGCGCGACATATAGTGGCCAGAGAACTCCTAAAGATCACCAAAACTTTACATACAGCGCCGCCAGAATAACGATTGTGATCACAATCAATACCAATGTTTGAGGGCTGACTTTAAACATTTTCGCGTCAATATCAAATGCCTTTGGATTTAACTTCGGACCAGCCAAACTGATCAGGATCATCGCTATCATCGTAAACAAGAACGATAAGCCCATGCAAATCAGGAATGGAATTTCATATACACCAGCGCTGTTCTTGTATGCCGTATAAAATATCGTCTCGTTTCCAAAAACGGATGGCGCAAACTCATTAAAGAAAACCGAAAGCACGAAACCTGTTATCACTCCGGCTAGCGCCGCTGCTCCCGTTGTTCTCTTCCAAAACATACCCAGGATAAACATGGCAAATACTCCGGGGCTGATAAAGCCCGTATATTTTTGAATGAAGGTAAATCCGCCCTCGCCTCCAATACCCAGCAGATCTTTCCAGGTAAAAATCAACGCGATAAACATCGACACCAAAACCGTAACACGGCCAACCCAAACCAGTTGTTTTTCATCCGATCCTGAAATAAAGTATCGCTTGAAGATGTCAAGCGTGAAGATGGTGGAAATTGAATTCAATTTTCCGGCAAGGGAGGCTACGATCGCTGCCGTGAGTGCGGCAATTGACAAACCTTTCAATCCACTTGGAAGAAACGCAAGAATAGCCGAATACGCACCGTCCTTACTCCCACCTTCCAAAACCGGGAGATGCCCGGCGGTATAGAGAACATACGCAGCAATACCCGGAAGCATGACAATTACCGGCATCAAGAGCTTCAAAAATCCGGCAAACAAAATTCCGGTACGGGCCGTTTGAAGATCGGCGCCCAGTGCGCGTTGCGTAATGTATTGATTACATCCCCAGTAATTCAGGTTCACAATCCACTGACCCGCAAAGTACATGGCAATTCCAGGCAGCACCAGGTATTTATCAATATCCAATTGAGAAGAATTCTCATCCGGTTTAGGTAAGATCATGTGAAAATGATCGGGCGCTTCGCGAAGCAGAACGTTGAACCCCGCCAGGGCGTCCGAACCAAAACCGAATCGCTCTGAAACAATCGTCAAGGCGAGATACGTTGTTGCCAATCCACCAATGATTAAGACAGCCACCTGAATTACATCGGTGTAGCCGATTACTTTCATTCCGCCCAGTGTAATCAGCAAAGCAAAAAGGGCAAGCGCGATCATCACGATGTGAAGCGACTCCCCTCCTACCAACCCGTTGATGGCCACTGCGCCGAGGTACAATATGGAAGTAAGGTTTACGAAGATGTATAAGAACAACCAGAACACCGCCATGATCAACGCTACCGATTCGTTGTAGCGTTGCTTCAAAAACTGCGGCATGGTGTAGATCTTATTTTTGAGATAAATGGGGATAAACCACACGGCAATGATGATCAACGCGATGGCCGCAATCCATTCATACGCAGCGACTGCTATGCCCACGAAAAAACCTTCACCACTCATACCAATAAACTGCTCGGCAGAAATATTCGAGGCGATCAGCGAGGCCCCGATAGCCCACCAGGTAAGGGAACCTTCGGCAAGAAAGAAATCTTTCGTGTCGGTGACGGCCTTCTTTTTACGTTGATATACCCAATATCCATAGCCGGCCACCAGGATAAAATAAAGTGTAAAGACCAAATAGTCTGCAAATACCAGTGAGGAATTCATAGCCAGGTTCCAGGGTTTAGGGAGGTGTCGTGTTCAGATACGAATTACTTGCGGGCAATTGAGGATTCGTTTGGGGCAAGCTTCATGCTACAGGTCTGAAGCGTGAAGTTTGGGACGCTACCGATAATACACCTCATTCCAGCGTAATTCATTTTTGAATTGGTAAAGATTTGTGTTTTTTCCAATGAGTGTAAATTCGATATTGGCCATCTCGGCAAGGTCCAGCAAATGCTCAGACGTCAGGTTTTGACTGTAACATGTATGATGCGCACCGCCGGCCAGGATCCAGGCCGCGCATCCTGTGTTCATGTCGGGATACGGCTTCCAGAATACAGAGGCTACGGGCAGTTTTGGCAACGCTTGTTCGGGCTTTACCGCCTCAACTTCATTTACCAACAAACGGAAACGATTACCCATATCTATTATCGAAGCATTTAATGCAGTCCCCGATGCACCGTTAAATACCAACCGAACCGGATCGGCTTTACCACCAATGCTCAGCGGATGAATTTCGCATGAAGGCTTTCCATCGGAAATTGACTCACATATCTCCAGCATGTGCGCACCGAGCACCATGGGGTTAGCCGGATCAAAATGATACGTATAGTCTTCCATGAACGAGTTACCGCCTTTCAATCCGCTGCCCATCACTTTCATCAGGCGCACCAATGCAGCCGTCTTCCAGTCGCCTTCTCCTCCAAAACCATAACCATCATTCATCAAACGTTGCACCGCCATACCCGGCAATTGAATCATGCCATGTAAGTCTTCGAATGTATCCGTAAATCCCTTGAAGTTTCCATTCTCTAAAAATGCCTTCAACCCGATTTCTATGCGCGCGGATTCCTTTAACGACTCGTGTTGGGCACCGCCTTTTCGTAAGGTCGCCACGACGTTGTATCTTTCTTCGTATTCAGCAACAAGTTTTACTACATCGCTATCCGACACCTGTTTGATTATATTTACCAAATCTCCAATCCCATAGGTATTCACCGAGTAACCAAACTTGATTTCAGCTTCCACTTTATCACCATCCGTTACGGCCACCTGGCGCATATTGTCGCCGAAGCGGCAAAACTTCGCACCTTGCCAGTCGTGCCAGCCCGCAGCAGCGCGCATCCACACATTCAGGCGTTCGTGCACTTTCGTATCCTGCCAATGTCCCACCACAACTTTCCTGTTCACTCGCATTCGCGACATCATGAAACCAAATTCGCGGTCACCATGAGCACTCTGGTTCAGGTTCATGAAATCCATATCGATCGTTGACCAGGGGATATCACGATTGAACTGGGTATGCAAATGCAATAATGGCTTTGTCAAAATCTTCAAGCCGCCAATCCACATTTTAGCGGGCGAAAAAGTATGCATCCATGCGACAAGTCCGATACAGTCTTTTGTTATATTGGCTTCCTGGCACACCTGGTAAATCTCTTCAGGTGTTTTCAATACAGGTTTGAAAATCACCCGCACGGGTATGACCGAAGAGGAGTCCAGTGCTTTGGCGATTTGTTGTGAATGTTCGGCTACTTGTTTAAGCGTTTCTTCACCATACAGAAACTGGCTGCCGGTTACAAACCACACTTCCAATTTTTTGAGATCGGTCATCTTGTTGTTATTATCGTATAAGGTTATTTTGAAAGAATATCGATTCCCGTAATGCGCTGTGGAAGCCAGATCATCATCTCGCCTTTTCCACGGTGTGCCCACGCATAATAGGGAATAGCCGTTAAGATTGTTTTTTCGGTTGTTACCATATTTGTGTTCGCATCGGTTTCGATAACCAGGGCTGGAGCCGAAATAGTAGTCACTCCATCCAGTAAATCCTTCCTGAATGTCGATTGAAATGAAGGACTTCCCGGTAAAATGATGTTGGACACTTGTCCGTTGTTGTCGGGCCACTCGGCACAATACACCAGCGGACCGCGCTGGAGTGCCACCTTGCCAAGGTTGTTTTCAACCTTTTCGTTTGAGACAATGGTCATCACATCCATTGGCAAATTCATTTTCACGACATCCCCTTTCTTCCAGTTCCGCGAAAGCACGGCGTAGCCATTCCTAATTTGATACGCTATCGGTTTGTTATTGATGGTAATGGTAACCGATGGGCCTTTTTCAGAAGTAAACTTGTACAAATCGGAAGGAACAACCTCGTGCCGTGCCCATCCCGGGACGCGTAATAAAAGTTCAACTGTTTTGGCTGACTGCGGGGTGACTACAAATTCCAGATCACCCTCCCATGGATAGTTATTCTTCTGCACAATTTCGAGGGCACCCGATTTCAGTTTGATGGTCGCTGTGCTGTTCGCAAACAAGTTGACATACACAGCATCATCCTTTACGGCATACATGTACCCGGGAACTGACGGAATTAAGCGTGTTACATTTGTCGGGCAACAGGAGCATGGAAACCATCCGGCACGTTCGGCTTCCATGTGTCTATGATGGGAAGTCTTTTTGATTTCCATGGCGTTCGTGTAGAAGAATGATTTTCCATCCATACCCACACCGGAAATCAATCCATTATACAGCGAACGTTCCAGTACATCGATGTATTTGGCATCTTCGTGCAACTGGAACATTCGCTGATTCCAATACACATTCGCAATTGCGGCGCAGGTTTCGTTATAGGCTGTGCTATTGGGCAGTTCATAGTTTCCGGCAAAGCGTTCGCCTTCACCGGAAGCCCCTATCCCACCCTGCACATAAAATTTTTTCTGCACCATGTTCAGCCATATCTTATCAATGGCGTTGATGTAGTCTTTATTCCCGGTAAGGGCAGCAACATCGGTGATGGCAGCATAGAGGTAACCCGCCCGTACGGCGTGACCGACAGCTTCATCCTGTTCGATCACCGGTTTGTCATCCTGCCAATACGATCCGTTCCTGAACGGGTCGCGGCTTGTTGAATCGTAACCTTTGTAATGCCCGCGTTCGTCAATAAAAAATTTAGCGGTTTGCAAATACTCTTTTTTTCCGGTGATGCGATACAGCTTCACCAGTCCCATTTCCACCACTTCATGGCCTGGTGCAACGTGAACCCCATCAGGACCAAAGGTTGAACAAACCAGGTCGGCATTCTTCAATGCGATATTCAGCAGGTTCTTCTTACCGGTAGCCTGGTAATGCGCGGCCGCAGCTTCATACAAATGGCCCGCGTTATAAAGCTCGTGACTCATCTCGCGCTCTTTTTCCCAACGCTGCTTACCGGCCCATGGATGCGGCTTTAACGGATCGATGGTACGTGCCGTGTAGAGATAACCGTCGGGTTCCTGCGCAGCGGCAACCTTCTCAATCAGGCTATCGACATAAAGTTCAAGTTGCTTGTCCGGAATGAGGCTGATCGAAAACGAAGCACCTTCAATGGTCTTATAAATATCCGTATCATCGAAAGGAAAAATGGTGCAAAACGCTCCGCTCTTTGCCGCCGCCATCTCGAAATTCTTTATGCGGCCTGTATTTTCACAACGCTCGAATGAAGCGGGAATGGTGACATTATGATTCGTTTCAATTCGAGGAAGCCAAAAATTATCCGTGAGTTTTACATCCGTAAACGGAACAGGCGTTATCAAATAGTCACCGCGTTGCGAAAAGGCCTGGGGTACTGCGCTAATGAATAGAACGGCGGGCAATATGCAGTACGCAATAAGCAACCATCTCTTTCCAGGCAGCCTTTTGCCGGCTATCAATTGCTTACTGCCTGCTTTTTTGATCAGTAACATAGGGATACTTTATTTTTGTCCGTAGTAAGAATGCGGGCCATGTTTGCGTTCAAAATGCTTCTTAATGAGCGCATCTTTCAAACGCGGAGCATTAGGGTTGATTTGCTGCGTCAGCAATGCCATGTGCGCTACTGTTTCAAGAACCGCACTGTTATAAACCGCCTTGTCGCAATTTTTTCCCCAGGTAAAGGGAGCATGATTTCCCACCAGGATCATTTCCACCTCTTTGTAGCTGAGGTTGCGTTCTTTCAAACAATCTAAAATCTGAAACCCGGTTTCATATTCGTAGTCGCCTTCAATCATCTTGTCATCCATAGGAGACGCACACGGAATATCGACGGTCGTATGGTCGGCATGTGTTGTCCCGTACAGGGGGATGTCGCGTTGTGATTGTGCCCAGGCCGTCGCGTACGTTGAGTGCGTGTGAACAATGCCGCCTACTTCGGGCCAGTGTTTGTAAAGAACAGCATGTGTTTGCGTATCGGAAGAAGGACGTAAATCACCCTCTACGGTTTTTCCATCAAAGTCGACGATCACCATTTTCCCAGGCGACAATTCTTCATACGGAATACCGCTGGGTTTGATGGCAAAAACCTTCCGTTTATGATCCGCTGCGCTAACGTTTCCGAAAGTAAACAAAACAAGACCCAGCTCAGGCAATTGCCTATTCGCTTTACAGGCTGCCTCCCGAATGTCCTGGTATTCTGATAATGTGCTCATTTTTAGTTCGATACAAGTATTTCCAACAAGGTAAACCTACCTCTGAAATTGATTTTCGCACGCCCGTTTAGCGTGTATGGTTGCCAAATATATACTTATTTGTAATTAAGTGTAAATTTGACAATTGTTTATTAATAAGTGGGCTTCTGATTTAGTCAGCCAGTAATCCGGAACCGAAAGTGATTTTGTTTGCCATTCCGCGTCCGCTTTGTGACTCAATTGACGCAAATAGTTGATTATCAATGATTAATGGAAAAGGGCAAAAGGCAAAGAGCAAAAGGCAAAAGGCAAAGAGCAAAGGGCAAAAGCCAGGGGCGACAACCGCCCTTATGCGCCATCGTAAGTTACACACCCGCGATGCGCCTTTTATACTCCGCAAGCGCATCGTCAAGTCTTTGCTTTGAAGTGCTATCCCCCGGTGCGTTGTGCGACGGGTGAATAAAGAGTTTAACCCCCCTGTCGGCGAGGATTTCAGCAACAGTCGAAACCGTCATCCACACACATGCGACAAATGCCATGGTTGATATCGGACCTATCTTATCCTGATGATTTTTCAACGCTACCGACGCATCAGCAAGAGGCGCACAGGAATCAACAACGTGATCGGCAAGGTCGAAAATCGTCTTACCGCTCGAATGTCTTGTCTTCTTTCCCTTAGCCTCGGCTACCGAACCGAAGGCAATGACTTTCATCCCCTTCTTTTTGGCTTCGATAGCAACATCAATATTCACATTGTTGATGCCCGAGTGCGAAAATATCCACATCGTATCGCGTGGATCAAAATTATATCCCTTCATTATCTCCACACCATATCCTTCGGCGCGTTCGAGGAACAGAAACTGGTGAACACCCATCTCCCCCGTAATCCGCGTAAAGAAGGTAAGGGGAAGCTCCACGATCGGATGAAAACCAACAAATCCACCGATACGAGGATACATTTCTTCGATCGGGATCGTAGCATGTCCGCATCCGAAAGTATGGACCCATCTCCCCACCTGTATGCTGTCTGCCATAATTTCGGCAGCCTTGTGAATATTCTCCATTTGCGACTCTTCAATTTGAGTCATCACATCCCGTGCGTTATTAAGCCATTGTTTTGCAAGCATACTAGTATTGTTTATGTGGTTTTCTATTTTTACCAATAAGAAGAGCGAAAATGACCATGAGCCCATTCAACACAAAGGGCAACGCCGGTACTTGCGCAATACCATAATTCTCCACAATCACTCCCATGGCATAGTTGATAGCCATGTTGCCAAGTAGAGCGATGGAAATTATCAGACCAAAAGCAGCGCCTGAGTTCTCAGTATATCGGGCTCCTACAAAACTCAGCGTCACCGGAAAGCCCGCTGCCAGGCCGGCACCAATCAGGATGAGGCCCGTTACCAAAAAATGATATTCAGTGGATAGTGCAAAGAACAAGTTGCCGGCAAGCAGGAGGCTCATTGAAAACATCAACAATTTCTGAGGGTCGATACGCTGCAACAAATACCCCAGGAATATTCTCGTCACGGCCATACCCGCTACATATAGTGAGAGCGCATACAAGGCCCACCGCATTTCTATCGCCGGGTTATCCGTGAGGTATAGCGTAGTCCAGTTGTTAATTATAGCCTCGAAGCCACTCTGGGACGCGAGGAAGAAAGCAACAAGCAACACGAATCTGTCACGGGCCAGACCAAACATTTTCCCGAACGCAAGCCCCTCGTTCTGTTTCGCTTTCGGAAAACGAACGAATACAAAGAATACCGCGCACAGGAGTGTAAAGTATGCCGTCCAGGTGATAATGGTGTCCGTAGAAGCGAACGTTTCGAGCATTCCCAGGAGCGACGGAACGCCTAACGCGCCAACAGCGAAGAACACGCCAAGCAAACTAAGATTAGCACCTCTCCTTTTTTCATCGCTGACATCCGATACCAATGCATTTGTCGCACCATTGATCGCTCCTCCTCCAAAACCAAAGCAGAACACGCATAGCTTAAGCACATTCAGTGAAGACGCGTTGGCTATTCCCTGAAGTCCGATAAAGATCATGATGCAGGACAATACCAGAATAAGTTTGTATCCGAACCGATCCGCAAAAGGTCCGAATAACAGGGACCCAAACAGGATGCCGAAGGGAAGAATTGAAAAGAGCGTCCCCGACGCTAAGGCGTCGAGGCTGAATTTTGCCTGCACGCCAGGTGCCACCGACCCCAACGTGATCAGCGTAACGCCAAAGAGGAGCATCCCGGAGCAGGCCGCGACAAATACGATCTTATTCGAATGGTCCTTCATATTGTCTTTAATGCCAGATATCCCGCACCATAAACCGCGGCGTCACCGCCCAATGCGGAGGGTTGGAAACTCACCTGCGTACTGCTGACAGGCTGCGCCCATTTTGACGCCTCGATCTGAATATCCCCGATGAAATCGGTCGCGGGGCCAAACAAGCCGCCACCGAAAATGATCTTCTCCGGATTGAAAATACTGATCAGGTTAGCTGCCCCCATACCCCAGAACGCCACACACTCGCCGACGACGAATGACGCCAGACTATCGTCGGCTTTGTACGCGTTAAAAACATCATACGCTGTAAGCTTATCACTATCAATTTCTCTCAATGACGACTCTCTCGGGTCGGTCTGGAGAACCTGCCGTGTGAATTTGGGTATCCCCGCTCCGGACGCATGGAACTCGAAGCATCCACACGATTCGTATTTGCTTTCAAAGGGTTTGGACAGCGCCATCCATCCGATCGCCCCCGCAATATCATCCACCCCCCTGATCAACCGGCCACTATCTACAATACCAGCGCCTATTCCTGTCCCGACGGCAATGAAGATCGCGTAGTTACAATCTTTTGCGTTACCCTGCCATTGTTCACCAAAGATGCTGCACGCCCGGTCACTATCAATGACGATGGATTGTCGGGGCGCCACCTTCCTTAATTCTTCGAGCAAAGGAAAGTCATCCCAGCCCGGAATATTCGGAGCCCAGACCGTACCGACTTGTTGCCTGCTGATTCCCGGCACAGATACACCGATAGAATCGATTGAAAACTCTTTGATCTGCTTGTTAACCTGGTCCTTAATCAGCGCTCCTACTTCAGAGCCTTTTCGCCCATCCAGCGGGGTAACATCCCTGAGTAGTAGTTCTCCAACGGTCGAAAATACAGCGGTCGCCAATTTTGTTCCTCCGAGGTCAAGCGCGAGAATTGCCATGTTTTGGGTTTTATTCAGTGCCGTTTTTTGCTGTTTTTATAAATAAATGTAATATTTACGGCATAATAATGCAACTATTACAGTGATTTATCCAGGTAACTGATTAGCCTGGCATCTGAAAACAGCATAATATTGCAATAACCATGCTTTCTGAGGAAAGGCATAAATTCATCTTACAACGAATCCAGCGAGACCACAAGGTCATTGTCACTGACCTATGTGAATCGCTGGGTGTATCCATGGACACCATCAGACGTGATCTGAAGGAGCTTGAGAAGAAGGGTAAGGTGGTGAAGGTTCATGGCGGCGCTGTATCACCAACGTTTCAGTACCCGTTTCAACAGCCTCAGGTCTACGCGAAAGAGCAAAAGCAAAATGTGGCGAGAAAGGCAACTGCGTTGATAAAAAACGGAATGACCATTCTCACCGGAGGAGGAACGGTTATGCTGGAGCTGGCACGCATGCTACCGGAAAATTTAACCGGTACGTTTTTTACGGTGAGCCCTCTGGTGGCGCTTGAGGTCGCTCAACGATCGTCGGTAGAGGTTATCCTTCTGGCGGGCAAACTATCCCGCCATTCTTATATCTGTACCGGCTCGTCCGTCATCAGCCAGCTTACCGGGATCAAAGCGGACCTCTGCTTAATCGGTACGAATGGGGTCTCGGTTAAAAATGGCGTTACGGATAACGATTGGGAAGTGGCTCAGGTAAAAAAAGCGATGCTCCAATCATCGGAGGAAACGGCGTTGCTTTGCATTTCAGAAAAACTCGAAACAGTTCAGACAATCCAGGTATGCCGGTTAAAGGACCTTTCATACTTATGCACAGAATTAGCCCCCCATCATGCGCGTTTAAAAAAGTATGACCCGATCCTTGAGATCATGTGAGTGATCTGCTTTTACGACGATACGAGGGCGCGCTATTTCTGAACGTACAGTCGAAGTTCACCTTAAGCTAGCTCTTAAGGATCTGAAATCCACTCTCGACCGCTATCTTCTCGCGCGGACAACCAGGAAGACCTACTCTATCCGAATAGCCTTCAGCTTTTCGCGTTTCCCCTCGGAATGATCCACTGCAACCGCCACTGCAACATCGCCGGTGATGTTTACTACCGTTCGGCACATATCGAGTATTCGGTCGGGCGCAACGATCAATGCAATTCCCGCTACGGGAACGCCAATCGCCTCGAGGACAATCACAAGCATAACCATACCCGCACCGGGCACCCCGGCACTTCCAATGGAAGCAAGCGTCGCGGTCAGGACAATCATGAGCTGATCAGTGACCGTCAGGTCGAGACCCAATGCCTGAGCGATAAACACCGCGGCCACAGCCTGATACAAGCACGTTCCATCCATGTTGATGGTGGCACCCAACGGTAATACGAAACTGCTTACACCCGGAGAAACACCTAGTTCATCTTCCGCCTGCTTCATCGTTACAGGAAGGGTCGCGGAACTCGAGCTCGTGCTAAAGGCCATTATCTGCGCCGGTCGTATGCCGCGATAGAATCGTCTGAATTCCATCCGGGAAAACAAGCGGAGAACCGTGGGATATACACCAAAAACCATCACCAGGAGGCCGATGAGAACCGTAATGACATACCAGAGCAGGGCATACAGCAACTGGTAGGCACTGTCGGGATCCGCTCCCGCGATCTCGACGATCAATGACATGATCAGCGCAAAGACGCCATACGGTGCCAGAAACATAATAAAGTCTACAATCTTGATAATGACTTCATTCAACCCGTCAAAAAAAGCAATCACCGGACTGCTCTTTTCTTTGGGAATGTACAGCAACGCGATACCGACAATGATAGCAAAGAATACTACCTGGAGCATTGCCGAGTTGTCGGTGGCTGCTGCGAAGATGTTTTCCGGGACGATGTCTACTATCGGCTTCAACGGACTTTCGTCCTTGAAGAGGGTGGCGTCATCGGCGCTATGTGTAGCACTTTCCGCGTACAGAGACATCAGTTGATCGCGCGTCGCCGACGGAAGCCGCTCGCCGGGGCGAATCAGGTTCACCATCAGCAACCCCATTGTGACGGCAAGTACAGTCGTGGAAAGATAAAGCGCAATCGTCTTCCCCCCGATTCTTGACAGCTTGGTAATGTCGCCGAGATTAGCTACGCCTACCACGAGAGACGCGAGCACCAGCGGGAGGGCTATCATCTTCAGTCCGTTGACAAAGATGGTGCCCACGGGCTTGATATAGTCAATGACAGGCTCCGGGCTCCAACCCAGTCCCTGCCAGATCAGACCGAGAACCAGGCCCAGCAAAAGGCCGATAATAATCTGCATGTACAACGGGATCTTTTTCATCATCTTTATAAATATTTCCTGACGCTAAAGTCGTCAGGAACTTCTTAACAGCCAAGAAGAACATTTGGAAGTTGACAGTGACAAAGTGGGAGCTGTTCGTTAAACGGCAAAGAGCAAAAGGCAAAGGGCAACCCGGAACCAAAAAAAACCCATCTTGCCGCCAACATCGGCCGGGGAGCAACACTCACCTCCGGCATTCCACCATGTCCCCCACGGATTACCCGGATCGGACATAAACCACCACAGACCGTTTTCCGGGCACACATAAGCGCCCGGCTCCTGAGACAGGTGCGATATTCCTCGCTTTACAACGAAACGCACCAATGAAAGACCGCGTTATCACCGGACATGAATTTTTGGGGCCGATCGTGATTTGCGAATGGCTACCAATGGTGGAAAATAATTTTGTTTATCCGGGAGAGAAACCTCCTAAATTTAAGAGCATACAGGCTACCGGCTAACAGCTACCGCGTCGACAACTGCTTCAACCGTCTCCGTATAGTCAGTGGCAAGGCCTTCCTGCTGATGAACCATCACACCTCGCTGATCGAAGACGCTTATGATGTTCGAGTGTGAGAAGTCTATCGGCGAGATGCGGTCGTAGCGAACCGCCACTACGTTGGCAAAGTCGCGTACAGATTCTTCGGTACCCTGGAGAAATAGCCACCGCGGCTCTTCCATACCGTTTTCAATACTAAACGCTTTCAGTCGCTCGGGAGTATCATAGGTGGGGTCTATGCTGACGAGCACGTACCGCACGCCATCGGGAGCTACCGGGGAGACTTTCGACTCAATGGCCTTCATATCCTCCACCAGGCGTGGACAAGCACTCTGGCAAGAAGTGTAGATCATGACGACTACGAGTACGTCACCGCTGAGGTCCTGAAAGGTTATCTCCTCACCATCCTGCGTTTTCCAGGGTGTGGCGAGGTGATAGATCGACATTCCGTCGATTTCATGGGCCTGTGTTGTAGTTACTTTTTCACCGCCGAAAGGGGCACTTGTCTGGTTCCTCCGATCACAGCCGGCTATCAATACGATGACGAGCATTATCGGAAGAAATCGTGTCATAGCTAAAGCGGTTTATTCGCGTCTGTTGCGCATCGAAAACCCAGGCTCATGAGCGCGAACCGCGCTTTCAGGCTCGACCGCATGGCATATCGCATAAACGCGGCATAATTCATGAGATCAGTGGCATTGATCGCCGCGCCACCGCACCAGAGGTTAAAGCTGTTGGTATTGTCAGTCTTGCGCGACTCACCTGTGAGGATTATCGAATTGAAGTCGTGGGTCCACTCCCACACCAGTCCGTGCAGGTCTTTTACTCCCCAATAGTTTGCAGGTTGATGCCCCACGGTTTTCAAATGGGAATTGGACGTCTCGTATCCTCTTATCACCCCCTGATTAAAGACACTGTCTTTACGGGCGTCGCGGCGTTGTTCATCAGCCATGGCGGCATACTCCCATTCGTCGACGGTAGGAAGGCGTTTACCCTGGCATTCACAATAGGCCTTTGCCGCAAACCACGATACGTTGTTGACTGGAGTGTTCAGCAACGACTTTTCAGGGCCATCAGCAGTCCAGCTTCGAAGGTAGTGCTCGTCTGCAAACAAGCGGGGGACTTTGTTTTTTTGCCATTGCGGATACTCCTTCACAAACTCCAGGTATTGCGCGTGGGTTACCGGTGTAACGTCGATGTAGAAGTCCTTCACTTCGACGCCAATGTCCTTGTCTCCGTAGAGGGGAACATACGATCCTCCCTTCACGAGGGCCATACCGACCTCTTGCGCGACGGCCACACTGCATGCTGCAGCTAACAAGAATGAAAATATATACCTCACTTCTACCGCTTATCTCTTCGCGCGCGTACCATTTCAGGTGTCACCAGGGTACTGTTGTTGTCCCAGCTATTGTACACATACGTCAGCACGCTGGCAACCTGATCGTCGTCGAGCACCTGCGCAGGCATGGCGCTGTTGTACTGCTGTCCGTTTACAGTTATTTCACCGGATAGTCCGTTTAGTATTATATCGATAGCACGATCTGTGTTCGCGTTGAGATAATCGGACTTAGCCAGCGGGGGGAAAGCATTGGCAAGTCCCGAACCATCCAACTGGTGGCAGGCAATACAGGAACGCGCATAAAGGTTCCTGCCCAGGTCGATGCGCTCCTGCTTTGTGCGGATGATCTCGGTTCCGATCACCGGCGCATCTGTTATCTGCTCTTGAATTACACTGCCTTCGGGCAGATAAATACCATCCATGATTTCTCCGGCGAATACAGTCCTATTGTCGGCACCGGTAACCGATATATTGCCCAGAGCACCTTTATTGAATGCCCTCGTGACGGAGTGGTCTACAATCACCAACTCGCCCGGCACCTCCACTTTGAATTCAATGATCGCTGATCCCCCGGCAGGGATAAGCGTGGTTTGCACGTTCTCGTTTACCATGCTACCCCCTTCAACATAGACGCGGTCCATGATCTCTCCTATCACGTGGAATGACGATACCAGGTTGGGACCACCGTTGCCGACGAACAGGCGCACCGTTTCTCCAACCTTTGCGGTAAGCGCATTTTCTCCGGTTAAGGCGTTAACCTTACCATTGAAAACAACATAATCGGGATTCTCATCCATCGCCTTCTGCATGCTGAAGCTATGGAAACCGGGCTCACCGTTTTTCCCTGACGTGTAGAAGTCACCTTGCATGATATAGTATTCGCGATCGACCGGAGGCAATCCGCCACGGGGCTCTACGAGAATCAGTCCGTACATCCCGGTACCGATATGCATCCCTACAGGTGCGGCCGCGCAGTGATAGACATACAACCCGGGATTGATTGTCTTGAACGAAAACACCTTCTCGTGACCAGGCGCTACAAACGACGCTTCCGCACCTCCGCCGGGGCCCGTTACCGCATGCAAGTCAATGTTGTGCGGCAACTTGTTGTCGGGGTGATTCTGAAGATGGAATTCAACTTCATCACCCACACGGGTGCGGATAAATGATCCGGGCACAGTTCCGCCAAAAGTCCAGAACATAAACGTACTTCCGTCTGCAATCTCCGCCTCCTTCTCCAGGATCTCCATCTTCACAACCAGCTTTGTAGCGGTTCTGTCGCCGACAGGTTCAGGTACAAACGGCGGGGACGTTAGCACCGCTTCCATTTCTCCTCCAACGGGGATCTTCGTGTTGTCTGGATCCTTTTGCTTTTCGCAGGCGGTAAGCATGGAAACCGCCAGCAAAACGGAAACGATAGCTTTTTTGGTTCTCAACGGAAAAATCATGGGACTATCCTTTTTTTGTACGATTTTAATACCAAACATAAGGATTTTTTGGCGTCAACCCAACCCGGTGTACCCTGAATCGGGCAATAGAGCCCAAATGAAATTTGTCCGTACATTGGAGAAAAAATACCGTGTCAAACCCGGCAAAAATATCGATAATACTCCCGGTGTTCAACGGGATGCCGTTTATCCGGGAGAGTATCGACAGTCTGCTGCAGCAATCTTTTCAGGACTTTGAATTACTGATCGGCGACGACGGCTCCACAGATGATACCCGCGGGGTCATTGACGAATATACCGACAAGAGAATCCGGAGGTACTACCGCGACAACAATGCCGGTAAGGCTGCGACCGTAAATAAATTGTGTCAACATGCCACGGGTGAATTCATAACCATTCACGATGCCGACGATGTCTCCCATCACAATCGGCTGGCTCTTCAAATGGCGGCTTTTGAAAACGATCCGGAACTTGCCATGTGCGGAACATCATTTTATGAAATGGATGCCCATGGACGTATTCTTCAACTGGTAGTGTTGACTGGAAATTACGACCAGATAAAAACGGCAATAAGGGAAGGGAGTCAGTTCCACGGTCCTACCGTCGTCTTCCGGCGATCTGTGCTGCCTGCGATCGGAGGTTTGTATCGCAATATCAGGATGGGCGAAGATGTAGATTTCACCATGCGTGTCGTCGAAAAGTTCAAGTCCATCAACCTAACGGAAGCGTTGTACTACTATCGCATTCACGCTCAGTCGACTACAAAAGATATCAATTACTCCGTTATCCGCGGGCTTTACGAACAAAGACTCATTGTACACCTGGCAAAGGAGCGGGAAACCACCGGTCTCGACAGCCTGATGACCCGTAATACAGCTACATTTGAAAACCTTTGGGAAGAAGTGCGTCAGGAATACAACGCCAAGCAGTATTATTACATGGGCAAGAGGATCGGTTACCTCCGTTCGGTAGGTCTGCGAAAAGAAGCGTTACGGTTAATGGGCAACGCCTTACTTTCGGCTATAAAGAAGACTGACCTGAAAATGATCAAAGAGATGCTGTCGCAGTTCAAGATGTGGGTAATGGAAGAAAAGCGAAAACCATCGCGGCATTATTCGACTCACTCAAAAAGTACACAACGGTGATAAGAAAGATCATACTCTGGGGTTTGAAAAGGAATTTTCGTGGTTTCGGACTGTTGTCAAAGCTATTTTTTACGCACGGCATTATTACGACCAACCATTACGGAGTGCGGTTGGCGCTTAATCCGTACGAGAAGATCGACATGAACATCCTCCGCTTTGGAGCATTTGACCGGCCTGTATCGGAGGCACTCCTGGAGAATCTGAAGGGCGACGACATTTTCTGGGACGTTGGTGCCAACATTGGCATTCATAGCCTGGCAGCGAAAAAAAAGCTGCCGGGCATCCAATGCCATTGCTTCGAGCCGTACTATAAGAATTTCGAAAAGCTTGTCACCAACGAGTCTCTTAACAACCTGTCATTAGAAAAATACAACTTCGGGCTGTCTGAAAAGAGTAGCGTCGTAGAACTATACACCACCAGGGGAAATCACGGTCGTACAGGATTTTCGAGCATGGCTGGTTCGGATGCCACAAGCATAAGCGTGTTGACTATCTCCCCCGACGAACTGATCGCGCATCACGGGTTCAGGGCGCCGGCGGTAATCAAACTGGATACGGAAGGCCACGAATTGCCGATCCTTCGCGGCAGCACCACACTACTGGCATCCCCTACTCTCCGGACAATTGTGTATGAATCCTACGAGGACAAAGATCTGGTGGCCGACTTCCTCAAACGATTCAATTTCGCCATTCGTGCAATTGGCGATGGCACCAACTTCGTCGCTACACGATGAAGATAGTTCATCTGATACCAGGGCTGTACCTCGGCGGATCAGAGAGAGTGATGGAGACGATCGCGCTCAGTCAGATCAAAGATGGCGACCAGGTCACTATTGTATCATTTCAGCAGACGGAGTTCTCAAACAGATTTCCCGGCCTCAATGTGCGGTATTGCAGCGTCAACTATCGCAATGCCCTACTTCGAACGCCTGATATTCAGACAGAACAGTATGAGACATTGATCGATACTATCCAGCCCGATGTCATACACTCCCACGCCTACTGGACTGATCTGATCTCCCATCACAATCTTCGACCCACCATTCTCTACATCTCTCATTTTCACTTGTGTTACGATGAATTTGAAAATGTGCGGATGTTCCCTGTTACAAAGCGGACACTTACCCGCTGGTTAGACAAACGCCGACTCCTGGCGAAATATCGGAGGGAAAACTGCTTGTTTATCGCCGCATCGGAATCAATTTTTGAATTCTACAGAACGCGCATGCCCGCCGCACTGGTGGACAAAATGAAGGTCATCCCCAATCCGGTAGACGACGCTTTCTTTGCTTTGCACCCCTTGCCCACCCGGTACGAATTGCTCACCATAGGCCGCCTGGAAGAGATTAAGAACCATCGCTTCCTGCTCCAGGTTGTCAGCGCGCTTCGACAACGGGGTATTCAGGTCAGACTGGCGGTGATTGGCGAGGGGTCTCTTCGCCAGGAACTGGTGTCGTATGCCGAAGAGTTGAAAATCACACCCGCGGTTAGTTTTCCGGGCATTCTGAGAGGCCAGGAATTGTTCGAGGTATTTTCGTCAAGTAGCATCTACGTTCACGCAGCGCACGATGAGACCTTCGGACTCGCGTTGTTTGAAGCCCTTGCCGCTGGCCTGCCCGTTGTGGCGCGGGCGTCCGACAGTATCAGACAGAATTTGCGCCAGGTTGATAACCTGACACTGATTGAACGCGATGATATCGCTGCGTTTGAACAGACCATCGAGCAACTGCTGAGCGCAACGGACCTTACAAGATCCCGGGTAGCAGCTACAAGGGAACTGTTGAGATCGTTCGCGGCATCAAAATACAAGAAAACCCTGAAAGAGTTCTATGCGCACCATACGCTAAGAGATTGAGTCTTTAGTCAGCATGGACCTCCCCGGTTACCCGACAACTCCATCCATCGGAAGGCGGCGGATAAAAAATCCCCTCTTTATTCGGTCATACCGGCTATTGTAAAATTTTCTCTATGCCGGGAAAATTTCTATTCGTATTTTGGCTTCCCGTGTTCCAAATTGGATGGTTATTTACCATGAACACGTCTTTTTTCAGTTTAAAATCAATCTATGGCCGTTTCTAAAGAAAAATCGCTCCCGCCCGTCAACCAAAACGCAAAATATCTCGCAGAAGAAGTCGATATTTCAGGCTACGACCAAATTATCGGTAAGCCCGACGCCAGAATAACGCTAGTAGAATATGGTAGTTATGGGTCGTCCGATTCAGCCGCCGCCAATGAAGTGGTGGCCAGCCTGCATACAATGTTTGGCGACCAGATGCGACATGTCTTCAGGCATCTCCCCGCTTCCGGAAATAAAATAGCAAAGCAGGCTGCATTGCTGTCAGAGCGCCTATCCCGGAAGTCAGTTGACTTTTGGAACGTCCACAACGAGCTCATGGCACTGGGCGGCGACTTGAATGAGGATGGTCTAAAGAAGGTGGCGATAGAGTTTGGTATTGATCCCACACAGGAGGAAGACGAAACGATTTTGTCAGAGGCAAGAAAGAAAGTCGAACGAGATATCGACAGCGGACATAGAAGCGGAGCCCTGATATCACCAACATTTTTTATCAACGGAAGGCGTTACGAGGGGCCCTGGGACGAAAATTCACTGGCCGATGCCATCCGGCAAACGCCGGGTCACAGATTCCGGAGAGCAGCGATCGACTTTGTGCATTGGGGGCCTTCCTCCGGTATCGCCTTACTAACCATGGTGGTAATTGCATTCGGGCTTGCCAATAGCCCGTTCGGAGAAAGATTTCAAGCATTTTGGCAGACGCCTATTGGCTTCAATTTCGGCAACGGAGCATTTGAGCTATCACTTTTGCAGTGGATCAACGATGGCTTGCTCACACTCTTCTTTCTGGTTGTAGGTCTGGAAATCAAGCGTGAGTTTACGGTGGGACGGCTATCGACGGCGCGGGCAGCAATCCTTCCGCTGGCAGCAGCTGCCGGCGGCATCGTATTCCCGGCATTGCTGTACATGAGTATAGTTCCCAAAGGTTACCTCACGATGGGTTGGGGAACAACGATATCGACGGACACGGCATTTGCTATTGCCTTGATCGTATTTCTGGGCAAACGAGTGCCGGTTGAGCTGCGTATTTTCCTGACTGCCTCAGCAATAGTGGATGACCTGGTCGCTATTCTGGTAGTGGCTGCATTCTATACCAAGGAGATTCATTATTCTTATATCATAGGCGCGGCAGCGGTGACGTTTATGTTAGTAGTATTTAACAGAACAAGATTCTACAGACCCCTGCCGTATGTCTTCCTCGGTCTTGCCCTGTGGTTCTGTCTTCACGAGGCTGGCATCCATGCGACATTGAGCGGAGTAATTCTCGCGCTCGTGATCCCTACCCGCCCTCCTGCCAACCTTCGCGCACTCGGCGCCCAGGCACGGTCGATCCTTAAAACCGAAGCTTCATTCAATCACAACTTCGAACATCACGGTCCCTCTCATCGCGCGTTGACGATGCTTGATTTCATTCACGCACGGATCGAATCTCCCGCCGATAAACTTCTGCGCCTGGTGGAGCCGGTGTCGAGTTATCTGGTCCTGCCCCTCTTCGCGCTCGCAAACGCGGGCGTCATGGTTTCCACTGGCGTCTTCGAGGGGAACGGTCTCTTTATACTGGCGATTATCGCGGGTCTCGTTATCGGGAAACCTATGGGCGTATTCATCGGCGCCTGGGTTGCTTCCGCGCTGAAAATCGCAGACAAACCTGATTCGTACTCCTGGCGGCAACTTCTCGGTGCGGGTGCTATACAGGGGATAGGATTTACTATGTCGATCTTCATTGCTTCGCTGGCTTTCCGGGACGAGCATTTCCCGGCTGCGAAAATTGCAATATTTATTGCATCGTTTGCCGCCGCGGCACTGGGTACGGTAATACTCTGGAAACAGAACGGAAAAAAATGAAGAGGATGTTCAGGCGCCAGGGCTTTGTTG
The DNA here is from genome assembly GCA_964493505.1 of uncultured Roseivirgaceae bacterium. Taxonomy (GTDB): domain Bacteria; phylum Bacteroidota; class Bacteroidia; order Cytophagales; family Cyclobacteriaceae; genus Chryseosolibacter. The sequence continues at coordinate 313,926 of CAZBNP010000002.1, forward strand.
CTTTGGGCTATGGCTCATACAATCTTCCACTCTTATCAAAGTAAATGGGATATCCTTCTGAGTTGAAGATCACTTTCTTTTTTGCAATTCTTCCGTCCTTCATCTTCTCACTCCCAAAATCAGCAAACAAAAAATCTTCATCTGTTAACAGAGGTAAAAAACTTTTGTCCACCCTGATCACCCGGGATGTTTTTTTTATCAGGCCTTCCTCAATTAATTGGGACTCGGGCCAGTCGCTGTATGCGACAGTGTGACTGGAGTCCCATCGTGCGTAATGTGGAATGTCTTATAACCTATATTGATCGAGCCCATGAACGAATCTTCCCCAGGGCAGCTGCATCGGGGGATGGTGGTATAACTACCGGCGCAGAAACTTGCGCCTGCGCCGACAAATCTGAAACTAATCCGCAACCTGTAAACAGGAGCCCAGCCGCGATCAGATATTTTTCCGAAATAGAACATTTGAGAGCAAAGCCATTGGATAGCAGCTCCATGAGAACTTTGGCGAGTCTTCTGACAGGGCAAAATGAAAATTCCAATAAAGGAAAAAAAACTGTGGCAATAGTAGAAAGTACTTGCATGAGGTGGTCTTTAAGAATTTCTGCGAACCCAAATATAAAGAATGCTTTTACACAACAAATAGCCATAAAAAAACTCCCGGGGTTTCCGGGAGTTTTTTTGAGTTGAACGGATCTTGAAAGGGACTATCCTTTAGTCGGTCCCGGCGCCCATTTGTCGTAAGGTGTCATATCAAATTTATTGACCTCATCCATAGACAAGCCAAGTGCTTTTGCAACACCTTCGCCGTATTCAGGATCGGCTTTGTAGCAATTTCTGATGTGGCGAATCTGAATGAACTTCTCCGCACCGCCTACCTGCGCCGCGGTATTGCTGAACAAGAGGTCTGCTTTTCCATCCGCTTTGATAATACGGAACAGATCACCGGGTTGTGTGAAATAGTCTTCATCATCATCTCTGAAGTTGTGAGCATACGCGGTTCCGTCGAGTTCTAACGGTGGCTCCTTTGCTTCGGGTTGTTCCTGCCATTCTCCGTAGCTATTGGGATTGTAGTGTCTCGCGGCACCGTAGTTGCCATCTACACGCATCGCTCCGTCACGGTGAAATGCGTGATAGGGGCAGGTGGGTTTGTTTACAGGAATCTGGAAATGGTTTACTCCCAGTCTGTAGCGCTGCGCGTCGCCATAGGAAAACAACCTTCCCTGTAGCATCTTATCAGGCGAGAACCCGATACCCGGAACAATATTGGCAGGGTTGAAAGCGGCCTGTTCCACATCCTGGAAATAATTTTCCGGATTTCTGTTCAGTTCAAATTCCCCGACAGGGATGAGGGGATAATCCTTCTTGGACCAGACTTTTGTCAAATCGAACGGATGGAAGCGGTACCTTTTCGCCTGTTCTTCCGTCATTATCTGGATGAACAGCTTCCATTTCGGAAAATCCTTCTTTTCGATTGCTTCAAAGAGGTCTCGTTGCGACGACTCCCTGTCCGTACCAATAATTTTGGCCGCTTCTTCATCAGACAGGTTTTCGATTCCCTGCTGTGTTCTAAAGTGAAACTTCACCCAGTGTCTTACATTGTCTTTGTTGATAAAGCTGTAAGTGTGACTGCCAAATCCGTGCATGTGTCGGTAGCCCCTGGGAATTCCGCGGTCACTCATCACAATCGTAACCTGATGCAGTGCTTCCGGGAGCAATGTCCAGAAATCCCAGTTGTTGTTGGCATCCCTTAGGTTAGTCTTCGGATCGCGCTTGACGGCGTGGTTCAGGTCGGGAAACTTCATCGGATCGCGAAAGAAAAACACCGGAGTATTGTTTCCGACCAGATCCCAGATACCCTCGTCGGTATAAAACTTCATGGCAAATCCCCGGATGTCTCGTTCCGCATCGGCGGCTCCTCTTTCTCCCGCAACGGTAGAAAACCTGACGAACATTTCGGTTTTCTTTCCAACCTTGTTGAAGATACCAGCCTTCGTGTATTGGCTGATGTCGTGGGTAACCGTAAACGTTCCGAAGGCGCCTGAGCCTTTGGCGTGCATCCGTCTTTCGGGAATAACTTCACGATCGAAGTTTGCCATTTTCTCAAGAAACCACGGATCCTGCATTAGCATTGGACCTCTGGGGCCGGCTGTCTGCACATTTTGATTGTCAGGAACGGGGGCGCCCGTTTGCCTGGTCAGTTTTGAATTTTTCTTGTCCATTCCTATTATTATTTACTAGCCAAATGCAATCACCCAGAAAAGACTAATATGGGCAAAACAAACGTCATTCCAGAGGTTATCGCGGGAAAAATTATGTAGCTGCTTCTGTCGCTTCTCTGGCATCCGACGTACTCGGAATGCTCGATTTTCCAACGCTAATTACCTGTCTGCGAGCTCCTTTACGGTCTCGCCGTAATAATCGACTTTGTCGGCTTTCATGCTAAGCAGCCTGTGCCACCTTCTGAAAGTGCTGACAAACACCGCAAACATCAGAGCCATTGCCAGGAGTGCCAGGGAGGCTAGCAGGTACCGCTCGCTCTTTTGGAATATATATCGGTGATCTGTTCGTAGCCCGCCCAAAAGGTGATGACCGCCATAAACACCCCCGGAACAGCCGGGCACAGTGCATATTTTCCTCGATTCATCCTGATCAGCATGGTGGTGCAGACAATCAGGCCCCAGCAATTGGTTGCTGATACCAAACAGAGGCCAGATACTGCTTACATTTCCCGTGTAGACCAGATACCCCCAGCGTCAGCGCATTGCACCATTCAGGAATTCCATCAAATGAAAAGGTCAGCGATTAAACACGCAGCGAGCCGCGGAACCCTCTGGACGCGTAGTAAGATTCAGCACCATTGTGATACAGAAAGATATGCCCGTAACGCCGGTCACAAAAAACAGCGCCGCCCCTTTTACGGATATCATCGGGCGTTTCCACCCAGGTCGAGGTCTTCAAATCAAACTCCCCTAACTTCTGCAACTCGCGATACTGCGCTTCCGTCAGCATCGAGACACCCATGTCTGTCGCCATACCGATAGCACTGTTCTTAGGTTTGTGTTCCTTTCTCGACTCCAATGACTGTGGGTCATAACAAGTACTCCTGCGGCCTTTCGGACTTTCTGCTGAGCAGTCATAAAAAATGAACTCGCCTGTCTTCTTATCGTAGCCAATAATATCCGGCTCACCTCCCGTAGCTTCCATTTCATTAAGCGACCACAGCTTTCCCGGACTGGCCTTCTCCAGTCTGACCTCAACATCAGTCCACTTAAGGCCTTTGTGGCGGTTCATATTTTTTTCAAAGCGGGTCTTCAATTCCCCGAGCAGTTTGTCGCGGTGTTCCCTTGATACAGCTTTCTTGCTCTTGCTCATTGTATTGGTGTTTAGGGGCGTTAAAATAATGATCTTGCCGGTCTTTGACTACTGATCATCCAAAAATACCCGCGTCGTGGCAAGTTTTCACACCCGGTGCACCATCATCTTCAACGTTCAAGCATCCTTGCAACCTCCGCCGACCTCGGCAGTTCGCTTTCAAAAGCAATAGTCAATTTCTCCTCAGCACCCTTTTCCGCGTAGGCTTTCCTGATCAACAAAAGATCGCTTTCAACCGCCTCCGCATCCTCAGACTTTCCCGCGCCATCGGTAGGGTTGATTATCAGCAGGGTGGCAGGTGCGAGGCTGCCTGCCAGATCCGGAAGGTCGTATTTCGTCAACGCCACGGGTACACCGTGCTCTACAAAATCCGGATTGTAAAAACGTTCGTTCACAATCGACATATAAGAGATCAGCGGATTGATCAGAGCCAATCCGGAAAGTCCCGGTTCAAACGCTGCTGCGTGAAGTAGTTCAGCCGAAGTGCCACCAACACCTATCGCATAGACTTTCGCATTCGGGTGTTCACCTTTGATGACGCGCATCAGTCTTACAATATCTCCCGCGCGTATTCCGACCACACTCCTGCGGATCAGCACCCCCCAGTTCATCGCGATGTACGAAAGTCCGTTGAGCGGTGCATGACTGAAGTAGTTCACTCTGTCAAACAATCCCTTGCCCATCTCCCCCTGACCGATCAGATCAGGCGCTATTACCGTATATCCTTCGCGTACATATCCTTCTATTTCATTGATGGCTCCGATCTTTCCGTTCGGGTGGAGATACAGCAAGATCTTCGGTGAAGGCGTTGGTGGCATGAATTTCAGATACGGAATGACATAATCTCCTTCACCGTTGACAAAAGTCTTTTCGATGCTATAGCCTTTCTGCCTGAGCAAACCGGTGATCACGGGAGTTTCCACCGATGTGGGTGCCTGATAACCGGAGATATGTCTGGCCGCAGCAACAGCGTCCCGACCCGATGCCCGTATACGCCGAAGATCGGCGGCATATCTCTTGTTCATGCTGAAGGTGGTTTCACCGGGCGCTGCCGATGAAGCGAGGTGCCCGGTTGTCGTCACCCTCGTCTCTTCCCGCGTCAGTATATCAACGGAGTCTTCGGCCGACGTTCCGGGGTTGCGTAGGTGTTTTTGAAAAAACGCGTACGTCGCCTCGCGGTTCTTCTGTGTTGAAGAATGCGCGGCGAGATCTTCTACCCTGGTGAAGTTTTCAGCTGCATCGTAAGCCTGGTAGATTCGCTTTACTTCCTCTTCCGTTTCTTTCGCACCACTGATATTGAAGAAGTCGTTGGTAGTCGTGATCATCAACGCCGGCTTTGGCGCGCGTACAGTCAGAAAGTCGGCGTGATCGAGTCCTTCGGAAATGAAGTTAAAGATATCCTGTTCCGCGTCCTGGGGACCAATCGACTGCAGGAGTCTCGAAAAGTTCGTGAGGTATCGCTCGGGAGCCACCGCATAGATGCGTGAATCGTACGCCGCGATATACGCCGACTGAGTACCTCCGCCCGAGCCACCTGTGATACCGATCCGCGCAGGATCGACTTCCTCCCGTGTGAGCAGGTAGTCAACCGCGCGAATACCATCCCATATCATGACCGACGCCAGGGAATTCCCGGTCAGGAACAACTGGGCGCCGGGAAATGAATGCTCACGTGTTGGCGAACCAACAATCGAATTCCCCGTCTCGGGGTTGAGGTATTCAAGACGTTCGCCCTGACCTACCGGATCAAATGCAAATACAACGAACCCCTTGTTGACGAGGTTCAGGATAACAACCTGAGCCGTCCGGGAACGGTACGCAGAGGTCCCGTGACCGCTGCAGTAAATCACCGCCGGAGCCTTCTTCCTCTTCGAAACGCCTGTCGGGATAAACAGTGACGACGTCACCTTGAAGCCCGGGCGCGATTCGTAAACGACATGCTCGACACGGAAAGTTTTCTTTTTGATGGTGCCTGTAACGCGTGCGTTAAGCGACGACCGTTCGGGAAAGGGCTCCGCCATCTCCAGTAGTTTCTTCGAAATCAATTTTTGCCTTTCCTTCCAGTGGTCCAATGTGTTTATCTGTGCTACCGTTTCTTCGCGTTGCCGAAGGAATACGGAAGATTGCTGTAAGAGGTGATCGTACAATGCGTTCGCGGAATTGTCGTGTGCCGACCAGCGACGAAGTACTTTCAAATGTTCCTGAGCGTAACTGTCGAAACAAATCAGCAAGACAATCAGAATAAGCAAATGGAGTTTGTTTTTCATGACCAGTAAGTTGTGTGTTTTTCATCCGCGGAGGTTTGGGGATCATCACCCGGACTTCCGTAGTGTTAAGACAAACCCGCGGGGCGGATGCCTCCAAAGGAAAGAAAAAAAGTAACTAAATGTGACGAGCGGGAGCTATTTGAATTGGGGAAGGGCAAAGGGCAAAGGGCAATGGGCAAAAGGCAATGGGCAAAAGGCAAAAGGCAAAGGGCAAAAGGCAATGGGCAAAGGGCAATGCGGGAACTCATAATCCTATGGCACTCTAAACACGGAACCCGAAACCTAACGCACGACCTTCTTCAACGCAATCTCCCTGTACGCGCTTGGGGTGGTGTTCATTACTTTTCTGAACTGTTTCTGAAAATTGGACATGTTGTTGAAGCCGCTCTCGTAGGCTACTTCAGTCACGTCAAGGGTACCGAGCATCAGGAGGCTGCACGCGTAATCTATCCGGACGCGGTTGACGTACCCGAGAAAACTCTTCTTCGCACGGCTTTTAAAGTACCGGCAAAATGCCGCTGGTGTCAGATTGCAAATATCGGCGACATCCATCAGCGATATGTGATCGCGGAAGTGATCGTTCACGTAGGCAAATACCCTATTGATCTTCTGCGTGTCGGCATCCGTGTAACTTTTTGCGTACCCTTCGGCATTGAGATAGGTATATTCATCCGACTTCCCGAGAACGTCCAGGACAGAAAGCAGCTTCAGCAACGCATTCAGTCCGTCCAGGCCCCTCAACTCCACCAGCGCGGCCGAAACCTTTGCACGCGTTTCCCCGGTAAACTTCAGTCCCCGCCCCGCTCGCTGCAACAGAGATTTGACGGCGGCAAACTCGCGCAACTCAAACATCCGCTCTCCCAGCAGCTGGTCGTCAAACTGAACCACAATGGTCTCTGGCTCCTCCAACGGATTGGCCGCATAATACGACCGGTCGCGCTGACGTGTGTGCGGCAAATCCCTCCCCAATAACAATATCTCACCCTCCTCAATCGGCGCCACATAGTTCCCAACGTAGTTCGTCCCTTTTCCTCTCAGGCAAAACAACAACTCTATCTCCGGGTGAAAATGCCAGGGGTTGTTCCATGCAATATTGTCACCCTTGATCACAAAGCTGTGCTCAACAGGTGGAGTAACTTTGAGAAGATGTGGTTTCTGGGGCCTGTCCGGTAGTTTTCGCTTCATGCCAACAATGTTTCCGCGTTAAATATATTGATTCGAAACGGCACAAAAAAGGCCATCTACCGGTAGCACAGAGTGAAAGCGCAAAAATCGTACGCGTTTGAGGTAAAGCAGTGGATGCCGTGCCACCGACCTTTGGTTAATCTTGTGACTGACTTATGTATCTGGGAATTAGCAGCTATACCTACGGATGGGCGGTAGGCGGACCCTCTCTCGCACTGCCTGCCAGACTGAACGAGATGGACCTCGTTGAGCTGGCGCGGGCATTTGGACTCGGTGCGCTTCAGATCGGTGACAATCTTCCGCTGCACGAACTGGATGATGAGAGGCTCAATGCGCTGGTCGGGGCGTGCAGAGAACATCACATCCGGCTGGAGATCGGTGCCGCCGGACTCACCGACCAGCACCTGAACACGTATATCGCAATAGCCTCTCGCGCGAATGCCCCCATCATCCGCTTCGTGACCGACAAGGCAGGCTACAAACCGTCGCCCGACGAGATCTGCTCCATCATCCGCAATCAGTTGCCATTGCTGAAGCAGAACGGTATCAAAATAGGTATAGAAAACCACGATCGCCTGAAGGCGATGGAGCTCGCTAACATAATGGAGCACATCGGCGATGAGCACTGCGGGATTTGCCTCGATTGTGCCAATTCACTCGGTGCGGGCGAAGGCCTTGAGCACGTTGTATCGGTACTGGCTCCGTATACTATCAATCTACACTTCAAAGACTTTGCGATCGAACGGCTTCCTCACAAAATGGGATTCACGATAACCGGTGCAAAGCCCGGTACCGGCATGCTCGACGCTGCTTTCCTGCTCGATACGCTTGTTCAGTACAACCGGTGCGAAAGTGCGATACTCGAGCAATGGGTCGTGCCCGATGAAACCATGGACCACACTGTCGAGAAGGAACGCGCGTGGGCTGAAGCCGGCGTCGCATATTTAAAAGAACACATAATCAATTAAAAGTTAAATCTATGTCTCAAAAAATCGCATTGGTCGGTGCTGGCGGAAAAATGGGATGCCGCCTTACTGATAACTTTCTCAAATTTCCGAACTACGAGGTGTCTTATCTCGAAATAAGCGAGCCTTGTATCGAAAAACTGCGCAAGCGCGGTGTTGGTATCACACCACAGGAAAAAGCAATACCCGGCGCCGATGTCGTTATCCTGGCTGTTCCCGATATCGCAATAGGAAAGATCAGTGATGAAATCATTCCTATGATGAAAAAGGGTGCGCTGGTGCTCACGCTCGATCCGGCTGCCCCGCTCGACAATGTTATACATCATCGCGAAGATCTCGGATATGTCATTGCCCACCCATGTCACCCTAGTGTGTTCAACTGGGAGCCTACTGAAGGAGGTTTCAGGGATTTCTACGGCGGAATATCGGCGAAACAATCCATCGTCGTTGCGCTGATGCACGGCTCGGAAGAACACTACAAACTCGGCGAGCAGATGGCAAAAGATATGTACCAACCCATTGACCAGGTACATAGAATAACACTTGAGCAAATGGCGATCCTCGAACCCGCCATGGTGGAAACTCTCGCCCAGACTTGTATGGAAGTTGTCAAGGATGGATACGACAAAATTGTCGAACTGGGTGTGCCTGAAAGCGCGGCAAGGGATTTTGTGCTCGGTCACCTGAGAATTCAAATTGCCGTGCTCTTTAAGGAAGTTAATGGTACCTTTAGCGATGCTGCCTATAAGATCAGCAAGCGTGCAAAACCAATCCTGTTCAAAGAGGGATGGCAGAAAATATTTGAGATGAGCGACATCCGTGAGCAAGTAAAAGATATCACGGGTAAAGGGCGGTAGGCAAAAGGCAAATAGCAAAAGGCAAAAGGCAAAAGGCAAATAGGCAATGAAACTCCGTTTTGCTGTAATCGGAACTGGGTTCTGGGCGCGGTATCAGATACCGGCGTGGATGGAACTGGAAGGTGTTGAGCTCACTGCGCTCTATAACCGGACGGTCTCAAAGGCTGAGGCCCTGGCTTCGCAGTACAATATACCCAGGGTGTACGGGTCGGTTGAGGAATTGCTTGGAAAGGAGGAACTCGATTTTGTGGATATCATCACGGACGTAGACACGCACAGGAAGTTTACCGCCATGGCGGCAAGCAAGGGTGTTAATGTGATCTGTCAGAAGCCGATGGCTCCTGATCTGTCGGACGCTATTGAAATGGTCCACGTGTGCAAGAAAGCGAATGTTTCCTTTTTCATTCACGAAAACTGGCGGTGGCAGTCGCCGATCCGAAAGGTAAAACAGATAATCTCTGACGGAACGCTGGGAGATGTCTTCAAAGTGCGGGTGACCTTCTGCTCAGGGTTCCCCGTCTTCGATAACCAACCCTTCCTCGCGGAACTCGACGAATTCATTCTCACCGATATCGGTTCGCACATTCTCGATGTATGCAGGTTCCTGTGCGGCGAGGTGGACACGCTTTATTGCCGGACATCGCGGGTGAATCCCCGGATAAAAGGCGAAGACGTGGCAAACGTATTGATGACCATGAAGAACGGTATTACCTGCTATGCTGAAATGTCATACGCCTCGATGCCGGAACACGAGATCTTTCCGCAGACGCTCATTGCGGTGGAAGGATCGCGGGGATCGCTTTGCCTGATGAAAGATTATGAGATACGCGTCACCACCAAAGAAGGAACCACATCGACCGTAGCGGCGCCTGAGATGTATCCCTGGCTCGATCCCGCTTACGCTCTGGTTCATTCCAGTATCGTAGATTGTAACCGGGATATCCTGCAGGGCCTTCAGAAAAAAAAGATCGCTGAGACGAATGGCAGCGATAATCTAGAGACCATGCGGCTCGTACACGCCGCCTATGCCTCGGCCCGCATGAACCGATCGGTGAAGGTACACGAATTCAATGGACAGACTTAGAGTTGAAAATATCAGCAAACGATTTCCCGGTGTCCAGGCACTGTCGGATGTCTCCTTTACAGTAGCCACGGGAGAAGTTCATGCCCTGTGCGGCGAAAATGGTGCAGGAAAGAGTACGCTGATGAATATTCTTTCGGGAAACGTCCGGGCCGACGAAGGCCGCCTGTATCTCAATGGTGAGAGGGTACAGTTTGCGAGCGCGCAGGAAGCCTTCAATCAGGGAATATCCATCGTGCATCAGCACCTGAGTCTGATAGAAAGCATCAGCGCGGCAGAAAACATTTTTCTCAACCGGCAACCCCGAACTTCCACCGGCCTGATCAACTACGGAAAGCTTCGTTACAACGCGCAAAAACTGCTGAGCGATCTTGGCATCGAGATCGATCCGGATGCCCCCGTGATGCGTTTGTCACCTGCGGAGAAGCAGATGATCGAAATCGCGAAAGCCCTCGCCCGCGAGCCGCAGTTGCTGATCCTCGACGAGCCGACGGCCTCGCTTACGGACAAAGAGACGGCGGTGCTATTCAAGCTGCTTGGAGACCTGATGCTACGGGACATTTCAGTTATATACATATCCCATCGTCTCGCCGAAATAGACCTCATCGCGACGAGGGTCTCCGTGCTGAAAGACGGTACGTATCAGGGTACTTACGTAAAGAAGGATCTGTCTCGCGACATATTGATCAGCAAAATGATCGGCCGGGAGTTGCTCAAAACAAACCGCGACTACACCACGGCGGGCGCGCCAATTTTGCAGGTCAACAACATCTCGTCCGATGCATTCACCAACGTCAGTTTTGAAGTAAGACGCAGGGAGATCGTGGGACTCGCGGGATTGGTAGGCGCCGGTCGCACGGAGATCGCACAGGCGATATTCGGCGCGCGGGCGTTTGAAGGCGAGATCATCTTTAAGATGAAGGCCTTTAAACCGCGCCATCCTCAGGACGCCATCAGGAACGGGATCGCATACGTTCCGGAAGAGCGGAAGCGGCTCAGCCTCTTTCCTGATATGTCTGTAAAAGACAATGTCATTGCCGCAAGTCTCAACACCACGACAAAAGGCAGCTTCTATCGCGAATCTGATAATATGTCGGCAACCGAAGAAGTGATCACGAAATTTAAAGTAGCCACCACCGGCGCGGGACAAAAAGTTACCACCCTCAGCGGCGGAAACCAGCAGAAGATCGTGTTGGGAAAATGGCTGCTGACAACACCCGATCTGCTTATCGTCGACGAGCCTACCCACGGCGTAGACGTCGGAGCCAAATCCGAGATATACGAAGTGTTGTTTCAATTGGCGAACAGCGGCAAGGCTATTCTTGTCATATCGAGTGAGCTGCCTGAATTGCTGGCGATCTGTGATCGTATTCTCGTTATCAAAGCAGGGGAGCTTGCGGGTGAATTGGATGCCGCTGAAGCTACGGAAGAAAAAGTCATGACACTGGCCACTTAATATGAAAAAGATACTCCAGGAACGGATCTATTCCATAACCATACTGCTCGTCGGCATCGTTGCAGTAGCAAGCGTCGTATATCCCGATACGTTTCCGACGTTCAGCAACCTGCGGCAAATCATGCTGAATATGTCGATCGACACAATTGTCGCCGTGGGGATGATGATCCTCCTGATCTCTGGGGTGTTCGATCTGTCAGTCGGCTCGACCGTAGCGTTCACCGCGTGTCTCACGTCCTACCTGATGTATTTCTACCAGCTACCGGTCCCCGTGGCGATCTCTGTCGGATTACTGGGTGCGCTCCTGGTCGGACTCGTCAACGGCTACCTGATCGCGTATCAATCCATCAATCCGATGATCCAGACACTGGCTATGATGGGTATCGTACGCGGCCTTGCGTTGATGGTAAGCGGTTCGGGAATACAGGGCCTCCCCTACTGGTTCGACGCTATCAGCCAATCGACACTACTGGGCATACAGATGCCTGTCTGGTACATGCTTCTTATTGTCCTGGTATTCACGTTCTGCTTTAACAAGATCATCTTCTTCCGGAGATACTACTACATCGGGGGGAATGAGCAGGCAGCTGAGCTCAGCGGGATAAGGGTCAGGCGAATGAAAATGATCGGCTTTGTAATCTCCGCTCTACTGGCGGGGATAGCTGGGATACTTCTGGCGTCACGCATTGGCGCCGCATTACCAACCATGGGCCGCGGACTGGAGCTTCGGGTTATCACCGCTGCTATACTCGGAGGCGCGAGCCTGAGTGGCGGCTACGGAAAAATTCCCGGCGCATTACTCGGCTCCCTCTTCATGGGTGTGATCGCGAACCTTATGGTGCTCACGCGTATCTCCGGATACTGGCAAGAGATCATCCTGGGAACAATCCTCATCGCAACACTGTGGGCAGATCAGAAATTGCAGAAAAGACTAAATAACAAGTAAGGATATGCGGACAACTTACCTTTCATCTATACTCCTCGTTCTTCTGGTTATCTCCTGTGAACTTCCGCCACGAAGAGGAGAAGTACAGCAGGTGGTGACAGAGAGTTTTATGGAGCGAGAAGGTCCTGACGAGTACGTGATGGTCACTACGGCTGTAACCATGCCTATGTACGTGAACCACGATCAGGCGGCATTTATCAAATGGGGGAAAGAAAGAAATGTAAAAGTGTCTATCCTCGGGCCGGCAGACTGGGATGTCCCTTCGCAAATCAACACACTTGAAGAAGTGATCGGCACCAGGCCGAGTGGCCTGCTCATCAATGGCACGGACCCCGCTATCGCCGCGGCGATCAACAAGGCCGTCGCGGCGGGTATCCCGACCGTAGTGTACGATTCGGACATTCCCAACGCGAATCATCATGCGTTTCTCGGTACCGACTGGTATGAGATCGGAAGAATGCAGGGAGAAGAAATGGTGAAGCTGATCAATGGAAAAGGGAAAATCGCCTATATGGGAATACTGGGGCTGATGAATATGGAAGCGGGGTTCCAGGGGCTTCTCGATGTTTTCAAAGACTATCCCGGAATTCGGGTTGTCGGGAAGTTCGACGACAAAGCCAATGTTGAAGAAGCTGCCAGGATCACTTCGGACGTGATCGCAGCACATCCCGACCTGGCGGGCGTCTGTGGCTTTGACTCAAACAGCGGACCCGGTATCGCACTCGCAGTAAAGGAGGCCGGTAAAGCAGGTGAGATCAAGATCACGACGGTCGACTGGGAGCCTGAACACCTGGCGCTCGTAAAAGACGGGACGATCCAAATGCTCGCCGGACAAAAAAGAGAGCTGTTTACCTGGTACGGGGCGCAGTTCCTTTATGATATGGTCCATCAAACCAACAAACTCTCAGGCAACGATCGCAGCGCAGGCATCACAAACATCCCTTCTAAGATCAACACAGGACTTCTTCGCATTGACGCCGGTAACGTGGATCTCTTTATCGGCCGATAGATCCAGGTGTAGAGTTCCGGGTTGGTTTCGGGTTCTGGGCTTGGAGGTTACCATAGAAATTATGAGTTCCCACATTGCCCTTTGCCCTTTGCCCTTTGCCTTTTGCCATTTGCCATTTGCCCTTTGCCATTTGCCTATTGCCATTTGCCTATTGCCGGCAGGCTGTCAATTTTGTCAACTGTCAACTAAAAATAAAATGGTTACATTATCTTTGCAATCACAGAATTCTTTCGCCGGGAATGGTGTTTGGCTACTAAAACAGAAGAAATCCTGCTTTCAGTTCTAATTAAACCCCATACTACTATGTACTTTCAACACGTCTATGAGGAAAGCCTGGCTCAATCCAGTTACTTTATCGGATGTCAGAAATCCGGCGTCGCGCTGGTGATCGATCCCAAACGAGACGTAGATACTTATATCGAAATTGCAAAGCAGAACAACATGCGGATCACGCATATCGCCGAAACACACATCCACGCCGACTTCCTCTGCGGCTCGCGGGAACTGGCTGCGCTTACGGGTGCCGGTTTGTTCTTATCTGGTGAAGGCGGGCCGGACTGGCAATATGAGTTTTCACATACAGGCCTGAAGGACGGCGATGAATTTATGGTTGGCAATCTCAGGATCGACGTCATGCACACGCCGGGCCATACGCCTGAAAGTTTGTCTTTTTTATTGACGGATCTACCCGCGTCCGACAAACCCACGATGGTCTTCACGGGAGATTTTGTTTTCGTAGGCGACATCGGGCGGCCTGACTTGCTGGAGAAAGCAGCTGGTATAGTCGGCACACAAGACGTCGGCGTCAGGCAAATGTATAAATCGCTCCGGCGCTTCGCCGCATTGCCAGACTACGTTCAGGTGTGGCCGGGGCATGGCGCCGGATCAGCCTGCGGCAAGGAACTGGGGGCCGTACCGAGTTCGACCGTGGGATACGAGAAGATCAGGAACTGGGCGTTTCAATACCACGACGATGAAGCCGGCTTTGGCAGATACCTGCTTGAAAATCAGCCAGAACCTCCGAGGTACTTCGCCATGATGAAGAAACTGAACAAAATCGACAGGCCTCTGCTGACAGAAGTCCCCAGACTCAACCGGCTGTCGAATGAAGAATTCACCAAAGCGCTGAAAAAAGGTGTAAAGGTTGTTGACACAAGACCGAAGGACGACTTCGCGAAAGGCTTCATTCCGGGAACGTTGAACATCCAGGCCAACAATTCATTTTCAACCTGGATGGGATGGCTCGTTTCGTACGAAGAACCCTTCATCGTCATCGCAGAAGAATCAAAGCTCGACAACCTCACGCGTCAGCTTATGCGTATCGGTCTCGACAACATCGGGGGCTACGTTCCGGGCGTTGACGGGTGGGCCACCGGCGGCGGAGAATTGAAAAAGGTCGAATTCGTGTCGACGGACGAGCTCAAGAACATTCTACAAACCAATCATACGCAAATTGTTGATCTGCGGGGGGCTTCCGAGTACAAGTCGGGCCATATCGAGGGCACGGAGAATATCTTCGTCGGCACGCTTGAACAAAATCTCGACAAAGTGAAGAAAGATCAGCCGGTAGTTATTCACTGTCAGGCGGGAGATCGCGCCAGTATTGGCTATTCCCTCCTCGCAAAGCATGGCTTCAACAACGTCAGCAACTACTCAGGCGGAATGAATGACTGGTCAAAATCCGGCAACCGGGTAGTCGCAGAGACCAACAATTGACAATTGGTCCCTGCGGCCTTCCCCTCATTACCTATTTTATCTTTTATTCACCAGTTCCTTAATCGCTGAATACTCCGTCAGCCGATTATCATGATCCCATACCCGCGCTTTCCAATAGTATTTCCGCCCGGAAATCAACGACTTGCCTTCGTGCTGAATTCCGGCAGACTGTTCGCTTCGGACTTGCTGACTGTTCCAAACATCTCCAATATTGAGATCGATATTTTGTTTCGAAGAGGACACTAATATTTGATAACCTTTCTGACTTTCAGCATCTACCGGAATCGCCCACGAATACTCCGGCCCATCCCCGGTAAAATCGGTACGCAGCATCGTCGGAGCCGCGCGCGAGTATTTTGCTATATAGTCGTCGCATTTTTCTCTTAACGTCTTAAGTACCTTCCTGTATGCACGCTGGTCTGCCAGGTTGTTGTGCTCCAGCGGATCCTTCGTCAAATCATATAATTCTTCGATCGACTTATCATTGATATAACGGAAATACTTCCACGTGGCTGTCCGCACGCCTTCGCTGGGAGGAATGCTCACCATCTCCCAGAGATGCTCGAGGAAAATCGTGTCTCTGTCAAAATTCTTTGTCGTTTTCTCCACGAGAGGGACAAGTGCCTTGCCCTGCCACCGCGCGGGTGGCTGCAGCCCGGCATACTGAAGAATGGTAGGCGGAACATCAATATTGAGCACCATTTCTGAAACTGTGCCGCCTGATCCCTGTCGGGGATCGTAGATCACAAGCGGAACCCTGACAGAGTTGTCGTACATCAACCACTTATCCGCGATCTGCCTGTCGCCGAGAAAGTATCCGTTGTCGGCCATGTAGATTATGATGGTATTCTTGTCGAGTCCGTTTTTCTTTAACTCCTGACGTATGCGCCCTACCTCCCGGTCTATGCCGGATATCATCCGGTAGTAGCCCTTGATACTGCGGTCGTATTTCTCCGGTGTATCGAACCGCCACGTCCATCGCAGACGATTAAAACCTTCTTTCACCATGGAAGGGAGCGCATCGAAGTATGGTTGCTCGGCTGATCGCGGGTCTTCGAAAGCAATGTCGGCATAGAGATCGTCATCTTCCGGATCCCAGAAATATTGTTCTTCGGCAGGGTCGTGTCCATGCGGGGCGCTGAAGTTTACCGAAAGGCAGAACGGCCGGTCGCGGGGAGCCAACTCGATGAATTCAAGGGCACGCTCCCCTGTGTATCGCGTCAGGTGAACGGTGTCGCCGTTGAGCATTTGGTAGAAATAGCCGCGGCGGTCTTTGAACTTCGGATTCCTGTCGTAAATCTCATGGACATCGAACAAGTCGTCTGCCGGCACATTATTCACACCCAGTTTGCCAAAAAAGCCGGTATAGTAACCACTGTTTCTTATAACCCGGGGATACGACATCTCCATATCTTCGTCGCGGATGTTTGCGACCTGGAAGGTATAGCCGTGTGTCCGTTCGTGGAGTCCTGTCAGGATGCTCGCGCGGCTTGCCGCACAGATCGGTGTTGTTACAAATGCCTTGGTGAAGGTGACACCCGCTGCGGCGAGCTTATCGATTTCGGGAGTATGAATAATACTATTCCCTGCATACCCCACCGCATCCCATCGCTGATCGTCGGTGAGTACGAATACAATGTTGGGTCTTTCACCCCGCGACTGACCGTAAGCCGATGCCGCATTCAGTATGGAAAGGGATACGTATAACAAGGCAACAAAAACGTTTTTCATTCTTTTTCACGTTAGTAATAAATTCTCACTCAATTGGCGGATACAGCGTCACCCAACAGCACCACTTTCCCCTCGAGGCCTGTCGGAATAGTCTTAAATCCCGCCGTCCACTGCGCGGCGGTGGGATTATCCGAGAGAGTCCGCGCGTAATTGCTCAGCACTGTGGTATACCTGATCTCCAATTTATTCTCACCGTCCCTAAGCGCGTCGCCGATGTAGAACACGGGTTTTCCATACCAGTTCACACCAACGGGTGTTCCATTCACCAGCACCTCGGATATACCCCTGTTCAGTTTGCCCAACAAGATCCAGCGTTCGTCACCAGTTGCCTCAAAGGTTGTGGAATAAAGAACGGTACCTGCAAAAGAACTGAGTTGTGCGTCATCACCAGTACCGAAGTCGTCGAGTACGTCTAACTCCCTGCTGAAGGTATCACCGTTCATGTGTGTGAACTCCAGTTGCCACGGCGCTTCTATGGCAGCCACAGCTTTTCCCGGCATGTGTCGCGCCGGCGCTTCAGGAGCATCCGGTTTGTCTGCGTCAAGAACGAGCAACGCCGATTCCAATGGCTGCAGTACGAGGATGATCTCTCCGTTGGAAGAAGGAACACGGTAGCGGCTTCCATCTTCAGGATTCCAGCGATAAATTTTCCTGTTCCTGTCGTCGAAGCCGACTTCCAGGCCTATTGTGCTGTCGCGCCGTGTGTTGACAAAGAAATGAACATCGGTATCGCCGGATTTCTTGTGTATTTGAAACACACTCTTGTCGGGATTCTCAATACGAACATTCGGGACGTGTCCGATGCGGTCGAAGAGAGCCAATGTCCACGGCAACAGGTCCTTTTCGGCTGCGGGCCCTGGCAACGTGATTACCTGCGCGGGGAATTTTCCGCTCATGGTGGCGAATGACTCCCTGACGACGTCATCCGCACCTGACCTATCTTCCAACGACAAGGACTTCCCGGGCACTTTGTCGACCAGCACCAGTTTGCCTCCCGATTCGACAAAACGCGACAACGCGCGGGCTGTCTCCGGTTCAAGCGATGTTACGCTTGCGAGAATAATGGTTTCATAGGACGCCGGGCCATATCGCAGAACGCCGTCCGACATATCGGCATCGGCAATGATCGTTTCGCCGATGTAGTCGGATGAACTGCCGGCGTGGCTGATCGGCTCCCACAACCGGTAGCCATACCAGGGTGTGAGGTGGAGCGGCGGTCGTACCAATCCGTATTTACTCCACACATCGCCCGTTGGGCCGAGGATCGCAATCTTCCTGACAGGCTGGGTTTTCTGAAACACATACGAGAGGCGTGCGTTGTAGTCGGTCCACTCTTTGAAGTATGGCCACCATGTGTTCTTTTCGTTAAAATATCCACCGTAACGAATCCAGCCGGGGAAGCCGGCTTCTTCCGGTGAGTAGTTGTAACCATGCAGAATGGTGTGATTGATACCCGTGATGAAGTTCATGTCATCATGCCGCTTGATCTCTTCCATCGACGTCTTAAAGACCCCGCGGGTATTGGTCATCGCTTCACAACTGACGATTGATCGCCCCGCGAGATGGCCGCCCGACGCGGCGAAAAGATTCCAGATCACATATCCGTGAGTCTGGTTCCAGGACCACTTGTCCGTATCCATATCCCTGCCAGACGAGTATAGCCAGTTGTTGCTCTCCGGGATATCCGGTATCAGGTTGCCCTCCATGATCCCCATATTCCAGGGATGACCGTATGCCTGATAACGGGCTTTCACTCCGTTGGCGGTACAGAACTCCTGAAAGGTCTTAACAAAATTATCCAGGTACACATTGACAAGCAGTTTGCTGAAGTCGTATCGCACGCGCGCGATTGTCTCACCGAAACCCGCATCAACACCCTGCAGGTCATCTTCCACATATCCGGTGTACGATTCAAAAAAAAGAAATGGCAGATAGGGTTCCAGGCTATAGCCGTATTCGGCAAGGAACTGCTCGTCCAGACCGTCAGTCCAGTTGGCGCCGGCGAGTTCGATGCTATCGCAAAAGAGAGCGCGAACCAATTCTTTAAGTGGCACGCCGGTATCTTCGGTGATCTTCTTCAGGCGGTCGAGGTACTCCCGGACGATCTTCTTGTCATAGTGGTTCATAACAGCGCCGGAAGCTCCCAGCGCGCCGTGCATAACCTTCCAATGCCCTTTCTGCAGAACACCGTACCGCAATTCAGCATCGCCCGGAACGATGTAGTCCAGCGCTTGCTTTCCGGCGAACAACGGCATCAGATCAATAATGTCAGCGGTATCTTTCGACCCAACGGGTACGAGCGAGAGAAAAAAAACATCGTTGCTCAGCGCCTCTGTATCGGCGCCTCGTGTCAGCACCTCCAGCGCTTTTTTTATCAGGCTCTCGCTATTCTCGCGTATCGTTTCACCACCCTTGTACGAGATGTTATTTACAATAACGCGCTGGGTCGCTTTATCAGCACCGATAAACTCGCCACCGAAAGGCCATCCCGAACCCACAATGAGGTCGGGGATCATACCTCTCTCCTTCGCTTCCCGCGACGCCAGCACAACCATGTCGTTCCATTCCTTGCTAAGCCACTCCAGTGGTTTCGTGCCGATGTCATTGGCTGCTTCCGGCATCTCAATAGGGTTGATCTCCACCCCTCCTATTCCGGCTTCCTTCAATACATCGAGGTGTCTTACTATTTCCGGCGTGGTCAAGTGGCTACCATTCCACCACCACCTGACAAACGGTCGCGCTTCCGCGGGTGGGGTTACAAATCCCGCATATAAATCATCCTCGTCATTTAAGCGGTTATCACCGCAGGAAAAAGAACATGCTAACAGGAAACACAAAAAAACAGGAGAACATAATTTCAATAATAAATTCCTCATCAGGTTTGGCTATGGACTAAGTAGTAATGATTTTGTTTGGTCTGACTGCACGATCAATCTCCGATCCCGTAACCCTCATTCTGCTTCAGGTTAGGATTGACATCGATTTCTGTCTGTGGTATTGGGAAGAAGCGATGCTTGGGCCATCGTACTACGACCCCGGGCTTGACTGCTTCAACACGTTCCTTCAGCGTGCCCCAGCGGACGAGATCGAACCAACGCTGACCTTCCCCGTGAAACTCAACGTATCGCTCATCGCGTATGGCCCGCCGTAGTTGCTCCTTCGTCATGTTCCGGGGTAACTGACTGGCGTTTGAGCGCTCCCGTACCGGGTCAATTGCATCGTACACAACTTCAGCAGGACCGTTCGATTCATTGACCGCCTCGGCATACATCAGCAATACGTCTGCGTAGCGAATGAAGGGAAGGTTTGTATCATGATTGTTATAGCTAAAACGTCCCCAATAAGGATCCCGGTACTTCTGTGTATAAGGAAGTCCCTGTGTTGTCTCTTTCTGCGTTGAATCGATCAGCACCCCCTGCGAATCAAATATGTAGACGGTGTACCTTCCTCTGATCATGACCCCTCTGCGTTCGTCCTGCGGCTCGAGCATATCGTACAACTGCGGAACGATTGAGAGCGAATTCAGACCACGCTGGTTATAGGTATCGGGGTTTGGACTGAACTGGCTCTGGATGTGCCCGTTGAAAATGGAATTCGCCCTGAACTGATAGGAGAAAATATCTTCGGCACCTGCTTCGTTCACCGGCCAGAAAACTTCGCGATACGCATCTATCAACCCGTATCCTTCCGTCTCGATGACTTCCTTCAATTTATCAGCCGCCAGTTTGAAATATTCCGGATCATCGATCTCCGGCGTTGTCGCCATGGTCAGATAAACTTTTGCGAGCAGTGATCGGGCGGCCCCTCTCGTAGCACGTCCTTTCTCATCCGGGATCTCCTGCCAGCCGGGCAAACCAGCTTCCGCTTCGAGGAGATCGGAAACTATCTGTGCATAAATATCCGGTATGGCTGAACCGGAGGGAAACAGCGGGGCCTCCCCATAATTCGTCAGCAGCGGCACCGGTCCGAACACACGTACCTGGCCAAAGTAATACCAGGCGCGAAGGAATTTCGCTTCGGCCAGTATCCGGCGCGTAAACTCTTTGTCAGAAAAGTTCGCGGTGGCTTCGATAACCTGGTTCGCCCTCGATATCCCACGCGTATGCGCGGTCCATACCCTGGCGGTTTCGGGATTGGTGGATGTGAAGATGTAATTTTCAAGCTCAAGGAGGGTGGTCGACGACTTCATTAGATTGAGATCATCAGCGGTCACGCCAAATGGTGAAATGTACTCCGTTCGTCGGTAAAGATTCAGACCTGCATTGTACACACCGTAAAGCGCCTCGGTAATTCCTTGCTCGGTACTGAAAACTTCATCTGCGGAATAGAAATCCCCAGGCTTTTCCTCCAGGAAGTCGTCACATCCCGCGAGGGTAATAACCGCAAACACGCACGCTGCTACTATCCAATATCGTTTGTGTCCCCTGATCATATCAACCGTTTAAAAAACAAGATTCAAACCCACAACAACCGACCGCGCCCGCGGATAGCTTCCGTTATCAAAATTCGGAACGTCAATACTCCCGGCAGCGATACTGACTTCCGGATCATATCCGGTGTACCGGGTGAACGTCAACAGATTGAGCCCGGTGACATACACGCGCAGTTTTTCAATCCCGACTTTGTTTAGTCGCGTGGTTGGAACTGAATAACCCAATGTTACTTCCCTGAGCCGAATGAAAGACGCGTCTTCCACCAGAATATCGAGAATCTGCCCGGGGATACGCGATCCCGCCCGGGGAATGTCAGTGTCAGTGTTCTCAGGAGTCCATGCATCCAGCATGGAGATATGCTTGTTGCTTTTCTCTCCCGGGTTCTTAAGCGCCAGGTTCAAACCGTTAAAAACGTGACTGCCCTGAACAAAATTGAAAAAACAGGAGAGATCAAACTGCCGATACGTTAATTCACTGTTAATACCTCCGAAGATCCGGGGTTGTGCGCGGCCGATAACATCACGGTCTGCCTCGTTCACGTCGCCATCACCGTTCAGGTCGACGACCTTTAAATCACCCGCATATACCGGCAAGCCGAACTGCCTCGCATCGGTCGGAATTTCGGAAGGTTGCCAAACGCCGTCCGTCCGGTAACCATAGAAAGTACCCAGCGACTCCCCAATTCGCATAACCTGTACCGTGGGAATATTATAGCCCCCACTCAACACACCGGTGAGGATCTCTTCACGGCCATCCAGGCTCAAAATCTCCGAATTCAGAAATGTGGCGTTGGCTCCGATCTGCCACGACAAAGCTCCCACAACCGGTCGTGCATTGAGCGCCAATTCAACACCCTCGTTTTTTAACACGCCAATATTCTTGCTCATCGACCTCACGCCCGTAGTCTCGGGGACTCGCTGGTTGAGAAAAAGATCATACGTTCTTTTATCAAAGTAGTCGAACGTGAAGGTCATGCGGCCAGCCAGGATATTCAGGTCCACTCCGGCGTCGAATTGTACGGTTCGTTCCCAACGCAAATGACGATTGCCGAGACGACTAAAATAATAGCTACCCACCACTTCATCTCCTATCATATACCCTCTTGGGTCCGAAGTCATTGCGGCGATCGAATTATACGGACCGAGCGCCTCACTTCCCGACACGCCGTAACTCGAGCGGATTTTCAGATCGCCCGTCATACCGAGGTTTTTCATAAAACTCTCTTCAGAGACACGCCATGCCACGGCTCCCGAAGGAAAGAATGCCCACTTGTTCCCTTCACCGAATTTGGAGTTGCCATCGTATCTTGAGTTGAAGGTAAACAGATACCTGTCGGCCCACCCATAGTGAATGCTGCTGAAGGCCGATACCTGCCTCCACATACTTGACTCAGTGTGATATTTGTCGTCATCGGCGATCGCGGCGATGTTACCTGCCCAGACGATATCGCCAGGCAGGTCCGCTATGACTATCGTTGAGGTCCCGCTCTCTTCGGCCTGCAATGTACCTCCTGCAATCACCTGAAAAGAGTGCTTGCCGAATTCCCTCTGATAGGTAAAATAGTTTTCCTGAAGCCATCCCTGTTCTTTGGAGACATCCTGCCTCGCCGTGCTTCGGAAAGCCGTCGTGGTTTCGAGCACAGTAGCCGGCTTGAAACGAGTCATTCTTTCGTTTTGCAGCTGAAATCCGAAAGACGTACGAAATTTAAGATTTTTCGATAGCTGAAGTGCGGCGTAAACGTTGCCGGTGATGTTATCAAGGAAAAGCTGTTGGTCGACGTGTTGCAGTGAAAACAACGGGTTTCCCCTCGCGAGGTCGTTGTGATCCATTATTGTTGGAAACACTTCCCCGTTGACATCCCGCGATGCAATAGTCGACGGAAGCTGCAACGCCCTCGCTACTGGATGACCTGTGTCGTCCCTGCGTCCGAATTCCTCACCCTCCTGTATGGTGCGGACGGTATGGGCTAATCCCAATCGCGTGCCCACCGTCAATATCCTGGAAATCCTTGCGTCAATATTTGCGCGCGCATTATACCGCTTGTATCCGGTGTTCTCAACGATGCCTTGCTGATTGGCATAGGCGCCCGACAAATAATAGCTTAGGCCAGCCGTTCCGCCGCGAGCGGAAAGCGTGTGCTGTTGCCACGGCGCTGTTCGGATAATTTCATCCTGCCAGTCGGTATCAAACTCCAGCTGATCCGGGTTTGGATAAAGAGGTTGTAAGCCACGATCGGCGACGATGCGGTTTGCATATTGCGCATACTCCTTTGCATTCATCAAATGCAGCTTATGCCTGATCGACTGAAACCCGTAAAAGCTGTCGAACGAAATGTCCTCTTTTTTTTCTCCGCCCATACGGGTCGTAACCATCACGACCCCATTCGATCCCCGTGTACCAAATATGGCTGTGGAAGAAGCATCCTTTAGTATATCGATGGATTCAATATCGTTCGGGTTCACGGCGTTAATGTTGCCGCCGATAAAGCCATCGATCACATAGAGCGGTTCGTTGTTGCCCAGGATAGAGTTGACCCCACGAATCCGGACGTTTGTCTCGCCTCCGGGGTTTGCGTGAGAATTCGAAACAAACACGCCGGCGGCGCGACCCTGTAAAGCTTGATTCACTTCCAATACAGGAACCCGCTCGATCTCGTCGTTGCGAATAAGCGAAACGGATCCGGTAACGTCCTTCAGGGGGGTGTTTGCATAGCCGGTCACCACCACTTCACCCAGTTCCTTCGTTTCACGTCTCAGCGAAATCGCGACTTCTTCGCTTTGGTGAACCTTGCGCTCTTCGGAATGATAGCCAATGTAGGAGACAACCATCAGACCTTGCTCCTCCGGAAGCTCCAATCGAAACTCGCCTGCTTCGTCGGTCAGCGTCGCCACCCCCGAGCCCCTGATCATCACGCTGGCACCGGGCACAGGTATGCCGGTGTCTAAAGCCAGCACTTTGCCCTGCAGGGTATTCTCCGCTCCGCCTGTGGGGTTGGCGGTCCGGGAAGCTAGCAACGCACCGGAAGTCCCCGGGGTATCGTCGCCTATTTGCTTCACGCCGGTCTTACCCGCCAATTCATGTGCGAATCCAATAGCATAGTAACCGTAGTCGATCCTTTCGTACGCCAGGCTATGCGGGAAGAGGATTTCATTGAGTTGCTCATGCAACGATCCATCGCGAGGAGTGCCGGTAACATACTTGTTGTCCAGTACTTCGGGGTTGTACATGAACTTCACCAAAAACGTCTCCTCCAGTTCCTTCAGCTTGTGAACCAGGAGTTGGCCGGATTCTTTTTTTTGGATCGCTGCGATACGGACAAAACGGCGGGAATGCTCCTGTCCAATCAGTCCGGTCGGGAGCGAGATCGCAACAAGAAAAACGACCACACGAAGTACCCCTTTCTCCATAAGCCCAGGCTGGCGCCCATTAAGGTAGACCTAATTTTCGATCAGAATATGGTTCTTTTCCACTACAATATCAAGTTCATGGGTCCTTCTTAATCCGTTAAACAGCACACTCAAATTATCGGCTGGCACAGTACCCGTAAACAAAAGCGGCTTTACATCCGCCGCCATAGTTACCTCATAACCATAGGTATGTTTCAGCAATGACGCGATCTCCTCCAGGGGTGTTTCCTCAAATACCAGGATATTCCTGGTCCAGGACGCATAACTCGCGGGGTCTACTTCTTTCCGCACAACTTCATCGGTACTTCCGGCATACGCTACCATATCACCAGGCTTCATTTCAAGCGTTTCGGTGTGACTCCATTTTCCGATAGCAACACTCAACGCCCCCGAACTCAGGACCACTGACGTGTTCCCGACCCGGCTGTTGATATTGAACTCCGTTCCGAGCACTTCAACTTGCAACCTGTCGGCCACCACGACAAACTTCCTGTTATCCGCCAGGTGCTCAACCTTAAAAAAGGCCTCGCCCGTCAGATGCACCTCCCGCAATTCCGCCTCTGCCAAATCCTCAAAGCGGATCGACGAATTTCCATTCAGTGTTACCACCGATCCATCTTCCAGCGTAACCGTCTTGGTTTCACCATAAGCCGTTTCAACCATTTTAGCCGGCGAATTAAATACGCTGAGACCGATCCCGACAACTGCTGTCAGTCCCGCAAACACCGCGGCCCAGCGATACCAGCTGAGTCGGCGTGTCGGTGCGGTGCTGTTCTTAAGGATAATGCGTTCGATATTTTCCTTCGCCCTGGCCTTTACCTCAGCCGAAGGTCTCACAACCTCATACTGCAGCAAACGCACAAGCTCGCGAGCCTCTTTTATTTCATTTTCCTTTTCGGGATGAAGCGCTATCCACTCGTCCCATAACCTCCGGTTATGATCATCAGGCGACCTTACCCATTTGATAAAGTCGGGATCCTGGGAAAAATCTTCCGCGGAGAACTGTTCATAGTGCATCATCTATTAAAAGTTGGTGGCCTTTCATCTTATAGACAACGAAAATATTCAAAAACCCACAGGTTCAATCAAAACAAATCATTTTCAGTCCTTAATTCTCTCCCGGCTACCGGAACCTGTCACCTATATCGATTGAAGTGATCCCCATGACAGAACAGTGATAATGACCATATCAATGGACCCGAAAATGGAAGCCTTTTTCAGCCCGTTTTTCAATGTTTCAAGCGACCGGTAAATAAGCGTTCTTGCATATTTCACATCCCTGAGCGAGAGCGTGTCAGCGATCTCGTCATACCCCATGTTCTCGTAGTAACGCAGAAACAACGCTTCCCGCTGGTGGTCGGTGAGCTCGCCGAGCGCTCTCCTCAGCCCCACTTTCTTCGCGGAATCCTCCTCCGAACTGATCATAAAAGCTTCGTGAGGAGATGAAACGGACGATTCTTCCTGGAATTTCAAATCCCGGGACGTCTTTTCCCGGAAGATCTTTTCTCTTTTCAGAATGTTGAAAAGCCTGTTTTTAAGGGATCGAAACAGGTAGGCTTTGACCGAAATAACATCGGGAAGCTTTTCCCTGTTGAGCCAAAGATGAGCAAACAGATCCTGAATACAGTCCCGTACAATATCTTCATCCGAGATATACTGTCGACCTAGTCCAAATAGTGAGTCAAAATAGAAGTCGTACAGGCGGTCAAATGCCGCCTTATCACCTTCACGCATCAACGCCCAATAGTTCCTATGAGACATTCGGATAATAACAGGGTTAAGTGGCTAAAGCTAGATAGATATAGATATCATGACATCCACTGCTTTACCGCAAACGCATGCTATTTTTGCGAGTACAACAGCTGGCTAGTGCAAGCGGGGTGTCGGTTCCAATCCCCTTCCCGGTCGCGGTACCATTTCTCAATGAGACAACACCACGCCACTGGGCTTCCATCCCAGGCGAATGGCCATCGCCTCCACTTTCGCCGAGCCTTTTACCTGAACAGGTTTGGTGTAGAGACGCCAGGATTCTTCCCCGGTGGGTCGCCAGGCGACCGAAGCGCCTTCGGTTTCACAACGGATGGTGATCTCGCGTCCCTTTCTGGTGATTACAGGCGCGGCTGTTTCAGGCTGTATTCCGTTAGGCGGCCAGAGTTTTTTGATCAGCTCGGTTTCGGTTATCATCCCCAGGTCGCCATATTTGGCTACGAACGCCTCGCGCGCATCCCGCAATTCGGCCAGCTTTTCCACGTAGCGGATATCCGATGCCAGGTTATGAATCTCATACGGATCGGTTTGGGTGTCGTATAGCTCTTCGAGCGGCTTCTTCTTCGCCCATAGTTGCCATTGATCCGGTCCGAGCGTCCCGGCACTTATACGCTTCTTAATCTCCTGCATCATGACTGCCTGGTCTGTGTACGGGATAAATCCGACATAGGGAAGATCCGGGCGATAGTTGCGCACATATTTAAAGCGCGCATCGCGTACCGCTCTGATTGTCTCCGGCGCCGGGTCCATCCGGTCCCTGAATGCGTAGATATATTTCCGTGGAGCGGCCTTGTTTTCGCCGAGAAACACCCGTCCCTCTATGTAAGCGGGCACTTCCAGTCCGGCGATGGACAAGGCAGTGGGCGCGAAATCAATAAAGGAAATCATTTCGTCGTTCGTCGTTCCCGCGCCACGGCCATCGGGCCAAATCACTATCAGAGGCACCTTGATGCCGGAATCGTAAACCCATCGTTTCGATCTCGGCACGCCATCGCCGTGGTCACTGTAAAAGAATATAATCGTTTTGTCCAGCTGCCCGTCTTCCCTCAACTGCGACATGATCTCCCCCACCCACTTATCCATCGCGTGAATGTTATCATAATGCCGCGCGAGGTCTTCTCGTACCTCCGGGATATCCGGGTAGTAAGGCGGAACCTTGATCTTGTTCAGGTCTGTGACACGGGGCGACCGTCTCGTAAACGTTCCGCTCTCGTGCGTAAGTTCGTTGTTGAAGACAGCGAAGAATGGCGTCTTCTTATCCGGCCTGTTTCGCCAGTGAGCGTGCTTGCCGTTCTGATCCCATGCCGTCACCGGCGTCCTGAATTGGTAGTCCGTTTTGTAGTTGTTGGTGGTATAATATCCGGCTGCACGGAAGTATTCGCTAAAACACTTTACACCAGCCGGAGGCGTAGCTTCATATACGGGAATGTTTAACAGCTCGGGATCGGTAATTTTGTCTATCGCCGCCGTGCGCTTCCAGGTCCGCATCGCCATCGCACCGGTAGAAGTTGGGTACATACCGGTAATAATGGTATGCCTGCTGGGCGAACATACACCATAGGTGGAATACACGTTCGTATACCGCGTACCCATAGCAGCAAGTTTGTTGATGTTCGGCGTCGCGACAGTTGAGTCGCCGTAACAGTTCAGGTGCGGACTCATATCCTCAACGGTGATCCAGAGGATATTGGGCCGCTGTTGCGCGGAGGCTGCTAATATTCCACAGAATAAAAAGACCGGGAGTAAATAGATTCGTTTCATTGTGCTGAGTGTTACGCGCGTTAAGGTAGTGAATTTGGTGAATCATGAGTCGTGAGTGTTTCAGTGTTGCTGAGAGTTTTTTGCTTTGAAACCACTCACCGCGGATATCCCCCGGCTTCCATTTCGCTATGAATAACTTTTCCTGTGCCGTTACGCACCCCTTCGACAATCTCTTCGTCAATACTGTCGCGATCCCAGAAAAAGGCACCTGCGTTTTTTAGCACATGCTCCTTCACGGCCTCCGATCCAAGTGGATACAATCCCTGTGGCCAGACTGCCGGAACTGGAATGAAGTTCGCCTGTCCCCTGAAGAGACTGGCCGGAAAATTTGAAACAACCGTATTGTCATTCCAATATACATCCACCGGCCCACCTTGAAAAATTCCGGCTGCGATTTCATGAGAAGTATCCGGACCGTATTCAATATAATTACCGGCTGCGCTTATAATACCGCCCAGGATCTCATATCCCCGCCATTGCGAAGGAACCAGTGCGTAGTGAACCACGGCCCTTCCCGGATTATAAATTAAATTGTTTACGATAGCCGCCTGACTTCCTCCTTTGCAGAGCGGATGGCGGTCGACGTTGTTGGCGTAAAGATTTCCATAGATCAATATGCCTGTAGCATTGTCGTGCACAAGCGTTCCCTTCGAATGTTCACCCTTCCCGTGTGTTGATTCACTCAGTGCGTCGGCAATGATACAATTGCTGATCGTCACGTTATGCGATGTGTTTCTTCGCCACTCCGCCGGGGTATCGCCATCATGACGCGGCCCGGAAGCAGAAAGATTTTCGTCCGTTGCCCACGTTGTCGAGCAATGGTCAATGATAACATGGTAAGCGCCTTTGCCAGTGGCAATACCATCCACTTCCCATCCGCTGTTCTTTGCTTGTCCCGCTTCACCCGGCCTGACTTTGAGGTGTTGAATAATTACCTCGTGAGTAGTAATTCCGATTCCTCCCTTGATCAGTGTTATTCCCGGCGACGGTGCGGTCTGCCCTGCAATCGTCACGTAGGGATTTCTTATGCGCAAAGACGATCGGTTCAGATCGATCACCCCTGCTACTTCAAAGACAATGATACGCGGGCCTTCCGCCTCAATAGCTTCCCGCAGCGATCCCTCGCCCTCGGCGTTCAGATTGGTGACCGCGATCACCTTGCCGCCCTCGCCACCTTTCGCGTCGAGTCCAAAACCTGTGACGCCTGGCAAGACCGGCAACCCAAAAGCCGGTCTCGCCTGCATCGACGGAACTGTTCCATCTTTGCTTCGGGCATCACCTTGTTGTAGAGAAGCCTGTGGCGAACACGCCGCCAGGAGAAATAGTATGATCCAGGGTTTGAGGTTCAAAGTTTTACGGTTAAAGTTCAAAGGGCAATAGGCAAAGGGCAATAGGCAAAAGGCAATAGGCAATACACTACTCACTGCTCACCACTCACTCTCCTCATCGTCTCCGGATTCCACTCGGAAGGATCGAACGCGCGTCTCACCGGCTTCACTACCGGGTAGCCACCCATTTCCTCCTCGGTGCTGATGATGCGTCCTCTTCTCTGCCTGACATCGTCAATGATCATCCGGTCGATGGAGTCGCGGTCCCACGGAAACGCGCCTGCATTCTCGAGTACATATCCCTTCACCGCTTCTGTTGGCATGGGTACCAGCCCCTGCGGCCATACGGGCGGTGCGGTGACAAAATTCCCGGTGCCGGCAACAAGGTTAACGGGTTTGTCCGACTTCACGTCATTGGATCGCCAGTAGATATCAAGAGGTTCTCCCTGGATCTTCAGGATCGGAATATCTTTCTCGCTATCGGGGCCAAGCTCATAGACATTACCAACTACGCTCATCAGGCCGGTTACGATCTCATGACCGCGCCACTGTCCGGTAATCATACCGTAGTGAACCACATTCTTCACGGGATTGAATACGTAATTGTTGACAATAGCAGCTTGCGCCCCCCCCTTGACAAGCGGGTGCCGGTCTACGTTATTGGCGTAAAGGTTGCCATACAGCAGGATCTCAGTGGCATTGTCGTGGATGAGCGTGCCCTTCGAATGTCTGTACTTTCCGTAAATATTCCGGTTGATGCCGTTAGCGATAATACAGTTACTTATTATAATCCGGTGCGATGTGTTTTTCCGCCATTCTTCCACGTTCTCACCCTCGAAACGCGGGCCCGAAGCGGTAAGTGTTTCGTCAACACCCCAACTCGTTGAGCAATGATCGATGATGACATTGTACGCACCTCTACCGGTGGTAATACAATCGGGCGACCATGCACCCGAGCCGGCGGGTATATTCATATCGCTGCCAGCCCAACCCGACCGTACCCTGAGGTGCTGAACAATGACTTCATGCGTTGAAATGCCTATCCCGCCTTTAATCAGTGTGATACCCGGCGATGGAGCCGTATGGCCGGCAATGGTGATGAATGGGTTTCTGATCGAAAGGTTGTTCCTGTCCAGATCAATCACGCCGGCTACGTCAAATACCACAATGCGCGGTCCCTCAGCATCGATCGCGGCTCTGAGGGATCCCTCTCCTTCCGAATGCAGGTTATTGACAATAATTACCTTTCCTCCTTTGCCACCCACCGCATCGTTCCCGAAGCCGTTGACGTTTGGCAACACCGGCAGCCCGTACTGCGTGGCGTTACCGCTCGGTTGCGCCGGTGCGGATGCAGAAACAAAAAGGAATAATACCGTAGCTAACGGAAGCAATCTGATGAAACGTGAAACCATTCTTTCGGAAATTCAATTGATCGCAATATTTACAATAAAAATTCAATGCACCCCGTACCCTGCGTCAAGCGGATATTATTTGATCCAGTCGGCAAACAACGTTACAAGTGAGGCGTCATCAGTCTGCCGTATCACCAAGTGATCGCTGACTCCTGTTGATTTGTAGCGCTCTTCTACCACGGCAAACTCGTCGTTGGCAGCGGCCTGATCATGCCGCTGTCCAGCGCCGTCTACCGCGTTGACGATGAGTAGTTTTCGCGGCGCGAGACTCGCTGTCAGGTCGGGAAGATCGTAGGCTGTCAACGAACCCGCAACAGCATTGAACAACAGTTGGGGTGAGTATATTTTTGTAGTCACCAGGGAATGGTAAGAAGACAACGGATCGACGAGTGCGATCCTTTTCAAATCATTGCTGAAAGCCGCCGCATGCTGCAATACCGCGGTCATGTTACCTCTTGCCACGGCGCAGACCTCGCCAAAGCCGTGCGCGGCTTCCAGTGTCTTGGTGAGCCTCACAACGTCTCCCGCCCGGATCGCTGCTATACTCCTTTTTGTCAGCATCGATCCAAACCAGATGTTGTAGCGAACATTCCCGATACTCGAATCGCCGCGATAGTTATCAGGTCCGGTTTCGCCTGTACCCAGCATATCAGGAACCAGCACGGTAAAACCGTTTTGTACAAACCACCGGATCTCATTCGCCGCGACCGAGTCGACGACTTTCCCGTCGGGGTGCAGGTAGATCACCGCGCGCCTGCCCGGTAAAGGTGACCGGTGAAGCAGGTAAGGAACAACATAGTCGCCCTCGCCTTCGATGAAGTACTTCTCTGTTACGATAGTATGCTCGATAAAACTCCCCGTAAACAACGGTTCGCTTACCCCCGTCGGTGCGCGGAAGCCTGAAATCTCCTTTGCCGCCCGGAGTACGTCCGGAAGGTGGTGGTTAAGGTTCACGCGCGATTGTTCAAGTTTGTGATTGAGTTTCTCCGCTTCAACGCGATTGAGGCTGAAGGTGGTTTCACTCCCGTAAGACGTGACAACCTGCCCGGTGGGGGTTACCTGCATTTCCTCCGCGCTCAGTATCTCTACCGGCACGTCTTCAGAACTTCCCGGGTGATTGAGATGTTCCTGGAAGAAGGCGTATTTGGCTTCCCTGTTCTTTTTCGTCGACTCATGGATGCCAATGTCTTCTACCATTTGGAGGTTTTCAGCCTTCCCAAAGGCCCGGTAGATTTCTGATACCTCCCGCACGGTTTCGCGTGCACCCTGAATACTGAAAAAATCATTGGTTGTTGTCACGATCATCGTGGGCTTTGGCGCCCGCGCGATCAGAAAGTCGGGATGATCGATTCCCTCTTCTATTTCGAACAGCAGATGTTGATCGCCATCCTGAGGACCAATCGACTGCAGGAGTCTCTTGCGGTTAGTGACCCAGCATTCAGGCGCTGATACGAGTATGCGATCATCTACCGCGCTGATAAACGCTGATTGTGTGCCCCCGCCAGACCTGCCGGTGATAGCGAGACGCGCACCATCGATTTCTTTGCGGGTCATAAGGTAATCCACGGCGCGGATACCATCCCATATCATATACCGCGACATTGCATTGCCGGTAATAAACGCCTGTGCTCCGGGATACGAATGCCGTGCCACCGATCCGCCCTTCAGTCCGGGTGCGCTTGTCACCGGATCGACGTATTCAAGTCGTTCGCCCTGCCCGATGGGATCAAAAGCAAACACGGCAAAACCCTTCTTTACCAGGTTGAGTATCTCGTGCTGGTAGTTTTCATAGTCGTAAGACTTCGTGTTGTGCCCGCTGCAATAGATTACCGTTGGTAATTTCTCTCTGCTTTTCCTCGCAGAGGGAAGATAAAGGGATGATGATACGTAAAAACCCGGCAGCGATTCGAAGACGATGTGTTCCAGTGTGAACCCCTCTTTCTTTATCGTTCGCGTAATACGCGCATTCAACGGAGTCTTCTCAGGAAACACCTGCATCACTTCGCGCAACTTTTTCCTTATGTCCGCTTGCTTCGCCCGCCATCGCTCCGGTGACTGAACTTCATCTATTGCGCGTTTTCTCGCCTCCAGAAGTTCAAATGCGTCGCTCGCGATATGGTCATAGAGTGGGTTCCTGATGTTGTCGTAATACATCCATTGCAAGGTCGCCTTGTTAGAGGTGGTAAAGACCTCGGGGTTAACCTGGCCTTTTACTCCTCCGGCAAAAAGTCCCGATCCAATGATTGCACAATAAACGCTAATTTTAAAAAAAAATAAACCCTTCTTTTCTGTCATCATAAGGCCACTCCGTTCGGCTTACCAAATAATCTATTCAACGACCTCCGGTACATATTCCTGGAACGATATACCTTTGTCGCGGAATACCAGCGTGTCTTTCGCCGTGTGCGTATAGGTACCATCGTCGACCTGGTAATCCAGGTAGATGGCATGTCGTGATTTACCACCCCAACGCTCGGTATCTTTCGAAAATTTCGCGGTGCCGCTGACCGGGAAGAGAGAATCGTCAGATGCGGCGATTGTACCGTTCCCATCTTCGTCAAAGGTGATCAGCATTTCAAAGTTTCCGGGGCCTGACGTATTGTTTCTGACCACGCGGTTACTGTACAGCACCGTCCGCCTGGAGTTTGTCCGAACGCTCACCACCTGATCCCGCTCGACATACGGATTCCGGTAAACGTTCGTTTCTATAACGAGTCCGCCATCAGACACTTCGGATCTTCCACGCGCGAGGAAATTGCCATGATACTCGTTGACATAGTTGATACCGAATAGCGTAAAATCCTTGGGTACGCTTACCCAATCGGCAGGCACTCTCCTGTCAGGATCTATTTCAGCCGTTTCGCCAGAATGGAGCGAATCCGAGCTTGTGCTGATCATCCGAAGGGGAATCACATACGTCGTGCCTGCCGGGCCCACGGCAGCAGGGTCGCTGAAGAAAGCATCGGTAAGCTGTACATCTATCGTACCGTGATACTTTCCTTTAGGAATCACAATCTGCGAGGTATTGCTAAGTGAATAATAGGCAGACGGTAGCGGCAATATCTTTGTGGTGCCGAGATACAGATCGTCCGTCAGCGACTCGTCGACAACGTACTGGATGAGAATATCCTTGTCGTTTTCATACACGCCACCCATCGTAGCGGAGATCTGAAATCTGTGCTCGTTGTCGTTTGAATTATCAAAGACGTAATCACCGAGGATCAGCGTCCTCACCGGGTACTGATAAGGAAAGAAGATAGTGGTGAACTCATTATTGGGAAAGTCGACATCCTGGTTATAGCAGGACACCATTGCTGTAAGCACCAACAGCACACTGGTTATTCTGATTACAATTCTTTTCATATTGAAATATTTTTCATGTAATAACCCTTTCATCTACCATCCGGTGTTTTGAATCAGGAGGTCATTTTTGATGATTTCGTCCTGCGGTATCGGACCGTAAAATGCTCTCGGCGTTTCAAACCTTCTGTTCTCGACATGGATTTCGTTGAACTGATCATTGACGACAGATACTCCCGTTACCGGTTCAGCTATCACATCAAGCCCCCATCTTCTGATATCCCAGAAACGGTGGCCTTCGAAGCTGAGCTCGAGTCTCCTCTCATTTCGGATAAGTTCGCGCATGTCTTCTTTGGAGGTTGCTTCCGCCAGGTATTGATCCGGCTGATCGATGCCTGCGCGATTTCTTATGGCAGCGATTATTGAGCGCGCGGTAAAACCGTATCCATTAGGGTCTTCATCCGGTCCCCAGCCTTCGTTTGCCGCCTCGGCGTAGTTGAGGAAGATCTCCGTGTAGCGCATGTGCGGATAGAAATGGCGGCGCGGAGCCGGACTCGAGGGGTCGAGGTTCACATCCGCACGCAGCAGTTTCAATAAATAGTATCCCGTCCGTGTGGAGTAGATGCTAAGGTTGAGGCCGTCGAGCGTCGGGCTTTCAGGACTGACGTTAATGGTCGTACCCTTCATCGTTGCGCCGTGCGCGACGACAGTCGTTGCCAGCCTCGGATCCCTTCCGGCGTATGGATTAACGTCGTCATATCCGCTGGAAGCATGATCGATCGGATACCCGTTTTTCATAGGGAAAGCGTCGACCAGGTTCTGCGTTGGATTCACACGTCCGTTCCCGAACAGCGATGGCGGAAAGTTCTGTGTTTCCAGGGTATTGCTGTTACCATAGTTTGCGCGCCAGAAAATATCGGCGTTGGTGATGTCGTTGTCCGCGTCATAGAAAATTCTATCGGAAGCCATACCACTAACGCCGCCGATCTCCTCAAGCAGGGGGGCGGCCAACGCGGCAGCTTCTGCTACCTTTGCCTGATCATAATTTCCACCGTTATACGCGGGACTTGAGGCGAAGAGCGCCGCCTTTGCCTTCAAAGCGGTGACGATCTGACCCTGGATTCTGCCCAGGCTGCGAATCCCGATCGTCTGCAGTGAATCATTATCGGTGTAGCTGTTATTCCATGTATAGGGAAGCAGGTCAAGCGCCTTGTCAAAATCGGAATTGATCTGCGTCACCACCTCGTTATAGGTTGCGCGCGGCAGTTTATAAACATCATTTACCTCAACCAGCCCCGTCACCACAGGCACGCCGAGAAGTAGACCATTAGCCGCGACGCCGCCATGGGCGATCAGCAGACGAAGATAGAAGTACCCGCGCAATGCATACGCTTCACCGGTGTTCTTATTGAAGAACATCGCATCCCTTTTTTCACTTTGCCAGCTCCATTCCACGTCGTCTGCGACTGAAAGCAGAAAGTTGAGATGGGAGATGGCGGCGTATGCATCGTTCCATTCCGAAACCGGGGAGAAGATAGGTGACCATTGACCCGTTGCCATTCGCATGAAACCGTTGTTCTTGTCGTTAGACACCGCGTCATCGGTCGCCACTTCGGAGAATGAATACCCCGTCGGCAAATGTTTGTATGCGCTGAGCAGAAGTCCTTCAGCATAGACGGGATCGCGCAATACGCGCTGCATGGTCTGCTGATTGTCTCTCGCGGGCTCCAGTATACTTTCGTCACATCCCGCCACACTGGCGAGCAATATGATCAATAGAACTCTTATAGCTTTGACTTTCATATTTTTTTCATTAGAACATTAACCTAACCCCGAGTGCGTAATTGCGATAACCAGGCTCTGAGCCGATTCGCAGCTGGCGCTTCTCAGCATCCTGAGACAACTGCGCAAGGTTCGAACCTCTCAGGAATACGCTGGCGCCTTTTGTCAGGAATCCGCGATCCAGGCTGGCCGGAAGGTGGTAAGTAAGCTGAACTCTATTCACCAGGAAGAGGTTGTTGTCAAACAACCACTGTGTGGAGGTTCTGAAATTATTGGTGTTGTTGCCAGCCGATAACCGCGGATACGTAGCCGTGGCCGCGGTAGCGGGCGTCCAACGGTTCAGCACTTCGTCTGAATACTTATCGTCTCCGTCTACCCAGAAATAACTGCCATCATATATTCCGGTACTTCCCTGCGAACCATTTCCGAGCGCGAACAGGCTTATGTTCTTATACTTAAAGAGCAGTGAGAACGCGTAAGACATTTTCGGTAATGAATTTCCGATTTCAACTTCATCGTTTTCGTCTACCAGGCCGTCGTCATTCTGGTCTTTGTACTTGATATCGCCGGGCTGCACGTCGCCGAACATCTGCACCGGACTTGCTGCGATATCGGCGGCGTCAGCGAAGAAACCCAGGGCTTCCAGGCCGTACATCGCGCCCACACGCTTTCCAACACGATACTGATAATCGTATGGCCAGAGTTCGTCGCGTTTAACCACTTTGGAGGTAGCAAACATTCCGTTAGCGCCCACCTGCATCGTGAAATCGCCGGCGTTTAGCGTGTACTCAAGCCCGAGGTTGAACCCGCTGTAGTTGGTCTCGTTGTAGTTCTCAAATGGAATGTTCGTCAGCATGTACGATGGATAGAGGCCCCGGCGCTGGACCACCTCTCCGGAGTTCCGGGTCGTAAACCAGTTCGCTTCGACGAATAAGGCGTTGTTCAGAAAACTTCCTTCCAGTCCTACGTTGATACTTTTCATCTTTTCAAACGTCAGACCGGGATTCGCGGCGCGACTGGTTGTGACCGATGCTAGCGAACGGGTGTCATCCCAGCTGAAATTGCCCATGTATCCGCCGAAAGTGCGTTCATACCGGCGATAGTCGGATCCTGAAAATTCATAGTTAATGATACCCGCGCTGGCCTTCAGCTTAAGAAAGTCGATCCTATTGCTACCGCGGAGAAAATCCTCCTCGCTGAGTATCCAGCCGAGGCCCAGCGTTGGCGACAGGCCACCCCTGTTGCCAGGCGCGAGCTTATACCCGTTCACATAAGCGCCGCTGAAGTCGGCGTAGAATTTATTCTTGTGACTGTAGGCCACGCGCAACCCCAGATGAGCCGATCTATCCGGAACAAGTACGTTCTCCACAGTGTTCTGATCGAAGTAACCGAGCAGCGTACCCGAGATCGCGTTGTCGCCAAACCGGCGATTGTAGTCTAACGCTGCGAAAGCCGCCAGGCGCCGGGAGAAAAACATATTGCCTAGTATCTGGTCGCCGGTGCGCACATCCCTGCCAATCCGTGTAAGCGACGCGATCGAATCGGCGCCCGCGTTTGTCTGCCAGCCAGGCTGGTAGATCGCGTATTCATTATAAACCCCCTGCGTGTAGCTGTTGAATACATCCAGACTGATCTGGGTCCGGAGTTTCAACCCCTGCACAGTTTCATTCAAATCGATACTAAATCCCTGGTTAAACTGAATGGTACGACTGATTGATGTCTCATAACTACCCAGCGACTGGTTGCCATATACGTTGTTGTCATAAATTGACGTTCCACCGAGGATGTATTGACCATTGACGAGCCGCGCATTCTCGAGATTCAGTCCTTCGCTCAACACGGCGTCACTCTTCACCATCGATAATGGCAGCAGCGGTGAGTAATAGTATGGATGTAGCGTAGCAGCGTCCGACCAGAAGTTGCCGATGGGGCCTTCGTCGATATCGAAGATCGCGGTAGCGCTCAGAAAGGCGATGACGTTTTTAGTGACATTCACGTCTACATTGGTCCGGATGTTAAAGCGGTTGTGGTCGAAGTTCTCGTTCTTCGCCGCGTTCAACAGCTTGCCGCTATTGGTCCAGCCAACGTTGGCATAATAGCGCGCCTGTTCATTTCCCCCTGAGAACTCAGATGTTACTTTCGTAAAAGATCTTTGTTTCGCCAGGAACTCACTGCCGTAGTAGTCTACGTTCGGATAGCGGTAAGGTTCGGCGCCGCTCGCATGGTTCGCGATAGTGGTATCGGGAAAGAATGGCTCCAGACCGTCGTTTACCCGTGCCTCGTTATAGAGGCGCATGTAATCAGCCGAACCGAGATAGCTGGGAAGGGCTGTTGGTGTCGAAACGCCACGCTCGACCATGAAATTCAGTTTGTGCACGTCTCTGGTACCCGTCTTCGTTGTCACCAGGATGACACCGTTCGGCGCGTGAACGCCATACAGCACACCCGCGTTGGCATCTTTCAGCACCGTGATCTGCTCGATCTCTTCCACATTGATGTTGGACGCGTCTCGCGGGATTCCGTCTACAATGACGACCGGGTTGGCGATCGTCCTAAGCACCAGGCCGGGAACCTGTCCGGACAGGACATCACCTAGATTCTGCACATTGTCATAGTGCAGGAATTCTTCGGGATTGATCACCGTCACGTCGCCTACGATACTACGCTTGCTGGTGCGTCCGAACGGCACGAGCACCTGGTTGCGTCTCGCTCCCCCGACCGTATCCTGCATAGGCTGTTGTTCAGATGGATATGCCGGCAATGTGACTGACTTCACCACACCGCCTGTCATGCTTCCCAAATTTGCTGATGCCACTTGAACCGGTCTCTGTTGCGCCACTGAGGCAACCGTGAAACAGCCAACAGCAATCAATGTCATGTATATCTTCTTCATTTGCTCGATAGCTTTAGTTATTAACTTCTACCAACCCGGGTTCTGATAAAACTCTTTGTAGAGCGATGCATCGTCCCTGTTAAAAGGAAGCCAGTAATGTCGCCCGATGTCGAACTGAATGGTTCGCATGAGCTCGGGTTCAAAATAAGTGTGATTTTCATCGTAGTTCAGCGCGGTCTTGGTCCTGTTCTCCATCTCATGCGCGATGTACCAGCGACGGTAATCGTACCACTGGTGACTTTCAAGCGCCACTTCTACGCCGATCTCATTCCGGACTGCTTTTCGGAATACGTCCTGGCTGACGGTAAACCGGGCGTCAAGGTCTGGCACCGTGGCGCGGTTGCGCACGATGTTAACCGCTTCCAGCGCCGTGAGTCCACCAGGAGATGCTCCAGTAGGTCCACCATAACCTTCGCTGGCCGCCTCGGCATACATCAGGTATGCATGGGCAAGTCGCATGTAAGCCACCTGCATGTAGTAATTGGGACCCCATCGGGCGTCTTTGTTGTTCGCGCCAATTCCCCAGAACTTGCGTTGGTGGAATCCCGTTTCAGCCTGGGCGCGGTGACGCCCTCCAACGTAAAACCTCGCGAACTCATCAGCGTGTCCCGTTGTATAGAACAACATCCGGTCGCCGTCGGTGACGATACTGTAGTCAAACCTCGGATCGCGGTTGGACCAGGGGTCGTTGGGATCATAGCCGGAATCGGGCTCTGTGATCGGCAGGCCGTTGGCCATTCCAAACTTATTGACAAGTTCCAGTGTTGGCGGGTGGTTATTGGCAGTGCCCTGCCCCCCATACTGACTCATCAGGTGTTCGCCATAGCTCGTGCGACTGTGACCGTAAACAGGGTTTCCAAAGATCCATTCCTTGCCGTGTGGGATCGTGCCATCCATTCTCCAGAACAAGGTTGAATAATCCGCCCATGACTCCAGTCCGTAGTATCCTTCGTCGGCAAGTTTCAGCAACTCATTGAAAGCGTCAGCCGATTTCTTGGCCAGCTCGGTATTGTAGGTATAGCTGCCAGTAGCCATACCGTTCATCAGTGGGCTTGCGGCGTACAGCCAGTTCTTTCCGAGGTACGCCCAGGCGATACCCTTGGTAATCCGACCGGTGTTGCTGCCCAGCGTTCGCTGTCCCGGCACGGTCTCATCCCACGATTTGGGGAGCAGGCTGATGGCCATTTCCATATCCTTCGCCACAAGTTCAGCACACTCGAGGTAGGTAAGTCTAGGCCTATCGAGCTTATCAGCAGGCTTCAGTGCCTGATCGATATAAGGGATCCCACCCCAGGCAGCCATGATGGCCCAGTGGAAGTATGCGCGGAAAAAGTAGGCCTGACCCAGGATCAGATTGCGTTCTTCTTCGGTTCCCTGCATCATGTCGATATTCTCGATCGCCAGGTTCGCCACGCGTATTCCGTACCACCCGTCGTGCCAGGTCCCTCTTCTCCGACGATCTACTTTCGCGATATTATTGTCATTGGGCTCACCGGGGAAACCGTAGAAGGGGCTGTACTGATTCGAGTTCCAGAACGTATAGGCACCCAGTTCCCACC
The DNA here is from genome assembly GCA_964493505.1 of uncultured Roseivirgaceae bacterium. Classification (GTDB taxonomy): domain Bacteria; phylum Bacteroidota; class Bacteroidia; order Cytophagales; family Cyclobacteriaceae; genus Chryseosolibacter. The sequence goes on from CAZBNP010000002.1 coordinate 354,153, forward strand.
GTGCTCCTATTGTCTGGAACTGGCGTGCCAACACATCGTTAGACCAATTCCAGTTCGCACCTTCGTACTGCGCGCGCGTGAGATCGGGAAGGCTTTGATACATCTCCTCGACAAACCCCTGATAGCGGATAAAGTCGCCGAATACATCGCTGTCATCAACATCCACCTCCGGTGCCGCGTCCAGATAATCTTCGCAGGCGGTGACTGCCATGCCCACCATGAGCATGAGTGCTAACCGCTTCATATTGGTAAGAATTACTTGCATAATCTTTTTGTTTTTCGGTAACTAGAAAGAAACATTTACACCGAGGTTGAAACGCTTCACAAGCGGATATACAGACGACACCGTCTGATCACCCCTGGCTTCACGGTCTTCAATAACCTTGCTCCACAACGCCAGGTTGTTTCCTCTCATATAGACCTGGAGGGAGCGCAAGCCCAGCCGACTGGCGATTCGGTTGTCGAACCTGTAGGCAACTTCCGCATTCTTGAGACGGAGGAATGATCCGTCTTCGAGGAAAGAAGTTCCGTAACCGGGTGTACCCTGCATGTCGAGTCGCTGAAACCTGTAGCGACCAGTGGGATCTTCCGGAGTCCACATATCTGTATGATGGGCCATGACGGGACCATTGTTCAACGGGTTGTAGAAAGGAACGGCGAGATACGCGGTGTACTCGCGTGTGATATTATACATGCCGTAAAACTGAACCATCACGCTAAACCCTTTGTAATCGCCACCCAGCGTAATGCTATAGGTGTGCTGCGGGCGGTCGATCGGATAGGAATACGGCGCAGGCGACTGTGCGTCGATGATGCCTGACCCGCTGAAATTCAGGATCCGGAAATCGCCCGGGAGCTTAGACAAGTTGTTCGACGGGAACGGCACCGTAGAATATACTTCGTCCCAGTTGTTCACGAACCCCGCGTCAATCTGCACGCGGCGCTGGCCGATCGGATACCCCGCGTTCTTCAGATAGCCCGGGAGCAACGGTGCGTCTTCCATATAGATGATCTCGTCGAAAGCCCCGGTGTGATTCGCGGAGATGTAGTAGCCCACACCGCCCGTCCGGTTGCGCAAAGTCAGCTCCGCCTCATACCCCTTTACTTCAACTTCACCGAGGTTTGCCGCAACGGGACTTTGTCCGAGGTAGGGGGCGACAGTTCTCTGACCGGCATTCATAAAAATGTCTGTGCGATGGTCTTTGAATACATCTACGCTGGCGCTGATCCGGTTTTCAAAAAAACCCAGCTCAACACCCAGGTTTTGCTTGAACGAAGTCTCCCACGCGAGATCAGGGTTTCCAAGCGCGACCTCCAGATACTGATTGTAAGGACTTTGTAACGGCTGGGAGTTTCCGAAATAGGTATTGTCGGTGCTCAGATTCCATGTTGTACGGTATGACCAGCGCGGGGCACTGAAGTTGTCGTTCCCTACTTTCCCTACGGAATAGCGGATCTTCAGCATGTCAAGCCATTTATAATCGAGGAATGCCTCGTTTGACAGCACCCAGCCCACCGCCAGTGACGGGAAGAAACCAAAACGGTAGCCGGGACCGAATTTCTCCGATCCGTTGTAAGCGAAGTTTGTCTCAAACAGGTAGCGATCGTCGTATCCATACGTCACCCGCCCCACCCAGTCTTCCCGGTAGCGAGGGAATTCACTGCCCTGCGCAAACTCTTCACGGTTTACAAGCGCCAGCCCGGTAACGTCGTGCTTTCCGAATCCCCTGGCATAATTGATCTGTCCCTGGTAAAACAGTCTACGGGAGGATTGGCCGGGTTGCGTACTGACTTCCGCATTGTATGTATTCTCTCCTTGTACCCAGTCGTAACCGTGGTTAGCGCTGGTGTTGTGGATATATCCCTGCATGTAATCTTCGGGCAATTCTCCTTCCCTGATATTGACAATCTCCGGGTCGATGTAGAGTGTCTTTACACCACCATCTTCAATTCCGCCCGTGGTATTAAAGTTGTTGTCGTAAGAAAGCGATCCCCTGGCCGACAGTCCTTTGGTTATAAAATCCAGATTCTGCTGGAGGACAAAATCAGTGGTTATGTTGGTACGGCGGTGCTTGCCCAAGCCCCGGTTGTTAGCCGCGCGCATCGGGTTCATTCTCGGCTCGCTAGGGTTAAAGCCGTATGCACCGTCTTCGTGAAAAATCGGATACTCATTTGGAGCAGTCTCCGCAAAGGCCCGGAAAATATCCAGTGATGCGTCACCCGATCCGAATCCACTGGTCTTGGTTCCGACATAACCTCCGAGGTTAAGCGAAAAAACCGTCGACTTCGTAACATTGAGATCGAGATTAGTGCGGAAGTTGATCCGCTCGTAGGTATTCTTGCTCTTGTAGCCCGATCCATAGGGATCGGATCCTGTCTTGATCACATCATCATCGTAGGTATAAGAAAGGGACGTAAAGTACTTGGCAAACTGGCTTCCGCCCGACACGCTCACATTTAAACGCGACGATAGCGGAAATTGCTTGAGCATCGAATCCACCCAGTCGACGTCCGGAAATATATACTCCATTCCAGGCTCCTGAGGCTGCCTGTAGTTTTCAAGCATCTCCTGGGGCAGGTATTCACCCCATCGGCCAGCGGCGCCGCTGTTCAACTCATACTCGATAACTTTATTATAGAAACTCAGCTGATCATAGGAGTTGAATTTCTCCGGAAGTCTCGAAACATACTTAGTAGACATGCTGGCGTCAACATTTATCACCGGCGCGCCTATTTTTCCTCTTTTGGTTGTAATGAGGATAACGCCTTCCGATCCCTTTACACCGTAGACGGCGGTGGCGGAAGCATCCTTCAGAATCGAAACAGACTCTACCTCCGCAATGTCAATGTCGTTCATCCTACGCTCAATACCATCCACCAGGATAAGCGGTTGCGACGCGTTCCAGGTACCCTGACCGCGGATAAGTATCCGTGGGTCATCGGCCCCGGGCTCGCCGGACTGTTGCACCGTCGCCACACCCGGAAGTTGTCCGGTCAGGGCCTGGGCGAGGTTGGTAATACCACTCCCCATCTGCTTAAGGTTTTCCGAATCAATCTGGGAGATAGCACCAACCAGACTTGCCTTCTTCTGTGTGCCATACCCCACGACTACAACTTCATCGAGCTGTTTCGAATCCTGGGCCATGCTGACGTTAATGGATGATCTGGCGCCGACAGTGACTTCCTGGGCGACAAGTCCGATAAACGAAAAGACGAGCACGGCGTTGCTGCTCGGAACGACCAGCACATAATCTCCATTGAAGTCGGTCGTCGTCCCCTCGTTCGTCCCTTTAATAAGGATGTTGACGCCGGGAATAGGCAAGTTATCATCGGATGACGTCACTTTTCCCCGGACTTCAAGCCCCTGAAGGGCTTCCGTTTTGATCGGCGTCGAAGCATACGCATGTGAAATGGCGATTGTCGCGCACACTATCCACAGGCAAACAAACTTCAAACGCAGGCTAGGTATAGGTTTCTGCATATTGAAAGATTAGGATTTCAGTTTCAAAATCACCGCCACCAAGCTATGTGCCCGGGAACAAGCGTTTCTCTTCCGGATTGGTCAATCGATTGCACACAATCGATTGAGATTCCGGGCTACGGGATAGACAACGGGCGCAAGGAAACGCCCTCAAGGTTTTATGAATTTTTTATTAAGGAATGTAAAGCCGGCAGGTCAGCAGGCGGTATGTGGTTGACCAGAAACCCGGGATTGAAACCCCGGGTTACCATTTCGTTCGTTGTTACGCGACTTGTGTACGTCAAATTACGTACTGACTATTCTACATCAATGCTAAACGTCAGATCAACATCAGTCTCGCCGGTAGCCGCCGTCGAAACATCGGTTTTGAGATCCGGCTGGTGCTTAAGCACCACTCTGAATGTTCCCGACATCGCATCCGCGGTAGTCCAGCCCGTCACCAACCCGAGCGGCAAGCCATTGATATCAGCGTCCAGGTAATTAACGGGATCCGTGCGATTGTCCATATTACCGTCACCTGAAGGATCGCTGAACACACCATCAGTCCAGGAAAAGAAGAACATGTGCTCGTCGGCATCCTCCTCTACTTCTTCCGTCACATCATAGTCGTCGTCGGACGGATCTTCCAGTTCATTCACCAATTTAATTGACAGTGTGTAGTCTGTATTCGCCGCGAGCACAATCGGACCGTCAGACTCAATACTCTTGATACCCGCGCCGTCCGGATCAGACGCCGTAGCGACGACAGCCTCGCCCCCACCTGAAGGCAAAAACGTCAGCGTTACCTTTGTGATCATCTCCGGTGTATCCTCCCTTTCCGGATCATCGTCATCACAGGAAGCAAAGATCAATGCCGAAGCGAGTACGAGAAATCTAAAAGCTGACGCGGTAGCGTGGTGCAGTTGAAAATTATCTGTTTTCATAGTTCTTTGGTTTAAAATATACATTTTACTGAAAAGGTCAGGTTGCGTCCGATGTCGTCCGCGAAATACCTGAATCGATTTGTGTACTCCCGGTATTTTTGATTCAGCGCGTTTTCAACAGAAATCCGGAAGTCGTATTGCGTTTTCTCCGTCTGTACCGAGACACCCAGCGCCGCATTCAATAAAAAATATCCATCGGGCGCCTGGGCGAAATCAAAGATCGAATCATCTTCTTCAAACAGGTTTGTGTTACTCTGTTCAGCCTGATTCAATTCACTTACCGTGATCACTCGGGGTGCACGTGTTTGACGGGCTACGTATTGACCACCCACCTGGAAGTACGTGTTCGTCATCCCTCCCAGGTCTCCCGGTTCATATCGAAAATCCAGGAAGTACCGGTTTGACGGTACAAAGAGAAAGTAGCGGTCATTGCCAACGTCGCGCGCGTTGATCAGCGATATCCTGGTCACCGCCGCGAGCTGTTTACTGACGTTTGCCACGACGTGAAAATCGGCACCGACAAAAAACGCGTCGGTCCGGTCATACCAGAAATAGGGAGAGACGCCGCTGATATTCCGCGTGATCCCTCCCGGCCGCAGGTAGACGTAGTTGAATATGTAATTGACAAAAGGATTGACTTCCACCCGGAGTTTATCGGTTTCTATTTCATAGCCGGCAACGGTCTTCAACGATTGTTCCGGGGCAATGTGAACACCCTCCATCAGCTCGCCGTCTCCATGGTCGAGCATCAGACCGTATTCGATAGCCGCAACACTTTGGTGTGTGCCACCGCTGTACAACTCCGACACATGAGGCGGCCGCCACGCGGTACTCACGTTAAGCTTGAGATGATGGGCGCCCATCCGGCGCATAACTCCGAGTGATGCGCTGGCGTTGTTGAAATCGAATGCCGCGGTGTAGTACTTGTTCATCAAGTCAAACCCTTTGACCGAATAATCGCGATAGTCGTAACGAACACCGCCATCGAATGTCCACTGATTCACGAAAAACTTTGCTGTCGCAAAGAGGCCGCCAGAGATATTCCTGAAATTGGGAATGAACGGTATCCTCCGTGTTCCGGGAACATTCCGGTTAGACTGATACATACCATTAACCCCTAAAGAGAATGTTCGCAATTCCGAGTGATGGGTCTCCCACTGCACATCAGCACTATGCGTATTCAATTCAAGGTCGATAGCAGGAAGCGTGGGAAGGTCTCCGATGCGAAGGTCAAATTCCTTCCGGTCGTTTTGCTGAAACCCGTATTGTGCCCGCCACTCACCTGCCCTCCCGGTAATATGTCCGTTGATTTTAAGCAGATTGTGACTGATCTCCTGCCGGGGTTCCTTAATATCATAGGAAAAATCGCTTGTGTACAAGGGTACGTCCCGTTCCATTGCATTCGCCAGGTCTTCCTGGTTGCCTACGGCAATTCCACGCAGAATTCCTACTGTCGAATGAAATCTGCTGAAAAACAGATCGACGCCAAACGTCTTCGAATGATACCCGGATGCTACTGAAAAGTCCAGCTCTTTAACACCGGTATTGGTGAGGTTGTAGTCTGCCGTAGAGAAATCGCCTCCGCGCCGGGCCGTACCCTGAACCCGCCAGCCCCAGCCACTGCCCTTCCTGATACCTCCTTCCAGCATTCCGGAGAGCGTGCCCGACCGACCGTTGCTTTGCACCACAGTTGTAACGGCCCCTCCCAGCTCGTCGGACTCCGGAAGTTGGGCGGGGTTTACCACGATAACGCCGCCAAGCGCATCAGCCCCATACTTAATAGCGGAGGCGTCTTTTATAACAACCAGATTCGACGCAATAAAAGGATCGATCTCCGGCGCATGCTCCGCCCCCCACTGCTGCCCCTCCTGCCGGATGCCGTGGTTAAGAATAAGTAATCGCTGACCACTTAGTCCGTGAATCACCGGCTTGAATACACCCGGGCCGGACTGAAGCGATGTGACGCCTGGAATTTCCCTGAGCGTCTCGCCCAGCGTTTTACCGGCCATTTCCGCAAGCCTCCGTTCGTCTATCTCAACAAAGTTTGTCGCGTGTTCCGTATGCGCCGCGTCGTGATGGTGAATGACCACCTCGCCCAACTCCGTGAGGTCCTCGTACATAACAAAGTCCTTGCTGACCCTACCTTGTATAGAAATGGTAACCGACGCCGTTTTGTGACCGAGGTACTGCACTTTTACGGTATACGTTCCCGGGCACAGTCCATTGAATTCATAGCGCCCGTCGGCGCCGGTTGACAGGCCGGACGCGCCGGGCGTGAGCAGTATCGCCGCACCTAACAACGGTGTGCCCTCGGCATCTACCACCCGGCCATTCAGCGAAGAGATACACGGTGTCTGCGCAACTGTGCTTATAGGCAAAGCAAGTAACAGCACCACTGCCTTGTTAAAAAACATGATGAAAATTGAATGTAATAAACTAGCTGAAAAACGAAGGGTTGCCTGCGCATTCACAATGGCATGCGCGGCGGCTTTGATGGATTAGGAAAAAGAGGGCGGCGCCCGCGAGGGTGTACTTACTGTCTCCGCCGTATGGAACGGCGCCTTGTAGCAAATGAAATGTTGCTCAACAAATTCAATATCGACGAACGTATTAATACTCACCAGATCGCCGACCCAGTGGCAAGCGAGGTCGCACATATCGCATCGGTCAGAGACGATCAGATGTGCGCCATGACCACAGCCGTTTTCGATATCATGGTGAGCAATCAGGCGATGGCACGGGTCCTGCTCCTGTTCAACGGAATGCGAAACAGCCTGATGTTTATGAAGGAAAGCATGAATGCCCTGCGATTGCAACGTCCCGGCTACATAGCACACCAGGAGGAGCATTGACAGCACCTGCGCAACCGCGCGTTTTAACCCCCGTGACGTAGCTTTTGCAAACATTGACCGCAAGATATAATGAAGTTATTTCAAATGCAACATGATTGCATTAGTTCTCATTGAAGTGGCTAAGGAAATTGCTGATGCGCTCCAGGTATCTTTGGATTACCTAGTGGGCGAAGGGGTGAAAGTAAATTTGACAAGTCAACTCTAAAACGCATCGAAGAAATTCAGCAGCTCGAGCAAGACAAAAAAACACTCTTCGATGTTCATCTTTTTGCCTTATTTTTAGTCAGACAAGAATGATACTTTTGCCTTTAAAAGCATGATCAATTCAACTGAAACGGACGAACGGGAGTATCTCGGAGAAATCCTGGCAAAGCTGAACGTTGCGTTGAATCGCATAGGCGAGCGTGTCACACGATTCTCCAACGAACTGCAGCAGACGAAAGCGTATATCCATGAGCACCAATCGGGTATGGATGAAGCGGATATGGTGGCTGCCGAACAATCCATCAACCGGATGGCCTTCACGGGCGAATCGGCAGTAGCGATGCGGCGCAAACTCATGAAACTGCAGCAGTCGCCCTATTTCGCGCGCATCGACTTTTCTGCAACGGGTACGCCGCCGGCACCAATCTACATAGGTATCTACACCTTTGCGGACGAGACCTCCGGAACAAACCTCATCTACGACTGGCGAGCACCGATATCTTCGATGTTCTACGATTTTGAACTCGGCCCTGTTTGGTATCAGACTCCATCGGGACAAGTCGAAGGCAAAATCACATTGAAACGCCAGTATCGCATACGGGACGGTCGTATGGAGTTCATGATCGAAAACGACATAAACATCCACGACGAAGTGCTGCAAAAGGAATTAAGCAAGTCGGCCGACGACAGGATGAAGACGATTGTCGCCACGATTCAGCGCGATCAGAATACTGTTATCAGGAATGAATCGTCTTCGGTAATGATCATTCAGGGCGTCGCCGGATCTGGCAAGACATCAATCGCGCTCCACCGTATCGCATTCCTCCTTTACCGCTTCCGCGAATCGATTGCCGCAAAGGACATCCTGATTATATCACCCAACAAAGTATTTGCCGACTATATCTCTAACGTTCTGCCTGAACTCGGCGAGGAACATATCCCGGAAATGGGGATGGATGAGCTGGCCGAAGATCTGTTGGGGGAGAAAACCGGGTTTCAGACTTTTTTTCAGCAGGTATCGGTTCTCACGAGAAACCGTGACGCGGCTTTTATTGAACGTGTCCGTTTTAAATCGGACTTCGCGTTCCTGCGGCAACTAAACCAGTATCTGATCCATATCGAGAATAGTTTTTTCGAGCCGCGTGAATTGCGTGTAGGCAATACCGTGGTGCCGTCGCCATTTGTCTACGAACGTTTCAAGGCTCATCACCGCATGCCGTTGTTCAAGAGAGTGCCGGGGGTAGTCAAAGACATTCAACAATTCGTAAGAAACCAGCGCGAGCGGAAGTTGACCGGGGGTGAAAAAAACCGGATATGGGAAGCTGTGCCGCGTATGATCAACGTCAACAACGTCTTCGACTTGTACAAGGGGTTCTATCAGTGGCTCGGAAAACCGGAGCTGTTCGGTATGACACCGGACAACAAGCTCGAATACGCTGACGTCTTTCCGCTTATTTACTGTAAGATCAGGATGGAGGGTGTGCAGTCGTACGACCACGTGAAGCACCTGCTGGTCGATGAAATGCAGGATTACACGCCTGTGCAGTATTCCGTTCTCTCCCGACTCTTTCGTTGCAAGAAAACAATTCTTGGCGATGCGAGCCAGATGGTGAATCCCTACAGCGGAACATCGTCGGAGGAAATTCAACAGGTATTTCCCCAGGCTGACGTGATAAAGCTTCTTCGGAGTTATCGGTCAACCGTGGAGATCACCCGGTTCACACAGCGCATCCTTCCTAACGCCGACCTGATCGCATTAGAGCGGCACGGAAAAACACCGGTAGTAAATCAGTTTGCGGATGCTGACGAGGAAACGGTTGCGATCGGTCGGCTGATCTCGGATTTTAAACGTTCGGAACATCACTCTATGGCTATCATTACCCGGACACACCAGCAGGCAAAGTCGTTGTTCAACCGGTTTCGTGGAGAAGGCGTATACCTGTTCACAACCGACAGCACTTCATTCAGGAATGGTGTTGTCATCTCCACAGCTCATCTGGCTAAAGGATTGGAGTTTGATGTAGTGGTGGTTCCGTACGTATCATCACGAGAGTACCATAGCGATATCGACCGGCGGATACTCTACATTGCCTGCACACGGGCTATGCACGAGCTGACACTGACGTTTTGGGGTGAGCCTACTGCGTTGATTGGTGTGGAGCTATAGCCTACCCCAAATGCTTCCTGAAAAAATCGATCGTTCTCTTCCACGCGAGTTCTGCGGCGGGCTTGTCATACCGTGGCGTGGTATCATTGTGAAATCCGTGATTGGTGTTGGGGTAGAAATGCACCTCGTACTCCTTATTGTGCTCTTTAAGAGCTTTCTCGTAACCGGGCCATCCCTGGTTGACGCGTGTGTCGAGTTCAGCATAGTGTAACTGGAGCGGTGCCTTGATTGCAGGTACTTCGTCAAGAGGTGCCTGTCCTCCGTAAAAGGGAACTGCGGCAGCGAGGGTCGGAATTCTGGCGGCCATCATGTTAGACACCCACCCGCCAAAGCAAAAACCTACCACACCGACTTTTCCGTTGCAGTTGTCGTGGTTCCTGAGATATTCGTAGGCTGCGATAAAGTCTTCGAGTATTTCGTTCCTGTCGCGTTTGCTCTGCATCTCCCGGCCTTCATCGTCAGTTCCCGGATAGCCTCCGAGTGGTGTCAGGGCGTCAGGAGCGATTGAAATAAATCCCGCCAGGGCGGCGCGCCTTCCGACGTCTTCGATGTGGGGATTCAGCCCGCGGTTCTCATGCACCACAATAACCCCGCTTGTTTTTCCTTTTGAATCCACCCGCCGCGACAACAATGCCTTCATGCTACCAGCTCCTTTGGGAGATGGGTAGGTAATGTACTCCGACTTCAATGCCGGATCATCCTGCCGCACCTGGATGGCACCCTGGTAGTCGGGCATAAGAAAACTCATTAGTGAAGCCACGGTCAGTCCGCCGACGGCGTAGGTTGAAAGACGCTGTGCAAACTTACGTCGATCGATACGGTTGTGCGCATAGTCATCATAGAGGTCGAACACCTCTTGTTTGATGTCTTCCTTTCTGATCGGATTCATAGCGGGAATTTTGGGGTAAAAGTCGACAGCCCGCTACTGAGTCACCGGGATCGGAACTGCGGTAGGACGGCGGCCCAGCTGACGCAGCAACCGGCCGTGCTTGACCAACGCTTCAAAGAAGGTCGGCGTGCTCTTGTACGGCAGCCCGAACTCCTGTGCGGTCTCTTTCACAATCGACGATATCCGTCGGTAATGAACGTGGCAAACACCGGGAAAAAGGTGATGTTCGATCTGAAAGTTCAATCCGCCGATAAACCAGGAGAATAAGCGGCTGTCGTTCCCAAAATTCGTGGTTGTCAACAGCTGATGTATGGACCAGTTATTCGCGAGGGAGTTGTTTTCGTCCGGTAACGGAAACTCGGTACCTTCAATAACGTGGGCGGGCTGAAAGATGATAGCCAAAATGAATCCTGCGATATAGTGCATGATCAGGATTCCCACAATGACCTGCCACCACAGCAGCGACGTAAAAATAATAGGGATCACCAAAATATATCCGAGGTACACCATTTTAGATGCAATCATGATAATCCATTCATGTATAATATTGGCTTTATGTTTTTTTGCGAGGCCAGTCTTGTGATAGCGCACAATTCGCACGAAATCCTTGAAGAAGAGCCATACAATGGTCATTAACCCGTATAGAAACCACGCATAGACAAACTGGTATTTATGCATGCTTTTCCAGGGGGAATGAGGTGTCAGACGGAGCGCGCCGCGGGGACTGATGTCCTCGTCTTCTTCGTGTACGTTGGTGAATGTATGGTGGAGTACGTTGTGCTGTATCCTCCAATTGAAAGCGTGGCCGCCCACGAGATTGAGGGAATAGCCAAGCAGGGTATTGACCCAGGGTGTTTTGGCGTACGCTCCATGATTGGCATCGTGCATAACGGAAAGTCCTATTCCGGCAAGTCCGAGGCCCATTACAACCACCGCTATTAGCATCGGGACGATCCCTGTGATGACGTTTGTAATAATCAGGAAATAGGGAACAAAATAGGCGATGAACATAAACACCGTCTTGAACACCATTTCAGCATTTCCGTGGCGATTGATGTTATTGGTCTTAAAATACTCGTTGACCCGTTTATTAAGGGTTGTCGTAAAATCGCGGCCGGAGCTTGCGAAAGTGACAGTTTTCGATTGTTGCATTCTGAATAAGAATAATATGTGTGAAAAAAGTCGGCGTATCACCGGACCTCGACTGGGCAAGGTCATGCTTCAAGACTGTCGTTTTCGATCAGCTATCAAAAGAATCGGGCAGCCGCCACCAACACGGCACTCATTGTGGAGGGATTAATTACTACTGTTCCGGGGAGCCGGACGCAGATAAATAATAAGTCCGCAATTGAATCACCTAAAGATAGTATTATTAAGGGAGATATCCTAATCCTCGATTTCAGCGCCCCCTTCGCCCGTTTCGTCAATCCATTGCCTCATCCACAAGGTAAAGGATCGACTCATAGTTCCGGTTCACAGCTTCCGACATGGCGATTTCACAGGTGCGCGTAGAGGAATAGTACCCGTCATATTGGTGTTGCTCAACTTCACTGGCTTCGGGCGACGTGGCAGCGTCGGTCAATTCGGGAAACAGGAACCCGCGGTCACCGGCCATGCCGCAACACCCGATATTACGCGGAACCACCACACGCTCGCTGAAATGACTTGCTACAGCCACCAGCTTGTGCTCGGTTTTCGTCTTCTGCGACGAGCACACGGGGTGCAGCACGACTTCGCGCTTCGTTTTCCTCCCTGCGGCCGTCGGCAATACCATGTCATGCAGGAAATCTACGCTGTCCAGGATCCGCAGCCGGTCGAATCGCCGGCGATTCTCTTCCGTGAGCACAGGCCTCGCTTTCTGAAGAGCAAACGCGCATGACGTCACATCGATTACAACGGGATGCCTACCCTCCGCGGTAGCCTCCCACAACACGTCCGTCACCCGGTTTGCCGTAAACACATGTGCCTCGCCGAATCCCTTCGACGAAAAAATCTGCCCGCAGCAAGTGCTGCCCATTCCGTCGGGGATGATCACGTTGATCGCCGACTTGCGGCAGATATTCATGAAGGTCTCAAGGGCGTTCTTCTCCTTGCCGGGATATGAACCCATCATCCGGGTAATACACGCCGGGTAATAGACTACACTGACGCCCGATAGCTGATCCGCAGACGCTGATACCGGCATCGCAGGCGGCTTCTGCAATTGATTTGACCACAGTGGAAACGCGGGACTAACGCGCCGGATAACGCGTGTCATATAAACCATTGTGTTCTTCCCGAAAATATTGTTGAGCACCGAACCCATCTTCAGCAAAATCCCGGCGACGCATGTCGTCAGTCCAAAGTTATGCGCTACCCACAGTGCCAGGCGGTTCTGAAAACGAGAGTGGTTTTCACTCCGCAGTCGCTTGGTCAGGTCGCCGGTGTCTATATCGACGGGACACGCCGTCGCACAGAGTCCGTCGACAGCACAGGTTTCGATGCCGTCGTACCGGAATTGGTCGAGCAGGAGTTTATGATGCTTTCTATCACCCTGCTCCTCAAGTCTTTTGAGGATTCGCCTGACGACGATTCGGCGCCGCGGCGTGGTTGTCAGATCGCGACTGGGACACCTGTGTTCACAATATCCGCATTCAATGCAACGATCGACTTCCTCTTCAACCGTCGGTAGTTCTTTGAGGAATTTAATGTGTGCATCCTTGTCGTCGTTGATAATTACCCCCGGATTCAGCAAACAAGCCGGATCGACTGCCTGTTTGATACGCCTGAGTATCTCGTACGCTTCGCCTCCCCACTCGGTCTCGACAAATGGCGCCATATTGCGCCCGGTACCGTGCTCGGCCTTCAGTGTACCGTCGTACTTTTCAACTACCATGGCGATTACGTCTTTCATGAACCGGTCATACCGACTGATTTCCGACTCGACGTTGAAAGACTGCGTCACAACAAAGTGGATGTTCCCGTCTTTGGCATGTCCAAAAATGATGGCGTTGAAATACCCGTGTTTCAGGAACAGTTGCTGAAGGTCAATGATTGCGTCGCCAAGCAGTTCCACAGGGAAAGCGATATCTTCAAGAATGACAGTCGTCCCGCTCTTGCGGACAGCCCCAACGGCGGGAAAAAGACCCTTGCGCACTTTCCAGAGAAAATCCTGCTCCGCCGGGTCGGTGGTGAATACGGGCTCGTTGAGCATAGACAGCCCGGCCGAAAGCCTGAGAAATGCGGTTACGCGTTCATCAAGCTTGTCGGGGGTATCTTCCTGAAATTCGATAAGCAAGGCCGATGCCTCCTCGGGCAGCGTCCTGACGATCTCAGGCATACCTTTCATATCCTGAATAGCGCGAAGAGATGCCCTGTCCATCAGTTCCACCATCATGGCACCGCAGTTCGTCAACGGAACGATGGCCTGGCATGCCGCATAGATGGTAGGGAAGTACAACAGGGCGGTAGATTTGCACGGGTAATCGGGCACCGTGTTTAGCACCGCTTCAGAAATGAAGCCCAGCGTTCCTTCAGCTCCGATGAGTAGGTGCGCAAGGATATCCATTGGATCATCAAAATCGACAAAAGCATTCAGCGAATATCCGATCGTCGTCTTCGTGGCGTACTTCTTCCTGATCTTTTCAAAGAGAGCGGGATCGGACAGTATCTGCTGACGGATCGCTCCCAGCGTTGCGTGCAGGTTTCCGCACTCAGACTGGAATCGTGGGTAGTCGCCGGGCACCTCGGTACTGTACATCTTACCATCAGGCAATATGAAGCGGATGAATTTAAGCGTGTGGTAGGAGTTCAGTTTTACTCCGCAACACATTCCGCTGGAATTGTTTGACAGAATTCCGCCCATCATGGCGGCGCTGATGCTTGAGGGGTCCGGTCCGATCTTGGCCCTGAAACGCCGGAGGTGTGCGTTTACCATCGCTCCTGTAATGCCGGGCTGTACCCGAACGGTCCTGCCTTCCTCTTCCACCGTGACGCGGTTCCAGTGCTGGCTAAGGTCTACCAGTATCCCGTCCGTGATAGACTGGCCCGAGAGACTTGTCCCGCCCGTTCTGAATACCAGGGGGATCTTAAGGCTTTTCGAAAACGCAAAAAGCGCGATGATTTCGTTGTCGTCTACAGGCTGTACGACAGCCTTGGGCAACAGGTAATAAAACCCGGCATCGGAAGCGAAGGAAACGAGATCGATATACCGGGTACGAATCCGGTTCGCGGGAAGTATTTTTTCAAGAAGTTCTTTCATATACACATATTCCGGTTCTGCTGTCAGGATGTCCTCGAAAGACAGACGCTCGTATGGCGCCCACGATATACTAACCGGGTTTCAACCCCGGGAAACACGCCAATCACCCGCTCCGATGCTCAACACTAGGCAAGAACCCCGTAACAATTCCCAGTAGCGGAAGGAAGGCACAGAGCTGGAACACATATCCGATACTGGTCTGATCAGCAACTCCTCCCAGAACAGCGGAACCCAGACCCCCGAGTCCGAACGCTAACCCAAAGAACAATCCCGCTATCGTGCCGACTTTACCCGGCACCAGGTCAGTAGCATATACAAGGATAGCAGAAAACGCCGAAGCGATAATGACGCCGATGATTACCGCCAGTACAATTGTCCAGAAAAGACTGACGTACGGCAACGCAAGCGTAAACGGTGCCGCACCCAGGATGGATAACCAGATAACATACTTCCTGCCGAAGCGATCGCCCAACGGTCCCCCTATGATCGTTCCGGCGGCAACAGCACCGAGAAAAGCGAACAGGTACAACTGCGATTCCTGGGCGGTCACACCGAACTTGTCGATGAGAAAGAAGGTGAAATAGCTGGTCATGCTCGCCAGATAGAAATACTTCGAGAAGATAAGCACCAGCAGGATCAACAGCGCAGAAATAATCTGCCGTTTCGTGAAAACACGCCCGGACGGCACTTTCGGCGTGTTCTTGCGCTTCTTAAGATAGAGGTGATTTGAATACCATTTGCCTACCTGCCAGAGCAAAACCATGGCAACCAACGCCGCCACAGACACCCACTTCACTCCTTCCACACCAAACGGCATAACAATGATGGCGGCAAGCAGCGGACCTATGGCACTCCCTGTATTGCCGCCCACCTGAAAGATAGATTGCGCCAAACCTTTCTTACCGCCGGATGCAAGGTGCGCTACCCGCGACGATTCCGGATGAAATACCGATGACCCGACGCCCACTAGCCCGACAGCCAAAAGGAGAATACCAAAGTTCCCCGCGTAGGAAAAAAGAATGAGCCCGACAAACGTGAATGCCATCCCGACGACCAATGACATAGGCCTGGGTTTGCGATCGGTATAAAAGCCGACAAACGGTTGCAACAGCGAGGCGGTAAGTTGAAAGGTCAGGGTGATCAAACCGATCTCGGTGAACGTGAGACTGAAATGATCCTTGATCAACGGGTATACCGATGGTATCACCGATTGCATCATATCATTGAGGAGGTGGCAGAAACTTATCGTAAAAAGAATAGAGAAGACAGTTTTGCTTGCGGCTCCTGTCTGCTCCGTTTCAACCGGCATTTGTGTCGCAGTTCTCATCGATTTTGGGGTCACGCCGAGGCCAACGGGTACCGTCCGCACCGGCGCGACAAAAATAGTATTGCTTTGTCACTCCCGGCGCGATGGCGCTCTTTAATTTTTTGATAGCCTCAGGATATCATGATAATGGCTCGGGCGGCGGGGATGTGCCTGCCGGCCTGAATTTGTCTTGCGGGAGGGGGATAAATTCCTGATTGTCATTAGGCGGAAGAATAATCCTCCCCTCCTGCCAGTCGGCCTTCGCCTGCTCAATCCGCTCTTTTCGCGAGGAAACGAAATTCCACCAGATAAACCGTTCCCCAAGGGGTTCGCCACCCAGTAGCATCAGCGTTGACTTTGTCTTTGCGAAGATTACCGGCTCGGCCGTTGTGTTGAAGACCAGCAACTGTCCCGTCTCATACGTGCGACCCGCGACTTCAACATCCCCCTTCGCAACATATATAGCCCGCTCTGAGTAGCCGGTCGGTATCGTAAACCGGGTACCGGCATCGAGGTTCGTATGAACGTAAAAAAGAGGCGAATGTGTCGTTACATCATTTGCCAAACCAAAAGCATTACCCGCGATCAAACGCATCCAGATTCCTTTGTCGGTAAAAATGGGTAAGACTTCAGCCTTGTAGTTGTCGAACGAAGGATCTGATTCTTCCGATTTCTCGGGAAGGGCGACCCAGGTCTGGATCATCTCAAGAACACCACCCGCGAGGGAGGCAGGATCTTCAAACCGCTCAGAATGCGAAATACCTTTCCCGGCTGTCATCCAGTTAACCTCGCCCGGCAATATCACCTGCTCAACTCCCAGGCTATCGCGATGCGTCACTTTTCCTCCGAAAAGGTAGCTCACGGTAGATAACCCGATATGAGGATGTGGTAATACATCCATCGACGATGGTTGATCAACATTCACCGCTACGGGCCCCGCATGATCCATAAAGATGAACGGTCCTACCATTCTCCTCAACCTGAAAGGGAGAATTCTCCGCACGTCCATGCCGGGAGCGATAGAGGCTCTGCGGGCCTCGATTACCATGTCAATCATAAAATTTCGGTTTGTGTTGGCATGAAGGTACAACTTGATTCAGCGAGTTGCCAAACCCGGCATCGGCGAGTCACAATCTTTTAGTATTTTTGATTGGCCCAAAACCAAATTCTGTATCCCTAAAAGCAGCTTTATGAAATCCCGTCGACAATTTATTCAGAACATAGCGGCATCAGCACTAGCGGTGCCTATGATTTCCTCGGCGCATGCGACAAATCCGCGTGCATATTCATTCAATCCTTACCAGGGACCGACCCTTCGCGTGGCTATCATGGGCTTGGGAAGCTATGGCACGCGGGTAGCGGAAGCTATGAAAGATTGCAAAAAAGCAAAGCTTGTCGGCGTCATCAGCGGCAGTCCGTCGAAAGTGGCAGACTGGCAAAAGAAATATAACATACCCGCGAAGAACTGCTATAACTACGAAAATTTCGACACAATCAAAAACAACCCGGATATCGACGCCGTGTATGTCATTACACCAAACGCACTGCACAAGGAGCAGGTCATCCGCGTCGCGGAGGCGGGAAAGCACGTAATATGTGAAAAGCCCATGGCCCTCAACGCGAAGGAAGGTAAACAGATGATAGACGCCACGAAGAAAGCGAACGTCAAGCTTCTGGTCGGCTACCGCATGCATTTTGAAGCCAACACACTTGAAATCATTCGCATGCGCAATGAAGGGGCCTTTGGAAAAGTGCTGTTCTTTCAGGGTCTCAGTGGTTTCAGAATCGGAAACCCCAATCAGTGGCGCCTCGACAAAGACCTCGCCGGCGGTGGCGCGATGATGGACATCGGTATCTACTCAATAAACGGCGCACGCTATATGGTTGGCGAGGAACCGATCTGGGTTACAGCACAGGAGGTGAAAACAGATCCGCAGAAATTTAAGGAGGGCGTTGATGAGACGATTACTTTTCAACTCGGGTTTCCCGGCGGGGCGGTAGCGTCGTGTCTGTCTACTTACGCAATGAATAACCTCGATCGCTTCTTTCTGAATGGCGATAAGGGATACGCTCAACTACAGCCTTCCACAGGTTACGGTCCCATTAAGGGTCGCACAAGCCAGGGCGAGCTGAACAATCCGCATATTACACACCAGACCGTGCAAATGGATGAGATGGCTGGCATCATCCTCGAGAACAAGAAGCCGATAGTACCTGTAGACGGTGAAGAGGGATTGCGCGATCTGAAAATCATCGACGCTATATTCGAAGCGGTAAAAGAGGGGCGCAAGATCGATCTCTCCTAACCGGGTCATTCAGATTGACGAGATGCCGGCAACAGCCGATGTCTATCCCTGACGTTCGAATCGTCCCGACTTCTCTTTGATTGCAATCCGAAAAAAAATCGGACGTCTCTTTTTCTCGCCCGGGGGTGGTTGCCTGGGCTGGGCTGCATCGCTGGTTTTGATCGGATTCAGACGATCGCTGAGGATTGTAAAGGCTTTCGATTGAAGTCGTACGGTCTTCAATTCTTCAAACTCACCATCGATCGTCACGCTGCGCCAGTTCGCCAGATTATCAATCTGATCGACCTGAAAACAAACAAGCGGATTTTCCCGCATCATCTGAACCTTCTGCCCCACGAGGGAGTGACCATATATATACGCGCCGTCAAACGCGTAAGCAATCGGTACTACGTAGGTCTTGCCGCGGGCATGACATCCGATCCTTCCCACAAACTGGCTGTTAAGGACATGATCAATTTGCGTATCGTTAAGTAAACCTATCATCTTTTGAATTTTTGAATGACAAATATACAGAATCAGATCCCTTCAAACAGGCTTACCGACTCCATGTAATGTGGTTCCAGCACGTTCCAACCCAACTCCGTCCGTATCCGTTGCGCATATCGGGCCATGCCCGGATTTTCTCCGTGAACAACAAAGGTCATCTTCGGCTTATCCGAAATATTTCGCATCCACGCAAAGAGTTCCCGGCTATCAGCGTGGCCGGAAAATGAGCTTATGTTTTCTACGGTACAATTAACGGGAACCGACTCGCCGAATATTTGAATCTCAGGCTCTTTATCCACAAGTCTTCGTCCCCGCGTTCCTTCGGCCTGGTATCCCGCGATTACGAGCGTATCCTGCTTGTTGCGCAGCCGATGATATAAATGATGCAGTACCCGGCCTCCGGTCATCATTCCACTCGAAGATATTATTATGGCCCTCGACTTGATCAGGTTCAGCGCTTTCGAATGCTTTGAGGATTTTACAAACACCAACATATTCGTTTCCAGCTGACGCGCAAACTCAGTCTGATTGAATTTCGCTTTGTGGTAAGTCGGATATCGGTAGTATAGATAGGTCGCAGAAGTTGCCATCGGACTGTCTACATAAACCGGTACGTCGGGAATTCTTTCCGCCTTCATCAGCTGATGAAGGTGGTATAGCAATGTCTGGGTTCGTCCCACAGCGAACGCTGGCATAAGCACCACGCCCTCGTTCCTGAAGGTCTCGTTTACGATACGCTCCAGGTCGCCGGCTGGATCAGCGTCGGGATGGATCCTGTCGCCATACGTAGACTCGATAAAGAGTACATCAGCTTCCTTCACAACTGCGGGAGGGCGCAACATAATATCGACGGTCCGACCGAGATCTCCCGAGAAAACAATTTTCTTTTCCTGCTGGTCACCTTTGATAAAAAGTTCGGTGATGGCCGCGCCCAGCAAGTGTCCCGCTTCGCGATAGACTATTGTCAGCCGTTCGTGTATTTCGATCTCCGTGTCAAATCCAAAAGCTTTGATGAGCGAAAAAACGCTCTGAGCATCGGCAGTCGTGTACAGCGGCATGGGCTTCTTATGTTTTGAGTAGCCTTTTGACGCCGCGTATGACGCCTCTTCTTCCTGCAGTTTCGCCGCATCCAGCAGCAGCAACTCAATCAGATCCGCGGTCGGCTTTGTACAGTAAATCGGCCCGCTAAATCCTTCCCGAACGAGCTTCGGCAGGTACCCGGTATGGTCAATGTGCGCATGGCTGATGATCACGGCGTCGATCGTAGCCGGGTCGACCGGAAACGTCTCCCAGTTACGCTGGCGGAGTTCTTTCAAGCCCTGAAACATTCCACAGTCGAACAACACCCTGAGCTCTCCGATCGTTAGCAAAAACCGGGAGCCTGTTACGGTACCCGTTGCCCCCAGGAACTTTACAGAAACATTCATGCGTACAAGATGGTGAAACAAAAAAAAAGAATACTGACAAAAGTCACTTTTTTCAATGACGAACCTCAAAACACCGCGGAAAATAGAATACTAGATTTGAGGTCATGATAGCGGAAGCCGAAATTGAAAAGAAAGTCAATTGTTACCATTGCGGCCAGCCGTGCGACGAAATCCATTGGATTGACGATAAACCCTTCTGTTGTTATGGTTGCAAGACAGTATTCGAGATCCTCAGTGCGAACCAGCTGTGCGGATACTACGACCTCGAAAAGAATCCCGGCTGGCAGGTAAAGGACATCGATCACGATTCCTACGCTTACCTCGACGATAAGGCAATCCGCAGGAAAGTCCTCGATTTTGATTCCGACAACCTCGCAAGAGTTACCTTTTCCGTTCCGGCAATACATTGTGTGTCGTGTATATGGCTCCTGGAAAACCTGCACAAGGTTGACAGTGGCATCATCCACACAGAAGTGAATTTCGGTCAGAAAAAAATGACGATAGCCTTTCACCCCGAAAAAGTGAAACTCGGCGAAATTGCCCGGCTATTGAGTTCGCTCGGCTATCCACCCCGGATCACCCTCGACAGTGAAGAACCCACGCGACCGAAAATCGACCGCTCGCTTGTGCTGAAGATTGCCCTGGCCGGTTTCGCCTTTGGCAATATTATGTTGCTCAGTTTTCCGGAGTATCTGGGTATCGACCACTCGGAAAAAGATCTCACCCGTATTTTCGCATGGCTGAATCTGGCGCTGTCAATTCCCGTCTTCGTCTACAGCGGCTGGGGATATATACACTCTGCGGCCAAGAGCTTCCGGCAGAAGCAGATCAATATTGACGTTCCTATCGCCGTAGGTCTTCTCGCGTTGTTCTTCAGAAGCAGCTACGACATCATTACCGATACCGGGCCGGGCTACCTCGATTCCTTCACAGGACTGGTTTTCTTCCTCCTTATCGGACGTTGGTTCCAGAGCAAGACGTATGAGAGTCTCGCTTTCGACCGCGACTACACAGCGTATTTTCCGCTCGCCGTCAATCGGCTCGAACAGGATGAGTGGAAGCCAACGGTGGTGTACAAACTCAGACCGAAAGACGTCATCAGTATCCGCAACATGGAAATTGTTCCCGCAGACAGTACGTTGCTGGAAGACGTGGCCTACATCGACTACAGCTTTGTGACCGGCGAGGCAAGGCCGGTAAAAAGACAGGCAGGTGAACAGGTCTATGCCGGAGGCCGGCTCATCGGAACACCTGTTCGCCTGGTGGTTGATAAAAAAACTTCCCAGAGCCAGCTGACCAGCCTGTGGAATAACGATGCGTTTAAAAAGGTCGAAGAAAACAAATTCCAAAAGATCATTGACCGGGCCGCACGGATCTTTACCTGGGTAGTCCTCGCCCTGGCCGTAGGCACCGCGGTGTATTGGTATCTCACAGAACCCGCCCAAACCTGGCTCGTGCTCACAGCCGTACTCATGGTGGCGTGTCCCTGCGCCCTCGCGCTGGCAGGTCCCTTCACGTTCGGAAATATGCTTCGCGTGTTCGGAAAGCATCACTTTTACCTCAAGAACGCCGATGTAATTGAACGAATGGCAGCTATCGACACCGTTGTATTTGACAAAACCGGGACCCTTACTCACGGGAGGGCACCGCAGGTATGGTTCACCGGGTCTTTATCAACGGAAGAACAGGGCGCTGTCAGGTTGCTTACGGGTTACTCTACCCATCCCCTGAGTAAATTAATCACCAGGAGCATCGAAGCACCCGCCGGCGAAAACGTCAGTGACTTCAGGGAAATCCCCGGCAAGGGAATAGAAGGAACTGTCAACGGAAAGGTGTACCAGATCGGTTCGCGGGAATTTGCCGGCTCCACGGCAAAAAATCAAGCCGAAACATCACAGGTTCACGTTTCGATCGACAACCTTCCATACGGCTATTTCTCTGTCAGGACGGCCCTTCGCGACGATATCGCGGAGACCGTAAAACGGCTGGAAAGCAAATGTGCCGCAATGTTATCCGGCGACCACGACGCCGATCGGGAACCGATGAGGAAATTGTTCGGAGAAAACGTTGTATTGTTGTTCAATCAATCCCCGCAAGACAAACTGCAGTTCATAAAAAACCTCCAACAGCAGGGCAAAAAAGTCATGATGGTCGGCGACGGATTGAATGATGCCGGCGCGCTGAAACAAAGTGACGTCGGAATTGCCATTACCGAAGATAGCGGTGTGTTCACACCCGCCAGCGATGGTATACTTTACGGCGAAAAACTCAGAATACTCGACCGGTTTCTTGACCTTGCCAGATCCTCTACCTATATTTTGAGAACAGCGTTCGGCATTTCGTTCTTCTACAATGCCATCGCTCTTACATTTGCCGCGACCGGTAATCTCACACCGCTCGTCGCGGCGATCCTGATGCCCATCAGCAGCATCTGCGTGGTGGGGTTTGCGACGACAGCGGTTAATTTCACCGCCAAAAAAAAGTTAGGGTATGTTAAACCAGAAAGAAATGAAGTACATCACCGATAAGCGTACTAATTAGCAAATGGGTATCCTTGTTATTCTTATCGCCATCAGTCTCACAATTGCCATCCTGTTTCTGGCGATATTCTACTGGAACATGAAATCGGGACAATACGACGACACCTATACGCCGTCGGTCCGCATGCTTTTTGACAATAAACCCGCAGCGCGCAACGGCCCACCTCAAAAGGCAGAGTCGCCGAAGCCCGGCAAAAAGACAGAACACCGATAAATCAAAACTGACTGCGAAAACAAATTGATCAGGTATTTCCGACTACCGTTTCTTCTGCTGGCATTCATCGGACTCGTGACCGGGATTGCTACAGGTCTTAATCGCATGGGGTGGGACCTTCGGATGCTCAATACAAGTATGCATCACGGAGCCATCATGGTAGGCGGATTTCTCGGTACATTGATATCCCTTGAGAAAATAATTCCCCTGCGAAAAAGATATCTTCTCCTGATCCCGGCATCCAGTGGCGCCAGCGTCTTCCTTTTCTTTCTGGATCAACCGCGATACGCCCTCATACTTCTGATCGCAGCCGCACTGGGACTTTCTCTTGTATTCCTCTCCTACCTGATCCGGACAAAAGACCTGATCTATTTCATGATGCTGTGCGGCGGCCTTTGCTGGATAACCGGGAACATCGTGCTGATCGCCAAAAATTCATACCCGTCGGCTTTTCCGTGGTGGATCGGGTTCATTCTCTTTATCATCACATCCGAGCGACTCGAACTGACGAAGTTTCTTCCTGTCACACAGCAACTCAGAGTACTGCTCACAGGCTTTCTGTTCCTGTACGCCGCCGGAATCATCTGGTCATTCCACGCCGGCGGACACTGGATCAGCGCCGCAGCGCTCATCGCCGTATCACTTTGGTTGATGAAAAATGACATCGTCGGAATATCTATCAAAAAAGGAGGACTGCAACGGTTCATAGCCACATCACTGCTTTGCGGTTATGTGGCTATGCTCGTCACCGGCGTGTTTCTGGTGACACTTCGGAACGCCCCTTTTGGCTACGACATTGTCCTGCATACCTTCTTTCTCGGTTTCGCCTTTTCAATGATCTTTGCCCACGGCCCCGTAATATTGCCGGGTGTACTCGGAATTTCAGCCAAACCGTGGCATCCCATCATGTACGGATGGTTGATTCTGCTTCACGCCTCCCTGGCAACGCGGATACTGGCCGACCTTACATTTTACCTGGAGATCCGAAAGATCAGTGGCTGGGCAAGCGCTGTCGCCATTCTCGGCTATTTCGCGACGGTAGCGGCACTCACGATAAAAATACAGCGTGCGCATGCGTAAATACTACAGTGTACCGTTACTATTCCTTTTTATCGCCGCAGGCATCGGACTCTTTCTGCGGTGGCAGTTCGTTGCTCCAACGGCCGGGATACGCTACACCTATTTCCTTCACGCTCATTCGCACGTCATGTTCCTCGGATGGGTCTTTAACATTCTGTTCCTGGCTTTCGCGGACCACCACCTGCCCGCCGGAAACACCCGTCGTTACAAGGTGTTTTTTCTGAGTCTCCAGGTGCTCGTCACAGCCATGATGATCTCGTTCCCGCTACAGGGATACGGCGTTTATTCCATTGTCTTTTCGACACTCCATACCGTTGGGATAATGGTGTTTGTCCCGATGTTCTTTGTACAAACAAAGAAAGACACGCGGGTTTCAGCGTGGTTTGCCCGCGTTGCATGGGTATTTTTTTTCATTTCCACAGCCGGACCGTTCGCCCTTGGCTTCCTGATGGCCAACGGCCTGGGGCAATCCGCATGGTATAATTTCTCCATCTACTACTATCTGCATTTTCAATACAACGGTTTTTTCACGTTCGGAGTATTCAGCCTTTTCTTTCACATGCTCGAGTCACGGAAGATCGCCTTCTCACGCGACCACGCGCTCAGGTTCGGCAGATGGATGGCTTTCGCATGCATCCCGGCATACGCCCTCAGTGTACTGTTTGCAAAACCGGGGCTGGTCTTCAATGGCGTCGGCTTTGCCGGCGCCTTTATCCAGGTCGTCGCCCTCGTATACCTGGCACGTCAGCTAGCCAGGATCACGCCCGGCCTGAAAGGTCATTTCAAGCCGCTTGTTATCAACCTCTTTGCGCTGTGCGGTATAGCCCTGACCACCAAATACCTTCTCCAACTCGCTTCGGCCCATCCCTACGTCGCAGAGATGGCCTATTCAATGCGCCCGGTCGTGATTGCGTATCTCCATCTCGTTCTGGTCGGAGTCATTTCCTTCTTCCTGCTGGCTTGGTATATCGATCGCGGGTTCTTCCGATATGACTGGGCAAAGGCGGGCATTATCCTACTGGCAGCCGGCTTCGCCGGGTCGGAATTATGCCTGGTGTTGATGCCCTGGTGGAGCACCCTCACCGGTGGCACATCGTCGGCGCCGGCGTGGGTATTCGCTTTTTCTGTCCCGATGTTTATGGCTCCCCTGTGCTTCCTGATCGCCTGCTTTTCCCGACGCCACTCCTGACAAAAATCAGGGGGCGGTTTGACTGAGATCATATAAACCCGCGGTAGGTACCGGTATTTTTGCGATATGATCGTATCACCATCACTGGCCGAACTAATTGCAAAATACGATGTGCCGACACCCCGGTACACAAGCTACCCGACAGTGCCTTTCTGGAATACCAGCGATTTCTCAACCGACCAATGGAGGCAGGTGGTACGCCGTACGTTCGATGAGACGAACCAGGACTGTGGCATCAGTCTATATCTTCACCTTCCCTTCTGTGAGAGTCTTTGTACCTACTGCGCCTGTAACAAACGCATAACCAAGAATCACAACGTTGAAATCGGATATATCCAGTCACTGCTCAAAGAGTGGAACTCATACCTGGATATCTTCGGAGACAAACCGATCATTCGCGAGCTGCACCTCGGTGGAGGAACACCTACTTTCTTCAGTCCCGAAAACCTGAAATGGATGATGTCGGAACTGCTCGATACAGGTATTGTTCACCGCGATCCCGCCTTCAGTTTTGAGGGGCATCCGAACAACACCACCACCGCGCATTTACAAACACTCTATGACGTTGGCTTTCGCCGCGTGAGCTTCGGCGTTCAGGACCTGGATCCCAAAGTTCAAAAGACCATCAATAGAATTCAACCATTCGAAAATCTCCTGCGCGCAACGCAGGCCAGTCGCGATATCGGTTACGAGTCGATAAGTTTTGACCTCATCTACGGCTTGCCTTTCCAGACCGCGAAAACAATCGAACAAACTATTCGTCAAGTACTGTGTCTTCGCCCTGACCGGATCTCATTTTACAGCTATGCGCATGTGCCGTGGGTAAGCCCGGGGCAGCGTGGATACGGAGAGGCGGACCTGCCCACAGACGTGGAAAAAAGAAATCTGTATGAAATCGGTCGCGAGCTGTTCCAGCGACAGGCGTATCATGAGATCGGTATGGACCACTTTGCGCTTTCTCACGACGCCCTCTTCAAGGCACAACAATCGGGCAGGCTCCATCGCAACTTTATGGGCTATACGCATACGGAGACCGACTTGCTTATAGGACTGGGCACATCCGCGATCAGCGACGCGAAATATGCCTATGCGCAGAATCTCAAGAAAGTCGAATCTTACTCACAGGCGATATCGGACAGCAACCTGGCCGTTACAAAGGGACATATCATGACTGATGAAGACCTAAGTGCGAGGAACGCAATCCTTCAGGTAGCCTGTCAGCGACGTATCTCGAACGACACGATTACGCGCTTTCCCGACACGGAAACGGGAAGGATACTCGCCGAGTTCTGCCGGGAGGGGATCCTGCAAAGGAACGATGGTGGATATACAGTTACTGACACCGGTCGGGCGTTCATAAGAAATATTTGCGGCACGTTTGACCGTACGCTGAGATCGCAGTCAGTACAGGGAGTGGCGGGTCAACCGGTATTCAGTAAGTCCATCTGATGGCACGCTTTTATTACGGCCTTCGCACCGCTGAAAGTGTGTAGGGAGAGTCAGCGTATTACCAATTGTTATATCGAATTCCTGAATAGTAAGGATCACAACAAATGTCATATCAAGCGGCGATGCAGATCATCATCACTCTATGACCAGAATCATAAAAGCAAGGGAGATCGGGTAATAGCTTAGCATCCAAAAGAACGGCCCAAATACAGCAACCAAAAAAACCGTGAATATGAAAAAGTTACTTTCCATCGCATTTATCGTCACACTCTTCGCGTCGTGTGCGCCCGACAGACCCGCAGGAGGCGAGGGTTCCAGTCGTGGCCTTGAAAATGCCGTATCCGCAAATACCAATGAGGGCAAAGGCATCGGTGAAGTCAAGAACGTCACGCTGAATACACCACTGGACCAGGAACGTGTAGCGCGTGGAAAGGCGATTTTTGAAATGAAATGCAGCGCCTGCCACAAACTCACGGATCAACGCGTTGTCGGTCCGGGCTGGGCTGGTCTCACCAAACTCAGGAAACCGGAATGGATCATGAATATGATCACAAATGTGGATGTCATGCTCGACCAGGATCCTGAAGCGCAGAAATTGCTCGAGCTCTGTCTCGTACGGATGCCAAACCAGAATGTCAGTATCGGAGATGCCCGCGACATTCTCGAGTTCATGCGCCATAACGATGGCGAAGAATAGAAGGAAACCTCACTTAACAAAACAAGAATATGAATCTGAATAATTCGATCTTAGGGGTGGCTTTGCTCGCCATATTCACCCTTCAAAGCTGCAAACCGCAAGGCCCGCAAAGTGGGGCATCCGGCGATGCCGCCGCCAGAGTGTATGTCGCCCCCGGGCAATACGATGAGTTTTACAACATCGTCTCCGGGGGATTCAACGGACAATTGAGTGTGTACGGGTTACCCTCCGGTCGTCTGATGAAGATCCTTCCGGTCTTTTCAGTACACCCTGAAAATGGTTATGGGTACAGCGAAGAGACCAAGCCTATGCTCAACACCTCTCATGGCTTCGTACCCTGGGATGATCTCCACCACGTTGCGATCTCGACTACCAACGGTGAACACGACGGACGCTGGGTCTTCGCCAACGGAAACAACACTCCCCGCGTAGCGCGTGTCAGTCTCTCAACCTATAAGACCGAAGAAATCCTGGAAATACCGAACAGCGGCGGTAACCATTCCTCTCCTTTCATTACTGAAAATACAGAATACGTCATTGCGGGAACTCGGTTCAGTATTCCGATGAACAACCAGGACGTAGCGATCGACTCATACAAGGAAAATTTTAAAGGATCGATCAGCTTTATCAAGGTAGATCCTGAATCCGGTCGTATGAGCATCGGCTTCCAGCTGCGCACGCCGGGCTTTAACTTCGACCTTAGCCGCGGTGGAAAAGGGTCTTCGCGCGACTGGTTCTTCTTCTCAACGTATAACACCGAATTGGCCCACACACTGCTGGAGGTGAACGCGTCTCAACGCGACAAGGATTTCATTATGGCCATCAACTGGAAAAAAGCCGAGGAGTATGCCGCGCAGGGAAAAGGAATAATCGAACGTTCAGATTATGCACACAATGTCTATAGCCACGATACACACTCGGCAACTTCAACGATCCTGAACGAAGTCAGAGTACTTGATATCACGGAGTTCCCCGACATCGCCTATTTCATTCCCTGCCCTAAGTCGCCTCACGGAACGGATGTCGATCCTACCGGTGAATACATCGTCGGCAGTGGAAAGCTCGCGGCTACAATGCCCGTGTTCTCCTTCACGAAAATACAGGCCGCGATCGCCAACAAAGATTACGAAGGTGACTTCGAGGGAATCCCGGTGTTGAAGTATGAGTCTGTATTGCACGGCGAAGTTCAAAAGCCAGGACTGGGTCCGCTGCACACCGAATTCGATGGAAAAGGAAACGCCTATACTTCGATGTTCGTCTCATCGGAAATCGTAAAGTGGAATATAGAGACCCTGGAAATCCTAGACCGCGTACCGACATACTATTCAATCGGCCACTTGAGCGTTATGGGTGGACCCACGAAAAAACCTCACGGCAAATACATGGTCGCATACAATAAAATCACTAAAGACCGCTATCTGCCAACCGGCCCCGAACTGGCGCATTCAGCCCAGCTTTACGATATATCCGGCGACAAGATGAAGCTACTGCTCGACTTCCCTACGGTGGGTGAGCCTCACTATGCGGAAGCGATCCCGGCGAGTATGATCATGGACCAGTCGGTGAAGTTCTATGAGCTCGAAAAAAATCAGCACCCGTACGCAGCGAAAGGTGAACACCAGACAAAGGTAGAGCGCAAGGGCAAGGAAGTTCACGTTTGGATGACCTCGATCCGCTCTCACCTCACTCCCGACAACATTGAAGGTGTTCAGGTAGGCGACGATGTGTACTTCCACCTGACCAACCTCGAACAGGACTGGGATGTTCCGCACGGTTTCGCAATCAAAGGAGCCAACAATGCCGAAATACTGGTGATGCCCGGCGAGACGCAAACCCTGAAATGGACTGCTACCAAACCCGGTGTTGTCCCCTACTATTGTACAGACTTCTGTTCTGCTCTGCACCAGGAAATGTCCGGATACATCCGGGTGTCTCCCGCGGGCAGTAAGACTCCTATCCGATACGGTACCGGCGAACTCATTGATCCCGCAAGCAGTGGTGGGAACTAACACATATTCACAGTTTACAGGTTGAATGATACCCGTTCCCTTGCCTTCAGGGCTTTGGGAACGGGACATTCTCAATGAATAACTAAAATGAAAAAACTCCAGCCAGTATCGAGAATTGCGATTGCTATCTCCGCCGTGTTGATGGTCTCCGCATACTTCCTGCCA
The DNA here is from genome assembly GCA_964493505.1 of uncultured Roseivirgaceae bacterium. Classification (GTDB taxonomy): domain Bacteria; phylum Bacteroidota; class Bacteroidia; order Cytophagales; family Cyclobacteriaceae; genus Chryseosolibacter. The sequence continues at coordinate 383,777 of CAZBNP010000002.1, forward strand.
CTATGGCGTATCCTGATGTGGGCACCACAATATCCGGAGGGGCTGGGAATGAAGATCTGGATAAACAATATCACGGGAGATGTGAAGATCATCAGTGCGCTGAATCACTATATCGGAATGCGGCATATTGAAGTGGGTATGTTCCCGGAGTTCGCGTATATGATCTATATTCTTGCGTTCGTGATAGCTGTTGGCCTGCTCACCGCGATTACTAACAAGCGGGCTATGCTTATCTTCTACGCAGTGCTTATCGTCGCGTGTGGAATTGCAGCACTCGTAGATTTCTACCTGTGGGGATATGACTACGGACACAACCTCGATCCGAATGCCCCGATTATTGTCCCCGGCATGGCGTATCAGCCTCCGGTGATAGGAACTAAACAACTTCTTAACTTCACGGCGTTCTCCGGGCCGGATATCGGAGGCTGGATCTTTCTGGCTGTCGGTATTCTCGCCGCAGGCGCACTGGTATATGAAATTGTAATATCAAGAAAAACAAGATGAGACTTTTAATCTTTATCAGCGCGGCGATCATCGCGGCATCGTGTAGCACCGACCCTGAACCATTAAACTATGGGCAGGACGCCTGTCACACCTGTAAGATGACACTGATGGATAAAAAATTCGGCGCGGAACTTGTCACCAAAAAAGGCAAGGTGTTCAAGTTTGACGATGTGAACTGCATGCTTACCTACTACAATTCAAGCGAAATAAAACCGGAAGAATTCGCCCACAGGCTGGTAGTCGATTTTTCAACACCCGCCGAACTCGTTGACGCCTCCAATGCCTTCTATCTGAAATCACCGGAAATTAAAAGTCCTATGGCAAGCCAGGTTGCCGCCTTTGCTTCCAAAGTGAAAATGGACGAAATGAGAAAAAACCAAACCGGTATATACCTGGTGTGGGGTGAACTGGTGACTGAATTCAAGTAATGACCAAAAACCTGATTCTTCTTATTTTATGTATCCTCCCTGCCCTGGTCACCGCCAAAACCATCACCGTGAATCAGAACGGGAAGTTCCCCACGCTGACCTCTGCTATTGCAATCGCAGCGGATGGAGACACAATACTCGTTAATCCGGGCGTCTACAAGGAAGGGAATATAGCCATCACCAAACAGATCGCTGTGATCGGTATCGACTATCCTGTTTTTGACGGTGAAGAAAAATATGAGATTTTCACTATCACTACCAGCGGCGTCGTTATCTCAGGCTTGCATCTCCTCAATACCGGCACCGCCAGCATAGTCGACATCGCCGCGATCGGTGTCAGCGACGTAAAAAATATCACTATTCAAAACAATCGCTTTACCGACTGTTTCTTTGGAATACATTTTTCCAATGTTTCAGGATCCGTCATTGAAAATAATCATCTGCAAGCCAGCGCTACCGCTGAATACGAAATCGGAAACGGCATTCACCTCTGGAAATGCACCGGCGTTGTAATTCGCAACAATGAAGTGAGAGGGCACCGTGACGGTATCTATTTCGAGTTTGTGACCAATTCAATGATCACCGGGAACGTCAGTGAAGGCAACATCCGGTACGGCCTTCACTTTATGTTTTCGCACAACAATGAGTACCGGCACAATGCCTTCATTGGAAACGGTGCCGGTGTAGCCGTCATGTACACAAAACACGTGAAGATGTATTACAACACCTTCCAGGAAAACTGGGGCGGTGCTTCCTACGGTCTGCTATTGAAAGACATCCAGGACAGCGAGGTTGTCGGCAATAAATTCATTGAAAACACGATTGCCATCCACATGGAAGGCGTAAGCCGGACACAATTCATAAACAATGACTATATCCGAAACGGATACGCTATCAGGCTTCAAGCCAGCTGCGATGACAACGTGATCAGCCATAACAACTTTTCCTCGAATACTTTCGATCTCTCGACCAACGGCACGATGGTACTGAACACAATAGACAACAACTATTGGGATCGTTATGAAGGATACGATCTTGACCGCGACGGGATCGGCGACGTACCTTACCGGCCTGTAAACATTTATTCAATGATTGTCGAACGCATACCGGCGGCAGTATTGCTATGGCGCAGTTTCCTGGTGCTGTTAATGGACCGCGCGGAAAAAGTCATACCCGTCGTGACTCCCGAAAATCTCAAAGACAATAGTCCATCAATGAAAGCTTATGATCGCACTTGAAAAGGTAAGTAAAAACTTTGGGAGCCTCCGGGCGCTGGATCATGTAGATATCCATTATGATGCCGGGAAGTCGTATGCGCTCATCGGTCCCAACGGATCGGGCAAAACGACTATGATCAAGTCTATCCTGGGAATGGTTATTCCCACGTCCGGAACAATCCGCGTGGAAGGAGATTCGATCAAAAACGAATGGCGGTATCGCGAAAAGATCGGATACATGCCCCAGATCGGGCACTTTCCTCAAAATATGACGATTGGCCAGGTTATGGATATGATGAAAAACATCCGACACCAGGCCGTTGAGCTGGACGAAGAACTGGTGGAGGCATTCGGGCTTCGCGCCATCTACGGTAAACGCATGCATGCCATGTCCGGGGGTACCCGTCAGAAAGTCAGCGCCGCGCTGGCATTTCTCTTCCGTCCTTCGGTGTTTATCCTCGATGAACCAACGGCAGGGCTGGACCCCGTTTCGGTCGAGGTTTTGAAAGACAAGATCAGGAAGGAACAAACATCGGGTAAGCTGTTTATCATCAGCTCCCATATCCTCAGCGATCTCGAAGAGCTCTCCTCCGACGTTGTCTATATATTTGAAGGCAAGGTACAATACCACGACTCGATAGAGACGCTGAAAACACAGACCGGTGAAACGCGTCTGTCAAAGGCTATCGCAAGCCTGATCCTGAAAAATAATCTTAAGGTTAGCCAACACTGATGAACCGAATTATCAAGTACATATTCTATGACCTCCTGAGGACTCGCTTCATCCTCCTCTATGCCGCTCTTCTGCTGATCAGTACCCTTGTACTGTTTCAGTTCGACAGCGATCCCGGCAAGATCATTCTGAGTCTTCTCAATATCGTGTTGATGGTTGTGCCTTTGGTGAGTATCGTCTTCACGACCATTCACTTTTTCAATTCATACGAATTTATCGAGCTCATGCTCGCACAGCCGATCAACAGGCGGATAATTTTCCTGAGTGAGTTTATCGCGCTGGCACTTTCGCTCTGCCTGGCATACCTGATTGGAGTAGGATTACCCATTGTACTCTACGGCGCCTTTTCCAGCGGAATCGCATTGCTTTTTTCCGGTCTGATGCTAACCCTGGTCTTTGTCGCACTGGCCTTTCTGGCCTCCGTGCTCACGCGCGACAAAGCCAAGGCTATTGGACTGGCGCTGCTGTTCTGGTTTTATTTTTCGCTTATTTATGACGGAGTGCTGTTATGGATAATTTTCACCTTCAGCGACTATCCGCTGGAAAAGGTTACTCTCGCCCTGGTGGCCCTGAACCCGGTAGACCTGGCCCGGATCGTCATGCTGCTGAAACTCGATATCTCGGCGCTAATGGGATACACAGGCGCCTTTTACAAGAATTTCTTTGGAAGCTCCCTCGGGATCGCTTTCTCCACCGCGATTCTTGTCATCTGGGTTGTACTTCCTCTGGGTATTGCTGTGAGGATCTTTTCGAAAAAGGATCTGTAGGAGTAGGACTGACTGGCCGCCAGACCTGTGACGCCTCTGCTCAAGCCATTCTCGGCGATAGCGAACAGCTTATCGAATATTGGCTTCCTCAGGTACACGGGTAGCTTGTCCATCCCCGACATGTTCTTCAACACGCCTACGTGCCGAAGCACTTCCAAGTATTCATAGAATACTTTGCCTGTATTCCGGTCGCATAAGCAGATGTCGTGCAGGTATTGTCTTGTGGGTTCGCTGTCGGGCATGCGGAACCCATCCATCAGCGCGATGATATAAATTTCGCTGATATCACTTCTCCATTCTCCGCGTTTCCCTTTGGGCGTCTGGTCAGCAACAAGTTTGCTTCCGGAGTAAACTCTTTTGAAAAAATCGTCCGGAAAATAGGGGCTAAGACACCGTCTTTGTTCAACTCGCGGATAAAGGACTGCTCAACCAGTTTCTCGATTGGGCTCGCATTATTTTAACGTCTCTTACTCAAAACTTAGCTCGATCTTCAGACTATCCTTCTTTTCAATAAATTGAGAGTAATCAAGAGGCCCTGTAACATAAGTTTGAAGAAGGCTATCACAATCAACCTTATCACAATCGATATTCTCAATGTTAAAATTCTTACTGATAAACCAATAATTGTTCTTCTCTTCTTCTATTCGATGTGTTTTTACTATTACCCATTCCTCATTTGACTTAGCTGTCTCAACGTATTCGGTATATTTCCTGCCACGATCCATATGTCTTGCATAAGTAGGAACAACAAAAATACCTCCATGACATGCTCCCGCATCTTTACCAGTACAATACACAACAATTCGATCTTCTTTCTTATCTCCCTCTAATAAAGAAAGGTTGTTCTTCCTATGACAGGATCGTATTCTCTAAGCTCAAAATGACTCCACCCCGTCTCTAAGTCTCTTTCACTAAACTGTCCCTGATACCCAAAACGGTAAACACTCGTGTCTGCCTTCTGCTCCCTGATCACATCACCCCACCCGTCTACGCCGAGGCTTCGACGGGCGAGGCACTCCATAGTCGGTGGCCTGCACCAGCAGGTTCCTTGTATGCATGATCTTCAGATCATCAAACCACACGCTGACATTCTCACTCTCGTTGCTTACCTGCCTTCGCTAGAAAAGCTAGCGCAATCAATGACGGCTTCGGCAGGCAGGCCCAAATATAGATATATCCGCTCTCTTCCGGAATAACAGGGGCTTCGAAAGCAACACGAGCATGCTGGTCGGGCAGTCCCTCGTCGCCCGGATCAAAACCAGCCTCCACAGGCACACGCTGCCAGCCGGCATCGACCATCGCAAGGTTATCGTCAAATAGTATAAAGTTGAGATAAGCATATGGACGGGATTCACCCGCAACGCCGCCGCGGGACCAATAGCCTTGTCTTCGGCTTCTATCCCGGAAAAACGGTGGCAGCGAGGGCATCCGCCCCAATTCCCTCCAGCATCAGTACAGAAAACCAATCGAGACCAGGCGGTCCTGTCCTCCCCACGATGAAATTTTCTCAGAAAACTGACTTTCGTCATCCGTTGTAAACTGAGTCGTTTACACATTCGTGGCATGAAAGCACCAACGACTGGTCTGATCAGGCCACTATTGATACTCGCCTTTACCGCGACACTTATGACGGCATGCTCGGAGGAAGAATCACTCCCCGATGCTTTCGCGGGACTTAAAAAAATAGCCACCGGTGCCGCGGCGGATGCCGGCGTGCGGGCAGAACTCTTTGCGACCGAAGATCTGTTCGCGGGATACAACCGGATCACTGTTGCTCTTTTCGACAACAGTGGAAATCCACTCAGTGATTTCTATGTCACATTATATCCGGAGATGGATATGGGAACCATGAAACATTCGTGTCCCCTCGAAAATCCGGTTGCTTCACAGACGCCTGGTCTGTACGAGGGAAGCGTGCTTTTTACAATGCCCTCGGGAGAAATGGGCAAATGGACGCTAGCCCTGGCGTTGCGCAACACAGGAAACAACGAAACAGCGAACATCCTGTTCGATATCACCGTAAAAGCTACAACACCCTCGCGTGTTGTATCACTGAAGACCACTGACGATGTGCGCTATCATCTGTCGTACTATTTTCCGGAGTCCATGCGGGTAGGTGTAAATCCCTTCATCGTTGTGGCGTACACGGTCTCCGAAGATGAGTTTGTGCCTGCCGAAGACCTTTCGATAACGCTTGCGCCGGAAATGCCGTCGATGGATCACGGCTCGCCCAATAATGTCGACCCGGTTCATATCACAGGAAGCTACTACCAGGGCAAGGTGAATTTCACGATGACCGGCGAATGGCGGCTGAATCTCAACATACTGGAAGGCGATGCCGTCATAGCCTCCCCTTACTTCGATGTGGTCGTGCTATGAAGATAGTAAGCCCTGCATTGCTTGGTATTCTCTTCCTTCCCTTCGGGCAGGCAACAGCGCAGTCGGGCGATAGTCTTGCTACACAGGTACTCGACCAGGTCGTCATAATTGCCACACAACCCGAAAGCGACACGCTGCAAAATTTCTACCGATCCTCGGCCTCCGCCACGACGGAAACCATCATGTCGCGAATGAGCGGCATATCGCTTGTCCGTCGTGGCGCGTATGGGCAGGAGGCGATGTTCCGGGGTATGAAAGGCGGTCAGCTGAATGTCACCATAGACGGAATGAAGATGTTTAGTGCCTGCACCGACAAAATGGATCCTGTTACGATCTACATCGAGCCGATCCAGCTTTCGGCGATACAGATGATCCCGGGAACAAAAGGGTCTTCGTACGGTAGTACGTTCGGCGGTACGCTGAATCTAAGGACGGCGGAGCCCGCTGTCGGCCGGCAGCCTGTCAGTGGAAAAGTGGGCGCTGACTATCAAACCAGCGCCCGGGCGGTAAACACGTTCTCGCGCGTAAATCTGAGCGGCCGGGAGAGTGCTTACTACGTCAGCGCTCTTTACCGGAAAGGCAACGATTACACGGCTGGGGGCGGCGAAACGATCGATCATTCCGGGTATGAAAAATTTAACGCGTCGGTGGGGGGCAAATGGACGCTGTCGTCATCTGACACGCTCCAGGCAAGCGCCTTGTTCGATCAGGGGTGGAACATCGGATTCCCCGCTCTTCCTATGGACACGCGCCGTGCGACGGCAGGTATATTTTCTGTAACCTGGCACCGAACGACTCCCTTGTTGTTCTTCCGGAACCTGACGGTGAAATCGTATCACAACACTGTCACTCACCTGATGGACGACAGGTCGCGGGAAGTTGCCCTTCACATGGATATGCCCGGGTCAAACAGAACCTCGGGGATATTTGCCGAAGGTGATGTGCACCTTTTCCATCATCACAGAACCTTCGCCAGGATCGAGTATTTCGCCAACGATGCCATAGGCGAGATGACCATGTATGCGGACGGCGCGGCTCCCATGTACATGCAAACTGCTCCCGGCGCGCGTCGGCAGGACGCTGGATTGTTCTTCGCTCAGTATTTTCGGCTTAACGATAAGAATAAAATGTCGCTTTCGTGGCGCGCCGACTTCGTCGTCGACAAACTGAGGTCGGAAATCGGGCGCCAGCAATGGGAGGTTTTTGAAACAGCGTTGGCAAACACTTCAAATCGTTTCGCATCCACCGTATCATCAACGTTCACACACAAGCTAAAGGGAAACGTTGCTCTTGAACTCGAGCTGGGCTACGGCGAACGTGTGCCGACGCAAAACGAGCGATTCGGGTATTATCTCTTCGACCGCTTCGATGGTTATGACTATCTCGGCAACCCTGGTCTCAAAAAAGAACGCTCGCTGAATACAGCCTTGACCTTCCAGTACTTCGGCAACTCCGCAGAAGTGCAGATCACTCCCTATTATCAGCGACTCCGCCATTATATACTTGGCACTGAAACACCCATCAGTGCCATGACACCTGGCGCACACGGTGTCAAACAGTTTGCCAACTACGCATGGGCCGGGCTGGCTGGGGTCGACATGACGTTGCTGGCGCGCCCGGTGGCGCCCCTACTGTGCATCGCTACATTAAAGTACACCCGCGGCCGATACGCGGGCGGTGAGCCAATGCCGTTGATTCCTCCCCTTAAAACGGTGACGTCCCTTCGATACGACTTTGCTCGCGCATACGTACACGGCGAATGGGAGTCAGCTGCGGCGCAGAAAAGGGTGAGTGTTTCTACCGGCGAAATCGCTACAAATTCATGGTCTGTCATCAACCTGCGAACCGGATGGAACTTTAATGCGTTACTTACCTGTAGCGCGGGGGTGGAGAATATTCTCGACACGAACTACCGGGAACATCTCGACTGGGGCGCTATACCGAGATCGGGAAGGAATTATTACCTAACAGCCACATACAATTTTTAAATGAACACTGACATCGAAACACGGGACGACATCAAAGTACTCGTCGATACCTTTTACGACAAAGTTAAATCCGACGAGCTACTGGCACCGGTATTCAGCCACGTCGACTGGGATCATCACTTGCCTATCATGTACAACTTCTGGAGTTCTATGATGCTAGGTGACCAATCGTACCGAGGCAATCCTTTCCAGAAGCATCTCCCCCTCCCTATCCAGCCAAAGCACTTTCATCAATGGCTAAAGCTGTTCAGGGAGACAGTAGAAAGCAATTTTACCGGCGAACGGGCAGACGAGATACTGATGAGAGCCGAGAGCATCGCGGGAGTTTTCCAGATGAGAATGGGTCTGACAAAATCATAATAGCCGCGTAGCGACGGTCGATATGAAACCCGGATTTCAACCCCGGCGGTGCCGTCAGACCAGCGTGAGGATCGAAAAGAAATGTAGTACGCTGCCTCCCAGTACCCATAAATGCCAGATACTGTGACTATAAGGAATCCGGCGGCTCAGGTAGAAGTATGTCCCAATGGTGTATGAGATCCCTCCCGCTACCAGCAGTATAAAGCCCTGAAGCGTCAGGAGTTCATAAATTGAACTGATCACCGGAATGATCATCCAGCCCATCAGAATATACATTGCCACCGACACCCATTCGTGACGGCCGGTCGAGAAGGATTTCATTACAATGCCGATGATGGCGAATGCCCACACCCCTGCCAGCAGCAACCATCCAACCCGGTCATTCAGCGCAATAAGGCAAAAGGGTGTATAGGTTCCCGCGATAAGAAGGAAGATCGCCATGTGATCGAACTTTCGAAAAAGGCCTCGCACCCGGGTAAAGATAAGGCTGTGATAAAGTGTAGACGCCAGGTACAACAGGATAAGTGTGGTGCCATAGACGATGACACTGAGACGGCTTGCCGCATCCGCAATCACCACCAGGATCACCAGCCCCGCTATCGCCAGGAGGGCCCCGATTCCGTGTGTTACTGAATTGGCGATCTCCTCGCCGAGGTTGTAATTTTCCGTCTTTGCCGTGCGCTCGCTCATAGCATTGCTGTTTGTCCTTTAACGCAAAAATAGACCAAAAAATTTCGCGCCGTTTATGATTTCAGTCATCGGGGGTTTATGACTTCGATCATATCCGCCAGCCGACCGGCCAGGCTATATTGCATCCTTACGCATTGACTTATGTACACATACGAACCCCACGCCTTCCACATCCCTGTTATGGGTCTTGCTTTTACGGTCGATACCCCCATCAAAGTAGCTCGCTTCGGAATATCGTCGGTGATCTCGATCATTGAAGACAGGCTTATCGAACTCATGCGTGGACATTACTACAAAAGCATGGGCAAACTCTACCTCCCTATCCCGGATACGGAAGACGATTACCGCGCCCGGCGGATTACTGACTACCTCAACCTGGTGAACGACATCGTTTCGTCGCAGATAGAGAAACTCAGGAACAGCGCCTTTGAAGCTGGGTCGGAACTGATGAAATATTTTGAAATGCTGCCCAACGGTAGTCCAGCCAAACGTTTGTTTGAAAATATGCTGCGGACTGCAGACGATGGAGAAAAGAAAGCAATGCAGCACACGTTGCGACAACACGTAAAAGCGGGAGCGATCGATGTCAACATCATGACGAAGGTAGACAAAAATACCTACGACCGTTCGGGCAATCTGCTGGCTGACGCGTCCGACGCTGTAGCCGCACTCAGGGGATACGCAAACAGCAACCTGAAAAACTCATCCGTAGTATTTTCCGCCGGGCTTAATCCGCGCTTGTTCAACTACATGGAAAGAACAACTGCCTTTAACCCTGTAGCACCGGGGGCATTCGACAAAAAAGTCACCATCAAAGTAAGCGATTTCCGGTCGGCGTTGATCCAGGGAAAATACCTCGCAAAAAAAGGGATCTGGGTCAGTGAATTTCGTGTGGAGTCAGGCCTGAACTGCGGGGGACACGCGTTTGCAACGGATGGATCATTGCTCGGACCGATTCTCGAAGAATTCAAGAACCGAAAACAAGAGCTCACCGATGCCTTGTTCGCACTCTATCAGCCTGCCGCACGTGAAAAAGGTATTGCAATATTCGAAGAGCCTCATCCGCTCAGGATTGCGGTTCAGGGAGGCATTGGCACTTTTGAAGAGGCTGAATTCCTGAAAGAACGATACGACGTTTACAGTACCGGGTGGGGAACTCCGTTCCTGCTTTGCCCGGAGGCAACAACCGTCGACAAGAACACGCTGGGCCTGCTGGAAAGTGCGAAAGAAGAAGATGTGGTGCTGAGCAGGAACTCACCGCTGGGTATACGCTTCAATTACCTGAAAGGAACTACCTCGGAGACGGAAAAGCTTGAAAGGATCAGGAAAGGTCGGCCGGGAAGTCCTTGCACGGAAAAACATCTTGTCTCCAATACAGAATTCACAAAGGAACCAATCTGCACGGCGTCACGGAGCTATCAGAAGCGAAAGATCGAACAACTGAAAGCAATGGATCTTCCTGAACAGGAGTACCAAAGAAAATACGAAGATGTTGTAAGCAAGGAATGCCTGTGTATCGGGTTGATGAACTCGGTGGTTCACGAATATTCCGTGCCGGCCGTGAAAAAACTGGAAGCGGTCACAATCTGCCCGGGGCCGAACATCGCCTACTTCAATAAAGTGGTGACGCTGCGCGAGATGGCCGACCACATCTACGGACGGACGAACCTGCTTTCAGCGACGGACAGGCCTCACATGTTTATCAAAGAACTCAACCTGAATATCGATTACCTCCGCGAACAGGTACAGGAAGCGCCATCGGGTAACGAAAAGATCTTTAAGGAGATGGCTTCATTCGGGAAACATCTTATGGACGGCATCGGCTACTACCGTGATCGCGCCGAAGATATCGTCAGGCGGGGGCGTGAAAGTTTTCTTGAACAACTGAAAAACGGCGAGGAGAGGTTGCAAAAAGTGATGTTGAATTTATCGGCGGCAACGGTCTGAATGCCTGAGGTCACGCTAAAAGCAATCAGCCGGCAACTTCGTTGATCTCCAGGTCGCGGTTGTAAAAGCCTCCCCTGTTTTCCTTCCTGGCTAGCGACTGCTCAACAATGAGTACCGCGCAATCGGCCATATTCCGCAGCTCGTACCACGCTGTTGTGTGAACGGTGGTTTCGTTGCCTGTGAAATCCCTGCGGAGTTTCACCAGTTCCCGGTGGGCGTGTTCCAGTCCGGCATGATTCCGTACGATGCCTACGTGAGTGCTCATCATAGCTTGCAACGCTGTCCGCTTCTCCGACAGATCGTTTTCATCGTCAACCGGCGATGTCGTTGTCCATTCGCGCGACTTGCCACCTGGGGCCTGGGAGTCCGGTCCCGAAAGGAATTTTCGTTTGATATCCTCAAAACAACTGTGCGCAAAGACGGTTGCTTCAAGGAGTGAATTCGACGCCAGCCGGTTAGCGCCGTGAAGACCTGTGTTGGAACATTCTCCGCAGGCGTAAAGATTCCGGATGGTGGTCTGACTTTTGAGATCGACGTCAATACCACCACAGAGATAGTGCGCCGCAGGCGCTACCGGGATGTATTGTGTTGTGATATCGATTCCTTTCGAGAGACACGTTCGATGGATGTTCGGGAAATGCTTGAGCAACATCTCCGTTGACAGATGTGTGCAATCGAGGTAGACAAATGGTTCGGGCGACGTCTCGATCTCCGCCGCGATCGCACGGGATACAACATCCCTGCACGCCAGCTCCCCGTCTACGTGGTATCGGAACATAAAGCGTTCACCGGCATGGTTCCGCAGGTATGCGCCCTGCCCCCTCACTGCCTCCGAAATTAGAAACGCGGGGCTGGTAGTGATATCATACAGCGCCGTTGGATGAAACTGAACAAACTCCACATTCGACACACCCGCACCCGCCCTTGCCGCCATGGCTATACCATCGCCGGTCGCGATGAGTGGGTTGGTCGTGGTGCGATAAACCTGACCAGCGCCCCCTGTCGCCAGGACAATAACCCGTGCCGTGTACTCTTCTATATGATTGGATTCCAGGCTCAGAACGTACACCCCACGGCACGTCTTTTCATCGCCGTCGCTACCGGTCATCAGGTCAACCGCGAGGTGATGCGAAAGTATTGTGATGTTGGGCAGCGCCATCGCCTTTCTCAACAGGGCGGTAGAAATGTTCAGACCCGTTACATCCTGAAAATGAATGATGCGATTGGCCCGATGCCCCCCTTCCCGTCCGAGAATAAGATCGCCGTCACTATCGCGGTCGAAGTCGGCGCCCAGCGAAATCAATTCGCGGAGACGCTCCGGCGCCTGTTGAATCACGTGCTCAACAACGGCACGATCACACAAGCCATCGCCGGCCTCCAGCGTGTCGCGCACATGATCCTCAAATGAATCATTGGTAAAATCCGACACCACGGCAATTCCTCCCTGCGCATAACGCGTATTGGATTCAGCCGATTCCTGTTTGGTGATGAGAATGCATTCGCGCTCCGGGAATTGCCGGGCCACTTTGATAGCGACCGAAAGCCCCGCAATTCCTGAACCAATGATCAGTACGTCTGTCTGCGGCATATCAGCTTTTTGAGATTTCGAGCATACGTTCGATTGGCAACAGCGCCCTTAACCTCAGCGATTCTTCCACTTCGATGACAGGTGTTTCATCCACCATGCATGCAAGGAGCTTCGGCAATGTGTTTTTCTTCATATAAAAACATTCGCTGCACGCGCATGTATTGTCTTCATGTGATGGCGCCGGAATCAGCGACTTGTCGGGAACCTCACGCTGCATAGCGTGAAGGATGCCTGCCTCTGTTGCGATAATGAATCGCTCGGCGTCCGTGTTCTTCACATAGTTGATCATTCCGGTTGTTGAGCCCACGAAGTGTGCTACCTGCAGAAGGTGCATTTCAGATTCCGGGTGTGCGACGATTCTGGCATCGGGAAATTCCGCGTGTAACTTCAGCAATTTATCGATAGCAAAAGCTTCGTGTACAATACACGCGCCGTCCCAGAGCACCATATCACGCCCCGTCTTCTTTATGAGATAGCGACCGAGATTTTTGTCGGGCGCAAAGATGATAGGCTCGTCTTCGGGTACCGAGCGGATAACCTTCTCGGCGTTTGAGGAGGTACAGATGATATCGCTCATGGCCTTGATCTCCGCTGAACAATTGATGTAGGTGATTACCCTGTGACCGGGGTGGGCTTTTAGAAACGCCCCGAAATCGCCCGGTTCGCATGATTCGGCGAGGGAACAACCGGCTTCCAGATCGGGCAGCAAGACCTTTGCCTGAGGGTTGAGTATTTTGGCGACCTGTGCCATAAAATGGACCCCGGCGAAAACAATGATCTCAGCGTTAGCCGACGCCGCCTGCTGCGAAAGCCCGAGGCTGTCGCCTACATAGTCTGCCAGATCCTGGATCTCAGGCAGCTGATAATAGTGCGCGAGTAAAACAATATTCTTTTCGCGTTTTACCCTTCGTATCTCGCGCTGAAGCATTTGCTGATCGGGGACCTGTACTATCATTCCTGGTGATTTAGCCTGCCTGTCATCTGCCATTTTTCAGTAGAACACGCAATGTGTAAAACTGGTTTGGCTGCAAACAAAAAAGCGGGTTAAAATACGATCTTATGGCCTTCTAAAGCAAGTTTTCCCTCCTTCTCCATTTTTTTCACCGTCCGGATCACAGTTTCCACCCGCAAACCGCTCATATCGGCTATCTGCTGGCGGGTATAGGGGATGAGAACTTTCGCATCATCGTCTGGCGGGCTATTCTTTTCCTTGTAGTATTTCAGGAGGCTATAGATCCGATGGTCCGGGTCGTGGCTGGAAATCTCGGTCAGAACCATGGATTTATACCGTAGCCGATGACAAAGAACCTGGCTTAGTTTCAGGTGAAGGTCGAAGTTCTCCTTCAGCATAAGAAAAAAATAGTCTTCCGAGAGCTTCCAGACCTTCGACGGCTCCATGGCCCTTGCGCTGCCGGGATAGGGAAATTTCGCGATCAGCGCAGGTTCACCGAAACTTTCGCCGGAACTGAATAGTCCCTGGATGAACTCCTGTCCATCGGGACTGACAATATACATCTTTACCGCCCCCTCATCAACCTGGTAGTAGTCCGTCGCCTTGTCGCCCTCATGGAAGAGCACCTGGTCTTTGCGGAGTGTGATTATGCGCGCGTGGTATTGCTCCAGAATCTTCGACGGAAACACGGTTCTGTTTTTCCCGAAAATTACGCGAAAAAAATCACTTTCCCGAGCGAACGCTACACAACGGCACAGGAGCCTCCCGCACAGGCCGCTTCAGCCTGCAAATCAGTCGCATCATCCGGTTCGAATACCTGCGAAAGGTCTATCTCACTAAGCGTACCCGCCAGTCCGTCAAACACTTCCTGGGTGATCTCCTCAAACGGTGCCTGTTTGTAGTTCCCGTTGTCGAAGGGAAGAACACTCAACCCGTTGTAAGAAGCTTTGTTCTCCCACATCCACTCCCCTACACGCTGCCAGTCTTCATCCCGAATACTTACGGTAGCCGATACATTGTTGGCATTGCAGCCGTTGCGGTATCCGTTTCTCACCCATTCTTCGTTGAACTTCCTGATACGCTCGAGCAAATCCATTACCGGCTCAGTACGGACAATCGATCCCTCGGGCGCCTTTTGGGGAATCCGGATAACAGCCTGCTTGCTGTTCAACATATCTTCCTCGAGCAGTTCGGGATGGTTTTTCGACAAATACTCATACAACGCTTCGTTCTTGCCGATCCTGATCCGTCTCAGGTAAAAGTCGTTATGCCAGGCGTGAATACCGGACGAAGTTCCCAGCACAATGGAGGAAGTTCCGGAGGGCTTAATCGTAGTACAACGCGCCGCAAATTCAATACCGATCTTCGCCGACACATCGAGATTTTCCTTTTTCACTACCTCGGCGGTTTCCTGCAAGTCGAGATCCAACACCCGTCCGCTTGCAATTCCCGTCATCCCGACACCGATCAACGCTTCGTATTCCGTAGTCGTTTTCCATACTTCCCTGAGATAGTGAAAATTGGTAAAGCCGGCCTGCAGCGTGCCGAAGAAGGCGGCCGCCCGCGAACGCGCATTCAGGTCGTCCTGACCCTCGACGTCTGAAACATTCACTTCACAGAGATTGCAGAACTGAAAAGGCTTCAGTGCAATTTCACAGCAGGGGTTCGTACCCCAATCGACGTTATTGGTAAAATAAAACCCCGGTTCTCCCGATCCCGAGATCTGAATCTTTTTCCAGAGGTCAGAGAATTCTTCGCGCGTTGTCGTATCCCGCGGCAACACTACCGAGTTGTTTGCTCGTCCGCGTTGTTCGTTGAGTTCCCACCAGTTTCCGAATTTGGACGTCAGCATCTCTTCATCCTCGTAGGAAAACAGCGATATCATTGCTGATCGCCTGATACCACCAGCCAGCACTGCGTTGGCGATGTGACACATCATATCGTGGCATTCGAGCGAGGTGAGTTTTTCCCCATTGCTCTTCCGGTCGAGTATTGCCGACAGGTGCGCAATACACAACTTCAACGGCTCGGGACCTGGCGCCTTGCCTCCCGCCGTGATCAGCCTGGCGCCTTTTGGCCGGATATCTGAAAAGTCAAAATCGGGAAGGTATTCGCTCTCTCCGAAATATCCTTTCAGCAGAACCTTCACGGCATCCGCCCAGCCTTCCAGGCTGTCGCCCACCAAAAAACGTCGCCTTTTCTCCGCCCGTTGGACAGGCGGCAACTCTTCAATGTGGTGCAGCTGAACCGAATAGCCTACCCCGGTTCCCCCCAGCAACAGAAACATCGTCTCGGAAAATGCGCGGATGTCGTCCACCGGCAGGTAAGCACAATTGTATATCCTGCTGTTGTTTCTTTCTATCGCCGGACCCGCAAACTGCATCGCCCGCATGGAGGGAAGTACCTTCTTATCCAGAACGAAGGTAAGGTTCCGATATATTTCTTCTTCCATGTGGGGATACCGCGTCACCAGCATGCGGGCATATCGCTCACATATCTCGGGCCACAGTTCTCTTCTCTGAAGTTCCGGTATATACCGGGCATATTTCATGTGAATAATGAGGTCACTTAATATCCGCTGATTCAGCTGCATAATAACGAGTTGGTTTCGATTGGATAACAATAAGATCGCATGCATGGTTCCTCATGCAGACCGGCTCCGGGCGTCTGGTGATTAGGCAAACGCCCGGCTCGGTACTAGTTGGCGGAGGGCACCTTTTTGAAAAGAATATTATTTTCCAGGTGCACATGCGTCATCAGGTCATCATCAAAATCCTTCAGTTTCTGAAAGGTTACGCGGTATGTCGGGCAGGCGAACTCGGGAGTGGTATAGTTGTGCGAAAGATTTCGAATTGATTTCATCAGGTCCCCGGCGACGGTATGTTCGTGTTCCATCATGGCGATCGGAGCCTTGACGTTTTCGGCAAGCGGATGGTCGTCTCCACGTTGAGCGTCGAGTCGTTTCAGCGCGGGAAACAGCGCCATTTCCTCTTTATCCATGTGACTGAGCAACTCGTCGGCCAGGTCGAGAAAATCCTGCTGGATATTCAGCAGTTCAATATTGTCTTCTCCGTGCGCCGCGCACACTTTCTCCAGCAATGCTGTCAGTTCAGGGATCGCCATTCGCACATACGCATGGTGGTTTTGTACGATATAGTCGGCGAGAAGGGGCACACCCCACGACTCAATGCGGGCGGGAATGGATGATTGTTGCGTGGGGGCATTGAATATCTCGTATCTGATCTTTTCAGGATTGAGGCCTACCCGGATACAGGCTTCGTCGAGACTTCGATCACCGCCACAACAAAAATCAATATGGTACTTGTTGAAGACGGAAAGGGCAGCCGGATGCGATACAGCAAGCTCCGCTACGGTAGCGTTACTGTGGTCAAGTGTATTCTGCATATCTAAAGATTTTTAGTTCACGTCAAAGTTATCCGCGCGGTCAGCCTTTGCTTATGATCCTGGTCATACCTCTCCGAAATATTGATTGGTGCCGATCCGGAAATCTTGACTGAGAGTATGACAAAAATCAGTTTCTTCCCTAACCACAGTCATATACGCGATGTAGCGCTCGCTCTACTTTTATCCCGAAAACTAAGCAGGTAAACCCCTACTCGCACTTATGGAATTAGAGAAATTCAGTTACGACAACAAGATCGTCAAAGCGTTCATGATCGCCACCGTGGTTTTCGGACTGGTGGGCATGTTGGTTGGGCTCACGGCAGCCACGCAACTCGTCTACCCGATCTTCAACTTTGACTCACAGTACACAACATTCGGTCGGATTCGTCCGCTACACACGAATGCGGTGATTTTCGCGTTTGTCGGCAATGCGATATTCGCAGGGGTCTATTATTCGATGCAGCGTTTGCTGAAAACCCGGATGTACAGCGACTTGCTGGGTTGGATACACTTCTGGGGGTGGCAGCTGATTATTGTGGCTGCCGTTATCACGCTGCCGCTGGGAATGAGCACCTCCAAGGAATACGCCGAACTGGAGTGGCCAATAGATATCGCTATCACCATTATCTGGGTGGTATTCGGCTGGAACATGATCGCAACGATCGTCAAACGCCGTGAAAGGCACATGTATGTGGCGATCTGGTTCTATATCGCAACCTTTGTAACGGTCGCCGTACTTCACGTGGTCAATTCATTCGCCGTCCCCGTGACCTTCCTGAAGAGCTACTCCTGGTACGCCGGCGTACAGGATGCACTGGTTCAATGGTGGTACGGCCACAATGCGGTGGCGTTCTTCCTCACCACACCCTTCCTCGGATTGATGTATTACTTCCTTCCGAAAGCGGCAAACCGACCGGTCTACTCGTACAGGCTTTCCATTATTCACTTCTGGTCGCTGATATTCATCTATATCTGGGCTGGTCCTCACCACTTGCTCTATACATCGCTCCCCGACTGGGCGCAATCTCTCGGGGTAGTATTTTCAATAATGCTTATCGCGCCTTCCTGGGGAGGTGTGCTCAACGGCCTGATGACCCTGCGGGGCGCCTGGGATCGCGTGCGGGAAGATCCGGTCCTCAAATTTATGGTCGTGGCAATAACCGCCTACGGTATGGCTACACTCGAAGGACCACTGCTCTCGTTGAAAAACGTGAACGCCATTGCCCACTTTACCGACTGGATCATTGCACACGTTCACGTCGGTGGACTCGGATGGAACGGCTTCCTGATATTTGCGATGCTCTACTGGGCCGTACCGAGAATGTGGAAAACCACGCTCTATTCCACGTCGCTGGCAAATACCCACTTCTGGCTGGGAACACTGGGAATCATTTTCTACGCCCTTCCGATGTATGTGTCCGGCGTCGTGCAAAGCCTTATGTGGAAGGAATTCAGCGCTGATGGGTTCCTGGTTTACAAAAACTTCCTGGAGACAACGGTACAGATACTGCCCTTGTATGCGCTGCGCGCCATTGGCGGAGCGCTTTATCTGACGGGGGCGATCATTATGACCTACAACCTGATCAAAACCGCATACTCAGGGACTTTTGTCGCCAATGAAGAAGCGGAAGCGGCGCCCCTGGCGAAGGTCTATAACCCCTCACGGGTAGCGGGATGGCACCACAGAGTCCTCGAACACAAGCCTATACTCTTTACGGTTCTCTCGCTGGTAGCTATCCTCATCGGCGGTATCGTTGAAATGGTGCCCGCGTTCCTGATAAAATCAAACGTACCCACCATCACCAGTGTGACACCGTATACACCGCTTGAATTGCACGGACGCGATATCTACATCCGCGAGGGATGTGTCGGCTGTCACACACAGATGATTCGCCCGTTCCGCTCCGAAACCGAGCGATATGGAGAGTATTCAAAAGCCGGAGAGTTTGTCTACGACCACCCGTTCCTATGGGGATCCAAGCGTACCGGTCCTGACCTCCATCGTATTGGGGAAAAGTATTCAAACAGTTGGCATTACAATCACATGCTCGCGCCCGACGCTGTATCGACAGGGTCGATCATGCCCGCGTACCCCTGGCTTTTTGAACAGGTTGTTGATAAGGGTACGACCAAAGCCAAAATCAATGCGCTGCGCAGGATCGGTGTCCCTTACGAAGAGGGATATGAAGAACGGGCCAACGACGACTTCGACAAACAGGCTGGCGAGGTCGCCCGGAGCCTGAAAGCCGATGGCATAGAAGTAGCGCCGGAAACCGAAATCATTGCGCTGATCGCATATCTGCAACGCCTCGGTGTAGATATCAAAGGTGAAGGAACCGCGACCAGTAGAAATCAATAAAACGCCAGTTATGTATAAGAACGTGCTTCAAACAATTGATAACATCGCCATCTGGCCGGTGATATCGTTCGTGATCTTTTTCGTGTTCTTCCTGTGCTTGTTGTGGTGGGTGTTCTCGACAGACAAAGTCTTTATCGAGAAAATGAAAGGCATGCCGCTGGACCCGGATATCACTGACGAGCGAGTATCTGCGAACGAAAAAAGAACGTCCCTATGAAAAAAGTACTATCGACCATTGTCGCTGCCACCGCTTCAATTCCTGCGGTTATGGCGCAGTCCGCGGAATCGACGTCGGCCACAATCGCGAACGACCCGGCGCTACCGATCTATATCGCAGGCATAGCCATGCTCTTGCTGCTCATACTGGTGGGCATCGTCACGATCTACACTATTCGTGTACTCGACGTGCTGACAGAGCGTGCAAACGCGGAAAGCGCTGAGAGGAAAGGCGTCGCGTATGTTCCGCCCCTGCCCTGGTGGCAACGGTTCCTGGAAAAGGTCAATCCGAGTGTACCGGTTGAACAGGAAGACGACATTGCGCTCGACCACAGCTACGACGGAATCCGGGAACTCGATAATCACCTGCCACCCTGGTGGACCTGGCTTTTCAACGGCTCGATCGCTTTCGCCGTCGTGTACATGATTGCCTATCACGTTACCGAATCCTTTCCCCTTTCCCAGGACGAGTACAAACGGGAACTCGCCCTCGCAGACGAAGCGATCAGAAAGCACCTCGCTTCACAACCGCAGGCGGTATTCGACGAAAACACACTGGTGTACACCGCCGATGCGGCCGCTATCGAAAACGGGAAATCGGTATATATAAATAACGCCTGCGGCGGGTGCCACCGCGATGACGGTGGCGGAAATACCATCGGGCCCAACCTGGCAGACGAGTATTGGCTGCACGGTGGCGATATAAAGGATATCTTTAATACTATCAAGAACGGAGTGGTCGAGAAAGGCATGCCTGCCTGGGGGAAGGCCATGAGCGCCCAGGATGTCAAAGATGTAACATTCTATGTCATGAGTCTGCAGGGTACCCATCCGCCGGATGCCAAAGCCCCGCAGGGGGAAATATTCCAGCCTGCGGAAGTGGCAAGCGACACATTGAAGACACAAGCGGGATTATAACGGTATCATGGGAGAGAATGGAAAGTTAAACATACTCAAAAGCCGGACGGGGCTAAGCGCGCAACCCGGCGAAGAATTCAGGGAGACAAT
Organism: uncultured Roseivirgaceae bacterium; assembly: GCA_964493505.1. GTDB lineage: Bacteria > Bacteroidota > Bacteroidia > Cytophagales > Cyclobacteriaceae > Chryseosolibacter. The sequence continues at coordinate 404,318 of CAZBNP010000002.1, forward strand.
CGCTACTGTCGACGAAGAGGGGAAGCGCATCTGGGTTTACCCCAAAAAACCATCGGGAAACTACCACAATGCCCGCATTGTCGTAACAACGCTCCTGCTCGGGATGCTCTTCGCTGGCCCGTTCATAAAAATCGGAGGACAGCCTCTGTTGCTCCTCAATGTTTTTGAACGCAGGTTTGTCGTGTTCGGCCAGGCCTTCTGGCCGCAGGATTTTGTTCTCCTCGCGATAACACTGATCGCACTTTTTGTCTTCATCATTCTCTTCACCGTTGTATTCGGCCGTATCTGGTGCGGCTGGATGTGTCCGCAGACTCTCTTCATGGAGATGGTCTTCAGAAAAATCGAATACCTGATCGAAGGAGACATGGCTGCGCAACGCCGGCTCGCAAACGCTCCCTGGACTTTTGACAAGATCTGGAAGAAAACCACAAAACACGTAGTCTTTATCGTCATCGCGATACTCATTGCTCATACGCTGATGGCATACCTCGTTGGCGTAGAGGAGACACTGGTCGTAATCAGCGGATCTCCCCTGGAACACATGGCCGGATTTTCGGGACTCATTGGATTTACCGGTGTATTCTATTGGCTGTTCGCATTCTTCCGCGAACAGGCATGTATCGCTGTGTGCCCTTACGGCCGGCTGCAGGGTGTACTGCTCGGACGCGATTCAATCGTCGTGGCATACGACTGGCTGCGCGGCGAACCACGCGGTCACCTGAAAAAGAAACCAGCGGAAGTCACGGTCGAAAATGGTGACTGCATCGACTGCTTTCTCTGTGTACAGGTCTGCCCTACCGGAATCGATATACGAAACGGAACACAACTCGAATGCGTGAATTGTACAGCCTGCATCGACGCATGCGACGATGTGATGATCAAAATCGGAAAACCAAAAGGACTCATCCGTTTTGCATCTTACAATTCAATCAGCAATGGGATACTCAAACTATGGAACGGTCGCGTGATGGGGTATTCCCTGGTGCTGATACTCCTCGTCGGCATACTTGGATTTTCGCTGGCAACACGATCGGATGTCGAAACCACCTTCCTCAAGGTACCCGGAACACTGTACCAGCGCGACGGTAATCTCATCACCAACCTCTACAACGCCGAGTTCGTCAACAAGACATTTGAAGACCTCAGCATAGAATTAAAGATAGAATCGCCTGACTATGCTCAACTCCACAAAGTTGATGGAAAGGCGGTGGTAGTGCCCGAAGGAGAAATGATTAAAGCGGTCTACTTCATCAAGATCCCCGGGGAAAATGTCACAAATGCCCGCACGGTTGTGCGTGTTGGTGTGTATCACGATGGCGAAAAAATTGAAACACTGAAGGTGAAGTTTATCGGACCGGTAACGAAACCTTCGGATGCCAGACGATAGAGCTGGAACATACGTAGATAAAAAAAAGAAAATGAACTGGGGAAGATCGATCATACTCGCGTTTGTGCTCTTCATCGCATTCATCGCAACATTGGTTACCGTATGTGTCCGCCAGGACATCAACCTGGTAACGAAAGACTATTACCGCGAAGAACTGCAATATCAGAAGCAAATCGACCGCCTCACGCACACCGCCGCGCTGAAATCAAAACCAACGATCGAACTTGAGCAGGGATTGCTGAAAATAAACTATACCGACTTCCCTCTTGTTCAGGAAGGTGCGCTGGAATTGTTCCGGCCCTCGGATCCTTCGCATGACAAAGTCTTTTCACTAACGCGTAGCGAAACAGATGTGCAATACTTTTCCACTGAAGGGATGCAGAAGGGAATGTACCGGGCGCGGATGAAATGGACCATGGACGGCGAGGAGTTTTACATAGAACAAGCAATCACCCTGTGACATGTGGGCGACAGCGCTGATATTGGGTTTCGCAGGAAGCATGCACTGCATGGGAATGTGTGCCCCCCTGGTAATCGCGGTGACTAACGCAAAATCTGTTTTCAGCCGGCTTATTTACAACACCGGCCGCGTTCTGACATACGGAATCATGGGCGCGATCGTCGCTGGCGCCGGCATGATTCTCCCCCTCCATCGCTATCAAAACGCCCTCTCCATCGCGCTGGGAATAGCACTTCTCGTAATCGGGCTGGGGGGATTCCGAAGCATACGGATCCCAATACTGACACGGTACATTCACGGACTCACCATACGGCTGAAATCGCTTTTTGGACACTACCTCACGCGGAATACGCGGGGAAGTATTTTCATTCTCGGGGTATTGAACGGAATGTTGCCCTGCGGACTTACGCTAATAGCCCTGACGTGGTGTGTCACATTGAAGGGTCCTCTCGACGGACTGAATTTCATGTTGTTGTTTGGTGTGGGTACGGCTCCGGTTATGCTGGGGTTGACAGGAGTTCTTCCCTTCCTGGTAAAGAAAACGCGGTGGAGCCTGCAAAAACTAACGACCTCCATGCTGATTGCCTCCGGATTTCTGCTGATCGCGAGGGTGTTTATCGTACACGTACCCCACAGCGATCACGCCGGACTTATCGATATTATCCTTTGCCGGTAGTGACCGGTCAGCGTGCGACGTTCCATCTCACAACCATCTCCAGGCGGGCCCGTTCGTTGATGCGGATCTTCCCTCCCTCTATCGCGATCAGGCCTTCTTCTTTGAATTCCGAAAGCGCACGGATAACTGACTCCGCCGCGGTGCCAACCATCTTTGCAAGATCGTCGCGGGAGATAGCGATAGCCGACTGAGAATCTTTCAGCGCGTCGGACTTCAACAACGCTTCGGCTGTACGCTGTCTTACCGAGTTATAAGCCAGGTTGAGCAATTGTGCTTCACGTTCCGCCACCTTTTTGCAGAGGAGGTGAATAAAATTCCTGGAGACGTCGGGGTCACTCTGAAGCATGACAAGAAAATCGTGACGCGGGATACTTATCAACTCCGTTTCTTCCATGGCAACCGCCGATTCCGCGTAATTCGTATCTTCTAGCACCGGCTCGAAGCCAAAGAAGTCATTAGGGGAATACAAGTTCATAATGAGTTCCTTGCCATCAGGATGCGCTTTGAATGTTTTTACGTGACCCGACTTGATAAAATAAATGTGCAAAGGCATGTCACCTTCGGCATAGATCTCAGCCTTCTTTTTGACAGTCTTTACCTTTCGGTCTTTTCCCAGGTCGTGGATATTAAGGACGCTCCGCGCATCCCTGATAAAACTGTCCAGTCCTTCGACCGAAAGCTCGTACTGCCTGAGCTGCATGGCATTCTTGCGCAGCCGGGCCTCAATGGCATTGAGCAGGTCGGTGTCATCAAACGGCTTGGTCAGGTAATCGTCAGCACCCAGGTTCATGCCTTTGCGCATGTCTGTCTTTTCTGATTTCGCTGTGAGGAAGATAAAAGGGATCGCAGCCGTCTGCTCGTTCTTACTCAGGATATGCAACACACCATAGCCGTCTAACTCGGGCATCATGATGTCGCAGATAATCAGATCCGGCTTTTCCCGCTGAGCGAGATCGACCCCGACCCGTCCATTTTCGGCAACGACAACCTGGTAATTTGCCAGTGCAAGGATTTCGCTTGTGTTTTCCCTTACTTCGGGGTTGTCTTCAATCAACAAAATCTTCTTCATATCATCGGAAATTAACGCAGCGGTATTGACACGGTAAAGATACTTCCTTTGCCATATTCGCTGGTGAAAGAGATCGTGCCTTCCAGAAGCTCAACATAGCGTCTGACAATATTCAGGCCCAGGCCCGTACCCGGTACATTGCCTGCATTGCTCGCCCGGAAGAACATATCAAACATGTGCTTCTGATCTTCCTGTGGAATACCGATACCCTCGTCGCGAACGATAAAAAACAAGTCGTTTTTCTGCTTTTTGCACACGATATCGATCGGCTTACCCGCGACGGAATATTTGCTCGCATTGGATATCAGGTTAAACAGAATATGCCTCAGAATCCTCGCATCGGCGTAGATCTCACGCGGGCATTCCGTATAGTCGATGGAAAGATGCTGGCCCTCTTTCAATGTCAGGCTCATCTCCTCCTCAATCTCTTTCAGGAAATCAACCAGCGACACAAGCTCAGTCACAACGTCCACCCTGCCATCCTCCAGCTTGCCAAGCGAAAGAAAATCGTTCAGAATAGATGTCAGGTGATTTACCGAGGACTTTATCCGCAGCACGTGCTTCCGCACTTTTTCATCCTCGCCGCGTGTCGTGTACTGGTCTATGAGTGAAGCCGAGGTAAGTACGGTACTAAGCGGTGTCCGAAACTCGTGCGAGGCAATGGAAACGAATTTCGACTTCAGGTCGTTAAGTTCGCGCTCGCGTTCCAAAGCCTTTCGCGCCTCCTCTTCAGCTTTCTTTCTCACATAGATCTGCTTCTCAAGCGCGTTGATCGTGGAGTTGAGGTCTTCCGTCCGCGACTGAACCTTTTTTTCGAGCTCCGAAGCATAGATCAGCAGCTGCTCTTCACTTCGCCTCAAGGCTTCGTCCGCGCGCTTCCGTTCGGTAATATCGCTGATGAAAGCCATCACCGTGACTTCCCCGTTGATGCGCATATAGCTCAGGCTGACGGCTACCGGAAATTCGCTTCCATCACGACGCTTGGCGACCAGGTCGCGCCCCATTCCCATGGGTCTCGGCTCGGGGTGCTTGTTGAATTCTTTTCGATAGGCAACATGGCCCTTCCGAAGATGCTCCGGCAGCAGGTCCTCAATAAGGATCCCGATCAATCCACCGGCATCATAACCGAACATCTTCTCGCTAACCGGGTTAGCCAGGAGGATCTTCCCGTCTTTGCCAACCATAATAATGGCTTCCACCGAACTTTGAAAGATCTGTCTGAAGGTTTCATTAGACGAGAAAATCATGGAAAAGAAAAGATGCAATATAGGAAAGACCTGATAAAAATCAGCCTTTTTATTGATTCAGCAACTGAAATTGCGGCTTTCGAGCCCCTGGGTTCGTGTTTATTCTCAAATCAATTATGAAACACATATTGTGTGTGGTTGATCTCACAGGATCGTCCGCCAGGGTTCTCGATGTGGCGGCGAGGATCGCAACAGCATGCAACGCGTACCTCGCCGTCCTGTACCCGTACCGGTTAATCTCCAACGACCACCGTGGCGACCTGAGTTCCCTGCGGCGTAACATTGAATCAACAGCACTGGAAAAATTCAAGCGACTGGAGGAGTCCCTCCCCGAATTGGCAAAGACGAATCACGAATTTCATCCCGAGATCGGTTTTACGTCAGACCGTATTAATGCCAATGCCGGCAACGTTGATATGATCGTCATTAGCCAGGAACAGGCGGATGCGTCGGCTGATATCCGCCATGCGAACCTCCAGCACATGATCCGGAGTCTGCGGCTTCCGTTCATGATCGTGCCCACCGAGGACCAGGCAACCCAGGCATAACAACGGAAACAATCACCGGCTGAGTCGCTGGAGTTTCTTTTCATCAATAATTCGCAACCCGTCGCCCAGAATTTCGATCAGTCCCTCTTCCTTGAAATCGGCGAGGGTTCGGTTGAGTGATTCGGTAGCCGTTCCGATAAGTGCGGAAATGTCCTTTCGGGCGAAACCTATCAGGCCATCGGCTCGCGGCTCGACGTGCTTGTCGCGAATTTGAAGGAGCGCACCAGCCACACGCTGGCGGACAGACTGGTATGCCACGTCCAGAAGGCGTTTCTCCGCATCTTCAAGATTGTTGGACAGCAGTTTAATGAACTTCCTGGCCACGTCCTTGCTCGTGTACAGAAGCGCGAGAAAGTCGTTGCGTGGAATGACTACCAACTCGGTATCCTCCAGCGCCTCCGCGTTGTCAAAATGCGGTTTTTCCTCCAGCAAAGCCGTGTAGCCGAGAAACGAACCCGCGTGCAAAATACTCGTCACCAGTTCCTTTCCCTCGTAGCTAAGCTTATAGGTCTTGATGCTGCCCCTGCTAATGAAGTACAGGTCGGAAGGCGACTGCCCTTCCACGTATAGTATATCCCTCCTTCTGAGCGTCCGTACAGGCCGGTTCTCCGACAATTTCTGAAACTCCTTCAGCTCTTTCGCTTTGCTGAAAAAAGAATTTACATCCTGAAGATCGTTGTTAAACGGTGACTTCAACAGGGAGCTTTTCTTTAATCTGATATCGATTACCTTCAGGAGATCGAAGCCATCAAAAGGCTTGGTGACGTAATCGTCAGCACCCAGGTTCATGCCCTCGCGGAAATCACCCTTGTCCGCTTTCGCCGTCAGGAAAATAAACGGGATGTTGGCTGTTTCCGGATTCTTGCCAAGGATGTGCAGCACACCATATCCGTCCAGTTCAGGCATCATCACGTCGCAAAGCACGAGATCAGGAGTCTCTCGTTGAGCGATCGCAACACCCTCGCGTCCGTTCGGCGCAGAGAGCACGTTGTAATCTGCAAGCTCCAGGATACTGACAATATTCTCCCGCATCTCCGGATTGTCTTCAATGACCAAAATGGTATTCATAAAGTAATTTAGTCTTTCGTCAAAACGTGTTCATCTCTTTCTAATGGAAGCCTCACCGTAAAAGTAGTGCCCTCGTTGATCCGGCTCGTAAAGTCTATCGACCCGTGTAGAATCCCAACGTATTTCTTTACAATGTTGAGACCCAGCCCCGTTCCCTGAATGTTGGTCGCATTCTCGGCGCGATAAAATCGTTTAAAGATCTCACCCTGCTCCTTTTGCGGAATACCCATGCCCTCGTCTTCAACCGACAACACAAGGTGCGGGTCATCCGCCCGACAGCTGACCCGGATTCTCGCCTCCGGTGGCGAGTATTTCACCGCATTGGATACCAGGTTCCGGAGGATATTCATCAACATCTGACGATCTGTCGTTACCAACACGTCATTTTCGGGAACGGAGAGGATCAATTGTTGGCCGGCCTTCCGGATGGGATTCAACTCATTCATCGCCTCTTTCAGAAACTCGTGAATATCCACACCGGAATAGAATGCTTTGATTCTTCCTTCCTCCAGACTTCCGATTGAAAGAAAGTCATTCATCAATTCCGTAAGCGTGTGGATAGACCGCTTTATCCGCTCCAGATGCGTCTGCTTTTGCGATTCATACTTTTCACCCGTATAGTTCTGCAGCAGGAATACTGAAGAAAGCATGGTAGTGAGAGGAGTCCTCAGTTCGTGCGACGCCATCGTCACAAACCGCGATTTCAGATCGCCGAGCTCCTTCTCTTTCTTGTTGACCAGCTCAAGGTCACGCAAGGCGGTCTCAAGTTCCGCCGTCCGCAACCTGACTTTGAGATCGAGGTCTGCATTCAACTTTCTGATGCTTGCTACATTATCGTCAATGACTTTTTGTTGTCGCTTCCGTTCCGATATATCAACCATGAAGGCGATGTAGAAGATCTGCTCATGTTCAAGAAAGTAACTGAGGCTGATCTCGGCATCGAACTCTTCGCCATCCTTTCTTAGTGCTCGCAGTTCCCGGCCGCCTTCCTTTGCTCTCACAGCGGGGTTGTTAAAAAGAGCGGTTCGTCGTTCAACGTGGCTGTCGGCGTATCGGGAAGGGATCAACAATTCGATCTTCTTTCCGAGCAACTCATCCGGGGCGTACCCCAGCATCGCCTCCGCCGCGGAATTGATACGAACAATTTCGCCGCTGACGTTCGTGAAGATAATACCCTCGGTGGCGTTGTCGAACAGCGCCTGCAACTGACGCTTCTGAAGCTCTTCACTTTCAACAGCCTTTCGATAGCGGTTCACGAAAATAACGGCGATCCATATCGTCGCAATAGCCAGGAACCTGTTGACCGCAATAGCGACATCGGTACTGTTGGTTATCACAAAAAAACCTATGATGATCACAATCGTCGGAAGGATACCCAGCCACGTGGTATAGGGATTCCGCCAGGAAAACCAGAGTATGAAAAGAACCAGCAACACATACCCGACGGAGATACTCACCCCGGTGTAATACTCAATCAGGTACATGGAGGCAAGCAGGACAAGCCCCCAGGAGAATGGTGTAAGAGATAACCACAACCGCTTCATAATCTGTCTCCGTATTATGAAGTCAAGGTAGAAATGAGAAAGGTTGCCGTTTATGACGGAGGTCAGCGCCTGAACTGACATACGTCAGCCCGGTCTTAGAAAGCTGCTGGTGAACGGCATCACAGTCGCAGGATTCGCGGCTCTCTATTTATGTTTCTCAGTAAGCCGCTCGTCCACCGCTGCTTCTCCGGCGTTGATCCTGGAAACAATATTTCCGGTGAGTTCGTCGAAACGCTCGTCAATCCTTTTGTTCAACGCTTCTGCCAGTTTCCGGCTGCGTCGCGATATTTTCCTTTGGGAAACAGAACCTTTCTCGGGGGAGAGGATTACACCCAATGCGGCTCCCACAACCAACCCGGCAACAACGCCTAAAAATGCTTTTCCTGCTGTCATGATGTCTGAATTAAAACTTCCCTAACCTAGTTAAATGATTCCTGGTATGAAATGACGATAGTCATGTACCGCCTGCTCGCCACCGTACCGTTACGTTCCGATAATCATCATTAAGGATGATGACTATAATCATACCCGGCAGGGCGGAACAGGTACTACTTTTGGATATTCGCGCGTCAATGCGCGTAGTAGAAGATAACGGGGTCGGTAAACAGGGCAACATCCCTGTTTTTGGTTGAGTGGCGGGAGCAATCCCGCCATTTCTTTTAATCGCTTCGGAGATCACTTAAATTATTCCCAATAATATACAGATGTCCTGATTTAGGAATAATCTCAGGATTTGAGGTGTTAAATTTGCTTGGAAAAAGCATATTTTAAGGATGGCATCATTAATGCCAAAAGGAGGACGATGAAACAACGTACCGTTACGACCCAGCAATTGAAGGAGGCTCTCATAGACCGGGTGGGTTTAAAATTTCCGATAAAGGTCCTGCTCAGAGATGAAAAGGAGATTCTCTGCTACGTCCGGGGGTTTGCAGACCCGCAGCGCAACGTCCTGCTCATCTCGGAAAACGCCTATACACTTGCGATGAAAATTCTCGAAGTGAAGGACATACAAGTCGTCGAATATGGCACCGAAAACTCCGATGGAGAATGGACAGTGCTTCGTCGGGCGCGGCGTTCCGTATCGCTGGGATGAATTCAATAATCGGGAAAATCGAATTGCCTTTCAGCTCCCTAAGCGACACTATGATAAAATTATAGGTAATTAAGCCTATATTTTAATATATAGGCTATATAACTTATATATGCATTTATAGGATTAATAGCCTATATTTGCATATATAGGCATTTCGGCCTATATTTATAAAAATTACGGTAGCGTATTATCTGTTTCGATGCAAAAGAAAACCCTGACAAGCGTTATCACGGGTGATATCGTTTCATCGCGTACAGCGTCCAACGCACACTGGTTACCCGCGCTAAACAAAGCCCTGTCGTACGAGGGGAAAAGTCCGGAGACGTGGCAGGTCTATCGCGGCGATAGCTTTCAGGTTGAAGTCAGGGACCCGGCAACGGCCCTGCTGGCCGCGATCCGCATCAAGGCAGCTGTAAAGGCTGTTGACAGAATTGATGTCAGGATGGCGATCGGCATCGGGGAAAAGAAATACGCAAGCAAGAATGTTGTGGAGTCTGACGGCGAGGCCTTTGTGCGCTCAGGTGAAAAATTTGAGTCGCTGAAAAAACTCAGGCAGACACTGGCTATTAAAAGTCCGTGGCCCGATCTTGACCGCAGCATGAATGTGTGCTTCCGCCTTGCCTGTATCCCTATGGACAGCTGGTCTCCCGGCTCAGCACAACTCGTGCTGATGCTTGTAACACAAGAGAACCTCACACAAAAAACAATTGCCGGGCAACTTGGCGTTACCCAACCTTCTGTGAGCGAGCGCCAGAACAGGTCACACTACGACGAAATCATGGACCTGGAAAAGCTCTACCGGGAAAAAATAGCAGCGCTGATACCATGATCCTCCTCATCAAATTACTCCTTGCGCATATAGCCGGAGACTTCCTTCTGCAACCTACAAGCTGGGTCGCCGACAAAGAATCCCGACGACACCGCTCAGCACCACTCTACCTTCACGTAATCCTTCACGGGTTCCTCTCCTGGCTTCTCGTATGGGATACTTCCTTCTGGCTCCCGGCGCTCATCATTGTAGTCACACACTATTTCATCGATCTTGCCAAGGTGGCATTTCAAAAACCGCACACCCGTGCAACGTGGTTCGCACTCGACCAGGTTCTTCACCTACTCATACTGTGCATTATATGGTATGTATGGGAAGACCCATCCATCGATCTCACATCAGTGCCATTCGAAAAAATACTCATTGTTACAACCGCCGCGATCATCCTCACTAACCCGACCTCCGTCGTCATCAAATTAAAGATCTCCCAATGGACACCCGGTACGCTGCAAAACGTCTCATCGTCCCTTCCCGTCGCCGGTAAATTCATCGGATACCTTGAAAGACTACTGGTTCTGCTGTTCATATTATTTAACCACTGGGAAGCGGTCGGATTCCTGCTTGCAGCCAAATCCGTTTTTCGATTTGGAAATCTCAGGGAATCGCATGATAGAAAACTCACAGAGTACGTATTAATCGGCACGTTACTCAGCTTCAGCGTCGCCCTGGCCGTTTCCCTGTTGGCGTCACACCTGCTGGCTTCATTGCCCGACTAAGGAGAAAGGCGGCTTCAGATTATGATTACATTTTGCTATGCATGAGAATACCACTACAGTCGAGATAAGCAATGTAACGGTCGCAAGCCTGGGTCGCACATTATTCAGAGACTTCAACTTGACGCTGCACAAAGGCGAGCACTGGGTAGTCCAGGGGAGGAACGGATCCGGAAAGACATTCCTGCTTCAACTGATCGCGGGCGCGCATACACCCCTGCACGGAACGGTAACTCACTCCTTCATAAACGGCCACAATTGGGATTCACGCTATCGGCAACGCCAGGAACAGATCCATTTCATCCCCACTCACTGGATCCAGTCGGCACTCGGCGGTTTCAGTGACCTGTTCTATCAGCAACGATATTACGCAATTGAAGAAACCGAACTACCAAAGGTCTCCGATATTTTCGGCGACGACCTGGGCGCCCTTGAGGATCTGTCGTTCTCGAATAATTTCGACATCCGCCGTCTCTTCGACCTTCACATCACACGACTTTCCAACGGGCAGCTGAAGAAAGTGATTATCCTGCGCCAACTCGCCAGGAACATACCGAAATTGTTGATACTGGATTATCCTTTCGACGGACTGGATGCGGAAAGCCGCGACGACCTTTGCTTGTTTATCGACGAGATCGCCACCCGGTATGACATCCAGGTCATCCTTACCGACCACGGCGACTCGCTTCCGACGGTGATCAACCGGCGACTCACCCTCGACCACTTTGCCATCAGGAAGCAGGAACATGTCAAAATCACCAGGACGCCATCGCTCCCGCGTCCGGTGTCACACCGCCCGGCAACGACAAACGGACGCGCTGTGGTGGAGATGCAGGATCTCACTATCTCGTACAGTGGAAAGGAAATCATTTCAGGGCTCTCCTGGCGGGTAAACCAAGGCGAACGATGGGCGCTTACCGGGAAGAACGGCTCGGGAAAAACCACACTCTTCAGCCTCATTTTTGCCGACCACCCCATGGCGTACAGTCAGAAGGTTTTTCTCTTTGGAAAACGGCGCGGTTCCGGCGAATCGATCTGGGATATCAAGAACAGAATCAACTATCTCGGACCGGAACAAACTCACTTTCTCGACCACCAGACAAGGTCGCTGTCCGCCCGCGCGTATATTTCCCGACACGCTGACCTGCAACCGGAACGTCTGGCAGAACTTATCGGCTCATTCGATGCGGAAGAATACCTCGACCTGCCGTTGCACTCGCTGTCATCCGGTCAACTTCAAATGGTGTTGTTGATGGACATGTTTCTGCACGACAAAGAGTTACTCCTCCTCGACGAGCCCTTCCAGTTTCTAGACCCTGGCAATCACAGCAAGGTGACGAAATACCTTAACCAGTTTCTTCATGAGGATATTACGTTGATCCTGATTACTCACGACGAGCGCGATGTAACACAGTGGACACAGCTGAGAAAAGTCCTCTGATAAGGAGCCGTCTCACTCGATTTTTCCCATCCAGAAAGCGATACGCTCCCTTTGCCAGGTGTAGGTGACCGCAACTGAATCATCCCAGGAAATAACAGACGGGTAGGAAAACTCATCATCTTCATGCCCCCGGTCCAGTTCGATAACAGGACCCCAGGTGTGGCCATTGTCGCGGGACACGGCGAGTGATATCGGACTCCGCGAACCCCAGTTCCGGTTGTCGGGATTAAAGATAAGAACCAGTGTATTATCGGCCAGTCTGGTCACATCGATACCACTGTTTGGATTTGGCATATCTGTTTTATAAACCCGCGACCACGTCTTGCCGTAATCTTCCGAATCGCTACGACAGATCACACCCGCCGAGCTTCTGAGCAACATGTGTACTTTGCCTGGCTCCGATTCCCAGAGGGCAGGCTGTATGACTCCTTCGCCAAACGCGGAGTCGCGATCGAGTTTCACAAATTCCATCTCAGTCCATGTCTTGCCGCCATCTTCGCTGCGATCCACAAAAGCGTTCCAGACCTTCTTGAGTTCATTAGACGCCGGTGCAAGCCAGGAGCCATCCGACAGCATGATGGGTTTGTTTCTCACCGGTCCTCTTCCTCCCTTATCGCCCTCTACGAGCTCTTTCGCCGAAGACCATGATTCGCCCTTATCATAAGAAACCTGATACCATGTTTCCCAGAAATCAATGGTCTTTCCTACTTTAAAAAACAGGGTAATCGCTCCTGAAGGGTCTGAAAACAATACAGGATTCCAGTGCGCGTCTTCGCGGATCTTGGCAACCTCGCGCGGTGCAGACCAGTTTCCGGGCGTGCCCTTCGACAACCAGATACCGACATCATCGTGCCTTTCATGGGTACCGCCGAACCACGCGACCAGAAATTGGCCGTCATCGGTTCGCAACACCGTCGACGCATGACACTGCGCAAACGGACGATCATCGCCAAAGACATAATCTCTTTTGATCTCGGTGACATTAGCTGTCGGCATACTGTCGTCTTCCTGCGTTTTCTCCTGTTTCGGGCCGCACGCCGAAAAAAGTACCAGCGTTATCAGGAGAAAGTTTTCCAAAGTGAAGTGTCTCATTTTGCGTGTTTGGTTTCCTTCAAAAATACCGTTATACCTACGGAGATAGCAACCATTTCACGCAGCACGGGGAACATTTTGCGTTGAAAGTCATTCGCTACAACCTGATCAATCCGCAGCCTGTGTTATCAGGCCACGGATTATCAGACCGAACTTATTTTTCGAACAGATATTTTGTCAGTATCTCTTTTCCTTGCCTGATAGCGTCCCTTCCGGTCGACTCGATCCCGTACCATCCCCGATAGCCAGCTTCTCTGGCCAGGCGGATCATTTTTGCGCTTAACTCCTCCGTTGGCTGGTTGCGATACGACATCCCTTTGGCGTAGGGAAGCGTACTGAGAAGGTATTGGTAGTTATCAAATTCCGGTGACGGTTCTCTCCAATCGGGGTATGTACCAAAATAGAGGTTATCGACTTCCTTCATCAGCGCAACCATCCATTCAGGGTCATTGGAAAGTCCCCCGTGATTTTCAATGACCACGGATATCTTCGCTGGCACAGCGTATTCGAGCAGCATATTGTAAGATTCAGCAGCCCATTTCAGCGATTCCTCCTTACTCACCTTCTGGGCCACCTCCGAGCCGCGGCAATTGGTGCGTATCGCATGGCATCCCAGGTATTGCGCGGCATCTATCCATTTGCGGTGATTAATATCAAATTGCCTTCTTCCTTCCTTCGTATGCATACATCCGTCGCCTTCTGAATCCACCATGATCAACACGTTGGTAACACCGTGATCAGCCGCATTCCTGTTGAGCGTGTTCAGATATTGCTCCGTTGTCACTTCCATAAGTGTATTTACGTATTCGATACCGCTGATTCCGAAATCCTCCTTCGCGACTCTGGCGAACTCACTTGTTTTCCATTTGCCCGCGCGGACCTCCGATACCAGCGCCCACTGTGCGAGGGAGATATCATCCTTGATCATACGCGGCGGCGCTATTGGCAGTTTTTCGGCGGCTTTGGCTTTCATCGTCAAAGGCGCAACAAGTCCGGTAGCGCTTAGTGCTGCTGTTTTTCCAAGGAAACTTCTTCGGTTCAACTTCATGGTTTTTATATTAGTCTATAGTTTAATACTCCCTTTGTTACAATTCCCATCCCTTGCGGTATTCCCTTCTAAGGAACTTGTTCGCTTCGGGCACGTTGGTGATCTCCATCTTTTCAGCGTCATAGATCACCTTCTTGCGCGCGCGCAGCGCGATGGCGCCGAGGTTGATGGTCTCGGAAACAGGACCAGCCAGCAGGAAACTTCCCGGCGATTGTTTCTTGTCGCGAAATGCGTCGATCCAGACATCGTCGTTGCGCGGGTCCTGTTCTTTCGGCAACGTTTTTCCCGCCATATAGCTCTTCATCCGACTCTCGGGTAACAGAACGGGGTCCTCGTTGCGGAAGCCGCCCAGTATCTTACCCTTGTCGCCAACAAACAACATCCCCTCGGTCGGCATGTCTTTGCCGTCGATCTCGAGTTCTTCGGGTGTCGGAGGCTTCATCCCGCCGTCGTACCAGAAGAGGTCGAACGCCGGCAGCGTTTCCTGTTTGGGAAACTTGAAGCGAACGATGCACGAGTAAGGAAATGCAACGTCATTCACCACCTCGCGACTCACGCCATCCACAACGGTACGCGTAGTTGTACCGTAGGCTTCTGCACTGATCGGAGGCGTCTTTACTCCGAGGGTAAGAAACATCGGCCACAGGCTGTAGTGCCCCATATCCGCAATACTTCCACCGCCGAAATCATACCATCCGCGGAACGTGCAATGTGTGTAGTGGGGGTGATAGGGTCTGTCGGGTACCGGACCAAGCCAGAGATCCCAGTTGAACCCGCTCGGGACCGGAGGGGTTTCCTTCGGCAAACTCGTCCATTGTGGCCAGACCGGACGAAATGACCAGTTGTGTATTTCTTTCAATGTGCCAATCGCGCCCTCGGCAATCCACTTCCTGACGATGTCGTTGCCGGGGCGACGGCTCCAGGCGAGCAGGTGTGTGCTGACACCGGTTGTGCGCGCTGTGTCAATGGTCAGCCTGCTTTCATAAATGCGGTTGGCAATTGGTTTATGAATCACTACGTGCTTGCCCTTCTTCATTCCCGCGATCGAGATCGCGGCGTGAAGATGGTCGGGTGTCATGACCTTCAGCGCGTCAATGCCCTTCTCTTTCTCCAGCAGCTCGCGGTAATCTTCATAAGAAGGACACCCCTTGTACTTTCCGGAGTCTGTATTCTTGCCATAGTATTTTTCAACAACTTCCTGCCCGTAGTCGCGTCCTCCCGGAATACCGTTCAGGTTTTCGCCCCACGAGGGGTCGTCAAGCAGATCGCGTATACTATTGCGAATACCGTATGGCGACCAATCAATATAGTTTGTACTCGCTTTGTTCGGATCACATACAGCGACAATCTGTATCTTTGGATTCCGGAGGAGCGGGATCATCTCGCGAATACCCTGTGTTCCACATCCAATATACCCAATAGTCAGTTTGTCACTGGGTGCCACAAAATCCTTCCCACCCAGTACGTGGCGCGGAACAACTGTAAATCCCAATGACGCGACCGCGGCAGAACTTACAAATCTTCTTCTGGAAATTTTCTTGTCAGCCATCATAGGTATCAGCTGGTTTAATTAGTTACTCGTCTCAAGTCTGCGGAAGGTAAGGGGTTCTGGGTTTTCCTACAAGGATTTTATCGATAGATGGAGTTGCATCTGCCATTAAGAGCGGCGCACGGGTGTGAATAGTGGCTGCATTGAGGCGGCCGGAAAACTTTCAGGAAAACCTTTGGACGAATTCTTGGGAGTTCGCCGGGTGCTTTCCATCTTTATTCACGCTTTATAACGCTGCCTTATATGCGAAGACCCTCTCGCCAAGGCCTGTTACGATATTGTCAAATCCTGACAGGCCTCCCTATTTCTCCGGAAAGAATTTTCCGGACCTTACACCGGAAGAGTCGCACTCTCTGTGAGCGTTCCAATTGTGCGCGGTTCCGTACACCGCATCGGGATTTGCAATACGTACTGGTATTCGCATTCCCGGTGCTGGTGCTAACCTGTTTCGATAAAACGCCGGAACTCAGCGCTCAATCCTGGAAAGACCTTCCCGCCTCCCGCCTCGAACTGGCACGAAACAGAAAGCCTGCACCCGCCGCAGATATCTCCAACCTGGAAGCGCACCCCGACTCGGTCCTGAGTTTCCTGGCACCGTTCGCCAGCGACTCAAATACCTTCGTCAGGATCAAAGCCTGCGAGATGATTCACCTGTACGCGCAAGGTTACGGAGGCGCAGACGTCAGGAAAAAGAGCGTCGAACTACTGACCCTGGCGGCTGCGGAGAATTGCGGCGCAGCACTGGATTTCCTCAAAGGATACAGTTCCGCCGACTTTGACCTTTCTTCAAAGAAACGGCTGGTCTCTCTTCTCAACGCTAGCTATCCCTACCTGAACGAGGTGATCAGAATTTGTGCAGTCCTCAGACTACCGGATATCATTCCCCGACTCAAAGCTTTTTCCGTCACCGGCTATCCTCCGGCGACGCGGTGGGCAGCCCTGGTGAGTATGGCGCGAACAGGCGATGCCGATGCGGCGACGGAAATGCTGAGCCGTGTCAAGCGACTGGCTGTCGACGATAACCTGGTCTATCATGTATTCCCCGACCTGGTCTTCTCACGCAACCGCGATGCCATACAGTACCTTGTAACGACTCTCTACAGCGAAGATAAGAACTGCCTCTCAGCCGACGTCGAGCGAGAGACTGCAATTCCCTGCGGTTATCGCGTGATGGAATTACTCGCCCCCGTCGTCAGGAACTTCCCCTTCAAGATCGACAAGAGCGGCGACCTGATCGCCGGCGACTACAAGCACACACTTGCCGCCGTGCGACAGTGGTTTCTCGAGAACGAAAATTTTGAAATCGAAAGCGAATCGTATTAAAGACGCTGACCATGATCCGGACCCTGTTTCGCATTGGCATAGTCATACTGGTAACGACCTTTACGCTTCGGGAAATGTCTGCGGCGCACAACGTGAACGCGCAGGATTCCATATCCGAAAAAAGGGCGCACGCTCATGCCTTGCTGCAGAAGGTACTGATGGGTCAGCGGTTCCTGGAATCGCTTGACGCTCTTGCCGAAATCGACCTCCCGATCGGGGTTGTCCAGGCCGGCGGTGCGTTCGATTACACCATTCTCATCGATCGCATGGAGTTCACCCGGGAAGGAGCAATCATGGATGTCTACGTTTCACTGGCACTTCCACAGACCGGAGCGCGACTGGCCTTCCACGGCAAGGTACCGCTATCGGCCGAGGGGGGTGTCGGTGGTAACGCACGGGTTTTCCTGCTGGGTGATCACACGACCCGGTTCGGGCCGGAAGCTGTGCTGACAGTAAAGGGAAAAGATCGATCCTACGTGGAATTCGACTGTAACGGTTTCCTCGGTGTCAATCTGGAGGCTGAACTCCGGTTCTCCACCGAGCGGCTCCGGCCGGAAGATGAAGAGGGAAACATCCTGGAAAATCCCCTGACCATCGGGCTGACCACTTATACGCAATCACTCAATGATATTCTCGTAGGTGTCACGATCCCACCCTTTCAGGTCAGCGGACTCAGGGGCTTCGGATTCCGTGCAACCGAAGCGTACCTCGACTGGAGTGATCTCTCCAATCCCGACGGACTGACCTTTCCGCCAAACTACACATCACCGTTTCTGGAGGCCGGTTTGGATAATCTATGGCACGGCATCTACATCAAAGACCTGCAGGTCAGGTTCCCACCTGCATTTGCGCGGCAGCATGAGTCGGGCCGCATCACCATCGGAGCACGGCAGATGATCATCGATGACGCGGGTCTTACGGGGACGCTGTACGCCGAACGGATTTTTCAGGACGGCAACATGAATGGCTGGGCTTACAGCCTGGAGCGCGCTGCACTTCACGTAACCGGAAACCGCATAACCGGATGTTCTTTCGAGGGCGAGCTTGCTGTTCCGGTAATCCGACATGCCGACGGAAAGAGTACCCGCTTTCGGTACACGGCGGAAAGAAGTCCCGATGAGGAATATATCTTCTCCGTCGCCGTGACGGAAGATGAATTGAAACTCGAACTATGGATGGCCGACCTCAAACTGACGAACGGTTCACGAGTGATTGTCAGCGAAAGAGACAACCGGTTTTACCCGTCGGCACACCTGAACGGCGAACTCACCATTAACACTGGAACCAAAGGTCTAAAGGCTAGTTTCAACAGCATACGGTTCGAAAATATGGTCATCGCCAGCGAACCGCCATACTTTCGTCCGGGGACCTTCGGATTCGGGCGCGAAGGACACCACTCTTCGCTATCCCGGTATCCGGTAGTATTTGACAACATCGGTTTCAAGAGCGAAGACAACCGGGTGGGTATTGCGTTCGATCTGCTGATCAACCTGGGGGGCGGGCCTGAGGAAGGAAGTTTCGCGGGAAAGGGAGCGTTGGTGGTGTGGGGTATCCAGGAGGCCGAGGCGCAGCATAATAGTGATGACGCATTGGTTGGACCCGACCGCAATACCTGGAAGTTTGACAAAGTCGAACTCAGCCGTCTGAGACTAAACATCAGAAAACCCGGGGTAATCGAACTCGCCGGAGACGTGCGGTTTTTTGATGGAGACCCTGTCTACGGCGAAGGTTTTAAAGGCCGGTTGTCCGGCAGGATACAGACCATCACGGTAGAAGCGGAAGCTCTGTTTGGGAGAACGGAGGCATTTCGCTATTGGTATGCCGACGCGCTGGTGGAACTGAAGACCGGTGTTCCCATTGTACCGGGTGTGCTTTCGGCGTTCGGGTTCGGCGGGGGCTATTACTCCAGGATGAAGCAGTCGGACAAAGTGATAGACGGGACGCTTGGTCGCGCGCCATCGGGACTGACCTATGTTCCCGATGAGAATACGGTAGGCATCCGCGCCATCGTATTGATCGGCACGGCACGGCCGGAGGCAATGCGGGGAGACGTCGCGCTGGAAGTCAGTCTCAACCGGCACGGCGGTATCAACTCAACCACTTTCACCGGCAATGCGAAGTTCATGAGCGCTGAATCGCTGCGCGCGGCGCAGATCAAAGAGCTTGCGTCTGCGGCCGTCGCGGGCAGGCTGACGGAAGAACTCAGCGCTTTGACACAAGGTCAGGTGTCCGGAAGTCTCAGGCTACACTTCGACAATATCAACGATGTCTTTCACGGCAACATGGAAATCTATGTCAACGTCGCGGGCGGCCTCGTTCGCGGCATCAGCGCGAACAATAAAGCCGGATGGGCTGTCCTGCACTTCGAGAAACACAATTGGTATATCCACATCGGCACGCCTGACCAGCCTCTGGGTCTCGAAGTAGCACGCGTATTCAAGTCTGCCAGCTACTTCATGCTCGGACGCAACCTTCCGGGTAGTCCACCACCGCCTCAACAGGTATCGGAAATCCTCGGCGACATCAACCTGGATTACATGCGCGACATCAACGCTCTGGAATCCGGAACGGGCATCGCCTTCGGCCTCCATTTTACAGTCGACACCGGCGATCTCCGGTTTCTTATGTTCTACGGGCGGTTCAGCGCTGGCACGGGGCTGGACTTCATGCTGAAAAACTATGGAGAGCGGTACCAGTGCGCGGAAAGAACGGGGCCTATCGGAATTGATGGCTGGTATGCCAATGGCCAGGCCTATGCCTTTGTAACCGGGAAGATTGGCATTCGGGTAAACCTCCGCTTTTACAAGGGCAAGTACGAAATACTGAATATCGGCGCCGCGGCGATACTTCAGGCAAAGGGCCCTAATCCATTCTGGATGAAGGGCCACGTTGGCGGCCGATACCGGATTCTCGGCGGACTCATCAAAGGGAGATGCAATTTTGAAATAACGGTAGGCAAGGAGTGTGTGCCGGTTGCCGAAGAAAATCTCCTCGAAGAGATCAACATGATTGCCGGGATCACCCCCGCGGGTGGATCAAAGGATGTCAGTGTCTTCAATACGCCGCAAGTCATCTTCAACGGGCCGGTCGGCGAAGCCTTTGTCATCTCCGACATGGAAAACAACACCCACTATTTCAGAGCGGTGCTGAACGATTTCACCGTTACGGATGGAGCGCGTCCATTGGACGGAAAGCTGATATGGAATGAAGAACGTGACGTAGTCGTCTTTGATGCAACAGATGTGCTGCCGGGCAACCGGTCGCTGAAAGCCGCCGCGCGCCTGTCGTTTGAAGAGAGGATAGATGGCGTATGGATTCCCGTGTACCTCGACCACCAGGTGGTCTTCGAAAGCGTGGAAGCGGTGTTTGAAACCGGTGACGCTCCGGATTTCATCCCGGCAGAGAATGTTGCGTACGCCTATCCCGCGCGAAATCATCTGAACTTCTATCCGACTGAATATCCACACGGCTTTATCCAGCTGCAGAGCGGACAGCCCTACCTGTTTGATCCGAAAAGCGAATGGACACAACGGGTGAGAATCACCGACATCCCTACCGGCGTTTTTTTTGAGACAGCTCCTTCCTACGATCCTGCAACGCGACGAATATCGTTTACCCTCCCGCAAAAACCGGACAACAACCGCGCATACCGGCTTGAGATAATCGACCTGCCGAACGTGATCACTCAGATTGATGCGAACGTGAAGAAGGTAGACCGCGCACTTGATGGAGAAACTGCTTCAGTGGTACTAACCACCCAAGCCGCGGACGGAAACCTAGACCTGCTGGAAAACAAGACGATCTACACCGCGCTATTCAGGACGAGCCGGTACGATACCTTCGTGGAAAAAATGAAGCGTTTACAGTTGTCTTCCGCGCTACGACTCAGCACAGGTGTCAATATATTCCAACTCATCTCCTATATCAGCGGAGATGAAGTGATGGACGAAACGGAGGCAGGCCAGCCCGGCGACGAAAGCTTCATCAGGATGGAGGCCATTCTCGACGGAAACACGTGGTACCAACGTTACGTGTATCCCTTGCTGTACCAGGGCTATCCCCTTCTCGGCTGGATGACTGTCCGGCGAGATCCACATCTGTTGGGTATTCCACCGGTACGGGATATTCATGTGGGGAATGTGAAACGGATCGCCGCCACGTCCTCCCGGCCGTTTACAGACGAGCACCTGGTCTACAACCTCGGCCAATCGGTGGCTTCGGATTTTTACGACCTGCAGCGGCACGCTGTCAATTATGTTGCCGACCACGGCCCGGATGTTCCTCCGCGCATCCGCGCGCTTGTCGTCGAACCCCTACCCTATGTTCGCTACGGCCAATACCGGATCAGGCTTAACTACGTAATCCCCGGCATTAACCAGAAAACCTCTGACTATGAAATTGAAATTTTCAACCGGATCCCCGACAGTGATTGAGGCGAGCGTTCAAATGCGTGCCCTTGCGCGGTCCATCCTCATTGCAGTGAGTATACTCACCGGACACGATACCCTGCACGGGCAGACGGATACCTCGCGGGAGGAAAGGATCGCGATCGTAGCGCGGTCGTCTGAAAATTCCGTTACACTGAGGTGGGCACCCCTGACTTATGCAACCTGGCGCGAAGCGAATGAAAATGGATATCGAATCGAGCGCTATACCATCACAAGGGAAACGGAGCTCGTCGACGCTCTGGAGCATACAATTGTCGCAGGCGCGATAAATCCCTGGCCGGAAAGCCGGTGGGAGGATCTCGTCACCGAAAATGAGTACGCCGCTGTTGCGGCTCAGGCGCTGTTTGGCGAACGCTTTGAGGTTGATATCGATGAGGGTAATCTGTTCACTGTCATCAACAAAGCGAAAGAGAATGAACAGCGATTCGCGTTTGCATTGTTCAGTGCAGACATGTCTCCCGAGGTGGCAAAAGCCAGCGGTCTGTGGTATTCGGATACAACGGTCCGGCAGGGTGAAAAATACCTGTACCGCGTGTACGTTAATGACACACCTCACTACGGCAGCATATTTACCGGACCCGGCGATATCACTGACCTGCCTGTACCGCTGAACCTCCAGGGAGAGTTTTCGGAAACGAGGGTTGTACTGAAATGGGAGCGACCGGTTGCCGCATGTTATACCGCGTATGTCGTAGAACGGGGACAGCAGGGAGCCGGTTTCCGGAAAATATCCAATGTTCCGGTTGCGACGCTCTCCCGCGACGATCGCAATGATTATCAACCCTACGAATATGCAGCGGATTCATTACCCGAACGTAATACAACGTATGCCTACCGCGTAAGAGGGATCACTCCATTCGGGGAAGTCGGTCCTCCGTCCGATGCCATATACGGACGCAGCACGTCCGCTATCACCGGTGTTCCGTATATCACATCGGCGCAAAGTGAAGACAATACATCAATATATCTTCAGTGGAATTTCCCCGAGCCGGACAACGATCTGATTAGTGGGTTCGGAATCGAGCGCTCGCTCACTGTCGAAGGACCGTATATATCCCTGAACGATCATCATGCCGTTGGCCCTGCCGAAAGAACATACCTCGATACAACGGCCGGAGTCGTCAACTACTACCGCGTAAAAGCGCACGGGCGGGACGGTTCATCGAAGATTTCACATGCATACTTTGCTCAACTGATTGACAGCATCCCGCCTGCCAGCCCGCGTGATCTTGCTGCGGTAATCAGCGACGACGGGATAGTAACCTTATCCTGGGCACCAAACACCGAAGCCGATATTCATGGATACCGAATATTCCGCTCGTGGTTTCGCCTTGAAGAATCCGCGCAGATCACGACCGGGCCGATTCACGAACACAGCTTCACCGATACCGTCGAATTAAATACGCTCAGCAAACACATTTACTATCGGGTTATGGCGGTAGACACCAGGCAAAATCATTCAGCGCTTTCGGCGACACTGGAAGTGCGCTTACCCGACAAAGTTCCTCCACAGTCTCCTGTCATCATCGTCCTTCCCGGGGAAACAGACCAAGCCCGGCTCTCATGGCTCCCAGGCGGTAGCGAGGACGTTGTGGCGTACAGGATTTACCGAAAGGATGCGTCGGGCGAGCAATGGGACTTCATCGCTCAGGTAGACGCAACGGCAGATTCTGTTTATTACTATGCAGACAACACGTGCGCCGCAGGCAGATACTTCTATTACACCGTGGTATCGGTTGATGATGCCGCGCTGGTATCGGAGCGATCCTCCCCTGTCGGCAGGACCTGTTCTCCGCGATCGCTGCCGCCGCCGGTCAGCTGGAGGAAGTACCGCATCACAACCGACGAAAACCTTGTAACGCTGACATGGGAATACCAGTCGCCGGAACTGTATGCGTTTACGGTGTTCCGATCAGTGAACAACGGCGCGTTGACGCTTCACCGTACGGTGGGGTCTGACGAAAGAATGCTCACGGATGCCATCGCACCGGAAAACATGTATGCGTACCGGATCATCGCCTGTTTCGTCAATGGTGGAAAATCGGCGATGAGCCGTGAGCTTACCTTCAGGTATTAGGCTGACAACCTGTAGATATGAGATTGATCGTCGCCATACTCGTTGCCATCCACGCACTCCAACCACCTCCGACAGGCAGGGCGCAAGGCTGGGTTGCAGAAATCGATATCGAAGTCAGCCTCGAACGTTACGCGGGTGCGTCCATCGTCAGCTCAACCCTCACCTACTCAGGTAACACGCTTCGCGGCAGATCTCCGAACAACAGGAGGTCGTACATAGCTTCCGGCACCAGCCCGATCTCAGGCTCCCTCGGGGTACTTGTCCGGGGGCTCGCAAGCGAACCGCGAAACCCGTCGGACCCTCCGACACAAGTATTCGCCGCTACTTACTCGGGATGGTATGACACTACCTGCGAGGAAGGCGTCGTCGAAGGTGGGGGGAACATCCCTGGCGTGCATATCACGATCCGGATGCGTATCTATCCGCGGTCAGAGATCTCCGGTTTTCACCAGGACTGTGAGCAAGTGACGCTGACCTCCAATACCTGTTTCCCCTCCCTTCGATGGGAAATAAGAGACGAATCAACCGGCGGCTTCAAAACCCTCGAAGGAAAAACAACGTCAACGATCACGGTCTCGCGGGAAGACCTCGTCGCCGCCGGCGTTGCGAACCCCCTGGGAAGAAAATATTTTCGCGTGACCGGCGTACCGAACACGGCCAGCACGCTGCAACCGGTTGACATCTACTTCCCGGGACCGACGGCGACGGTCGTTCCGACATCTCCCCTTTGCCACAACGGAACGGACGGATCCATCGACGTCACTATCACTAGCCTGGTGCCAGCGGTGCTCCGCGACTTCGTGGTTACCCTGTTTGATGCCGCGACCAGTCGTCCGTTATTGCAGGAGTATCTCATTGCCGGCAACAGGATCGAACTCCGCGGCATCCGCGCGGGAGCGTATATCGTCAGAGTGGAAAACAACACGGGCATCAATTTCTTTGGCGCTTGCTGGACAGACACCCCGGTTGACGTTATCAATCCTGAGCCTGTAAGAATTCGTTCGGCGCAAATCACCGATTTCAACGGCTCTCACCTCAGCTGTGCCGGAGCAGAAGATGGCGCGATCGCTGTCACCGCCGCGGGAGGGACGGGAGTATATGAGCATTATCAATGGACGCCGGCGGTCAGCACCTCAGACAGCGCGTGCAATCTCGCAGCGGGAACATACCGCGTGCGGGTAAGAGACTCAAACGAATGCTGGAGCAGCGAGTATCGGTACACCCTGACCGCGCCGGAAGAATTCAGTGTCACCTTGTCGTCATCCGGTGGCAGAAACGGTTTCGAGGTGAGCTGTCATGAGAGCAGGGATGGATCGATCGAAACACGCGTGCGCGGGGGAACGCAACCCTATCGCTATTGGTGGAGTGACGGTCTCACGACCGCCGGGCGCGCAAATCTTTCGCCGGGTCTATATCAATTGACTGTCGCCGACGCGAACAACTGCTCCGCACAGGAAACCATCACCCTTACCGCTCCTGAACCTATCTCCTTCACGATCCGGGAAATAGCGGGTATCGCCTGTTTCGACGATCGTACCGGCGCTCTTGAGATAACATCTGTCCGCAATACCATCGGGCGAACATCCATACTGTGGAATGACGGCGCCACGCAAGAACAGATCACGGGTAGGCCCGCCGGACGCTATACGGCAATTGTCTCCGACGAGCAGGGGTGCAGCGCCGAGGCTACGATGGTGTTGCGAGAACCTGAACCAATAGTCCTGGCGATATCCGAACTCATCATGCCACATTGCCCCGACGAATGTAACGCCGCGATAAAAATTGAAGCATCCGGAGGAACGGGAACACTCGACTTCGAGTGGTCGAACGGCGGTCGTGTGCCTGAACTCAGGAATTTGTGTGATGGCGAGTATGCGCTTACCGCGCGCGATGAAAATAACTGTACCTCGACGCTGACACAGGTTATCACTAACCCACGCGGTGACGGTATTGAACTTGGCGGGCCGATCGTTCTCTGTGAAGGACAATCGCACATTCTCGACCCGGGGTCGACCTGGGAAACATTCACCTGGGGAAGCAGTAATGGTACGGGGAGCACTGAGCAAGTTCTTACCATCTCCGAGCCGGGAACGTACTGGCTGGAAGCCCTTGACCAGACGGGATGTACGGCGAGGGACACGTTTATGCTGACGACCACCAACAACCTGGTAAACGCGGATTTCCTCGTCGCTTCCGCGGCTTTTACTACGGATACCCTTGTGATTATCGATATCAGCTGGCCGATACCGGAAACGGTTCACTGGACCTTCCCGGAAGGTATGGATCCCCTGAACGAATCTGCGGGTCTGGTCTACGGTCGGTTCTCCCTTCCGGGGGATTATGAGATCATACTCGACGTAGCATCGGGTGGATGCCGGGATCGCATCACCAAGGTGGTTTCAATCACCAACGGGAGAGACCGAACGGATGATGCGGGACGTGTCGCGCATCCCCCTGTGGTGCGTAACTTCTCCGTTTATCCAAACCCGAACGAGGGTGTTTTTGAAATCGTAGTTGCATTTGTCAACGAAACACCGTTGCATGTAACCGTATTGAGTGGCACAACTTCAGCTGTTGTCGCCGTGCTGCGTGAAAACGGTCGCAGCAAATACCACAAGGCTATCGACCTGCGCGGAGTGGCTGTCGGCCTGCACACCGTGCGTCTCGAGTACCCCGGAGGCACACTCTATCGAAAGATGATCATTCGCTGAGCGAACGCCGGTGTTATACCGTTTATCACTGAATTCCTTCCTCCGTACGCCCATCGCTCGCTATCTGATTCAAAATGCTTAAATTTCGACTTCCATCGTCAAAAAACGAGTCAGGCACGACTCCGTAACGAGCCGGAACAACTGAATATATACTTGAAATGATTCCTATATGCTGAAACTCACTCGACTCATCACCGGAATACTCATCGCAATGTGCAGCCTGGAAACAATCGCTCAAACCAACCTTCCGTTCGTACCAAACTACGACGAATCAAAGGTTCCCGCCTATACGCTGCCCGATCCGCTGGTACTGGCCGATGGTCAGAAAGTGACGAGCGCCAGGACATGGACGTCACAACGAAGAAACGAGATCCTTGAGTTGTTTCGGGAACACATGTTCGGACGCTCGCCCGGAGCACTTCCGGGTATGCGCTTCGTTGTCAGGTCGGTCGACAAACAGGCACTCGGCGGTTTAGCTACAAGAAAAGAGGTGAGGGTGCTCTTCTCCGGGTCGGAGAGCGACCCCTATATGGACATCCTTATATATCTCCCGAACAACGTCAAGAAGCCCGCACTCTTTGTCGGCTTGAATTTTTACGGAAACCACTCCATACACAATGATCCGGGAATAACTCTTTCGGAGGCCTGGATGCGCAGTAACAAGGACTACGGTGTAGTAGACAACCTTGCCACGGAAGCATCGCGCGGCGTACGGTCCAGCCGTTGGCCCGTTGAGCGCATTCTCGCGCGGGGATACGGCTTGGCGACTATTTACTACGGCGATATAGACCCCGACTTCGACGACGACTTCCAAAACGGCGTTCATCCATTGTTCTATCGCGATGGAAAAAATTCACCTGCTCCCGATGAATGGGGCTCTATCGCAGCCTGGTCGTGGGGGCTGAGCCGCGCGATGGACTACTTTGAAACAGACAAGGATATCAACGCCAAACGCGTCGCTGTTATGGGCCATTCGCGCCTCGGAAAAGCATCGCTGTGGGCAGGAGCGGAAGATCAGCGCTTCGCACTGGTGATATCCAATAACTCCGGTTGCGGAGGAGCCGCTTTGTCACGCCGCGCATTCGGCGAAACAGTATGGAGGATCAACACGGCGTTCCCCCACTGGTTCTGCGATAACTTCAACCAGTACAACAACAACGAGGCCTCGCTTCCGGTGGATCAGCACATGTTACTCGCACTCATCGCACCGAGACCGCTTTACGTGGCAAGCGCTGAAGAAGATAAATGGGCCGACCCATACGGAGAGTTCCTTTCATCAAAGTTCGCTACGCCGGTATACCAGTTACTCAAAAAGGAAGGACTACCCGCTGACGAGATGCCGCAAGTCAACAAACCCGTCATGGGCACCATCGGTTACCATATCCGTACAGGAGTACACGATGTGACCGACTTCGATTGGGATCAGTATATGAACTTTGCCGATCTGCATTGGGGCAAAATAGGGTTGCGGGCCCATTAGCGAAGGCCCCCCCGGCATCGGCATTATTGCCGCCAAAATCAGGAAAAAAACGGCTTCCTTATACCTATGGCTATTTCATGCGCCGAGCGGTTCCGGCATTCCCAAAATTTCTTATAGTTTTGGCCCCGAATTCATGTAAGTACATGAATGAGACGTAAACTACTTTAGCGAGGAATGATAAAGATCAACAATACCCTAAAACCAGCAGATCTCAGCCAAAAGCTCCAGCGATTCTGGGAACTTTCAGATGAAAAAATCCGGCTGATCCAGAAAAACTACGACGACCGGAAGGGATCACCGGTCTTTACCGTCGACGGACAATATACCACCCGAGGCTGGACGGAATGGACGCAGGGGTTCCAATACGGATCGGCAGTGCTTCAGTTCGACATATCCGGCGACAAGCAACTCCTCGACGCTGCCCGGGCGAAAATCGTCGACGTCATGGCGCCCCATATAAGCCACATCGGCGTTCACGATCACGGATTTAACAACGTCAGCACCTACGGCAATCTCCTGCGACTCATGCGGGAAGGGAAACTTCCTTTCGACGAATGGGAGAAGAACTTTTACGAGCTCGCACTTAAGCTCACCGGCGCGGTTCAGGCAAGCCGGTGGACGCCGATCAAAGACGGCGGATTCATTCACTCATTCAATGGCCCCCACTCGCTCTTTGTTGATACCATGCGCACGTGCCGGTCATTGGTACTTAGCCACGCGCTCGGTCACGTTCTCCAGGCGGAAGGCGATGTAAAGATCAGTCTTCTCGAACGCGCTATCCAACACATGGAAGCTACCGCGCGCTATGGCATCTACTACGGTGAGGGTCGCGATTCTTACGACATCCCCGGAAGAACAGCTCACGAAAGTGTCTTCAATACAAAGGACGGAAATTATCGCTGTCCCAATTCACAACAAGGTTATACCGGATTTACAACCTGGACCCGGGGACTCGCCTGGGCGATGAGCGGTTACGCCGAGCAGCTTGAGTGGCTTGAAACCTGCGACACCAAAGAACTCGACGCATTGGGCGGTAAAGACCGGATCAAAGGTTTTATGCTGAAAGCTGCGAAAGCAACGTGCGACTTTTATATTGAGTACACACCGACAGACGGAATGCCTTATTGGGATACCGGTGCCCCACAACTTCATCGTATTGAAAACTACCTGGATAAACCTGCCGATCCTTACAATGAATTCGAGCCTGTAGACAGCTCCGCGGGAGCCATCGCCGCACAGGGTCTTCTGAGACTTGGCAAGTATCTCGGGAAATCGGATGCGACTGCTTCCCAGCGTTACTGGCAGGCGGGACTTACCGTGCTCGATACCATGCTCGGCGAGCCTTACCTCAGCACAGATCCAAACCATCAGGGACTTATCTTACACTCGATCTATCACCGGCCAAACGGCTGGGATCACGTTCCGGCGGGAAGTAAGATCCCCAATGGCGAGTCGAGTATGTGGGGCGATTATCACGCACGCGAGGCTGCGTTGTACGTTAGCAAAATTATCCGCGACGAAAGGTATTATACATTTTTCAACTGTCTCCCATGAGCGCGGCACCCCTGACAGATCTCTCACGGTTGTGTAT
Organism: uncultured Roseivirgaceae bacterium; assembly: GCA_964493505.1. Classification (GTDB taxonomy): domain Bacteria; phylum Bacteroidota; class Bacteroidia; order Cytophagales; family Cyclobacteriaceae; genus Chryseosolibacter. The sequence goes on from CAZBNP010000002.1 coordinate 433,712, forward strand.
TCATACTATCACAACAAAACCCTGGCAGATAGAAGAGGCCGCAGAACATTTTTCAGTGGCGGGAGTCAAAGGGATCACGGTCTGGCGCGATGCACTTGAAGGGCGCGACATCGCAAAGACCGGGCAAATGCTACGGGACCAGGGCCTGGCAGTCGTGTCGCTTTGCAGAGGGGGGTTCTTCCCTTCCACCGATAGCGCGAAGAGAACCGCTGCGCTGGACGACAATCGAAAGGCCATTGACGAGGCTGCCGCCCTGGGCACCGACATGGTGGTATTGGTTTGTGGCGCCGAGCCCGCCCAATCCCTCGAGGAATCCCGTAAACACATTCGTGAAGGAATCGAAGCTGTGCTACCGCACGCAGAGGCCGCGGGTATCAGGTTAGCTATCGAACCCCTTCATCCCATGTATGCAGACACACGATCTGCCATCAATACGTTGGGTCAGGCGAATGACATGGCCGAAGCAATCAAGTCACCGTGGGTTGGCGTGGCGGTAGACGTATATCATCTCTGGTGGGATCCTGCATTGGAACAGGAGATAAAACGATGCGGACGCAACGGCAACCTGCATGCTTTTCACATCTGCGACTGGAATGTCCCCACAGCCGACATGCTGAACGATCGTGGATTGATGGGAGAAGGATGTATTCCGGTGCAAAAGATCCGGGGATGGGTTGAAGAAGCCGGTTTTAGCGGCTTTAATGAAGTCGAGATATTCTCACACAAATTCTGGAAGGAAGACCAGACACAGTTCCTGAACAAGATCATCACTGCCTATCAAAAACACTCATAAGAGGAAGGAAGTAAACAACGAACAAATAAATTTAAATGAAACAGCACATAGTAGGGGTTATCATGAACGGCGTAACCGGTCGTATGGGGACCAACCAGCACTTGTTGAGGTCTATGGTCGAAATCATCAAACAAGGTGGTGTCAGGATCGGACCAGGGGAAACGATTATGCCGGACCCGATCCTGATCGGACGTGATAAGAATAAACTTGAAAAACTTTCGGCTTTATCGGGCGTAAAGAAATTCTCGACAGACCTCGATGCAGCGCTGGCCGATCCTCATTACACGATCTACTTTGATGCCCAGACAACAGGGAGAAGAGCCGACGCGATCCGGAAAGCGGTGAAAGCGGGAAAGAACATCTACTGCGAAAAGCCGATAGCCGTCGATACAAAAACCGCGTTGTCGCTGGCGGAGTTGTGCGAAAAGGCGGGTGTAAAAAATGGCGTTGTACAAGACAAACTGTGGCTTCCGGGAATCATCAAACTCAAGCGTCTTATCGAACAAGGATTCTTTGGCAGAATCATGTCTGTAAGGGGCGAGTTCGGTTACTGGGTATTTGAAGGCGACTCCATTCCTGCGCAGCGCCCGTCGTGGAACTACCGGAAGGAAGATGATGGCGGTATCATCGTGGATATGTTGTGCCACTGGCGATATGTTCTTGATAACGTCTTTGGCAAGGTCAAGGCTGTGTCGTGCCTTGGTGCGACACATATTCCCGAGCGTATCGACGAACAAGGCAACAAATACAAGTGTACGGCAGATGACGCCGCGTATGCGACATTCGAACTTGAGAACGGTATCATCGCGCATTTCAACTCATCCTGGACGGTACGGGTAAGACGCGACGATCTCCTCACGCTACAGGTGGATGGAACGAAAGGCTCGGCAGTGGCTGGTCTGCGGGAATGTTATATCCAGCACTACGGCAATACACCCAAGCCGACCTGGAATCCCGATATCGCTCAGCCCATTGATTTCTTCGCTGGTTGGTCTAAAGTACCCGAGCAGGAAACATACGACAATGCCTTCAAGGTGCAATGGGAGTTGTTCCTCAAACACGTAGTGAAGGACGAGCCGTTCCCCTGGGATCTCCGGGATGGCGCGCGTGGTGTTCAGCTCGCTGAAAAGGGACTCGAAAGCTGGTCTAAGAGAAGCTGGGTCGACATTCCGGCGATATAACTAACTATTATTTACCATGAAGAAGGTTGCATTGGTGACGGGAGGTAGCCGCGGTATCGGCTTCGGTATCGCACGTGAACTAGCCCGCAAAGGATTTGATCTTGCGATCAACGGTGTCCGCGATGAATCATCTCTCGGCGATGTTATTAAGAATTTGCAGGAAGAAGGTGCCCGCGTTATCTATTGCCAGGGAAACCTTGCTTCCTCATCGGACCGAAAAGGTATCATCGATAAAATTGAAAAAGAGTTCGGAAGGCTTAACGTACTCGTCAACAATGCCGGTATAGCGCCAAAAGAGCGACGCGATATTCTTGACGCGACGGAGGAAAGCTTCGACGATGTATTGTCGACAAACCTCAAAGGAAATTATTTCCTGACGCAGCTTGCCGCCAACTGGATGGTGCGTCAGAAAGCTACAGACGAGTCGTTTTCCGGAGCGATCATCAACGTGTCTTCGATCTCCGCGACAGTGGCGTCGGTAAACCGCGGGGAATACTGTATCTCCAAAGCGGGGATCAGTATGGCTACCCAGCTGTTCGCTGTGCGCCTCGGCGAATTCAACATTCCTGTTTACGAAGTCAGACCGGGAGTCATCAGTACAGATATGACCAGCGGAGTAAAGGAGAAGTACGATAAGATGATATCGGAGGGCCTTTGTGTTACCCGTCGCTGGGGCTTTCCTGAAGACGTCGGAAAAGCGGTTGCCTCACTAGCGACGGGTAACTTCCCCTACTCCACCGGTCAGGTTATAATGGTGGATGGTGGCCTGACACTACCGCGTCTTTAAAGCCGGCCCGCGCTGCTGCCTTTCTCTCATAGGTTTCTTCTCAAAGGCGGCGAATTTCTCGTATTGCTCTTTCGTCAGTATTTTCGAGATAGAGGCTCGTCTCTCTTCAGCAATTCGCTTGTGCTCCTTCATGCGGTCTTCGCGCGTCAGTGTGGTGTCTGCCCGCAGACCGCGAAACTGTTCCATCATCTTTGCGTTAGCGGACTCAACCCCCTTAACCTGATCGTCTGACAGTCCCAGGGTTGTTTTCATTCGCTCGATGTGCTGACCGCGGCCCCCTCTCGGATCCGGACGCTTTTCGGACCAGGTACGCCGCGTCGCCGCAGGCTTCGCATTCATCCATTTCTCATACTGTTCCTTAGTCAGGATCTGCTTCACACTCTTTTCACGTCCTTCCATCAGCTCCTTTCCCCTGGCCATCAACTGACCTCGTGTCAACGTGGTGTCGGTAACCATCGCCCGGTGCCCTTCTCTGAAATCGGTATTCGCTTTCTTAAGACGGGCAACCTGGTCGTCGGAGAGCGACAGTGCCGTTTTCATCCTTTCTACCTGGCGATCAGCCATCGACTCACCAGAATTGCGCTGTGCCAGCAAACTTGCTGAGAACACCAACGCTGCAAACAACATCAATACGTTCTTTTTCATAAGATTTCCATTTATACGCCTTAGACAGCCCCACACCGCGAAGGTTTAACCGTCATAAAACATTTTTCAGGAAATCAGAACTGATGAAAGGCCTGTGAAACGAATTCCAGCACAGTGGGTAAAGAGCCACGCCAGTAACTCCAGGTGTGCGCACCATCGCGAATGCGAAATTCATGCGGAATCTCTTTCTTCTTCATAGCGATGTGTACGAGCGAATTGCCTTCATACAGAAAGTCATCGTCACCACAGTCGATATACCACCTCACCGCTTTCTTTTGGTCATCCGGGATCTGGTCGACTAATTGGAGCACACTGTGCTTTTTGAAATAGGTTTCAACTTCGCTTTCAGTGTTCCATTTGACATTTCTTCTGGTCAGTTGGTCTTTCGTATCCTGCAGCGTAAGCGGCCCGGTGGAGGCGCTCAACGGACACGCCGACGAGAAGAGTTCCGGGTGTCGCAGCGCATAAACGAATGATCCTCCTCCTCCCATGGAGAGCCCGGCCACCGCGCGGAAGCGCTTCTCCCCTTTGATTCGCCACGTCTTCTCCACATGGGGCATCAGCTCCTGGAAAAAGAAATCCTCATAGCGCCAATCGCCCCTGATATCGTTAAAGTATCCGCGCTGCCCGGTATTTGCGTCGGGCATAATGATGATCATTGGTGTAGCCTTTCCCTCGCGTATTGCCTTGTCAGCAAGGTGCATCACTTCGCCGAACTGAACCCAGCCTGTCTGGTTATCTCCCGACCCATGCAACAGGTAAAGCACAGGGTAACTGCGCTGTGAGGTTTCGTAGTCAGGCGGCAAATAAATCGCATATTTGCGTTCGCTCTTCAGTATCTTGCTGGGTAGTGAAAGGTCGTCGATCACTTTTCCGGTTTGGGCCATCAGGGAAAAAGAGCAAAGAAAGAGGAGAAAAAGTATTGAAGTTTTCATGGTTGTAGCTTAGGCGTACTAAAGTCAGAAATTAATCGCAATGGCGCAAACGTTAGCTCTACAAAACATTTTGGCCTGTGCGAAACCTTTTGGACCAAAAATAGTTTGTGTATGGATACCCTGTTGCCTTAGTGAAAGGCAGTCGTATGACAAAAAGAAAATTATTTATCTTAATTCTTATCCTCGGAGCCCTCTCGACAATCAGTCCTTTTTCGATTGATATGTACCTGCCCGGCTTTCCCGCGATAGCGAAGGACCTGAAGGCACCGATCCATATCATTCAGCTATCGCTCACCAGCTACTTCATCGGTATTGCTGTGGGGCAGTTGATGTACGGACCGCTGCTCGATCGTTTCGGACGTAAGCGCCCTCTATACGCCGGATTAGCGATCTACATCATTGCGTCTGTCGGGTGCGCAATAACCCATTCCGCCGAAGCCCTTATCGCTGTACGCTTCCTTCAGGCTATCGGCGGGTGTGCCGGGATGGTGGCAGCCCAGGCACTGGTGCGAGACCTGTTCCCTGTCGACAAAACGGCGCAGGCATTTTCATGGATTACACTCGTCATTGCAGTGTCGCCGATGATTGCGCCCGCAGTCGGAGGCTACGTGACAGTAGCCTTCGGGTGGCATGCCGTATTCATCATTCTGGCAGCTTTAACGCTACTGATATTGCTGGCTGTTTACGTGTTTCTTCCGGATGGCAAGAAGCCCGACCCCGGCCTTTCGCTCCGGCCTAAGCCGGTAATGAAAAATTTCTGGAAGGTCATGCGGCAACCACAGTTTCTTTTGTACACCACCGCCGGGGGAATTGCGACAGCCGCGCCGTTCGCTTACATCGCCGGGTCAGCAGATGTTTTCATGACCATCTACGGGACAAGCGAAAAGGAGTACGGATGGATCTTCGCGTTTATCGCTTTCTTCATCATCGGGTCGTCACAATTGAACCACCTGTTGCTGCGCCGATTCACAAGCGAACAAATCATCAGGACAACATTGACGCTTCAGTCGATCATCGGAATCGTCCTGCTGCTGACAACCGTCTTTGCCACACCTGATCGCTACGTTCTTGCCGGACTCATCGCCCTGTTTCTGACGGGGCAGGGACTGACTAACCCGAATGCATCAGCGCTTTCGCTGGCTCCTTTTTCCAGGCATGTGGGAAGCGCGGCCTCTCTCTCGGGAAGCTTCCGCATGGGTATGGGCGGCGCTGTAACGGCAATCGTTAGTGTGCTGCACAACGGCACCACTATTCCCATGATAGGTGTGATGGTAGGATGTGTATTCGTCGGATTCGCCATCCTGATCGTTGGAACGCCGGTTGTGCCGATGGCTGGCGAGATCGTCGGGCGTGAGTCGTGAGCTATTTTCAAAAAGTGTATCCCACATGTAACGCGGCCATAGGGAACAACAGCCCTACCTTGTATCGCGATGAACCTATATGGCTGATACCGTCTATCTTGTCGGTAAAACCCAAACCAATCCAGGGTTTCACATATAAAAGTCTGTTGCGCGGACTCCAGCTATAACCACCATAGGTCATCGCGATAAACGCGCTGAAATCGGCATGCCCCCCGTTTTCACGATGATTGCTGATTCGGAAGTTTTGAAATCCAACCTGTTCTCCAATAAACCAGCCAGCATTGACTTCCCTGGCGTATAGTTCCGCGTGAAGCGTATAGGCACTGCGGATACGCGCATTCCAACCGCGATCGCGGTTTGCGGAGTTTACGTCAACCAATACTTCAGGCAAGTCCATCGCATAAGCTCCTACGCCCAGCAGAAAACGCTCGCTGAACATGGGCCGGTAACGCAGATGAACTGAGTAACCATCGAGAAGAAAAGCGACGGGATCCAGTTCAACTGATAAGCTACTGCTGTAACCCCTGGAATAGAGAGGAGCATAACGATACCGCTGTGCCAGTGAAACACCGGATACTCCAACCATCAGACATACCAACAACACGCGGGCAACTTTCATAGATACGACATTACTATCTTATCCAGGTAAAATGTCGTTCCCCGCCGGCTAAATGGGAAAGCAGGCAGCCTGCAGTTGTAGATCCCACTCCACACGTGGTGTTCCGCAACAAAGTGTTTCACAGTTCCCCAACCGGTGATTTATGCACTTCAACAACACGTATTTCAAATGCACCGCCGCCAATAGCCAGGTTGGCATAGTATTTTTAAAATCAGGATCTGACTATAACAGTCAACCTTCAGGTATAGGTTAGGTAAACAAAACCCCCGGAAGCCGTCCGGGGGTTTGTTTTTTCTACGGGCTGCGGTTGTCTATTCCAGCAGTTCAGCCAGGCGCTTTTCTACGAACTCGAGGTGTGTGCGGCTCATCGGATCGTCAATCTTACGCTTCCTTTTTCTGACCAGCGCTTGAATCTCCGCCAGCTTCTGTTTCGCCAGGGGCCCGGCATCGCGATACTCCCTCCCGGTTTTGTTTGACAGATCACTCAACGCCTCTATATAGGAGCGCTGAAGGTTCCTTCTGTAGATGTCAATGTTCCTCTCTTCGTCGAGCTCCGTCCAGATAAAACGGTCAATATCATTAAAGTAGTCCATCAGCCGGTACGCCCTATCGCCGTGAAGAGCTTCCTGAACAACAAGCCTGCTCACGGTATTGGTATTGAACAGATAGTTAAGTACCCGGTCCTGAATACGCGTAACCATCTGTGTCGGAGAATAGCCTACCCTGCTGAGAATAACCGAATCGAAAAGCCACACGGGTGTTACAAATACATTTTCATTAATGAACGCAAGCGCATCGCGTTGAAGATCGACCGGCACTCCCTGGTACACCGGGCCGGGTTGGCTGGCGAGTTTCGGCGTGTGATAGACACCACCGATATTCGACAATGCATGCCCGATATAATAGTCGAACTGACGCAGAACCCCACTGTAGAGTTCACTGAGTCCGCCGTATCCTTCATTCTCAAGATAGGTCCAGTCTATGAGATTAGAAACGACTCGCTTCAGGTTCCTGATTCCGTATCCGCCGGCGACCATGGCATTGTCGCCGAGATCTTCGGTCTGTGTACGGGGGTCGTCGGAAGAGAATTCCGATCCGAACCACAAAGCGCGATCGTCAGCCATCGTCTCCACGATCCATTCATTCAAAACAGGTATCTCTTCCTCGGGACTCAGCGTAGGATACCAACGGTAGCCCCATTCGATCGCCCACAGATCATACGCTCCGATTCTGCTAATGAGTCCGCGTTCAGTAATACTGTCTTCCGGCTGCGCCACATAATTGAACCGGGCATAGTCCATGATCGAAGGAGTGTGGCCGTTTCGCTCCAGCCATTCGCGGTCTCTCAACTTCTCTACCGGAACCGTCGAACTCGCGCCGAAGTTATGCGTTAGCCCCAGCGTATGGCCTACTTCGTGCGCAGCCACGGAACGGATCAGTTCACCCATGAGTGCATCGTCGAATTGCATTCTTTGCGCGCGGACATCGACCGGGCCGCATTGAATCATATACCAGTTGCGCAGGATAGACATCAGGTTGTGATGCCAATTGATATGACTTTCCAGTATTTCGCCGCTTCTCGGATCTGTCACGATTGGTCCCGCGGCATTGGCAATCGAAGACGGCTTATAGACGATGGCGGAATGCTGTGCGTCTTCGAGCGTCCAGACCGGCGCCAGGTCACCCCGGACGTATCGCGCCTGGATAGCGTTCCTGAAGCCTGCCCTTTCAAAAGCAACCTGCCAGTCTTCAACACCCTTGATAAGATAAGGCACCCATTTCCTCGGCGTGGCCGGATCGATATAGTAGACAATTGGCTTCTGAGGCTCCACCAGTTCACCTCTGAGATACCGCTCTACGTCTTCTTCTTTCGGTTGCAACCGCCAGCGTTTGATGAAGCTCACAACCTTTACACCCTGCGGGTTCGCATCGTAGTCGGTATAGCGTTCTGTAAAATAGCCAACCCGCTTATCGGAGAGTCGCTTCTTCATCGGCACTTCGGGCAGTAGCACGATAGATGTGTTTAACTCCATCGTGAATGTCGACCGGGTATTCGACCGCGTATATGTTTTGATCGTGCGTATCTCCACGTTCATGGGATACGGGGTGATATCTTTGATATAGCTCATGTTGCTTTGCAGCGTACCCACCATCATCGACTTTCGCGCGGGTGCGCTGAAGAACAATATATCGTTGTCGCCATTGACATAGCTGGTTACATCGATCACACTTCCTGTGTGACTGGGCGAGTAAGCACCAATACCAAATGCGGCAACGAGGGGCTGTAGGTTCGAACGCACGACAGCGTGATACATCGCGTCTGTTGTATCGCCAGCCTGATCTTCGTAGGTAATCCTTCGCAGGAATAGTTTGTGTCCGGGACCTTTCTCGAACCGGATGATCGTGCTTCCGATCTGGTCGCCCGCGAAACCGGTATGACCCGGCCTGACACCCGCGGCGCCCTGTGCGATCCTCGCCACCACGAGCAGATCCCTCCCCAGGATACTGTCGGGGATCTCAAAGTAATAGTTGTCAGCGACCTTGTGAACCGAGAACAGACCCTTTCTGTGGACCTCCCTGTTTCGCATCAGGTTGTAGAAATTCCTCGGAGCCGTAAGTTGCTCGTTTCCGGCAGGAACCGACGATGGAGTCTCCCGACGTGCGGTATCTTTCCTCACCGTATCCTGCTCCAGCCGGTTGAGTGCTTCCAGCGTTTGAGCGGTAACCGGAACCGACAAGGAAATAAGTATAAGAATGGAGAAAATTCTCATGGCTGAATATTAGAAAAAATATATCGGTTAAGCTACACCTTCACGGGAAGCAACAAGAAACTTGAGCAGCCCCTCGCGGAGATCAATCCCGATATTCATCGGCCGGTCCAGTTTAAAATATTCATCATCGACGTGTACGTGTCTGCCCTCCCAGAACATCCTGATCTTTTTAGCTTTTAATAACGGGAAATCAAACGGCACATCGGCTCCTTCAATTTTCTTGCGGACATATTGCGCGAGGTGGCTTCTTTGTTTTTCGGTAATGAGCACCACATCGAACTCGCCATCGCCGGGATCTGCATCCGGTGCCAGTCCAAGGTTGGGGCCAATTGACCGGATGTTCATCACTTCAAGGAGGAGAAAATCTCCGGAGTAGTCTCTGTCATCCACCTGCAAATCACATCCCTTCAACGGAGCATGAAGCACGAGGTCGAGCAACACGTCAAGTGCAACCTGCAATCTTTCCTTCCGGTCATCAATTCCATTATGTCCGTTCCTCTTCATTTCCTTCATCAGGTTGGGAAACAATCCGCACCCGAAACTTTCCAGGAAGAAAGCAGGTTTCTCCAGCCCGTTGATGATGCCCACATCGAATGGTTTTACGGAAGCATCTTTCCACGATCTCACGATCTCTTCGGCCGAACCCTTTACCCCCAGTGTTTTCGCGATGTTGTTTGCGATGCCAAATGGCAATAGACCCAGCGGAAATCTCTTTTCCAGTACAGGCCTGTTCAACATTGCTTCGGCGACTTTTCGCACTGTTCCATCGCCACCGGCGAGAATCAGAAAATCGATATCGCCCGTATCGAGATTTTCCCAGTGGAAGTTTTTTGTAGACGAATAGCTACACTCAAAACCCGCAGGCTCAACGATGGCACTCAGTTGCTTTTTTGAAGCCTCTCCTTCTCCGGCCCCCGGATTGTGCAGAACCACGGCTTTTCTCATCAGAATTGAATATTTTCCTGTTAAACAACAAGGCGAAGCGCTGATCGATCAGCTATCGGGTGCATATCTTGCAAAGATATGTCCGGTGATAGAGCCACTTCATCAGAAATAGCTAACAACAATTGCGTACCAGCATTGGGAAAACACGATTGAAGAAATGAGGATCCTTCTTACAAACGATGACGGTATATACAGTCCCGGTCTCGCGGCACTTGCGAAAGTAGCACGTGAATTTGGCGAAGTTCGCGTCGTAGCTCCCGATGTAGAACAGTCGTCTATGGGCCATGCTATAACGGCGACGCGTCCGTTGTCTTATAAAAAATCGCCTATCAAATTTGATGGGATTGAGGCATATCGTGTCAACGGAACACCGGCCGACTGCGTGGCACTTGGCACACACCTGTGGGAGAAAACCGATGTGGTGCTTTCGGGTATCAACATGGGAGCCAATCTCGGAAACGCTATGTGGCACAGCGGCACGTTAGCAGCCGCCAAACAGGCAGTGTTGCTGGGCGTCAAGGGCATAGCCCTTAGCACACCCGCTGGAAAATCAGAGCCGGACTGGAAAAGCCTCGAAGCATACGTACAAAAAGTACTTTCTCTGCTCTTGCCAAAGCCTGAATTGTACCTGATGAATGTAAACTTCCCGCGGCATCCTGAGGGGATCAAATGGACAAGGCAGTCGGTGCGACTGTATGACGGGAAAGTAGTGGCCGGTGAAGACCCGATGGGACGAAAACACTACTGGTTTACCGTTGCCCCCCTTGAAGCTGCAGAAGAAGGAACTGATCGCTGGGCTGTGGAGAACGGCTACGCCTCCATCACCCCCTTGCGTCTGGATTTGACAAATGAATCGGAACTTGTAAGGGTGCTGCAGGAAAATCCAGCCTGAGAATAGATCGGTTATTCTAAAAAACTAATCTATATTAACACTGAACAAAAAAATACAACAATTATGAAAAAACGAAACGCAACAGCCGTATGGCAGGGGTCAGGCAAGGATGGCAACGGACATGTCACAACCCAGAGCTCAACTTTGAGCAAGACTCAATATTCGTATAAATCAAGATTTGAAGAAGGTACGGGAACCAACCCGGAAGAGCTTATTGCCGCCGCGCATGCCGGTTGTTTCGTTATGAAGCTCAGTTTCGTCCTCGGCGAAGCCGGTTTCACTCCCGACGAACTAAGTGCTGTCTGTACGGTAACGCTGGAAGATTCAATCACAGAATCACACATAGAACTGACCGCCAGGGTACCGGATATCTCGAAAGAAAAGTTCCTTGAATGCGCGGAAGAGGCGAAGACGAATTGTCCGATATCTCAATCGCTGAAGGCCACTATCACGCTCGACGCAAAATTGGCTTAGGAGGAACCGAGAACTCATAAAAAAAGCCCTCCGAGAGAATCGGAGGGCTTTCAGTTGAAAAGCGTGATTTTATTGGTTAGCTAACCTTACGTTAACTGCATTCAATCCTTTCTTTCCTTCTTTCAGCTCGAAAGTGACTTCATCATTTTCATAGATTCTGTCAACGAGCAGGCCAGAGATGTGTACAAAGTACTCCTGACCGGTTGCTGTTTCTTTCACAAAACCGAATCCTTTGGTTTCATTGAAGAATTTTACGATTCCTTCTTTCATTAAATTGTTGATAATTAGGTAATAAATGTCCGCAAAGATAGCCTATAAATACCAAAGCTGTGCATTTAATCCTGAATATAATACAGCCTCCTAGCGCCTTTTAGCGGCAATTCCGACAAACCAGCCCCTCACTGACTCAGCTAGCGCAGGGATCAAATCACGCTTACCGATGCGAAATGAATGGTCTGCTCCGTTAAATTTCACAAGTTGGGCATTCGGCAGGCTGCCGCAGACCTGGTCGACGAGACTTATCTCCGCCAGGGCATCGCGGGTACCCTGAAGGAAGAGCATGGGAAACTTCACCTCTTGAAGATGATCCGCCCGATCGATTCCGGGCTTTCCGGCGGGATGCAATGGGAAACCGACGAAAACGATCCCGTTAACAGGTAGTCCCGGATTCGAAGAAGCAGCCTGTGAAGTCATCCTCCCCCCAAACGACTTACCGCCCGCTATCAGCGGCATCCCAGGAAATTGTTCACGAGCGACGTCGATCATTCGGAGAACCGTCTGGTGCGCGACCGCTGGAACATCCGGTCTCCTGGATCCCTTCTCTATAAATGGGAAATTGTAACGCAGCGTGCCGATATTCACATTGGCCAATGCCTCCGCCAGGCTATCCATAAAAGGATGGTTCATCCCGGCTCCCGCTCCGTGCGCCAGCACGCAGACAGAATCTGCCTCCTTTCCGAACAGCAGCTCTCCTGTCACCTGGCCGATTGACCTCGATATTTCAATTGTGAGTTCTTTTGATTTCATAGGTCCGGGAAATACAGATGTATAAAGATAAAAGGTTTTCGCGGCGTTCCCCTTTCCTCTATCTTTGTTGCCTTAAACATGACCTGGTCAGATGACTGAAGAGAAGAGTCTTAATTTCCTTGAAGAGGTTGTTGAAAACGACTTAGCCAGCGGAAAGTACAAACAGATCGTTACGCGTTTTCCCCCCGAGCCGAATGGCTATCTCCATCTGGGGCACGCCAAAAGTATTTGCCTCAACTTCGGGCTTACGCGCAAGTACGGCGGTTACACCAACCTGCGCTTTGACGATACGAACCCCGTTACCGAGGAGACGGTGTACGTAGACAGCATCAAGAAGGATGTCCAATGGCTGGGCTTTCAATGGGTGAATGAGCGCTATGCCTCGGATTACTTCGGGCAGCTATATGAGTTGGCATTGAAGCTGATCGACAAGGGGCTCGCGTACGTCGACGACAGCTCGAGCGAAGAAATCGCACACCAGAAAGGAAGTCCCACTCAACCCGGGACTGACAGTCCTTTCAGAACCCGTACCACCGCGGAAAATCGCAAGCTCTTCGAAGAAATGCGGGCGGGCAAATACGGCGATGGAGAAAAAGTATTGCGCGCGAAGATTGATATGACGCATGTCAACATGCACATGCGCGACCCTCTGCTGTACCGTATCAAGCATGCACACCATCACCGCACCGGGGACACGTGGTGCATCTATCCTATGTACGACTTTGCGCACGGGCAAAGTGACGCGATAGAGAACGTCACCCACAGCATTTGCACGCTGGAGTTCATCCCGCATCGGGAACTGTACGACTGGCTGATCAAGAATCTGGAGATCTACCCGTCGCGGCAATACGAATTTGCACGATTGAATATGAGCTACACCATCATGAGCAAACGAAAGTTGCTTGAGCTCGTCAACGAACGTCACGTCACTGGATGGGATGATCCGCGAATGCCCACCCTGAGTGGCATAAGACGTCGTGGATACACACCCGAGAGTGTCCGCGAATTTTGCGAGAAAATCGGCGTTGCCAAACGTGAAAACCTGATTGACGTCGGATTGCTTGAGTTTTGCGTAAGGGAGCACCTCAACAAGATCGCCCTGCGTCGTATGGTTGTTTTTGACCCTTTGAAAGTTGTTATCACCAACTTCGAGGACGGTCGGGAGGAAATCCTGGAAAGCGAAGACAACCCCGAGGCGGAGGTGATCACAAGACGCAACCTGCCTTTCAGCCGCGAACTGTACATCGAGCAGGAAGATTTTATGGAAGATCCTCCAAAGAAGTATTTCCGGCTGGCTCCGGGCAAAATGGTACGACTAAAGAGTGCGTATATAATCCGTTGCGAGGAAGTTGTTCGCACGGCGGATGGCAAAATTTCCGAACTCCGCTGCACCTATGTTCCCGAAAGCCGCAGCGGGTCAGACACTTCGGGAATTAACGTAAAAGGAACTATCCACTGGGTGAGCATTACACATGCCGTAAAGGCGGAGACACGTATCTACGACCGGTTGTTTAAGGTCGAAGATCCGGGACAAGCCGAAGGCGACTTCAAGGATCACCTGAATCCCGACTCGTTGCAGGTCCTGAGTGACGTGTACGCGGAGCCTTCACTGGCAACCGCGGTTGCGGAAGACAGGTACCAATTCCTGCGCAAGGGATACTTCTGCCTCGATCCGGATTCGTCGCCCGGAAAACTGGTTTTCAACCGGACGGTGACACTGAGAGATCAGTGGAAGGGAAAAGGTTGAAAGGCACTTCAGTACCGCGTGATCAGCACCAGTCCCCGGTACTTCTCCAGATCCTGTCCGGAAAGAAATACACTGTCACCACCATACTGGCTGTTTATCTCTATCATCTGGTCGATCACATCATCAATCACATCGGTGCGGTCTGCCTGCTCATCCGGCACTGGTTCAACCGTATCCTCCACAAGGCGCACCGGCTGAAAATAACCCTGTTGTACGAACAACGTTTCGCCCCTTCCCTGATTTACAGCGCGCCATATATCGTTCAGGTCAGTAACCAATTTTCCCGTATTCTCCGCCGACGCCAGTTCCTCCAGACGGTTGTAATTGTTATTCTTTCTTACACGCTGAACAATCGGCCACACAGCGTCGACAATGTGATGCGCTTTTTCTTCCATCCTGTTTCCAGGGAGGTGACCCACAATGACTTCTTTGCGATCGGCAATTTTCAGGTACTGATGATAATTGGACTCCTCCGCGCATATCACAACGGGTAATGGATTTTCGTTTATAACTTCAATGAGTCGCTTATCAACGCTGTTAAAAAATTCCTGTATGAGATTCGTCCGGCGGCTGGCAATGGCCGCCTCGGCACTCTGCCGCGGATATTGAGAAGTATTTTCAACAGGGAAGTCACCTTCGATCTCTTGTACTACCTTATCGTTAAATGCTTCAATAAGGCGTGCTTTATCGCGGCTCAGCACCAATATAAAATAATCCTTTTCCTTGTGCAGCGCACGTATCAAATCGCGTGTCGCGAAAGTCTTGCCAACGACAATCCGGTCTTCAACACCGATGGGCAACTTGACATACTCGGCGATGTGTTCATTTACAAACAATACGAGGCACTCCAGGTTGTACCGGTGATCGATGGAGGACGCCAGCCGACTCAACCGATCTGCCAGGATGGTGCTCACCTTGGAATCACATTCACGCTCAAGCCGTGACTGAGCTTCTCCGACCATGTTCTTCAACAATATGACATCGTTCTCATGATCCGGAAAGGTACGATGTGTCGTAAGAATAAGTGTAACACAGCAACCCGACGAAGCGTCCTTCAACTTTTTCAATATGTCTTTCATACAGTTGTTTTGTTATATGCAGGCGCAGTGGCTAATACTGCCGCTTCACCGTTGCGATCACCACCGAATCGCTTTCTTTGTATTAAGTGAAAAGGAAGCAGAATCCGGAATAACTGATCAAAAGCCTTGCCACAAGGTTTTTCTCAAAACCTGAGGAGGTTGATACTGAAAAATCGACTTACAGACGAGTATTCCGCGTTCGACAGCCACTACGCAACGGGATCGCGAGATAGAAGATGGGGCGATTTTCGCACACCTTTTTCCCCTTAAAACAACTTTGCTTCCTGCACGATCTCCCTCGTGACCTTGTAAAATTCTTTGTGAATATTGAAGGCCGGCTCGCCGTTTTGTTCTCTGATCACGTATGATCCATCTTCCTGCATCGTGTAAGCATTAACGTTGTCGCGCAGGTTGAATGCGAGATTATTAACCGCCTGCCGACGAAGGATATCCTCCTCAAGTAAAAAGAGCGACTCGATCCGACGATCGAAACTTCGTACCATCGCATCAGCGCTACCAATATATACCTTGGGATTACCTGCGTGATGGAAATAGTATATTCGCGAATGCTCAAGGTATTCGCCCACGATAGAGGTCACCTCAATATTCTCGCTTATGCCTACCCTTCCCGGCCGTAAACTGCACATACCACGCACAATAAGCTTGATCTTCACTCCTGCCTGCGACGCTGCATACAACTCATCGATGAATTCCTTATCCTGCAGCGAGTTGAGCTTAATAACGATACCGGCGGTGATACCCTGTCTGGCGTTCTCGGCCTCCCGCTTTACAAGGTTGAGCAGCTGAATACGCATATCACGCGGCGATGTAATCAGGTTGCGATAGGTAATCGGCTGTGAATGTCCGGTGATAACATTGAAAAACTCGGACACGTCGTTGGCGTAGACCTCCCGCGTCGTCAGTAAACCAATGTCAACGTACAGCCTGGCAGTGTTTTCATTATAGTTCCCGCTGGAAAGGTGTACATACCGGGTCACCTTGTCATGGCCGTAACGCCGAACGATCAACAGTAACTTCGTATGGGTTTTGAGGCTACTGACACCGTAAATAACAAAGCAGCCCGCCTTCTGGAGTCTCTGCGCTTCCCGGAGGTTATTCTCTTCGTCAAACCGGGCTTTCACTTCAAAAAGCACCGATACGTGCTTGCCATTCTCGGCCGCCCTTAGCAACGCCGCCGTCACACGCGACTCTTTCGCTACGCGGTAGATCGTAATCTTGATAGACAGCACATAGGGATCGTCCGCCGCTTTCTCAAGCAGCTCAAGCACCGGCTCCATCGAATTGTACGGGTGGTGTAAAAGAATATCGCGTTCTTCGAGCACTTCAAATAAATCGCGAGTACCTTCCTCGGGAAAATTCAATGGTTTCACAGGCTCGTGCATTTGGGTTCGCTGCGCCTTGAACTCCTTGTGGTTGATTATCTGCAGCAACCCTGTAAAGTCAATAAGACTCTCTTTCGGCACGTAAAAAATATTGTGATCATCGAGATCCCACTGGATCTTCAGGATACGCATCATCCACGGATCGGGCTTCTCCACTACCTCCAGTCTGACGACCCTGCCAGACCGCCGCGTCTTCAACTTGCGTTTGAGATCTTCGAGAAAGTTTGATTCGATATCCTCACTCTCTTCCAGCGTGAAGTCGCCGTTGCGATTAACGCGAAACAGATTAATACTGGCGATCTCGACATTCCTGAACAGGTTGTGAATATTATAGCTGATGATATCCTCCACCGGGACGAACAATATCTTGTCAGGTGTAATGATCTCGTAGAACCTGGGAAGGTTATTGGGCACCTGGATAAAGCTGACCTTGAACTGATTCTGACTATCGCCCGGGTTTTTCGTCACAACACCGAACAACAGCCGGTTATTCATCAGTACCGGAAAGGTGTGATAGTTATCGAACACCATCGGCGTAAGCATCGGAAAGATGATGCTGTTAAAATACTCGTTCACCTTTTGGGTATTCTCCACCGATAGGTCGGCATATCCCGAGATAGCAAATCCGTTCAACTCAAAGAGAGGCTTCAGCTTTCTGACGAAATAGTCATTCTGGTCGCTGTGGAAACGGCGGGTTTCAGACAACAGCAGAATGCGGAAGGGTTCTTCACGAAGACCACTGTAGTCAAAGCGTTCCTTGCCGTAGTCGAGGTAGTTATACAGGCTACCCAGCCGGATAGTACAAAACTCATCCAGATTGGATGCGGTGATCGACAGAAACCGAAGGCGTTCAAATATAGTACGATCGATATGCTTGGCCTGATCGAGAACGCGATAATTAAACTGCAGCCAGCTCAGATCGCGGCTTATATAATTGCTCTCTTCAATTTGCTGCCTGGTTTTATCAAACGACAATATCACCTCGCTCATAAGGGAAACAGATCAGATGGTTCCAATAACAAACTAACCGGGCAACACACCCGGTACCAAAAATGCATCCGCCGCCGAATTTTAAATATCTATCCGGGCGTACTTTGCATTCTTCTCGATGAACTCCCGACGTGGAGCTACTTCATCACCCATGAGCATGGAGAAAAGATGATCGGCTTCTGCTGCCGATTCAATACTGACAAGTTTTAATGATCTTCTCGATGGGTCCATAGTGGTAGACCAAAGCTGCTCGGGATTCATTTCACCAAGACCCTTATACCGCTGAACGTGTACCGAATCGTCTTTGCCGCCGCCGAGCTCCTTTACGAGCACCATACGTTCTTCCTCCGTCCAGCAATAACGTTCTTCCTTTCCTTTTTTGACCAGGTACAGCGGAGGTAACGCAATGTAGATGAATCCACGTTCTATCAATTCACGCATGTAACGAAAGAAGAAAGTCAGGATAAGCGTTCTGATGTGGCTCCCGTCCACATCGGCATCCGTCATAATGATTACCTTGTGGTAGCGAAGTTTGTTCATGTTGAGCGCCTTGCTGTCTTCAGGTGTGCCGAAGGTTACCCCAAGCGCGGTAATGATATTCTTGATTTCTTCGCTATCGTAAATCTTGTGTTCCTGAGCTTTTTCGACGTTCAGTATTTTTCCCCGCAAAGGGAGAATAGCCTGAAAGTTTCTGTCGCGGCCTTGTTTCGCAGAACCTCCCGCCGAGTCACCTTCTACGAGATAAAGCTCGCAAATACTCGGATCAGTACTCGAGCAGTCCGCCAGTTTGCCGGGAAGCCCCGTGCCGGTCAAAACGTTCTTACGCTGAACCATTTCACGGGCCTTACGCGCCGCATGACGCGCTTGCGCTGCAAGAATTACTTTATTGACAATAAGCTTCGCTTCCCGGGGATGCTCCTCCAGATAGTTCGTGAGCACTTCGCCAACCGACTGATCGACAACACCCATCACTTCCGAGTTGCCCAATTTCGTCTTTGTCTGACCTTCGAACTGCGGTTCCGCCACCTTGATCGAAATCACGGCTGTCAAACCCTCGCGAAAGTCATCTCCGTTGATATCTATCTTGAGTTTCTCCAGCAAACCGGTCTTTTCCGCATACGTCTTCAGTGTGCGGGTGATGGCACGGCGAAAGCCCGCGACATGGGTCCCCCCTTCATGCGTATTGATGTTGTTGACATACGACACCAGGTTCTCGGTAAACGATGTATTGTAACTCATCGCAACCTGTACCGGGACGTTTCCTTTATCGCTTTCGATGTAGATCGGCTCGGGGATCAACTTCTCCCGTGTGGAATCGATATAGGCCACAAATTCGCGTAGCCCGCCTTCTGACAAAAAGATGTCGGCACGCGGATCGCCTTTCTCATCCTTTTCGCGAACGTCTGTGAGCCTGATCTCGATACCCGGATTGAGGAAAGACAGTTCGCGGAGACGCGACGCAATAGTCTCATAGTTGTATTCCGTTATGAGGAATATCTCCTTGTCCGGTCTGAAATGAACCGTGGTCCCGCGACGATCCGAATCCCCTAATACCCTGACCGGATATTGTGGCGCCCCGCGCTGATACTCCTGCTCAAAAACCCTTCCTTCCCGATAAACCGTCACGTGGAGCATCTCAGACAAAGCATTCACACAGGATACCCCCACTCCGTGCAAACCGCCCGAAACCTTGTATGTATTCTTATCGAACTTCCCACCGGCATGCAGTACGGTCATGACCACCTCAAGAGCGGATCGCTTCTCCTTCTCGTGCATGTCTGTGGGAATACCCCGGCCGTTGTCTTCAACCGTGATCGAATTATCATCGTTGATCTTCACCTGAATGAGGTCGCAGTAACCGCCGAGAGCCTCATCAATCGAGTTGTCTACTACCTCCCAGATCAGGTGATGCAAGCCCTTGGTACCAACATCCCCGATATACATCGCAGGCCTTTTTCGCACTGCTTCCAAACCTTCTAAAACCTGGATATTGTTGGCCGAGTATCCGGCCGGGACTTTGTCTTTAACTTCACTCATTTTTCTTGATTAGAACCGCCAAAAATACACTTTTTTGCCTCGTAAACAGCATATTGACGACGAAAAAAGTCAACATATTTTCCCCGTGGAAAAGCCTCGCTTTAACCACCGGAATGGACTCTCGTCAGCACCGGGACCATGCGTAAAAACACACCGCTCAACCGGGGGTCTCCTGCCCGGTTAACCCCATGACAAAACAAGAGAACTTCATTAAAACTGCTTGCTCCTCAACATCACGAGTGTACATCCTTCTACTGTCTCAATACCCTCTTCCTCCGCCCGCTGCCGGAACCCGGGATTCTCCGCGCCTGGATTAAAAATAATGCGTTTGGGTTTCAGGCTCAGAATGTAATCTATGTGCTCCGCCTGGTGGCCCGGCCCGATATATAACGTAACCGTATCGATACCTTCTACAGCCGGTCGTTTGAAGATATCAAGGATCTCCTTTCCGAAAACCGACCCGGTCCGGGTGCCTATCGGAACGATTTCATGGTCGTATTCACGCAGCATCTGAGCGGCGAGATAAGCATAACGGCTCTGGTTGGTAGTCGCACCGATAATCGCAGTTTTCTTCACGTATTTTTCTGTATTTATTACATGTAACCGTTAAAATTCCTCTTGGGAAACAAATTACAATTAACTTGGTTCCAAAATTTAATGACATGCGATTCTTCTCCCTGATTTCCCTGCTGCTTTTTGTCGGACATCACCCGGCGCTCACGCAGGAACTCAATGAAAGGCTTTATGAGTACACCGTTGATCTCACGAACGTCGTCGACGACAGAGTATTCGTTGAACTAGCCCCCCCGGCTTCCGAGACAAAAGAGATCAAGTTCTTCTTTCCGAAAATTGTACCCGGTACCTACGCCGTTGAAGACTTCGGCCGATATATCGTCGATCTGAAGGCTTTCGATAAAAAAGGCAGGGAACTGCCGGTTGAAAAAACCGAGGAAAACACCTGGGCGATAAAAAAGGCCCGTAAAATGGTAAAAATCACCTACTGGGTCGACGACACCTGGGATACTGCGGTATCAGGCCCTGAAATCTTCTGGCCAGCAGGGACCAATATTGAAGCCGGTAAAAACTTTGTCATCAACGGCAGTGGATTCTTCGGCTATTTCGAAGGACAGAAAGAACCCGACTTCCATGTCAGCATCATCCGGCCGAAGGAACTATATGGATCAACAGGCCTTATCGCATCGGAAACCGGCGCACCGCTCGGGACCGTCAAAAGCGAATTATCTTCCACCGGCAACAGCGATAAGGTAGTGGACATATACCAAGCGGAAGATTACGATCGGCTCGTCGACTCACCCATCATGTATGCAAAGCCGGATACAGCTATAATCCGTGTCGCCAACACCGAAGTATTGATCGGTTCCTACTCACCGACAAACCAAGTGACAGCAAAGGAAATTGCTGGCAGCATACGGGAGGTGCTGATGGCCCAGAAAGAATTTCTGGGAGGCAAACTTCCGGTAGACAAATATGCCTTCATTTTCTATTTCACCGATCAGCCAATTCTCAGCTACGGTGCTCTCGAACACTCGTACTCATCGTTCTACTACATGCCTGAAATGACTATTGAACAGATGAATCAGCAACTCCGCGACTTTGCGGCACACGAATTCTTTCATATCATTACGCCCCTGACAATCCATTCGAAAGAGATCGCTGATTTCGATTTCAACAACCCGAAAATGTCGCAGCACCTATGGATGTACGAGGGTGTTACCGAGTATTTCGCTTCATTGGTACAGGTTCAATACGAGCTGATCTCCCTTAACGAATTCATTCAGACCGTCAGGGAAAAAATGTTTACCTCCGATCAGTTTGTCGATGATGTTCCCTTTACCGAGATCAGCAAATTCACGCTCGATAAGTATCACGACCAGTATTACAATGTTTACCAGAAGGGTGCGCTTATCGGGCTTTGTCTGGATATCAAACTGAGAAAACTCTCGAACGGAGAACGGGGACTGCGCGACCTGATGCTGGACCTGTCAGCGAAATACGGCAAAGAAAAAGCGTTCGACGATGATGCTCTCTTCGCTGAGATCACGGCTATGACCTATCCCGAAATCGGAGAATTCTTTGACCGGTATGTCAAAGGCAGTGGCCCGGTAGCGGCTGACACCAGTAGCCGCGGGTATATCGAACCGCTTCCGTTTGAAGATTTTTTTGAGGATGTCGGCATTATTTACGCGAGGGAACACACTTTCGAAGACCTCACGCTGGGAATTGACGACGCCGATCTGGGGATCGTTGAGATCGATAGTATTCCGATGCTGCAGATCGCCACAACGGCATATCTAAATGAAATGGGGCAGGCGTTAGGCTTTCAGGAAGGCGATGTGCTCGTGCAAATCGATGGCGACAACATACCCGACCTGCGCGGTTCCGAGATCTCTGCTTTCATCCAACAAAAGTTGATGAGCCTACGGGAAGGCGAAGATCTCTCCTATACCGTGTTGAGAACAAACTCACAGGGCGAGCGCAGGGAAACCACGCTTAAGGCGCCGGTACAGAAAGCCGGGATCACGCAACGCCACCTGATTGCTCCCAATCCGCAGGCAACCCCGAATCAACTCGCTCTGCGAAATGCCTGGCTTGGACAATAAGGCAAAGTAGGAGCTGTTTGAAAGTTGACAAAGCGGAGCTGTTTGAGCAAAGGGCAATGTGGGAGCTCATAATAACTATGTCCCTCCAAACCCAGCACCTCCTTCCTAAACCCGAAACTCCTTCTTCATCTTCCGGGCCAACAATTTATTTGCCTCACCGTCTTTTCTGAACTTCTCTTTCTCGGGATTCCACTCCAGCGTTCTTCCGAGCTGATAGGCGATGTTGCCGATATTGCAAACCGTAGCAGTGCGATGACCAATTTCAACGTCACAAATCGGATGCTTGCGCGTCTTTATCGCGTTGATGAAATCCAGATAGTGATTGTCGCTGACATATATCTTATAGTCTGACGCATTGAATACTTTATCCTTCAGCGTCTCAGGCGTTGTCTGGAGCAGCCCCCGTTCTACATACACCTCCCCCTCCGTTCCAAAGAAATGGCAATAATTCTTCTGATTATCCTGATGGATCATTTGTATGCCGTTGGCATATTCATAGATCAGGCCAGAGCTTTGCCCGGGTC
The DNA here is from genome assembly GCA_964493505.1 of uncultured Roseivirgaceae bacterium. Taxonomy (GTDB): domain Bacteria; phylum Bacteroidota; class Bacteroidia; order Cytophagales; family Cyclobacteriaceae; genus Chryseosolibacter. The sequence continues at coordinate 456,542 of CAZBNP010000002.1, forward strand.
CTGGGGAAATTACCTTGACGGGACCGGTATGATCCATATCCAGACCCCATTGTCCTATGTCAAACATGTGCGCACCCCAGTCGGTCATAAATCCACCGCCGAATTCCTTGTAGGCGCGCCACTGCGCCCAGAAGTTCTGATCGAGTAACGGCGCCAGTACATGGTTGAAAGGGCGGTCAACCACATTGGGGCCCATCCACAATTCCCAGTTGAGTCCCTGGGGTAATGGTTCAGCCTGGAGATCCCAGTCCTTGGGCGGACCGCCCACGCTCACAACTACCTTCGTGATCTTCCCAATGGCACCGCTGCGAACGAGTTGCACCGCCTGGGTAAACTCCGGTCTCGACCGTTGCATGCTTCCTGTCTGGAATACACGTCCGTATTTCCGGGTAGCATCCACCATCGCACGTCCCTCCTTTACTGTCAGAGACAATGGCTTTTCACAGTAAATATCCTTTCCCGCTTTCGCTGCTTCCACGGCCATTGATGCGTGCCAATGATCGGGGGAAGCAATAATTACGGCATCGATATCCTTGACGGCGAGTAGTTCACGAAAATCGCTGAACGTAGTGGTAGCCTGATAACGTCCTCCCCCGTTGATTGCCGCGTAAGCCTCATTGTTGGTATTGGCAAGTCGTGTAAGTTTTCCCTCAAATGGGTCGCATAAAGCCGTAATCTGTACTTCACTGAGCCTCGCAAAATTAGTTCGCAGGCCGAAAGACTGTTTGCCACACCCGATGATCCCCATTACAACCTTGTCACTCGGCGCCACAAAGCCGCGACCGCCCAGTACATGTCTCGGTACGATCAGCACCGACGACGCAATAGCCGCGTTCCTTAAAAAATTCCGCCGGCTAATCTTTTTGGATATCTTCATGAAAATAGGTTTTTCAAACGGAGTTAAAGAACGCCATTATCAAGGGCTTTTCAAAAACGAACCGGCCTTTTGTTACAAGTGGCACGCCCGTTCAATTTTGAAATCCGGGCGCGGGCTACGCTGAATTCAGGACTTCTGGTTTCCTGCGGTCAGCCGGACGCGGACAGTGCCTTTTTGTTCGTCGAACAGGTAGGCAGGCAGTCGGATCTCGATACGTTTAAGATTCTCTATTCTGCGATCGAGTTCAAGAGGCGGTGGGTCCAGCGAAATTACAGATACTGTGAGATCCGGGTGCGACAGGTTTTCAAGTCGCAACTGCTTTCCATCCTGGCGAAGTATCGCACCACCTTTGATGACTTCCACATCGGCAGCGGTGATCAGCTGCCACGTAATACTTCGGGTTGAATCATTCAACTGAATATCATCTTCAACAAGTATCGAATAACCGTTTTCCTTGACGAATCGCCGGGTGACATGCGACAGCGTATTGCCGAACACATTCTTCATGTCAAAAGTAGCTTCCGGTTTATCTCCCTTCTTAAAGTCGATCAGTGACGCAAAGCCCGTGTTGACATGCAGGGCATCGTTAACCGTAAGTGTGCTATGTCCGTAGTTGTTCTTCGTGAGCAATAGCCAACGCTGACAGTCCTGGCACCTGGCCCACAGGTTAAAACCAGTCCTTTCAATTTCGTGATACGACTGGTTTCCAGGATCTATTGACCAGCGAACACCGTCAAGTTCAAAGATAAAGGAGCCTGCATCCATGTTGCCATGGCTCATTTCCGCTTGTCCTCCCTTCCCTCCGAAATAATATTGCCTGGGGTCATTCTCCCCACCTCTGAAAATAACGACCGGGTTGTGCCCTTCTCCCTTCCAGGCGAGCGGAAGATCCATCTTCTGCTTTTCCTCGAACTGCGATAACCACACGAGACCCCCCCCGCCAAGCTTTGGTAAACTCGATCGCTTTGCCGGGGGGGGG
>CAZBNP010000003.1:0-254699 GCA_964493505.1 uncultured Roseivirgaceae bacterium
GGAGAGACTTATATTTTAAGATGGACGACGAGCAACGGTGTCTGCGGCGACAGCTTTGATGAGGTGCGGATCAGGTTTGATCCGACGCCGGTTGTTGCAGCGGCGGGAACAGACCAGGTAGTATGCGCAGCGTCGACCGCGCTGGCGGCGAATGACGCAGCCCCGGGAACCGGAACGTGGACGGTGGTTTCCGGTGCGGGTGGTGGTTTTGTAGATCCCACCGATCCGCTGACAACGTTCCATGGTGTTACGGGTACGACCTATACATTACGGTGGACGGTCAGCAGTATCTATGGTATCTGCACCGCTACGGCCGACGACGTTCAGGTTCAGTTCGAGCTACCGCCGACAATAGCAAACGCCGGACCCGATCAAAGCCATTGCGGGTCGCCTATTGTTCAGCTGGCTGCGAATGCGCCGTTGGTAGGAACAGGAGTATGGACCGTAGAGAGCGGCACTGGTGGGACCTTCTCTCATGCTGCCGATCCGGATGCCACTTTCGAAGGTGTTGCCGGAACGATCTATGTGTTGCGGTGGACGATCACTAATGGAACGTGTGTCCCCTCCGTGGATGAAGTAACCATCAATATGAAAAGCATTCCGGATGTGCTGGCGTCGCCGGCGACACTGTGTTCCGGCACGAGTACCCATGTAGCGATCAGCAATCCGAACAGCGTTCCCGGTACAACCTTCGATTGGGTGGTACACGCAGTTTCTAACGTAACAGGCGCATCGGCCGGTAGCGGCACCGTTATTAGCCAGACGCTGACCACAACCGACGGTATTTCACAGGGAACTGCTACATACCGTATTACACCCGTGGCACAGGGCTGTGCCGGCATACCACTTGATGTCGTGGTTACCGTAGACCCCGCACCCGTCATCACTACGCCTGCCAGCAGCCTCGTCGCAGAGATATGCAGCGGTGAGACACTGAACTTCACACCATCCTCAACCGTAGCAGGTACCACCTATTCGTGGACTGCAGTGTTTACGGGTTCACTTACCGGCGTAACCGCCAGCGGGAGTGGCGCCATCACCGACAACCCGGTAAACCCGGGAAACACGTCTGAGACAATCACCTACCATATCACCCCGACGGTATCCGGATGTGCAGGTGCTCCTGTCAGCTATGTGGTCACGGTAAGGCCACGGCCGGACGTGCTGGCGGCAGACGAGACGATCTGCGCCGGTCAATCGACGAGTATAGTCATCACCAACCCGAATGGTGTCGCGGGAACTACCTTTAGCTGGGTCGTTCACAGCAGTACAAATGTCAGCGGCGCCGTTGCCGGATCAGGAACAACTATCGGGCAGGTGCTGACGGCGACAGACGGGATCACTCCGGGAACCGTAGTGTACAGGATCACTCCCGCAGCGGGAAGCTGTACCGGCGACGTCCTCGATGTTACGGTATCGGTTACACCGGTTACTGTGATCAACAACAATCCGGCAGAATTCTCCCTGCAGATTTGCAGCGAAGAAACCTTGAACTTTCTGCCTTCGTCTACCATAGCCGGGACAACCTACTCGTGGACAACATCGATCTCCGGGCCGGTTAATTCCACATCGGTAACCGCCGCGGGCACCGGCGTGATCAATGATACGCCGGTCAACACCGGTAATGTTGCGGGCACCATCACGTATCACGTCATACCATCGTACAATGGTTGCGATGGTAACCCGGTTAATATAGTAGTAACCGTGAAGCCACTTCCTTCCGCGTCCGCGTCCGACCTGACAATCTGCAGCGGCGAGACAGCCTTTATCACTATTGATTCCAGTCCGAAGAATGTAGCCGGCACAAGCTTTTCCTGGACAGCCTTACCCAGCGCCAATGTAACAGGTGCGAGCAGTGGAAACGGCTCGACGATCAGTCAGCAGCTTTCCACCACCGATGCCTTTACAGGTACGGTTGTCTACACCATCACCCCCTTCGCCAACGGCTGCGCAGGTCCGGCGGAGAACGTCACAGTCACCGTGAATCCCGTTGCAACGGTTGATGCCGGCGCTGACTTTCCGGTGTGCGAACCTACCTCGATCGATATCCCCGGCACGATTGGTGGCAGCGCGACGGTAGGAACCTGGTCGATTATTTCGGGAGCGGGTTCTATAGGAGGAAGTACTACGACCGGGGGCGTTGTAACCGCGACTTATACATTCGCCGCAGCCGATGTGGGAGGAGTTGTCGTGCTCCGGTTGACCTCTGATGATCCCGATGCCGCCGGACCATGTTCGATTGTGACCGATGACATTGAGATCACGGTAAACCAGGCACCGCGCGTAACGGTACCCGCCGACTTCACGGTATGCGAGCCCCTTTCTATTCCGCTGACGGGCGACCTTGATCCGAGCGCGACGGCCGGGTCGTGGAGCGTGATATCCGGCGCGGGAACCCTTTCGGTCAGCAGTATCACCGGGGATATTGTTACCGCGAACTATACACCCGCATCAACCGACATAGGCAACACAGTAGCGTTCAGGCTGACCACCAACGATCCGGATGGCTTCGGTCCCTGTATGCCAGCGACGGACGACATTGTCATTACGATCAATGAATCCGCAAAGGTCGACGCCGGTCTGGCACAGGTAGTGTGTGAAGACGAAGTCGTGACACTAACCGGTAGCATCGGCGGAACCACATCCTCCGTTACCTGGAGTGGGGGAAGTGGTGCGTCGCAGTTTAGTGACCCTGCTCATTATGTGTCGGACTACAACCTGACACCCGCCGACATCGACAACGGGACTATTACCCTGACGTTGACCACCGACGATCCCGACGGTGCCGGACCTTGCGGTCCTTCGTCGGACAATGTATTGGTAACCATCAACAGACTGCCCGTCGTCGGACTGGCTCCGGTGTCGCCCTTCTACGCCGAGAACTCGGATATGGTGTCGCTGGTCGGCTTCCCAAGTGTGCCGCCCGGCATCTATACCGGGCCTGGTATTCTCGCCGGCACCAACCAGTTCTATCCTTCCAACGCGGGAACCGGCTCGAAGGTACTCACCTACACGTATACAGATTTCAATGGTTGCACCAACTCCGCCTCTCAGACGACCATCGTGAACCCGTTGACGCAGATCGATTTTAATATTGCAGAGCCCAGCGGAGTCGATGAATTGGGCCGGCTTGTCATTTGCGGCAATTCAGGTCCCAACAACCTGTTGAGACTGGTTGGGATACCCGAGTGGAATTCCCCAGACTCCTGGGGGCTTGGCATGACCTTCTTCTGGAGCGACGACCCCGTTCTTAATCCTCGCATTGTAAACGATGGGTCAGCTTTTTTGATAAACACCAAAGACCTGCCGGGCGGAGAATATCAGATACAGTACATATTTACCAACACCCTCGGAGCCACGACTACGTTGACGAAGATTCTGAAGGTAAATTCTGCGCCTAAAGCGGTGATCGATGTGCCCAACAGTTGTATTGACGATGTTATTACACTCACGGATGTTTCTTCGATCCCCAATAACAGCTCTTCCGGCACGATCGTACAGTGGGCGTGGACGTATGGCGAGGGAGGAAACGGAAATGACGGTGTCTCCCGGAATCCCACGTATCAGTACATAGCGGAGGGACTCAAGACTCTCGGTCTTCGTGTAACAACCAACCAGGGATGTACCCACGACACAACCCGTGTAATCCGCATAAGTAATCCTCCGCGACCAGACTTTTCATGGAGTAAGATATGCGTAGACACCGAGACCACCGAGTTCAGGGACTTGTCGAGTCCGGGACTTGGCAATATCATTCAATACTCATGGGATTTTGCCGATGGAGATACACTCGGCTTCGGGTCTCCCGCTAAAGTCGTTACCGGTAGTGCGAAGACATCGAATACCTACAAAGATCCTCACCACAAATACGACCTGTTTCAGGTGTACAATGTCAAACTCAGCATAAAGACTGACGACGGATGCGACAACTCCATCACTAAGCGGATCTACATTCTTGATTACAGTCAGCCCACCCCAACCGCGGGATACTATGAGAATTTTGAAGCCGGTAAGGGCACCTGGGTTGAGACGTCGTCGCATAGCGCGGCAGCGAAAGCCGGCGAGTATAGCTGGGTGTTTGGCACACCCGCTGGCGACAAGATTAACAGTGCCTACTCCGGCGTCAACGCATGGTGGACGGGAGCTAACCCCCATGCATCTTCCGACTTCAGTACATATTATCCGAACGACAGCACGGAAGTTACCGGTCCGTGTCTGAATCTCACCGGAATAGAAAGGCCGATGATCTCTCTCAATTACTGGTCTCACACGCAGGAGAACTTTGACGGCGCCGTGGTTCAATACTCCACTAACGGAGGTACTACATGGCGCACAATCGGCGATGCGGAGAGGAGAGGAATTAACTGGTACAACAGCAAGAACCTACCGGGTACGGTGGGCGGCGAAGATCGGTTTGCCTGGTCGGGCAAGACCAATGGCTGGAAGAATGCGAGATTCAGTCTGGATGAGATACCACCCGCCGAGCGCGATCTGGTCGTATTAAGGATCGCTTTTGGTAGCAACAGCGACAACCAGCCTGACAGTGTATTGAACGGATTTGCGTTTGATGACATTTATGTCGGCGAGAAAAAACGCACAGTACTCGTGGAACAGTTCGTCAACAGCAACAATACCCCCAGCAACCAGGCGCGTAGCTATCTCGACAACTTATACGACAACCAGACAGCGGGAGGCCTGAAAGCGGAATCCGATTTTATAAAACTGCAATACCATATAGCAGCGATAGGAGGGGTTGATCAGTTACACGAGGATAACCCGGTGGATCCCAACAGCCGCGCGCTGGTTTACAAATTCGATACACCGCCGATAACGATAATGGATGGTGTACTCGGGCCCTCGCCGTACAATGGTTCGAACAACATACCGGTCGTGTTCAACGGCGACCATGCTCTGGTAACCGCGACAGAGATCGACCGTCGGGCACTTGATGATCCGAAGTTTGACATCAGTGTTGCTATTAACATGAGCCAATCGGCTGTCGAGCCACTTACCGCGGACGTAACGTTTACGTACCTGGATTCGATGAGCAGCCTCAGTTCGCCGCTCGCATTGCACGCGGCGCTTGTGGAGGGTAACATCGGCGGTAACCGGAATGTTTTGCGCAAGCTCTTGTGGCAAAGCGGAGGGCGGACCGAGACGATTACCTGGACGGAAGGCGATCACCTCACTATACCCATCGACTATACTATTGATGTTCCGGTCACCGATCCCGCCAACCTGTACCTCATCGTGTTCGTGCAGGACAGGCTTACGAACTATATCCTGCAGTCGTCGATCACGAAATTGCCTGCAAAAGAAGGAGCGACACCGGTGGGCATAGAGGATATTCCTTTTGACGCTGAGATCAGCGACATACGCGTATATCCCAATCCCGCATCGAGGTATGTCAACTTCGCGCTGGAGAATCCACTCGTCAGAGACTACACCTATCGGATAATCGACCAGCGAGGCGTTACCATTCAGGAAGGCGATCTGAATCATGATTTGAGCACCCCGCAGGAAGTAGAGCTGACGCAATTCTCAAACGGGATGTACTTCGTGCAGTTCCGCCTCGCGAACCAGGTTGTTGTACACCGGAAGCTGGTGGTGATGAACCGGTAACGAATCGCGGGGTCAGAACTTCCGCAAGGCCAGCGACTCCTTCAGGTCAGCAACCACACCGTTGCATGCTTCGATGAAGTGTTCGGTAGTTTTGGTCAGGGCGGGAAGATCATTCTTTTGTTCCGCACTCTCTTCTATGTGCGCAACCGTCTTCCGAAGACTCTCGATACCCATGAGACCAAAGGAGGGCTTGATCTGATGTGCGAGTTGCGCAAGTCTTTTCCAATCCCCTTTTTCGATCGATTCGCGCATACCCGTAAGTATCGGGGGAATACTCTGAATGAAGGTTTGTATCATCTCCTCCAGGAATTCCTCGTTGTTGCTTGACATGGAGCGGAGGTAGCTAAGGTCGAATCCCGATTTCCGGGTGGTCGGCACGTTCTTAAGGATACCGTTCCTGGGTATTTCGACCTTGATCTCCCAGGATATTTTCCTGAATAAATCGTCGGGCGTAAACGGCTTGGGAAGGTAGTCGTTCATCCCCGCCGCGAGGCATTTTTCAATGTCGCTTTTTGTGGCATTCGCGGTCAATGCTACGATGGGGATATTCCGCATTCCGGAATCCATCATTCGTATAGCCCGCGTTGTCTCGTATCCATCCATAACCGGCATCTGGACATCCATCAGAACAACATCATAGGAGTTATATTTGATCTTCTCTATAGCGACCAGGCCGTTTTCCGCAACATCGACGGCGCAGTTCCATTGGTGCAGAATACTCTTTGCGTATAGCCGGTTGATGTCGTTGTCTTCCACGAGCAGCACCTTCATTCCACTGAGGTGCCTGTCGGCAGACGATCCGGACGTTTCCGGTTCCACCGCCGCCTTCCCCCTGCCCGACTTTGCAAACGCGTATGGAATTTTAACGGTAAACGTTGAGCCCTTGTGCTCTTTACTCGATACTTCTATCACCCCTTTTTGAAGCTCGACGAGCTGTTTCACGATGGTAAGGCCCAGTCCGCTGCCGCCGTACTTCCGGGTAACGCTGGCATCGGCCTGGCTGAAGCTTTCAAAAATCGTATCGAGTTTGCCGTGAGGCACGCCTACGCCGGTGTCTATAACTTGTATCTTTACAGTGTATCCTGTTTTCTTTTTGTCTTCGGCCGAGCAGGTAACCTGGATGCTTCCGGAGTGGGTGAACTTTACAGCGTTGCTGATCAGGTTGATCAGTATCTGGTTGAGACGCACCGGATCGCCGAGCAGAAGGCGGTTAAGCGATGGTTGCACCCGGTATTCGAGCGAAATTCCTTTTTCTTTCGCGTGATACGCAAACATTCCGATCAGGGGAGGCAGCAGGTCGTGCAGGTTGAAGGGAATTTTTTCAAACCGGAATTTACCCGAGTCAATGGCGGCTACGTCGAGAATGTCATTGATAATTACCTTCAGGTTTTCCGCGGAATGTTGAATGGCATTGAGGTAGGTGGCTCGCTCTTCCGGGCTTGAGTCCTGGCTCAGGAGGCTGGCCATTCCCGCGATCCCGTTGATTGGGGTTCTGATTTCGTGGCTGATGTTGGCGAGGAACAGCTCTTTTGCTTTCTGCAGGCGGAGGAGCTCTTCAGCATCGCGCTTGCGCTGGGTGATATCGCGGCAGTCCAGAATAAACCCTTCGAGTCCTACTTTATGTTTGAGATTGATTGCGTTGAATTCCAGAAACTTATATGACTTGTCCTTACAGAGAAATTGTATTTCCACTTTCTCGGTATAGGCTCTTTTCTCGCTTTGCCTGAATTTCTTCCTGAGTTGATCGACAGTGGCGGGGGGGACATATTCGAAGATATTTTTCCCCGTGAGCATTTTTGCCCTGTAACCCAGGGTGGGTCTGACTGAAGAATTGTGATAATGGATATTGCCCTGAAAGTCTACGACGAATATTACATCCGATCCGTCTTCGACGACGGCTGCGTAAAAGGATCCTTTTCGAAGGTATTGTTTGAAGGTCATATTCCAGCGGCGTCCATTTCTTTCAGATAGCGATAGAGAGAAGACTTGCCGACGTCGAGCCGTCGGGCGACTTCGAGAACGTTGTTGTCGTGTTTATTCAGGTAGTGGCGGATGATCCGGTACATATATTCCTGCATGGTCATCTCCTGGTAAAGAAAGGATTCTATACGCGCCGACGAATTGAAGCTTATATCCTGCGGCTTTATTTCCTCGTCGGCAGCCATTACCGCCGCCAGTTCAATGATTGATTTCAGTTCCCTGATATTACCGGGAAACGGATACCGCATCAATTTTTCCTGCGCGTCCTCGTTTATTTTGAAACGGGGCATCTGATTGTCGTTCGTGAACTGGTCGAGAAAGTGTCTTGCGATCAGGATCACGTCATTTCCCCGTTCGCGCAGGGGGGGGAGTTGAATGGGCAGACCCAGCAGGCGGTAATACAGATCTTCGCGGAACCTTCCGGCTTTGACTTCTTCAGCGAGGTCTTTGTGTGTTGCCGAAATGATGCGCACGTCGAGTTTGATCACCTGATTTCCGCCGATCCGGGTCACTTCTCTTTCCTGGAGTACACGCAGCATTTTGGCCTGGAGGCTTGCTTCCATGTCTCCGATTTCGTCGAGAAAGATCGTGCCGCCGTCGGCTTCTTCGAATTTACCGATCCTGCGGGTTGTGGCGCCGGTAAACGAGCCCTTCTCGTGGCCGAATAGCTCACTCTCAATCAATTCCCGAGGAATAGCCGCGATATTCACCGCGACGAAGGGTTTGTTCCTGCGTTTCGAATTGTAGTGGATAGCTTTCGCGATGAGTTCCTTTCCGGTACCGGTTTCTCCCGACACCGATACCGAGATGTTGGTTGAGCAGGCTTTTTCCAGCAGGCCGAAGATCTGCTTGATCGCAGTGCTGGTGCCGACGATGCTTTTTTCAAACTCGTATTTTTCGGAGATCTCCTTCTTCAGATGATGGATCTGCCTGATGAGTGACGTCTTGTTTCGCGCATTGTTGATCGCGTTGAGGATGCGGTCTTTTGTCTCCTGGTCTTTGGTAATGTAATCGTATGCACCAAGCTTCAGCAATTCGACAGCCGTTCCGATCTTTTCCTGCGCTGATACGATGATCACGCTGATGTTCGGGTCGTAACTTCGGATTTCGTTTAGTACGGTCTCACCGGCCATATCGGGCAATGAGTAGTCCAGTGTAATGATTGATGGATTCTTGTGGAGATTATCGAGGCAGTCCTTACCGGACGTGTAGAACTCTACTTCGAAGTCGGGATTAAGCCCGAGAACATATTTCATAAACTTTGCGTAGGCTGGGTCATCTTCTACAACAAAAATTTTGACCGGGTCCTTTTCGTACATGCAATAGTTTTTGATGGTTAATATAGGTGGAAATTTAGCGTAAAGAAACCACAAAAATAAGCTTTCATGGAAAGTGTATTCGATGTAATTTAGTTATTTGCACTTCAATCCATCACCTAGTTCATGAGTCAGTCGTGGTTCGGGAGTTCTAATGTTCCCTTCCGGTTAGTCTTTCTGATGTGGGCCGCATTTTACCTGGAGGTTCAGTTCGGATACCCGTTAAGTGTGTTCGGGATAGTACCCCATACGCTGTGGGGGCTGGTCGGAATATTCACGGCGCCTTTGCTCCACGGCAGCCTGAATCACCTGGTTTCCAACACGATTCCCTTACTGTTTCTGGGTACGGTCCTGTCCTTCTTTTATGATCGGATCGCCGGTACCGTATTTTTTAGGGCATACATTTGGACCAACGTGCTTGTTTGGATCTTCGGAAGACAGGAAGCAAACCACATTGGCGCCAGCGGTGTCGTTTACGGGTTAGCTTTCTTTTTGATATTTTTCGGCATCTTTAGAAGAGACTTCCGCTCGATGCTGATTTCGTTGGTAGTGATCGTGTTGTATGGCGGAGTGATTTACGGTGTGTTGCCCACCGATCCGCGGATATCCTGGGAATCGCACTTCTCGGGCGCACTTGTCGGAGTATATACGGCAATACAACTCAGCTCACAGAAAAAAGTTTGATTATGGATGCCAGTGTCAGAAAGATAATGACGGAGCTCAAAGCCGGAAAGTATGCGCCGGTCTATTTTCTGCAGGGAGAGGAGCCTTTCTATATAGACCTTATCTCCGATTATATTGAGGAGCACGCCTTGTCGCCGGCTGAAAAGAGCTTCAACCAAGTGGTAGTGTACGGGAAAGATGTAACCGTAGCGACCATCCTGACACACGCCAGGCGCTTTCCGATGATGGCGGAAAGACAGGTGGTGATCGTAAAGGAAGCCCAGGATATTCCCGACCTGAACAGGGAGGTGGGAACTAAACTACTTCTGGATTACGTGCAAAAACCCGCGCCCACGACGGTGCTCGTGGTTTGTCATAAGCACAAAAGCCTTGACAAGCGCCGCGAATTGGGAAAAAAGATAGATAAGTACACAACATCCTTAACATTCAAAAAGACCTACGAAAACCAGTTGGGGGCGTTTATAGAAGAGTATGCCCGTGAGAAGAAGGTTTCGATAGACCACCGGGCGGTTATTGCGCTTGCCGAATACGTTGGTAACGACCTCCATCGACTGGCCAATGAGATTGATAAACTCATGATCACCGTAAAAGGCGGTGCGATTACTATCGATCACGTTATCAACGGGGTAGGGGTAAGCAAAGAATACAACATCTTTGAACTGCAGAAGGCGATTATCCGGAAGGACCCGGTGCTGGCAAACAGAATTGTAAACTATTTCGAAGCCAACACCCGGAAGAACCCCATGATACCGGTAGTAGCCTTTCTGTTCGCTTTTTTCAGCAAGCTGCTTGCCGCGACTGCCTGTGAAGATAAATCTGAAAAGGGCCTTATCAGCGCGCTGAAGATCAGCCCGTATGCAACCCGCGACTACCTGGCGGCCCTGCGACACTATTCTACAGAGAAGATCATTGATGTCATCGGATCGCTCAAGAAAGCCGATCTCAAACTGAAAGGTGTGAACACAGGGTCGGAAACAGAAGGGCAGATTCTTCGGGAGCTGATCTACCGTATTGTCTATTGACCTCCGGTTATCGCTCTCGCAGGGAGATCCCGAAAACAAGCAAAGTGGCTTATTTCTTAATTTCGTGATTTCCTCCTTATTTTGGTCCTTTAATTGCAATAAACACAGGTCGGTAGAGTTCTAGAATCAAAAACGTTAAATGTGAGGATCTTAATTGGTAGTGCCTGTCTTATCCTGTCTATCGTCGCGGCTGACGCGCAGCATCAACTTTCACAGACTAAAGCAGAGCGGCTTTATCAAAAAGGCGCTGAACTGATTGTTCACGAGAACTACGGCGCCGCGCGCAAGGTATTCGCCGACTTCCTCGACGAATCATCGCCCACCGATCCGCGCCGCAGCGAAGCCACCTATTACCGGGCGTTCAGCGCTCTCAACCTCGGGCACTCCGATGGCGAAAAGCTCATCGAAAGGTATATCTCCCAGTATCCGTCGACACCGAAGGCAGCCACAGCATATTATGACCTGGCGCTGTTTTTCTATAACGACAGCAAATTTGTAAAGGCGGTGCAGTATTTCCGGAAGGTAGATTTTCCGGCGCTTACGCAGGGCCAGCAGAGTGAAGGTCATTTTAAGTGGGGCTACAGTCACTTCAACCAGAAGCAACTCGACGACGCACTTACACAATTCAACTTTGTGAAGAAACAAAGCAATGCCTGGTCGCCGGCTGCCAACTATTACGCCGGATTTATCGAGTACTCCAACGGCATGTATGACGAAGCCCTCACAGATCTTAAGAAGGCCGAGACACAGGCGTCGTATGCGACAATTGTTCCCTACCTGATCGCGAATGTCTACTACAAGAAAAGGGAATACGACGAACTTCTGGCGTACACGGCCACCCTCGCCAACCGATCGGGCATTCAGAACCGGAAAGAGATCTCCATGCTCACCGCCGAGGCCCACTACTTTAAGGGAGATTACGCAAAGGCGGCGCAGGCTTACGAAGATTTCCTTAAAGACAATCCGGGAAGCGCGGAGGGGAGTTTGCTTTTCCGGGCAGGTTATTCTCACTACGCCCTCAACCAGACCGATAAAGCCGTCGCTTATCTCAGCAAGTCGGCCGCGAGCAGAGATTCGGTCAGCTACTACGCGTCTTACTACCTCGGCATCGTGTACCTGAAGAACGGAGAGAAACCCCTTGCATTAAACGCCTTCGATTATTCCCGTCGTGTTCCGAATGATCCAAAGCTCGCTGAAGACGCGAGTTTCCAGTTCGCCAAGGTGTCGTACGACGCAGGGCGTACCGATCAGTCGATCAATGAGTTTGAACGGTTCCTCCAGCAGTACCCCGGCAGCAGCTATGCCAATGAGGCAAAGGAGTGGCTGGCGCAGGCTTATGTGCATGGCAATAACTTCCAGAAAGCCATTGAATACATTGAGTCGCTGCCGTCGAAGAATCCCCGGGTACGACAGGCCTATCAAAAGGCAACGTACCTGATGGGCGCAGAGCTGTTCAATAAGAACCAGTACGACGAAGCGATTCGCGCCTTCGAGAAGTCGCTGGCGTACCCGAGTGACAACACGTACGTATCCCTCGCCAGTTTGTGGGCGGGAGAAGCGTATTCCATTACCGGCAAACCTGAAGACGCGGCCAGACACTATCAAAAGGTAGTCACCACCAATACGTCGGATCCCTACATTATCGCGAAAGCGCGTTATGGAATGGGGTACGCATTCTTTAACCTGAAGAACTACGAACGGGCGCTCTTTAATTTCCGGGAATTTACCGGGAAGTCTGATCGGGGAACGCCGAACTATGTCGATGGCCTGGTGCGCCTGGCAGATTGCTATTACGTCAGCAAGCAGTATGATATCGCCTTGACCACCTATAACGGCGCGCGCAACATCGGCTCGCCCGACAACGATTACATCCTGCTGCAGACCGGGATGATCAACGGCATTCGTCAGAACTACGCGGAGGCGCGCAATCATTTCACCGCTTTGATCGAGAACTACCCCCGGTCTACACACCGCGACGAGGCCCTGTACCAGCGCGCACAGTTTGACATCGAACAGGGTAGCTATCAGGCATCGGTCGACGGGTTATCGCAGCTTATTCGCGAAAGTTCGCATTCGAAGTTCCTGCCTTATGCCTATATGCGTCGTGCTTCGTCCTACTACAACCTGAGACAATATGACCGCACGATCGCCGATTACAGCACGGTAGTCAGACAGTTCACCAATCACCCGCTGGCACAGGAAGCGTTGCTGCCGTTGCAGGATGCGTTGTCTCAGGCTGGCCGCTCCGGTGAATTCGATTCCTACATGGCACATTTCAAGCGGGCGAATCCCGAGAACAAGGGTGTGGAAGCGATCGAATTCGAGACAGCGAAGAACGCCTTCTTCGGTCAGCAATATCCCGCAGCTGCGATCGCACTTAACAACTTTATCGTGAACTACCCGCAGAGTACGCGTCTGCAAGAGGCTCGGTACTACGTCGCCGAATCCTATTTCCGGATGGAAGACTTCGGTAAAGCGTTGCCGTTGTATGAGCAGCTCGCGGAAGACAAGAACTTCCACCTGGGTAACCGCGTCGTGTCGCGGGCGGCCGAGATAAATTTCCGGCGAGGAAACTACGGGGCAGCGATCGGCCATTACCATCACCTTGAGAGACTTTCGGCCAATAAGGTCGAGCAATACACGGCATGGGCCGGGCTGATGGATGCGTTCTTCCTGTCGGAACGATATGATTCGTCCGATGTGTACGCCCGCACCATTCTCCAACACGGTGCCGTAAACGCAGGCGGACAGAACAAAGCTTCCCTGTACCTCGGAAAAAGCGCCTTTCAGCAGGGCGACTTTGAAGGTGCGAAAGACGAGTTCATCAATACCCTGAACACCGCGCAGGATGAATACGGCGCCGAAGCGAAGTATCTGCTTGCCGAGATACAATTCCGCCAGAAAGAGTACAAGCAGAGTTATGAAACGTTGTTGGGACTGACCGAAGATTTCGCTGCCTACGATGAATGGGTAGGCAGAGCCTTTCTTCTGATGGCTGACAATTTTCTCGCGATGGACCAGACGTTTCAGGCGCGTGCGACATTGGAGTCGCTCGTGGATAATTTCCCGCTTCAGCAGATCAAAGACGCCGCCCGCCTGAAACTCCGCGGCATCGATCACGCAGAGGAGGAGAAGAAGAAGAGACTTGAAGCTGATACACTGGCAACTGACACCCTTCAAATTAACCGATGAGAATGAAAATGGCAGATAGGTTTAACGTAGTGCGAGCAGGTGTTCTGGTCGCCGTCATTTCATTGGTCATGTATCATGACGGGATGGGTCAGGACCAGTCTACGGAACTGGAGGACGTGACTATCGAGATTGTCGAAGAAAGAGAGATCACACTCCCCCCGGCCATTCGCAACTATGAGAAGGTACCACCGCGGCCGGCGGATGATTCAAGGCCGTCGTTCTCGTACGATTTTCACCCGTTTAGTTTTCAGGCGTCACAGATCAATCCGGCGATCAGGCCCTTGAGGTTGAAGCAGGAGAATCCCACCAATGTCTTTGGAGGATATCTCAGCGCGGGGTATGGCAACTACGCATCCCCTTATCTCGAAGGGTTTGTCAATTCGCGTCGCGACCGTAACAAGCTGGTGGGAGCGCATGGTTTCCTCCGGAATTCGGGTAAGGGGCCCGTTGATGGAAAAAACTCAGCCGGAGGCTCTTCGGGACTTTCGGTATATGGGAAGGGTTTTAACGACTTCATTTCCTTGTCAGCGGAGGCGGCATTCGAACACCGGTTTACGCATTTCTACGGATACCCGGCAGGGGCGACGGTGGAAGCGGATGATATCCGGCAGGCGTACAATACCTTTAGTCTTACAGGCGAATTGTCGAATACAAAAAACACACGGTTTGCATGGCAGCTTGGCGCCGGCTTCAGCCACATGGCCGACAAACATGAAGCGCGTGAGTCGGAAGCCGATTTTGCTTTTAAGTCTTCCTATTCGCTGAATGAACAATCCGCCATTGCTATTGATGCCGGATACGCGATCATCAACCGCAAAGATTCGGTTGTTGAAGCTACACCGAGAAGCCTGTTCACGGTCAATCCGCGGTATGAATTCCATCCGATCGAGGATCTCAAGCTGAGCGTCGGAGTGGTAGCGGCTTTCGAGAACGACTCGATCGGCAGCAAGGACGTACACTTATATCCCGACCTGCGCGCAGCCTATCCGCTGAGTCCTTCGGTGGATGTCACGGCTTCACTGTCGGGTGGGATGGAGAAAGTTTCCTTGCGTACGCTATCGAATGAGAATATGTGGGTAGGGTCGGCAATTCCGATTCACCATACCAACAAGCTGATCGATCTTCAGGCGGCAGTGCATACCCGGTTCGGCAATAAGGTAGCCTTTACCGGAGGGTTCTCTTTTGCTTCGCTGAAGCATTTCTATTTCTTCAGGAACCTCGCGGCAGACCCCTCCCGGTTTACCACTGTCTACGATGATGTAACGCGGACGAATGTATTCGCTTCGCTTGGCTTTGCGCAGTCAGAGGCATTTAAGTTCCTGTTACGGGGCGATGCTTATGGATACAACGCCGACAAGGAAGCGCAGGCATGGCATCGCCCTGCGTACAAAGTCACCGGCGAGGCATCTGCTAATGTGTCAGGCAAGTTCCTCGTTGATGTTAGCCTGATTTCGCAGGGAGGTATGCATGCGTATGATCCCACGAACGATTCCCAGGTAAAGCTCGACGCAGCTTTTGATCTCAACATCAGGACTGAGTACCTCTTTTCTCAAAGCTTTTCGATCTTCGCCCAGTTCAACAATGTCATCTCCAACGAGTACCCGCTGTTCCTGAATTACCCGGTGAGAGGATTTCAGGCGCTCGGTGGTTTGACCTGGAGCTTTTAGGTTGATAGGTGCGGGTTTGTAAGGCTCGGAAATTCTACTATTTTTGTACGTTAAACGCACCTGTGAACCCCTAATTCAATGGCAAGGAAAAAAGAACCGGAAGATCAGTCGGAGGAACCCAACGATCAGAACAATAACAACGACGACACCTTTGGCCTCCCCGAGATTGAATACGAACCAATCGAGCGGGAAACACCTCCTTCACCTGACACTTCTGAGGCGGAACCTGCGCAAGAGGCCGATCAAACAGAGGAGATAGATGACGAGCAAACCATAACCAACACAGATATGGAGAGAGACGACGTTCGCCAAAACGAATACAATACAACGTATTACGATGAAGACGAAGGTGGATCACCCTGGCCGAAAATACTGGGTATTTTGTTCTTTCTTGTTCTCATAGGCGGTGCGGCGTGGTGGTATTTTGGGATCAAGAAACCGAACGATACAGCGGCGAGACTGGAGCGCGAAAGAGTAGAACAGTTACAGCTTGACTCAGCCCGTCGCGCCCAGCAGGTGCGGGATGCCGAGCAGGCTCGTCTCGCCGAAGAGAATCAGCGCGTGGCCGATTCGTTGGCGGCTGCCGCGGCAATACCTCCGGTGGGCACTATCGAGACACTAAGTGGAAGAACCGGTCGTTATTACGTAGTAGTGGCCAGTGCCATCGACGGCGACCTGCTGATGGACTACGCCCGGGAGCTCAGCGCCAAAGGGGTGAGCGCGAAAATTATCCCGCCATACGGTAGTGTGAAGTTTCACCGGCTTGCGGTAGCGGAAGGAGATACATTCAATGGTGCCCAGGAAATAGCAAACGGGCTGAAAGGTAACTACAGTGAGGCATTGTGGGTACTCAAATATTAATGGTACGGTTAATGCTTTAGTTAGTGTCTGACTCAATTTTTTAAACTTCATAAATGATTCTTCAAGTCGTTGCAGATTCAACTGCATTTCAAGGTGGAGACGATTCTATTTCAGCGCTGGATCTTGCCGTCCAGGGTGGATTTATGATGATCCCGATCTTTGCCCTTTCCGTGATCGCTATCTATTTTTTCTTTGAGCGATTGATGATCATCAACAAGGCAAACCAAAACCCCGACCAGTTTATGAGCAGGGTTAAGGAGCTTGTTCTCAAGGGTGATATCAGCGGCGCGAAGCTGCTGTGCGCACAGCAGGACAGCCCTGTAGGCCGGATGATTCAAAAGGGATTATCGCGTATTGGCAACCCGTTGAAGAACATTGAAGCGTCGATAGAGAATGTCGGCAAACTTGAGATCTTCAAACTCGAAAAGAACCTCTCGTCTATTGCTACCATTGCCGGCGCGGCGCCGATGATGGGGTTCCTCGGAACGGTTATTGGTATGGTCGAAGCCTTTATCGCCATCGCGCAGGAAGAAGGGTCAGTCAGTCCTAAACTCCTTTCATCCGGTATTTACACCGCGATGATTACAACGGTAGCCGGTTTGGTTGTCGGGATCCTGGCATACCTGGCCTATAATTTCCTGGTCACCAGGGTGCAGAAGGTTATTCACAAGATGGAGTACACGTCGATCGAGTTTATCGACCTGCTCCAGGAACCGCAATAGCTCATTAACTGTTCTACCTGAAAAGCCGGGTCATGAATTTTAAGTCCAAGAATCGTGTAGATCCCTCCTTCAGCATGGCGTCCATGACTGACCTGATATTTTTGTTGCTGATATTTTTTATGCTGACGTCTTCGTTCGTGACCCCATCGGGATTGCCGGTGAATTTGCCGTCGAGCAAATCCAGCACCATCGAAGTTCAGAAAGTGTCGGTGACGGTGACGCAAGACCTTCAGTACTTTGTCAACGACAGAAGAGTATCGCGGGCACTGCTGGAAGGCGAATTGAAGAGCCTGCTGTTTGGAACAGCCGGGTCTGTTATTCTGCACATCGACAAATCAGTTCCCACGGAACACCTGGTATATGTTGCCGGGATTGCGACCTCGCTCAATGCAAAAGTTGTGATCGCCACAAAACCCGGAAAATAGAGAAGTATGACAGAGGCACAGGAAAAGAAGAGCAGACGTATCGCGTTGATCACCAGCCTGGGTGCTCACGGGATATTGCTGTTCATACTGTTGCTGATCGTCGCGTGGCGCGCGCCTAACCCGCCACTTCCCGAATTTGGTATTGAATTGAATTTTGGCATGGATTCCCGCGGCAGCGGTCCTGTCCAGCCTGAGACACTGGTTGGGTCTGTTGAAGAACAGACACCTGAGGAAGTGGAGGTAGTCGACGATTTGCCCGCGCCCGTGGAAGAAGTCGCTGACGAGCCGGTAGAAGAACCCGTCGAGTCGGTACAGCCCGAGGTAACAGCCAGGACCGAGAGTCCCGTGGTTGTCGAAGAAAAGAAAGAAGTTAAACCGGCGGAGAAACCGAAAGAGCCTGTGGAAAAGAAACCTGAACCGAAGCCAGAGGTGAAGGAAGTACCCAAGGCAGTTTATAAGCCGAAGAGCACGGAAGGCAATCCCGGCGATAAGCCCGGTGCGCCCGGAAGCCAGGGAGACGACGTTAACGCTGCGGGCGACAAGGGAGATCCACAAGGTAATATCGATGCAAAAGCCCTGTATGGTAAGCAGGGTGGCGGTGGTGGCGGTGTGTCCATGACCGGTTTCGGCACCTTCGGATACCCTGATATCAATACCCCCCAGCTGCCGGGTGAGTCCAACGGTCTTTATGAATTCAAGGTTCATGTCGACCAGGAGGGATACGTCACGCGTGTCGAGACAGTGCAACGCGGCCTAAGTGTCGAAGCTGAACGCAGGCTGAAAGCAACCATCCAGAGCCTTCGGTTTATTCCCAAAGGAAATCCGCAGGCAGCAGAGGGCAGGATTACCTTCAAAGTTGTATCAGAGTGATTTTCTGAAGTGTGCCGTAAACATTCCATCTTTTCTATTCAGGGATGATCTCCTCCTACCCGGAAGCGCTCAGGTTTTTGTATGAGAATCTGCCGATGTTTCAGCGGCTGGGTGCGGCTGCGATCCGCCAGGATCTGACGAATACACGGAAGTTGTGCGAGATGCTTGGCGACCCGCAAAATTCTTTCAGATCGATTCACGTAGCCGGCACCAATGGAAAAGGGAGTACATGCCACATGCTCGCTTCAATAATGCAGGCCTCGGGGTATCGCACAGGCTTGTACACTTCGCCCCACCTGAAAGAATTCACCGAACGGGTTAAGGTCGACGGCCGCGAGCTGTCTCAGCGATACGTTGTCGATTTCGTCAACCGTATTACGCCTGCCATACAGGAGCTCCACCCTTCCTTCTTTGAGATCACTGTAGCAATGGCATTCGATTATTTTGCGCAGGAAGGCGTAGATATCGCTGTAATAGAAACAGGGCTGGGCGGCCGGCTGGATTCCACCAATGTAATCACACCGCTTGTGTCGGTCATCACAAACATAAGCTGGGACCACAAGGACCTGCTCGGCGGTACGCTGCAAGCGATTGCCGCAGAGAAAGCGGGCATCATCAAGCAGGGTATCCCCGTGGTTATCAGCGAACGCCAGAACGAGGTAGCCCATGTTTTCACCGCGAAGGCACACCAGCTTGATGCGGAGATAATTTTCGCATCCGATGAATATACTGTTGAAGAAGACGGTGCCGGTATATCAGTCCCGGGAAAGTTTCGCGTGGCCGACTTCCCGCTGAAGGGTCTCTATCAGCGCAGGAACATACCCGGCGTGATCAAAGCGGTTGATCTGCTTCGGCGTCATTTCCCGATCACCGACTCCGATATCGGGCGGGGTCTCGGAGAAGTGGTGGTCCGCACCGGGCTCAAGGGGAGATGGCAGATAATTCAGAATTGTCCCACCGTGGTATGCGACACGGCGCATAACGAAGGGGGTATTCGCGAAGTGCTCGCGCAGATCGCGCGCGAGCGGTTTGACAGGCTGTTTATCATTCTCGGAATGGTGAAAGACAAGGATGTGAAGTCGGTTTTGTTGCTCATGCCGACCGAGGCCACCTATTACTTCTGTCAGGCAGCTATTCCACGTGCGATGGAAGCCGGGACACTGCAAAGCGAAGCTGCCGCGTTGGGACTCCGGGGCACCGTTGTCCATAACGTCAATGACGCCCTAAACCTCGCGCTGTCGCAGGCAACTCCAAATGATTTTATTTTTATCGGCGGCAGCACCTATGTTGTGGCCGAACTTGACCATCTATAAACAGCGTTGTGAAACGAAAGCAAGAGCGATTCAAAATCATCGAAGAGAATCCGAACGTCATCGAACGATCCAAGCCAATCTACGAGCAGATCAAAGGTAAATGGTCTACTGAATATTTCCACAACAACAATCCTATCACGGTGGAACTCGCGTGCGGCCGCGGCGAATACACCGTGGGGTTGGCGCGCCTCTTTCCCGAAAGGAATTTCATCGGTGTGGATATCAAAGGCGAGCGTATATGGAAGGGCAGTACCACCGCCTTGCAGGAAGGTCTCAACAACGCGTGCTTTCTGCGAACACAAATCCTTTTGATAGAAAATTTCTTTGACCCGGGAGAAGTGGATGAGGTCTGGTTGACGTTTCCCGACCCGCGTCCGCGAAAGCGCGACGTCAAAAGACGCTTGACGAGTCCCCGGTTTATGGAGATGTATAAGAAAATTTTGAGGAAAGACGGTTACCTTCGCCTCAAGACTGACAATACACAATTGTTTGAATACACATTGGAAGAGCTGCAGTACCGAACCGACATTAACGACCTTGCCAGCACGGCCGATGTCTACTCATCGGAACTTCGAAATGAATGTTTTGATATAAAAACAAGATACGAGCAAGAGTTTGCCGCAAAAGGTGAGAAAATTAAATATTTGCGATTTAGATTTGTCTGATAACAATTAAACCCCACCTGTTATGGATGAAGTAAATTTCGATCTGGAGGAGAAATTTCTGAAAGCGGATGCATTGATTGGAGAGAATCGGTTGAGTGAAGCAGCTAAATTACTGGAGAACATATTGCTTGATGCTCCTGATTTCGGTAAAGCCCACAACCACATGGGCTGGTTATTTGAAGCAAAGTTCAAAAACTTACATCGGGCAGAGGAGCATTACAGACTGGCGCTGAAGTTCAGCCCCGACTACACTGCCGCTTATTACAACTACGCTTACCTGTTGTCGTCGCTCCGGAAATTCGATGAGCTGGAGCAGCTGTTGAAGGAGTGCATCAATGTGCCCGGCATCAACTACGCAACCATCTATAACGAGTACGCGCTCATGCGCGAAATGCAGGGAGAGATCGATGACGCCATTCATCACTTCAGACTTCACATCAAGAATTCATTTGATATGAAAGGCATCGAGGCCGCCTACGAAGCTATCAGGCGTTGTGAGCGAAAGAAACAGATACTTAGCGGCGAATAACTTTACGGATGTGAAACGCGGTTAATCCTCCTCCAGGAGTTCCAGCAATACTCCCAGCTCGTCGTAACTGGTAACACCCGCGCGTTCCTGGTGCGGGCCGTAGAAAACATAGCCGGCGAAACAGCTGGCCTTCATCTTGTATTCAAGCTGCTGCATTGACTGTGTTCTGACAAGCACGGGGAAGGGAAATTCCACGATATCCCCACACGTCGTGGATTCACCCGCGATGACGTAGGCGATATTTTCATCTTTGGAGAAGGATGCTGTTGTCGCAGCCCCGGAAATATCGACGATACAGGGTAAGGACAGATCCTTGCCAAATTTTTCATATTCCTGCCAGCTCAATTCCAGGTAATCAGGTGCATAGGTCTGAAGAATATCAGGTATCTGCGCAAGGGAAGAAATGCCATAGAGTTCGGCGACAATGCTGGGGCCGGCCAGCCATCCGCGAATTTCCTGGAACGCCGCCGGTGGCATGTAGTGAGGTCCATCGGCAATTGCGCCAAAGCCGAGCAGTTCGACACCCATACCCGAACAGAATCTGGCATCACTGAGATTAGACAGGTGACTTACTTTTACTGTAGATTTTAAGGCCATATCGCCGGGAAAGAAATAACTTTGTCAATGTTACATTTGAATTCAAGTGCGGAGATACTGAAAACACCTTAATCATTGAAATATTTCACTAACTTTTTGATGCTTTTGGTCTTGTTCGGAGCTTGTGAAGGGGAGGAGCGCCGCGAGCCGGATATGGCTACGGCGTATTATCCCCTCGGTATAGGTGTGTATCAGGTCTACGATGTGAAGGAAAAACACTACCAGGTTGTGTCTGACGCGGTTGAGGAGCACTATCAGCTTCAAACGCTGATTATTGATTCCTTTTCATCGGTTGAAGGCCACGATACCTACGTTATGCAGCGGAGTAAACGAGCGACGCCTGCCGACTCCTGGGAGTTGGTAGACACCTGGTCGGTGCGGAGGGAACATAATGATGTGGTTGTTTCGGAGGGGAACACCGATTTTGTGAAGCTGCGCTCGCCCCTGACGGAAGGGCTTGAGTGGAATGGAAATACATATAATTCCATCGGCGTCGATGAATATGTGGTTCGCGACTTAGGCCATTCTTTTGATGTTAATGGCACTGTGTTTGCGAAGACTGTCACCGTGGAACAGGAGCGACTGGAAGATGCTATCGTTTTTCGCGACGAACGCGCGGAAGTGTACGCCGCCGGGGTCGGGCTGATCTACAAAGAGGTTATTCAGCTTGCGTACTGCACAAGCGACGAATGCCTCGGGTTGCAGAAGGTTGACGAAGGAATAGAAATGAGAATTGCAATTGTTGACTATGGCAGACAATAAAGCCCTTCGTCTTTCAGGACTCTTCCTGGTACTGGCCCTGAGTGGTTGGGCGCAGGAAAACCGGTACATGGTGTTTTTTACCGACAAGGCGGGGGTCTCCCAGACGATAGAAAACCCGATAGAGTTTCTTTCCGGGCGGGCTATTGAGCGCCGTCTTGATCAGGACATATTGATAACCGCCGAAGACCTCCCTGTCGTGCCGTTGTACGTCTCGGGGATCAGAGATGCCGGGGCGACGCCAGTCCACACAACACGCTGGATGAACGGGGTACTGGTGAGCGGAAACTCATCGGCGCTCTCCGCCGTTGCGGCATTGCCGTACGTCGACCGCGTGGAATTTGTAGCGCCACCGGCGCAGGAGCCGTCCGGCGGAAGGAAGCGGGGACCGTTGAAGAAGACCAACCACCACCTAAGCGTTGAAAACGAAGTGCAGATGAAGATGATCGGACTAGACCGCATGCATCTCGATGGGTACGACGGCGATGGTGTTGTGATAGCAATTCTCGACAGCGGATTTCCTGGCGTTGACGAGTTGCCGGCATTTCAGCATCTGTTTGCGGGAGGAAAATTAGACGAGGAAGCATCCTACAACTTTGTCAGGAACAGCCATGATGTTTTCCGCGACGATGATCACGGCACCGAGGTACTTTCTGTTATCGCCGCGGAAATTGCCGACGCCTATACCGGAGGCGCCAGCGGCGCGGGCATTCAGCTTTATGTAACAGAAGAGGTGCCGGGTGAGTATCGGATAGAAGAATACAATTGGCTTTTCGCGGCCGAGCGCGCCGACAGTGCTGGCGCTGACATCATTCACTCATCGCTTGGCTATTACGACTTCGATGATGCTGCGATGAATTACAGCCCCGAACAGATGGACGGGAAAACCACGGTGATTTCACGCGCCGCCACTTTCGCCGCAGCGCGGGGAATCGTGGTGGTGACCAGCGCCGGCAACGAGGGCAGCCTCCCGTCATGGCGAATAATCACCGCCCCGGCAGACGCTGAAGATGTATTGGCGATTGGAAGCGTTAACACGACAGGACAGAAGGTACCGTCAAGCTCTATCGGGCCGGCTGCGGACGGCAGAACCAAGCCTGATCTCGTGGCTCTTGGATCGGGGGTGAGGGTGGTCAAAGCGAATGGACAGATCTCAACCGCGTCAGGAACATCGCTGGCGGCTCCGTTGGTAACTAGCCTGGCAGCCGGAGTTCTCCAGCGGCACCCCGGGCTCACCAGCCGGGAATTGATTTCGCTGTTGCGACAAACCGCTTCCCAGGCCGCCAATCCGGACAACCTGCTCGGCTACGGTATTCCCAACTACCGCGCTATTGTAAATTACCGCAACGACGACGGACAGGAACAGCCCTTTGAGATATACCCCAACCCCGTCGACGATAGCGATACGCTAACGCTTAGCCCGAAAGATCCGGAAATATTCGCGTCCTGTCAGATCGAGCTCGTGTCCTCTCAGGGTCGGATACTCGGCAGCCAGCGCGTAAAGTTCAACTGGCTGAACCGGACCTACAGTATACCCCTGGCCGGCCTGCCCGCGGGTATCTATTACGTTCGCGTGCTCTCGGACAAAAGAAAAGACACCTTTAAGATCGTTAAGTTGTGATGACCGCATACTTCGTTATTTTTGCTCGCTAATACCCACGCATGTCAAGAACGCCTATTATCGCCCCTTCTATTCTCGCCGCAGACTTTGCAGACCTGGGCCGTGAGGTCGGGATGATCAACGAAAGTGATGCCGACTGGATTCATATCGATATTATGGACGGAGTTTTCGTGCCCAATCTATCCATGGGATTTCCCGTGGTGGAAGCGATCAGAAAATACGCCGCAAAGCCGATGGACGTTCACCTGATGATCGTACAGCCCGAGCGTTATGTCGATGCCTTTGCCAAAGCCGGCGCGGCTAATATCTCCGTGCACGTTGAGGCCTGCCCTCACCTTCACAGGAATATCCAGCAGATCCGCGATGCGGGCTGTAAGGCAGGGGTCGCTATCAATCCGCATACGCCGATCAATACGCTGGAGAATATCATCGGGAACATTGACCTGGTTTGTGTCATGTCTGTCAACCCCGGCTTCGGTGCGCAGAAATTTATTGAGCACACCTTTTCGAAAGTCCGTGCGCTCAGAAAGATGATTGACGACGCGGGGTCGCAGGCGCTTATTGAAATCGACGGTGGCGTGAACCAATTGAACGCGCGACCCTTATTAGACGCGGGCGCGGACGTGCTGGTCGCGGGCAACTTTGTTTTCACCGCCGCGGATCCGCGGGCAGTAATTCGCACGCTGAAGGGCGGGGTAGAGCCCGGTAGCTGACAAAACCGGCAGGTTTTTTGCGCTCCAACATAAAAAAAATCTGATATGAACAGACTAAGCTTAATCCTTCTGATTGTCGTGGTAACCAGTTGCCAGACGCGAAAGGTTTCACGCATTGACCCGGCAACAGAAATCGATCTCAGCGGACGGTGGAACGACACCGACTCGCGAAAGGTTGCCGACCAGATGATTTACGACCTCTTCGAGTCGGACCGTTACAAAGAATATGCGAAGATCAAAGGTTCCAGACCGGTGATTGTCGTGGGTACCATTCGCAATAAGACCTCTGAGCACATAGATGCCGATAATTTCATCAAGAAATTTGAAGTCGTGATACACAATTCCGGCGTGGCCGACCTGGTTGAATCGAGTGACTTCAGGGATCAGCTGCGCGTTGAACGCCTGGAGCAACAGGAGTTTGCGGACCCCGCTACCATCAAGAGAATGGGGAAGGAGCTCGGAGCCGACCTTATGCTGTTTGGCGAGATCACGTCCGATGTGGACGCCTATAACAAACAAAGAGTAGTGAACTATGTTACTACGCTATTCCTTACCGATATTGAATCAAACAGAAGGGTCTGGTATGGGCAGAACGAGATCAAGAAGTATGTGAAGAACTGAATTTCGGATGACGAATGCGAGACGAATTTCCTTGCTCTTCTTTTGCCTGATCGTTACGTCGTGCGCCACGTACTACCAGAAGCATTACGCCTTTAATTCCGAGTTCGAGAAAGGAGACCTCGCCGCGGCATTGGAGGTACTGAAGAAAAGCGAGTCACTGGCAAGCAGCAAGACCCGGTTCCTGTATTTTGTCAACAACGGCTTGTTGTTGTCTATCATGGGGAAATACAGGGAAAGCAACGATTTTTTTGAAAAAGCCTATCTTTTTGGCGAAGACCAACGCATCAACTACTTCCATGAGGCGGCGGGATATTTCACCAATCCCAACATGGCCGTTTATCGCGGCGAAGACCACGAGCACTTGATGCTGCTTTATTTCAAAGCCATCAATTACCTGAAACTCGGCGATCCTGAAAAAGCACTCGTTGAATGCAGGCGACTTAACATCAGGCTCAACCAGTTGAGCGATAAGTACACTTCCGAACAAAAGTACCAGCGCGATGCCTTTATCCATAACCTGATGGGCATTATCTACCAGTCTACCGGCGACTACAACAATGCTTTTATCGCTTACCGGAATGCCCTCGAAATATATGAAGACGACTACGCCAAACTCTTCTCGGTCGGTGCGCCGCAGCAGTTGAAGCACGATCTTCTTAATACCGCCTGGTGGACTGGATTTACGGAAGAGTTTCAGCATTACCGCGACCGGTTTGGTATGTCGGGATACATCCCCCAAAAACCTGAAGCCGAACTGGTGTTCTTCTGGCATAACGGGCTTGCGCCGGTCAAGAGCGAGTGGAGCATAAACTTTATCATCGACCAGCGCACGGCCAACACGGTGGTGTTTTCCAATAGTGAGTTGGGTATCTCGTTCCCTTTTGAGGTGGAAGAGCAAAAGGAGAAATCTGATCTTAGTCAACTCAGCATATTCCGGGTAGCCTTTCCCCGTTACGAAGAGCGCCCCGAATACTACCGGCGGGCCTGGCTCGAGTCGGGCGATGTGTCGGTACCGATGGAATTGACGGAAGATATCAGTCGCATTGCCTTTCATTCGCTGAAGCAGCGTATGGTACTGGAGTTCAGCAAAGGCCTGTTGCGCGCCGCGCTCAAGAAAGCGACGGAACTTAGTATCAAGAAAGAGGATGAAAGCCTCGCCGCCCTTATCGGGGTGGTTAACGCATTGACGGAGAAAGCCGACACCCGCAACTGGCAGACGTTGCCGCATAGTGTTTACTACGCCCGCGTACCGCTACAGGCGGGGGCGAATGACCTCAACTTTTCCATGGAAAACGGTCGCGACGTCGCCCACTATGAGTTCACCTATCACGCCGGGAAAGGGCAGACACTATTTCACACATTCTCTTCGTTGGAAAAGGGGATGTGAGGATGAATCGCATAATTTCATTTTTTCCCTTTAATCCCGTAATTTTAGACCTGCGTGTATAGTTGCCAAAGCCAAAACCCAATGCTCTGAAGCGCTTCCCTGCAATAATTTGTGTGACCATAGCCTATTTCGCGGGCCTGGCTCCCCTATACGCCCAGTATGAGCGGGAGGGGGATGCTACTATACCGCTGGAGCACTTCTATATTAAACGGCAGAAAAGCAGCTTCAGGGAATTGCTCAGCAAGCTGTACTTCAGTTTCAGTACCGGATATGCGACTACCCCCTTCCGCCATAGCCTCGACGGTTTCGGGATTGTGCAACAGCCGGACTCTTTACCCCGGATATTCAACAGCAGCAATACGGCTGTCCGTTACGCCCAATGGACCAATGACGTGGTTTCCTCAAACGGCTCGCTCACACCGAACCCGTTTATGGTGAACTCGGATACCGCCGACATCGGATTCAGGAGCAAGACCTTCAGTATTCCGCTCAAGGCATCGGTGCACGTAGAGTTCGACCGGTACCGGCTGGGTGGAGGCTTTTCGATGGACTACACGCGTATCGGCGAATTTGTACCTATCCGGTACGGAGACAATATCTCCGGATATGAACTGGAGCGCGGCAACATGTTCGCCAAGCACTACTTTGCCATGCTCGGGGCGATGGTGTATCGATACTATGAGTATGCGCTTGTGGTAGATGCCAACATCGGTGGCTACAGCCTGGGAAAAGACTTTGCGAAGGACAAGATGAGGAAGGGCGTGTATTTCAATCTCGGCGCCCGTGCCGAGCGGGAGTTTTCCGAATACTTTCGTGTTTTCGTAAGACCTTCCTACGAGATAAAGTCATACAAGCTGACCATTCCCGAAACCAGTCAGACACTCCAGCACCGGCTTGACGGTTTTTTCCTGAACGTGGGCATTACCTACCGGATACCCGAGCTGCGACGGTGTTTCCTTAAGACCTGTCATGCCCAGATTGACCATGCGCATGGCAATCGCGAGTACCGGAGCCGGCGTCATCCTATGTGGAAAAAGCAGAACCCACACTACGGTGAAAACTACCCGGAACTCATTCGGTACAAGGGTAAAAACAAGAGAAGACTCAATCCTTATTGACCAACTTTTTTGCTATCTTGCACGGTCGAAAAAACGACGTATGTCGGCATAAAAAAGCAAGTTAAATGGCAGAAGAGACCGGTGGTTTGCCCCCTGCGCGGCAAAGCATAATTCCGATAAACATTGAAGATGAAATGAGGGGTGCCTACATCGATTATTCGATGTCGGTTATTGTTTCCAGGGCATTGCCCGATGTAAGAGACGGGCTTAAGCCCGTGCACCGCCGCGTGTTGTACGGCATGCAGGAACTGGGGGTAAACTACAATAAACCCTATAAGAAGTCTGCGAGGATCGTAGGGGAAGTGCTGGGTAAATACCACCCGCACGGCGATACCTCCGTTTATGACACGATGGTTCGCATGGCCCAGGATTGGTCCCTGCGCTATACCCTCGTGGACGGCCAGGGAAACTTCGGGTCTATAGACGGTGATTTCCCGGCGGCAATGCGTTACACGGAAGCAAGACTTCGCCGCATCGCCGAAGAGATGCTGTCGGATATCAATAAGGATACCGTCGATTTCCAACCGAACTTTGACGATTCACTTACCGAACCGACCGTTCTGCCCGGAAAGCTCCCCAACCTTTTGGTCAACGGCTCGTCCGGTATCGCGGTGGGTATGGCTACCAATATGGCGCCGCATAACCTGCGGGAGGTCATAGATGGTATTGTCGCCTACATTGACGACAATGAGATCTCGATACCCGACCTTATGAAATTCATCGTCGCCCCGGACTTTCCGACGGGCGGCATCATCTACGGTATTTCCGGAGTACAGGAAGGCTTCCTGACCGGACGTGGCCGCATTGTTATGCGCGGCCGGGCGGAGATCGTCACCAATCCCAATGGCAAGGACCAGATAATTGTTACTGAGATCCCCTACATGGTGAACAAGGCGACAATGATCGAGAAAACCGCCATGCTGATCAACGACAAAAAGATCGAAGGTATCTCGGATATACGCGACGAGTCCGATCGCGATGGCTACAGGGTAGTGTACGACCTCAAGCGGGACGCGATCCCCAATATCGTACTGAACAATCTTTACAAATACACACAGCTTCAGTCGTCATTCGGTGTCAATAACGTCGCGCTTGTCAAAGGGCGTCCGCAAACACTGAACCTGAAAGACCTTATCGTCTACTTCGTAGAGCACCGTCACGAAGTGGTGATCAGGCGAACGAAATACGAACTGGCGGAAGCTGAAAAGCGCGCACACATTCTCGAAGGCTACCTCATCGCGCTCGACAATCTCGACGAAGTAATCGCATTGATCCGTTCGTCAACCGACCCTGACGCTGCCCGCGAAGGGTTGATAACCCGGTTCGGTCTGACCGAAATTCAGGCAAAAGCCATCCTCGATATGAGGTTGCAGCGGTTAACCGGCCTCGAAAGAGACAAGATCCAGCAGGAATACCAGGAAGTCAAAGCCCTGATCGATCGCCTTAACGAAATCCTCGGTAGTGAGCCGATAAGAATGCAGATCATCAAGGACGAACTTGCCGAGTTGCGCGACCGCTATGGAGATGACCGGCGTACGGAAGTTATTCCGAGTGACGACGACTTCACGATGGAAGATATGATTCCCAACGAGGATATGGTGATCACCGTTTCCAACCAGGGTTATATTAAACGCACGTCCCTTTCAGAATACAGGACGCAGGGCAGGGGAGGCGTCGGATCACGGGGAGTATCCACCAAGGAAGATGACTTTACTGAACACCTCTTCATTACTCAGGCACACAACTACCTGCTGATATTTACCGATCAGGGTAAAGTGTATTGGAAGAAGGCATACGAGATCCCTGAAGGGAACAAGGTCTCAAAAGGCCGCGCGATTCAGAACCTGATCAACATCGAGCCAGGCGATAATATCCGCACCGTTATCACCGTCAAAAATCTCCAGGACGACGAGTATATCAACAACAACTTTGTGATCCTTTGCACGGAGAAGGGTACCATCAAGAAAACGTCGCTTGAAGCTTACTCCCGCCCGCGGGCCGGAGGTATCAATGCTATCACCATTCACGAAGGCGACCGCTTGATAAACGCCTCTATGACCAATGGCAGCAACCACATCGTCATCGCCAAAAGCGAAGGCAAGGCTGTACATTTCAGCGAGTCGCAGGTGCGGCCAATGGGACGCACAGCGGCAGGGGTACGTGGTGTGACACTCGACTCGGATAGCGACAAAGTAATCGGCATGGTTTGTATATCACGGGAAGATGCTAACTTATTGGTAGTATCGGAAAACGGATATGGAAAACGGTCTGAGATCGCCGATTATCGCATCACAAACAGAGGCGGAAAAGGCGTCAAAACCATCAATATCACCGAAAAAACTGGCAGACTTGTTGCAATTAAAGAAGTGGGAGACGAGGATGAACTGATGATCATCAACCGGTCGGGTATTACCATCCGTATTCCGGTAAGCGAGTTGCGCGTAATGGGCCGCGCTACACAGGGTGTCCGGCTTATCAAGCTGACTGACGATGATCGCATCTCGTCGGTGGCGAAGATCCAGAAGATAGAAGAAGAACAAAAAGGCGAAGACTAACTCACTTAAGTAACTATAAAACTCAATCGAAAAATGAAGAGAATACTGGTTCTGATGTTGATGCTCCTTTCTGTGGCTGCGTTTGCGCAGAAAAAGAAAGCGAAGCCTAACTTGAATAGGGTCCTGAAGTTTTTGCAGGACGGGCAGCTGGCGGAAGCAAAAGATATGATCGACGACGCTACAACCTACGAAAAGACAATGAGCGACGGTAAGACATGGTATTACCGCGGCCTGGTCTACGCGTCGATCGACACAACTTCCAACCAAGAGTTTCAGGCACTTGCCACTGATCCGTTCAAAACGGCCATGGAGTCGTTCGCGAAAGCAGATGAACTGGCCAAACCCGGATCTGAGTACTTTACATCAGACCCCGCCACGATTATTCCTGTGACCAAAACACAGCAGTTGGCGCAGCTCGCCAACTTCTACCTGAACAAGGGAGCAGCCCAGTATCAGGAAGACAGCCTGGACGAAGCGCTCGCGAACTTCGAGAAAACACAGAAAGTACTCCCGGACGATACGATCGCTTATTTCTACGCCGGAATCGTGGCGAGTTCAATGGACGAATACGACAAGGCGATCGAGAACCTGGAAACCTATATTGCAAAAGGCGGAACATCATCTGACGCCTTCTCCGTGATCATCAACACCTATAGCGGTGCTAAAGAAGACAAGGAGAAAGCACTGGAAGTGGTACGCCGGGCAAAAGCCAGGTTCCCGGACAACTCCGAGTTTCCAAAGGTGGAGATCGGTTTGCTGATTGAACTGGAAAAGATCGAGGAAGCGAAAACCGGGCTGGAGGAAGCCGTAGTACGCGAGCCGGATAACAAGACCTTTCACTTTTACCTGGGATATGTCAATAGCAAGCTGGAGGATTGGGATGATGCCAAGAAGAATTTCGAAATAGCGCTCAAGCTCGACCCGTCATACTTCGATGCCCAGTACTACCTGGCTCAGGTCTATCTGATCGATGCGGGAAAAGTGGCGGATCAGATGAAGAACCTCGGGATCTCCGCCGCTGACAAAAAGAAGCAACAGGACCTGGATAAGATACTTGTCGCAAAATACAAAGAAGCACTTCCGCATTGGGAGAAGGCCGAAAAGCTGAGACCAAATGATCTCGACGTGCTTGACAGGCTGAGAACGATCTATTACTACCTCGGCGACGATGCGAACGAGCGAAGAGTGGGAGCTAAATTGAAATCGCTGAACGCCGATGAATAACGCGGCGGTGCTTAAATTTTTCTAATGTGAATACAGTCAAGACTGCCCTGCTGTCTTACGGCATGTCGGGTGAGGTATTTCACGGTCCGTTGTTACAGGCGCACCCTGGCTTCGAGATCGTCAGCGTATGGCAGCGCAACATACAAAAGCCTGCGAAACACGACTTTAAAAGAGTGAGCCAGTATGCCGAAATCCTCGCGGACCCGGCGGTAGAGCTCGTCATTGTCAATACGCCTAACAATTCGCACTACGCCTATGCTACGGAAGCGCTGAATGCCGGCAAGCACGTGATCGTCGAGAAGCCGTTCACGGTAACCGAGAAGGAAGCGAACGATCTAATTGCGCTGGCGAAAAAGAACGAGCGACTGCTAAGCGTGTTTCAAAACCGACGGTGGGATGCCGACTTTCTTACCGTGCGAAAAGTGCTCGGCGAAGGATGGCTCGGCAAGCTCGTAGAGTGTGAGATCCATTACGACCGATATAGAAATTATGTCGAGGCCAACACGTGGAAAGAGGTGGCCGAGCCCGGTACAGGGATTCTCTACAACCTGGGTTCGCATCTGATCGACCAGGCCGTAGATCTGTTTGGAATGCCGCGCTGGCTTGACGCACGCATGGGGATTCAGCGCCCCGACGGCCAGGTCGATGATTTCTTCGACATACGCCTCGATTACGGTGGATTTCTCTGTATTCTGAAATCAAGTTACCTCGTTCGTGAACAAGGTCCCAGGTTTATTCTCCACGGAACAAACGGATCGTTCCTCAAGTGGGGCCTCGATCCCCAGGAGCAGGCACTAAAAGATAAAGTGATTCCCGGCACCACTGATTGGGGTGTCGAGCAGGAAGAATACTGGGGCAAGCTCAACGCGACAATTGACGGGGAAGATGTGGTGAAAACCTATGAATCCGTTCCAGGCAACTACCTTCGCTACTACGACAACATCTACAGCGCAATAAGAGAAGGCGCACCACTGGAGGTGAGGGCCGAACAGGCAAGCGCCGTGATCCGGATGATCGAGGCGTGTCAGGAGAGCAACCGCACACGGTGTGCCGTTAAAATAAGATGAAGTACACTGATCAGTAGAAGGCCTCGTTTTTTGCCTTTTCTTTCTATATTGAAGCCCTTTAAGCCATGAGCATTCCGCCGGATACTAACATCCGAGCCGGTATCTCTATTATTTTATAACTTTTGAAAATGAATACGAAGAAACTGATTGTATTATCCATTTTGGTGGCTTTTGCGACCACCGCCGTTGCCCAGGAGAAGTGGGTAGATCTCTTCAATGGAAAGAACCTTAACGGGTGGAAACAGCTCAACGGCAAAGCCAGGTACGAGGTGATCAACAAGGAAATTGTAGGTACTACGGTTTTCGGTGAACCGAATTCCTTTCTGACGACCGACCAGCCCTATGGAGATTTCATTCTCGAGCTCGAATTCCGCCTTGACGCCGCCATGAATTCCGGGATCCAGTTCAGAAGTCAGAGCAAGCCCGACTACCGCGACGGCAGAGTGCATGGGTATCAATTTGAGATCGATCCGTCAGCGCGTGCGTGGACGGGAGGGATCTACGACGAGGGCCGCCGCGGGTGGCTGTATCCCTTAAGCTACAACACTCCGGGCCAGAAAGCGTATAAGGCGGGTGAATGGAATCGCGCGCGACTGGAATGTATAGGCAATGTGATCCGGATATGGGTTAACGGTATCCCTACCTCCCACCTGGTGGATGATATGACGCCAAGTGGATTTATCGCACTTCAGGTACACTCAATCAAGAACAAAGAAAATGAAGGTCAGAAAGTGCGGTGGCGCAACATCAGGATACAGACGCAGAACCTGAAACCCTCGCCGCCCGACTCGATTTTCGTATTCAATCTCGTACCCAATACCCTGTCGGAACAAGAGAAACATAACGGCGTGAGACTGCTGTGGGATGGAAAGACAAGCAACGGATGGCGCGGTGCGTATAGCACTACATTCCCCGCTAAAGGCTGGGAGATCAAAGACGGCGTACTGAGTGTGCTGGCGTCAGACGGAGGCGAGTCGCGCAACGGTGGCGATATTGTGTCGGAAGAGAAATTCGGAGCGTTCGACCTTCAGTTTGAGTTCAGGCTGACAGAAGGAGCAAACAGCGGCGTGAAATATTTTGTAACCGAAAGCGAAGGCAACAAAGGATCAACAATCGGGTTGGAATTCCAGATACTCGATGACGCAAAGCATCCCGACGCCAAACAGGGTGTGGTTGGAAACCGTACCCTGGCGTCCTTGTACGACCTCATTCCTTCCATCAAGGTCACACGCGATGCGAAATCGATCGGCATGTGGAACTCGGGGCGGGTAGTTGTGTATCCCGACAACCGGATTGAACACTGGCTTAACGGCAACAAGGTTGTGGAATATCAACGCGGCACACCCATCTACAATGCGCTGGTAGCGCGGAGCAAATACGCGAAGTGGGAAAACTTCGGAATGGCCGAAGAGGGCAGGATCCTCCTGCAGGATCACGGTGATCTTGTTTCCTTCCGCAGCATCAAGATCAAGAAATTAAAATAGCCAACTAATAACCAGACCAGACCAAAGTGGATTCATCAAAATTATTTGACCTTACAGGAAAAGTAGCCGTGATCACCGGCGGTACAGGAGTGCTCGGAGGAGCCATGGCAATCGGCCTGGCGCAGGCCGGCGCTCGCGTGGTCGTTCTCGGACGCAAGAAAGAAAATGGCGATGCGGTGTTGAAGAAAATAGCGGACGCCGGACACAAGGCGATGTTTGTGCAGGCAGACGTGCTCGATGTTGCGCAGCTTGAGGAAGCAAAGTCGACAATACTGAAAACACATAACACCATCGACATCCTGATCAACGCGGCGGGAGGTAACATGCCCGGCGCGGTGATTATGCCGGATCAGAATTTCTTCGACCTCCAGGTTGACCAGTTCCGGAAAGTAGTTGACCTCAACTTACTGGGGACTGTGCTTCCTACCAAGATATTCTGCGACGTAATGGCGGAAAAGAAAGAGGGCGTGGTTATCAACATCGCTTCCATGTCTTCGTTCCGGCCGATCACGCGGGTGGTAGGTTATTCGGCGGCAAAGGCTGCGGTAGACAACCTTACAGGCTGGCTCGCGATTGAGATGGCTAGGAAATTCGGGCCGGGTATCCGCGTAAACGCGATTGCCCCCGGGTTCTTTATTACCGAGCAAAACAGAACGCTCTTGACCAATGAAGATGGAAGCTATACAGCACGCGGACAGGCAGCGATAGACAGTACACCCTTCGCAAGGTTTGGCGTTCCCGAAGAATTGGTAGGCACCCTTATCTGGTTATGCTCCGACGCATCGAAGTTTGTCACAGGTGTTGATGTGCCGGTTGATGGCGGGTTTAATGTTTTTTGTGGAGTGTGACGATCCAGGATCAAAATGGAAATAGTGGAACACAGGAAACTTGAACAGACATGGCGGTGGTATGGGCCGTCAGACCCGGTGAGCCTTTCGGATGTCAGGCAGGCGGGGGCGACGGGTGTGGTCACGGCGCTTCACCATATCCCGAATGGCGAAGTGTGGCCGGTGGAAGAGATCAATCAGCGAAAGGCGCTTATCGAAGCTTCCGGCTTGCGGTGGTCGGTGGTCGAGAGCGTTCCTGTTCACGAAGATATCAAGAAGCAAAGGCCCGGCTTCGAGAAATTCGTCGCCAACTATCAGCAAAGTATCCGCAACCTGGCGTCATCTGGTATTACCACCGTATGCTATAACTTCATGCCCATACTCGACTGGACGCGAACCGATCTCGGTTTTGTCGTGGAGGATGGATCGAAAGCACTTCGTTTTGACGTGACTGCCTTTGTGGCTTTCGACCTGTTTGTACTGAAGAGACCCGGCGCGGAGAAAGAGCATTCGCGCGAGCGTATCGCCAATGCTGAGGCATGGATGAATAAGGCGGACGAAAGCATTATTAATTCCCTTAAAGCGAATATCCTCGCCGGGCTGCCTGGTGCGGAAGAAGGATATACCGTCGAGCAGTTTCAGCAAGCCCTTGATGAATACAAGGCCATCGACGACGGAAAACTGCGGGCCAACCTATACTCTTTCGTTTCGGCCATCGGGCCGGTGGCGGATGAGGCCGGTGTGAAGCTTACGATCCATCCCGATGACCCGCCGTTTCCGATCTTCGGACTTCCGCGTGTGTTGAGCACAGAGGCCGATGCCGTACAGCTCTTCGAGGCCTACCAGGGCAGGAGCAACGGCCTGTGCTTCTGTACGGGTTCGTTTGGCGTGCGGTCCGACAACGACCTTCCCGGAATGGTCAGACGACTCGGCGACCGAATCAACTTCATCCACCTGCGCAGTACCCTTCGCGAAGAAGACGGCAGCTTCTTTGAAGCCAATCACCTCGACGGCGATGTGGACATGGTGGCGGTGATGCGCGAGTTGGTCAAGCTTCAGCAAAGCCGCGAAACGTCCATCCCTTTCAGACCCGACCACGGCCATCAGATGCTGGACGACTTGCGCAAGAAGACTAACCCCGGATATTCCGCTATCGGCCGACTAAGAGGGCTTGCCGAGCTGCGTGGACTGGAAATGGGTATTCAAAGTACAATCGATTTAAAAGCAAAGTAATATGACCAAGACTTCAAAGGCATTCTGCGGAGACGATTTCCTGCTTGAAAATGAGTTTTCCCGGTATCTGTACGAACAGCACGCCGCAGGGATGCCCATCATCGACTACCACAATCACTTGTCGCCGCAGGATATCGCTGAAGACAGGCAATTCAGCAACCTGACCGAGATCTGGCTCGAAGGAGATCACTACAAGTGGAGGGCTATGCGCACCAACGGCGTGGCTGAGAAGTATTGTACAGGCAAGGAAGATCCGCTGTCGAAGTTCGTGAAGTGGGCGGAGACCGTACCCTATACGATGCGCAACCCGCTCTACCATTGGACACACCTCGAGCTGAAAAATTACTTTGGCATCGACCACCTGCTCGATGGAACCAGCGCCCGCGACATCTACGACACGTGTACGGCCATGCTGTCGGAGAAAGAATTCAGCGTGCGGAACCTGTTGAAGAAAATGAGTGTGGAAGTAGTGTGTACCACCGACGACCCGATCGATACACTTCAGTATCACAAAGCATTTGCCGGAGAGGATGGCACATTGAAAATGTTTCCCACCTTCCGGCCCGACAAGGTGTATGCCATCGAGAACGTACAATCGTGGAGTCAGTATATTGAAAAACTCGAAGGAGCGTCCGGCAAATCGATCAGAACGTATGCAGACCTCCTCGGCGCCCTTCAGGCGCGAGTGGATTTCTTCGACAGCCTGGGGTGCCGCGCATCCGATCACGGACTGGAGCATATCTATTTCGAAAATGATGCGGAGGATAAGGCGGATGGCATCTTTTCCAGTCTGCGTGGCGGAAAGGATGTGTCGCTTCAGGAACAGCATACCTTCAAGGCAGCGGTACTGATTGCGCTGGGCAGGATGTATCACGCCAAAGGCTGGGCGCAACAATTTCACGTAGGCGCACTGCGAAACAACAGCACCCGTATGATGCGGGAGCTGGGACCCGACACAGGCTTTGACTCCATTGGCGATTTCCCGCACGCGAGAAAGATGTCACAGTTCTTTAACCACCTCGACAATACAAATCAGCTGACCAAGACAGTCATCTACAACCTCAATCCCGCTGACAATGCCCTGATAGCAACCATGACCGGCAATTTCAACGACGGGTCATTCCCGGGCAAGATGCAGTACGGCTCGGGCTGGTGGTTCCTCGATCAGAAAGACGGGATGGAGAATCAGATGAATGCCCTCTCGAATATGGGATTGCTTTCCCGGTTTGTAGGCATGGTGACAGACAGCCGCAGTTTTCTTTCCTTTCCCCGCCACGAGTACTTCAGACGGATACTGTGTAATCTGCTCGGCAAGGATATCGAAAAAGGTGAACTACCTGACGATCTGAACCATATCGGAGCGATGGTAGAGGCGATCTCCTACGGAAATGCGAAAGAGTACTTCAGATTCGGCTGATAGGCAGCAGGCGAACTATTGTTGAGGGATAACCGTTCTTGATTACGAATAGCGTCTAAAATCAAGGATGATACATTTTTTTTGACCATTTTTGTATCCGGCCGGCTAATGGCCAGACGACAAGCAAGTAATATACAACTCATTTGACATTTCACGATTTCAATTTTGATCCGAGGCTGGTGGAAGGCCTGGACTCAATGGGCTATCAAAAGCCTACCCCAGTACAGGAAATGACCATTCCTGTCATTCTCAACAACCGCGACATCATTGCATGCGCCCAGACCGGTACCGGAAAAACCGCCGCGTATGTACTCCCACTCCTCAACAAGATCTCGCGGGAACAAGAGCACGAACGTCACCTGAACACATTGGTGATCGCGCCTACCCGGGAACTGGCGCATCAGATAGACCAGCAGGTTGAGGGCTTTGCATACTTTCTTGGCATCAGCTCTATTCCGATTTATGGCGGCAGCGATGGCGCTACATGGGACCAGCAGCGGAGAGCGCTGGAAGCAGGAGCCGACATCATCATCGCCACGCCGGGAAGGTTGATACAGCTTCTCGCGACCGGCAAAATAGACTTCAGCCACCTCAAGCACCTGGTTCTGGACGAAGCAGACCGCATGCTCGACATGGGATTCTTCGACGACATCGTGCGAATTATCAAGGAATTGCCCGAGAACCGCCAGACACTGCTGTTTTCGGCTACTATGCCTCCGAAGATCAGAACCCTGGCGAAGGCCATATTGAAGAATCCGGAGGAAGTAAGTATTGCCATCTCCAAACCGGCGGCGGGCATCCTGCAACAAGCCTACCTGGTGTACGATCATCAGAAAGTTCCACTCCTGAAGCGGCTGCTGCAAGACAACGACTTCAAGAGTGCCATTGTATTCTCTAACAGCAAAGACAACGTCAAGAGACTCGGTCGCGAGCTTGCGCATTCGGGCATGTCGGCGAAGGCATTTCACTCTGACCTTGAGCAGTCGGAGCGGGAGGAGATCATGAACCAGTTCAAAAGCCGCAAGCTCCAGATGCTGATCGGCACAGATATCATCTCACGAGGTATTGATGTGGAGGGAATAGAACTGGTTGTTAACTACGATACCCCGCACGATGCAGAAGACTACGTACACCGTATCGGGCGCACGGCACGTGCCGCGAGAACAGGCACAGCGATCACGTTTGTGAACGAGAAAGATCACTGGAAATTTCAGCGCGTTGAAAAGCTGATAGGCAATGACATCCAGAAACTGGCGTTGCCGGAAGGGTTGGGAGAGAGTCCAGCCTTTGAGTCGAAGGGGGGTAAAGCTGACGGCAACAAAAACAAGTCGCGTAAACGCAAGTTCAATCGCCGTCCCGGAGGGAAAGTCGGGAGGGGATAGGGAAAGTTTCGGGTTCCGAAACCCTCAGAACGGATACCCGATAGCGATATTCAGTATCAGATTATCCCCGCGCCATGTGGGACTACCAAAATCGATTT
This sequence comes from uncultured Roseivirgaceae bacterium, assembly GCA_964493505.1. GTDB lineage: Bacteria > Bacteroidota > Bacteroidia > Cytophagales > Cyclobacteriaceae > Chryseosolibacter. The sequence goes on from CAZBNP010000003.1 coordinate 38,972, forward strand.
CGTCGAAGACCCAGCGATTGTCTGGCGGAAGCCAGGGTTTCCTCAAAGGAAAAGCGAGATCGAATCTCAATACAAAAAAACTGAAATCCATACGTAGGCCCGCACCGGTACCGACAGCGAGTTCGCGGAGAAACTCATCTTTCCTGAACGTGCCACCGGGCCTTTCCGGATCTTCGCGTATAAGCCAGATGTTCCCGGCATCCACAAATACGGCGCCTTTCAGAAAGCTTACAATATCAAAACGGTATTCGACGTTGCCTTCCAGTTTCAGGTCGGCGCGCTGGTCGATGAAAAGCCCCGTCGTAGTTGTGCTATTGTCGTTCGGATCGTCGGAAAGATGATCGCTGATATTGTACGTGCCAGGCCCTATTGTGCGTGCGGGAAATGCGCGGACGCTGTTTGATCCGCCGATCGAGAACTGCTTGATATAGGGGAGTGTCCGGGAATTTTCGTATGCGTATCCGCCTCCGACAATTACGCGCGCGGCGAGTTTGTTGCGCTTGCTGAGATTGTAAAAGTACCGGACATCTGCCTGCGCCCTGGCAAACTGTGAGTAAACACTTCCGAAGATACTGGCGGGGTCCTCTTCCGGACGGTGCTTGAACCCGGTCTGAACAACATGCATCAGATTGCCCGCGATGTCTACCGTTCCGCTAAAGTAGAACTGGGTTCGCACGAAGTCGCGTTCGCTAAAATCATTTCGACGATCTTCATTGAGTTGTGTGTTCAGTGTGTAGGTGTACCGCGTGCCTATGATGAACTGATTTTCAAAGGATCCGGCGAGGTAGGGGTTCTGGTCCAGGAGCGCGTTGAAATCTTCCGAGGCATTGCCAAGCCGGACGTAGCTAATGTCGACGGGATAAAGTTCATGCGACTTGAGTGTATTTTCCCGCCACGTATAGCCGGCAGTCAGGTTGAAGGAGTTCAGCCTGAAAAAGCCGATCCGTTCCTGTAACCTGAATCCGACGCCGAGCTTTGTCGCTGGCAGGTAGCGCCACGATGGGTAGTCGATGTTCAGCGGCGAGATTATACGGGGGAAAGAAAGCTCTGATTCGAGGCCTAATTCAAAAGCATTCAATGGCTTGTCGACCTTCCGGCTTACCTGCACTTCATAGGATGTGTTGGCCGTGATGGTGAACTGCTCTGACCCGCGGAGGAAATTCCTGTTGGTGAACCGCAGACTGAAGCCGGGGCCTACGAAGTTGTTGGACTTGGAGACAAGCTGTGCTTCCGCACGAATCGATTTTTTCAGATGGGGTGTCAGGTAGATAGAAGTGTTGAGGACGGACGAGTCTCTTTCCGATTCGCGGAAGCGGATGTCGACAAACTTGAATGACCCCAGGCTCATGAGATGTTGTAGTGTGTACTGCCTGTCTATCGTGCGGTAGATACCGCCCGGCCGGAAGTTGATAACTTTTGTGATGGCTTCGGGGCGGTATAGTCCGTGGCGGTCGATGTAGTTGAATCCATCGACCCGGAGGGTGTCTGCGGGTAGGGCAATGGTGTCGACTGACAGCATGTAGCCGGGGTGGATGTTGACCTCGCCGATGTGATAGATCTCTCTTGCTTTGGCGGGAACGCCTGGTTCGAGTGTGAGGAGTAGGTCAACCTGGCGGTCGCCGACGGTGCTATCGGCTTCGAAGATGAGGTGCCGGTCGTCGAAGTAATAGAACCCGAGATTCTCGAGTGCTTCTTCGATGCGTTCCTGTTCGGCCTTCAGGCGCTCGAGGTTGTATCGCTGCCGCGGCTTGAGGTATGAATCGTTGTTCACACTGTCGATGTTGGTGAAGAGTGTGTCCATCCTCGGAAATGTGATATCTCTGATGCGGTATACGGGATGCACGCGCGCTGTATAGGTCACAGCTCCCTTTTTGCCCGCTACATCCACTTCCGAGGTGACTTTTGAGAAGAAGTAGCCGTTGTTGATAAGATGCGCTTCCAGTACTTGTGAGATGTTGTGTTCGTCGATGTCGGCCATATAGACCGGTGGCTGACCTAGCTTTGTCTTGATGAAGTTCCGTAATCCTTTTCCACGTGGAATACCCGCTTTGTAGAAAAACCAAAGTCCTGGTCGCATGCCGAGGATTTTGGTGTTTGGCTTCGGCAGGATGTTGGCATCGAGCATCTCCGCGATTTTCTTCTTTGCCCGAATTCTTCCTTCGGGAACAATATCCACTTTCGCGCCGGTATATAATACCTGATTGTCGGGCACTAGCTTCATCGCACTACATCCGCTGAGCATTGCGATGATCAACCCGGAGAGGAAAAATACGAAGGTATGTCGAAGTGGGCGCACAGGCATCCTGTCATTCTTTTGTCGATGCATTCGCTTTGAACAGTTCTCTAAGTGTATTGTAATCTTTGATATAGATCAGGCCGGTACCGGTCTCAATTAGCTCACCGTCTATCATGTCGTAGTTGCTGTTCCGGAAACCGTTGATGCGGAACCTGCCGTCGGGCGTGATCTTATATTCGATTGCGAGGTCACCGATGTAGTCGGTGGCATTGCGATTTTCATTTTCTCCTTCCATGTCGATATTCCCCGAGAGCTTGACTACCAGACGGTCGCTGAAGAGGCTTTTTGAGACGCCGAGCTGAAGCTCCGTCTGTCCTTGCGCCTGTCCTGAAGTATAATCCTCGTACGACTTGATGTCGAAGCTCAGTTCGACGCCTTTAATGTTTTCAGATAAGCGGTTTAACTGCTCGGTAAGTATCTTGCTTACGCTGTTTCTCGCTGTCGACGCCAATCCGCTACCCGCTTTGTTCTCGAACGGGTTATCGGAAATGAATCGTTTCAGAATAAGCAATGCGAAGACTTGTTTGTTGAGATCCGATTCGCGGGTATTGATGTCTTGCAGCCTGGCGTAGACATTTCCGCCGAAGGCGTTGCGCTGATCCATCGGCATGTCGAGTCTGAATGAAATATCGGGTTGCAGCAGCTCGCCCTTGAGAAGCAGGTACACCATGAAAGGCAGCCGCTGTTTTGCCTGGGTGGGATCGGCATTGGGCAATAGTTCGATAGGTGCGGTCTCTACCTCAAAGATTGCCCGGATATCCATCTGTGCGTTCAGAGGATCGCCAAGCCATGTGATAGAACTTCCTTTTTCAATCTGGAACTCGCGTTTCACAAACCTATAGAACGAAAGGTTGTACGTACCTTCTTCGATTTCGAGTCGCCCGCTGAGGTTCATGTCACCGGTGGGATTGACCTGCAGCGTAAGAGTCGAGTTTCCTCTGACGGAAAGCTGGTCTGCGGTGATGGGATCGATCACGATGGTGAACCGCTCCTGGTCTGTGAGCTCAATGCGCGCGGTGAGATCGATACCCCTGAACGTCGACTTCACCGTGTCGGCCGCCTCGGCGTTGATTTGTTTCATAAAGGGATCGTGCTGAGATGACCGATCGACGAATTTTACTATGCCCTGCGCCTGCAGGGCCGCGGCCCTGGATTGCGGCACGATGTAGGTGAGGTGGCTCCCGTCAGCTAGTCCGATATCTACATCGACAACGGGGGTAGTGGTGTTGCCGCGTATTTTTGCGTCGGCTTTCATATCGATGCGCCCATAGAAGAGGTCGTTAGATCCTTCTTCTGTATTCAGCAACCTGAAGTTGTCGGTCGTGATATCAAGTTGAAACTGGTAGTCGCGATAGTTGCTTGTCAGGATTGTGCCGTCGATACGCGCGATATTTCCCGATTGGTCTGCTATCTCGAACTGGTCGAAGGACAACCCGTCATTGACGAAGGAAATTGTTTCGTTGTCGGCGGAGAAGCCGGTATTGAGGAAGTTGGAAAAGAATTTGGTGTCTCTCACGGTTATTCGCCCGTCGATATCGGGTCGTTGCGGCGATCCGTCTATGCGGATAGTGCCTTCCAGAAAGCCCTCGAGGTCGCTCATCTGGCGTTCGAGCAGGGGCTGCAGGGTTGGCAGATGGAATCGCTCGATGTTTGCGGTAATATCTATCGATGGATTTTCTCCGGCTGTGTAGGAGCCGCCAATGGTTACGTGGTTCTGGTTTCCATTCAAAGAGACATCCACGTTCAGCCTCGTTTGGTTTTCGCGGGCTACACGCAGGGAGATATCGCCCCAGGGTATATCGCGGATACGAAACGCGGTGACGGTGAGATCGGTTGTGAACATCATGCCGTCGTCTGACGGGAAGAAGTTAATATCTCCGTGGAGAAGTCCCGATGCTGGTCGTTCTTCCGCGATTACGCTGGTCAGCGACTCGAGATCAAGTTCGCGGAAACCTAGTGTTATCGGTGCGTTTTCCTGACCCGTTGACGCGATGATGATTTGTTCTTTCCCCTGCGAGAGCACTACGTTTTCGGCGGTAAACCGTTTTCCAAAACGCATGGAGTTGTCTTGCGGCACCGCCCAGGGACGATAGTTCAGAACAACGTCGTCAGGCGACAATTTGAAGTTAAATCCTGCGTCTGTACTGAGGAACGACCCGGCGATGACATATTTTTGACGGTCGGCGGAGTCAAGAATGATCAGGTCGGTTTCGATCATGTTGTCCGCTATCACGCCGCTTAACTCCAGGCCATCGATTCGCATTGAGTCGACGAGTATTTTGTCGACCGCGAGGTTATACCACAAACTACGCTCGTCCGATTCGGTGGTAAAAGTGAGCGACCGGATACCAATGTTTCCATACCGGATGGCGCGTGCCTCCAGGGTGATGTCTAGATTACGGGTTTCGCTGTCAAACGCTCCCCTGATCGGCCCGGGCTCGAAGGTGGTAAGCTCTGGTATGATTAGTTTGGTGAGCAGGTCGGTATTCCGGAGTTGTATCTCGAAGGTGAAGTGTTGTGGTGTGGCGTCGTTCACTTCGAGCGAATCGTGCAGCGCGTAGTACGAGTGAAAGTATTCGCGCATCACCGAGGGCAGTCCGAAGATATTGATCGATCCTTCAAAGCGACCGGTAAGGAGGTCGGAGTCGATACTGATCTCCGAGCGGCCCTCCTGGTCTATCGAGGCGAAGAGGAGGGAGTCGACTGCATAGAGGTCGTCGCCGTTGTAGACGGCGACCTTTCGGATGCCGACGTTGCCGTTGAGTACCTTGAAGTCGGACGTAGCCAGATCAACGGTCAGGATACCGCGGGCGCGCAACGGGTTTGCGGTGAGATTCAGTGCGCCGAAGTCGCCGTTCCGGAGGTCGAACGTGAAGTCGTATCGGGGAATTTCGTCGTTGAAGTCGTATTGGGCGTCAACCGTGAAGTCGAGATTTTCATCGTCAAGTCCGGCGTGGAGAGTGGCTATCTGGTCGCGGACAACACCTTCGAGTACCAAGCCTTCATAACGGTATCCCTGGTAGTCGAAATGCCCGACGTCGGCCTGCAGTGTTCCGTTCATTTCGGCCGGCGACAGGCCCTGGGTTTTGAACTTCGCTGTCAGTGCCAGGGTGCCTATCACGCTGTCGGGTTGCCCCAGAATCCGGCCTATCGGGAGATCAGTGACACTCAGATCGAGGTTTACTCCGCGTGATACAGAGGTTGAATCGAGATTAAAATCACCGTGGCTTTCGAGAGCACCTTCATCCAACCGCAGTGTTGCCGCAAATGTCGCCTTCCTGAGGCTTCCCACGTACTTTGCGTCGAGTTCCATCCACAACGGCAGCACTATTGAGTCGGGCAACAGCGTGTCGGGAAGAATGGTCACAAGATCGGCGCGGGTTGTGCGAAGCTTGTCGACAGCGATATCGAGTTGCAGGCTGTCTGTATCCGGCAGTCCTTTCACCTGCCCCGAAGTGTGGATGTAAGTGTCGGTAAGAGAGCTCAAATTTAGCTGTCGTATTTCGAGGTTGTTTAATCTTCCGGATACGTCGCCGTCGATATAAAGTTCTGTATTGTCGGGAAGCCGGACCGGCAGGCTGTCGGTGAAGGTGGGGTTAAAGTAGCGTATATCCCGGAGGTTCACCTGTGAATTTTGTAGCCTGGCTGCTATCTCCGCTTGTTGCCAGGTTTGACCGATATCGGCGAAAGAAGGATAGGTGGCTCTGGCGTGGAATTCGAGTCGGCTGTTGTCCGTTACAAGCAGCAGATCTTCAACTGAGGCGCTGGTTTCGGTGATGTTGATATCGCCAGTAAGCGACTGGATTGCGAAACCGCTTCGCTCCCGAAAAGATAATTCGTTGAGCGTAACCTTGATGTTGCCGTCGTCATAGTGGGTATCTGTTACCGTGATATTCAGGCCTGTGAGTGACAGGTTATTGAAGTCAACGGCGGATGCTTTTGTCCCGGGTTTTGTCGATTTCGTCTGGCGGATACTTGCGCGTGAGTTTTCCAGTGTTATATCTTCTACTGCAAAGATGTTATTCTCCAGGTCGAATGTTTGAATGTTGATTTCCAGAATCCCCAGCGCGACTTCGGCCAGGTTGCCGGTCAGGCGATCGTCAAAGCGAAGGCGGATATTTTCCAGCTTCAGTGTCTTTAGTGTGATGCTCCACGGTGCCTGGTCAACGGTGTCGGGCATGTCGGGTTCACTGGCAAAAGCCGCGGGGATGTAGGAGAAATTGTAGGTACTGTCGCCTTCTGCGCGACGCACGATCGCCACGGTGTTTGAGAGGTCTATGTTGTTGAGCTGGATTTCATTCCGGGTCAACCCCCAGAGGTCGGTATCTATCGAGAGGCGTCCGACATAGAGCAATGTGTCGGCTTGCCGGTCTTCGAGGTAGAGGTCTTTAAGGACTATACTCTTGGGAAACCCGACGACAACTCCGCCGAGCGTTACCTTTGTACCAATGGTTCCCTCCAGGTAGCCGACTGCCTTTTGCGTGATCCGGTTTTGTACGGCGGGGAGGCGAATAAGCAGGACCGCCGCCACCAATATCAGGACGATCGATGCGACGATCCAGGCGACAATCTTTAGTGTTCTTTTCAAAATTTTTTTCAACCCCGGTGGCATTCAGGAAAAGTTATTCCATATCCGCGAACGAAAATGTCGTGCCTCGAACAGCTGCTACCGGGAGACCCTTGTGGCATGCCGAGTTCGCACGACTGCTTTAAACGCAATCTGTAGAATAATATCAACAGTAGGAAATCCTTATTTGCCGGTTCTCAAATCCAGCGACTATAACGCCCCGCAAATTGCGGGCATGTTTATAGAAAATACATACGGTACAACTTCACGAGCCTGATGAGATTAAGGAGGTTACTTCTACGAGTCGCGGATATTTTTCGATTTTTTTTGCGGGTGATCCGGGAATTTTTTGTCCCCCCGTACGAATGGCGGGAGATCATGCGCCAATGCTACCAGGTAGGGAATAAATCACTGTTCCTGATCAGCTTCACCGCGTTCATCGCCGGTGTGGTTTTTACCCGGCAGTCGCGTCCGTCGCTGGCTTCGTTTGGCGCGGAGTCGTGGCTGCCATCACTGGTATCGCAGGCAGTAGTGCGGTCGTTGGGGCCATTGATCACCGGACTTATCTGTGCCGGTAAGCTTGGGTCGAACATCGGTGCCGAACTGGGCAGCATGCAGGTGAGCGAACAGATAGATGCCATGGAGGTATCGGGCACACGACCTTTCTCCTTTCTCGTGGTGAGTCGTATCACGGCAACTACGCTGATGTTGCCACTGCTGGTCATCTATGCTGATGTGATCGCCCTGCTTGGGTCATTCCTCACCGTGAGCGCCTTCAACAAGACGAGCTTTCAGTTATACTTTTACGAAGTATCGGCGAATATTACGTACCTGGATGTTTTCTCATCTCTCATCAAATCGGCGTTCTTCGGTTTCGCGATCGGTCTTGTGGGATGCTATGCCGGTTATCATTCCGGCAAGGGCACTACCGGGGTAGGGAAGGCGGCCAATAGCGCCGTCGTGATTTCTATGATACTGATCTTTGTGATCGACCTGATCTCATTGCAATTCATCAACCTTTTTCGCTTATGAGATCCCGTGCAAGTCTATCCGAAAATACCGATATCATGGATCTACCGGAAGTGATGGCTTCCGTTCGCGATGTATGGAAGTCATTCGGCGACCGCGAGGTGCTCAAGGGCGTAAGCCTCGAACTGCACCGTTCGGAAAACCTCGTGATTCTGGGACGGTCGGGTACGGGCAAATCCGTACTGATCAAGTGTATGGTCGGGTTGATGAAGCCGGATGCCGGTGCGATCACGGTGCTTGGTAAAGACGTGTTCGCGTTAAATCGACAAGCGTTGAACGATCTGCGACTTCGTATCGGCTTTTCCTTTCAGGGAAGCGCGCTATACGATTCGATGACGGTAAGGCAGAACCTGGAATTCCCACTCAAGAGAAATTTTGGAATCACTCATCGTTCGGAGCTCAACGATCTGGTGATGGATGCGTTACAGGACGTCGGTCTTGCGCACACCGTCAACCAGATGCCGGCAGAGTTGTCGGGTGGCATGCGGAAGCGGGTGGGAATTGCCCGTACGCTTATTCTGAAACCCAGTATCATGCTGTACGATGAACCGACTTCGGGACTAGACCCGATTACCGCTATCGAGATCAACGAACTCATTATGAGTATGCGCGCGAAGTACAGGATGTCGTCGATTATTATCACGCACGATATCAGCAGCGCGAGGCAAACTGCCGACCGTATTATCGCACTCATCGACGGTCAGAACAGGGTAGAGGGTACGTTCGACGAGTTGAAACAAACAAAGGATCCTGAACTGGAGCCATTTTTTTCTTACTAAAAATAAACACCAATGGAACAGAAAGAGACTACTCAACAACTAAGGTTAGGCGTGTTCGTCCTGTGTGGGCTAGCGTTGTTCCTGGCAGCCGTCTTCCTGATAGGGAGTGAAAACAATATTTTCAGCCGGACGTTCGAAGTGCACGCGATATTCAGAAACGTGGAAGGCTTGAAGCCCGGCGACAACGTATGGTTGTCGGGGGTCAAGATCGGCACCGTGTCGCGTGTGAACATCGCCGCGGAGGGACAGGTAGCGGTTACATTCGCGCTGAAAGAAAATCAGAACAGGTTTATCCAGAAAGACGCTATTGCTTCCATCGGGTCTGACGGAATAGTCGGGAGCAAGATCGTTGTAATCCGGCCGGGTCGGTCGGCACGGGTTGTATCCGAGAGCGATACGTTGGGTACCATTTCGCCTACAGACACGCAGGATCTTCTGAATCTCGCACGCGATGTCGGCGAAAATACCAGGAGCCTGACGGAAGATCTCAGTGCTATCGCCGCGAAGATCAGCAATGGACAGGGTATTGTCGGCGAACTGCTGGGCGATGGCGACCTTGCGCGTGAGATCCGCGCTACCGTTGCCAGCCTGCGCAGCACAGGAACGAATACCACCCGGGCTTCGGCGGAACTCGGCATGCTGATCAGCGATCTGCGCAGCGGGCCGGGGCTTCTTCCGACACTGATCTCGGATACGAACTACACCACCACATTCCGTGAGGCCCTTGATAATATTGAAACCGTAAGTTCCCATGCCGCCAGGGTATCGGAGAACCTCGACCAACTCGCGTCAAAGTTTGAGTCGCGCGACAATGCTGTAGGCGTGCTGCTGACGGATTCAGCTGTTGCCAGGCAGTTGAAGGCGACCTTTGAGAATGCCGCGCAGGCATCCGCGAAACTCGACGAGAACATGGAAGCTATGCGGCACAACTTTCTCTTCAGGGGATATTTCCGCAAACAGGAAAAGCGTGAGGCGCGTGAGAGAGAAGCAGCGTCGTCTAAAGGCGATTGAACATTTAGAATCACGTGGGTAAACACCTACACACATCGGGAAGTTATGAGACAACGTGTCTGACGGATGGTTGTAAGACCGGCAAGCGGCTCAGGCATATATTTTTTGGGAAGGTCACCGGAGACACACTTAACCCGATGAGAAATGGCTAAGAAAAAATTGACAAGACAGGTTGCGGCTGACGCCGAGGTAAGTGCTATACCGCCTTCAACCGGCACTTCCCGTATGAATGTCGGTACAGTAGAACGGATAGTGTCGGCGTTTGGAGGCGCTGCGTTTACAGCGATGGCACTCAGGGATATTAAGAGTCCGGCCGGGGTCAGCATGTTGCTGACCGGTGGCTTTCTTCTCGTCAGGGGATTAACGGGATACTGCCCCGTCAACAACGCTATTGGCAGAAGTTCGGTGAGGACGGCAGGGTCGCCAGTCGACATTAATACGCGGCTCACGCTCAACAGGCCGGCAACTGAAGTATACTCATTCTGGCGTAAGCTGGAAAATCTGCCGAGGTTCATGCAACACCTTGAAAAAGTTGAAGAGATCGATGAGACACATTCCCGGTGGACGGCAAAAGGGCCAGCGGGTGTAGGCAGTGTGTCCTGGGAAGCTGAGATCGTTGAAGATCAGCAAAATGAGCTAATCGCGTGGCGGTCGCTGCCCGGATCAACCATCGATAATGCCGGACAAGTCCGCTTCAGGGAAACTCCTGCCGGTACGGAAGTGAAAGTGCAGATGAGTTATCGTCTCCCCGCCGGCGATGTTGGAGGAGTCGCCGCAAAAATGTTCAGCCCTATGGCGGAAAGCATCATGCGTCACGACATCCGCGACCTTAAGAAAGTCATGGAAGCCTCCTAGGGGAATTGGAATTGACAGTTGGCAAAGGGGGAGCTCGTTGAAAGCAAATGGCAAAATGCAAATGGCAATGGGCAATGTGGGAACTCATAATTCCTATGTCTCTCCAAACCCGAAACCCAGCCACCAGCACCTGGTCGACCCTGCATCCAAACCTTATCCACCTTGGTAATCCGCGGACTGCTTCTCCTTAACGGAATGCGGGGCGGGCTCCCAATAGCGAATGTCTGGTTTTCTGTTTTCCCGAAAATAGTACGCGACACTTCGCTTGTGTAGTACTCGATTCCTGGGATTTTTCTACCTGGAATTGGTTAATTTTGTTAAAGGCGAGGGAGAGCTGGAGAGCGACCTGGACAGGTGGCTGTTTGTGCTGAGGAATATGTCGGGGATGGATAAGCTACCGGTGTATCTGAGGAAGCCAGTATTCGAGAAGCTGTTCGCTATCGCCGAGTATAGTAAGCTAAATAAAAAGGAACGGGATATGTACGACGTCAGTTTAAAACGCAAGTGGGATAAGGCAGCTGTTTTGGCGTATGCTCGTGAGGAGGGGATAAAAGAAGGCATGGAAAAAGGTATCGAGCAAGGGATAGAGCAAGGTATAGAAAAAGGCCGCATGGAAGAGCGTGCCAGAGCCGAAGCTGAGAAACACGGCAGCGCCATAGAACTTAAGAAAATAGGAGTAGCTGCCGCTGATATCGCGAGGGCGATGGGTTTGTCTGTTGAGGAGGTTAAAAAGCTCGGATGAGAGTTCCTCACGTTTCGGATTGCGGGTTCCATTCAGGTTCTGGGTGCCGGGTTTGGAGTGACATAGGAACCTCCATCAGCCCGGGCTGACGATACCCCCAGCACTCCCCTCAAATCCTCGCCTGATAAGTGTAGAGCTCAAAGTATCTTCCTTTCAGCTGTATCAGTTCGTCGTGTTTTCCCCTTTCGGCAATGGCGCCGTGTTCGATCACAAGGATTTGATCGGCCTGGCGGATAGTGCTGAGACGGTGGGCGATCACAAACGTAGTACGTCCTTCCATCAGGTTGGCGAGGCTTTGTTGTATGAATGACTCACTTTCTGTATCCAGGTTGGAAGTTGCCTCGTCGAGGATGAGTACTCTCGGGTTGGCGAGTATGGCACGCGCAATGGCGATACGCTGACGTTGCCCGCCAGATAATTTCACGCCGCGTTCTCCGATAACTGTCTCAAGGCCGTCTTCAAACCGGTCTGAAAACTCATTGACATAAGCGGCCCGCACCGCGCGTTGCAGGTCTTTCTCCGAGGCATCGGGCCGTGGAAAAAGGATGTTCTCGCGAATCGATCCCTCGAAGAGAAAGTCGTCCTGCAGCACGACACCGAGTTGCATCCTGTAGCTTTCGAGGTTTACCCTGGAGAGGTCGGTACCATCTACGCTGATGACGCCACTTGTCGGCGTGAGGTAGGTGGCTACCAACCCTGCGATCGTAGACTTTCCCGAACCGGATGTTCCAACCAGCGCTGTAACAGATCCGGCATGCGCTTCAAAGCTGATCGCGTGCAATACCTCTTTGTTTTCTTCGTAGGCAAAAGAAACGTTGTCGAATGCAATGTCGCCGTGAATAGTGCCGATCTTGATTGTGCGGGTCGTTCCGTCGTCCTCGGTGTCCATATTCATAATCTCTTCCGTCCGGTCGAGTCCCGCCATAGCCTCTGTCAGCTGACTGCCGATGTTGCTCATCTGAACGATCGGCGCTATCATAAAACCGAGGAATAGCGTGAAGGAGATGAAGTCACCCACGGTCAGATCATTCTCAATGATCATATAAGCACCGATCCCCATGATACTGGTGCTGGCCAAACCCAGCAGGAAGGTCGCAGAACTCGTCACGAGGCTCGTCGACGTCAGGCTTTTCTTAACATTCTGAAAAAGTTTGTCAACACCCGCCTCAAAGGTACTCGCCTCCTGACGTTCGGCATTGAAGCCCTTGATTACGCGAATACCGTTAAGTGTTTCTGTCAGCCTTCCGGTTACCTCGGCGTTGATGACGCCGCGCTCGCGAAAGATCGGCCGAATGTACGAGAATGCTTTCATCGATATCAGCCCGAAGATGCCTACCGGAACCAGTACGTATAATGTCATCATGGGGCTGATCCGTATCAGTAGAACCAGTGAGATGACAGCCGTCAACAGACCACCAAACAGCTGTACGAGACCAGTTCCCACGAGGTTACGCACACCTTCAACGTCTGTCATGATACGGGATACCAGCGCTCCCGATTTTGTATTGTCGAAAAACCTCACCGGTAGCTGTAGTATTTTTTTCTGAACCTGCGAGCGGAGAATAGAGATCAGTCGCTGCGCTTCCACGCTGAGGAGTTTTGTCAGAAGAAAGGAGGTGGCAGCCTGTATCACGATGGCGACTACCACGGCGATGAGCAGGTACCGCAACAACTGCATGTCGCTGTTGGGAATCACATCATCCATGAGATATTTCGACGCCGCCGGCAGCACCAGGCTTGCCAGACGACTTATCACGATGAGGATCAGACCGATCGCCACTATTTTGCGACGGGGCCAGATGATCGTGCGAAATACATGGCCGATCGTTGTTCTGGGTTTTTGCTTCATTCCAGGGGGTATATTCTGTTGTCGGATTTCGCTTCCGTTTATTGTTGGTGCGAATGTTATTTTTTAACGTAAGAAAGAAAAGTGACGATAAGCGACAAACGTGGAATGCTTTTTTTGCCGGGATCATCGGGTCATCAAAAAAAGGAGGAGATATGGAGACTGTGAGAAAAACGTATGAAGCGGATAACCGCACCGGCCAGAACATGGAAGGACCGGATGCAAACCGGCCGCTCGAAAGGCTCACCGCTACGTCGATTATGGGAGATCAGGTAGAAAGTCCGGAAGGAGAAAATCTGGGCAAGATCGACAACCTGATGATAAACGTCCGTACAGGCAAGGTCGAGTACGTGGTCGTGGAGTATGGATCTTTTCTGGGTATCGGCGGGAAACTGTTCGCTATACCGTTTCAGGAGCTACGAGTAGCGCCGGAGAAACACGCATTCGTCGTAAACCGCGACAAGGATTACCTTCGAATGTCGCCCGGGTTCGACAGAAACCATTGGCCCGATACCAATGATCATGGCTACTACGGCGACGTTGACACATATTGGGGAGCTAGTGCTTTGCCGTGATAGTCAGGAATAGGTAGTCAGTGGGGAGCTATCTGAGTCAGACGGTTCCACACCGACTACCGACTACTGATTACGAATACCGATTAAGGCTGCAAAATCCGCAGCGGGAACGCTATTTTAGCGACTTTGAAAGTATGGCCGGAAAACACCGCTCCTTTTTCGGGAGTCTTAAACAGCGAGTAGGACGATATTACAGGCGACACGGTTTTCTGAAGTCAGCGGTGGTATGTGCCGGAATTGTTGCTGTCGGTTTTTCTGCGCTGATCGCGGCCTTTGTTTTCCTGGTGTGGGTCGGATTTTTTGGCGCGTTGCCTACCCGGGAACACCTGAAGGAAATTCATCACCCTATCGCCAGTGAGGTTTACAGCGCTGACAGCGTATTGCTCGGACGGTATTATCTTCAGGACCGAACACCCGTAGATTCAGCCGACATTCCGGCGAACCTCCGGCACGCCCTGATCGCCACCGAAGACGTACGATTCCTCCGGCACGAAGGGATCGATGTCACAAGCCTCTTTCGGGTACTGGTGAAGACACTGCTGCTTCAGAAAGAATCGTCGGGGGGCGGGAGCACGATCACCCAACAGCTGGCCAAGAATCTATTTCCCCGGCGATCGTACACGATGCTGTCGCTTCCGATAAACAAGGTGCGCGAAATGATCATCGCCACCCGCCTGGAAAAGGTGTACACCAAGGACCAGATATTGGTCCTCTACCTGAACACCATACCGTTTTCCGATAACACCTACGGCGTCAAAACCGCCGCTGATCGCTTTTACTCGGTGCCGGTGAGAGATCTGACCATTGATCAGTCGGCGATGCTGATAGGAATGCTGAAAGCCACGCATAGTTATAATCCTCGGATTTTTCCCGACAGGGCGAAACTGCGCAGAGACCTGGTGATTGCTCAGATGGAGAAGTATCAATTCATTTCCGCCGATGAAAAACGGATTTCACAGGAAAGGCCACTTAAACTCAATTACAACAACGTCGGCCACAACGCCGGCCTGGCGCCGTACTTCCGCGCCCACCTCCGGAGCGACCTGCTGCGCTGGTGCGATGAGCATCGAAAAGCAGATGGAAGCGCATACAACCTTTACACCGACGGCCTGAAGATATATACGACCATAGACTCACGGTTGCAATCCTATGCGGAAGCTGCCATGCGAAAGCAAATGAAGAGTCTGCAGCAAACCTTCGCCGCCCAACTGAACAAAAAGCAACTGGATGATGCGGCACGTCGCCGGCTGAAACAACTGCCCCAATACAAAGAACTCGTGGCATCCGGGCTTCCGGAGGTGGAAATTACCGCGATGATGAAGAAGCCGGTAAAAACGAAGATTTATACCTGGGACGGAATCAAGGAAGCAGAGATGAGCCTGCTCGACTCCGTCCGTCACCATTTACAGTTCCTTCAGGCGGGGGTACTGGCGATGGAGCCTGGTACAGGGCATGTCAGAGTATGGGTGGGCGGAATTGATCATCGTTTTTTTCAATACGACCATGTGCGGCCCACGACGAAGCGTCAGGTAGGGTCCACGTTGAAACCTATCCTTTACGCGGCGGCGCTGGAGGAGGGCATCGGACCCTGTACCTACATCTCGGCGGGTAAGACGGAATATACAAACGTCGACTCCTGGACGCCGCAAAACGCCAACGCTGAGACCTACGACAAGAAATACTCGATGGAAGGAGGACTGTCAGGCTCTGTCAACACCGTGTCTGTGAGGCTGCTCGAAAAGACGGGGATCAGTGATGCAATCGCTATTGCGCGAAAAATGGGGATCTCCAGCGAGCTTCCCGCCGTTCCCTCACTCGCGTTGGGAACACCGTCGATCTCCATGATGGAGATGGTAACTGCGTATGCAACACTAGGTAATGATGGCGTACATGTTCAGCCTCGCTACCTCCTCGCTATCGCCGACCACGATGGCAACCTGCTTGAAGCGCTGGGAACTGTTGAAAAGCCGGACAGGGCGATATCAAAAGAGAGTGCTCAAATGATGGTCCACATGCTGAAATCGGTTGTCAGTGAGGGTACAGGATCTTCTTTGCGAACAAGGTTTGGCGTACACAATGACGTGGCCGGAAAAACCGGTACAACTCAGCTCAACGTCGATGGATGGTTTATGGCTATTACGCCGCGGCTGGTGGTCGGTACTTGGGTGGGTGCCGACGACCCGCGACTTCATTTCAAAAGCACCAGCCTCGGGCAAGGTGCGGCAACAGCATTGCCTATTACGGCTTATTTTCTCCAGAGTATAAACAGGGATAAAACGCTGCGGAAGATTGCAACGGCCAGATTTCCCGCGCTTTCCCCAGAACTTCAGGACGAACTCGATTGCAGAACCTCGAAGTCTGACCTCAATATCTTCCAGCGTATCTTTAAGAAAAAGAAGAAAACGAAAGCCAGGAAATTCCGCGGAGTTGAAGAGTAGCGTTTCTACCAGGTCTTCATTCCCAGCAGGAATTCGTCTTCGGCAGGTGGTTCCGTCTCCTTATTGTTCTCCTGCGACTCGATGAAATCTTCGAGTGTCGTGAAGAAGCGGAGTCTGTATTTCCAGATAAGCTTGCTGCCGACTGCCTCTTTGAACGAGCGGATCTTCACATTGTCGTCGAGCCAATAAAGATCATGGATATCCTGCCCTGCGGCCCCTCCTGTATTGCCCGGCATGAAATTCACATTCGACGACTGAAGTCTTCTCAGAACTTCCTCGCGAAAATCTGCCTTGCCTGTAATATATACTGTAATCCAACCCATAATTTAGTTCTCTGTAACTATAACGCAACGTTGCCATCTTAGTTTCATTCCCTCCATTAATCTTACTTCAATTCTCCTGATTTTATTATCTTCGACAGAAGACCGACGGTATGATGACCTTTATATTTTCTCTCGCCTTTCTCGTCCTTCAGGACGTCATTCCCTTCAAGCCCGCCGACGAGTTTGAAATCAAACTCGATTATCATTTTCAATCCCGCCCTCTGTCCGATCACACAACCGTCGTGCTCAATCCGCAGACCAGGAACAGCGCCAGCATCGGCGTACTTCCTTATCTGAAACTCGATATAAAAATGCTGGCCCTTCCCGGCGATAGGACAAGAATAACGATTGCAGACAACCACAACCCACGCGCGAGCAATAAGCGCGTCAGCGTTAATTCAGTGTTAACACTCGACCTCGGCTTTACCGTTGATATGATAGACCGCGTAAAGCCACACCTTTACACCATTACCTTTCTCAACGCAGAACGCGAACCGATAAACAAGATCGTGATCCTGATCGAAGCGGATGGATCATTCCTTGTCAACGGCGAGAAACGGGGAAAATTTTAGCCTACTAATTTTTTACCGATGGTTGCGTTTGAACCGTCGATAAGCGTTAAACTTGTGTTAAAACTTACGGAATGAGATCGTTTTCATTACTGATATTCCTCCTGCCATTCATAAGTATTGCACAACCGACGCGCCAGCCCGACGCTGCCGAAATCCAGTTGAAGCTAAAGAAGCTGAATTTCCTGGGATCAGTGCTTTACGTTGCGGCCCATCCCGACGATGAGAATACGAACGTTATCGCCTATCTCTCCAACGAAAGGCTTGCGACAACAGGATACCTCTCTCTTACACGCGGCGACGGGGGACAAAACCTTATCGGCCCCGAAATTCGCGACCAACTCGGACTCATCAGAACGCAGGAATTGCTCGCGGCACGACGGATCGACGGTGGGCGGCAGTTCTTTACACGCGCGATTGATTTCGGCTTCTCAAAGTCGGCCGAAGAAGCATTTTCGGTGTGGGGAAGGGACGCGGTATTATCTGATGCTACCCGCATAATCCGACAATTCCAGCCCGATATCGTCATCCGCAGATTCCCTCCGGATTCACGGGCGGGCCATGGGCATCACACCGCGTCGGCAATCGTCGCGGAAGAGGTATTCGACCTCGCTGCAAACCGTGATGCCTTTCCCGGGCAAGTCAGAGAATTTGGAACCTGGCGGGCTAAACGCCTGTACACCAACACAGGCAGGTGGTGGAATGTGTCAGTCGACGAGAAAACTGAAGGCGTCATCACCCTCGATGTAGGAGGATACAACCCCCTGATGGGGAAGTCGTATTCGGAGATCTCGGCACTCAGTAGCAGTCAGCACAAAAGCCAGGGATGGGGACGGCGTGGATTGCGCGGATATCGTCCCGAGTATTTCGAACACATGAAAGGCGTGCCCGCGCAGGAAGATATTTTCGAAGGTATCGATACATCGTGGCGACGCGTGAAGGGAGGCGCGGCGGTCGGGAACCTGGTAGAACGCGCCATCGCCGGGTTCGACCCGCGACAACCGTCAGCATCTGTGCCCCTGCTGCTGCAGATAAGAGAACACATCAAGGCACTCGATGGCGGGGTATGGACCGGCCGCAAGGTGCGGGAAGTGGAGCAACTCATCGTCGACTGTCTGGGCCTCTATGTGGAAGTGACCGCTTCTCACTACCAGGCCGCACCCGGCGCACCGGTCGCCGCGACAATAGAGCTCCTCAACAGATCGAATCACCCCGTGCGCGTTACCCGCATCGGATCGAAGATGCTGCAATGGGATTCCGTTTTCACGGCTGCATTGGTGAGTAACCGCCCCAACGCCATCGACGTACGCGCCAGTATCCGGAAAGACGCGGGATTCTCCGATCCCTATTGGTTAAGAGAAGAGCATACTACCGGACTGTTCACGGTACAGGACGAACGTATGATCGGAATGCCGGAAAACAACCCTGCCGTTGAATTTACTTTGGATATCGAACTATCCGGCGAACGGATCACCCTCACAAGACCGTTGATCTACAAATGGGTTGATCCCGTCAGGGGTGAACTCTGGAGGCCTCTCGAGATCGTTCCTCCGGTTACTGTAAATCTGTCGGAAGACGTGATGGTGTTCGGAACACAACAACCCCGCGAGATGAGTTTGTTGATCAGATCGTCGAGCGATGAACCCGTGCAGGGAACAATGAGATTTGAGGTGCCAAAAGGCTGGCGGGCAGAGCCGGCGTCGACTCCGTTTGCACTCGCCGAACGCGGTGCGGAGGCTCCGGCGACGGTTACCGTGTATCCTTCTTCAGCGGAACATGTTGGGACTGTGAAAGCGATTGTCAATGTCAACGGTGTGGATTTTGACCGGGCGCTTCAGTTGATATCGTACGACCATTTTCCTGTTCAGACATTGCTGCCACGCGCGGAAGCAAAAGCTGTCCGTATCGATTTGAAGAAAGCCGGCGAAACGGTTGGCTACATCGCTGGCGCGGGCGACGACCTCCCCTCGGCGCTGCGCAATATGGGGTATAGGGTTGTGGAGCTAAACAGCGGTGATATTACGCCGCATAACCTTGCAGGATTAGATGCTGTTGTGCTCGGTGTTCGCGCACTCAATACCAATGAGCGTGCCCGCTATTTCATGCCTGCTGTTCTTGAATATGCCCGGAATGGGGGTACGGTTATCGTGCAATACAATACCAACTTACGAAGGCAGACCGAACATTTTTCTCCATTTCCCCTGGAAATAGGGCGCGACCGGGTTACGGATGAGACAGCTGAAGTCAGAATACTGAAACCCGATCACCCGGTGATGACCACACCGAATAAGCTCACGGCGAAAGACTTTGATGGGTGGGTGCAGGAACGGGGTCTGTACTTCCCATCCCGGTGGGACAACGCTTTCGAACCCGTGCTGTCGATGAACGACCCCGGCGAAAGTCCAAAAGATGGTAGCCTGCTCGTTGCACGGTATGGATCGGGCTACTATGTTTACACCGGTATTTCATTCTTCAGGCAGTTGCCCGAAGGCGTTCCCGGTGCGTACAAACTGTTCGCGAATCTCGTATCTTTGGGTAAGAGTGGAAGAGCAGGCGTACCGCGGTCGCGGGAAAAAGGGAAATGAGTTAAAACCAAACCTCCTGTCATGAGTGATTCTGAAAAACCACCGCTGTTCAAATCCTGGTCCGGATGGTATAGGCTCGTGCTCGGAGTACTGTTCATACAAATTATCCTTTATTACCTACTAACCGTCGCCTTTACATGAAGACGATCGATTGGATTGTACTCCTCCTGACCATCCTGTTCATTGTTATTTACGGCACGTGGAAAACGAGGCGTACAACGACGATGGAGAGCTACCTCAAAGGCGACAATAGTCTGAAGTGGTGGATGATGGGCATTTCGATAATGGCAACGCAGGCCAGCGCCATCACGTTCCTGTCTACCCCCGGTCAGGCAATGGAAGACGGGATGCGGTTTCTTCAGTTCTACTTCGGTTTGCCACTGGCGATGGTGATCATTTCAGTCACGATGGTTCCGATTTACTATCGGCTTAAAGTCTACACGGCATACGAGTATCTTGAGGGCCGGTTTGATCTGAAGACGCGTTCACTGACTGCTTTGTTGTTTCTTGTCGGCCGGGGTTTGTCGGCGGGTATTACATTGTTCGCCCCGGCACTGGTGCTCTCCACGATCCTGGGACTTCCCATCATCCTGACGACTATTTTTATCGGCACGCTCGTGATCGTGTATGTGGTATCAGGCGGCACAAAGGCCGTGAGTATCACACAACGCCAGCAGATGGCGGTGATCATGGGTGGGATGCTGTTGGCAGGTGTCCTGGCTTTTCTTCTGATACCCGAAGAGGTGAGTTTCATGGACACTGTGCGAATTGCGGGCGAGATGGACAAGATGAACCTTGTCAACCTGGAGTTTGATATCTCTGACCGCTACAACATTTGGTCCGGGCTGATTGCCGGAACGTTTCTGTTCTTGTCTTATTTTGGAACGGATCAGTCACAGGTGGGAAGGTACCTCGGTGGCGCCTCTATAACGCAAAGCCGGCTCAGCCTGATGTTCAACGGGTTGTTGAAGATCCCGATGCAGTTCATTATCCTCTTTATCGGTGTGCTCGTGTACGTGTTTTATCTGTTTATTCAACCACCGATCTTTCACAACCGCGTGCTGAAAGAACGAGCGATGCAAACCGTTCATGCTGATTCGCTGCGATATTACGAAGAGCAGTTCAACGTGGTGTATGCGCAAAAGCGAATAGCCGTCGACAATCTTGTTTCCGCTATTCAGAAGGATGACGAGTCGTCTATTGCGACAGCCAGCGCAGCGGTGAAGAAATATCAGAAAGAAGAAGCGGGCTTGCGCGACAATGTTAAGGCTACCATCGCGAAGGCGATACCCAACGCGAAGACAAGAGATACCGACTACATGTTCCTCAATTTCGTTCTATCCAATCTTCCAAACGGTGTTATCGGTTTGTTGCTGGCGGTTATGTTCAGCGCGGCGATGTCGTCAATGGCGGGCGAGCTGAGTGCGCTGGCGTCTACCACGTCCGTTGATATTTACAAACGCTCTTTCAAGCCCAACGCCTCCAACGCGCATTACCTTGCGATGTCGAGGGTGTTTACCGTGATGTGGGCTGTGCTGGCTATGATCTTCGCGATGCTGGCTAATTTTGCTGAAAACCTGATACAGTTTGTAAATATTGTCGGTTCACTCTTCTACGGTACTATACTCGGTATTTTCCTTACGGCGTTTTACATCAAAAGAGTAGGGGGGACGGCAGTGTTCATAGCCGCGATTGTTGCCGAATGCGTTGTCGTGTATTTCTATATGTTTACCGACGTGGCGTATCTGCTGTACAATATTATCGGTTGTGTGACAGTGATGGTATTGGGAGTTTTGGTGCAGGGAGTAGTGCGGAAGGCATAGGGTGCTGAACTCTGGGTTCCTCGTTTGGAGGAACGTATGAATCAGGAGTTCTCACATTGCCCTTTTCCCTTTGCCTATTGCCCTTTGCCCTTTGCCTATTGCCTATTGCCTATTGCCTATTGCCCTTTGCCTTTTGCCTTTTGCCCTTTGCCTATTGCCCTTTGGCTTCCAACTAGTTCCTCCTTTGACTTTGTATCAGTTCCCGTCAACTTTCAACAGTTTGCTGACGTCGGTGAGGCCGTGTTTTTTTCTCCAGATCCTGATTTGTGTTCCTTTCTTATGCCAGAAGCGCAGGGAGGCGGGATCGATTTTCCATTTCAGCAGCAGTGACCGAATTGGATTATAAAGTATATATCTCAGTCTTCTTCCGGTGGGCCAGGTATAAAGCATGGGTTCCTGGCGAACCAGCATAGCGGTGAGCTCGCGTGCTGAGTAATCTTTCTCGTTCTTCACCCGTTCCATATACACAGGATGCGGGCCCACATCATGGTAGTTTTTCTCGGCCCAATGAAATTTCAAACCCGTGAGGGAAGGGACGATTTCGAATTTCAGACCCGCGAACTGAGCTTGCCGGAAGAAGTCGACACGGGGATAGGAATATGTCTCGTTAATATTTTTCCAGTATCCGATCTTGTCGACAATACTCTTCCGGTGAACCACGGCCGTCGCCTCCGGTGGTATCGGGAGTGATGGCAGCAGAGGTATGTCAGCTTTGGAGTGGGTAAACGAGTAGACCCACTGAATAACCGAGAACACGATGTCGGCGTTGGACCTTTGCAGGTGTGCTATCGTATCCTCTAGATGGTTAGGCAGCCAGATGTCGTCGTGGTTGAGATAAGCGATGTATTCACCCTTTCCCCTTCGTATTCCCTCGTTGTTGGGTCTGCTCTGATATCCCGAGTTCTCCGGCAGGTTGTACCATTTCACGCGTGGATCACGGCTGAACGACCGGACGACCTGCTCCGTATGATCGGTACAACAATCGCCGATCACCCATAGCTCAAACGCACTGTATGTTTGCCAAAGCACGCTTTCGATCGCATACTTCAGGGTGTCCGCTCTATTGTATGTGGCGATCACTACCGTTACCAGCGGTTTTGATTCGCTATTCATGCCAGTTCCAGATTGCTTTTCTTCGGGTTCATTTGTTCTTTCTCACGCCCGCGACTGTGTTTCAGGGCGATCGTTTCAAAGTACAGGCGGAATTCTTTCTCCTCGGGATTGTATTCCACATCGTCGAGGGAGATGCGCTCATCCTTGCCGATATTTCGCTTAAGTCTAAGATTGTCATTGAGCAAAGCAGGCAGTCCCTTTTGCATGAGTGTGTCATCCAGGTTCTCAATGAGGCCATAGGTGTTGAAGCCTCCCATGCCATCGAGTTTGTCGCCGGTGCTGAGGTCTCGTTTGGCGTAGGAGTGGACATTTGTTCTCATGCCGTAAACAGGTTGTAATCGCGCGCTATGGTCGAGATACGCCTCGGCTATGCATTGCATGGCTTCAATGTGTCCGAGATGATAAGGTCGTGAGAATACATAGTATGGCCCCGGGCCTACGTCGGGCGGAAACCAGTTGAACGTGTATTGCTGAAACTTGTCGGCGGTGTGAGCGACGACAAACACTCCGCCTTTGGGTTCACTCCCCAAAACGTAGTCGACAAGCGGGTGTTCGCGATCCCATACTTCGTCGAAGTTGATGTGGTTGAAGATTTCATTGACCGATTTCATCCGGTGACCGAACATGCCAGGCACCGCGGTTTTTCCGTTAATGGCGTTCGCCAGCACAGCCATCTCCACGCATAGTTTCGTGCCATCGGTGTATGACGAGCACATTTTGTGATCGAGCGAACGCTTGTCGGCTTCCGGCGCGATCTTGTGCGGGTCGGTATAGCGGTCGAGGAAGTTTTTGATGTTGCCGGCCATCACGATGTCCATTCCCCACAGCTCAATTTCATCGATCATCTTCTTGATAACGGTTGGTTGATCGCCATCTGCGCAAGTGTAGACTACATCTTCGTGTTGCGCTTCGCGCAGCAGTAGCGGACCGTACATCATCTCCGCTTCAAAATTCATCATGACAACATGCTGGTGGCTCCTGATGGCTTCCAGTGCGTGTAGAGCGCCCGTGAGTACGGCGTTTGAGGATTCCACAAGCACTTCGACGAGCCCGCTGCCGGTGATTATTTTGCCATTGTCAGTGACCGCAAGTTTCCCCCGTTCGATAACCCGGTTGAGTTCGTCGGTGGTGTTGACGACTTCGTAGTCGAGGTTGAGCCATTTCGCACAGTCGACTGCCTTGTTGAGCACTATGTCGGCGATTGCCACGGGTTTCATGCCAGGCGTCGCGTTTATCTGGTAGACGAGACCTTTGCCAATAGAGCCGATACCGATTACCGCGACCCGGATATCTTTCTCGAGTGTCTGAAGCCGGGTCTTGAGAGTTTTCATCTGATTCATGATTGCCGGGTTAAGTTGATTGCGACGCTCACGTTCGTCGTGCTTTTGGGTAATACGGCAGTAAATTTCTATGCCACCCGACGGCAGAAGAATTTTTCGGTTGACCGCACGGCTGTGGAAAAAGTTGTACAACAAAAAAAGCCACTCGCGTTTTCCGGAGTGGCTTTTTTGAAATGAGGAGAGATTGCTTCTACTTGATCGAATTGATCAGATCCTGATTCATGTCCTGATAGTCGCGGTTTTTAGCCTCCTTGGCGCTGTTCAGCGATGCAGTTGCTGTCTCGATAGCACCTTTCTTGTCGCCGAGTCCCTTCTGGATCTTTGCTTTTTGATGCAGCATCCAAAACGCCTTTGGGTTGCTTTCCAGCGCGATGTTCACCCATTCCAGTGCTTTCTTCAGGTCTTTACCAGTTTCGAGGTAATAGACAGCAGCCTGAAAATAGCTTCCGGCGCTTGCCTTTTCGCTACCCCCGAGGGTCGACTGGATCGATTTCACGACTTCTTCGTCGTAATCCACCTCTACCTTGAAAGGCACCGCGGTGTTTTCCCATGCCAACGTTACTTTCGCGCTTGTGTTGTCGGCGGCGATATCGTCGATGCTGATCGTGAACGTCTCTACTTTGTGGCTCAATTGCTTTGTTTTAACCTTGAACCTGGCGGCCTCCTGTGAAGCATCGTACGCGGATGTGTTTCCGCCGAGGCGAAGATCTTTGTAGAGCGATACAGTCCATTCGCCCGCATTCGGCCAGGTGAAGATGAGATACTCGCCTTTTGGAACGCTGATGTTCTCGACCTTCACATCGTCGGAGAAGGAGATCTTTGTTCCGCTATTCGCCCCTGTTCTCCAGATAGTGCCATGCGGATACATCACGTCTTTTGCTCCGAAGATTTTCCGGCCCTTGAGACTGGGACGATAGTAATCGATCTTCACATCTGTCAGCCCAATTGTCGTGGAAACCGAGGCTGCCGCACTTGCGGACGGGGTTCGGATCTGTGCTTCCGACACGATTGTCGCTACAGCCAATGCTGCAATCAATAAGGTTTTTCTCATACGTAAATAAAGTTTTAGTTTTACCGCCCGTAACCCGATCATGACGAAACGGTTAAGATGCTGGTATGTCTTGTTTTGCCGGGTCTTCCGACGGAACGAAGGTATAAAAAGTTTTCAAGTAAAGTTTTGAAATGAAGTTAAGTGCTGATTTTTACCGAAGAACGAATGTGGTAAAGATCGCGAGGGAACTGTTGGGAAAGGCTTTGTTTACACGCATCGGCGGCGTTGTGACCGGAGGAACGATTGTGGAGACGGAGGCGTATTCCTGGAGAGAGCGCGGCTGCCACGCATATGGCGCGCGGAAGACACGGCGCAACGCGATCATGTTTGAGGATGGGGGATTTGCCTACGTCTATCTTTGCTATGGAATACACTATTTGTTCAACGTCGTCACCAACCACCGCGACACACCCGAGGCTGTGCTGGTCAGGGCCCTGGAGCCATTGGAAGGCATCGACACGATGACACTTCGCAGGAATGGGGCAGGCAAAGGATTGCATCTCACCTCCGGACCGGGCAAACTGACCCGGGCTTTGGGCATTGAACGAAGCTTCAATGGAAAATCTTTGCTGGATGACGAGATTTGGATTGAGGATTTAGGCACGAAACTGGCTCGTGGTAATATAGTGGCCAGCGAAAGAATTGGAATAGACTACGCCGGAGAGGACGCCCACCTTCCCTGGCGGTTTACTGTGAAGAATAACGCCTGGGTAAGCAGGTAGAAGTTACAGGCGATGATATTCGCGGGAAAGAGATTAATTTACAAACAAACGGAATTTCTGTGATGCGTTTTTCGGTTTTATTGCTTTGTGTGTCCGTGGTGTCCGACCTGTGGTCACAGAACATCCAGGAAAGCCTTACGGCAATAAACTCGTCGTATGACGAACAGGGGCCTGTCCTGAGTCCCGACGGAGCCACCATTTTCTTCACCATCAGCAACCACCCCTCCAATATCGGAGGAAAGAAGGATCCTGGCGATATTTGGTTTGTGACGAAGGAGGGATCCGGATGGTCGGCACCTGTGCACGGAGGACCTTCGCTTAACGACCGGGCCTACAACGCTGTGGCGGGATTCTCAGCCGATGGTGAGCAGATCTTTCTTCACGGACACTACGGTAAAGGAGGGGCGCCCGCGCGAACACAAGGTATCTCGGTGTCGCGCCGCCGTGCCTCAGGATGGTCAAATCCAGACAATATCAGTATTCCCTATTTCCTTAATAAGTCGGATATCTTGTGCGGATCACTTTCGCCCGACAATTCATTCTTCGTTTTCTCGGCCGATAGTTATGGTTCGTATGGCGTGGACGACCTCTACGTGAGTATCCGGCAAGGCGAAAAATGGAGTGCCCCGAAAAACCTCGGCAGCACGATTAACACCCAGTTTCAGGAACTCAGTCCCGCACTGGGTGCTGACGGCCGTACGCTGTATTTCTCCAGCAACGGACGAAAGGGTTTTGGCAGCTTCGACGTATACGTTACCACGCGCCTCGACGACACCTGGCAGAACTGGTCGATACCTGAGAATCTGGGTGCGCAGATCAACACCGAAGGACGCGAGTTATACTACCGGCCCTACGATTCACGCGGATTCGCACTTTTCACCACCACCACGAGCAGTGACGGATATGGCGACGTTCGTGTGTACACACTGGCAGAACGACTACCGGTCGATGAACCGGCAATCGCCGTCGCTGCTCCCTATCTGAACCCGCGGGTAAACGAAGAAGTAATTCAAGAAGCGCCGGTCCGGCCGGAGGGTGTGAGTGTTCACGGACAAATAACCAACTCCAGGACAGGAGAGGTCATTCCCGCAAGGATTTCGTTCGCCAGCCCCGGAACGGAACCGCGATCGGCTGTGTCGGGAACCGATGGCTATTCGATAGACGTACCTTCGGCAGAGTATATCGTGCGGATCGAGGCGACCGGTTATATCAGCGCGCTGGAAAACCTCGATATCAACGCAGTTGATATGCGCGACCTCGAGATGAACTTCAAACTTCAACCTGTGGAGATCGGCGCGACGGTCAATCTTAAGAACGTTCTCTTCGTACAGGCGAAAACAGACATCCTTCCCGAGTCATATCCCGAA
This sequence comes from uncultured Roseivirgaceae bacterium, assembly GCA_964493505.1. Lineage (GTDB taxonomy): Bacteria > Bacteroidota > Bacteroidia > Cytophagales > Cyclobacteriaceae > Chryseosolibacter. The sequence continues at coordinate 66,003 of CAZBNP010000003.1, forward strand.
CTCGACCTGGTGGTAGCTTTTTTGAACGACAACCCGAATGTGCGCATCGAACTGACGGGGCATACCGATGGGAGGGGAGTTGCTGCCGATAACGTCCGCCTTTCGCAGCAAAGAGTGAACAAGGTGAAGGAGTACCTCGTCGGGAAGGGGATTGATGCGAGGCGGATTTCAGGCAAAGGTTTTGGAGGATCGAGACCGGTTGCCAGTAACGACACGGAAGAATCGCGCAGGATGAACCGACGCGTTGAATTCGTTATCCGAAAATTCTAGGATTGTGGGAGCATGACAGGAAATATCACGCCAGGCCTTTCATTACACTGTCGAGGTTTCGGCGGAAGTACAATCGCAACGGACTCTGTTGTGTGAGGTGGGCGGAGATGATCGAGCCCAGGAAGACGGTGGCAAAGAGGTTCGTGATATCCCGGGTAGAGCTGGTCTTGGTGATCTCTTTTCTCATGATGGCCTCCAGCGTAAACTTCTCCAGCATCTGGTCGAGCGAAAGAATTTCCACAGAAACCACATCCTCCACTTCGGGGAAAAACAGCCTTTTTTCTTCCGGCTTTACAGGGAAGGGCTTTGGTGGCCTTTTTGAATCAGCCAGGTATCCGATCAGGCTCAACATCAGTCCGGGATGGTGTTCACATTCCTCGCCGAGCCGGTCAAGCAGGTAATAAACCCCCTGAAGCCCTTCCTTCGGCTTTTGCCGCAGGTCGACCGACCGCCCCAGGCACCATATCCTGAAGTGATACAATAGCACATCTTCTTTTTGGGGGAAATACTTGAAAAAAGTAACTTTAGAAATCTTTACTTTTTCACAAATATCTTCTACGTAGATGTCATCGAATGCTTTCTTGCCGATCAGTTTAAGTGTATGTTCCAGCACCTGAACCTTCAACCTCGCCGCCTTTTCTTTCCTAAGACTCATGGAAGTGAACTTTGACTTGAATTAAGAATTTTCCCATCACTTTACCAACGTTCATAATGACAAAACGCCTTTTTCCGCTTTTACTTGCCGTTGCTGCGGTTACCTGTAAATCGCCGGTAACGGAACCCGCGATAGGACTGATCACCGATTCGGCGATGGTTGTGTCTGCTCATCCCCTCGCGTCGGAAGTGGGAGTCAGGATACTACGCGCTGGCGGAAACGCGGTGGACGCCGCCGTTGCAACACAGATGGCCCTTGCCGTAGTCTATCCCGCGGCTGGCAACCTCGGGGGAGGTGGCTTTATGGTGCTGCGAAATAACGACGGATCAGTAGCCTCCCTCGACTATCGCGAGAAAGCCCCCGGACGATCCACCACCGACATGTATCTCGACGAGAAGGGTGACGTGAAAGGTAGATTTAGTTTGAAAGGGCACCTGTCATCAGGTGTGCCAGGGTCAGTTGCCGGCATGTACGAGGCACACGCGAAATACGGGTCGCTGCCCTGGCAAGATCTCGTTCAACCTGCCGTCGACCTGGCATTGAACGGATTTCTGCTCACAGCACGCGAGGCAAGGCGACTCAACAGACTGCAGGATACGCTGCGCCGTTATAATACTGTCATGCCCGAATTTCTGTTGAAGAATGAATGGAAGAAAGGTGATACGATCTACTGGACCGACCTGGGGCATTCTCTCGAACGCATCCGCGACTATGGCAGAGATGGGTTTTATACCGGCGCGACGGCTGATCTTATCGTTGCGGAAATGGACCGCGGCAGCGGCCTCATCTCACACGACGACCTCAAAGCCTACCAGGCGGTGTGGCGCGAACCCATACGAGGCACGTATAAGAACTATAAGGTGATTTCAATGGGTCCGCCTTCCAGCGGAGGTATAGCACTTCTGCAACTGCTTAATTCCATTGAACCATTGCCCATAACAGCCTGGGGACACAACAGCGAGGAGACGATCCATGCTATGATCGAAGCGGAGAGACGTGTTTACGCCGACCGCGCTGCATGGCTTGGCGATCCCGATTTTTTCGCCGTTCCCGTCGCGGAGCTGATCGACAAACAATACAGCGAAAAACGAATGTCATCCTATGACCCCGACAAAGCGACACCCAGCAGCGACGTAAGCGAGGGTAGCTTGCTAATCGCGGAATCGCTCGAAACCACGCACCTGTCGGTTGTCGATTCACAAGGCAACGCCGTAGCCGTAACGACCACGCTGAACGCATCATTTGGATCCTGCGTCGTCGTAGCGGGAGCGGGTTTCTTTCTCAACGACGAAATGGATGATTTCAGTATCAAGCCAGGTGAACCGAATATGTTCGGTGTGACGGGCGGAGAGGCCAACAAGATTGAACCCGGCAAACGAATGCTGAGTTCTATGACCCCGACCATAGTGGAACGCGATGGTAAGTTGTTTATGGTTGTCGGTACGCCCGGCGGCTCCACGATCATCACATCGGTGTTCCAGACAATTGTGAATACAGTGGATTTTGACATGCACATGCAACAGGCAGTAAACGCCAAACGCATACACAGCCAATGGCTTCCGGATGAAGTCTTTCCCGAGCGGGGCGCCGTCGCAAAGGCCGACAGCCTGGCCCTCGTGAAGAAAGGGCATCGATTTAGCCCGGATTACCTCGGGGGTATCGGTCGCGTGGATGCAATTCTCGTGTTACCCGATGGAAAGCTGGAAGCTGGTGCTGATCCGCGGGGCGATGATTACGCTACCGGGTACTAAGTGCCGGAATGATCGGCAAGCTGCGTCGTTAATCAGTTGCGCATTCTGACCAGTTTGGTTCGGGCCTTTTTCTTGTCAGTTTTCTTGTTGAACCAGCCCGAATGATTCTTTGGCTTCACGACCATGGTTGTCCTTCCTCCGGCGCGTTGACTGCAGGCGGGTTGCATTAGTAACAGGATGACTATGTAAAGCCAGTATCTCTTCATGAGCAACTCAATACGGAGTGTGTCCCGACAGTCAGGCCGGAGTCATATCTCCTTGTATAAACCCTAAAAGTACAATTTTGTACACGGATTGGAAACGAACGTCGCGGCCGATTATTTGGGCATAGGCATGATTATTGAGAAATGTATTCTGAGACGGGGTGTAGGTCACCCCGGAGGCATAAATGTGTGGAATGGCAATATGGTTACCGGTTTCAACGTTGATCAGATATGGATAAACTGCAGTTCAGCAAACTCTCGGTCAGTGACCAGGCATGTATCCTGCTTGATGATGGCGACCTGCTCGTGACAAACCGCTATTATCACTACAATGTCTTATTGTACCATTACGGAAACCAGTTCATGGAACTTGTCTACGATAACTGCGCAAACGAGGTATTGCTTGTCAGGGTTGTGAACGATAACACTCTTCAGAAATACCTCGACAATATTCGTTTGGATTTGGTCGTGAAGTGAAACCGGTCAACGGATGAGCTCCACATCGCCCACTATCTTTTTCGTCGCAGGGCGCCTCTCCCGAGCCACCGATGGGCATCGATCATAATAATACTTCCGGTCAGTGTTCCGACGGCTCCGGCCGTAGTCAGGATGTTACCGGTATAATCGGTGTTTTTCGTACCGCCTTGTAATAGCGTTCCCGTGATGCTCAACAAAAGACCTATTCCGACAAACGCAGTACCGGTCTTGAATTGACGGTGGTGTGCCTGCATATTGTAGTCTATGTTATCGATAGATTGTTTCAACTGAAGGACCTCCTGCTTGAGCGAGTCATAGCTGGGCTGAGCATAGCAATGAGGCGCGATTAAACCGAGAAGCAGGAGTACCAGTAAAGATTTCATGATAATTGAGATTGTGAAAGTATAGAAATGGCAAAGTAGGAATATTGGCAGCGGCGTCAAATAAAATACTTTTAGGAATTCTTTTGCATAGAAGGTGCCTCCGGCTATATTTGCACCTCGTTCTAAAAAGGTCCGGTAGTTCAGCTGGTTAGAATGCCTGCCTGTCACGCAGGAGGTCGCGGGTTCGAGTCCCGTCCGGACCGCGGGTGTAAAACATCAGGAGCCTGTAACTCAAATAGTTACAGGCTTTTTTATAGATTTTAGATTTCGCCGTTGCGACAATAGGTGTGAGTAGTATAGGAGTAAGATCAACCCGTTATTATAGATCCTATCTGCGAAAGTTCTTTGCTAAGTTTTTTAATCCCTTCCAGGATCCTGTCAGTTTGAGCCCTGGAAGATAGTAAAAAAGCCACCGCGCGAAGCGCTCCGCTTCTTTCATTTCTTTCATGCTGCGTTCAGATAAATGTTGGCCGGTCGTACTCTTCCGATGCCCTGATGAGTTTTCTCATGGTTGTAGAAATTTAGAAATGTTTAGAGTCCTTCATACAATTCTCTTCCATTTTGGAACACGTGATTTGTATTTTGTGCTAATTTTGTGCTTCTTTTAACACAAAACCATGAGCCTTTTGGATTTCGAAAAACCCATTGCTGACCTGGAAGCCAAGTTGAACGCCATGAAGCAGCTGGCGGTGGACAGCGATAAGGACGTTCAGGCGGCCGTCAAAGCCCTGGAAAAAAAGATCGTAGAACTCAAAAAAGAAACGTTCGAAAATCTGACCGGCTGGCAGCGTGTCCAGCTCTCCCGGCACCCGGAGAGACCCTATACCCTCGACTATATTTACGAGATAACGTCCGACTTCATTGAATTGCACGGCGACCGAACCGTCGCTGACGATAAAGCTATGGTTGGCGGACTTGGGACTATCAGCGGTAAAACGTTCATGCTTATCGGGCAACAGAAGGGCAGGAATACAAAGCAGCGTCAGCTGCGCAACTTCGGAATGGCCAATCCGGAGGGCTATCGCAAGGCGCTGCGGCTGATGAAGCTCGCGGAAAAATTCAACAAACCGATTGTTACCTTTATTGATACCCCTGGAGCGTACCCCGGTCTGGAAGCGGAAGAACGTGGCCAGGGTGAAGCGATCGCACGCAATCTCAAGGAGATGTTTATGCTGACCGTACCGGTCATGTGTATCATCATCGGCGAAGGTGCGTCAGGCGGCGCTCTGGGCATCGGTATCGGCGACCGGGTAATGATGCTTGAGAATACCTGGTACTCCGTCATTTCGCCTGAATCCTGCTCTTCAATCCTTTGGAGAAGCTGGGACTATAAAGAGCAGGCCGCGGAGGTCCTCAGACTTACCGCCCGTGATATGCTTAAACAGAAGCTCATAGACGGCATCATCAAGGAGCCTCTCGGAGGCGCCCATACCGACATCAAGTGGATGTCGAATGAGATCAAAAAAGTTATTCTGGAGGAAACGGATGCGCTTCTTCTACGTACTCCTCAGCAGCGCATACAGGAACGCATCGACAAATTTGGCGCGATGGGTGTTGTGAAGGAGGGAGCCCGTAAGCCGACCGTGGCTAACGGGAAGGCGTGAGCGGATACCGCACACGTTAGACTATCATAACTAACGTCATTTGAAACTACACGTAATCAACACCGGATTTTTCAAACTCGATGGCGGCGCGATGTTCGGCGTTGTTCCGAAAGCTATCTGGCAAAAAACCAACCCCGCCGACGACAACAATATGTGTTCGTGGGCTATGCGTTGCCTGCTGATCGAAGATGGCGACCGGTTGATACTTATCGACAATGGATTGGGCGACAAGCAGGATGCGAAATTCTTCAGTCACTACTATTTGCACGGCGATGATTCGCTGGTGAAGTCGTTGCATAATGCGGGGTTTTCTGAAGCGGACGTCACAGACATGTTCCTGACGCATCTGCATTTCGATCACTGTGGGGGAGGAGTTTCCCGTGTGGGCGACAAGCTTGCGCTGACTTTCCCGAAGGCTACTTACTGGTCGAATCAGGACCACTGGAACTGGGCTACAAACCCCAACCCCCGCGAGAAGGCGAGTTTCCTGCGGGAGAACATTCTTCCGATGCAGGAAAGTGGACAGCTGTCATTTGTCGATACATCAAAACCTTCTCCTTTCGACGGAGTGGAGATCTTCTGCGTGTCAGGGCATACGGATAGTATGATGATTCCCAAAATCCGCATAGGCGATAAAACACTTTGCTATGTCGCAGACCTTTTGCCATCGGTGGGTCACATCCCACTCCCGTATGTTATGGGCTATGATACGAGACCGCTGATTACGCTGGAGGAGAAGGCGAAGTTTCTTGACGAAGCCGCTGACAACGGCTATATATTATTTTTTGAACATGATCCGGTCAACGAATGTTGCACGGTTAAGCGGACTGAAAAAGGAGTACGGCTCGACCGCGTTTTCAGCCTCGCCAATGCCGGGTTGTGACGGTCTGTCCTTAAAGTAAAACGGGATAAATATAAGGAGAAAGGATCCATGAAGACCGGTCTCGTCTTAAGCGGGGGAGGAGCCAGGGGGATATGTCACCTCGGCGTTATGAAAGCCCTTGACGAGTACGGCGTCAGGTTCGATCACATTGCCGGGACCAGTGCCGGGTCCGTTGCGGCATGCCTGTATAGCTATGGCTACTCACCCGATGAGATTCTCAGGATCGTCCAGAGCACAAGCGTATTCAAGTCATTTAGGTTCGCGTGGCGGTGGACGGGCTTGCTTTCATTCGACGGACTTCGCGAGATATTGTTGAAGTACATACCCGAAAATTCTTTCGACAGCCTGAAGATCCCCGTTACGATTGCCCTTACTGATCTCAAAAAAGGAACGATAGAGTATGTGTCGCAGGGAGAGCTGCTGACTGCTGTTCAGGCGTCGTGTTCAGTGCCTGCGGTTTTCGAGCCGGTGGTGTATCGCGGTGGCATATACGTAGATGGCGGTATTCAGGACAACCTTCCGGTGAAAGCAATCCACGACAAATGTGATTTTATTGTGGGCTCTCACTGCAATTTTATCACCCGTGAGTTCGACGTTCGCAACCTGAGGAATGTAATCGAGCGAAGTCTGCTAATGGCTATTAATGGAAATACTATGGTAAGCAAAACCTTGTGCGATGTGCTCATTGAGCCACCGGACGTAGGGCGTTACAGTGGATTCGACCTGGCGAAAGCAGCGGAAATATTCGAAATCGGATATAATTTCACGAAACAAAATTTCACCCCCGATCAGTTTACACCGTGAATTGGTACGGTATTAGAGAGGAGAAAGGTGAGTGCGATGTGAACACCGTATCCACGCAACCAAAACCCGGCATCTCCGTACAACGGCAATGTGCCAGTCGTCGGATAAGTGTGTATGCCGCCAAACGATGCTAAAGTCGGTTTGTTGAACGCTTAACAGGTTGAACGTCATTTGTGCATTGAAAAGTCATTCGTTCAATAGATTTGCACCCGAACAAAAAAATATACAAATGAATAAGTCGTCCAGATCCTTCAAATTCTTGATTGTTTTAGGTGTGTTGATCACAGGAGCTACAGCCCTTCAGGCGCAGACTTCTTCGGGCAACATGATGATTGGTGGTGGGTTAAGTTTCTCATCGCGATCCTATCAGGCGGGTGATGCTAATAACTCCGCCGAGCTCCAATTCACCCCTGCATTTGGCTATTTTGTCTCCGATAATTTTGCGGTGGGCGCAACGCTCGCCCTTGGAAGCGCGCGCGACGGAGTTGGAGATTCCAAGACGGTTAGAACTAATTTCGGGATTGGACCGTTTGCACGCTACTATATATTCAGTTCGAATACTAACTTTGGTTTTTTCGGACAGGCGCAGCTGAGTTTTGGAACGAACAAAACCAACCCTCCGGTTGGTGAAGTGAGACACGGCAATACCCTATCGTTTGTTTTGGCGCCCGGTGCTGCTTTTTTCTTTAACGAACACTGGGCAGTTGAATTCACCATCAGGGGATTTGTTGTAGAATCGATAGACCCCAACACTGACAATGATAACGATAAGTATACGAACGTGAGTCTGGGATTGAACTCCCTGGCACCCAGCCTTGGTTTCCGTTATCATTTTTGAGACGTAACCGTTTATAAACTATATGAAAACAAGATTTGCAGTAATTATGTGCGTGCTCCTGGGGGCATGGCAGTATGCTCACTCGCAAGCCCAGGTTGCCATCGGTATTAAGGCAGGACCGAATTTCGCAAGCATTGATACCGAGTCTTCGGCAGGGCAAAACTACAAGAATCGGGCGGGGTTTCACGGTGGTGCGTTTGTGCTCGTGAAAACGGGTAAGATTGGGATTCAGCCTGAGGTGATCTTTTCGCAGCAGGGCTCGAAAGTGGAGATAAACGAACAGAACTTTGAGTCGAATTTCAGCTATGTAAACATTCCTATTATACTGAAGTTGTACCTTATTAGTGGGCTGAACCTTCAGGTGGGTCCCCAGTTCGGCTTTGTCACCAATGCTGAGTCGCCGGTGCTCGACCAGGTGGGAGGGAGCGCTACGACGGTCAAAGACGTAAAGGACAGGATGAAAAGCAGTGATTTTACTGCAGGACTGGGCTTGGGCTGGGATTTTCCTTTCGGACTTACCTTCGATGCGCGGTATAACCTGGGACTTTCAGAGATCTACGATGATGCCCCTCCCGGACAGTCACAGGACGCCAAAAACCAGGTTTTCCAGGTTTCTTTGGGGTTCAAGCTGATCCAGTTTGGGAAGTAAAATATTACTCTTTTGAGGGTTACAATTTGAAGATCCGGGGGATCAACCTCCGGATCTTTTGTAGCCGGCCAATATCGTAGTATAGCCATACCGTTAAAAATACTGCTTGCTTGTCAAGGAAAATCCACCTAGCTTAATATTATAACAAACCCTTTAAAATCATGAAAAAATCATTTTTTACCTTCGTGCTCATTGCTTTTTGTGCCTTCGGCGCGTTTGCTCAGGGCATCAGTGGCGGCCTCAAGGTTGGGGCAAATTTTGCGAATCAGAAATTTGACGCTGACGGTCTTGACATCTCTCCGGATTCAAGAACTTCGCTTCACGCAGGTGTCTACGCAAAGATTATGATTTCAGACATGTTCGGGATACAGCCTGAGTTGATTTATAACAGTGTTGGGACAAAGTTCGACATTAGTGGTGCAGACGCAGTTTCTAAAATTAACTACCTGAGCCTTCCTATTATGTTCAGATACAATCCTGTTCCGGTATTCAATATCCACGCCGGCCCTCAGTTTGGCTTCCTGCTTTCAGCAGAGGAGGAGTTTAATGGGAATACCTCGGACTCCAAGGATGGCTATAAGGGCCTTGACCTTGGTGCCGGCATCGGTGTAGGCGTTGACCTGCCGATGGGGCTTGGTATCTCGGCACGTTATGTGCTTGGACTCGCAAACATTCTGGATGACGAAGACGCTGACTTCTCAGATGTCAAGGTAACAAACAATGTTATCCAGCTGTCTGTGAGCTATAGGTTGTTCGGTGAGTAATAGCTATCATTCGTCTTTGAAAGGTCCGGAGAGTATCCCCGGACTTTTCATTTTTTCAGACAAGTCGTAGTATGGTCACACGATAAAAACTGTTTGCTTCTGAAGCAATCCCCCCTTAACGTAAATTATATAAACCCCTAAAACCATGAAAAAATCATTTTTTACCCTCACACTCATTGCCTTTTGCGCCTACGGTGCAGTAGCCCAGGTTGAACAAGGAAAGATTTTAGCTAGCGGGTCGCTGGCGTTTAGTAGTTCGAGTTACAAGTCGCAGTACGATGGAAACACCATGTATGACTTTAATACCACAACGGTTCAGTTATCCCCACGGCTTGGATTTTTTATTACGGACGCCGTAGCGGTTGGTGCCGGGTTAGGCTTTGCTACTTCCACTTTGAAAAATGAGAATTCAAAAGGCACGGAGACCTCTGTTTCTCTTAGCCCGTTTGTAAGATACTACCTGCCTCAGGGAGCGTTCGGACAGGCGGAAGTTGGCATTGGAAGCAGCAAGCTCAAAGGTGAAGGAGAACAAAAGACCAACGACTTTTTGTGGTCACTCGGAGTGGGGTACGCGTACTTTTTGAACGACAATGTTGCCATTGAGCCCATGGTCTCTTACAACGCTGCAACGAACACCGATGCGGATGATACAAAATACAAGCAAAAAACCAACACCATCTCGCTTGCGGTTGGGTTAAGTATCTACCTGGGTAGATAGTGTCCGGTAGGCAACAGCTATGACGCATATAAAAGGGACGTGATTGCGCGTCCCTTTTTTTTTAATACACCGTATTCCTCACTGCTTGTTTTTTGCGACCCTGGAGGGGTTGAACAATTCAGTTCTCAACTACTATCAGGTAATAATTCTTCTTTCCCTTCTGGGCGAGCAGGTATTTCCCCTGTAGTAGTTCAAAGTCGGGTTTGCTATTTGCGTCTCCGACCTTCTGCTTGTTGATACTCACGCCCCCCGCCTGTATCATCTTCCGGGCTTCTCCCTTCGAAGGAAAGATTGTGTTTCCCGAGACCGTCGTAAGCAGGTCGGTGACGCTCGCGCAATTTCCGAACTCTCCCGGGGCGATCGTTACCTGCGGCACACCCTCAAACACCGAGAGCAACATCCCTTCGTCGAGACTCGCCAGCTCTTCCGTGGTGGCATTACCAAAGAGGATGTTGCTCGCCTTCACCGCGCTTTCGTAGTCTGATTGCGAGTGAACGCGGATCGTGATGTCTTTCGCAAGCGTCTGTTGAAGTTTGCGCTGGTGAGGAGCCTGCTGGTGTTCTGCGGCGAGTTCTTCAATTTCCTCTTTGCCCAGCTGGGTGAAGACCCTGATGTAATTCAACGCATCGTCGTCGGAGGCATTGAGCCAGTACTGGTAAAACTTGTAGGGCGACGTCAGCTTTGGATCCAGCCAGATATTTCCGCCTTCTGATTTTCCAAATTTCGTTCCGTCAGCTTTGGTGACGAGCTTGGTAGTTATAGCATAGGCATCGCCGTCGCTCTTTCTCCTGATAAGCTCCGTGCCGGTCACGATGTTCCCCCATTGATCCGATCCTCCCATCTGCACTTTGCAGTTCTTGTGCTTATTGAGCCAGTAGAAATCGTAGCCTTGTACCAGTTGATAGGTGAATTCGGTAAATGAAAGTCCGCTTTCCAGTCGCTTTTGCACCGAGTCTTTAGACATCATGTAGTTCACTGTAATGTGCTTCCCGACGTCTCTGATAAAGTCGAGGAACCGGAAGTCTTTAAACCAGTCGTAGTTGTTGACCATCTCCGCCGCGTTGCTTCCGCTGAAGTCGAGGAATTTTTCGAGTTGACTTTTTACACATGCTTCATTGTGCCTCAGGACGTCTTCTGACAGGAGGTTGCGTTCGGACGACTTCCCCGAGGGATCGCCTACCATGCCGGTAGCGCCGCCGACGAGCGCGAATGGCTTGTGGCCCGCCAGCTGGAAGTTCAGCAGGGTCATGATCTGGGTGAGGTGTCCGATGTGCAGTGAATCGGCAGTAGGATCGAATCCGATATATCCCGCTGTGGGTTCTTTCAATAGTTGCTCTTCGGTGCCGGGCATAATGTCGTGGAGCATTCCGCGCCACCGCAATTCCTCTACAAAATTCTTCATCGTTGCTTTTTGTGCCGGCAAAGATAGAAAATATGGCCCACGGACCATAGCCCACAGGTCACGGCGGTAAAGCAATGGCCTGTCGACTATGGGGGCTAACTAACGACATCGACGGTGATGTTGCGCTGAGGCGCGCCGTATGCTCTGAAGTCGTGGATGATCTCCAGAACGTCGTGGTCAATATGAACAGAATGCGAGAGGTCAAGGACAACATGGGAGTCGTTGGATATCTGGTCGAGCGTTGACTGGATTCGCGCCTTGTTGAGAAAGGTCACCTCCTCCGACATCCGCAGGGTGATAGTCTCGCGTTGCAGATTCTTTTCTTTTTTGTAATGATAAGAGTGTTTGTAGTTTTTTCTGAGAATATAGAAGATTGCTACCATCATTCCGATCACGATTCCTTTCAGCAGGTCAGTGGCCAGGATGGCGCCGACGGTGACAATAAAGGGGATGAACTGCTCGTGCCCGAGCCTGAACATACTCCGGTATAGCGTGAGATTGGATAGTTTGTAGCCAACCATCAGCAGAATGGCAGCCAGGCTTGCCAGCGGAATGAGGTTCAGAAGCCGGGGGATGAAGAGGGCAGCCACCAGTAGTATCACCCCATGTAATATGGCAGACAGCTTGTTTCTTCCGCCCGCGTTGATATTTGCGGAGCTCCGGACAATCACCTGCGTGATCGGCAGGCCGCCGATCAGTCCCGACACCATGTTTCCGATACCCTGTGCCTTGAGTTCACGGTTTGTCGGCGTATTGCGTTTTAACGGGTCGAGTTTATCGGTGGCCTCTACACAGAGGAGCGTTTCCAGACTCGCTACCAGCGCCATCGTCACTGCGACCACATACACCTGTGGGTTTGCCAAAGCTGAAAAGTCGGGCAACCTGAAAAAACTGATGAATTCACCTGCGCTGGAGGCAATGGGCAGCTGTACGAGATGCTCTCCGGCAAGGCTCCATTCGGGTCGCGCATACTGGAAAAGGATATTCAGCAATATACCGGATGCGACGACGAATAGTGCTCCCGGCAGAAATTTGAATACGGCGAACCGTTTCAGGAATGGTCTGTCAAATGCGATGAGCATGGCCAGTGAAACGACACTGATAATAACGGCCCCGGGGCTGATAGCCCCGAGAGCGTAGTAGATCTCGCTGAAGGTATTGTGCCCGTCAGGCTGGCTGAGGGCGAAATCTCCCATGTAATCCTGGTCGTAGCCGAGCGCATGCGGTATCTCTTTGAGCACCAGTGTGAGCCCGATCGCTGCCAGCATGCCTTTGATCACCGATGATGGAAAGTAATACCCGATGATCCCGGCGCGGAGAAAGCCCCCGGCGAGCTGAATGATGCCCGCGAGAAGTGTGGCGAGCAGGAGTGCCTCGAAGCTGCCCAGTGTCTCTATTGCCGTGAGAACAATCACCACGAGGCCGGCGGCAGGTCCCGACACACCCACGCTCGATCCGCTGGCAAAACCCACAACGATACCACCTATGATTCCGGCGATAATACCGGAAAAAACCAGATCGGGTCGGCCGGTGGAGGCGAGTCCGATCCCCAAACACAACGGTAGAGCCACCAGAAAGACGACCATACTTGCCGACAAATCATCCTTGATTCCCCGGAAATGAAACGATTTCGTATTCATACCAATATGCTCTAGGCGGCTACATCTGTTGTGGCTTTCCCTCCGGATATGTTATAGATCCGGGGCAATTTGGACTTGCTGTGGAGGCTGACGTTCAGGTCCTGGATCAAGCCGTTCCGCAGATGGTAGATCCAGCCGTGGATCATGGGCAGTTCTCTCGAACGCCACGCATTTTGTATGATCGATGTTTTGGAGAGGTCGAACACCTGTTCGATTACATTCAGCTCGGCAAACCTGTCGAATCTTTGTTCTTCATCGGCTATAGCGTCGAGTTCTTCCGCATGAAGCCGATACACATCTTTGATGTGGCGGAGCCAGTTGTCAACCAGTCCGAATTGTTCATTGGACATGGCTGCTTTAACACCCCCGCAGCCGTAATGCCCGCATACGATGACGTGTTTCACTTTGAGAATGTTCACCGCGTAGTCGAGAACACTGAGAAGATTCAGGTCTGAATGGATCACCATATTGGCGATGTTGCGGTGAACGAATATGTCTCCCGGCCGGGTGCCGGTTACTTCATTGGCGGGAACCCGGCTATCGGAACACCCGATCCAGAGTACTTCGGGGTTCTGTCCCTTGGCAAGTCGTTCAAAAAATTCCGGATCCTGGCGTAGTTTCTCTTTGACCCAGGCCTTGTTTCCAGACAATAAATCTATATATGATTCCATAGTTAATTTCATGTTTTAAATTGGCATTCCATCACCCGTAAAGTAACTCTGCGGATAGGGGACACGGCTCCCGGCATAGGCGGGAACGCATCTCGTTCAATGGAATAAATTGAAAATCTTAAGAAATACTACGGAAATCGGGAGGTGGAGATTCTATCTCGGAGTGGTCTGCATGAAGATAGTGATCTTCATTCGTATGGTGAATGCGCGAGGCGATCAGAAACAGGGAGGAATGTCTGAGTTGAAGACAGTCAGACTGCATGGAAAAAATCTTGACCGGTCCGTCGCTTCCTGCGTGTGTGTCGCGCTCTTCTTCCACACCGCCGTTAATGATCATCTTGGCGACATTCTCGATCATCTCACGGTCCTGAAAATCGAGTAAGCAGACTTCCGCCAGAAAAAAACTCATATTCAGGAACAACAGCCCCGTAAAGAAGCTGAATGCCCTCGTAAAGTTTTTCTGTTTAAAGGTGATCATATTAAAGGTGATCATACCCTCAAAAATACGAGAAATTTTCTAATTGGTTTCAAATTTGCGTTATTGGCCCGTATTGAAGGTATTTGACTGGTAATCTGCCTTCTCCGGACCGAACCCCGATCTTATACTATGGAACAGCCTGATGCACTGCGGATGGTCGCCGACTTTCACGACACGTTTAAGCACCCCATCAAACCCAGCCCCGGTATTCCGTCGGAAGACCGCTGTAAGCTGCGGGTAGCCCTTATTGCCGAAGAGTTGAAGGAGCTGGAGCAAGGCATCAGGGACGGCGATATCGTCGAGGTTGCCGACGCTCTTTGCGATATTCAGTATGTGCTGTCTGGCGCGATCCTGGAGTTTGGTCTCGCCGGGAAATTCAAGGAGCTCTTCGAAGAGGTACAGCGGTCGAACATGAGCAAGGCGTGTGTCACCGAGGAAGAAGCCGTGCAAACGGTTGAACACTACCGCAGCAAGGATGGTACCGAGTGCTACTATCGAAAAGAGGGCGATAAATGGCTGGTCTACAGGAAGTCAGACAACAAGACAATAAAATCGGTAAACTATAGCCCGGCCGAACTCGCTAAAATACTGGCGCGTTAACAGGCTTTTGTCGTACCAGCTTCCGCTACTCCAGGGAGTTCTTCGTTACCCAGTACCGGAAGGCAATAATCGCCTGATCGAACTTGGACAGTTTGTCGAGGTTTCGTTTGCTGTAGCGCGGAAGAATCGTCTTATTAATTCGCGCGATGATCTTAAAGGCTGATTTTTTCATTCCATATATAAAATGGGTCCGCTTAAATCGTTTTAATTTTTATATTTAAATTCGTTAAACCAAAAATATGGATAATATTCAGTCCACTCCTTTCCTCGATGTTTGGCACCAGGCTATGCTGGTCGGTGCATTTCTGCTGTTTGCCGCAGCGATTGGCGTTTATATCTTCCACCACCTGAAGGTAGCGGCAATCAGTACGCCGAAAGGTAAGTATGATTACATCAGCCGCCGTGAGATAAAGAACCTCGAACTGGTTTTTATCGTGATAGCCATCGGTGTCGCCATGCTTATCAACCGCTATGGGATGGATAAGCTGGACGAAATGGGCATTTGGTTCTACGTGCGTCTTTTCATGGGCTTCGCCGGTGGGACGCTGGTTGGCTACATAGCCTTCCTTATCCTCGAATACTACTACCCGACACGCCTGGACAAGCGCCTGAATCACTGGCGTTACATGCCCCGGGTGAACCCTAAAACCGGCAATAAAATGCGGCTTTTGGCCGAACACGAAGAAGACGTTCACCTGGACGAGGGTATGCAGGCGGAGGAAGATGTGTTTTCTGTCGATTACGACGTGTGGTTCGACGAGCAATCCAGCGATGTCATCGTCGAAAAATACCCCGGTCACATGCAGGCGCTTCAATGCGGAAGTTGCGGGTTCTATACGTTGAAGGTTGTCCGGGAAGAAATTTCCCAGGAGCCAACGGCCGATAGCCCCGGCGAACTGATCAAGCACTACGAGTGTTCTTACTGCAAATCAGTACGCGCTACAGCATTTAAAATCTCGACAAAAGAGGGAGATGACTTCAAAAATGAAAAACATACCTTCCGTAGGGAGAAAGATACCGTCCTTATAAAAGTAGAGATAAGATCACAAGAAGGTGGCTCTAAATTCTTTGAATTCGGAGATTTGGGGCAGGCACAAAAATTCTTGAGTGAAATCGAAGAAAGCCAGAAGCAATAGGTACAGTCCTTGCTATGATAACATCCGGCCGGTATCAGGTTCAGCAGATAGCCGGATTTTGCGTTTGTTAAGAAGATAAAGATTTTTATGAAGCGGATATTTTTTACAATCCTGTCCGGATTGATCATCTGGGCGGCTCAGGCATCTGTTCCCGGCGATACAACCGAATTAAAGCCCAAAGTTGTTTACGGGAAGGAAGCGAAGGTAGTCTCTTTTATCCTTGACAACAACCACTATAGAAGAATTACGCTGAACGACTCTTTGTCGTCGGTGATTCTCGATCAGTACATCGAAGCACTTGATAATAACAAGACGTATTTTACGGCAGCGGATATCGCCGAGTTTGAAAAATACCGCTATCGCATCGATGACCTGACAAAATCCGAAAACGTCGACGCCGCGTTCGATATTTACGGGGTTTTCAGAAAACGATTCAGCGACCGGATGGACTACGTACTGAACACACTGGTCCACGAGAATTTTGATTTTACCAAAGACGAATACTACGAGACCGATCGCAGCAAGGAACCATGGCCTGCCAGCGAAGCCGCGATGAACGATGTGTGGCGTCGCGTCATTAAGAATCAGGCACTGAGCCTCAAGCTCGCCGGCAAAAAATCCGAGGAGATCGGCAAGACGCTTTCCGAGCGTTACGAAAGGCTGGTCAAAACATATACCCGGGATATCAATGCCGAAGATATTTTCAGTATGTACATGAACTGTATTACTGAGTCGTACGACCCCCACACCAATTATTTTTCGCCCTCGGCCGCCGAACGCTTCAAACAGAGTATTAGCCTCTCCCTGGAAGGCATTGGCGCACGCCTGCAGACCGAGAATGATTATACCAAAGTGGTTGGAATCCTTCCCGGAGGCCCCGCTGAGAAGAGCCAGCTTATCAAAGTCAACGACCGGATTGTGTCTGTGGGTCAGGGCGAAGACGGTGAAATGGTAGACGTAATAGGCTGGCGTATTGATGAAGTCGTAAAGCTGATCAAAGGCCCGAAAGGCACTCGCGTCCGTCTGGGTATTCTGCCCGCTGAAACGGGGATTGGGGGACCTGTCAGAGAATTTGTGCTGGTGAGAGACAAGATCAAGTTGGAAGACCAGCAGGCCAAGAAGCAGATGATCCGCTATCAGAAAGGGGGCAAGACCATGAACCTCGGCGTCATCACGTTGCCGAGTTTTTATATGGATTTTGAGGCTTACCAGAAGGGAGATACCAACTACAATAGTACTACCCGCGATGTACAGCGGCTGATCCGTGAGCTCCAGCGGGAGAAAATGGACGGTCTGGTGCTCGACCTGCGCAACAATGGCGGGGGATCGCTCGCCGAAGCGATAGACCTTACCGGTCTCTTTATCAAAAACGGCCCGGTTGTCCAGGTAAAGAGTTCATCTAACAAAATTGAGATCGGAGCTGATGAAGATCCTGCCATCGAGTACAAGGGGCCGCTGGTGGTGCTGACCAACCGGTTTAGTGCGTCGGCGTCTGAGATCTTCGCAGGGGCGATACAGGATTACAACCGGGGTGTGGTAGTAGGAGAATCTACCTTTGGGAAAGGAACGGTTCAGACAGTGATCGATCTGGGCAAGTTCATTAATGATCCCAACGATGAGGTTGGGCAGTTGAAACTCACCTTTCAGAAATTCTACCGTATTACCGGAAGCAGTACACAACACAAAGGAGTGATGCCTGATATACAGCTTCCCACCGCGCTCGATCCGGAGCAGTTTGGCGAGAGTTCCCGTGCCAGTGCCTTGCCGTGGGATGAGATCAGGGGTACAATGTACCAGAAGACGCCGGTTGTCAGCAATCGCATCATTGATGATCTCAACCGATCGTATGCGAACAGGCTGAAGACTGATCCGAACCTCAGTCGTTTTGTCGATTCCACTGCTGTCGCAAAGAAGAACATGCGGGATACACGGGTTTCACTGAACGAAGAGGTGAGGAAAAAAGAAATGGAGGCTGCTCAAAAACGCGCTGCCGACGTACGACTCAATACAAAGATCGTCGGTAAAGAGGGGAAGGTTTCCCCCGACCTCAGCGACCTCTCGGACGAATACCTGCGGGAGGGTCTTTTCATTCTCGGCGATCTTATCACGACGAAGATTGGGTAATGTTCTCGCCGGATCCCTCCGGTATCACTATCTTGCAACGACCAGGCGCTTGAAAATTGCTCCAACGCTTATTTTTAAGATGAGTTCTGGTTATTTTAATGTCCTAAGCATTTTGCATGAGTGAAGAACTCCTAAAGGCGATCATTCAACTTTTTGCTATCGTAGCGCGCGAGCGCATCACGGAGGCAGAGCGCACCAATGTAAAGGAATTCCTCAGCCTGCACCTCAACCGCGATGCCACCGACTACTATATCAAGCTATTCGACGAGTTTGTTCAGAGCCACAACGTAGAAAACGCCGGCGAACTGCGGAACTTCGACGAAGAGACGCAACAGTTTGTCGATGACTGGGCCAAGATCATGCAGATCATCAAGCAGATGAATCAGGCTCTCACCATGCAGCAGAAGATGGTGATGGTAGTGAAGATCATTGAACTCGTCTATTCTGAACGCGATCTGTCGGACAGGCAGGGCAATCTGATCTTTTACATCGGCCAGGCATTGAAGATACCCAAGCCTGATATGCAGGCTCTGAAGGCGTTTGTTACCGGTCAGGACATCGACGAGCTGGCATCCAGGAATGTACTGATCGTAGATGAAGGCTCGGACGAGAAGGCTTATCCCGGCCCCCGGATTGTCGAAAAGAATCTCACCGGACTCATCGCTATTCTCCGGCTGCCGGAAGCGGAAACCTATTTTATCAAGTATCTGGGCATTACAACCCTCTACCTCAACAACCAGCTTCTGAAGAGTCGGAAAGTCGATATCTTCCCGACGGGTAGTACCATTCGCGGCAACAAGATTGCTACAATATACTACAGCGATGTGGTGGGAAAGTTCCTTACCGACGAAATACAGACACACATCACGTTCACCGCCGACCACCTTTTCTACCATTTTCGCAGTGGAAGGGCGGGGCTTCAAAATATAAATATCGCCGAAACCGGCGGCAAGCTCATCGGACTGATGGGCGCGAGCGGATCGGGAAAATCCACGCTACTCAACGTTCTGAACGGGAGTGAAAAACCTTCGAGTGGCCGCGTACTGATCAACGGTATCGATATCCATCGGGAGCCGGAGAAAGTACGGGGTGTGATAGGATACATTCCTCAGGACGACCTCCTGATTGAAGATCTTACCGTATTCGAGAACCTGTACTTTGCCGCGAGACTGTGCTTCGGATATTATTCGGTAGAAGATACGGTTACGCTTGCAGAGCAAACACTGCTGAGTCTGGGTCTGACGGAAATCCGCGACCTCAAAGTAGGATCGCCGTTGCATAAAACGATCAGCGGAGGTCAGCGACGGCGACTTAATATCGGTCTGGAGCTTCTGCGGGAGCCGGCGATCCTGTTCGTTGACGAGCCTACATCGGGACTGTCGTCGCGCGACTCGGAGAATATCATGGACCTGTTGAAGGAGCTCTCCCTGAGAGGGAAGATGGTGTTTGTGGTTATCCACCAACCGTCGTCGGATATTTTCAAAATGTTCGATACCCTCATCATTATGGACTCCGGGGGGTTCCAGATATACTACGGCAATCCTGTTGAAGCGGTCAGCTACTTCCGCGACGTCATTCATGCCGCAAACAAAAATCCAGGGGCATGTCCGGAGTGCGGAAATATCAACCCGGAGCAGATCTTCTCCATTATTGAAACGAAAATTGTTAACGAGTACGGCAGGCACACCAATACTCGCAAAATCTCACCGGGGCAGTGGTACCAGTATTATAAGCAGCGTATCAAAGCGCCGAAGGTTGACCATGTAGACGAGCCGTTGTGGATCACGCAACAAATACCCAACCGGTTCAGGCAACTCAAGGTTTTTATTACACGCGACTTCCTGTCGAAGGTATCCAACAAACAGTACCTTGTCATCAACGTGCTGGAGGCACCCGTACTCGCGTTTTTCATCGCGTTCATGGTCCAGTACTACGACGTACTCGATGGCCCCAACAAGTACAATTTTTACAACAACAACAACATTCCCGTTTACTTCTTCATGAGTGTTGTGGTGGCGCTCTTCTTCGGGCTCACCATGAGCGCCGAAGAGATTTTCCGCGATCGCAAGATCCTCAAGAGGGAGCAGTTTCTGCACCTTAGCCGCAGCAGTTACCTCACCTCCAAAGTGATCGTGATGTTCCTGATCTCCGCGATGCAGACGATATTGTTTATCGTTGTCGGTAACTATATCCTCGAGATCCCGCTGACGGAACTGAGGTACTGGCTTATCCTTTTTAGCAGTACATGCTTTGCGAATATGCTGGGGCTCAACATTTCCGCTGCGTTCAGTTCAGCGGTAACGATCTACATACTGATTCCTGTATTGATTATCCCCCAGCTGTTGCTTAGCGGCGTGGTGATCAGCTTCGACAAGTTCAATCCGAGTGTCGGTAAACCTGTCGGCATTCCTGTGGCGGGGGAGTTGATGGCGTCGCGATGGGCTTTCGAAGCCTACATGGTCACGCAGTTCAAAGACAATGCCTTCGAAAGACGGTTCTATGATCTTGACAAAACCGCCGCACAGGCCGACTATAAACGGATATATTTTATTCCGACCCTGGAGTCGAAACTCGCCTGGTGTCTGAACCATAGTGAGTTGTGGCGAAATTCCGAACATAAGAAGATGCGGGCGACACTCGATCTGCTCCGGAATGAGATCGGATATGAACTTACCGTGGTGGGCGAAGATAAGCTCCCTGAAGTAGACAGGCTGGCCGTTGGCCAGTTCGATTCAACCGTCTGGGAATCGACCAGTAAGTTTCTCCGGACGCTCAAACAGTACTATACCAATAAAGCCGATAATGCTTCAAAGGAAAAGGAAAACATAATCCGTGACCTCACGGATACCCCGGAAGGCGCAGCGAAATTCTCCACCCTACGCGATCGCTACGTAAATGAGGCGGTTTCCAACATGGTCAGGAATGTGGCCGAGAAAGATCGCATTGTCGAATACGACGGAAGGCTGATCCAAAAGATATATCCGATCTATATGGATGAACACCGGCCTGGTCATCTCTTTGATTTTTCGGCTAATCTGTACCAACCAACCAAACACTTTGCCGGTCTGTATATCGATACGTTGTATTTCAATATGGCCGTGATCTGGTCGATGACTATCGTCCTTTATATTTCGCTCTACTTTGATCTCCTTCGCAAGTTCGTTCAATTGCTGGAAGGGAACAGAAGATATCTTCGCCGGGAGAGGGGATAGGGGGATGTTCATGTGACGGATCCGTTTTGCTCATCTGCGAATTCTATCTATATTTCTCCGACTTTACCTCAACCAATGGAAGACAGATCCCCTATCGTCACTCCTTCAGAAACGCGCAAGCTATGGAGTGTTATTACCGCATCATCAGTTGGTACGCTCATCGAGTGGTATGACTTTTACATTTTTGGAATCCTTGCGGCGATCTACTCGCGGCAGTTTTTTCCGCCGGGTAATGAAACGGCGGCGCTACTGGCCACCCTGGGCACCTTCGGCGCCGGTTTTGTTGTCAGGCCACTGGGCGCCCTGGTTTTTGGACGGCTTGGGGATCTGGTGGGAAGAAAGTACACCTTTCTCGTTACGCTGATCATTATGGGCGGCTCCACGTTCGTCATCGGTCTGATTCCCGGATATGAGACCTTAGGACTGGTGGCACCGATACTGGTACTGATTCTCCGCCTGCTCCAGGGGCTCGCTCTGGGTGGCGAATATGGCGGTGCTGCCACGTATGTCGCCGAACATGCTCCTGCCGCCAAACGCGGATACTATACCAGTTTCATCCAAACCACCGCGTCGCTTGGTCTTTTCCTTTCCATCGGTGTGATCGTCTGTGTTACACTCTGGGTTGGCGAGGAGAACTTCAATGACTGGGGATGGAGAATTCCATTCCTGCTGTCGGCTGTACTGGTGGGTGTGTCTATCTACATCCGCCTGAGAATGGCGGAGTCGCCTCTCTTTGCAAAGATCAAGGCGGAGGGTAAGCTGTCGGTCAATCCGCTGAAAGAAAGTTTTGGCAACAAGGAGAACCTTCGGTTGGTTTTGCTCGCATTATTCGGTGCCACCGCCGGGCAGGGCGTAGTGTGGTACACCGGCCAGTTTTACGCCATGTATTTCATCGAAGGTGTCCTCCACGTCAATCAGTTTCAGACGTGGACGATCGTAGCGATCGCCCTCCTTGCCGGAACGCCGCTGCTCGTGTACTTCGGGCGACTTTCTGACAAAGTTGGCCGCAAGTATATCATGATGTTCGGCCTGCTGTTCGCGTCGATATGTTATGTGCCCATATACAAGCAAATGCACAGGATCGCGGATATCGAGGGTATCATGGTGATAAGTGAGGAAACAATCGATGCACCCACGACGTTCACCGACGATGGTGAGTCGGTCTCCTCCACCCGTACGGTGAAAAAACTCGCCGATGGTAGTGCCCTTACATTCACGACAACGGAGACTACTTACGATCATGGATCGGCGCCGATCATTACAAACCGGATAGAGAAGGACCTGAGTACCGGCGGCTTTTACTCGATGATCTTTCTCGTATTTATTCAGATGATATTTGTGGCGATGGTGTACGGACCGATCGCGGCGTTTCTCGTAGAATTGTTTCCCACGCGTATCCGGTATACTTCGATGTCGCTTCCGTATCATATCGGCAATGGCATATTCGGTGGGCTGACACCACTTATTGCCACCAGTTTTTACGTTGCCAGTCAGACGGAGGCTAATCCCGACGGCAATCCTGTTGCGGGGCTTTACTACCCCATTGTCGTCGCGGCGATTTGTTTCGTTATCGGAATGATATTTCTCAGCAATAAGCGGAAGGGGGAGGTTATGTGAGGTGCCGGGTACTAGGTGCCGGGTGCCGGGTGCTGGGTTGAAACCCGAAACCTATGGCGAAGAATACACAATGGACGTTGGTTGGCAAGCGCAGGATTGAGTTATCCAATCTTGACAAGGCGATGTTTCCGGAAGATGGTATTCTCAAGGCGGAGGTCATTGCCTACTATCTGAAGATCGCTCCTACGATTCTCAATCACATCCGCGGTCGGGCGCTTACGCTGATACGCTTTCCGGATGGTATTCACGGCGAAAGTTTCTATCAAAAGAACCGGCCCAAGTGGGCTCCCGACTGGATAGAATTTTCCACACTCGGCTCGATAGAGAAGGACTACATCATCGCGACGGAACCCGCGCTGCTGGTGTGGCTGGCCAACCTCGCCGGCCTCGAACTCCACCAGCTCCACAGCCGGGCACCCGATTTTGACAAGCCCGATTACATGGTCTTCGATCTGGATCCACCTGAAGGCTATACGTTTACCGACCTAATCCCGATTGCAAGAGAACTCAAGACCGACATCGAGTCGTATGGCTATACCACCTTCGTAAAGACAACAGGGGGGAAGGGAATCCACATCTGCTGTCCGCTAGAGGTGAAGCAAGGCTTTTCGGAAGTGTTCGAGGCAGCGCAGGAGATTGCGAGGCCCTTCGTAGACCGGTTTTCCAAAGACACAACACTGCACATCAAGAAAGACGCTCGCAAGGGGCGTGTGCTGGTAGACATCTATCGCATACGCAGCGGACAGAGTATTGTGTCACCCTACAGCCTTCGCGGCAGGGTCGGCGCTCCTGTGTCGATGCCGTTGACCTGGGAAGCGCTTGGCAACGTCACGACTCCCGCTGAATTCAATATCAACACCGCTATCGACAAGGTGTTGGAGGACGGCGATGCGTGGGAGGGTATGGGCGCCTATGCGGTGGAACTCCATACCCATCGCAAACGGGCAGCCCCGGCGAAGGTGCTGGCGCCTTCAAAAAA
The DNA here is from genome assembly GCA_964493505.1 of uncultured Roseivirgaceae bacterium. Taxonomy (GTDB): domain Bacteria; phylum Bacteroidota; class Bacteroidia; order Cytophagales; family Cyclobacteriaceae; genus Chryseosolibacter. The sequence continues at coordinate 89,861 of CAZBNP010000003.1, forward strand.
ACATAAGACTCCCGAACAACTCGAAAAATACAAGCAGAAACGCGACTTTGAGAAAACGCCCGAGCCGGCCGGCGCGTTGCAGGTCGGGGGCAATAACAACTTCGTCGTTCACCGCCACCATGCGTCACATTTGCACTACGATCTGCGACTGGAACAGGACGGCGTGTTGAAATCATGGGCTGTGCCCAAGGGAATGCCGCCCAGACCGGGTATCAAAAGACTGGCCGTCCAGACGGAAGACCACCCGATGGAGTACCTGAAGTTCGACGGCAGGATACCGAAAGGCCAATACGGCGCCGGGGAAATGTGGATCTACGCCCAGGGGAAATACCAGATAACCAAAGAGAAAAAGGACGGCTTTTATTTCAGGCTGAACAGCAAAGAAATGTCGGGCGAGTACCGCATGCATCGAACCAAACAGAAGGAGTTCCTGCTCGAACGCGTGGATGAGCCGCAGGTGGATTACCTGCAGCAGTTTGTCGAACCGATGCTGTCGGAGATTGCCGCCAAACCTCCACTGGCGGGCGATGAGTATGTCTACGAGATCAAATGGGACGGAATTCGCGCGTTGGTAGCGTTTGAAGACGGGAAGGTGACACTTCATACACGCAACCGGAATGACGTGACGGCAAAGTTTCCCGAGCTGCTGGAAGGAGAGAAGGCTTTCCGGGCGACGAATGCTGTGTTTGACGCCGAGATTGTATCACTGGACGCAACCGGAAAACCTGTCTTCAAGAAGGTGATCAACCGCCTGATGAGTAGCGGAGAAACCAACATCCTGAAACGCTCGAAGTCTTCGCCGTGCTATTGCTACATTTTTGATTGCCTTTACCTCGACGGAAGGCCGCTTGTCAACGAGACCCTGGTCAAACGCAAGGAGTGGCTGAAGGACGCCGTCCGGGCTAACACGCCCTACCGTGTGAGCGATTGCGTCGATGACGGTAAGGCACTCCTCGATGCCGCGCGGGAACATGGCCTGGAGGGCATTATGGCGAAGCGGAAAGATAGCCGCTACCTCCCCGGCAGGAGAAGTGACTATTGGCTCAAGGTAAAAATACGCCAGAGTTCCGAGGTGTTTATCATCGGATATACGCGAGGGAAAGGCGACAGGCAATCGACATTTGGGGCACTCCACATCGCCGAGCCGGTGGACGGGAAACTGCACTACCGTGGGAAGGTGGGTACGGGCTTTGACGATGCAATGATCAGGGACATCCTGAAGATCGTCGGCAAGGTCGGTGAAATTCCAAAACCCGATGTAGTCGGAACTGTCCTTGATCCGAAGGTGAGTACCTGGATAGAACCGAAGATCATAATCGAAGTATCCTATTCAAAACTCACCCCCGACAAGATGTTTCGCGAACCGGTGTTTATACGATTTCGAATAGATATCAGCGAGATATAGGTACGTGACTCCACGGTCGGGCGCCCGTTTGCCGGTACCTGTATTAGTCACAGACCCGGCTTTTCACCTTACTCACCACCTCCATTCCCATTTCCTCAGCACGCTTCAGGTCCTCACAGGCTCCTTGCCGGTCTTTGAGTTTAGCTTTTGCCATCGCCCGGTTGTAGACTGCCGGAGCATAATTCGCCTGGTATATCAGCGCGACGTTAAAATCCTCGATAGCATCGGCGTAACGCTCGAGTTTAAAGAGGACATTTCCGCGATTGATCCATGCCTTGAAGAAATCCTCCCGGGTATCGATCGCTCGTGTATAGTCCGAGAAAGCGCCCTGGTAGTTCTTTTGTCGTTCACGAGCTAACCCGCGACCTAACCAGATCTCCGCATCGGATGGCGCGATTGTCAGCGCTCGGGTATAATCATCTTCTGCTCCCTTGTAGTATCCGCCTTCAAAACGCTGGAGCGCTCGTTCGAGGTAGGGGTAAAGCATACTCGAATCCTCTTTGATCGTCTCGGTGAGCCGATCTTCGGCTGTTGCGGTTAACCCCTGCATCTCCCGAAGCGCGGCAAGGTTGTGGCGCGCGAGCGTGTGTGAAGGATTCATGTCAAGTGCCTTCCGGTAGTCATCGCCCGCAGTGGTGTCGGCCAATGCCTCCTTTGATAGTCCGCGGTTTACGAAATAGTCCGGGTCTCCGGGATTCAGTGCCAGCGCGCTGTCGTAGTAGCGGATGGCTATGCGATGCTCCCCGAGTTTGGCACTCGTCAAGCCCAGGTAGTTGTAGACATGGGATTTGTGTCCGCTCTGGGGAGTCAAAACGGGACTGCGGTCACCTACGGTGGCGTTTTGGCGATAGAACACTGTATTGGTCTCCGCCGCGTCCATCGATAGCAACCGCTGGAAATCGTCCTTTGCCTGGGCATAAAAGTCCATCTTGAAACGCAGGACGGCGCGGCTCATCAATGCGGGAAGATGATCGGGGAATGTTTCGAGATAGATACTGTAGTCGGTAAGAGCGCCGGCATTATCCTTGAGGATCTCCCTTACCGATCCGCGCAGGGAATACGCTTCGTAGTATCCGGGATAGTGCGTGAGGCATTCGTCGAGGATCGCCAGCGCTTCCGGGTAGTGATCATTGTTGTAGGCGGCCTCGGCTTCTTCGTACAATTGAAACGCCTTTCGGGGCTTGTCCTGACTGGTCACCACGAGCGGAAAGATCGCGGCGGGGAATAGTAGTATAATGGCAGCGTAGCGCATCGCAGACAACACGGATGCAATTTAGCGCGCTTCAGCCAATTGCCAACCGCCCTTTGCCAACCGCCCTTTGCTAATTGCCCTTTGCCCTTTGCCTTTTGCCCTTTGCCCTTTGCCCTTTGCCTTTTGTTCCCACTTTGTCAACTTTCACCCACCCCCGTTCCCAGGCACTGTTTTGGTACATTACAGTAGGGAAACGAATTAAGTAAAGCTTTCACTGACATTTGCTGATACCCTAATTTTCAGTAATTTAGCTGTCAATGGTTAATTTTTTAATCTAAACGTCTGATTTTATGCGTGCCATTTGGAAGGGACACATTCAGTTCTCGCTGGTAACCATTCCGGTGAGGATTTACAATGCGATAGACTCCACAGAGACGATCAGTTTCAACCTGCTCTCTAAAGACGGCCACAATCCGGTTGGCTACGAGAAAAAGGACAAAGCGACTGGTAAGCCACTGAAGGCCGACGACATCGTGAAAGGCTACCAGTACGAGCCCGGTCAGTTTGTGATCATCGAGCAGTCGGACTTCGACAAGGTAAAACTGAAGAGTGAAAAGGTGATTGAGATCCAGGGGTTTGTCGATGCTTCCGAGGTTCCTGCGACGCTTTTTGAAGCACCGTATTACATCGGACCTGATGGCGATGTGGCTGCGAAAACTTATGGCTTGCTAGCCGAGACGCTCAAACAGTCGAACATGCTCGGCGTTGGAAAAGTAGTTCTGCGCGACCGGGAAGTGCCGCTGTTGCTCGCGCCTCAGGATACCGGCATTGTTATGTACCGGCTGCGTTATCCCCATGAGCTCAGGAGTATGATGGAGGTGCCTATGCTGGCGGAAGTGAAGGCGGAAAAGGACCAGCTGAAGCTCGCAAAAACTCTCGTGGACTCGATGACAATGCGCTTTTCAGACATCGAAATGAAGGATCACTATACTGAAGCATTGAAAGAAATCATTGATGCTAAAATAGCTGGTCGTGAGGTGGTTATGGTTGCTGAAGAAGCTCCCGAAGTAGTTGATATCATGACGGCTCTCAAAGCGAGTATCGACGCGGCGAAAAAGAAACCGATGGAAAAGGCCAAGGGTACAGCTGGTGCGAAAGCGAAAGCAGCAAAAGAGCCGAAGAAGGTATCAAGACGCAAAGCGAGTTGACCATCGGCCCCCGGGCGCGTTCTTTTCGGTCCCGCAAGAAGCCTGACAACTACTGTCAACATCGATTGCGTGTTGTTCATGAAATCGTGAAGAAACGCTAACTTTGTATCGATGGGCAAGATCATTCAGTTTCCGCTCAGTCCTGCACCGGAGAAGTTTGGGTTGCAGCGCGCGCGCCTTAAAAAGGTGAAGGGTGGTGGGAAGCATGCGCAACTGGACTTGTTCAGCGGGGCTAAGATCGTCCGGTTCAACCAACTTTCCGTTTTTGAAGAGGCGTTACTCATGGATGAAAGGGGTGAGTCAGCGCAAGCTCGTAGGGGGTACCTGAAAGCCATTGAGGCTGAGGATTGCGCAGCGGATGCCTACTGCAACCTGGGTATCATCGAATCCCGGGAAGGAGATTATCCGAAGGCTATCGATTGTTTCACTTTGTGCCTCAAGCTCAACCCTCGCCACTACGAAGCGCATTACAATCTCGCAAATCTTTATTCCGAAGTTGGCAATCTACCGCTTGCCAAACTGCACTATGGAACAGCCATTGAACTGGAGCCGGACTTCCCCAGCAGCTATTATAACCTGGGGCTTACCCACGCGGTGCTGAAGGAATATCGCGAGGCGGTTGCGTTTCTCAGGCAATATCGCGATCGGGCTTCTGCTGAAGAGAAAAAGCAAACCGACGACCTGATAGACAAGCTTTCCTCTACTTTTTCCTGATTCACTGCCTCCGCTGATCTGGATAGCCCCTTTTGCATTCTCCTCCCAACGTATGGCTCGCTAATCTTTATTACCTTGCGGGTCACTAATCCTTGATGTATGCAGAATCTTGAAAGCAAAACCGTGCTGATAACAGGCGGCACAAAAGGTATTGGCTATGGCGTAGCCGAAGCGCTCTTGCGCCAAAAAATGAATGTTGCAGTGACCGGTCGGTCGCAGAAGGCAGCGGACGACGCGGCGGCGAGACTCAACGAAATCGGTATTGGCGAGGCGCTGGGCATCGCAGCTGATGTACGGGACCTGACGTCACAACGGGAGGCGGTACAACAGACGATACAGAAATGGGGAAAACTCGACGTGTTGGTCGCTAATGCCGGGGTGGGATATTTTGGATCGATCGAAACACTGACGCCGGAGCAATGGAAGGATACGCTCGACACGAACCTTACGGGTGTCTTCAATAGCGTCAAGGCATCGCTGGATGAAATCATAAAGTCGAAGGGATATATTATCACGGTTGCCAGTCTGGCGGGTACCAATTTCTTCGCGGGTGGCAGTGCCTACAATGCGAGTAAGTTTGGGCTCGTGGGCTTCACGCAAGCGATGATGCTCGACGTGCGGGACCGGGGTGTCAAGGTGTCGACCATTATGCCGGGATCGGTCGCGACCTATTTCAACAACCACGAGCCATCACCCGCCGATGCGTGGAAGATTCAGCCGGAGGATATTGGGGAAATTGTCCTGGGGCTGTTGCGTATGAATTCCCGGACGCTGCCGAGCAAGATCGAGGTGCGGCCTTCTGTGGTGGGAAAGTGAGGCTTGCCCGCCGCGTATGCGTAGCCATTTCGGCGAAGGCGCGAGGGTAAGTGAAGTGGGCGGTAGGGAATAGTAAACGGATTACTAAATTTTTGATAAATAATTTTAACAAATTAATGGAATTAATTCTCGGAACTATTGCGGCGTTGTTGCCGATTGTGAACCCGTTCAGCACGGCGCCAATGTTTTTATCACTCACCGAATCGTTTTCCAAAACCGAGCGGACACAACAGGCAACGCGGGGTGTGATTTACATGTCGGCAATTTTATTGATGTTTATGGTAGCCGGGACATTTATCATGAATTTTTTCGGGCTGTCGTTACCGGGTATGCGTATAGCCGGGGGTATTCTGGTTGCAGGAGTGGGCATGAACATGTTAAAGCCAAAGGACGACTTTGGTCAGACCAAAGCAGAGTCGAAAGAGGTAAAAACCAAGCAGGATATTTCGTTCACGCCGCTGGCGATGCCCAGTTTAAGCGGACCGGGAGCGATTTCGGTAGTGATCGGGATGAGTTCGGTTGCAGGTCGGCAATGGATAGACTACCTGTACATTGCAATCGGCATACTCGCTGTCGCGACTATCGTTTATATCACGTTACGGTCATCAACCCGCCTGGTGCAGGTACTGGGTGTAAACGGCCTGCATGCCATGACCAAGATCATGGGTTTTATTATCCTCTGTGTGGGCGTACAGTTTATCGTTACGGGTGTGCTGGGCGTATTAACCGGAGAAGAGATCCAGGAGTTTATCCGGTCGACTGCGCAGTCCTGAAATCTTTCAAACCATTCGTATCTACCGGTACTGATAATACTGCGGACACTCCGGGTCTTTGTGAACTCCACGGAGGATTGACCGAAAGTTGATCATGAACTCATGGGTGCCGTTGGAGAATCCGTTGAGGTCGGAGGTAGTCCAATCATAGGAATAGGCAAAGTGGATCTTCTCACTGATTTTCAGGTCGATAAAGGATATGAACGAGTCTCCCAGACGGTATGATCCGCCCAGGCTGAAAATATCGTAGAAGATAATCGAGCTGTTTATATCGAAGCTGAGGGGCTGTCCTTCCTGCGCGCGGATAAGTACCGAAGGATTGATTTTTACCTTATCCATTCTGTCGAGGGGCAGGATAATACCACCGCGGATAAAGTAGTATCTCGCTTCGCGGATCTCGCTCGCGAGTGATTCGAACGAGTTGACCATTTTGTTGGTGAGGATGAAAGGGATGGAGAACCCGAGGAAGTAGTTTTTCTTGTTGTAGTACAATCCGGCGCCGAAGTTTGGATTGAAGTTGTTTGCAAAATTATAGAAAGACACATCGCCGGGACTCTGGAGGTCGAGATCACTGAAGTCGACCCCTACGATATTGGCGCCTGCCTGAAGCCCCATCGAAAACGTAGCGTCAGCCAGGTGGATCTTATAGGAGTAATAGCCGTATATCTGGTTGTTCTTGTAACTCCCGATCTCGTCGTGGTTGAACATGATGCCCACGCCGATCCGGTTCTTCCACAGCGATGTATGTGAGCTGAAGTTGTACGTCTTTGGTGCGCCGGGAAAGTTGACCCATTGATTCCGGTACATCGCAGTGGCGCTGAACTGGACGTGGCTCCCTGCGAAGGCGGGATTGATTACCAGCTCATTGTAGTAGTACTGTGAAAACACAGGGTACTGCTGCGACCTGCAGTCGGCAAAAAATGCTGTTGCCAGCGCCGTTAAAAGGAGTATCTTCTTCATTGCTGCTTCGCGCTAATTTACAACTTCAAGGTATCCCGCAACAGGTTTTGAGCCATTTCGCTTGTCGATAACGTAGAAATACGTTCCATCGGGAAGATTGCTTCCCATAAGACTGATTCCTTTGTTGGACTTGCCGTCAAAGTATGTCTCCACGTTGTCATAACCCTCTGCTTCAAAGACAAGTGTACCCGCACGGTTAAAGATCTTCACGAGGTTTGTCGGGAACATATCAATACAGTCAATGTGGAATATATCGTTCGCGCCATCGCCGTTTCTCGACACACCGTTGAACGGTCTGATCTCGGCGTCGACCGTCATCGACCGGGTTTCAGGGCATCCCATTGTTGAGGTAACGGTTACGGTATAGGTTCCCGGGGGAATGTTCTGGAGGGTTGGTCCGAAGATGGTGGCACCGTTGACATCCCATTCCACACTGGCGATATCTATGTTGTTCCGCATATAGATCGCGATAAAGCCATCCTGCCCTTCACAGGTTGCAGGCTCGACTTTGAACGCGAAGTCAGGGAAGGCGGGTTCGTCGAGGACGTTGTTGCTCGCCGGCGGCGATATACAGCCTGTCTCGCGGCTTGTTGCGGATGCGTAGTAGGTACCCACTTCAAGTCCGTTGTAGTTCACCCCGGTGAAGCTCGAATTAGCGGGATTCGGTACCTGGCCCGGGTTGGTGAGATACCAATGGAAGATATACCCGCTGGTATTGCCGTTGACAGAGGCGGTTAGCGCGCCATTGGGCTCGATACAACTGGTTACGTGCGATAACACATCTACCTGCGGCATCGGGATCGGCAGCGAGTTTTGCGGGATCAGGATCGCCGCGACCGCCGAACAGCCTGTCACCCGGTCGGTAGCCACTACGGTGTAGGTGGTACTCTGCAGGGTATTTACATCCGCTCCGGTAAACAGGGGGCTGCCGGTAGGTGTATTGCCTTCATACCAGTCGAACGTGTAGTTCACGACATTTCCGTTCACGTGTGCTCTGGCGGCTCCGTCAGGTCGCGTAGGGTCGCACATAGCAAGAGGCGCAACCATGTCGGTGGTGACGGTAGGGAAGGTCTGGAAGTTTTCGATGGTGACGGTTTGCGGCGCACTCTGGCAGAAGTTGTCGGCCTGGTCTACAGCGATAATAGTATAGTTCCCGGCCGGGAGTGTGCTGTTTTGTTTACCCGTGAAATCCGGTATGGCTTTCACCACGTCGCCGACAGACCACAGGTAATCATAGTCGTTGCTACTTCCGCTGGACACAGTGGCAAACACGCCACCGTTGTCAGTGCTACAGTAGGTAAGCGGTGTCGCAGAGGCGGAGATCTCAACAGGCCTAACGTTTACCGGAAGGACATAGGTATCGCTTACCCGGCAGTTGTTCGAATTGTTGAGTACATCAATCGTATAGGTAACGGAGGCGTCGCCGAGCGGTACGGTAATGCCGGTCAGCCCGGGACTGGTCCACTCCACCGGTGTGGAAGTATCGGGACCACGATGCCAGAAGTAGGTATATCCGGTGCTGCTGTTGCCCGACGCTGCGACATGAAGCTCACCTTCGATGTTGTCGGGCTGGAGACAGCGTGTAGGGTGGACGATGTTCACCAACTCAACGTTCACGGAGTTGATGGTCTTGTCTTTAATCTCAAACTGTACGAGTGAGGATTCACAGCCCAGGCCCGACGTGCCGGCCTGTTTCGTCGCCCGGACGAAGTAGATGCCGGGAGCCAGGTTGGCGATCGTGGGTGTCGTGTTGGGCGGCCCGCCGGGAGGAAGCACGTTCATGTCCGCATCCATCCAGGTGAAACTGTAATCGTTCACGTCTCCGGTGCCGCTGGCATCGCTGACGACCTGTACAACCACTTCACCATTGGGGGCATCGCACGTGGTAACATGCGCGATGTCCAGATTGGTTGCTCCGATCGTGATGGTGGGCGGATTGCTGAACACCTCGAACGTCGCGACGGATGAACATCCTGTGGATGTCGGCGTCGTGTTGGTTACTTCGACAGTGTAGATACCCGCCGGCAGTCCCGACGCGGTTTCTCCGGTTCCGCTCACTACACCCGTGGTGTTTGTTCCCAGCGGATCGGCCGATGTGGAGGTCCCCTCAAACCACGCGAACGAGTAGTTTGCCGCCGGTGCGCCGCCGTCGATAGACAGCTGGATCAGACCGTTCCCCGCCGCGCCGTCGCAATTCATGTTTGCGTTGATCTGTGTCGCGGTGATGACGGGATCCGACACCTGCTGTGTGATCTCCACCGTCACGGGAACCGAACGGCATCCTTGTGTGTCCGGATGTTTTGATATGGCAACCAGCGTATATACGCCGGGGGTGAGGGTGCTGGTAGTCGTGTACTGGCTGGTTCCGGCAACCCCCGCGATCACCTGGATGGGTACAGCGGCGGTGTTGTTACCGGCGTACACTTCGATGTCGTAATGACCTTCGTCAAAGCCCGGCAGGGGTGTCGGTATCAGTTCGACGGTGATCGCGCCTGTGTTGTCAGGTACGCACTGTATTACATCTGCCTGGCTGATGAAGTTCAGAATGTGCGCATCTGCAAAGGGGAGGTCAAATACGCCTGATGATTCACATCCGTTGTCGAGGTTGGTCGCGACAACCGTGTATATTCCCTGGCTGAGGTTGGTGGCTCTCGAAGCGGTGACACCGTTGTTAACATGCACGGGGGGGTCAGTGAACGGCGCGGTACCATAATACCACGTCACGTCAAACCCGCTCGTATTGCCGGGGGCCGAAACAGACACCTCCATCTCGCCTTGGGGATCGTTACAGTCGCTGGGGAGGATCCGGCCCAGGAGGTCAAGATCGATCTGTATGACGGGTGTGTTGTCGAGTACAGTCGCGGAAATCGGTGCTGTTGCACAATGCTTCGTGCGATGTACCGCGCGAACGGTGTACGTACCGACCGGAATGTTCTCCAGCGTGTTGTCGTCGTTCGTATAGTCGGGTGTCGCTTTAACTGACGCGCCGTTGTACCAGTAGAAGGTGTAGTCACCTGGCGTATCGATGGATACGTCGACGGTGACGGATCCATTGGGGACGGTACAGGTCGTCATATCTGCTACCGCGCCGAGGATGAGCGAAGGTGTTTCAACGTCAAAGTCGATAGTCACTTCGGCGGTGACGAAACAGCCTGTTTCGGCACTGGTTACTTTCACCGTATAGATATCAACCGAAAGGTCTGTGATAGTCTGGTCAGTCGAGATGCGGTTTGCCTCGACGGTATTTTGGCCGCGGAACCATTCGAAGGTATGGGTACCGGTCGAGGTCACGGATACGGTAGCGCTTCCATTGGGTGCCGCGGTTGCATCGCACGATGTCATGGCTGACAGCGCATGGGCACTGATAATCGGTGGTGCGGTCTGCCCGATGGTTACGGTGACGGGATCGGACGAACATTGCGTTCCCGTCTCGGTGGCGACAACGGTATAGTTACCGGCGGGAAGATTGTTTACGTCGCTTGTGGTGTAGTCGGCCGAGGGTTTGATGACACTACCCCTGTACCATTCGAACGTGTACCCGGTGGTTGCTCCGGCCACATTAGCCGAAACAGAACCCGAATTCGCATCCGAGCACAGAATATCGACGGAGGACGCGGTAACGACGGGCTTGTTCGTGAGATCGGGAACGGCCATCGAACTGATGCTCTGGCAACCGGTTATCGGGTCGGTGACGACAACGGTATAGGTGTGTGCCTTGAGGCCGGTAGCGGTTGCTGCGATGCTCACTTGTGGATCGGTGAAGATATCGTTACCCTCGTACCACACATAGGTGAAATCCTGAGGGGGCTCTCCAACGCCGTCGCCATCGGCGTCGACGATAGCCCTGAGTCCGCCGTTTGCGATGGTACAATTGTCGTCGCCGCTGAGCAACTCAATGGTCACAGTGATATCTTTGTCGACACGTCCGACAACCACCTGTGCGCTTTCTGTGCTACATCCGGCGGTTTTGTGGATAGCGTAAACGGTATAGGTTCCTTCCGGTATTCCGCTGAGGGTGGCACCGGTAAAATCTGCCGGCGCGGGCTTGGCATCCGTCCCTATCGACCAATAGAAGTTGTAGTTGGCGGTGTTCTCGCCACCTCCACTGGTTGGCACGAAGGCGCGCACGGCGCCATTGTCGGGCGATGTGCTTCCCACGCACTTGATATTGTCCTGTATCTTGAGCGCTGTCAGGGAGACAGGCAGCGGATCTATGGGCGCCGAGATGATGTTGTCGTCGTAGAGACATTCCACAAAATTGGTATTCGGAAATTCTACCGGAATCGATGTGCCGGCGTCGTTGAGCGAGATATAGAGTATGAAGGGCCCGCCAGGTCCGGTGACCTCTACGTCGTTAATGGATTCAATTGCGCCGACGTCGAAATTATTCAGATATACTTCTATTGTACCGAGCTTGATGGCTGTTGAGTTCTCGCCTTCAGGGTTACCGTTGTAGAACGTGATGGGAACAAGTCCGCTCAGCCCGATATCTCCTCGGTTGGTGATCTGAAAACTGACCGTGAATTCTTTTGTGGGGCATGTCGGCCGGTTTACGGTAAGTGAGTTTTCTACGTGGGCGATGTTGGGTGATTTATATGTCGGACATCCGTCCTGGTTGAGGAATGGTGTCTGGTTGAGGAATGTATTCAACGGGCGGTTTGGCCCTTCCGTACAACTTCCGCTAGAGAACACGAGATGGTGTTTCTGCTGCCTGATCGGAATGGTAAGGTCGTCGTTGACGTTGACGTTGAAGTAACCGTGCTGGTTCCAGACTCTTCGGGCGGGAACCCAGGGATCGCTGGCGGATTTGTAGACCCTTACATGTGAGTAGCGCGAATAACTAAGGGTACAGAAGTTGTCGACTGATTCCTGGTCGTCATAGCCACACGTAACACACAGCTCGGTAGACCCGTCGGCATCCACGTCTGCGACAATCGGGTATTCGCGGTTCGTGCGCGAAATACAGGTCTGTTGATTGTAGATGCTTCCGTCTGTGCCATTGATGATGTAGAGGAATCGCTCGTCGCGATATACGATCTCCGACTTTCCATCGCCGTTAAAGTCAAACAGCGTACAGCCTGTATGCCCGGAGGTTTCTTCGTTCACGAGTTTCGGGCTCCACGAAAGTGGTTGCATATTCTCGTCGAGCGCGTACAGATATTTCCCCGATACGTATGATGCGTTCAGTTTGCCATCTCCGTCGAGGTCGCCGATGTTGATCCGGCCCGTACCGTTTATCCAGCCGTGCTTGTAGTACTCGCCTTCTTTCGTAGGGCATGCATAAATGGATATTTTTCCGTCAATAGGGTCGCTGTATGTCTGCAGCGTGTTGTTGTGTACATCCCAGAAGAATACGGTTGTATTCTGGTTGTTGCCGTTGAGCGAACCCGATGCGAGAATGTCCAGGTATCCATCCTGGTTGTAGTCGGCTACACTGGTGGCGTTGTATTCGTTCCGGATATAGTATTCCGGGCGGCTCTTGAGAAGTGTGAGGGAACCGGCGTCCTTGCTGCGGTTGCCAAGATTGACGCTATAGATATTACAACCCAGAACCAGCTCAAGCTGATAGTCGCCTTCCATGTCGACGGCCACGGGTCCTCCATTGATACGGGTCCAGTTAGATGCCGTGGATTTGACAATGCGGGTACCGGTATGGGCGTCGTATATCTCGTCTTTTACATATAACTCGACTTTTCCGTCGCCGTCAAAGTCGGCGAGGCCGTAGTTGATCGGGTCGCCGCGCAGTTTTTCCTCCGTCCGCCACAAAAAATTCAGCTCGCAGTCGTAGGCGAAAATATAGTATCCGTCGTTGTTCTTTCCTGAAAGATCGAGATAGCCGAAGAAAAAAATCTCACCGCAGTTGTCATCGTCTACGTTGGCGATTGCCACTTCCCAGTTCGGATCGAAGTCGACTTTTTTCTCCCGCTGAATCGTTCCATCCTGACCATTCAGGATAAAAATTTTGTCGGTATAGCGGTTCATGGTAACGATCTCGGGTATTCCGTCGCGATTCAGATCACCGATCGCCATGCGGGAGAGGTGGTTGGTGGTTTCATCCGGCGACGCGAAATCCAGCGCCATAGTAAACTTCGGGAATGCCGGGGGGGTGGCCTCGCACACTGCCTCATCGCCCAGATAAAAATCCTTACAGAATGTGCTCACAGCACAATCATTGTCATAACAATCGATGAACCCATCGTTGTCGTCGTCGACTCCGTTGTTACAGATCTCCTGGGCTATCAGTGGTGCCGCAAAGAGGTTGAAACACAGAGAACATAATATGAACAGCCTTTTCATGACCTTCGGTATATTAGGTGGTTAAAGGTACGGAATTATACGATTCCGCTATTATGGCTTAATAGGTCAGGGCAGGGGGGTAGTAACCGCTCCGGAAACTCCAAAAACAGCGATTACCGGATGTGTAAAGCGATTCCGTCGACAGCCTTCATTTAGGGGCGACAAATGGATGGTTGCAGAGGGTTCCGGAGGGGGTATTACCGCAATATCGTTATGCTGCCTGTGCGCGGCGTGTTCTCTTCGCCATCGCATCGTATGATGTAGTAGTAGACGCCATCAGGAAGCTGTTTGCCATTGAACGTACCGTCCCAGTCGTTGGCGTAGGGTTTCGCGTCGTAGACTCTGATACCCTTGTCATCATATATCGCGACGGCGCACTGGGGGTAGTCCTGGATCTGGTCAACAAGCCAGAAGTTATTGATGGCGTCGCCGTTGTCGGGCGAAATGAATTTCTGCGGTCCGAGTTTGCTGACGATAAGATCGCCCTTCACGCGTACCTCAATATTAGCTGTTCCGGGGCAACCACTGCTGCCAGCGCCCTCTACCGTATAAATGGTTGTCGCGGTGGGTGTGGCTACCGGGTTCGGTACCGTGGCGTCGTCAAGGGTAGCCGCGGGAGACCACAGGTAAGTATCGAGACCGGTAGCGGTGAGTTGTGAGCTACCGCCTTCGTTTATTTCAGCGGGATCGGCCAGCACCACTACTGTGGGTGTCTCAAGCTCGGCTATCGTCGCAGCCGCGGTGATGATACAGGTTCCGCTGACGACATCCACGGTGTAGGTTCCCGGCAGCGTCACGTCGATGGTGGGGGTGGTGGCGCCGGTACTCCACTGGTAGTTGGCATAGGTTCCGTTCACCCCGAGTTCGAGGGTATTGCCTTCGCACAGCGAGAAATCATTCGTCGGTGTGGTGATAGCGATTGCCGGTGCGCTTTGAATGGTGATGTCCTTGCTTGTGATGTCTGGGCAGGCTCCGTTATTGTAACTTACCTTGAGTGTAACGGTATAGGTATTGGCTGCTGTGTATTGAAATGTAGGGTTCTCCTGCGTGGAGGTTTGCGAATTGCCGAAGTTCCATTCGTAAAAACGGGTGAGCGACGACGCACCGGAGCTCTGGTTGGTGAAATCAATCACCTGGCTGGTACATGCTGTCGCCGGGGCCGTGAAGTCGGCTACCGGTGGGGTTGTGAATGTTATGCTGACGTCAGGCGTCTCGACCGTTGCGCACGAAGGGTTGGCCGTGTACTGCGCCTTGACGAAATACTCTCCTGAGGCGGTGACAGGCAGCGTGGCACCGGTTTCGCCGGCGATATTTCCGGTGGTGCGTTCAGCCCATTGGTAGGTGAAGGCGGGGTTGTAGGGCACGAGCGTCAACGTCTTCGTGTCGGGCGGACAGATCACATCCGATCCCGTGTAGCTGATCTGGAAGTCGGGAACGCTGATCACTTCGACGACGGTGGAAGCTTGCTGTGATAAGCATCCGTTAACCAGTACATCTACGTAGTATCGGCCCGCGTTTGCCGCCTGGAAATTTGGAATAGTCGCGGGGTTGAGCCCTGATCCGGTGTATCCCGCAGGTCCGGTCCAGTTGTAGGTGGTTGCGCTGACGTCGTTTACGGAAAGTGACAGCGTGCTTCCGATACAGACAGGTCCGTCGTTGATCGGCGTCGCGATACCGGAAGTAGTGCCGGGGTCTACGGTAACCGAGACAGTGTTAGAGGTTTCGGAACACGCCCCGCCTTCTCCAGTGGCAATGACGGTATAGGTTCCGCTTGCTGTCACATCGAAGAACGCATTTGTTCCGTTTGCCACGGTGGTTGCACCGTTCTTCCACTCGTAGTTCGTGCCCCGGCCGGGAGCGGTGTTAAGTCGCAGGGGGAAGCCGGAGCATATTACAACCGGCCCCACGGGGTCAATGCGGGGTACGACACAACCCTTGTTTCGCAGCACTGAAATCTTGGATGCGAGGATGTTGTTTTGATTATCGTCAACACTGGTGAAGACAATGTCGGGCTTTCCATCACCGTCTACGTCGCCGACGCCGGCGTGGCGATTGATATAAGTTGTTGGCTGGATCATCGCCGAAAAGGCGAACGTGCCGGGTGAACTTTCATTATTAAGAACAGTAATGGTTTTGGCGAGCGACGACACTATGATGTCGGGAGCTCCATCGCCATCGATATCGCCGAAGTCAAGACCCCAGGGCCGGGTAGAAGCGGCGAAGCTGACGGGTGTCGCGAATGATATCGATCCGGAGGTCTGGTTTCTGAATACGGAAACCGTATTGCTGATAAGCTGTGAGACGGCAATGTCGGGTTTACCATCGTTATCGAGGTCGCCTATTTTGATGTTTACAACAGTGCCGCCAATGGCAAGAGACTGGTCGAAGGCGAACGAGATATTGCCGGGAATACTCGTGTTCCTCATAATAAAGAGATTACTCGTCTGTGTGAGGAATTGGCTCGTCACGATTTCAGGAAGGCCGTCTCCGTTGAGATCCTCGACAGCAAGCCCGTCGGTACTCGCCATATCGGGTATGGTGAGGGTTATGTGGGTGGCGCCGAATGCGATAGTGCCTGTCGTACTTTCGTTGACCAGTATCGTGATATTTTTGTCTGTCTGGTTCGTTACGATCAGCTCGGGCTTTCCGTCATTGTCGAGATCGGCAATATCTACGCGTTTGACCTTCTTTCCGGTAAGGGCGATAGTCTGGATGGAGAATGTGAATACTCCGTTGCCTGTGCTGGTATTGCGGAATATATAGAGCCTGTCGCCTGTCGCGCCGCCTTCAGAAGCCACGATGTCGGGCTTTCCGTCACCGTTCAGGTCGCCGCATCGCGTGTGGATGGATCGCGCGCCGAGCAGGAATGTTTTTGTGTCGAAGGAGATATTGGCCAGTCCCGGGCCTGTCGTTGTGTTTTCAAGTACGTTCAGGCTGTTCGAGCCATCATTCGCCGTTACTACGTCGCTCAGTCCGTCTCCGTCGAAATCGCACATACACATGTCGTATAGTCCGCTTTCGCTGTTAAAGTCGACTTGTCCTTCCAGGCTTGCGCCGGTTACGCCGTGGTGGCCGCCGAAGCTGTAGAGGAATGGAAATCCGGTTTGAGCACTCAGGCCTGTTGTCAGATCCGTCACGACAATATTTTCGTAAGTGGCTCCCGGTGGAACCAGGACTTCCACCAACTGGTCGGAAACGAACTGGACGGTTCCCCGCAATGCTCCGAAGGTAACGGCAATGCTGGAAATGTCGCCGCTGAATGTTCCTTTGATACTGACCACTTCCCCGTTGGCGGCTGTAGTCTTGTCGACCTGGTTGATCACCGGTTTCTGCGCAAAGCATATCGTGCTCCCCGCCAGTAAGAGGCTTGTCAGAACGGTCAGTATGCTTCTTCGTATCGCTTTCATGAACATATTAATATAACCCGGGGCTTCCGAAGTAACCTAGTTTTTGGGTTGGATTGTCAGTACCCTCGCTGTTTTGAGTTTTGTATATGTTTTCAGGTTTCTTACCTCCTGGTGGGCTTCCGCTGATTTTTCAGTTTCCAGAACATGAACGTAATACCGGCGGTCTCTTTCGTAATAGAAGACGTTAGCATTGAACTTGTCGTCGAGAAGCTCCCGCTTGTATTGATCGGCAGAGGTGAAGTCCGCGAATACTTTGATCACGACATAGTATTTTGTAGTTGTGACGGTCGACATCTGGATGCCGCTGTTCAGCGGAGGGACCTCTTGCTTAAAACGCGAGGTATGGACGACGCTTTGCTGGCGTGTACGCGACAGTAGTACCGGTGTTTTCTTGCGGAACGTTTTCACCGATCCGAGTTTCAGGCCGAGTTGAATTTCGTGTGTTCCCTGCGAAAAAGCAGGCTCCGGCTGGTTGCCCGGTTCATAGGAATAGCTCAGGAGGAATTTACTGAAAGACAATCCCATTGAACCGCTCATGCCGTATGACTGGCGATAGCCGGCGCCGAGCCAGAAATTCTGCGAGAGATTGAGCTTTACCAATGCTTCAGCCTGGCTGTTGCCCGCTTTCGCGTATTTGTAGAGCGCATAAATCTCGAGTGGCGCGTAGCTCTCGTCAGTCTTTACTCTTCGATTCACTCCTTTTCGCCGGCGGTTGACGATCTTTCCGGCCATTTTTTTCCGGTAGTACGCCGACACTATAACGTTGTCGAGGGGCGACACAGACGTGTTCTCAAAATTGGTGGCGCTGTTGAATCGAGAGCTGAACAGCTGAGGAAGGGCGATCCCAAAGTTGAAACCGGATTCTGATTTGATCATCATTCCGAAATTTCCCGCGGGCTGAATATTATCAGCCAGGTAGTTCGCGATGGCGGGGTCGGAGAGATCGGCATCGTCCATATTTATGTTGTTGGTGATAGCACCGCCCGAAAGCGCGAAGTAGAGTCGGCTGTTCTGGTTGAGACCGATCCCGTACGCATACGTCACGACAAAATCGCTGGTGTTAAGAATACCGCGTTTGAAAGATGAAAGTTTAACGCCAACCGCGGAGCGCGAATTGTCGAGCATGGTATTGAAGTTGACGGTAGTGAGTACCGGGGCCCCTTCGATATTCAACCATTGCTGACGGTGGTTGACAAAAACATACGCGTAGTCGGTGGCGGCTTCTGCTGGATTGTACAGATACGGGTTGACGTAGTAGCTGTTGTAAACCGGAAAATTTTGCGCGCTCACTCCCGCACACCAGATCATTTGGGTACAGGTCAGAACTAATAAAAGATTGCGCATCCTCTCCATTAACAGGTATAATTGGCTAATGTCGCAAAAAACCAAACGCTGTGTCGTCTGTTCGCGCTGCGAAAAAGTGGTTTCATCGAAACTTTGGAATGAAACGCTTTACAAAAGACCAAAGTAAGTTTTACCTTACATTAAACTTACGAATATACAGTGTTTTTTCCTATTTAGCGGCATCTACCGGGCCATGTAAGGGATGAGGGGCAGATTTTTCCGGGATTGACGAATTTTGAAGCAATGAAAGCGCCACTGTTCCTTTTGTTTTTTATCCTTGCCGGACTGTCGGACATGTACGCGCAGGTATATGTCGGACCTGTTGCCGGCGGCCAGTTTTCGTGGACGAAGTTTGACGAAGACAAACACAAAGACTCCTATGATGTAGCAGGACGCTGGGGGTGGCATGCCGGCGCGAGTGTTTCGATGAAGGTCCGCAACCGGTTCTTCCTGCACACCTCTATCGTTTACTCTACCAAGGGGAGGAAGGTGAGTGGACTGGAAGATCGCATGCTCTCCAATACCGTTCGCTATAACTATATAGAGATGCCGATAATCTATGCGGTAGATTTTAAAGGATCGCTCGGCAACGGGAAGGAATTCAAGTATTTCCTGGGCATCGGCCCCAACATCAGCTACTGGCTGGGAGGCAGGGGTTCACTCTATAACAGTGACCTTGACGAGAGCGGAGACTATATTGGCAGTGATATGGAGTATAAAATTGTCTTTCGGGGAGAGGATAGCGTACCGGAACCGGATGAGATGAACGTGGCGGACCCCAACCGTATCCAGCTTGGATTGAATCTGGCCGCGGGAATGGTGTTCGAACCATTGCCTCGCCAGCGCTTCATGGTGATGCTGCGTTATGAAATCGGGCACAGCTTTTTCTCCCGTACCAGCAACGGCACCTTCGACATTACCCACTACGAGGATGTGCTTCAGTCGCGCAACCAGGGGCCGCGACTTTCTCTTTCCTACATGGTGGATCTCAAAATCGAAGACCGCAAACGAGGCAAGAGCACGAACAAGCAAACCAACAGAAAAAAGACGAAGAGAAGGTAACCGACGTGTCACCTTCGCTGCTTGAGCATCCTGCCTTTCTTGATGACATTGCTCTTCCCCTTGTTGCGTACTTTCTTATCGAGGTTTCTTTCAAACAGATACATCACCGAAAATCGCAGTGCCATATTTCTGGCTTTGAGGTTATCGTCGTAGGTAACGGGTAACACGTAGTCTGTGCTGGTGGCGGTACCCATCCAGGTGTGTCCGATATCAAATCTTACGTCGAACATGATCTTGCCACCATTGGCGGGTTCCAGCAGCAAACCGCCACCCAGGTTGAATCCGAGCTGAAACCGATTGACATCCTGCATGTATATCGCTTCCACTTCACCGATATCCTCACCACGCTCTCCAAATACTATCTTGTATTTTAGCGGTGGAAAGGCATTCTCCTCAAACTCATCGGAGTTGATCTTCCCGTTGCCGCCGAGCCAATAACTCAGCAGCGGACCACCGCCGGCATACCATTTGAACTCGCGCGAACCGCGAAGCTTCCCGCGAAAATGAATATTATACAATATGGGTACCTCGATATAGTTGTAGACAACACGGTCTTTGAGCTTGCTATCGATTCGCCCGCGGTTGATCTTGCCCTTCGTTGAGAAAATATACTCGGTGTGGAGGAAGTAGCGCTCCTTGACTTTGAATGAAAGCACCACTCCGGCGTGATACCCTGCCAGGGGATCCACCTTCACCTGTTCCTTGAAAGCCTTGTCGTCCAGGGCCATCCAGGATAGTTGGGAGCCTGCCTTTATGCCGGCGTGCATGATCTGGGAATAGGCGGGAATACCGGCCAGGCACGTAATAAAAATGATCGAAGTGACTATTCTGCTCATGCTAACCCCCAGGCCTCACGTCTTTTGTGAAAAAATCAGTTTGCTGCATCAAAATGATACGATTTTTATATTCCCATCGGGTATCGCGATGCGGCGAAAATAACCCCTTTATATTCCTGCAGCAAATCAAAGGTAACATTCATCCAGGCTTCTCTCGCTCACGATTCGGGATTTACTACTGACCGGTGTAAGGTTTTCTCCCTTCCTGCAGAATACATTCGATTACCTTTACCCTAATTTGGTATTAAACTCATAAAGAGCCCATACAGTAGGTGGGCAGTTACCTCACGAGGCGGAAAATGAAAAGGATTTACCTCTTGATGCTCTTTTCGGGCATCTTTTTTACGGCGCTGGCACAGGAGACCAATTGTGCGGACGGAGTTGACAATGACGGAGATGGGTTCATTGACTGTTTCGACGGCGACTGCGCTAACAATCCATCGTGCGACGAGTCCTACATCGGAAAAGACAAACTTTGTCAGGACCCACCTGACGGCACACTCCTGTTCGGGATGCAACTCGGATCCGCATCCGCCGACAGGACTTCGCTTTCTTACGGGAGGATGGTGGTTGGCGACCTCGACCGCGATGGTGTGCCCGAGATGGTAACCACCCACCACAACGACAAGAAGATCTTCATCCTGGATGGTGCAGACCTCTCTACCAAATTAACCATAAATACAACTGGCGTTCCTGAGTATTTTGATCATGCCATTGCGAACCTCGACGATGACGATTGTGGGGAAATCTTTATAGTCGAAGTGATCAGCAAGAAATTCTACGTGACAGCCTATGACTGTCAGGGAACAAAACTCTGGAGTACACAGGCGTACGACAGACCGTTTACGATAGGCCTGGCCGACTTCGACCACGACGGTCAGGTGGAGCTTTACTATAAAAACGAGATTCTCGACGCCAAAACAGGTGTCAAGCTCGTGAATGGATCAGGTAACTGGAACGAGCTCGATTCGGGGCCCGTTGCCGTGGATATTCTTGATGATAGTGAATGCTCGGAATGTCAGGGACTGGAACTGGTACTCGGCGGACGCATCTACGCGGTTGACCTTACTCCGAGAACGGCCGGTGGCGGCTCCGTTGGGAGCCCGATAAAAGATTTCAACAATCTCCCCGGCCTGGGCTCTACCGTATACCATCCTAAATATGTGTCGTTCGGCTACGTCAACAGTATGACCAGTGTGGCCGACTACAACCTGGACGGACACCTCGATGTGGTCATGAGCGGCGCCACCAGCAAATCGGCTACCAGTACCACCACCGTTTTCTTCTGGGATGTTCACAATAACGACTTCGCGATGTATCAGCCGAAACAGCCCGACAACAAGAGCTGGCCACACGGTACGGGAAGGATCAATCTCGCCGATGTTGATGGTGACGGAAAGATGAATGCCACATTCGTCAGCGGTGCTAGTATCTATTCCCTTAAGGAAGACTTCACGCTGCTATGGCAAAAAAACATTATCGAACAGACATCCGGATTTACCAGTACAACGGTTTTCGACTTCAACAATGACAACGCCGTGGAGATCGTTTACCGTGACGAAGCGAATCTCTACATCATCGACGGTACGACCGGCAACGCATTTACAACCGTGCCGTGCCGTTCGCGGACAGCAAACGACTATCCGATTGTAGTCGACGTCGACGGTGATGGCGCAACGGAGATATGCGTGTCGTGTGCTACCGATGACAACGTCGATATCAACAACAACGACAACACGCCCTACGGGCAGATCAGAACCTACAAATCATCTTTGGAGCCCTGGGTGTCAGCCCGTAGAGTGTGGAATCAGTACGCGTACTTCAATGTAAACGTAAATGACGACCTCACGATTCCTCAGGTACAGCAGAAGCATCATCTGATATTTTCGCAGGACGTATGCGGTACGGGAGAAAACCGGGCGCTGAACTCATTTCTGAACCAGTCAGCGATTCTCGACTCAAAAGGTTGCAAGACCTATCCCGCGGCCGATATTACTTTTGTGCCCAATCCCGAGTTGCTCAACATCGTACCCCCGACATGTCCCGACCAGGATTTCCTCGTGTCGTTTTCACTTGAAAATATTGGCGATCTTTCGGTGACCGGCGACATACCCATAACCTTCTACAACGGGAACCCCAGCGTGGCAGGCGCCGTGAAACTCGGCACTCAAATCATTTCCCTGACCAATCTCCGCATCGGAGATCAGCTCGATATACAGGATATGGTGGTGACAGGTACAGGCGGAGCATTCACCCTGTTTGCCGTATTGAATGACAACGGTAGCACGGCACCGCCGATCACCCTGCCCAACTCGGGTTTCGATGAATGTAACTTCCTGAATAACATTGTGTCGGCCAGCGTGGTCCCGCGGGCATTTCCATTGTCTACGTCGATGACTGATCACATTCAGTGTGGTGTAGACCCTTCTCCGCCGAACGGATCGGTCAAGGCGTATAAGCTGGAAGGCGCTACCGAGCAAACCGTCGGGTACACATTCCATTGGTTTGATGGTCCCACGGCCGGACCTGCCGCCAGCGCCGATCACGTGGGTTCACAGGTTACCGGACTGGCCGATGGCACGTACTCGGTGTACGCCGTTCACGATGCCTTCCAGTGTTCATCCGATACGGTACAGGTTGCGGTTGGACAGCAACCCCTGTCGATCAGTGCGACCATAAATGTCGACCATCCCTATACGAACTGTAACGACCCTGACGGGCAACTTTCTGTTACGCCAGGAAGCGGCAGCGTTAATGATTACACATACGTCTGGTTTGAAGGGACGAACTTTGAAACAAGTCCGGTCCTTTCAGACAGCAGCGTGCTGCGATTCACACGAGCGCTTACGTACTCCGTGCTCGTAACACAGATATCTTCACAGTGCCAGGTCCTGCAGTCTGAAGTTGTTCCTGATCTCACGGTGACTCCAGTCGTCACCACAGCGTTTGTGCCGGCAGCCTGCGCGCCTCTAAACTCGGGTCAAGCCTCGGCGGACGTAGAGGGAGCTACCTCAGGATATACCTTCTATTGGTATGATGGCTCCACTACGAAACCCACGGAAGACTTTACCGGGCACACCTATGCCAATATCTCAGCGGGTAACTACACCGTTGTTGCGAAGAACAACACAACGGGTTGTACGTCAGGGGAGGAAGTTGTGTCCATAGCATCCGTTGATGGTATTACCGTTTCGGCAACCGTAACCGCTCAACAGACGTCGTGCGCGGCGGCCAACGGCAGCGCCTCGGCAAACGTGGAAGGCACGACAACAGGCTACACGTTTCGCTGGTTTGACGGCGACAACACCGTAACAGAAATCGGTACAGGAGCGACAATTACGGGCCTCGCAGCAGGTAGCTATACCGTGGAGGCGACGAATACCGCGACAGGATGTACCGACACCGAGCTCATCACGATTACCGACATTATTGAAAACCCTTCGGTAGTGGCGTCCCTTATGTCGAATCAGACAGCCTGTCTTCCTCCCAGTGGCGCGGTGACAGCCTCGGCGTCAGGATCGCCTGGCCCGCACATCTTTTACTGGTTTGACGGAAATGTCGGAACACCTGATACCACCGCAGCCGACTTCATAGGAGCGACCTACAACGGAGTTATCGCTGGATTCTATACAGTGGTGGCCGTAGACGCCAATTCACGGTGCGAGTCGGGTCGAGCGTTGGTGGAAGTGACTGATCAGACAACAGACCCTGTCGTGACCACCTCAACAGAACCCCAGACGGGTTGTGATCCCGCTCATCCGAATGGCAGCGCTTCCGCGGAAGTGGGAGGGATAACCACCGGCTACAAGTTCAGATGGTTCGCCGGCACCGATACCACAACATTCATCGTTCAGAACGCGACACTATCCGATCGCGCAGCGGGTACTTACACCGTTAAGGCGATTGATCTGGCGACCGGATGTTTCACCACCCAACTGGTTGTGATTGACGACATCCGTGCGCAACCCACACTTTCGCTGGTGAAGCAGGACAACAGTGTCTGTAGCTCCGGCATCGGCTTCACGGGGTCGGTAACGGCCTCACTGCTGACCAGTCCGAACAGCAGCGCCGGCGATGTCTATACCTACGAATGGAGGAAAGATGGAGTGCTTGTTCCAGACGAGACAAGCGAGACGATCACCGGGATCGACGGAGGAACGTACACCGTCAGCGTTCGCAACGAGACGCTTGGCTGCGCTTCCGACCCGATTGATATCACGGTGAATGACGTCGTCGATCTTCCCGCGATTACGACGACCCTGACAGGTTCAACAAACTGCCTTCCCGAACTGGCAAACGGTAGTGCAGCCGTTGTAACTGTAGACGGAACCGCGGTGGGAGGAACATCCGATTACACGTATCAGTGGCATATTGGTCCCGGAACGGTGACCCCGATAGACGTAGCCGCTAATCCGTCGGCGGCGACCGCGGTTCTCACGGGCGTTCAGGGTGGCGCAAGCGCGAACTTTACAGTGCTGGTAACCAACACACTTACCGGGTGTGCCGCCACTGCCGTGGTAAACATTCCCGACCAGAAGGCACTGCCGGAGCTTAGCCTGTTGGCGGCAGACAATGCCGTGTGCGACCCGGCCTTGACATCACCCTCGACGGAGTTCAACGGCAGTATCACGACAACGGTCAGTAACCAGGTTGGATCACTGGCGGATTACACGTTTGTCCTGACCGGCGGAACGGGCGTTCAGGATGCGAGCCCCAACCACAACAGGTTCCTGGAACTGGACGGAGGCATCGTTTATACGGTCACAGCAACACATGAGATAACCGGTTGTGTTTCAACACCGGCGAATGTTCAGGTCGCGAACAATCAGGATATCCCTGATCTGGTTACCGGCAACGACGGTTCTACAAACTGCGAAACCGGTCTCGAAGACGGAGTGGCGCGCGTGGTCACCATTGACGGCAATCCCGCCACTACGACAGGGTTTACATTCGCGTGGACAGGTGCGCTGTTCGATGTATCGGGCAACGCGACCAATAGTGCGATCGAACTCACCGGTGTGCAGGGTGGTGTGGGACAAAACTATTCCGTTGTTGTAACGAATCTTTCCAATGGCTGCCAGAATACGGCAGTGGTGAATGTCGCCGACGAAAAAGAAATTCCTTCCCTTCTCCTGACAACAACACCCAACTCTATTTGCGATCCTGCCCTGGCAGTGTTGGGGGGTGGAGATTACGATGGTGAAGTATCCGCGGATATCAATACAACCGGAAACTATGCGGGCAGCGTTGCGGCAGATTTCGATTTCACCTGGAATACCGGACTCAGCGGAGTGGGCGAGAATGTGCTTCAACACCTCGATGCCGGAACGTATTCTGTCACCGCTATACACACCGGCACAGGATGCGAGTCATCGCCGCATACGGCACAGGTCGCGAGCGCACGCCAGGTTCCGGTGATTGCTACCAGCGCTACGCCGTCGCAGAATTGCGTCGGTGGCTCGCCGGATGGAATAGCCGCGGTAACGAACGTGACGCCGGCCGGACAGCATTACGATTACAGATGGTTTGACGCCACCGGAGCCGCGGGCCCTACGTTCCTGAATACCACATCGACGACCAGTTCGTATGACAATATTCAGGGAGGTGTCAACGGCGCATCGACGTTCGAATACTCGGTGGAAGTGACCGTCCTTCAAACCGGTTGCGTGAACGTCGCCGCGATCGCCGTGGCCGACGCCAGCGAGGTGCCGGTAGTCGGACCGTTAGCAGGTACCGACAACACATTGTGTACCATTGACAAGGATGGTACCGCGACCATCACTACACTTTCTTATCGAGGATCGGCGGTAGCCGCGGCGGACTTCGGCGACTTTGACTTTGTCTGGTCAGGCGGCGTGCAGGGACCTGCCGAAACCATCACCGCCCTGGCGGCGGGATCTTATACACTGACCGTGCGAAACACCGATGACAACTGTACATCCAACCCGGTGTCTGTGGCGATCGACGACGACTTGTTCATGCCCGCGATCGATGTTGTGTCTGTCGACCAGACTTCCTGCGATGTGAGTGCGCCAAACGGTTCACTCACCGCTACCATTGATGAAAGCGCGATCTCAGGATCAACGGGTGTGACGGCTGGCTATACGTTCTCGTGGACAGACGACGTCACCAGTGGTACCACCGCATCGAATGCGATAGCGAATCTGAAAGGAAACCAGTTGTACACAATTTCCGTGGTGAGAGACGCAACGCAATGCGCCAGCACCCAGACGGTGTACCTCGTTGAACGGATCGTCATTCCTTCTGTCGCCGTTACGCCCGTCGATGCGACGACCTGTGCCCCCGCGAACGGCGCCTTGCAGGCTACTGTGCTATCGGGACATACCTACTTCTGGTATAACGACAATGACGCCCCCGATGGAGATTACGTAATCGCCAATTTTGACGATAACACCAGCGGCGCAAACTACCAGAACCTCGTTCCCGGTAGCTACACGCTCGTGGTCCGTGACGACGCGACAAGTTGTAGCTCGCAGCCGGTAATCAGCGCGATAGGGGATGCGACTCCCGGAATGTTCCCCGTTGCAGTCAATACACTTATTCCGTCAACCTGTACTGAATTCGACGGTATTCTGAATGGCGGCGTACATTTGACAGTAACACCGAACGACTTCACAACCAACCCGGCGACGGATGAAATCACAACCGCAATTCCATTGGGTCTTGGGGTAAATGAACCGGTTGTCGTTTCACAAACGACCGGAACACTCCCGTTACCACTCATCGCTAACAAGGCCTATTACATATCCAGCATTAGCGGAAATACGATCACCCTCTCGGAGACACCGGGCGGGCCCGTGGTCGATATTACCAGCATTGGCACCGGGTCGGTCGGCGATGTTGCTACGACAGGTCACACCTTTGAGTGGTACGCAGGTATTCCGTCGCCAACAGATCCGGGGCTGGGTTCCATTGATTATTTTCACAATCCCCCCGTGTACACCGACCTGCCGCTGGCAACCACTGAGTTACTGGAGGATGTCGCATCGGGGCTGTACACGCTTGAAGTGACTAACACCGCCACAGGCTGTAAGGCCTACCTGCCGCATTCGCTGCCATACATCGGTTCGCACGCGGTATTGAGGATCACCAAGACCAACTCGACCATTTGCCCTTATACGGTGGGTAATGGATCGATTGAGATACAGATTGAAGATCCGCCGAGTGTTCCCCCGGCGATCAACCAGACGAACTACGAAGTTTCGCTTCTCCAGGGGGTCAATGTGATCACATCGCCGTTTGTACCTACCGTCCCGGAAGATCCGTTTGTGATCTCGAATATACTTGCCCCCGGCTCCTACACCGTTCACGTCAGGGAGACTTACTCCGGAGCGGTTCCGGGTTGTGTGATTGCGCAGGATGTAATTATCGATGCAGACGCGCAAGCGCCCGTCCTAGCTCTTACGGGGCCTATCACACCTAACACAGCGTGCGATGTGGCCCTGGCCGACGGGCAGATCGACTTTGAGATCAGCAAAGATCCCAACGACCTCACCGGCGCGGGTATCACCTATGACGTAGTGATGTCGCCCAATCCGCACGGCGTTATTATGAACGGGCTGGCGCTTGGCGGTTACTCGGCAACCGATCTGGGACCAGGTTCGTATTCGTTCACCCTAACAGCGTCGAACGGCTGCGTGACTACCCGGAACTATGCGATTGACGATCAGCCCATGATAACACAGCTGACGGCAGCTGATCTCACGATCGCGAGCGCTGAGTACTGCGATCCGGCATTGGAACAGTCGGCCCGCGTAGTGGTAAACCAACTCAAGGTGATCGGAGGTGGAGCCGAAAACCTTGCTGACTACAGGTTCGACTGGTTCACCGACGCGGCACTGAGCACCAATATCTATTCAGGAATCGGCGACCCCACCGCCACCAAAGGCGGTGAAGAACTGTCGAACATCGGAGCTCCGGTAGCCACAGTTCCGGTAACCAACGGCGCGTACTGGGTTGTTGCCACGAAGCTCACCGGCACAGGAGGCCTCGGCTGCGCAAGTCCGGCCTATAACCTGAATATCAATAGCAACAAGGTTACGCCTCAAATCACACTCACGCCGTTCGGAGATAGTTCATGCGATCCCGCGGTTTTTGAGGGAGGTTTGCAGGTAGATGTCGTCACGAGTGCCGGACCTGGCAACGGTGGTACCTATGCGTACACATGGACCCCCACAGGATCGGCGGGTCAGCCGGTAAACGCTGCGGGAAACACGGGCGTCGCCAATATGTTTAATAACATCAACGATGGCAGCTATGAGCTTACTGCATTGAATGAGACCACGGGATGCGCTACTACGCTGAGCGCGGCGGTACCGAAAATTGCGCCGCCGGTATTTACGCTGGATGCAGCAGCATCGGCCCTTAACGACTGCGCGACTTTTGATGGCCGGATCGACAATATTCAGGTCTTTGTTGATGGAGCAACAGGCAACGTTGCAGACTTTGATTATGTATGGTTCAGAGCGGATACCCAGCCGGCTTCCGTCGTTCTGGATGGCAGGGATGGCGCTGTTTCCGTTGATACTGAACTGACCCTGGCAACGTATCCCGGTATATCGCTGGATGCGTACTTCATCCGGGCTGTTCGCAAGGCCGGGGGCGCAGGTGTAGGCTGCGAGTCGGTTCCTATCAGGCGCGATATCCTCGATGCGAGGGTATATCCGCAGGTTTCGTTCGCTACGGTATCGACTACCGCCTGCGATGTTAATTTTGACGGGCAGATTACCGTCACCGCCAGCACGGCTTCCGGTCCTGGCACCGGATCGAACTACGACTTCGTGTGGACCAGCGATCCGGATGGATTGGCCGGAACTGACTTCAGGGTAACCGATGCGCTCAACACGGCGGGGCCCTTTACAACCGCGAATACCGACCTGGTAGGGGAGGGTGAATACAATATCCGCGTGACAAACCTTACGACGCATTGCTTTACCGATGCGGAGGTATCCGTGACGGGTCAGACAGTTCCGATGCAGATCGTGAGCCTGACACCCACACCTGTTGATGTGTGTGCTCCCCTGTCAGTTAACGGTTCGGGTACTGTGGTTGCCGTGGAGATAGGCAATGCACCCGGAAATACCGGTGACTTCACCTACACCTGGGCGAACAATCCTGGAATGAACACGCCGTTTGCAACGGACGATCCGTTATTGGTACAAAACGGTCTCGATATCGGAACTTACTATGTGACCGCGAGACGGAATACGGTTGTTTCACCCGCAATGCCTGGCGTGACAGGCTCCGGTTGTATCACCACTCCGGCATCGTTCAGCGTCCTCGATCGTCGCGTAACCCCGACGATCAGCTTTGCCACGCTTTCATCTACCGCCTGCGACGACAGCTTTGACGGACAGATAACCGTCACCGCCAGCACCGCGTCAGGACCTGGCGCCGGATCGAACTACAACTTTGTTTGGACAAACGATCCCGATGGACTTGCCGGTACTGCGTATACCGCGTCAGATTCACCTGACAACAATACGGCCAGTCCTTTCTCAACACTGGCCGGCGACCTGATCGGTCCCGGTGCGTATGTAGTCAGGGTCACAAACTTTGACACGCAGTGTTTCGCCGATGGCACGGTCAATGTCGGCCACAACACGGTACCGGTTGAGGTACTGGCGGCCATGTCCACACCGCAGCAGATCTGTGCTGTTCCCGCTGACGGAAGTGTTTCGGTATCGCTCGCCGATGTTACGGTGGGCAACCAGCCTGTCGCCGGAGACATTACGTTTGCGTGGGAGGATGCCGGTGGTAACAGTCTCGGTGCCGGTACTACAGTAACCGACCTCCTGACCGGATCCTACTTTGTGCGGGCTACACGCACGGCCGGAGCAGCGCCTGCCTCGGCGTGTGTCTCGGCTCCATTCGAGGTTGTTGTGGGCGACGAACGCGCGTACCCCGCTGTCGCCCTCACAGCTACGGGCAATACATCGTGTAACGATGTGTACGATGCCGCAATCACCCTCTCCGCGACAACTTCGGGAATAGGCAGCGCGTCGACCTACGATATAAGCTGGACAAGCAATCCGGGCAACGCTGTTGTCATCGGCGATGCTGCTAATGTAGCCAGTCCGTACACTACGACCGCCGCCGACAATATCGGCCCTGGTAGTTACCAGGTAATCGTTACCAACGTCCTTACGCAGTGTACCGGAAACGGCTCTGTGACAGTTCTTCAGAACAACATGCCGGTACAGATCTTCGATGTAGCCAGGATCGACCAGACCGATTGCGCGCCTGCCAACGGAAGCATTACGATTAACACAGCTAACCCGGCGCACGTCAACATAACAGGTCCTTACACATTTGTATGGGAAAAGGACGGCATCGCACTGGCACCGGTCCCCGACAATGTTTTAGGGGGCGTAGGTGCGGGCGTCTATACCGTGACAGGGACGAAAGTCAGTGGAGTATCCGCCGGCTGCGTGACAGCACCCTTCCATGTGGTGTTGAACGACCGGACGGAAAATCCAGTCGTTGAATTGCAATCCATCCCGAATTTTGCCTGCGATCCCGCGCTGGCAAACGGTCAGTTGTCGGCGGTGATCTTCGACGGCACAACCGCGGTATCGTCAGCCAACTACGATCTGCAATGGTTTGCCGGAAAGAATGTTACAACCGGAATGGGATTGGGCACGACCGATATTCTGAGCAGCCGCGTGCAGGGCGATTATACGCTGCTTGTTGTCGATAATGTATCGCCTAACATGGGATGTAGCAATTTCGCTTCGCGGGCAGTTACTTTTACGCCGACGTCGTTCAATATAACGGTGGCCGCGACTGATCAGGATCTCTGTGAGCCCCTTCAGAATGGAAGCGTGATGGTGACGGGCATCACCGAAACACTCAACAGCGTATCGACGCCCGCTGGCGATCTCTCGCTCTACGACTACCGCTGGTCTGATGAAGCGGGTGTACACCATCCTTCCACGCCGGCATTTACGGGCGGGATAACGGGTATCAACAACCTCCTGGCGGGAAGCTATACCGTGCAGGTGAGAAACGCCTTGGGTTGTATTTCGAAAGAAACCGCCGGGATAGTCGATGATAACACCGTGTTGCCTGTCATCACCCTGGAAGATTTCACCAACCCTGCTATCTGCGTACTGCCGGAAGTTCAGGGCTACCTCTTTGTTTCGGCCGACCACGATCCGCTTAACGCCGGAAACTTCGTTTTCGATTGGTTCGAGGGACCCGACGATACGGGAACTTCCGCCGGAACAGGAACACCCGAGTTGTCGAACATCCTCTACAGCCAGCCTGACGAGTACACGGTAAGGGTGACGAACCCGCTCACAGCCTGTGTTAACCACGAGACCTATCGCTTCCGCACCGATACCCTCGGGATAAAAGTACTTGCTTCGGCGGTTGGACGCACAGACTGCCTGGTAGACAACGGCAGCCTTTTCGCGACAACACTCACCGGAAGCGGTGGACTATACAACTACGAGTGGTATGCAGGTTCGTCAGTCACAGGCACGCCGGTGTACACCACGAAAGAAGTTACGGGCGTACCGATGGGCGAATACACGGTTATCGCCGTAAGCCCCGGCCACGCGTTCTGTGAGTCTACCCCCTATACTACGCGGGTAACCGATGCACGCGTTGCACCTTCTGTGGTGGCCGTGCAGCGCAATCCTTTGACGTATTGCGATCCGGCCAACCCGAATGGCGTCGCGTTCGCATCGGTGGATAACCAGGTCGTGGGATATGTATTCGACTGGTTTGAAGGAAGTACGTCGGGTACGCCGATCTACACCGGACCCGAAGTGACAAAACTCAACGCAACCACCTATGTGGTCCGCGCCACAAATGTATTGACGCACTGTGACAATACCGCTTCGATAGTGATCGAGAACCGGCCGGTCGATGTCCAGGAACCAACGGTTGTGATATTGTCGCACCTCACCAATTGTGTGGATCCTGACGGAGCGTTGCAGGCTACCGTAAACGGTGCCTCCGCCGGCTACTTCATGGAGTGGTATAACGGTAACACCGTACGCAGCATAAGCGACGCGAGCGGTGAGTTTTACCGCGAACTCGACGCCGGGTTCTACACCACCACCGCCACCGACCTGCAGTCAGGCTGCGTTTCGGGCCCCGTGGTAACAGAGATCCTGCCTTTCCAGGAATTGCCCGACTTCGATATTGTTACTACCCCGACCCATTGTGAACAGAATGTCGGCGGAGCTATCCTTGTATTGAATAATGACGTGCAGCTGTACTCGGTAGAATGGAATATCGACAATGATATCCAGTTTGGCACCATGCTTTCGGGTCTTCCGAAGGGTGAGTTTACAGTACTGGCAACAACCTATCAGCAGTGCTCGCTCGAGAAGACGTTCATTATCCGCCCCGAGATCCTGGTGTTCAACGGTGTTTCGCGAAACAACGACGGAAAACACGACTACTTTGAGATAGCCTGTATCCAGGACTTCCCGCAGAATAACGTGAAGATATTCAACCGCGCGGGTACACTGGTGTACGAAGCCAACGGTTACGATAACCAGGACGTACTCTTCGATGGAATCTCCAATCGCGGTATCAACCTGCTCGGTACAGACCTTCCTGACGGAACATACTTCTATATTGTTGACAAGCGCGACGGGTCGGAGCCTAAAAACGGATATCTTGAATTACTGAGATGAGGTGCATGATGAGACTTTATACCATCCTTATTCTATTGGCTACTGTGTTAGCTGGTGGTAGCCTGCATGCGCAGCACAGTATCGTTCATTCACAGTATCTGTTTAACGGATTGCTGATCAACCCGGCTTATGCCGGCAGCCACGTACAGCTAAGCACCTCACTTACCTATCGCAACCAGTGGGTGAATTTTCCCGGTGCGCCGGTCACCGGAACATTCGGCGCTCACACTTCCCTATACAGAGGAAAAGTGGGAGTGGGGCTGCTGGCAACGGTAGACAAGATTGGTAGCTATTCCAACACAGGCATCTTTGGAAACTACGCTTACATTATAAAAGATCCGGCGCGCAAGGGATATTTTTCCATGGGCGTGTCGATGGGATTCAACAACTACAACGCCGACTTCAGCGATCTCAACCTTCGTCCGGTACAAGACATGACGTTTGAAGGGTTCATGAACGAATTCAAGCCGAATTTTGGCGGCGGACTGTTTTACTACAACCCCAAACTGTTTGCGGGCTTCGCGGTACCCACGATCCTGACGCACTCCGAGTTGTTTAACGGCCCGCTGGAACAACTCCGCACGCCGCGGTTTTACTATTTGTATGGGGGGGTGAAGGTCGCGCTCGACCCGCGAACGCAGAAGGTGATTCTGACGCCGTCTGTTCTTTTCAGGGTACAGGACGGCACGCCTCTGAGTATGGACTACAACCTCAGCGTAGCGTTTGAAGAACTCATCAGCCTGGGTACGTCCTACAGACTTGGTGATGGTGCCATCTCCTATATCAATTTTAAGCTCAGTGAGAAATTCTACGTAGGCTACTCGTACGACTGGACCGTATCAGATATTCGCATGGCGTCACGCGGAACCCATGAACTCATGCTGAATTTCCGCACCCGGTTGAGAGATATTCACAGGGACCTCGACTGCCCGATTTTCTTTTCGCATTAGCAGGTCGTCACCGCTATTTTTGTTTGCCCCTTAATATCGCAGTCATTGGCTGAAAAGCAGGATCCTATCCGCCAACCCTTTTAACTGAACTATTTTTACCCTTAAAATCGAACTATTTTTCCCCCCGAAGCCCGGAGAATAGGGATATACTTGGCATTAAATGGCTGGGCTAAATGAATGATGGGTCTCGGCTGTAATGTTCAATGGCTGTATTACCCGGAGGCCTCTGCGGATGTCTAACGGAGGAGATATGGCAAACTCTCTTGCGAATTATATGAAAATGAAGCACTTTTTTCTAATGCTCTTCGCCGCGGTGACGTTTTCAATGACAGGGTGTGTCAACCAGGATAAGAATAATACCCGCGAAACGATCAAGCCGAACTATGAGACGCCGCCGTTCATTATCGATGCACATGTGCATTACAAACCTAACGATGAATGGGAAGAATCGTTTGTCGAAGTTTACACGCGATATAACGCCATGGCATGTCTGATGGTACGGATGACAGATCTGGAGCGGGGAATTCGTTTTGCAAAAGAACATCCGGATCGCGTCATTCCCTATGCGATGATTGACATTGACAGTCCCACCGTGCTTGAGGATGTCACACAAGTCCATACGATGGGCTTCAAGGGTCTTGGGGAGTTCTTTGCGCGTAATCAATGGAACTATGATGATCCGCGGTATGAGCCTTTGTGGGCGCTCGCTGAATCACTGGGCATGCCACTGGCTCCACACACCGGAAACCTGAGCAATGGCATGATGGCGCGACTGCGGCCGGGATATCTCGCCACTATTGCCGCCAACCATCCTAACCTTACGATTGTAGGCGCGCACTTTGGAAACCCGTGGTATGCCGAAGCCGGTGAAGCAACACGGCGAAACAAGAATCTGTATTTCGATATCTCCGGCTCTTCCCTGATCAAAAAGGAGAACGATCCCTGGATATGGAAGGAGTACCTCTGGTGGACGCCCTATGTTGGAAAAAAGACAGCCCACATGCCGAACGATCTCGTACCGGCATTCGAGAAAATCGTCTTCGCGTCAGACGAAGATCCACAGGCGCTGAAAGAGAATTTTAGACGCTTTAACAAAATGCTGGATGCCAACGATGTTCCCGAAGAAACACGTGCTAAATGTTATGGTCTCACGATGGCGCGGATCCACGGCATAACTGTACCGGTTGACGGTAAGTGACAGCGAGACAATAACGCGAATGAGCTTCCAATGATTATGCAACGTCCTATATACATGATGTTTTTATTCGCCCTCTCATCGTTGCTGATCGCAGGTTGTGGTACGTCCGCGACTGACCAGCAAACGGCGACGAGCGGACGTCACAATGTATTGACCGACGATCAGAAAGCGACGGGCTGGAGACTGTTGTTTAACGGACAGTCCTTTGACGGATGGCGGGGTATAGGCCGCAAAACGGTTCCGGAACACTTATGGAAAGTTGAAGACGGTGCTATCCGGAAAGTGAATACGGGCGAAGTGGAATCCCTGGCAGACGGACAACCTGCGGAAGGCGGTGACCTGATGACGATAGAAGCCTTCGACAATTTTGAGTTGTATTTCGAATGGCGGCTTGAGCCCGGCGGAAACTCGGGTTTGAAGTATAACGTGTCTGAGGAGATGTCGACGCAATACCTGACAGGTTATTCGGCTATAGGATTTGAATATCAACTCGCGGACGATAGTCCGGAACGCAGGAGCAAAGGGAATCGTTTGCATCTGGTAGGCGGCGTGTACGATTTGTTTCCGGCCGAGGGCGAAGTGATAGTCCACTCGGGTGATGAAATGTTTAACGCCAGCCGGATTGTCGTGAACGGCAATTACGTCGAACACTGGCTGAACGGCGAGAAGATCGTCGAATTTGAATTCGGATCCGCGCGCCTCGACTCCGCGTATCAGCTAAGTAAATTCAAGGACTATCCCGGGTTTCACCATAAGCGGAAAGGGCATCTGATTTTGCAGAACCATAAGGATGACGCGTGGTTTCGGAATATTCGCATCCGCGAACTTGGCGATGATACTACCGCACACAATGAATTATCTCGCTGAAAACCTATAAGAGTCGCTCCAACCCCTGATGACTTAATCTATGAAAACGAATTTCTCCAGACGAAACTTTCTCCAAAAGGCCACCGTTGTCTCGGCCGCTGCTGCAATGATACCAGGCACTTCCGTTGCCCTGGCAGGCGGGCTTGATGCCAGGATTACTGTCTCGGAAACAAAACCACTGAAGCTGGGGCTGATGACCTGGAATGTCGCCAAAGATTGGGATATCGAGACCATTATAAAGAATTGCGAGGAAACGCAGTTCAGGCATGTGGAGTTAAGGACGACACATAAGCACGGTGTGGAAGTCAGCCTTAGCAAGCGTGAAAGGGCGGAGATCAAACACCGGTTCAAGGATTCTCCGCTCGAAGCGATCAGTCTGGCGAGCGCGTTCGCATATCACTATCCGGACCCGGCTGAACTAAAGAAGAACATGGAAGGAACAAAAGAGTTTCTCAAGCTGGCTTCGGATGTGGGAGGGCAGGGCATTCGTGTCTTTCCAAACGCATTCGTGGAAGGTGTCGACCCGGAAAAGACACTCGAACAGATAGGTAAATCCGTTTCCGAATTGGGCGATTTTGCGCACAATCTCGGCGTACAACTTCGGCTCGAGGAACATGGAAAGGGAACGGACAACATTCCGGTCATTAAGCGGATATTGGATTATGCTCCTAGCCCGCATGTATACGTGATCTGGAATTCCTCGCCTAACGATGTGACCGGCGCAGGGCTTGAGGCGCATTTTAACATGGTGAAAGACCGCATAGGCTGCGTGCATCTGCGCGAACTTCACAACGACTATCCGTGGCGCCAGTTCTTCAGCTTGCTGCGCGCATCGGGCTATAAAGGCTATTGCGATGCAGAACTAAGAGACCCGAGTTGCGAGCCTATCCGCATGATGCACAATTACCGCGCATTGTTCCAGGCGTTGCAAAACGAGATATAACGAGAATAAACAGACAGACCTATGAAGAATTCCCGAAGAGACTTTGTCAAGAAGACCGTTACGGCGGCAGCGGTCGCTTCGTTGGGTGGCGTATTGCCTGCCTTTGGAGCGAAAAGCTATAACCGGATATCGGGTGCCAACGAGCGAATCACGGTAGCGTGCATGGGTGTGAACAGCCGGGGGATGCCGGTAGGGAGCAACTTTGCCCGTGCGGAGAACTGTGAAGTATTGTACACCTGTGATGTCGATACCCGCGCGGCGGCGAAGTTCAGCGAAGCCATCGAGAAGATTCAGAACAAGCGCCCTGATGAAGAGTCCGATGTCAGGAGATTGCTTGAGGATAAGCAGCTCGACGCGCTGGTCATAACGGCACCCGACCACTGGCATGCTCCGGGCACTATCATGGCCTGCGAGGCGGGCAAGCATGTCTACGTCGAAAAACCATTGAGCCATAATCCCCGCGAGGGCGAGTTGGCGGTTGAGGCTGCGAGAAAGTATCGTCGTGTTGTACAAATGGGCAACCAACGGCGATCACTTCCCAACACCCTCGCCGCGATGAAAGATCTGCATGCCGGCATTATTGGCCGCGTCTACTACGCCAAGTGCTGGTATACCAACGACCGTAAACCCATCGGCGTAGGCAAACAGACGGCGGTTCCGTCCTGGCTCAACTATGAACTCTGGCAGGGACCTGCGCCCCGCAGGCCTTTGAAAGATAATCTCATACACTATAACTGGCATTGGTTCTGGCATTGGGGTACCGGAGAGGCATTGAACAACGGAACCCATACTGTCGACCTGGCGCGATGGGGACTAGGCGTGGATTATCCTGTACGCGTGAGTTCGGAAGGAGGGAGGTATCACTACCAGGATGACTGGGAGACACCCGACACACAGGTCATCAATATCGAATTCAGTGACAGAAAGTTGATCAGTTGGGAAGGGAGGAGCTGCAATGATCACCCGATCAATGGCAGTAGTTCCGGACTGGTTTTTTACGGCGACAAGGGATCGCTAACGATCGGGCGCAATGCATATACAGTGTACGATCTGCAGAACAAGGTGATAAAGGATGTCGAAAACGACGTGGTGGTTGAGGATCCCCGAAGCCTGAGCAGTCCTTCGCAGCGGCTGGACGCAGCGCATGTTACCAATTTTCTAGATGCGATTCGAAAAGGGACGAAGCTGAACTCGGATGTTCTCGAAGGTCACAAGAGCACTTTACTTGTGCAATTGGGTAATATCGCCTGGCGTGTGGGGGCTACTTTGAAGGTCGATCCTGAAAACGGACATATCATGAACAACCGCGATGCGCTCAAATACTGGAGCCGCGATTACGCGCCCGGATGGGAGCCAAAGGTCTAACCCCGACGTATCGGGAATATGCATGAACGGATTGATAGATGATGTACATAAAGCATTGGTTATTGTTGGTGTGGGTGTTTGCGTGTCCATTGATGCTGAATGGTCAGACGTGGCACGTCGAGGGACGCTTGTACCTCGATCATTCGCCTGTGCGTGTTGAGATCAGGGACGGGCGAATCATTGATTTAAAACGGATCGACACACCGTCGGATAAGGACAGTCGCTTATACATCGCGCCTGGTCTGATCGACAATCAGGTAAACGGTTACCGGGGCATTCCCTTTATAATGGCCGGCGCTGAACTTACCCATGATGGCGTTCGCCAAATCACGGAAGGGCTGTGGGAAGCGGGGGTGACCACTTATCTGCCAACGTTGCGCACGAATGATCAGGATTTGCTATTGCGAAGCTTGCGTGTTTTGGCGAAAGCCAGAAAACACGCGGACTTCCGCGGCTCGATTGCGGGATTTCACCTCGAGGGCCCCTACATCTCACCGGTCGACGGATATCGTGGCGCGCATGCCCTGAAATCAGTACGCAAACCCGACTGGAACGAGTTCATGGAACTATACGAGACTTCGGGTGACGGGATCATGCAGGTCACGCTGGCCCCCGAGGTGGAGGGGGGCCTGGATTTTATCTCCCGTTGTCGCGAAAAGAACATTGTCGTCGCGCTTGGCCACCATAACGCATCGGCCTCGCAGGTTACCGCTGCGGCAGACCGTGGCGCACAAACCGTGACCCACCTCGGAAATGCTATTGCCAACACCATCAATCGGCGCGACAATCCATTCTGGTCGCAGCTGGCTGAAGACCGCCTCATGGTCAGCATCATTGCCGACGGGTTTCACCTTACTCCAGAACAGATTCGCACGTTTTACAAAGTGAAAGGACCGGAGCATACTATTGTTACTTCCGATGTCACCCGGTATGCGGGCCTTCCGCCTGGAGATTATCTCAATGCCGAAGGAGATACCATCCGGTTGACGCCCGACGGGGCCGCTATTTATGTGGCCAGGAATTCTTTAAGCGGATCCGCTTCGACCATCACCAAAGGTGTTGGTCATGTTATGAAAGTAACCGGTTGTTCACTGGCGGAGGCGATCCGGATGGCGAGTACCAATCCCGCCCGCCTTTACGGGTTGGATGATCGCGGTGAGATAAAACCCGGCATGCGGGCCGATCTGATACTATTTTCGGTCGATGATTTTCGCCTGGATATAAAGAAAACGATCGTCGCCGGAAAAGTGGTGTATGAAGCAAACCCATGATTTAAAGAAGAGCGCAAATGTTGAAAAAAGGACTTAGAAAATTAGCGATAGCGCTGAGTGCTATCGGGCCCGGCTTATTCCTGATTGGCTATAACATCGGAACGGGGAGTGTCACGACCATGGCCAAAGCAGGAGCCGATTTCGGGATGACGCTCTTTTGGGCAGTGGTGCTTTCGTGTGTCTTTACGTACGTGCTGATGGTTGCGTACGGTCGCCTGACGCTGGTGTCGGGCAAGACCGCGTTGAACAATATCCGGTACAAGATGAAGGGTGGCAAGTCGATTGCGCTATATATTATGGCCGCGTTGATTTTCGGTGAAGCTCTCGCCCTGATTGGCGTGATGGGAATCGTCGCGGAGCTCACACAAGAAGGAATCCGACTGGCAACGAATGGTGTGTTCGTGAAAACCGGATGGATAATTCTGTTCTACGCTGCGCTGTTGTATGTGCTCTTGTGGTTTGGGCGATACAAAGCGTTCGAGAAGGTACTGACCTTCTTCGTGATCTTGATGGCCTTGTGTTTTATCGGGGTGTTCTTCATGGTGAAGCCGGCGCTGTCGTCGATCGCTTATGGTATGATTCCAGGTGTCCCCAATACACCGGGGGCTTTCGGGTTGGTTGCCGCCATGGCAGGGACAACCTGTTCGGCTGCGGTCTTTATCGTGCGGAGTACGGTAGTTGCGGAAAAGGGATGGACGATTGACAATCTGAAAGAGGAGAAACGCGATTCGTTCGCCTCGGCCACGATGATGTTGATCTTAAGTGGTATTATTATGGCCGTCTCCGCAGGTACCCTGCACGTTATGGGGCTTACGGTGAACTCCACCATTGACCTGATCGCCTTGTTTGAACCGATTGGAGGAAAAGCTGCCGCCTATCTGTTGATCTTGGGAATCGTGGGCGCGGGACTTTCAACGGTTTTTCCGATCGTTCTGATCGCTCCGTGGCTGATCTCCGACTATACCGGGAAGCCACGGGATTTGAAATCGCCTTTATTCCGGATTCTCGTTTTTATCGGTTTGATAATTGCGTTCGGTTCGGTTTTCCTGGAACAGAGTCCGCCGATGATTATGATTGCTTCAATGGCATTCCAGGCAATGATCCTTCCAGCCGTGGCTATTCCGGCTTACATCTTCCTTAACCGTAAGCAAGTGATGGGTAATCATATCGCCTCGACGCGGATGAATATAGCCCTGGGGGCGGTGATCCTGTTCTCGGTAATAACGACCTACTTTGCGGTCATTGACCTTGTTACTTTGATCTCCGGATAATATTGATTTTAATATAAGCTGACGTGTATATCGTTTGTGTGATGTTGCTTTCTATTATCCTGCGCGGCGATTGCGTCGCTCGCGAATTCGTGTGCATGGAGACGCGCGGACCGGTGGTGATCGACGGCGCTCTGGACGAATGGCGGTATGCGCGGTCGATCTCGTTCCATGATGAATTCAAGCGAAAAAGCGATAACCACGTCGAAGTGTGGTCTATGTGGGATGAAGACTACCTGTATTTCGCGTTCGACATAAAAGATAGCGACCTGCGCGCCACCCAAACGGAGCTGGACCACCCGCAACTGTATCTCGATGATATGGTGGAGTTTCTCCTTGATCCCTTGATCGACAGAGACTCGTGCTGGGCGGAGGACGACATTATTTATCACATTAATATTCTGGGGCAGAAAAAAGACGATCGCGGCTCGCGTGAGTGCATTACCAATCCGATGTGGAACGGGCATGCGATATATGCTATCACGATCGATGGTTCGGTGAATGACTCTACCGATATCGATAACGGATACATCGTGGAGGTAAGCATTGCCTGGGATGAGGTTGGTGTCACTCCCGTCGCGGGTCTCGTCATCGGGGTGAACCTGGCGAACGGTGATAACGGCCGACTGTTCGATTGGGTGGGAGCCTCGCCCTTTCGCTCTCCTTATGCTTTCGGAAGTCTGATACTTGCGGAGAACGGAGAGACCGAGTTGCACAACAGCCGATAGAAATGGGCTCATCATTGTTGGATGGATATAGAATAGATCGAGATATTATGGACGCTATGACGTTTGAAGGAAAACAGATTGACAACCTGGTGGTCAGGATACACCGAACCCGTGCTGGCATGAGCGCGGATGCTGCAAGGCTTGTAAAGAAGAAAATCAATACGCTGTTGACTCAGCAACCCTTCGTGAATATGCTGTTTGCCGCCGCACCTTCCCAAAGTGAGTTTCTGGATTGCCTGGCGCAGGAAAATGGTATTGACTGGTCACGGGTGAGGGCATTTCACATGGACGAGTACCTGGGGTTGAGCAGCGATGCCGAACAGCGGTTTGGGAAATTTCTTAAATCGAGTATATTTGACAGGGTGCGGTTTCATATAGTCCATTATATGTGTGAGGATTCGAGTTCCATTGATGCAGAGTGCGAGCGATATGCGGATCTTTTGGAGCACTTCCCTCCGGATATCGTATGCCTGGGAATTGGCGAAAATGCCCACCTCGCCTTTAACGACCCGCACGTGGCCGATTTCAATGATCCCGTGCTGGTCAAGGTCGTAGACCTGGATGAGTCGTGCCGGATGCAACAGGTAAATGATGGATGTTTTTCAACGATTGAAGAAGTACCTGCCTATGCCGTGACGCTGACGATCCCTGCGCTGCTGCGTGCCCAACATATCTTTTGTATCGTTCCCGGCGCAAATAAAGCCGATGCCGTCTATCACACTTTGAACAGCGAGGTTGACGAAAGATATCCCTCTACTATACTTCGTACGCACCCGGATAGCATCCTGTTTCTGGATGAGCAAAGTGCGGCCAGGATCAGGTAAGAAGGCACTCGTAGTCGCATGCGGGTCCTCTGCGGCAGAAGGGACGCGCCTTGCGGAAAGAACATATTATAGTTGTCATGCATAAAAAGAATAACAACAACACGATTCGTATCAAGGAGATTGCGAGGATTGCCAACATGGGGATGGCAACAGTCGATCGGGTCATTCACAACCGGCCGGGGGTCTCGAAGAAAACAAGCGATAAGATCAACGCCATCATCAAGCAGTTGAACTATAAGCCCAACATGCTGGCCCGCCGGCTGGCGTCCCGAAAGGTGTATCACTTTGCCATCCTGATTCCGAGAGTTTCGGAGGAAACGAATTTCTGGGAGGCCCCGCTGAAGGGGATTGAGCGGGCGGAGGCGGAAATAAAAGACTACGGAGTAAACATCCTGAAATACTTCTTCGATTTGAACCGCAAGAGTTCGTTTGTTAAACAGGCCGCGCTTCTTTTGAAGAATGATCTGGATGGTGTGTTGATTGCACCATCGTTTATCAAGGAGTCACTGCCATTGATCAGGGCATGCGAAAAGCGCAAGATCCCCTATGTGTTTATTAACTCCGACATTCCTAACCAGAAGAAGGTTTTCTATTTCGGTCCGCACTTGTTTCAAAGTGGTTATCTGGGAGCTCACCTGATGCGTTTCGGGCTTGCAGGCCGTGACGAGGTATTGATTGTTAATATTTCCAAAGAGATCGATGCACAGCACCACGTTCTTCGGATTGAGGAAGGATTCCGTGCGTACTTTCGTGACAAAGGGCGACGAAACGAGATTCTGAAGGTCGATATCAAGAAGACGGATTACCCGTCGATTGAGCGCGAGTTGGCGGAAATATTTCGTCGGTATAACAAGATCAAGGCTGTATTCGCAACGAATTCAAGAGTTTCTTATGTAGCGCGCTATCTTGAGAAGGCTGGAATTCGCGAGGTGACGTTAGTAGGCTTTGACTTTCTGGAACAGAACATTCATTATCTTAAAAGAGGGACGATCGATTTCCTGATCTGTCAGAAGCCGGAAGAGCAGGGGTATAAGGCCCTTTCGGCACTTTACCAGATGCTCATTCGGAATATGCCTGTGGAGAAAATCAATTATATGCCAAATGATGTCATTACAAGTGAAAACTACGTTTTTTACCACAATTAGCTACAATTCAAGCCGTCAGGCCGCATGTTACTTAGGTGAAATTTGGTCGGACGTTTTTTTTATCCTATATTGAGGTACGCACCCGGAAGCGGGTTTTTTTTGAAGAAATTTTGAGGTACGTACCTCAAAACTGACAGCAGGTTAAAGGAATATGGAAAGAATGGCCCGAGTAAGTAACAATTCTAATCCCCCTTATCTATGCTTACATTTTTGATGGAGAATCACCTTAGTCACACGGATCCCCTGTCTCACGATGCGGATCTGGGCATGGAAGAAGAGAAGAGGATAGTCATCGGAAACCACGCCGTGCTCAATATCCGGGGGCTGTTCGAACACTTTGCTTCGTCGCACGGGCTGGCGCTGCACTACTTCGGAAGCAACAACGCCTTCCCAGCCGTGGCAGACAAGACGGAACTGTTGCAGCTTTTGTTCGACTGGCTTAACCATAGTGTAGCCAACATCACCGGGGAGCCCGGTCTCGCCGTTGAAGTGGAAACCGGAGGCACCGACCGCAGGGCGTTACTTCGATGCCATGTGGAGTGCTGGGGCGCGGGAATCGCTCCGGTCCGTTTGTCGAAATTGTTTCATCGCTTCTGCGGTGATGAAAGGAGAAGGATCAGCCGTGCCAGGTTGAATACCGGGCACCTCTTTTCTCGCACGACATTCCATCTGGACGGGGGCACCATCGAAGTCGATAGCAGCGTGGACACGACGGGAGGTAAGCCCGTCACCAGTTTGTGCTGCT
Organism: uncultured Roseivirgaceae bacterium; assembly: GCA_964493505.1. Lineage (GTDB taxonomy): Bacteria > Bacteroidota > Bacteroidia > Cytophagales > Cyclobacteriaceae > Chryseosolibacter. The sequence goes on from CAZBNP010000003.1 coordinate 133,853, forward strand.
GGTTTGGCACCAGGCGGGCTGGCATAAAAGACCGACGTAGTCATGCGCCGGACCGCCAATTGAATTCTGATAGCGATATCCTCGTCGAGTATGGTAACACTTACGGAAGTGATGAGAAGCCAGTCGCGGAAGACAAATCTGTTGATGAGATGCGCGAAGTAACCGAGACGCGTTCGTTGCAAAAGAACATCGTCGGACGTCTGATAGACAGCGACGAGCGTCGCCTCCGATACGATCGTATCGTCAACGCTGATCTCCCGGCAGGTACGGGCAAAGATGCTGACGAGCAATTCCTGGAAAAGTTGATGGCCGTGCTCGAAGCGCATGTGGCGGATCCTGACTTCAACGTCAGCAAGCTGGTGACAGCGATCGGCATGAGCAGACCCGTGCTTTTCCGGAAAGCCAAAGTATTGACAGGCTCCTCCATCATCAACCTGATCCGAACACGAAGGCTTAAACTTGCCGAAGCCCTGCTGAAACAAAAGAATGTCGCCGTGTCTGAAGTAGCGTTCCAGGTAGGTTACACCGACCCGAAGTATTTCAGCAAGTCGTTCCGTAGTGAATATGGAAAAACGCCCAGGGAATACGCCCATGGATTGTAAACGCGCAACAACTTTTCTTTAAGACAACTTCATCGTCCCGCCACACCCTTTTGGCTGATGCGATAGCCAAGGAACAGCACTTTCTGCGACAGGTATGGCGTTCCATCCGGGTGTCCCCACCGGTAACATCTGAACCATTTTTACTCTTCTTTGAACAATATTTCGTCTCCCAAGGAGAAATATATTCCAAAATTGACTGAGGAAAAATAATAGTCCTGCGCGGGCAGGCCGTACCAGGTTTTATCCGATAAACCAAATGCAAACTTTATGAGATATAGAAGTTTACTTGATTTTGATGAGGTGTGCAAGTACACCTTGTGGAGTATTATACTCCAATGCATGCTACTTGTTTCGGTTTCTTCTTTCGGTCAGAGCGAAGGAACGACCGTTTCAGGAATCGTCTCCGGCGCTGGCGACAATGAGCCTCTTCCTGGTGTTAACGTCTTGCTTAAAGGGACGACGACAGGAACCGTGACTGACGTCGACGGTCGATACACCCTTCAGGCGGATCAGCAGGCCACGCTTGTTTTCAGTTTTGTGGGTTATATGAATGAAGAAGTCAATGTGGGCGGAAGGACGACAATTAACATCGTGTTGCAAGCCGATGTAACCAGCCTTGATGAAGTAGTTGTAATCGGGTATGGTACCGAACGCAAGATCGACCTGACCGGCTCTGTTGCTACCGTTTCGTCCAGTGATTTTGAGCGTACACCGGTGGTGAACGCTTCCGACGCGTTAGCAGCGCGTGCACCCGGGTTGAATATTACGGCGGGATCAGGTGCGCCGGGCGCAGGTCCGGATTTCCTCATCCGCGGCGTTCGCTCCGTCAACGGAACCAATGCCCCGATCTTTGTAGTAGACGGAGTGATCACCAGTGACATCGACAACCTCGCTCCGCAAACCATCGAGTCTTTATCTGTACTTAAGGATGCGTCGGCGACGTCTATATACGGAGCTCGTGCCGCCAACGGTGTGATTATCATCACGACTAAGCGCGGCCAGGGAGTTACTGAACCGAGGATCTCATTTAATACGTTTGTCGGGATACAACAGGAGAGCAATCTGAGGCTCAACCTTCTCAATGCGGACGAGTTTGTCAGTCTTTATTCTGAAGCGTATGCAAATGCCGGTATCGCCAGACCGTGGACGGATGAGCAGGCCGCTGCCTATGCAGGTGTGAACACCAATTGGCTCGACGAGATGCGGCGCACAGGCGTCCTGCAGAGTTATGACCTGTCAGTGGCCGGCAGTTCCGGACAGTCGAACTATTATTTGTCCGCAGGCTATCAGGATAACAAGGGCATGGTGATTGGTACAGATTATAAACGCTATACGTTTGTTGCCAATACTGACCACCGGATCGGTGAACGAATCAGGTTCGGTAATTCGCTGAACATTTTTTCGTCCAACCGGAGCGGCGACTCAGATTATTACCGTCTTGCCGCAGTGAAGGTTCCGATTACCCGCGCATTCGAAGATGACGGAACTTACGGCATCATCCGCAACACGACACTCGAACACATGTTCGAGAATCCCATCTGGATGGCCAGGGAAAACGTCGAAAACTTTCAGCGACGCGGTCTTCGCGGCAGTCTCTACCTCACGGTCGACCTTCTGGAAGGATTGAAGTTTACGACAAGAGGCAACCTCAACTGGACGCACCGCTTCGACAATCGTTTTGTTCCCGGCGTTCCACCCGGGTTGGGCTGGCAGGGCAGCCCGTTGAACCGGGTCAGCAAAACGCGCGGGGAGACAGTGCATACCATTACTGACTTTCTTCTCGATTATGAGCGGCACTTCGGTCAGGATCATAAACTGAAAGTGCTGGCGGGTTACTCGATTGAGGAGTGGCAGGAGGAAAGGCTCGAGGCCGAGCGGTACAATACACCGAATAACGCCCTCCGCTTTATCGGCGCCGGCGATCCCACCACGATGCAAAATAACGACAGCTTCTGGGACTGGGCGTTCCTTTCGACCTACGGACGTATCAACTATATTTTCAAGGACAAGTATCTGATGACGGCCTCTGTACGTCGTGACGGAACCTCACGCCTTGCTGCCGGCCATCGGTTCGGTGTATTCCCCGCGGCGTCAGTGGCCTGGCGGATTTCGGAAGAGGCGTTTATGGACAACGTCGCCCTGGTAGGCGATCTCAAGTTGAGGGCAAGTGTTGGTTCAGTCGGGAATGCGCTTTCCGTCGATACGTACGGCACCGTGCCGGCACTTGTACAATGGAACTACTCGGCTAATCAGCAACTAGCCCAGGGTTATACCAACACCGACGCGATCAACCAGGAAGTTTCGTGGGAAAGCACGTTGAAGAAAAACATCGGTCTCGACGCTTCATTGTTCAACGACAGGGTTTATACCACCATCGATTACTTCATCGAAGATACGTATGACCTGTTGTTCGGGCAGCCCATTCCCCTTTCCACGGGCTATGATGGTGCTCCGTTTATCAACGCGGGCAAAGTCAGAAACAAAGGTATTGAATTGTCGCTTGGCTATAGACAGGAGATCAACGACTGGAGTGTCGATGCGAATGTCAACCTAACGAGCATCCGCAATGAGGTGGTTGACCTGGAAGGTCGTGACCTGAGTACTTCGGGTATAGTGGAGGGATTTCCCGTGCGCTCGGAATTTGGCTTCCGGTCGAACGGTATTATCCGCGACCAGGCTACACTTGACGCGAACCCTTATCTCGCGGCGTATGGAAAGTCAGTCGGTGACATCTGGGTTGTTGACATCGACGGATTCGATGTCGACGGGAATCGGACAGGCATACCGGATGGCAAGCTGGACGGAGCTGACCGGACAATCATTGGAAATAAATACCCCAGGTTCTATTACGGGTTTATGTCGACGGTGAGTTTTAAGGCATTCTCCCTTCAAATACAGTTGCAAGGGGTGCAGGGTATTGATCGCGATGTTCGCGGTGGAAACCACTCCGTGTTCCATTATTTCAATCAGTGGGCTATGAACCACGATCGCCGGGTGCTTGACCGCTATCATCAGGAGCACAACCCCGACGGTGCGTGGCCGCGGCTCGACGTATCCGACAAAGGCAAGAACCGCGAGCTTTCGGAGTTCTGGCTGCACGATGCGTCGTTCCTCCGCGTGCGGAACATCAATATTAACTATGACTTCCCCGGCAGCGTAGCCTCACGGGTGGGTATGAACAACCTGGGTATGTATGTCTCCGTGCAGAACCTTCACACCTTTACGAAGTTTGGCGGCCCCGAGGTCGACACCCAGGAGGATCCCCTTACGGGTATCCCTCAGCCGCGTGTGTGGTCTATTGGCTTGAAAGCAGGCTTCTAACTATTAAAAATTAATGCTATGAAAAGAAGCGATATAAACTATATGAAGGGTCTCCTCATTATATGTCTGAGTCTGACCCTCACGCAATGCTCGGAGGATTACCTCGATCGTTATCCACTTGACACACCGAATCCGGCGTCCTTTTTTGTTGATGAGGAATCGGCAAAGAAGGCGGTGACCGCCATTTACAATCCATGGGTCTCCAGCCAGCACACCTACAATCGCGACCTGGTTATTATGTTCGATGCCATGACCGACGACAGCTACTGGCGCCCCTCGCGGGCAGCGTCCATCCAGCAGGATCGCTGGGATATCACTCCCACCAGCCCGGCTATCGAAGCGTATTGGGAGTTGGCTTATCAGAGTATCAATGCGGCGAATTTCGCGATCGAAGGTATCCCCGGTTCGACCAGTGTGGCGTTTACCGAAGAACGGATGAACTATTACATCGGCGAGGCACGGTTCATGCGCGGGTTCGCTTATCTGTTCCTGGTTACCTTGTATGGTGACATACCCAAGGTTGATCACGTGCTTAAGAGCTTTGAAGAGTTCAATCAGCCGCGTACGCCCAGGGAGGAGATCTATCAACTCATTATTGAAGACTTTACCTTCGCGAGAGAACACCTTCCCGAATCGTGGCCCCCGAGCTATTCCGGACGACCAACCAAAGCTTCAGCCGCTGCATTCCTCGCAAAGGTGTATCTCTTTAAAGGTGACTTCCCCAATGCGGAAACAGCCGGGCGAGCGGCCGTTCAGATTGCCGAGGGCACGGGCTATCACCTGGCTGACGACTACGCCTCGATCTTTGTTGAGGAGACCGAATTCGGTCCCGAGATTCTCTTCTCGATCATGTTTGTGAGCAACGACCCGACCCTTGGACAAAACGCTACGGCGCAACGCAATACGCGTCTCTTGCCACCGGAGTTCGCCGACATGCTGGGAGAGAGCTGGGGCTATGCGTTGCCGCAACTCGACCTGTACGATGCCTATGAACCAGGCGACCCGCGAAGAGGCTATACCATCCACTCACCCGGCGAGCCGTTCGGTGAGTACATTGGAAGCGAGCCCGTCGAATTCGAGCACGAAATTTACGATGAGGATGCGGGTGCTTTTGTGAAATACACGAAGACCTATATGCCCGGCGATATGATCGAATATGACTATCGCTGGTCGGAGACGGGTATGAACGTACGGAAGTTGACTGCCGATGTAGGTAAACTTGGAAACATTCGCTGGTCGGGTGTTGACATGCCTGTCATGCGCATGGCTGATCTGTATCTGGTGCTCGCCGAAGCACTTGCTGAACAGGGCAAACCCGAAGCGTTGCAGTGGGTGAATAAAGTGCGGGCCCGTCCTTCCGTGAATATGCCGGCGAAAACAGAAGCCGATGGCGACCTGGTTGACCTCGTCCGGCATGAGCGCAGAGTGGAGTTGGCCATGGAAGGATTGCGGTTGTTCGACCTCATGCGATGGAGGAACATCGGAGAAATCTTTGGTGACGGCACGAACGTAAAGCGTCACTTTTATTCAGATCACCTGACGGATGCCAGCACGCGTTTTGACAATCCGGACATCGTTCTTCCGAGACATTACCTGTTCCCGATTCCGCAACGTGAGCTGGATCTGAACCAGGCCATTGCCACCAACAACCCGGATTACTAAGGTGTGGCTTTTAAAATGATCGCGTTTTGAGGAACAGGTTAGGTATAGTACTGTCGGCGTTGCTTTTTGCAGGATTGGTGATGAGCGCCGGCGCACAGGCGCCGGCGCGCTACACGGAGAAGATTGCAGAGACGGAGGTAACCTTTGAGATGGTCGCCATCCCCGGAGGTATTTATGCGATGGGGAGTCCGGGGCAGGAACCTGGCCGGAAGGACGATGAAGGCCCTGTTCATCAGGTGAAGATCGACAGTCTCTTTGTCGGAAAATTTGAAGTGACCTGGGAGCTATATGAGTTATTTTTGAACGAAAACAAGGGGCTGTTTTCCAATGTGCCTGCGCATCAGCTGAAGCAGATCGATGCCATCAGCCGCCCTACACCTGCGTTTGAAGACCCGACCATGGGCATGGGAAGGGAAGGCTTTCCGGTGATCAATGTTTCGCCGTATGGGGCGCTGACGTTTTGCAAATGGCTGTCGGTCATCACAGGACGATTTTACCGGTTGCCCACGGAGGCGGAGTGGGAGTATGCGTGCCGGGCGGGGAGCGCTACCGCCTACAGTTTTGGGGACGACGCCGGGGCTTTGGACGACTACGCTGTTTTTTTCGGGAACAGCGCGGGAAAGTACACGGGCGTTGGAAGCCGCAAACCTAACGCGTGGGGTGTGTATGACATGCACGGAAATGTTGCCGAGTGGACCCTCGATCTCTACGATGCAGGGTTCTATCAGCAATTTGCCAGTGGTGTAGCCGACAATCCGTGGAACATTCCGCAGGTCATTCATCCGCGTGTTTTCCGCGGGGGGTCATGGGACGATGACGCGGAAGACTTGCGATCAGCTGCGAGAGGTAAGTCCGGCTTGTACCTGCAGCGCAGTGACCCGCAGATGCCGAAGAGCTTCTGGTGGTACACGGATGCTCCTTTCGTGGGATTTCGCCTGGTTAGTCCGGTGCAACAGCCGTCTCCGGAGGAAGCAAGGAAGTTCTGGGCAACCGCACTGGACGAATAGAATGTCAAACAAGATGAATGTTTTTATCATGAACACAGGAAAAAACCATAGCCGACGAAGTTTTTTAAAAGGAACAGCCACCCTTGCGGGGAGTGCATTTGTCAGTGGCCTGCCCCTGAACGCCAGGGCTGCAAAACCCGGGATATTAAGACTGGGGTTGGTGGGGTGTGGACGAAGAGGGACCGGCGCGGCGTTTGAAGCACTGCAGGCGTCGAAATCGGTCAAACTCGTCGCCATGGGCGACACCTTCGAGGACATGTTGAGTAGCAGTTACTCGAGCATCGCGGCAGCCTTCAAAGACCAGGTGGACGTACCGAGTCGAAACCGATTCGTCGGATTCGACGCCTACCAAAAAGTAATGGATGCCTGTGATGTGGTTTTGCTGGCCACTCCGCCGCCGTTCAGACCCGGCCACTTTGAGGCGGCGGTCAAGGCGGGTAAACACGTTTTTATGGAGAAACCCGTGGCCGTGGATGTTCCTGGATTTCACAAGATCATTGAGATCGGAAAGTTGGCCGAGCAGAAAAAACTGAACGTTGTCGTAGGCTTGCAAAGACGATACCACCCGGCGACACAGGAGATGTTGAAAAAAATTCACGAGGGGGCTATTGGTCCAATTCGCTCACTTGATGTCTATTACAACGTAGGCGCGCCGAAAATCCATCCGCGGGTATCGGCGCAGACTGAAATGGAATACCAGCTTCGCAACTGGCGATATTTTTCATGGCTCTGGGGAGGTCAAATCGCCGGACAGGCAATTCATCAGGTCGATACGATGAACTGGCTTATGCAGGACTACCCCGTGATAGCCCGCGGCTCAGGAGGACGACAAACATTTGAGGGGCCGAACCAGGGAAATACGTATGATCACTTTTACGTGGAATATATCTATCCCAACGGCGTGAAGATGCACCTGCAGTGCAAGAACATGGACAATTGCTGGAAGCGCATGGGGTTTGAAATTCACGGTGCAGCGGGATATGCGGATGAACGCAACAGAATATTCGATCTCAAGGGGAATATTATCTGGCGCCACCGCGAGCGGGAAGACACGCCGGGTTCCACCCAACTTGAGCAAAATGCCTTGATTAACGCTATCCTGGAAGGCGGGTATATCAATAATACCGAATACGGTGCGCAGAGTAGTCTGACGACTATCATAGGAAGAATGGCGGTGCATTCCGGTCAGGAACTGAAACTTGAGGAAGTACTGAAATCAACCATTCATCTTGGCCCGACAGAGTATGCATGGAACGCATCGATGCCTGACCTTCCCGGCGAGGATGGAAACTATGCGGTGCCTATCCCCGGAAAAACCAAAGTGTTGTGATGAGGATGCGTAACACACGCAGAGGCTGTTGGCTTTGTCTGATACTGCTTCTGCTTTTGCCGGACGAGATCCGTGCGCAGCAGACATATTCGCTTGCAGAAACAGCCGGGGTACGCATATCCGGAACATCGACCCTGCGTGACTGGACGGTCGCCGGCACGAACCTGAAGGGCCAGTTCGTGTTTATGCCGGAGGGGAAAACCAACGACGGTAGGGGAACGATCATCAGTGCGGAAGTCCTCCTGCCCGTTTCATCCATTCTTAGTGAACGGGGTGCAACCATGGATAACAAGGTGCATCAGGCATTAAAAGGCGAGGAGCATCCTGTCATTCGCTTTCACCTCGGAAAGCCTGTTGTATTGCGCTCGGCCACCCGCGCGGAATACAAGGTGACGGTGGAGGGGATACTGTCCATCGCAGGGGTAACGAAAGTGTTCATGTATGACATGGTACTGGCACGCAAGGACGATACGTGGACGTTCTCGGGTAAAAAGGCGGCAAAGATGAGCGATTTTGAAGTGACGCCACCTTCCGCTATGTTTGGACAAATCATTGCCGATGACGACATTCAGATAGAACTGTTCCTGATATACCACCCGGGGCGTGGTCAACACTGACCTTCCGCGGACTCCGTATCGGCACTCAACTTTGTTACACCACTATTCCCTGGCTATGCGCAGTTTCCTTTACACTACGACAGCGTGTTTTTTCATGTTCGCCGGATGTACCTCGCCGCAGGGCAACGCCGACATCGTTCTCATCGACGGTAAGATTATTACAGTTGACGACGATTTTTCAATTGCCGAGGCCGTGGCGGTGAAGAACGGCAGGATCGCGGCCGTCGGCACGAGCAAGGAGATCCTGCGGCTTGCCGGCGAAGCGACCGAGATCATTAACCTGAAGGGCCATGCAGTGATTCCCGGCCTGATCGAAGGTCACGCCCATCCGGTGGGTGCATCCAGGAGTGAATACTTTGCGGAGATCCCGGATATCAACGGCATTGACGAGTTGCTTGCGTGGATAAGACAGGAGGCGGCGATGACAAAAGTAGGGGAGTGGATCGTTCATCCGAAGTTCTTCATTACCCGGCTGCAAGACTTTCGGCAGGTGACGCTGGAGGAACTGGATGCCGCAGCACCTGACCATCCGGTGTTCTTGAATGGAAGCTATGGCGGTATCATCAACACCAAGGCTATGGAGGTTTCGGGATTGTTGCAGAGCAAACACGAAGGAGTTCTCCGAGACAAGGTAACAGGTAAGGCGAGTGGCATGATACGCCGGTCCGTATTCGGTCTACTGAAGCGAGACGACGATCAGGAGATTTCCGACCAAGAGGAACGCGATGCGATCAAGGCCCTGTTTCAACGATACAACAAGGTGGGAATCACATCGGTCACCTGCGGGCATGGTGGCAATCGCGATTTGCAGTTGTTTCGTGACATGGCCGACAAAAGCGAGTTGACCGTGAGGATCTTTCAGCATTTTCGGTTTCCGCTAAATGTAAATGCAACAGCCGGCGAGTTGAAGGAGGCGATCGCCGCGTTAGGAACCCGCACAGGTGACGGAGATGAATGGGTGCGTACGGGGGCGTTAAAAACCTCCGTCGATGGGGGAGTTCTCACCGGAACGGCATTCATGCGCGCGGGTTGGGGGCCTAAGGCGGAGGGTGTATACGGAATCACAGATCCGGCCTATCGGGGGGAATTGATGATGTCGCGTGAGCAACTGGTGCGTCTGATTACCGCGGCGGATGAGGCGGGGTGGAGATTCACGGCGCACGTCACCGGAGGTGGTGGCGTGGATACCTTGCTTGCCGCGTTCGAAACGGTTAACCAGTTAAAAGCGATTAAGAGCAAGCGATTCTCCATCATCCATGGGAACTTCTATACCCGTGAGGCTATTGGGAAAATGGCTGCGATGGGAATCATTGCGGACATGCAACCCGCGTGGTTCCTGAAAGATACCGAGCTTTTGTATCACGTCCTCGGTCCGGCAAGGGTCGGTACGTTTCACCCGTATCGCGCTATGATCGACGCGGGAGTCGTCGTGATCGGGGGATCAGACCACATGGTGAAACTTGACCCCGACAAGTCAATCAATCCTTACAACCCGTTCCTGGGAATGTGGTCAATCATCACCCGAAAGACCTCCCGTGGAAAAGTGTACAATCCTGAACAGGCGGTCACGCGTGAGGAAGCTTTGCGCATGTATACCATCAACAACGCATACGCTAATTTTGAGGAGGACCAGAAGGGTTCCATCGCAATAGGTAAACTAGCTGACCTCGTGGTTCTTTCTGACGATTTCCTGACCTGCCCCGAAGACTCGATCCCTAAGATCAGATCACTTTTGACGTTGGTAGGAGGCATAAAAGTGCTGGACGATTTTTAGACAATGCGTCCTCACCCAGCCCCATCTCCCTCACGCCCTTCCATACATCATCAACATCATCCCATCCTTAAGCCCCACATCGGGCACGAGGATTTTCGAAGCGCGGGCCCAGTCCATTACGCGCGTGTAGATATCTATCGCGGGGATGATTACGTCAGCGCGGTCGGGGTTCATCTGAAGTTTATAGATCCGTTCATCGAGCGTGTAGCCAGCGATCAGGTCGCGTAGTTTGCGGATTCGGTGCAATGTCATTGTTTTTCCGGGACGGAGTCGCGCGAGCTCAAACACCTTGCTGATGTTTCCTCCGGTTCCCACCGCCGTAACCGGACCGTATTCCTTTTTCACCGCCAGCGTGATCCATCGCTCCATCTCTTTCCAGATAGCGGGGGAGTCGTTGCCTTCCAGTACCCTCACCGAGCCGATCTTGAACGAATGCGTTTTGATCTTTTCTCCTTTGACATAGAGATTGAGTTCCGTACTGCCGCCACCGACATCGATATGCAGATAGGTTTTATTTGTGAGATACGACTGTATCGCCCGGTTGATGAGTTCGGCTTCCTTGTCGCCGTCGATGATTTCGATGGTGACTCCGAGCTCGTCGTGCACCTGATCGGCCAGTTCTTTCCCGTTGTCTGCCTCTCTCATGGCAGAGGTAGCGCAGAACATGTAATCGGTCACCTCGTACAGTTCAAGGAGAAGTCTGTAAGCCTTCATCAGCTTGATGAATTTTGCGCAGCTCGGCGCGCTGATCTTCCCCCCGGCAAAAACATCGTGTCCTAAACGCAGTGGAAAGCGAATGTATTCCAGCTTTTTGAAGAGTATACCTTCCTTGCTTTCCAGGACCGAGGAAACCTGAAATCGTATCGCGTTTGAGCCGATGTCGATCGCTGCTAATTTCAAACGGTTGAATTGAGTTAGTGGCTATGCGGTATTTTGTTGCTGTGCAAAGGTACTCATTTATTGGTCCACAGACCACGGTTCGCTTAATACACGACGGCTTTTGGCCGTGCCGCAGACGATGGGGCGCATTTGCTCCTTTCGTACGAATTCCCTTTCTTTGCACTGCTTATCCAGAAAGACCGAGGGATTGGGCCCTATGACGTCTTAGCATCCTATCCACCGGAAGGTGGGTGTTGTGCTAAATCCCATCACATCGAATAGCGGTGCGTGAAAAGATAAGTAACCCGTCTTCTTGAGGGCCTTCTGGATATGCGTTATCACAACGGAGGTACCTATGAAAATCCAGGACATTTTAAAAGATCGCATTCTCATCATCGATGGCGCTATGGGCACGATGATACAGCGCCACCCGCTGACAGAAGCTGATTTCAGGGGAGAAAAATTCAAAGATCACGGCTATCCCCTAAAGGGAAACAACGACGTACTGTCCATCACACGGCCTGATATTATCAGAGAGATTCACAGACAGTATCTTGAAGCAGGTGCTGATATACTGGAGACAAACACCTTTAGCGCTACCGCTGTCGCGCAAGCCGATTATCATCTCGAACCTTTTGTCTACGAGCTGAACTATCAGTCGGCAACGATTGCCAAAGAAGTGGCGGAGGAATTCACCCGCAAAGAACCGGGTAAACCGAGGTTTGTCGCCGGCGCCATGGGCCCGACGAACAAGACAGCCTCACTCTCGCCCGAGGTGAACAACCCCGGGTTTCGCGCGATAACGTTCGAGCAGCTTGCCGTCGCTTTCAAGGAACAGGCGCGCGGGCTTATCGATGGTGGCGCCGACCTGCTGCTACTGGAGACCGTTATTGATACCTTGAACGTCAAGGCCGCTCTCTTTGCAATCCAGGAGCTGTTTGACGAGATCGGACGTGAAGTCCCCATAATGGTTTCCGGAACCATCACCGACGCGAGCGGGCGTACGCTCTCCGGTCAGACCACCGAAGCCTTTCTGATCTCGGTGTCGCATGCGCCGCTTCTCAGCGTAGGGTTGAACTGCGCCCTGGGTGCGTCAGCGCTGCGGCCGTATCTTCAGGTGTTGAATGAAAAGGCACCGATGTTTGTAAGCGCTTATCCGAATGCCGGTCTTCCAAACGAGTTTGGTCAATACGATCAGACGGCTGAAGAGATGGCCGCGCAAGTGGAGGAGTACCTGAAAGAAGGGCTTGTGAATTTCCTCGGCGGCTGTTGCGGTACAACTCCTGATCACATTCGGGAGATCGCGCGGTTGGCGAAGAAGTACAGTCCGAGGAAAGTGAACAGCGCTGAGCTGGTCGCATAGACATAGTTGGGAACGATAACATTGGAAGGAGTAAAATAATGCGGAATACCCTTAAGCTGAGTGGTCTCGAAGCGATGGAGGTCACGCCTGAGTCGAACTTTGTGAATATCGGAGAACGCACGAACGTGACGGGATCCAAGAAATTTCTGAAGCTGATCAAGGAGGATAAGTTTGAACAAGCGCTTGACGTAGCGCTCGACCAGGTGCGCGGAGGAGCGCAGGTCATCGACGTCAACATGGACGAAGGCATGCTTGATTCAAAGGCGGCGATGGTAAGGTTTCTCAATCTTATGGCATCCGAGCCCGAGATATCACGGGTGCCCGTCATGATCGATTCCTCGAAGTGGGAAGTCATTGAAGCCGGCCTCAGATGTATTCAGGGGAAAGGTATTGTAAACTCTATCAGCCTGAAAGGAGGGGAGGAAGAGTTTGTGAGGCAGGCACGTCTTGTGAAACGCTATGGCGCAGCCGTGGTAGTCATGGCATTCGACGAAGAGGGCCAGGCCGACACGTATGAACGAAGAATTGAGATCTGTAAACGCGCTTACGACATCCTCGTTAACGACGTGCAGATCCTGCCCCAGGACATCATCTTTGATCCCAATATATTTCCCGTGGCAACGGGCATTGAGGAACACCGGAACTATGCGGTCGATTTCTTCAGAGCCGCGAAGTGGATTCGGGAGAACCTGCCGCTGGTACATATCAGCGGCGGAGTAAGCAACGTATCGTTCAGCTTCCGGGGAAACCAGAAAGTGCGTGAAGCCATGCACTCGGCGTTCTTGTACCACGCTATCCGCAATGGCATGGATATGGGTATCGTCAACCCGACGATGCTGGAAGTCTACGACGAAGTCGACAAGGAATTACTCGAGCGCGTAGAAGATGTTTTGCTCAACAGGCGCGACGATGCTACCGAGCGCCTTCTCGAATTCGCGGAGACTGTTAAAGGGTCGGCTAAGAAAAAGGAAGTCGACGAACAGTGGCGAACGGGCACTGTAGAAGAACGCCTCACCCATTCCCTTGTAAAGGGAATCATCGATCATATCGAAGCGGATACCGAGGAGGCGCGGCAAAAGTACGGAAGCCCGCTCACGGTTATCGAAGGACCCCTTATGGCGGGCATGAATGTAGTGGGCGACCTGTTCGGGTCGGGAAAGATGTTCCTGCCGCAGGTTGTGAAGAGCGCACGTGTGATGAAGAAGTCGGTTGCCTACCTCACACCCTACCTGGAAGAAGAGAAGAGGAAGAACGGATCGGAGCAAAAAGCCGCTGCGAAAATACTGACGGCTACGGTAAAAGGCGACGTTCATGATATCGGAAAGAACATCGTCGGTATTGTACTCGCATGCAATAACTACGACGTCATAGACCTCGGGGTCATGGTACCGCCGGAGAAGATCATAGAAACAGCAAAGAGAGAAAAAGTTGACATCATAGGACTCAGCGGACTGATCACACCGTCGCTCGACGAGATGGTGCACGTAGCCCGTGAACTGCAACGTGAAGGACTTTCCTTTCCGTTGCTGATCGGCGGGGCAACCACTTCGCGGATACATACAGCGGTGAAGATCGATCCCGTATATGAAGGATCGGTAATCCACGTACTCGATGCATCGCGTTCGGTTCCGGTAGCGTCAGAGTTGATGAACCCCGATACACGCGGAAAGATCCATGATCGGGTGAAAGCGGAATACACCAAACTCCGCGCAGACCACAACAGCAGGAAAGCGGATAAACGCTATATATCCCTTGCGGCAGCACGCGACAACCGTGTAAAGATCGATTGGGATGCAACGCAGTTTACCCGCCCGGCATTCCTCGGCAGAAAAGAGTTTATAGCCTATCCCCTGGAGGAAATACGGAAGTACCTCGACTGGACGCCGTTCTTTCAGACGTGGATGATGGCAGGGCGCTTCCCGGGAATTCTGGAAGACCCCGTAGTCGGTGTCGAAGCAAGCAAGCTTTACAACGACGCCAACCGGATGCTGGATGATATTATCAAAAACAACAGCCTGCAGGCAAACGGAGTAATAGCATTTTATGAAGCTACCTGTGAAGGAGATGACGTACACTTGTCGGAGGACGGCAGTGACGTAGGGACATTTCACTTCCTTCGCCAGCAAAATCAAAAAGCACCGGGGTTACCCAACTTCTGCCTGTCCGATTTTATCTCCCCGGACAAGGGTCGCGACTATTTCGGTATGTTCGCGGTGACAGGCGGCGTGGGGCTGGAGAAGATCATTGAACAATGCAAGGCAAAGCAGGACGACTACTCCGAGATCATGGCGAAGGCCCTCGCCGATCGCCTTGCGGAAGCGTTTGCGGAATGCCTGCACGAGAAAGTGAGGAAGGAGATCTGGGGATACGCCGCAGAGGAAAAGCTGGCGAACGATGACCTGATTGCCGAAAAGTACGCCGGCATCCGACCCGCACCGGGCTATCCCGCATGCCCGGATCACACGGAGAAGAAATTGCTTTTCGAGCTCCTTCAGGCAAACAAAGCCGGGATAATCCTCACGGACTCCTATGCGATGTATCCCGCGGCAGCCGTCAGCGGCTTCTACTTTTCACATCCGGAGTCGAAGTATTTCGGCCTCGGAAAAATCGAAAAGGACCAGGTAAACGACTATGCGGTGAGAAAGGGAATGAGCGTGGAGGAAATCGAGAAATGGCTCGCCCCGAACCTGTCCTATGATATTTAAAAACTCATCACCCGCTCGCGGTAGTATAATTAGAATATGAAAGTTTGTGAACATATAGGTAATGCCAATGGTAAAACGTTGTTTACCATTGAGATCCTGCCTCCGTTGAAAGGCGACAATATCAAAAACCTTTTCTCCAACCTCGATCCGTTGATGGAGTTCAAACCACCGTTCATCGATGTTACGTATCACCGCGAGGAGTACGTGTACAAGAAGAAGGAAAACGGACTTCTGGAGAAGAGATCCATACGCAAGCGACCAGGCACGGTCGGGATATGTGCCGCCATTCAGAACCACTACAAGGTCGATACAGTGCCCCATATCATCTGCGGCGGATTCAGCCGGGAGGAGACTGAGAATGCATTGATTGATCTCCACTTCCTCGGCATTGACAATGTGCTCCTGCTCCAGGGTGATGGTATCAAGAATGAAGGCAGGTTTGTGCCCGAACCCGACGGACACAAACACGCGTCCGACCTGCTGCAACAGGTAGTCGACATGAATCAGGGGCGATACCTGGATGACGACTTGCAGAATTCCGCTCCTACTGATTTCTGCATTGGCGTTGCCGGATACCCGGAAAAACACTTTGCAGCACCCAATCTCAAGTCAGACCTCCGCTATTTGAAGCTGAAGGTGGAACTGGGAGCGCAATACGTCGTCACACAGATGTTTTTTGATAACCGGCGTTATTTTGAGTATGTTGACTTGTGCAGAGAAGCGGGTATCCATGTGCCGATCATCCCGGGGATAAAACCCATTACAACGAAAGGTCAGGTTAGCATCCTTCCGACCACCTTTCATATCGATATCCCGGAAGAACTTTCGGACGAAGTAGATAAGTGCAAAGATAACGCAGCGGTTAAAGAGGTGGGCATTGAGTGGGCGATCAGGCAATCGAAAGAGCTTATCAAACGGGGCGTACCCACGCTGCATTTCTATTCTATGGGAAAATCAGATCCGATATATAGGATAGCGAGGGAGTTGTTTTAGTTTCGGGTTGCGGATTTCGGGTTTAAAGTTGACCTTGAACAAAACAAATGACACAAACTTCTCAATCTCCTCAGGGAAAGCTTGTCAGGTCGGTGACGTTGTTTTCAGCGATCATCCTCACGGTCAGTTCCGTGATTGGCTCGGGGGTCTACAAGAAAGTTGCGCCTATGTCGGCGGAATTGCTTTCGGCCGACCTGGTTCTGATAGCGTGGGCGTTGGCAGGGATCATTACGCTATGTGGCGCCCTGAGCAATGCCGAGGTAGCCAGTATGCTCGCGGAATCGGGAGGCGAGTATGTTTATTTCCGGAAGATATACAACCGTTTTTTCGCATTCATTTTCGGATGGACGTGTTTCGCCGTAATCCGGTCTGCCGCCGCGGCGTCTATCGCCTATGTGTTTGCGCATTCGTTCAATTCGCTCATACCCCTGCCCGTGCTTCCACCTTCGTGGGAAGAGATCACGGTGCTGGGTATTTTTTCACCCTTTCACAATTTTGGTGTCAAGGTACTGACCGTTCTGTTGATCGTTGGCTTGTCCTACAACAACTACCGAGGTATACGCTTTGGGGAAGGACTGAGCAAGGGCGTTACGATTATCGTGGTGGCGAGTCTCTTCCTCATTATCGTGCTGGGGCTGACTGTGGGAGGAGGTAGTGTACAGAACTTTCAGATACCCGGCGCCGGATTCGTAGAACGCTCCTGGGGTGATCGGATCTTTATTGAGACATTGTTCGCTGCGTTGCTCGCGGCGTTCTGGGGCTATGAAGGATGGACAGCCACCGGGTATATCGGCGGCGAGATCAAGAACGCACATCGAAATCTGCCACTGGCTATTGTGACGGGAGTTCTTTTTGTGATGGGTGTTTACATCTGCATCAACTTCACTTATTTGTACGTGCTGCCGATAGACGACATGGTCGCTGTTCATCAATCGGTAAACAGTATCGCTGCTGTCGAGGTGGTGCGCAGTTTCCTGGGAACGAGCGGTGCGCTGGCCATGGCGATACTCATACTCATCACCACCTTTGGATGTACGAATACCACACTGCTCGGTCCTCCGCGTCTGTACTATGCGATGGCACGGGAGGGCTACTTTTTTCGTGCCGCGTCCTACATCCACCCGAAGTACAACACACCCTCGAAAGCGATTCTCATCCAGGCAATATGGGCCTCGTTGCTGGTGTTCTCGGGGAGTTTCGATCAGCTTACCGATATGCTCATATTTGCGGCCTTTATCTTTTACGGTGCAACGGCGCTTGGGGTGTTCATTCTCAGAGTCAGGATGCCCGATGCGCCACGGCCATACAAAGCGTTTGGGTATCCCATCGTCCCGGCGATATTCATCATCTTTTGCGTAGCACTCATTGTCATCACCCTTCTGTCAAAGCCGCGCGAAGCTTTTATCGGCCTCGGCCTGATGGCGAGTGGATTGCCGTTTTACTGGTATTGGAAGTCTAAAGTTTAGGGTTGATGAGGCAAAAGGCAAAAAGCAAAAAGCAAATAGCAAAAGGCAAAAAGCAAAAGGCAAATGGCAAATGGCAAATGGCAATGTGGGATAAGGCAGCCGTTTTTGGCGTATGCTCGTGAGGAGGGGATAAAAGAAGGCATGGAAAAAGGCATTGAGAAGGGTATCGAAAAAGGCCGCATGGAAGAGCGTGCCAGAGCCGAAGCTGAAAACGTACCATCGCACTGAAGTTCAAGAAAATGGGTATCACTGCCGCTGATATCGCGAAAGCAACAGGTCTGTCTGTCGAGGAGGTTGAAAAGCCGGGACAGTAGTTCCTCCAAAACTCACCCCAGCCCAATATCCCTGTAATGGTGCCACTTGCGATCTGTTCGCACGTGCACGCTGATCCTGTCGCAAAGGAAATGCTGGTTGCTGTAACGCAGTCCTTTGAGGTAAGGCCAGCATCGCAGGAAATCGTTGATGGTTAAATTCTTCGCGATAGTGATATGTGGTATATAACCTGATTCTTCCTTCACGATCTTTTCAAAAATCTCCTGTACCGGCGACTTGTTGACAATGTCCATATAGATTGTACGCAGCGACCCATGGTAGAACACACCAAAGTCTTTTAGGAAAATATTGAACGGGTTGATCTCCCGTGCCCGTGCTTCGACGAAACGTACCATGTGCTCCATGCGCCTTTCCGTGTCGCTGTATCTGAACAGCACGATGTTCGCCTTCGTGTACCGGTCTTCCGTTTCGTGTCCAACCAGGTAGTGTACATCATCTTTCAGCACCGAGACATCGCTGAGAATATGCCGGGGAGGGGAGATGGTAAAGAAAAGTTCGCGGGCTCCGTGCAGGAGTGAAGGGGCGCTTTGTTGTACGTTCAGTTTCATATCGTTTTCTGGTTCATTACTGGTTTTTCCCGGGGTTTAAACAGGTTCAATTCCATTCTCACCCTTTTGCTGACCTCTATGGTATTGGCGCGCATGAGCATTCCGACACCGTACTTGTGTTTGATATAATCGATAGACTGGTAGAGATTGATGTTTTCAGCGGTGTCGTCGAAAAGGCTGATCTGACTATTGCCATGAACCAGTCCGCTGAGTCTCACGCCAACGAGCCGGATCTCCCTGCGGCGGCTGTACAGGCGATCAAAGAGACTCCACAGCACACGGAATATGATATCGTCGGAGGCCGTATAAGGGATCTGCGCCTGCTTTGTCTCAGTGTCGAAGTTTGCGTAGCGTATTTTGACCGTCACACAAGAGGTAAGTTTGCGCTGTTCGCGGAGGCTGAAGCCAATCTTTTCCACCATCGCGACGAGTATCGAGTTGAGGCGATCGAGGTCGACCGTGTCATTTTCAAAGGTACATTCCGTTGAGATAGACTTTTGTTCGCTGTAGCGGACCACCGGCGACGGGTCTTCGCCCTGCGCTTTCGTCCATAGCGAAAGACCGTTTCTGCCCAGCGCGCTGACGAGGAACTCCACCGGCATCTCCCTCAGCGTTTGCACTGTGCGTATACCCATGTCGTGGAGGAGCGATGTCGTCTGCTTGCCGATCATAGGGATTTTTTCAACCGCGAGCGGACCCAGGAAGTCGCGCTCCGTACCCGGTGCGATCCGCACCTCGGCGTTCGGCTTGAATTCCGCCGTCGCCACTTTCGAAACCAGCTTGTTAACGGAAAGCGCCAGGGATATCGGCAGCGCGGTCTCGCGCAAGATTCTGCCCCGTAACTCCTTCGCCCACTTGAACGCACCGAAGTAACGGTCCATCCCACTGGCATCAATGTAAAACTCATCGATCGAAGCCTTCTCGAACGCAGGCGCACTTTCGGCGATGATCTCGGTAACCTCGTGCGAGGCCCCGCTATACGCCTCCATATCGCCGCGAATTACCTGGGCGTCGGGACAGAGTTGCAACGCCCGGTACATGGGCATCGCGGAGTGCACACCGGCTTTCCGGGTTTCATAACTACATGCCGCAACAACACCGCGGCGGCTGCTACCCCCGATAATCAGCGGACGTCCTTTTAATTGCGGGTCCTTCCGGCACTCCACCGCCACAAAAAAAGCATCCATATCCAGGTGTATGATATTCCGTTCCATAATTCGAATTAACTAAATATTTTAGTATTTGTTGTGTTTTATAACTAAAATATTTAGATTTGTTAAATCAGAACGACCCTGGAAAGGATCCTGTAAATCATATAGATATAGAAAAGGACCACATGGAGAAGATAAACAAGAACCTGAGATTTCTGCGTAACAGGGAGGGGCTTACGCAGCGCGAGTTTGCGGAGCGATTGGGCCTCAAACAGGCGACGCTGGGCGCGTACGAGGAAGGACGCGCCACCCCGCCGCTTACGGTGATCTCGGAGGCGGCGCGGCTTTTCAAGATCAGTCTCGATAACCTGATCAACGCGGAACTCAACGCCCTTCCTGAAAAATCGTGGCGCATTTCCGGGCGACCGAAGAAAGAAGTGTTGGCAATAACGGTCGATATCCATAACCGCGAGAATGTTGAGCTTGTCACTCAAAAGGCGTCCGCAGGCTATATGTCGGGATTCCAGGATCCGGAATTCGTGAAAGATCTGCCGAAGATCAGTATTCCGGTACTACCGAAGAACCGCACCTACCGCGCCTTCGAAATTCAAGGCGACTCAATGTTGCCCGTGCAGCCCGGTAGTATAATCTTCGCCGAGTATGTCGAAGACCTTGGTGCCATCAGGAATGGGAAACTCTATATACTGGTAACGCGCCACGACGGTATTGTCTTCAAGCGGGTGTTTAATTTTGCCGGGCAAGAGAGCAAACTTCTGCTGGTATCCGATAATCGGGTTTACGATCCGTATGGTATAGATGCTGCGGATATTTTCGAAGTGTGGGCCGCGAAAGCTTTTTTTTCAAGCCAGTTTCCCGATGCTGAAACGGCTGAATCCGCACCGCTGGCAGAACAGCTCGCCTTGCAGGTATTGCAGCTTCAGCGGCGGAAAGGGTGAGGGGCCGGGTTCCTCCTTTGTCCATTACCCAGCTCCGTGTACCTTTGAGCGAGGATCATGAGAGTGCCCATCGCCCGCATATCGTTTGGATTGTTGCTGACAGTGTTCATTTGCCAATCGCCGGCATTTGCCCAGCGTGCTGTACCGATCCGCGATAGCGTTCAACAGTATCTTTTTTCTTTTCGGGAGATAGAGTTCCTTGAAGATGCCGGGAGCCTGCTGAGCATTGAAGATGTTAGTTCTTCTGCCTACGCACCGCGTTTTCAGGCGAGCCCTACGTTCAGTCCCGGAAATGATAATCGCGCGTCGTCGTATTGGTATCGCATAAGTATAATCCATCCCGCAGAGAGCAAGTACCATTGGCAGATCGAATTTTTCGATCAGACGATAGACCGACTTGATTTTTTTACGCCGGATGGCGCGGGAGGTTACACCCGGCAATCGTTTGGAGACGAGTTGCCGTTCAGCGCACGGCCCATCAACCACAAGAACTTTTTTGTAAAACTTCCGCCCGACAACGAAGGGACCTACACGTATTATTTCCGTATCAAATCGCGTCAACAGGCCGACGTGCTCGTAGTACTTCGCTCCACCGATTATTTCATGAACTATGCCCTTGATGAATACTTCTTCTTCGGGATTTTTTACGGGATGATCCTGGTGTTCTGTTTTTACAATCTGCTCATGTTTGCCGCTGTCCGGGAGCGATTGTACATCTATTATATCCTGTACCTCATCAGCGTGGGATTGTATGAAATGAGCGCCGACGGCATTGCGTTTCAATACCTGTGGCCCCGCGCGGTTGAGTGGAACCAGTATGCAGCCGGGATCATGTTATACCTGGCCTCGACGTTCGCACTTTTTTTCGCATCCTATCTGTTGAATCTGCGCAAGACCCGGCCGAAGCTGTTTTCGTTGCTTGTCAGTGCGTTTGTTTTTCGTACCGTGTTTCTTGCGCTTAGTCTCACCGTTGTACCCGAGTGGTTCAGATTCAGGTTTATCGAGGTTATCCCATTC
The DNA here is from genome assembly GCA_964493505.1 of uncultured Roseivirgaceae bacterium. Lineage (GTDB taxonomy): Bacteria > Bacteroidota > Bacteroidia > Cytophagales > Cyclobacteriaceae > Chryseosolibacter. Next base: position 155,577 of record CAZBNP010000003.1, read on the forward strand.
GGCGCGGCTTTCTTCGCCGGCATATCCTGTCTGGTCAGCGGATACCGCCCCGCGCGGTTCCTGGTGGTAGGCTATTCCTTCCTTTTTCTCGGGATCGTCATCAAACTGATCCAATACCTGGATCTCAACTGGTTGCCACTCGGCGGGCTGACGCATTACAGCCTGGGATTTGGATTTGTCATGGAGATGATGTTCCTGTCTTTCGCCAACGGCGACAAGATTCGCGTTATGCGAATAGAAAAAGAACGCGCGCAACGAAAGACCATCGAGCAACTGCACGTCAACCAGGTTTTGAAAGACAGTTTGAATGAACAGCTCGAGGAGCAGGTGAGGATAAAGACGAAAGAGCTTGTCGAAAAATCAGATCTGATCGCCCAGCAAAACCGCCGGCTGGCTCAGGCCAACCAACAGCTCGCACGTCAGGCCGACGAGATCGCTGCCATGAACGCATTGCTGGCTCAGGACAACATCCAGTTGAAGCACGACGTCGAGGTTGTGACCGAAGCGCGCATCCTGTCACGCGATGTCGATTTCCAGGAATTCAGCCTGATGTATCCCGACGACAACAGTTGCCTGAAGTTCCTGGCAGACATCAAGTGGCAACACGGGTATGCCTGCTCGCGGTGCAGCCACACGAACTACGGTGACGGACGTACACCTTTTAGCCGGCGTTGCACCCGCTGCGGATATGATGAATCGGCGACCGCCTACACCCTGTTGCAAAATACGCGGTTGCCGATCAATAAAGCCTTCTATATGATATTCCTGGTCTACGCTTCCAAGGGAAATATCTCGTCGCATAAACTCTCATCGGCGCTGAATATCCGGCAAAGTACTTGCTGGGCTTATAGCAGGAAGATCAAGAAGGCGATGAAGGAGAAGCACAAAAACCGGGCACTTCGCCACGAAGGGTGGGATTCTATCCTGCTCATGCACGAAGCTGCCTCCTAGCTCCTGTTACAACCCCACATTTACCCCCATTTTTCCCTGCAGACCGCCGATATGAAGCCTTTTCCCGTCGTCGGCTCACTTTTTTTATCCGTATCAATCGATTGCGTTGTCGAAAACATGAGTTGCTGAGTATCAAGGCGCAAGGATCTGATACGGTTGTGCCTGAAGCGTATCAAAAAATATGTAAGTATCTTTTAATCAATAAGTTATATTGCGTTTTTAGCTGATCATTCTCAAATTTGGGAGCAGAAAACTAATAATCCAGATATGAAAATAATGTTACGAGTCTTGTTGGCTGTATTTCTGGCTGGTGGTTATGCCCAGGCGCAGAATACGCCAGTGTCGGGCACCGTCACCGTTTCGAACGGTGAGACACTGCCGGGAGTAAACGTTGTGGTGCAGGGATCGACGAGCGGAACAATCACTGATATTGACGGACGATACAGTATCAACGCCCCGGCTAATGGCACGTTGATCTTTTCTTTCATCGGGTACAAACAGCAGGCCATTCCCGTTAACGGCCGCGCAACTATCGATGTCGTGATGGAGGAAGATATTACTACGCTTGAGCAGGTCGTTGTCGTAGGGTACGGTACGCAGCAAAGGCAGGATATCACCGGTGCGGTTGCGGTGATAGACAACGAGGCATTCGAGTCGCGGCCGAACACCCAGTTTGGTCACCTGATCCAGGGAAAGACGGCGGGAGTTCAGGTCATCACACCCTCCGGGAAGCCTTCAGCCGGCTTCAGCATACGGATTCGCGGTACCAGTTCAATAGCCGGGAACAGTGAACCCCTGTATGTTGTGGATGGTGTGCCGGCGACGGATACCCGGACGATCAACCCTGCCGACATCGAAAGCATAACGGTGCTGAAAGACGCATCTTCGGCTGCGATCTACGGAGCCCAGGGGGCGAATGGCGTTGTGCTCATCACGACGAAGAAAGGATCGAGCGAAGTGCCAAGAGTGGAGTTCAGCGCGTACGCGGGTTTTTCCAGCGTGTGGAAAACGCTGAAGGTTCTGAACAGCGAACAGTTCCGCGACCTGATGACGGAGATGGGGCAGACAACCGACTGGAGTCAGTATACCGCCAATACCGACTGGCAGAACGAGGTGTTCCAGAACGGGCGTTCCCAGAATTATCAAGTATCATTCTCGGGACAGCAAGACCGGACGTCATACTACATTTCCGGTGGCTGGACGCAGCAGATCGGCGCAGTTCGCAGTGCTGAAATGGACCGCTACAACTTCAAGTTCAACTTCGAACAGGAGATGAACGACTGGCTGAGCATGGGTACCAACATGGGCTACATACGTTACCACGATGTCGACGTCAGCGACAACATAGCCGTGAACAACGGAGGCGTTATTCTCGGGATGCTGTCCACGCCGCCCAATATCGGGATTCTGCGACCTGACGGAACCTATACCACAAACCCCTTTCAGGATTGGGAGAACCCCCTGTCGAATACTGACGGTCCTCAGCGGGGATACAAGAACCAGCGACTGCTGGGTAATATCTATGCCGACGTCACGATTATCCCCGACCTGACCTTCCGCAGCAACCTGGGCATCGACTACCAGTTCGGGATGTACGACTATTTCCTCGACCCGTTCAGGACGAACTACGGACGGTCGACAGACGGCAGGGGTATTCATTCCACCAACCTGATCAACTATCACATTTTCGACAATACCCTGACCTGGCGGAAGACGATCGAGGATCACAGGTTTAGTATTCTCGTCGGCGCGGTGTCGCAGAAAACACGCTGGGAGAACAACCGGGTGGAGAAGATCGGATTTCCGGGGAACGCGGTTACCACCACTAATGCCGGATCGGAAATCGTAAGCGCTACCAACGATAAGTCGGAGAAAGGAAATGTTTCCTACATCGGTCGCATTACGTACGACTATCTCGGAAAATATCTGTTTACAGCCAACTTCCGTCGCGACGGTTCATCGGCTTTCGGACCGAACAACCGGTGGGGAAATTTTCCTTCGGTGTCGGTGGGATGGCGGATCTCGGATGAACCCTTCTTTGAGGGTATCGGATTTTCGGACGACGTAAAGTTACGCGCAGGCTATGGGCTGGTTGGAAACGATCTGGGCTCATACGCGTATATCGGCCGCGTTGGACTGGGCGCCAACTATCCGATTGGCGGCGCGATACTGCCGGGAACCTTTCCCGAATCCATTCAGAACAACGATCTAAAATGGGAAGCCACGGAGCAGACCAACCTCGGGCTTGATATCACGATACTCAATTCCCGGGTTGAATTTTCAGCCGATGCCTATTTCAAGAAGACCTCGGATCTCCTCCTATACGTTCCCCTTCCACGTTCTACGGGATACGATGTGGGCGTGCAGAACGTTGGTGACATCGAGAACAAGGGCCTGGAGTTCCAGGTATCGTCGCACAACCTCGTTGGCGAGGTGACCTGGGATACCGATCTTAACATTTCACTGAACCGCAGCAAGGTGATCAACATCGGCGGACAACAGTACTTCGGCGGATCGGTTGCTGCCCGCGGTGAGCCCAACCTTACGGTGGAAGGCAAACCACTCGGTCTTTTTTATGGGTATATCGCCGGCGGTGTTGACCCTGCCACGGGGATGTTGTACTACGTCGACCGCAACGGCGAAAGCACGTTCGACCCCGCGCCGGAAGACCGCACATTCATCGGTGATCCGAATCCCGGCTTCCTATACGGGATGACCAACACTATCGGCTATAAGGATTTCTCCCTCAGCATTTTCCTGCAGGGATCGCAAGGCAATGACATCTTCAATGCCACGCGTGTGGAAACCGAGGGTATGGTCGACTACAAGAACCAGTCGCGGGTAGTCATGGATCGCTGGCGCGCGCCGGGCGATGTCACCGACATTCCCAGGGCGACACCGAACAACACACGGAATTCGATGATCTCGACGCGCTTTGTCGAAGACGGATCGTACCTGCGGTTCAAGGCGATTACGCTCGCCTATAATCTGCCGGCGAATATTCTGGAGCAGGCGGGCATCGCTCAGGCACGGATCTATGTCACAGGTGAAAACATCTTCACGATTACCTCATACAAAGGATATGACCCGGAGGTGAGCGCGTTCGGTCTTAACAACGATAACACGTTGAAGAACATCGCGCCAGGCATCGACTTCGGGACCTATCCGCAGACACGGAATATCATTGTGGGCATAAACCTTTCATTCTAACGGCCATGAAAAAAAATATATATATCCTCATGCTCAGTCTCGCCATTCTCCTCCCGTCGTGCGACGACTATCTCAATCTCAGCCCGCTGTCGGCGACGACCTTCGAGAACGCGTACAACACGGTCAATGACGCGGAGGCCGCGCTCGTGGGCGCGTATGATTCCTTTTCACAGGAATACTATATCTGGGACAACATCATTTTCAACGATGTGATTTCCGATAACTATTACGCTGGCGGAGACAACGCTGATATTTATGCCATCGAAGACCTGGATGTCACGCCTACCAATCCACGTTTGTTTAACAACTGGAGCCAGTTATACAACGCTATCGCCAAGGCCAACGTTGTTCTCGACCGGGTTCCCCTGATCGGCGATCCGCTGATTGATGTCGGTGGGCGGAGACAACAGATCCTCGGCGAGGCTTCGTTCCTCCGGGCGTACCACTACTATCAGCTGGTGAACCTGTGGGGTGGTGTTCCGCTGATCATTTCACCGGTAACGTCGACCGACCCGTCGGAGACGCAGGTACCGCGTGCGACGGCGGCTCAGGTATATGCGCAGATCATCGCCGATCTTGAATTCGCCGTAGCGAATCTGCCCGACGTTTACTCCGACGATGCGAGTATTAACAAGGCGCGCGCCACCAAAGGCGCGGCGAATGCACTGCTCGCAAAAGTACACGCGCAGAAGCCCGACCGCGACTATGAGCAGGTGCTTGCGTATGCCAATGATGTCATAGACAGTCCGGCGGGATACAGGCTGCTGGGTAACTACGCCGATTTGTGGGATGGTAATCACTACAACAACGCCGAGTCGATTATGGAGGTCCAGTTCGTCGGTAGCACGGAAGGTAACTGGGGCCCGAATTTACTGTTGCCGCCGAGTATCAGCGCTTCGTATCGCAAGTTCGTCGTCCCGTCGCGCGACCTCGTGCAGACGTTCGATGATGAAGGTGACGTAGTGCGAAAGAACGCCTCGATCATATTTGAGAACGCACCGTGGTCCGACGAATTCTGGTCTCTCGAAGTTGGCGGGAGTGTTCCCTTTGCCTACAAGTGGAAAAGCGCGGGTGGCGGATCGAGTACTAACAGGCAGTACCTGCTTCGCCTGGCCGATATCATTCTGTTGAAAGCCGAAGCCCTCAACGAATTGGGACGTATCGATGAGGCGCGCGACGAGATCGATCGCGTTCGCGACCGTGTGAACCTGGGGCCTACACCCGCCGCCAACCAGGCGGAGATGCGTCTGGCGATTGAAAAAGAAAGAAGGCTGGAACTCATTCAGGAAGCGCAGCGCTGGAACGACCTGCGCCGCTACAGTCGGGCCGTCGAGGTGATGAACAATCTCAACGAGATCGACCTCCGGACTAACACGGCAAAAGAATACAATATGACTGCCGACAAACTTCTGTTGCCGATACCTCAATCGGAACGCAACCGGAACCCGCAGTTGGACCAGAACGACGGATACGACAATTGATCACCGAAACGCGATGAAAATGAAAAATATATGGATGTTTGCGCTCGCGGCAGTTCTTGCCGCTGGCTGCGAGGAAACAGAGAACATGGATCCGGTAGGTAACTGGGAACTCAGCACACCGACCCTGTCGGCGCCGGCGCCGGATGCCACCCTGACCCTCGATGAAAATGCGCCCGACGAGGCGATCACATTCACCTGGACACCGGCGTCCGCCACGAACCGGTTTGGGGTGTCGTACACCCTCGCGCTTGTTCCTGCGGGCAGCGACGATTACAACGATGCTATTCTGACCGTTGTGCCCGCGAATGCGGGAAAAGCTCAGTCCGTCTCCGTTACGGCGGCGGAAATAGACTATGCGCTCTGGGCGGCCTGCTATCCCGCGGGTGCTTCTGTTGACCTCGAATGGGTTGTCATCGCCAGTGCCATTGATAAGGAAACAACCGCCTCGCATTCGCTATCGGTTACCCGGTTTGAAACCGAGCACTCACCGGAAAGCCTGTTCATCTACGGATCCGCGACGGAAGCCGGCGATGCGGTTGATAACGCGACGCCTATGCGTTCAATCCCCGATGCAGAAGGGGAGGCATCGGGAGTCTTTGATGTTTATACAACCCTGACCGCGGGTGCGACGTATTCTTTCCGCGACCGACCCAACGCGGTGTCACGGGGGTATGGCGGCGCGGACGGGACCCTGGAACCTTGTGGTCCGGCTATCGCCGCCCCGGAAACGGGACAATACCGGGTAACGGTCGACCTTACTAACAATACGTACACCTTGCTGAAGATTGACCGATGGAGCCTTGTAGGCGATGCCGTCGAAGGCGGATGGGGCGGCGATGTTCCGCTCTCCTATCAGGGAGACGGCGTGTGGGGCGGAGAGATCCCGTTGCTTTCTGAAAGTGGCTTCATCTTCCGTGCGAATGGCGACTGGGCCTACCTGCTCAAGCGCGTTCAGGGTACTGCGACAGGCGACAACAAGGGCGGCAACCTGGTCATGGAATCGGAGGGAAACGCGCTGGGTATTCCTTTCGAGGATATTCCGGGAGCAGTCGGTGTGCATCGTGTGACACTTGACCTGAGTACCGATCCCTATACTTACAGACTGACGGCTATCGAGACCGGCCCCGTTGAAGCCGTGATCGGCGAAACGAGTAGTCCGAACGGCGACGCGGTCAGCGGTAACTTCGATATCGCGGATATGGATGCTCCCGAAGCTGTCTATCTGTTGTCTGGTGGAGATGTCGTGGCGGAGTTCACACTCAACGGCAGCCTGTTTGTTTCGGATGGCTACATCGCGTTGCAGGAAGGCGAAACGTATACCCTGAACACCGCTGAAGATGGGTCGGGCGAAGAAGTCGTCGACGGCGATATCGCCGTCGCGCGCGACCAGGCATACACCCTTTCCATCGACTTTTCTACCGGCAAGTTCATGTGGAAATACTACAACCTGAAGCTCTTCCACTGGGATGAAGTCGGTGGCGGATGGGACGATCGCCAGGAGTTGCTGATGACCTATATTCATCCGTACAAATTTGAAGTTACCGGCACACTCAGCGGTGGCTATCATTCCAAGGTCTTTTCACCCTGGGATATCGAGTTCGGAACCGTTGCGACGACGCTGACCGGAACCTTTGACAATGTCAGCGGAAGCCCCAACTACACGGGAATTACGCAGAATGGTACGTACAAGCTGACGCTCGTTATCGCGCCCGACTACAAAACGGCGGAGTACGCTTTTGTGAAACAATAAAATAAACTGGTATCAGCTTGCACCGGGGTTTCTTTGGCTTATGAAACGTAGACTAGCGTATATCCTATCGTTTGTTGTTGTCGTCGCTTGCGTTGTGACGCTGCCCGGCTGCGGCGACCGGTCGCCGGTCGCTTCCGGGAACGAAGTTTCATGGTGGCTGACGCGAGGAGACAGGGGTGCACTGCTCGCGGAGCAGGAGGATATTCCATTCGTGGACCAGGTGCGCGGGAAGGTCGTAATCACGGTCGACACCGCTGAGCAGTATCAATCGATCGATGGATTCGGCTATTCGCTGACAGGCGGCAGCGCCGATGTAATCGATCAGTACCTGAGTGATGTCGATCGCCAGGCGTTGCTGAACGAACTGTTTTCCCCTGACGGTATCGGCGTGAGTTACCTCCGCATCAGCATCGGAGCATCCGATCTCGATGATCACGTTTTTTCATACTGCGACCTGCCGGAGGGTGAAACCGATCCAGAGCTGAAAAGTTTTACGCTGCGGGAAGATCGTGAAACGCTGATCCCGATACTGAAGGAGATCCTCGCGATCAATCCGGATATCAAAATCATGGGAAGCCCCTGGTCGGCTCCTGTGTGGATGAAGACGAACGGAAAATCCAAAGGAGGGAGTCTGAAGCCGGGGTACTACGATGCGTATGCGCGCTATTTTGTCAAATATATTCAGGCGATGGCTGCTGAAGGAATCCGCATCGACGCGGTCACCCTGCAGAACGAACCCGAGAACCCGCACAACACACCGAGCATGCTCATGACGGCAGACGAACAGCGTGAATTCGTCAGGGATCACCTGGGAGTCGTGTTTGAAAAGGCGGGCATTGACACGAAGATCGTTGTGTTCGATCACAACTGTGACAACCCGGATTATCCCATCGCAATTCTCGATGACCCCGCGGCCAAGCAGTATATTGATGGGTCGGCGTTCCATCTCTATCTCGGGGAGATAGAAGCGATGACAAAGGTTCACGAAGCCCATCCCGACAGGAATTTGTATTTTACCGAGCAATGGACTTCCGGGAAAGGCGACTTTGGTGATGATCTGCAATGGCATGTCAAGAACCTGATCGTCGGAGCTTCCCGCAACTGGAGCAGGAATGTGCTGGAGTGGAACCTCGCATCCGATCGTGATTTCGGACCGCACACCGACGACGGCGGATGCACCGAATGCATGGGAGCGTTGACCATCGGCGATACCGTTGTGCGGAATGTTTCTTACTACATCATTGCTCATGCGTCCAGGTTTGTACAACCCGGTTCGGTAAGGATCGGCTCGAATATCGCCGGCGACCTCCACAACGTCGCGTTCATTACACCGGAAGGAAAGAAAATACTGATTGTGGTGAACGACAGTCATAGACCCGCGTCGTTTGCCATTGAATACAAAGGTAATTTTGCCGAAACGTCGCTGGCTGGCGGAGCGGTTGCGACATACTCGTGGGATTAAACTAATGATACAGATATCGTATAGAGTTGGAAATACAATCCAGTCATCCATCGCGAAATGTTGTTTCCTGGCATGTGTGCTCTCGCTGGGTTCGTGTGGCTCCGATGAATTCACCGATCCCGGTCCACCGAAGCCGATAGAAGAGACAGGAAAGGCAGACGTCTGGCTGACGACGGGCGACAAAACCAAGCTGCTGTCGCACGAGACGGACGTTTCGATCACCGTGCGGACGGCGACAACATTCCCAACCGTTGAGCTAAGCCCGGAGGAGAAGCTTCAGGAGATCGACGGCTTCGGTGCAGCCCTCACCGGGTCATCGGCATATCTCATTAACCAGAAGATGACGGCTTCGCAGCGACGCGCGCTGCTGGAGGATCTGTTCAGTCCCGATAAGGGTATTGGAATTTCCTATCTGAGAATGACGATAGGGGCGTCTGATTTTTCGCTGGAGGATTTTACCTATGACGACATGCCTGCCGGTCAGACCGATTTCGACCTCAACCATTTTTCGATCGACAAAGACAAGACGGACGTGATACCCGTCTTCAAACAGATTCTTACATTCTTTCCCGACCTGTCTGTCATGGGTTCACCGTGGAGTCCGCCGGCGTGGATGAAGACAAACGGCAGCCTGAAAGGAGGGAAGCTGAAGCCGGAAGCCTACGATGCGTATGCGCGGTATTTTGTCAAATACATCAAGGCGTATGCGGCTGAGGGTGTTCCTATTGCCGCGATCACACCACAAAACGAGCCGTTACACTTCACGGCAAACTACCCCTGTATGAATATGCCGGCGGAGGACCAGCTGGCATTCATCCGGGACTTCCTGGGTCCCGCATTCGAGACGGACAACCTGGACACCAGGATCGTCACCTACGATCACAACTGGGACAATACTCAATACGCGATTTCTATTCTGAACGACCCGGTTGCGAAGCAATACGTTTCCGGTTCTGCGTTCCACGCTTACGGCGGGGATGTCTCCGCTATGTCGTCTGTGCACAACGCTCATCCCGATAAAGGCTTGTACTTTACCGAGGTTTCCGGCGGTGCGTGGGCGACCAACTTCAGCGACAACCTGCAATGGAATATGTCGAACATCTTTATCGGCACCACCCGGAACTGGTCGAAAAATGTGCTGCTGTGGAACCTCGCCCTGGATGAGAATAGCGGCCCGACGAACAACGGCTGCCAGGATTGCCGCGGTGTGGTAACCATCAATTCCTCCAACGGTTCGGTTACCCGCAATGAAGAATATTATTCGATCGCTCATTTTTCGAAGTTTGTACGCCCGGGAGCGCACCGGATCAGTTCCATGACCTTTGCCTCGTCGACCGGCCTTGATCATGTAGCCTTTGTAAACACCGACGGCTCGACGGCGATTGTTGTTTCCAACAACGCGTCCGAGGCACGCTCTTTTACCGTCGCGTGGGATGAAGGACAGTTCAGTTACCACATCCCCGCGAAAGCAGTTGTTACGTTGGTTTGGTAAATGAGAAGCGTTGGCAAGGGTACCACTACGCCCACGCCATCCCTTTCCTCAACAGGTCGACCGTCTTCGCTTCACGCGACCCGGATTGGGGCTGGTGGTTATATTCCCAGTTTGCCTGAGGTGGGAGGCTCATCAGAATAGATTCCGTGCGGCCGTCGGTTTCGAGTCCGAATTTGGTACCGCGGTCCCAAACAAGATTGAACTCCACGTAGCGCCCGCGGCGAAGTGCCTGCCATCGTTTTTCGTTATCGCCGAAAGGCATCTTGTGATTTTTCAGCATGAAGTGCGTGTAGACAGGAGCGAATGCTTCACCGACACTTTTGACGAATGCGAAACGCGATTCTTTTGAAAATCCCTCCACACCCTTCAGGTAGTCGAAGAATATTCCTCCGACGCCGCGTGTCTCGTTGCGATGGCGAATAAAGAAATAGTCGTCGGCCCATTTTTTGAATTCGTCGTAATAAGACGGATGATGCCGGCCGCATACATCTTTCATGGCGCGATGGAAATACCGCGCGTCATCCGGATCGACGTAGTGTGGGGTGAGATCGATCCCGCCGCCGAACCACCATATTTCGGGAGAAGATTTTCTCGCGATTTCGAAGTACCGCACGTTCATGTGGATGATCGGTACCATCGGGTTGTGTGGATGGAGCACGATGGATACGCCTGTAGCGAAGAAGTCGGGAGGCGTATCACCGGCTTCATGGAGGTTGAGCATCTTCAGGGTTGCCTCGGGGGCCTTTCCCCAAACGGCGGAAAAATTGACGCCCCCTTTCTCAATGATCTTTCCGCCGGTGAGGACTCTTGAAACCCCACCGCCTCCACCCGGACGGTCCCATGTATCGCTGACAAATTTTCCTTTGCCGTCAGCGTGTTCGAGGTCGTCGCAGATGCTTGTCTGTAGCGATATGAAGTAATCGCGGATGTCTTCTCGGGTAGGCATGGGGGCAAAATAAAGGAAAATATAGGGTATAGGAAATGCTAACTGAATTCAAAACGGATAGCCGATTCCGATGTTGTAGATAACAGGTTCTTTGAAGTTTGAGTAAGTGCCGTTGCTGTGGCGGGTGGCGAAAGGTCTGAAGAATTTCACGTCGTCGAGTACAAACCGCTCTTTGGGCGCGCGGCCGGGGTCATAGACTTTCATGCCGACGTCGAAGCGAAGAACGAGGAAGGTGAAGTCGAAACGCAGGCCAAAGCCGGTTCCGACCCCGAGTTCCTTGAAAAAAGATTCGATGCGGAATTGGGAGTTACCGGTCACTTGCCCCGCCTCACCGCTGCCCGGGTTCTGTGGTGCCTGCTGACTAAAGAGCCAGACGTTGCCGGCGTCGACGAATAGGGCGCCACCAACAAATCCAAAGAGCTTGCTTCTTAACTCCATACTCCCTTCGAAGAGGATCTCACCGGGTTTTTCAAGGCGGTAGTTAAACAAGCCATCAACTACCGGGTCGCCCCCGGAATTGGGGTCGGTATTTACCACTGGAGGTATAGAACCGAGACCGAGTCGCCGCGGACGCCATGCGCGCACACTGTTGCTCCCGCCCACGAAGAAGTATTTTTCATAAGGCAGCGCCCGGTCTGATCCATAGGAATAGGCTACGCCGGTGTTGATGCGGTATGCGAAGGTAGCCCAGTTGGTCAGCTTTCTCACTTGCCTGAAATCCAGGTTCATGCGGAGGTATTTGAAATACTGCAGTCCCTGTCGCGTAATGATGTCGGGGTTGACAAAGTTGAATAGGGTACCGCCGGGCTCGACCTGCGCGCGGAAGAAGACTGCATTCCGGTCGAACGTACCATAGTTCCGATTCCAGGTGATACTGAAAATCAGGCTGCTCACGAATGAGGGCTCGAAAGAACGTGCCAGGTTGTAGTTACCCTGGGTGTTGAGTCGGTCGAGAAGGATCCGGAACGAATCGGATTTGATCTGCGAATTGATGAGGCTGACATTGGCGAGGGCAAGCGAGTACTGTGTTATCCGTTTATTCTGCCATGTGTAGGTATTGGAGAACGTCGTGCCAACGCGATTGTATTCGGGCCTGTCGGTGTAGTTGTACCCGACCGATAGCCTGGTTTTGGGATTGTATTTTCCCAGCTTGATCTGTGTGGCATTTCGAAAGGGCCAGAGGAACTGCGGGAACGTGATCGATGCGTTGACGCCCGCTTCCGTGCTCTTGTACACGTTGAGGTCTTGCGTAGCCGAGGCCACACCCTCGATACCGATCCTGCCGTTCAGTTCGAAGTTCTCGAGTCCGCCGAAGAGATTCCTTTTCTTGAAGTTCAGGTTGTAGAACGGGCCGGGGAATCCCTCTGTAACATTGACACCCACCTCGTTCGACCACTCATAGCGGTCGAGCGGACTGGTGAATATGTTCGCGATAAACTGTCCGCCGGAAGAGTCGTAGTTTATGTTGACGAATCGATACGCGTCGAGGTTCGCGAGCTGGCGTTGTGTTTCGAACGTGTTCGTTCGGGAGTAGAGGTTGTCGGACGCGAGAAACACACGCTGGCTGAGTATCTTGAGGTTGTAGTTGTCTTCGTAATATTGATAGGCGACATCGCGGTATGTGCGTTTTTGGCGATCAGCTCCCGGCATCGATACGCCTGCGTCTGTGGTGAAGCGCACCGAGTCGATCGTGAACTGTTTATGGAACCCGCGCTTCGCGGGATCGCGGATAGTCATGAGCACAGCCACACGCCGGTCGGCGAGCAGCGAGGTATCGACATCGAAGTCGATATATTGCCGGCTGAAATCGTAGTACCCGTTGTCTTTGAGCAGGAGATCGATCCGCTCACGTTCAGCGGTGAAGTTAGCTTCGCGGTACCGCTCTCCGCTCTTGATGCGACTGTTCTTCGCGCTGGCGACCACCAGGTTGTTTACGACAGAATCGGATATGCGATAGGAGATGCTATCAATGACATACGGCGCCCCGACCTCCGTCAGGTAGGCTACCCGAACGAACTTCCCCGAGCCCGAGATTCGCGCGCGGACCTCGTTTTTGAAATATCCCTCGGCGAAGAGATAGCTTTTGAACCGATTGATGGTCAAATTTATGAGCGCGCTGTCGTACGCAACGATAGGTTCGCCCCACTGCATGAACAGGTTTCCCGCTTCAATGCGGGAGTCATACTTGTCGAGCTTCTTTTGCTTTCGGAACTGAAGGTTGTTGACCCGTCGCTGTGACGATGCCTTCTCTATGCGAGCATTGAATTTTGCTTCCACCTTCTTTTTCCTGCGTTCGAAATCCTTCGGGTCGAACCGCTTCTCACCGGCGTAATACATCGCGACGAGATGATAGAAGGGGAGGTAGAGAAATCTTCTGTTCGTGTTTTGAGCGTAGAGCGCGCGGAGTTCCTCCTCATTTATAGGGCCCGGCGCCTTGATCTTTTGCCGGAACAGGTGCCGCTGCCCCTCCTCCAGGTGCCTTGTGCCGAGACAACCTGAAAGAACAACCGGCGCGAGTATTAACAGTAAGTATCTGATTTTTGGAATCAAGTGAACAGAATGCTAGTAGAAGCTTCGACAAAATTCATAACCCTTCGGGCAACCCACTTTTCGTACAAAAATACTTTGTTAGCCAACAATCCCAAATACAGGTAATTCCTCCCCCGGCCGACGGCTCACGGCTATTGAACTCATGTTCGCCGTTTTGCCCGTAATCAGACGTTGAAGTGTAATAATTCCGCTATTTTATGCAAAATAAATGGAAGATGTTCAGGCTCTGCCACCAATTCGGTTTTGATGGCTGGTGCGCCGGTCATACACCGGGTACACTAGCGATTTGCAGCGTAAACGCGATCGCTGGTGCGACCTGTTGTTAGAAAGAACAACTGATATCTTGTAGCTTTGCCTGAACGGAAGTTGATTTCAAAGAAGCTTGATCAATACTCTAACAATAAATAAACTATCATGAAGTACCTTGTATCAGTCGCTTTGCTTTTGGGATTCTGGATCAGCGTCGAGGCACAACGGTTTACCCTTGCGATCTACCCCGACACGCAGACGGAGGTTTCGTCCAACAATGAGATGTTCTTTAGCCGTTTTGACTGGATTGTGAAGAAGAGGGATTCGCTCAATATACCCATGGTAATCGGCGTAGGTGATCTGGTAGACTTCGACAATTACAATCACTGGGAAGTTGCGAGCAGGGGATATGAAGCTTTCGACAGGCAGGGAATTCCGTATTCCATCGTATTGGGAAACCATGACACCGAAGCGGTAGGGGTGTACACGGGAAGCGCTGCGCCGGGTAATGTGAACCAGAACCTCAGAAAGACCGGGAAGTTCAATTCATTCTTTCCCCGCCATCGATTCAGGAATATGAGAGGTATGTATGAACCCGGCAAGGCGGACAATGCGTACTACACGTTCAAGGTAGGCGATACGAACTGGCTGGTGATCGCCCTTGAGTTCTGTCCCCGGCAAGGACCGCTGAACTGGGCGTCGGATATTTGCAAAGAGTTCTTCGATTACAACGTGATCATTACCACCCACTATTACCTGACGCCACGCGGGGAGATTGCCTCCTCCAACGCGGGCTACGGTGATTTTAGTCCTGAAATGATCTTCAGCAAAGTGGTAAAAACCAATCCCAATGTTCGCATGGTGCTCAGCGGCCATGTTCCCTCGACGGCATGGAGAGTCGACGACACCGTGGAGGGCAACCAGGTGTATTCGATCCTGCAGAACTATCAGAATGAAGATTTCGGGGGAGGCTATATCCGGCTGCTCGACATCGACGTAGATAAAGGCACGATATCGGCGAGCATGTATTCACCGTATTACAATAAGACGAAGGATGACCACTCGAAGTTCGTTATCGAAGGGGTATCTTTTATCAATAACAAAAAGATCCAGGATGAGGGCGCCCGGAGCGAGAATGAAAAAGCCAGGCAGGCCAGAGAAGCCCTGGAGCAAAACCGCGAGGGCAACACGGATCAAAACCGGAACAGGGGTCGCAGATAGCGGGCGTAGGGGAAGTAGGATTTAAGGTGCTATCTTTCCCCTGGCATACGACCAAGAAACTATGGGTGTTTCACGCAAGACTGCTTCATTTATCCGCTCGCTGCAACGGAAGAAATACCGGAGACTGGAAAAATGTTTCGTTGTCGAAGGCGCCAAAAGTATTCGTGAACTGCTTCGTTCGGATTTTGAAGTCGTTATGCTGCTCGGCACTTCCGGGTTTCTCGATGCGCTCGAACCGTCTGCCCCGTATGAGGTAGTCGTGGTGTCGGAGAAGGAGCTGGAATCCCTGGGCGAATTTCAGACCAACCAGTCGGCACTGGCTGTGGCGCGTATAAGGCCAAACACTCCGCTGACGGTTGATGCTTCCGAATATGCGCTGCTGCTTGACGAGATTCACGATCCTGGCAATCTGGGCACGATTATCCGCACAGCCGACTGGTATGGCATTAGCAAGATTATGGTCTCTCCCGAGACTGCCGATTTCTACAATCCCAAGGTAATCAGCTCCACAATGGGATCTTTTACCAGAGTTAATATTTTTTACACAGATCTGGCCGCCTATATCCGGTCAGCCAGCCTTCCCGTTTACGGCGCTTTTCTCGATGGGGCCGATGTTCACACAACCTCCTTTTCCCGCGGCGGATTGATCCTGATAGGCAGTGAGTCGCGAGGTATATCAGCGGAACTCGAATCGCTGGTGACCGCCCGCGTCACCATTCCCCGGTACGGCGAAGCGGAATCCCTCAATGCCGCCCTTGCAACGGCCGTGATATGCGATAACATGCGGCGACTCCGACCGCAGGGAGCGGACAGGTGATGAACTTGCGAAGCGTGCCAGGGGCAGCATGCCCAGGACAGCGTGCTGAGTGGCAGTATGCTGAGTGGCAGCGTGCTGAGTGCAGCGTGCCCGGGGTTGAAACCCGGGGTTACTATATCGGTCGTCCCTACGGGACTTAAAAGAAGCCCCTGCTTCCGGTGGCAGCTTCTTCGGAGATGCGCACAGCATTTTCTTTCCCCAGGTACCCGTCGATCAGGTGATGGCCAAGGTAGATAAGGGGAGTGAGCAGGATGGCGATACAGAACTTGTAGATGTAGTTAGTGATACCGATGGCGATGATCCGGTCGGTCTCGAAGACGCCGTAGAAGGCAATAAAGAGCACGACGAAGCTATCGACCAGTTGTGATACCAGCGTTGAGCCCGTTGCGCGTAGCCACAGCCAGCGCGAGCCCGTCACGCGACGGAGGCGCTGAAATACGAATACATCCACGAGCTGTCCGATGAGGAATGCCGCCAGCGATCCGACAATGATACGCTGTCCCTGCCCGAGAATTTTGTTGAAGGCGAGGTTCATATCGACGGTGTTGCCGTTCTCGTCTACCAGCAGTGCCCACCAGGTTGCGGGTGGCAGCCGGATCGCCATAAAGATGACTACGAATGTGTATGCGATCATCAGCGCCGTCAGGTAGCTTATACGTTTGACCCCGGGCTTCCCGAAATATTCGTTGATGAGGTCTGTGGTGATGAACACGACCGGCCAGATCAGTACACCTGCCGTGAGGTCGAAGTTCATCACAAAACCCATGATGTCGAGTGCCGCGGGCTTTAGCCCGATAGTAGATTCCGCAGAGAATATTTTTACACCGATTATTTCGGCTAGCAGCGCATTGGTAATGAATATGCTGGCGAGAACAATGAACAGCCTGTTTCTTTTTTGCTCCAGGGTTGGTTGTTGCATCTGGTCAGGGGTTACGCAATGCAAGGTAGTGTTTTTGATCGACCGCGGACTTCTATTCCGCTATTGAAAATACGGAACCCTCAACCGCGAGTTCAACATTCGGAAAGGTCGCGCGTGCTTCGTCGGCGAGGGGCATGAGTTCTTTATAGCGCGCGGAGAAGTGACCGATAAGCAGTTTTCCCACCGCGGCCTTCTTTGCGATGGCCGCGGCCTGAGACGCCGTGCTGTGTTTCGTTTCGCGTGCTTTCGCTTCATCATCGTGAGCGAAGGTGGCTTCATGATACAGCACATCCACTCCCCGGATCTGTTCGATCAGCGTTTCCTGATAGGCGGTGTCGGAGCAATAGGCGTAGCTCCGCGACTTGCGTGGCGGCAGGGTGAGTTCTTCGTTTCGATAGAGGATGTGACCATCGTCATCAAGTACGTCGTCGCCTTTCTTGAGGTTTGCGATCTGCTGAAGGCGGAGTCCGGCGGGCAGCTTTGTTTTGTCGATGCGCCGCGGTTTGATTTTCTCGCGAAAGAGGAAGCCGGAACACGGTATTTTGTGTGTCAACGGGAGGGTCTCCACAGACAGCGCGTCGTCTTCATAGATCGTAACCCTGCTGTCGGGTTCCAGCTGATGATAAATGATCCTGAAGGATGGAACGGAGCGCGCGTATTTCAGTTGTGTGGTGATGATCTCATCAAGTCCTTTGTGTCCATACACGTGCAGGTCGTTTGTACGGCGCAGCAAGTGCATGGTGAAGAGGAGTCCCATCAACCCCAGGAAGTGATCGCCGTGGAGGTGTGAGATAAGGATATGATTGACGCGGTGAAAGTTTGCCTGGTAGCGCATGAGTTGCATCTGCGCGCCTTCCCCACAGTCGACCAGAAAGTAGCGATTCCGGATCTCCACCAGTTGTGAAGAAGGGAATCGTCCGTAGGCAGGGAGCGCTCCACTGGAACCCAGTATGGTGATTTTAAAGGACATCAGCTGCAGTTGCGGTCGGGCGTGGGGCAGCGGGCGGTCAAAAGCTAGTTGCCGTCGCTGTTCTTGAGATCTTTCTCGATCTCGTGCATGAATACGGCGTCGACAGCCTCTTCCACGGTGTTCATAATGTTGAGGACGCTGTCGAGCTGGGAGATCTTGATAAGTTTGGCGGTGTGGTCGGACAGGCTTGCCAGGATGAAGATACCTCCGTCTTCCTGGACAATACGGTTTCCGACGAGGAGCGCGCTAAGCCCGGACGAGTCGGTGTACTTTACTTCCGAGAGATCGAGTACAATATTGCGGACGCCTTCAGCATGCAGTGTGATCAATTCCGACTTCAGATTCGGCGCGACGCTTGAGTCGAGTTTATCTTCGTGAAGGCGGAGCAAGCTGTATTTCTCCTGCTTGTCGATGGTGTATTTCATGATCTTCCAGGCTTAACGGATACGCAATAATACGCTATTCTTGTTTCTTTAATGGCTGAAAGTTAGCGGAATTTATTGAATTAGCGATGTTTTGGCTGATCCTGGACAGGATACCGCTATAGTCTATCGGACTGAGCACCTCGCCTGTTACCTGCTGGTAGAGCTCTTTATAACGGTCTGATATCGACGTTACCACGTCATCGGTCATTTCGGGTACCAGCTGGCCTTCTTTTCCCTGAAACCCGTTTTCAATCAGCCATTGACGGACAAACTCTTTCGACAACTGCTTCTGTGGTTCGCCTGCGTGCTGGCGTTCGCTGTAGCCATCGCGGTAAAAGTAACGCGATGAATCCGGCGTGTGAACTTCGTCGATCAGGTAGATCGTGCCCTGGTGTTTTCCGAATTCGTATTTGGTATCGACGAGTATAAGGTCGCGGTCGGCAGCGAATTCAGATCCCTTCCGGAACAACTTGAAAGTATAGTCTTCCAGTATGCGGTAGTCGTCTTCGGTGATCAGCCCTTGTTTCAGGATTTCTTCGCGTGAGATGTCTTCGTCGTGACCTACCTTTGCCTTGGTTGTCGGCGTGATGATCGGGTGGGGAAGGGCGTCGTTTTCCTTCAACCCATCGGGTAGAGGCACTCCGCACAAGGTTCTTTTCCCGGCGCGGTATTCACGCCACGCATGTCCGGCAAGGTAGCCGCGCACTACCATTTCAACGGGAAACGGGTCGCACCGAAAGCCGATGGTAACGTTTGGATCGGGTGTCCCCAGAACCCAGTTCGGTACGATATCTTTTGTGGCGCGCAGGTTATTTGCCGCGATCTGGTTCAGCACTCTTCCTTTGTCGGGGATCGCGCGCGGCAGGATCACATCAAAGGCCGAGATACGGTCTGTGGCCACCATGGCCATCCTGTCACCGAAGTAGTACACATCCCTGACTTTCCCGCGGTAAAAGCCAGTCTGCCCTGGAAAATTGAAATTCGTTTCCTTGATCGCGTTCATGTGCGAATTAACAAAAAAATTGTGATTACCGACTACCTTTGCCACGGAGACACAAGCCACAAAGCGGCTAACCAACTTTCGCTACTGATTACCAACAACAACTCCCGCTCTATACACAACCACCTCCTTCACTTCTCCGGCTTCGTCATACTCCCTCCACTCTTTGTGTTTTTTGTCGGCCACGTACTCACCCTGTTCATGAACTTTACCATTGGGAAACCAGGAGGTATAGGGGCCGTGCTTTCTGCTGTTTCGGTATTCGGCCTGTGACTTTGGCTTTCCGTCTTCATAGAATGTCTTGCTTGGGCCTGCGAGCAGATTGAATTTATAAGTTTCCTCTGTCGCGACTTTCCCATTTGGATGATAGGTGTACCGAATGCCATTGAGTTTGTCGGCATCGTAGCGTTCTTTTGTTTTGACTGTCTTTGTTCCGGGGAAATAGAATACCTGCTGACCGTGTCGTTTTTCGTTGCGGAATCTTTCTTCCGATAGCAGTGCCCCGTTTTCATCGAATGAGAAACGCGTCAGGTCTATGCCGTTGTTGGTACCAACTTCGCGTGTGCGAACAGATCCGTTGGTATGGTACTCGAAGTTGGTTCCGATCTTCTTTCCTTCCTTGTAAGTGAACCGGTGACGGACCGTGCCGTCGGGGTAGTAGCCCACGTTGTCGCCGTGGAGCTGTCCGGCGACGAAGTGTCCTTCCAGCACGAGGTTTCCACTTTCGTCATACGATTTGTATTGCCCGTTTCTCGATCCGTCAGCCATGGTCGACTCCGTCTGCAGCACGCCGTTCACGTAGTAGCTCTTAAAAAATCCGCTTAGGACCCCGTCTTTATAATTGGCTTCGCTTTCGAGCTTTCCGTTTTCATAGAACGTCTGTGTCAGTCCGTTGGGTTTACCATCCCGGTAGGTGATCTCGCGTTTAACCTGGCCGCCGGTATAGTATTCGCGTACCAGTCCGTCGGGTTTGCCTTCCACAAACATTGTTTCTTTGCGGAGGTGTCCGTCGGTGAAGAACATGCGGACGCTGTCAGTGAGCAGGTTGTTTTTGTACCAGGCGCGCTGGAGGAATTCCCCCTGTTCGTCGTAGACTTCCGCGCTTCCGTGGCGCATACCGTTCAGGTAGTGCAGTTTCCTCGCCACCTTTCCATTGTCATGGTATTCAGTAAACAGGCCGGAACGTTCGCCGGCTTCAAACCGGCCTTCGATCATAAGATTGCCGTTCTCGTAGTAGCGCTTGTACGTGCCGTCGATCTGGTTGTCTTCCGCGACGTAGTATTCTTCGCGAACCTTCTGTTTCTGCGGATCGTGAAAGGTCCGCACCAGTTTTTGGGCGTCGGCGACGAATGGAGCGAAGAGGAAAAGTGACAGCAATACTTTTGTCATCAGAGGTGATAACGAAGGGAGAGTCCGCTCAAGTACGTTCGTGCCCGGCATTAAGCCTATAGTTTTTCGAGTACAATTGCCGACGCGCCACCACCGCCGTTGCATATTCCCGCGACGCCGATAGTTCCCTTTTGCTGGGCGAGTACGTTGATCAATGTAGTTACGATACGCGCGCCGGAGGCGCCGAGCGGGTGGCCCAGCGCAACAGCTCCGCCATTTACGTTTACCTTTTCAGGATCGAGTCCGAGCTTCTGATTATTGGCGATAGCCACGGCAGAGAACGCTTCATTGATTTCGTAGAAGTCGACATTCTCTTTGCCGACGCCGGCGTGTTTCAGCGCTTTTGGAATGGCGATCGACGGCGTGGTCGTAAACCACATGGGGTCTTGAGCGGCATCGGCGAAGCCGAGTATTCTTGCCAGAGGCTTGAGACCAAGCTCGTTCGCTTTTTCCTTGCTCATCAGCACCAGCGCCGAGGCTCCGTCGTTGATGGTTGAAGAGTTCGCGGCTGTCGCCGTGCCGTCTTTCGAGAACGCGGGCTTCAGCCCCGGTATCTTATCGAAATTCACATTCCTGTATTCTTCGTCTTCGGAGAAGAGCGTTATGGCACCCTTGCGGTCCTTTACTTCCACCGGTATCACTTCGTCTGCGAACCTGCCGTCTTTCCACGAGCTAGCGGAGCGCTGGTAGGAAGAAATCGCATAGCGGTCCTGGTCTTCGCGCGAGATATTCATTTCTTTGGCTGTGTTGTCGGCACAGACGCCCATAGCGCAATGGTTGTACACATCGGTTAGTCCGTCGTATTGAAGTCCGTCGATGAGTTCACCTCCACCGTACTTATAACCGAAGCGCGCCTTCAGGAGATAGTAAGGTATGTTGCTCATGCTCTCCATTCCACCCGCGACAACCACATCGTTTTGTCCGGTCATAACAGACTGAGCGCCGAACATGACAGCTTTCATACCGGAAGCGCAGACTTTGTTGACCAGTGTACAGGGGATTTCGAATCCCAGTCCGGCGGCGGCGGCAACCTGTGTAGCCGGAGCCTGGCCTAATCCGGCAGGGATAACGTTCCCCATCAGGAGTTCCTGCACTAGTTTAGGATCGACACCCGCGCGTGTCAGCGCCCCACGCACTGCGGCAGCACCGAGATCAACCGCCGGTACACTCGCAAGGCTTCCACCGAAACTCCCGATAGGAGTGCGCACGGCGGAGATAATGTATGTTTCTTTCATATTGTTGAATTGCTCACTAAAATTATCGGAGCCCTCTCACCACGTTCTGACGGTCGGTTCACCAATCCGGTCTTCCTTTGTCGCCCGCTTGTGTGGGTTTGCGTTTCTGTTGCTGCAGGTATTGCTTCTCCTGATTTCTCATCGCATCGAGGATCATCCGCGCTTTTTCTTCGCTGATCTTCATCTCCTTCAGTTTTTCGCGATCGAGGTTAGGCATATCCTTTCTTTCTGATTCCTCCTGCTGTTGTTTTTCTTCCTGCTCCTGCTGCTCTTTTTCCTGCTGATCTTTTTGTTGTTGCTCCTGATCTTTTTGTTGTTGCTGATCCTGCTGCTCTTTATCCTGTTCTTGCTGGTCCTGCTTCTGCTGGTCCTTGTTTTGCTGATCTTTATTTTGCTGATCTTTATTTTGCTGATCCTCGTTCTGCTGGTCTTGATTTTGCTGTTGTTGGTCTTCCTGTTCCTTCTGCTCCTCCAGTTTCTTCTTCAGCATTTCATAGTTGTAGCGTGCGGCATCGTTGCGCGGTTCGGCCTTGATCGCTTGCTTGAACAGGTCGAGCGCTTCTTCTGCGCGGCCCTGCTTGCTCGCCATATTTCCGAGCTGCTGAAATGCCTTCGACCTGAGTTCCGGGCGCGGACTTCCGGTCACTGTGCGGTAACGGCTGGTAGCGCTGGCTGTATCTTTGGCGAGGTAGTATGCGTTTGCCAGGTTGAGCATTACTTCGTCTTCCACCACTCCGAGCGAGTCGACGAGATAATGGTATTTCTGTATTGCCATTGTATAGTCGCCTTTCCTGAACGCCGCTTCGGCTTCCGACTTTGCGGAATTGATCTTCCTTAACGTCGCGGGATCGACTGTCAGGAGCAGCGTGAGCATGATCAGTGAAAAGACCTTCATATTCTAACGGTTTTGACGGTTAGCATCATATCAAGCAATAAAAGGACCACAGCCAGCGCGAGAAAGTAAAAATATCGGTTTGCCGTGATATCCACTACACGTGCGTCGCGTAACTGCCCCTCGATCTTTCCGATCGTGCTGATGAGGCGTGAGACATCGTTTCTCGACTCATTGATTTCGAAATACTGGCCCTTTGTCTTGTCAGCGATTGCGCGCATCGACCGGGAGTTCAGTCGCGTGACAACCGTATTGCCATCCCGGTCTTTTTTAACACCGTTTCCGGCATAAATATTCCCGCCTTTCTCGGTTCCGACACCGAGGGAGAACAGGCGGATGTCGCGGTTGTCAATCTCGCGGACGTATTCATCCGTATTCTGGCCGAAGTCTTCGCCGTCGCTGATCAGGATGATGACCTTCGATTTTGTGTCAGTCACGGCGTTGCTTTCGCTCGTCAGTTTATCAAGCGCCATGCGGAGGGCAGGGCCGAAGTCGGTGCCGCCAACGGGCACGAGCCCTGTGTTCATCGTTTCAATAAACAGGTTTAACGCATTCTGGTCGTAGGTGAGCGGACATTGCATAAATGCTTCTGTTCCGAAGATAATCAGTCCGATACGGTCGGAGCTGAAGGCGGCGACAAGCTTTTTCATTTCGTTCTTGACTTTCTCCAGTCGGGTGGGCTGGATGTCAAAGGCGTCCATCGACTTCGAGAGGTCTACGCAGATCATGATATCCTTGCCGATCGACTTAACCTCTTTTTTGGAGCCGCCGAACGAGGGACCGAGAATGGCGGTGATAAGGAGGGCGAAAAAAAGTGTGCGCACCGCAATTTTGATGAAGACGTTCGAAAACGGCGTGTTCAGTACCCGTGCCACACGGATTACCCTGCCCAGATACAGGCTGTAAAACAGCACAAAGGCGGCTATAAATACTAATTCGGCTGTCTCCAGTTGTCTGTACCAATCCACGATTCTTATGTTTGCTGCAATTAAGCCCGAAAATGCGAAACGTGCTAGTTGACCGTTGGCAAATTGGCCGGCAAGCAGGTTGACAATGTGGGAACTGTTGATTAAAGGGCAAAGGCAAATAGCAAAGGGCAAAGGGCAAGTGGCAAAGCGCAAACGGCAATGTGGGAACTCGTAATTCCTATGTACCTCCAAATTCCTATGTCCCTCCAACTCGGAGCCCGAAACCAAGTTGGTACGGATTTTTTATTCTTTTCCCGCAAACGGAATAGCGATGCAGGGAATAATAACTGAACCGAAAAGCATTCTCGACGAGTTAGCCACCAGCCAGGAGAAGGGGAATGTCATCGGAATATGGGCGCCTTCTCTCGGCTCTGGCCTGTACATGTGTGCGGTCGATGACATCCTGGATGACGAAATTGAACACGACAAGGTAATTGTCCTGAAAGAAAAAGACCTCAATGGCGACTACCTGCAGGCGCACGTACTGTTCCTGCAGGAGATAGAAAAGGTCTACCCCTTCAAGACCCCCTATGGCGACCCGTTGGACCTCGCAGAACGGAGGGTCAGATTGTAGTAAGCAGCCTCAACGGGTGGGTCTATACGCAGCCATTTTTCCACAGTCGGCGCGCAGAACAATTTGCCATAATTTGGCGATCCTCGGCTTTTTCTAACGCGCTGAAAAATCACCGGTCGCGGTCGATTCCGTTTATTGTTGGTCCGGCCCGACCTTACACCGACCTTAACCCGGGTTAAACGCTATAATCGGTTCTTTGCCGATCGATTCAGCGTTCAATGGTCTCAAAATCATCGTTTTTTACCCTATAACTTACATGCCGGAAGCACTCCGGAAAAACGTCAAAGTTGAAAAATCATCGTATTTTAAGTTCAAATATTGGGCGCCTGGCTGCTTGCGATGAAAAGACCGAAAACATGTTTGTTGATCGACGATGATGCTGATGATCAGGAAGTTTTCCTAACAGCATTGCGCGATGTATCCGCCACCGCCGTTTGCCTCATAGCACCCGACGGCGACCGCGCGCTGAAACTGCTGAATGAAGGTAAGGCGGTACCCGACTATATATTTCTCGATCTCAACATGCCCCGTATGGATGGCTTTGAGTTCCTGGTAGCCGTAAAAGAAAGCAAAAGCCTCAGAGATATTCCCGTGATCGTCTACTCAACCACGACCCACCACGAACAAGTGGCGAAAGTGAAGAAACTCGGCGCAAAAGAATTCTTCACGAAAACGTACAAATACAAGGATTTGTGCGCGTTGTTGAGGAAGTATTTTTAGCCCTTGTCATTTATTCAAAAAATTCCTTTTGGGTTCCGGGTTTGGAGGAACATACATTGCCCTTTGCCCTTTGCGATTTTCATTTTGCCAACCGCTCCCACTTTGTCAACCCGCTTGCCGGCAGGTTGTCACTTCGCCAACTGTCAATTGTCAACGTTGCACACTGATCGTCAAGGGGATCTGGCGCAGGGGTTTGTCTTCGTTATGTACTTTCACGCTGGCTATCTCGTCAATCACTTCGAGTCCCGCCACAACTTCGCCAAAGACGGTGTACTTCTGGTCGAGCGACATGTAGCCGCCGGTCGTCATGTAGGTATGCTTTTGCTCAGGCGTAAGATCCAGTCCGTAGCTCTCCATTTCATCCTCCACCTGGTAGTCGGTGTAACGCGTCCCCTGTACGATGAAGAATTCGGTTGACGACGATTCAAGCCCGGGGTTGTTTTCGTCCGACCGGGCCATAGACAGAGCGCCTTTCTTATGAATGTATTTCGGATTGAATTCGGCAGGCAGGTTGTATTTCAGTTCTCCGGGGTAGATACCCGCCTGGATCATGAACTGGGAGAGTATCCTGTAGAACTTCGCGTCGTCATAGACGCCTTCCTTGATGTTCTTGATGAAATTGGCGCGGTGTAACGGAGTGTCTTCATAAAGCCGGAGCTTTATGTTCCCGAAAGACGTTTCAATAAGCACCTCGGTTTCGGGGTTGGCTTTCCCGTAGTCGAGCAACTGCCCGCCGACGTTCGCGGGATCTACTTCGGTGACAGTCTTTTTCGGTTCACACGCCGTCACTCCGCAAATGACGAGGATGATGAAAAGATACTTCATCGGGTGAATGATCGTGTCAGGCAGGCAACGCCACTTCTTCAACCTTTGCTTCCGGCTGCTCCACAGGCCCTTTGTGTGTGACGTGGAGCACAAAGCTTTTGTCCAGGCTGAGTTCGTAGGTCGCGTTGCTCATCAATTCTGAAGCGCGACGTGAGTTTTGAAGTACGTGCAGCAGATCTTTTGCGATCGTTGATGTCCTGATATTGTTTGTAGCCCTTCCCTGGGCTGCTTCGAGAACAAAGCTGTATCCCGACCGCTCTTTCTGACCCACGGCTTTGAGTTCGTGAACGAAAAGCTTGTACTCCTGTGGTCCGTTGTCGACTGAGGCGGACATCAATTGAAGAATAACAGGGCGATACTTGTTCCAGAGTGCTGAGTAAGGATTTGATTCGGCGAGCGTCATGTGTGTTTGGTGTGGTACAAAAGGGTCGCAATATACGACTAATAGAACAACAATCACGTCCGCCCGATAATTCCCTGCCGATAAATTTATCGTGAAAGATGCGCACACAGCTGTTTTTTTCAACAAATGGTTTTTTTGACGTGACTTCTGGTTACCTTCGTTGATATATAAACTGGTTTTATTTGGGACACAATCCATTAGAGATGAAAAGGACTTTTAACACCGATCTCCCCGGGAAGTATGGCCACAGCGCACTGTTGCTCTTTCGCATAGCCATCGCGATTCTAATGCTCACTCACGGACTACCCAAAGTAGGGAAGTTGTTTTCAGGTGAAGAAATTCAGTTTGCCGATCCGTTCGGACTGGGCATGACAGTATCATTAGTTCTGATCATCTTCGCCGAAGTTATCTGCAGCAGCCTGATCATCATCGGCCTTGTTACACGGCTGGCTACCATTCCGCTTATAATCGGTATGGGAACCATCGTGACAATCATTCACGCCGCTGATCCGTTCGGTGCCAAAGAACGCCCCCTGATGTTCCTCATCTGCTTTGCTTTTCTGCTGGTGGTCGGCCCGGGAAAATACTCACTGGATAATTCGCTGCGAAAGCGTTGACAATCATTCTATTTGGAAATTAATTTAGTTATGACGAACCGTATTTTACTTTCCGGCTTTGCCGTATTTTTCATTTTCAGCGCATCCGCTCAGAAGGGCATGAAGCCCGAGATGACTGAGTACTGGGAGCCCGTACCCAAAATAGTCACTCCCGGTCCTTACCCGGGCAAAGTAGCACCTCCATCCGATGCCATCGTTCTGTTTGACGGCAAGGACCTGTCGAAATGGAAAAGCGCGAAAGACGGTGGACCGGCGAAATGGAACGTGCATGATGGTGTAATGACCGTCGAGAAAGGCACCGGCGACATTATCACAACACAGAAGTTTGGCGATTACCAGCTGCATATCGAGTGGCGGGTGCCTGCCGACATCCAGGGTAAAAGCCAGGCGCGTGGTAACAGCGGTGTCATGCTGCAGGATGCTAGTGAAGAGGTGAAGAGTCCCGGATACTGGTATGAGTTACAAGTGCTTGACAACTACAACAACCCCACCTACGTCAATGGGCAGGCGGCGAGCATCTACAAGCAGAATCCGCCGCTGGTGAACGCCATGCGAAAGC
Organism: uncultured Roseivirgaceae bacterium; assembly: GCA_964493505.1. Classification (GTDB taxonomy): domain Bacteria; phylum Bacteroidota; class Bacteroidia; order Cytophagales; family Cyclobacteriaceae; genus Chryseosolibacter. The sequence continues at coordinate 183,202 of CAZBNP010000003.1, forward strand.
CTGGCGAGTGGAATGTCTACGATGTCACCTATACAGCACCGCGGTTTAACGAAGACGGAAGTCTTTTCAGTCCTGCGCGCGTAACGGTTTTTCACAACGGGGTATTGGTACAGGATAATTTCGAGATCCGCGGCAACACACCGTATATCGGCCTGGCTAAATACAAAGCACATGGAAAAGCACCGATCAGGCTGCAAGATCACGGAGATCCCAGTAAGGCGATTGATTTTCAGAATATCTGGCTGAGAGAGAAGTGAGTGGGTTTGGTGCTGGGTTGTGGTCAGGTGACCCTTGGCACCAGGAACCCAAAATACTCCCTCACAATCCCTGCCTGATACTTCAGGTACGAACGTATCCGCTCCACGCGCGACAACCCTATCGCTGACGGCGGCGGTGGTATCATCACGCCGGGATAGGAACCTTCGATAGTGGGACCGAGAAACTCCCAGGTATCGGAACCCGCTGGCCTGAAGGTGAACTGCGCATAGTCGTATTCAGTCGTGATAGACACCACATAGTTCGCTGACGCCAGCACCACTTCACTATGCGATTCTGACGTGACCCGGAAACCATGTTCACTGATAATAAAGTCGTAAAAAGTCTTTACGTCTTCGGGAAACTCCTTATATCCATGCATAAAAGTCATTTGACAAATTCGAATTTAGTTGCGTCAAACCGGTATCCGAGGCTTTCCAGCAACCGGACTTCCTTTGCGAAGGTAGTCTCAATACCTCCTACAATACCATCAGCCCACAAGTTAACGCTGGCCGCGGGATTTGAAACCACGCGAATGACATCTCCCCGCTCAACCGCGTCTCTCAACCAGCGTTCGTTCAAAAGCCAGCTCCAGTTCGCGTCGTCGAGGATATTGATACCCCCGACGTTTTCGCCGTAGACATACAATTTGTTCTCTTTAATAAATTTGATGCCGTCGCCGTCGGCCATATCCGAAAACCTTCCGATTACAGTTGTTGTCTTATTGGGAGCACAGATGATGTCGCCGCCGAATTTTGAATAAGGCACCATCAATACTTCATCGACGATTTTCCCGACCACTCGTCCCGCTTTATTCAGGATGGTTATCTCACCCTGCCCGTGCGCGCTTATCGACAAACCCTGGTCGAGGGCTTTTCGTATGAGGTCTTTCACGCCCGCGCTGAGACGCATCAGGTTGATAGTCCTGGTTCCCACCCTGACGACGAGCTTCGTGATACACGCCTTTGCCATTTCTTCCGCCACCAGGAAGTCGAGCGCGGCGAACGCCTGTTCCCAACCGGAGAGCGTACGACCGTCGCGCCAATGGTGGCCGGTCAGCCATCCATTCACCGCCGGAACCAGCGTAGGAGCTGTGACTACGTCGGCGATAAAGTTCAGCGTACTCACCTGCCAGCCCTTGTGCTCGGCGAGATCGTCATTTTGTTTTCGCCACCAGTGATAGAGCTCGTCCCAGATATTCTCCGCCCGCACGTCGAACGCGTTCCAGAGGTCCACCCTGTATTCGGTGATGAGCATGACGATCAGATCATCGGCGCTCATGCTCGCCGGCAGAGTGGCTTCCAGCGTATATTGAATATCGGCGGCGACCCTCAGCGCGGCCGTGATAACGCACTTTTGCTCGTCGCAGTCATTGCTTACCGTCTCGTAAACCCCGGTAGCTTCCAGGTGTTCGCGAAGGATACGCGCCGCCTTCCTGAAAGGTGGTAGCCTGTTCCATGCCGCGAATGAGAATTCATTGCCCGATTCATAGAAGTTTTCTGTACCCTCAAACAAGCCCAGCACCCCCGGAGGCTGATGGATGTTGTCCCATTGATATTTACACAGCGCCGTACCATCGCTGTAGTCCATGAGGTTGTCGGTGAACCCGACCGGTAGCGGATGCTCACCGAAGGTGTGCTTGAGATTGAAGGCACCGTGGCCCAGTTCGTGGGCAATAGTTTTGAGGAATTCCTTCGCGTCGCCATGGTGAGGTTCAGTGAAGACAAAGCCGGCGGGACGGTTGCGCGGCATATAGCCGAGGGTAGACATATCACGCGGAGTGGCGACGACAAACAGGTACCAGGTATTGTCACGCAACGGACCGTAAGCGTTTAGCACGCTCTTCATGTCGTCGGTGTAGTTAGACAATCCGCCAGCCACCTCGTCGTTGAAGGTGTCGCCGAGTGGAACCCGCAGGTCCGGAGCCACGGTGACATCCCACGCCACAACGGCCTGGCTGTACACCTCATTCAACGCACGCGCTATCACGCCGGCGTCGAGTGCGTCGGGAAAAGCCACACCGTTTACCGGGACGATCTCCAGCCGGCAGTGCAGCGGGTTGTACGTCGCCAGGTTGACCTTACCGGCAACTTTCGGCGGAAGGGTATCGCCGGCACTGTAGAAAGCGACAAGCTCTCCTTCGAGGCCCTCCGCCTTTCCCTGCAGACTTACAGAAATCGCCTTCCCGTTTACCACCGGCTGCAGACGGATGCCGTCAGACTCAAAAGCAATACGGTTGGGCTGGACGCCGGCAGAGGTGACAACCGCGGCGAGCTGGTCGGGCGTAGCTGACGACAACGCTTTCCAGGGAATGTACACCCCGTTGTCAAGACGCTGATAGTACTGTCCAAGCGCGTCGTACCGTCCCGCGTCAAATCCAAAGCGCGCGCCCTCGCCCGTGAATTCCAGCGTGAGATCATATTCCCGCGACCCTCGCCCGAATGCGGCAACCGCCTCTTCCGATGTGGTCTTGGCGACATTTCCATCCGCGTCGATCACATAGCCGTTTCCCATCTCATCCACGACGGCGAGACTTTTCCCCTGCGCCACAACCCGCTCGACGCCATCGGTGGTCGTGACGACGGTGTTCCCGTCCTCGTCCTTTGTCACCGCGGCGATAACGGCACCCTCTATAGCGATCAGGGAGTCGACGGCCACAACGGTGATGTCCAGCGCGCCTGCCTGCGGCACATGCCCGGGTTTTACCGGCGCCTGGTGTTCGATATGATGGCGGCTGTCGCCATCCCAGACACTCCGGATAACACCGGAAGTGAGCCAGAAGCGATCGTTGACCCTGATCCCCTCAAACGTGACACGGACCTTCGCGCCGTTGAGCCATGGCACCACCGCGAACCCGGACCCGTAATAGCGGCTGCCATCGCGCATGACATCGCGCACCAGCACTGTATATCCCCCCGCGCGAATGGTATCGTTGATGCTCAGCGGAAAGACCGGTAGGGTATTGTTGGGCGAGGGTGGAGGCAGGATATCATCCCGGCACTGGAATTCAGCCGGAGGCTCGCGAAGAGTTTTGAAAATGCGACTTTCCGAGTAGGGGCTTTCCTGGACCGCGTCTTCCGCGCGAATCCTCATCTCGTATTCGGTGTTGGCCCGCAGCTCGTAAAGAGTTTTGTCAGTGTAGCGGGTCCAGGTTTCATACCACGTGTGGTTTTCGCGGCGTTTTCGCTGACGATACTGAAGCCTGTACCGGACGTCGGTCTTCGACTTGACAGCGTCCCACCGGATGGCCAGGGTGGTGGGTTTTGCCCAGCGCATTCGCAGGTTGCCGGGTATGTCGAGTGCTTCGCCGAACCGGAAGACGAACACTTCGCTGCGCCCCTGATTCTTGAAGAGATTCTGTCCGAGGGGGTCGTGCGCCTGGACCTGCCACGCGTATTTCCGTCCGGCGATGAGTGGCGGTCCCGACGCGTCGTACAGCCATTGGGGAGTTTCGGTGCCGACCTCAAAAAGAGGATGCAACGTCAAGAAAGCGTCGTATGGGTTCCGGTTCTCCGGCCACAGTTCGATCATCCGGAATGTATAGGTTGTCGTGAAGGCCGCGTTTGGCGAAGCCATGTGCCGCGGCGTCCAGGTAAACAGTATCGGATCATGTAGCGGTACCGTTGTGAAATTGTACGGACGGGTGAGCATAGGCGGGTCGTTGAGCACGACCCAGACCATTACCACGGCGCGGTTGCTTACGGCCATACCGCGATGGTAGTCCACTACCTCTATGCCAAACCGGTAGAGACCCTCCGGTAGTTGTGCGCGCGACGCATTGGGCGCGAGCCCTTCGACTATCAGCGCCTCCGGCTGGAAATACGGGTAGAGGTCCAACCCGCTATAGATCGCCGTCGTTCCGCCGTGGAGGACAATCGGTGTGAACGGATAATCTTTCCTCGACTGCACCGAAATCCCTCCGCCTTCGATCGTGAGACGAAGTGTGCACCGGTAGTCCGCCACCCCGAGGTCGTTCAACCGTATCTGCACGACGAACGCCGGCGTAGCATAGTCGCTGAGATACGGCGAAAAAGGCGGAGATATCCGGAGGTCTGCCCGCACAGGGAAGACCTGAGCCATCAGCGACGGCGTCAGGAGGAGGAAGAAGAGGAAGAGGAGAGGCATGTATGAGGTTTAAAGTTTCGGGTTTCGGAGAAGGGCTTGAAAGCCCGGGTTACCAACCAAGCTCCAGTGGTAAGCGAGGGTGATGGTAACTTCGTGGGTGGGGGGATGTCGTCCGGAGGGGTGGCGGGAGATGAATGCGGTATTCAGCGTGATGCGGTGACGGGTATTGATTCCAAGAGCGCTGTTGAGGCGCGCGGTCACGAAGTGTCCGGCGTGGCTGTCGCGGTTCCAGGACGTTGATCCCGACGTGCGCAACCGGGTGTTCAGCAAAAGCCAGCTGACAGCTGCCGTCGGACCGAGCGCACTCCTGTTCAGGAACGCCCCGGTATGACGCGAGGCGTTGAAGCTCAGCGACAGACTCGCGCGTTGGGGGAGTAATGCTACCGTGTAACTGGCGTTGAGGTTGTAGAAGGCAGTCGTCTCCATATCGGACGTTGTTCCGCGGGTGTCGGCCGACTCCTGCCAGCTGATATTCAACGCAAGGGTGTTGCTTTTCGAATTACCCGGTGTTGCCGAATTTCCCGTGGCGACCGCCAGCGAGGCACTCCGCGATATCTGGGCGAAGTTCAGTGTATCAGGATTGTCAAAGGGAGTGATCGCCGCGAACTGCGGGCGGATATTCGTAAACGTGCGGAAAGTGGACCACGACATCGAGGCGTTAAGTCGCTGTGAGGGTGTGTAGTGGACATTGCACGCATTCACGAGTCGCCGCATGGTGCTGACGCGCGTACCTGCGAGGTTGTCGCGCTGCACCCCTACGTTGGCGGTTACTGACAGCTTGTTGTCAGCGAGTTTCGCGGAGCCGTCGACCGTAATATTTTTCAGGTCGTCGTTGAAATAATAAGTACCAAAGGTGCGGTATCCCGGGTCTATCGCCTCGTATCCGAACCCCGCCGTCCAGTTGTCCTTCCGGTATTGGAGAGAAACTTTGACGGCATTGTGCACCGACGTCGACGCGTTGGCGGAGACAATCGGCAGGATTGCCGTGATGAGGTAGTCGCGGTCGGCGGGCGCACCTCCGGTATCGCGTGTGAGTAAACTCGTCGCCACTTCACCGCGGAGGATAAGATATCGGAACAGCGTCTTGCTGCCGCGGATGCTCGCGACGGCGTTCTCCTGCGGTGTGACACCCAGGCTGTCGCCCGGCACTTCAAGGGAATGTTCATCGTCCGAGGCGTGAAAGAACAGGATCTCAACGCCGTTGCCCGCACGGTGATATCCCGCTTTAAGCGCATAGCCATAACGTTGAAATACAGGCAACAGACCCCGTTCAGGAGCGCCGCCGGCTGCTTTCAGAAACCGTCCGCGCAGTGCGCTGAAACGCCATCGCTCTCCGGGCGTCAGGTCGATACCCACACCGCGGAAGGTGTGACCGTTGACCGTATACGGAGAGAAAGACATGGATGTGTTCCCGATGTGTGCGGAGATCCACTTCCACTTGGGGTGCATCACAAAGTGATTGAACGGCTGGAGGAAATCGGAACGGCGATTCGATAGGGAGAAACGCAGTGGGATGTTCCATCCGTAAAGCGCGACATGCGCATTTCCAGCTGCGAAAAAACTATACGGGTCGCGCGCAGGCGATCGGCTGGCAGCGATGTAAAGGATCTGGTTTAAGGAAACACCACCGCCAAAAGAGAGTGGTTTTTCCCGACCGATTCCATCGAGGTTTTGCGCCGTCAACGGGCTGATAGCAAATATCAGCACCCACGACAAATCTGTGCGAGAGGGTCTTCGCATAGCGGGTCTGTTTTTGTTCAATGAAGGTCGCGAGGCGTTATGAAAGTGTCAAGAGCGATCTGGTTTTCTGTTGAAAGAAATTCCTTAATTAGAATGCGGATGTGACGAATACTGGTCCTGACTACACTTTACCGATTTCAAAAACCCCTAAGGGACTGATTTCGGTATACCTGATACTGCCGGTCATGTAATTAATCAGACGGGAATTAGGATTTCTGTCCTATCTTTCTAGATATAGACTTGTACTAGTCGATGATATCATAATGAAAAGAAAATATGAAAAACGTTGACGAAGAAGTTGAGATCCTCCTGGTAGAGGACAGTATGAGTGATGCCGAGCTGGCCATCAGAGCCCTGAAGAAGAGCAACCTTGCGAACAGGCTCATCCATTTGAAAGACGGTGCCGAAGCGCTGGATTTTATTTTCGGACAAGGCGAATTCGAGGGACGTGATGTCAGGAAGGTGCCCAAGGTCATACTCCTCGACCTCAAGATGCCGAAAGTGAACGGCCTTGAAGTGCTGGCCAGGATACGCGAAGATCAAGCGACAAAAATAATTCCCGTGGTGGTACTCACCTCGTCGAAGGAAGACCCCGACATCAAAGCCTGCTACGCCCTGGGCGTAAACAGCTACATCGTGAAGCCCGTCGATTTCAATAACTTCATTAAGGCAGTCTCCGAACTTGGGTTCTATTGGTTGTTACTCAACCAGGTTCCGCATGGCGATTCCAAAAACGAACATCGATGAGCACACCGTTGAAGATCCTGATACTGGAGGACTCGCCTGATGACCACGATCTGGTGGAGCGTGAGCTCAAGCGCGGAGGTATCATATTTGAATCCGTATTGGTCAAAGAGAAGGAAGAGTTTGAGAAGGCGCTGAAGGAATTCAGACCGGATATCATACTCTCCGATCACTCCCTTCCGCAGTTCAACTCCGTCGAGGCCATGGAGATATGGAAGGAATTTCAGAGAGAGCACGGCCTGATTATCCCGTTCATCCTCGTGACGGGGTCGGTATCGGAAGAATTTGCTGTGCAGAGTATAAAAACCGGCGCCGACGATTACATCCTGAAGGATCGCCTGAAACGCCTTCCATCATCAATCCGAAGCGCGCTCGACAAAGCAAGGCTTGCCCGTGAGCGGGAAGCGTATGTCAACGAGATGCTATCACAGGCCGCCCTCATGAAAGAAGCCGAGCACCTGGCAAATTTCGGGAGCTGGCAGGTAGATCTCCATACAGGCGTACACCGCTGGTCTGACGAAGCGTTCACCATCTTCGGATTTACCGCCGGCGAAATTTCCCCTGACGACCATAAGTTCTACCGGTATGTACACCCAGAAGACAAAGAGTCGCTCCGGAGGATAATTTCCGAGGTCATTAATGGACGCGACATCACCGAGTGCGAATACCGGATCATCGACCGCAACAACAACGTAAAGACATTGCTGTCGAAGATCATCGTCAAACGCGATGCGAACAACCGCGCCTACCGGCTTCTTGGCTTTACACTCGACGTTACCGAACAGAAAGAGCAAACCCGCGCCCTCGAATTGCAGAACCAGAAACTCATGGAGATCGCCTGGGTCCAATCGCACGAAGTCAGAGGTCCCCTGGCGCGGCTCCTGGGACTCGTTCAGTTACTCGATCGCTACCAGGATTCCTCCGACACGCGGGAAACCCTTTTGCATATCCAGAACAGCGCGCGGGAACTTGATGACATCGTCAGAAAGATCGTGAGAAAAACCGAGGAAGTCGGTAATCAGTAATCAGCAACCACCCGACACCAAGATCACAAAGCAACACCAGGATATTCTTTGTGATTCTTCGTTTCTTAGTACCTTCGTGCCATTGTCCTCGTGGCATTTTTTTTATCGAGCAATGAGCAATAAACAATGGTATGTCTTCTATACCCGGAGTCGTCAGGAGAAGAAAGTAAAGGAATTACTGGAACGGGCCGGGCGGGAAGTATTCCTTCCGATGCAGCGGGTGTTGCGGCAATGGAGTGACCGCAAGAAGCGGGTAGATATACCGTTGTTCAATTCTTATATCTTCGTAAAGAGCAACGAAGCCGATATCCAGGAGATCGTACAAGTACCCGGGATAGCCTGGAACATCCGACACAACGGTCGGCCTGCAGTCCTACGCGAAGAAGAGTATGCCGTAATCAACCGTTTTATCGCCACGGGCTATTTCCTTGAAACCACCGGCGATGTGGAGGTTTTCAATATCGGCGATCGCGCGAAAGTTATCGACGGACCCCTGACCGGACTAGCCGGGATACTTACCGGTCGCGATAAGAACCAGCGATTCAGTATACTGCTCGAAGGAATCAATCAGGTAATACAGGTACAAATACCCGGAAACCTGCTCGAGAAGATCGATTGACAACAGACCACCAGCGTTAATGAACTAACAGGATGAAGAAAAAGAACACCATCATAACCGGCTCCTCCGGCAATCTCGGGCGCGCCGTCGTAAACCACTTCGCAAACGCCGGATATGCCGTCCAGGCTACAGTCGAGCCCGGACAACCATACGACTTTGGATTGCCCGACACCACCGTCTATGAAGTCGACCTTCTCGACGAACTGCGGGCGGCGGAATTCGTAGACCGTGCGGCGATGAAACACGGCAACCCCGACGTCGCGATACTGCTGGCAGGCGGATATGCCGGCGGCGACATCGCGTCGACCGACAACGCCAGCCTGAAAAAAATGCTCGCGCTCAACTTTGAGACCGCGTATAATATCGCCCGTCCCGCGTTCATGAAGATGGCCGCGCACGGCGGAGGCCGCATCGTATTGGTATCCGCCAGGGCCGCGCTCGAACCCAGAGCCGGTAAGCACTCGCTGGCTTATAGTCTTTCGAAAGCCCTGCTGGTGAACCTCGCCGCCCTGCTCAATGAAGAAGGAGCAGCAACGAACGTAGTCACAACCGTCATCGCACCCTCCACGATCGACACCCCCGCGAATCGCGAGCAGATGCCAGACGCCGATTTTTCGAAGTGGGTAAGTCCCGCGACGATCGCCGCCATCGTCGATTTTATCACATCGCCCGCCGCCCATCCCGTGGTTAGCCCGGTGCTGAAGATCTATGGGAACCCCGCTTGAACAAATATTATTTTAGATGATGAAAGCTATCGTATTACTATTTCTGCTCGCAGCAGGTATGACACAGACAGTCCACGCACAAACTCCCGATCCCGATTTTCATATCTACCTTTTAATGGGGCAGTCTAACATGGCAGGCCGCGGAGTTGTAGAAGGCAAGTATGCACGGGCGGGTAGCCCCAGGGTTATTTCCCTTGATAGGGAAGGCACGTGGGAACCCGCGCGACACCCCTTGCACTTCGACAAGCCCACGGTGGCAGGTGTTGGTCCCGGGCTCTCCTTCGGGATTGAGATGGCGAAAGCGACCCGCGGAAAGAAGATCGGCCTCGTGCCGTGCGCCGTGGGGGGAACCTCCATTGAATTGTGGGTACCGGGAGCTTTTGATCCAGCCACGAAGACCCATCCGTACGACGATGCCGTCGCGCGAATAAAACTTGCCCGGCAGGCTGGGGTAATCAAAGGCGTGATCTGGCACCAGGGCGAATCGGACCGCCTTGGCGAACAGGTACTCCGCTACGCCGACAACCTTAAGGAACTGATTAGCCGCATCCGCGAAGAGACAGGCGACCCAAGTCTGCCGTTCATCATGGGTGAACTTTCCCCTTTTATGGACAACGTAGACACCCTCAATGGGATCCTGCACGATATCGCCCGCGAAGTGCCTTTCACCGGCGTCGTGACCGCGGAAGGGATGGAACACAAAGGCGACGGCGTCCACCTCGACAGCCCCTCCGCCACAGAATTAGGAAAGCGGTATACGAAGGAGATGGTTTTGCTGGTTCGGTGACGTTTTTCGGATTTCGGTTTTTTCGGGTGCTGGGTTTGGAGTGCCATAGGAATTATGAGTTCCCACATTGCCCTTTGCCTTTTGCCCTTTGCCCTTTGCCCTTTGCCCTTTGCCTTTTGCCCTTTGCCCTTTGCCAATTCAACCAGCTCCCGCTTTGTCAATTGTCAATTTTGCCAACTGTCAACTAGAGGCAGGGAACTCCATCGCGGTCCGGAATTCTAAAAAAAACATAGCAAAATGAGTAAATAAACTACTCATTTCCATATTTTTGCCGTGTGCTAGAGTACCTGATAACCTCTCGAACCCGGGTAAAGATGCTGCTCAAATTCTTTTTGAACAGCCATTCGAAGGCCCATCTCCGCGGTTTGGCGGAAGAATTCGGAGAGTCCACCAACTCCATCCGGCACGAGCTCAACAACCTTTCAAAAGCCGGCTACCTGGTTTCTACCGGCCGTGGCAACATCATTGAATACAGTGCCAACACCCATCATCCACTCTATCCCGAGATAAAGAACCTTGTCCACAAATACATGGGTATCGACAAGATATTGGACAACATCGTCAACAAGATGGTGAGTCGGCTTGGGCAATTGGAGATGGCCTTCATCACCGGCGACTACGCCAGGGGTCAGGACAGCGGCATTATCGACCTGGTGCTGGTAGGCGAGATCAACAAGCACAACCTCCTCGGGTATGTCGAGAAAGCAGAAGGGCTTGTCAACCGCAAGATCCGGACGCTTGTATTGAATGATGCGGAGTTTGAGGCCGAGAAGAAGCACCTGAACGCCGACACGGCCCTGTGGCTGTGGAAGCGGGAGTCAGTTGGCGGTTAACAAGGGCAAAGGGCGAAGGGCGAAGGGCGAAGGGCAAACTCATCCGTGAAAATGGGAGTGAGGAGGCGGAGCTGTGAGGATGGCATTGGTGCTTTGGCGATAACCTTAATTATTCGATAATCCCTAACTAACTGTATATTAGCAGCCTTATTTATTGACCTCATGCGAATAACGATTCTGCTTCTCGCGACTATCCTTGTTTCATCCTGTGTTTCCAATAAGAAGGTAATGCTGCTGCAAAACGGTGATGTCAACGCCAAAGATCTTCCTATCGACACCGTGCTGCGGACCTACACGTTGGATAACTTTCACTACCGGGTACAGGCGAACGATCTGATTTCAGTTCGGTTTGAAAGTCTCACGCCGGAAAAGTACGATTTCCTGTCGAAGGATCTACAGACTGGCGCCATGAACCAGCTGGGCAATGCACTGCTGATCGGAGAATTGGTCGATGTGAAGGGTGAGATTCCATTTCCGGTAATTGGCAGAGTGAAGGTTGCCGGCTTGTCAGTTTTTGAAATCCAGGATAAGCTCCAGGGAATCGCCAACCAGTATTTGGAATCACCGGTTGTGAAGGTCCGACTGTTGAATTACAGGTTCACACTGCTGGGGGAGGCGAATTCGGAAGGCACCTTTACACTGAATAACAACAGAGTGAGCTTGCTGGAAGCCATTGGACAAGCGGGAGGGCTTACTGATCTCGCAGACAGGTCAAATGTGAAGCTGATAAGGCAGATCGGTAACGAGACATCCGTTCAGTACGTCAACTTGCTTGATGAAGACTTTATCAATTCTCCGTATTACTATATTCATCAGAGTGATGTCATAGTAGTACCTCCGTTGCGGCAAAGGCCGTTCCGCAAATATGCCGGGCAGAACCTGTCGTTGATTATTTCCACCCTCTCACTGCTGTTACTGGCAATCAATTTAACAAGATGACATTGGATCGCAACGAACTCGGTCAGGGACTACAGTCAAAAGATACTGACAAAAGCTGGCCCATTGATTACAAGAGAATTGTCTCTAAGGCAGTGCGATACTGGTACGTGATTGTAGTTTCTGTTTTGCTCACGTCGACAATCGCGTACCTGTACAACCGGTATGCAGTAAGAGTATATCCCGTCACCGCATCGGTTATTGTTAAGGAAGTGGAAGGCCTCTCAGGCGGTGACCTGCTCTATAACAATTCTCTGGTAAACTTTCGAAGAAATTATCTGAACGAAACCTACATTATCAAATCGTATCCGCTGATCCAGAAAGTACTGGAGGATCTGAATTTTGATATAGCGTTTTACAAGGAAGGAAATGTCGTAACGACGGAAGCATACGAAGACTTAGTATTTATTGCATTCGCTGACAGGGATCTTTCGAGGAAGAGCGTGCAGTTTATGTTCAAGGTTTTGAATGGCAGGGAGTTTGAGTTGAAAGGAGAGGAGTCTAACGGGGATTCGCGTGTGCATCGAGGTACTTTTGGGGATACGCTTACATTCAACGATTTCAGGGGGGTGTTTGCAGTGCGTAATCAGGGGTCCATTGAGTCGGTTGTGAATACCCCCTATATTTTCAGATATGTTCCGGCCAGTATACTGGCAAACAGCTATGTTCAGGGGCTGAATATATCCTGGGCAGAGCAAGGTGCTGGAGTTCTAAACCTTTCAATCCGTGGCCCGAGTCCGCAGAAGGGAATTGATTTCTTGTCGGGACTGATTCAGCAATACCAGGACCATGACTTGCAGAATAAGAATGAAACAGCTTCAAGGACAGTCGATTTTATTTCGAGGCAGCTGGGAGAGATCAGCGATTCATTACGCCGTGTTGAGTACCAGTTGCAACAATTCAAAGACAAAAACGTTGTCACTGACCTAAGTGGGGAGGCACTCAGACTTTACGGAAAAGTTGAAGCGCTTGAGGGAGATAAAGCGGAGCTAATCATTCGTAAGAACTACTACAAATACCTTACTGACTATGTTAGTCGGAATGAGAACCTCGATCAGATAATTTTGCCTTCGTCGATCGGTATTACGGATCCTATCCTCACCGGCCTTGTTTCGAGGATGACGGAGATTCAGCTGGAAATCAATATGAGCCGGAATAAGGAAAATCCATTGGTATCAGGTGCAAAGCGTTCGATTGACCTGATGCGAAAGGACATAGTTGAGTCGGTAAAAAATCAGGAATCGACCGACGAGATCAAGATCGACTTCATTAACAAGCAGATTCAGACAATCGAACGACAGCTTGGTCGTCTGCCGCTGGCGCAGAGAAACCTCGTCTCCATACAGCGCAATTATTCACTGATGGAGAATCTCTACATCTTTCTCTTGCAGAAGCATTCCGAGGCGTCGATATCAAAGGCTGCCAACACTTCTGATATCACGGTAGTAAATCCTCCCAAGTCTGGTTCGGCGGTATCGCCGAATACCAATCTCAATTATGTTATCGGATTATCACTAGGGTTGATATTGCCGTTGTTAGGATTTATTCTTATTGAGATCTTCAATGACCGGATTCAGTCCAAAGAAGACATTGAGCGGTTTACCTCTATTCCCTTTATCGGTGGGGTCGGGCATAAAAGCATAGACAATAACCTTCAGGTGTTAACGCATCCGAAAACAGCCATTGCTGAGTCGTTTCGTGCATTGAGATCAAACCTGAATTATTTTATCGGGGGGAAGGAAAAGGCAGTCTTTATGATCACAAGTTCGATCAGCGGGGAGGGAAAAACGTTTGCGTCCATCAACCTCGCGTCGGTTTTGGCGTTGTCGGGTAAAGCTACGCTGATCATCGGGGCGGATATGCGTAAACCGAGGTTGTTCGGTGATTTTGGATTAACGAACGACGTTGGGTTGAGCACTTACCTTGCGGGTCTCGGTGAATTCGATGACGTGCTGCAAACGACAAGTTACGACGGACTGGCTCTTGTCAGCGGAGGACCCGTGCCACCAAATCCATCAGAACTGTTGTTGACGGACAGAATGATGAGCTTCATGCAGGAAGCAACGAAGAGATTTGACTACATTATCCTGGACACTCCCCCTTTAGCTATCGTTACGGACGCATTTGTACTGGCCCCTTATGCTGACCATACGTTGTTTGTTGTCAGGCAAAACTACACACCGAGAGACCTGTTGAAAACCGCAGAAGACTTTTTTTCGAGCGGTAAATTGAAGAATATCAGTATCGTTTTCAACGATATACGTAAGTCGGGGCCTGGATACGGATACGGGTATGGCTATAATTATGGGTACGGATACGGATATGGCTATGCTTCACGGGAAAAGAAGGGAGCCCACGGGTATTATGAAGAGTAGTTCTTCAGGATTTCAGTATTTGGGTTTGTAATTCAGCGGCAGACGATTGTTTAAGTTAATAATAAAAAACTCCGCGATCTATGGAGTTTTACCTCAGGTTCCGAAACTGGCGTCTTTTTTTGTACTTCCCTTCATTACGCCGTTCCTGACCCCGACCGATTATGGTGTCATCGGTATCATTGATGTTTACGTAGGGCTTCTCAGTGCGTTTAGTCTTCTCGGCCTCAATGTGGTTGTTTCCAATGCCTTCATTAAGCATCAATATCACTATCTTAGTCTTTGGCGACAGGTGTATGGGTTTCTCACTGTCTGGTTGTTGTTGTATGGCGTCGTCCTTGCGTTTGTATTGTGGTTTGTAATGCCGGTAGAAGCAGATGAGCACAAAGCAACCATAGTTGCATTAAAGGTAATTCCCATTGTCCTTTTTGCGCCAGGCGAGTTTCTTATGTCAACGTACTATCGCATGAAACAGAAGGCCTGGCCACTGGGTTTGAGGGCCGCCACTTTGGGCTGCGTAGGAGTGGGACTAACATACTACTTTGTCGCTGGTTTGAAACTCGGCTTTATGGGCTGGATATTCTCAGCCGGTATCACAACGACGGCGTCCGGCATCGTCTTTACAATTCCACTGTGGAGCAAAATCAAGTTGTACCCAAATTTCAGATTCAAACGGAAAATGATGTTGGAAAAACTCAAGATTTCGCTTCCAATGATACCACATAGTTATTCGGGTTATCTTTTAAATAGTTCGGATCGTCTCATAATGGAACAGTTGAGGGTGAGCACTCAATCGATCGGGCTTTATTCATTGGCCTATAGTTTCGGATCTCTCATCAACACCATGAGTGGTGCTATCAATCAGGCGATAGGCCCAAACTTGCTTGAGCTGATCAATAAAAAAAATTGGATTGACTATCGGAAACTCATTTTTGTGTTCCAGTTTCTGGTTCTTTCATTGTGTTTTACCCTTTGCCTTTGGATAGATTTCTGGCTTCCTGTCGTGATCCGCAACGAGCAACTTCTTGCGGCGAAGCCGATCATAGTCATCATAATGATGAGTTATAGCTATTTTCCCATGTATGTGGGTTGTAACCAGGTGCTGTTTTATTATGAACGCACTGGTATGATATGGAAGATTACAGCAATTGCTGGTGTTCTAAATGTTGTGGCAAACCTGGTGTTTATTCCAATCTATGGTTTTACCGCCGCTGCCTGGACGACATTTGGTGCTTTTCTATTTAAAGGGTTTAGCGGCTTCTTTCATGAGCACTATCGCTCTCTTAATCAGTCACAATTGAACCCAATACCGTGGTTGATGTTGATATTGATTGGTACGTTCTTAGCTTATTTCGAACAGGACCTGGGACTGGGCGGTAAATTGATCTTAAATGTGATTTTTATATTGTGTCTCGTTGGATTTTTAGCTTTTAGTGGGGTCTTTAAACATGTAGCTACAAAGAGTGTTAATCCTTAAATTGGTTTGAGTTAGTGTATGTTCTTAGGAATCAGGTTAAAGGCTATTCTCTGCGTTTTTTGATTTTAATTGATGGCCAATGTCTCAGCTGAGGAGATTCACAAAGACGAAATTGATCCACCGTGTGCGGTGGTTTATTCAATGCATGAGATTGGGTTCCTTAGGGAGTTCTGTTTTTATTGAGAACAACGTCAGGTTAATGCGTTTTCCAAAGAATATTTTCATTAAAAACAATGTAATCATCAAAGAAGGGTCGCGGATTTGTAGCTGCAATGAAAAGGCAACCATTCGGATAGGTAACCGAACTACAGTGGGTTACCATACATTTATTTTCGCTTCCGAAAGTATTGAAATTGGAGATGATTGTTTAATTGCTCCGTTTGTGTATTTGGTTGACAGCAACCATCAAATGGTAAAAGGTGAAAAAATTAACATGCAGCCAAACGAGTCTGCACCGATAAGGGTGGGAGATGATGTTTGGATTGCCAGTAATGTCACTGTTCTCAAGGGAGTGACAATAGGGAACGGGGCTGTGATAGCAGCAAATTCACTGCTAAACCAGTCTGTACCACCCTTCGAGATATGGGCCGGAACACCCGCAAAGAAAATCGGCGAGAGGAGGTGAACACAGGTATTGTAATCCTTTCGCGTTACAACTCTTCACGGCTGCCCGGCAAGGCCTTGTTAAAGATCAAGGATAAAACAATCCTGGAGTACATCGTAGAAAGGTTAAATCAGGTGGTCCGATTGAGCGATATTGTAATCGCAACTTCGGATGAAGAGTCGGATGATCCTATTGCTGAATTTGCGGCAGAAACAGGCATCGGATTGTTCCGCGGTTCCCTTGACAATGTCGCAGAGAGGTTCTATGAGGCGGCGAAGTCACGTGGATGGGATTTTGCGACTAGAATAAATGGAGACAATATATTTGTGGATACGCTGGTTTTGTCTCAGATGCTTGCACTCGCAGACACCGGTCAGTATGACTTTATTTCTAATGTGAAAGGTCGGACCTTTCCAAGGGGGATGAGCGTCGAAATCATCTCGTTACCTTATTATGAATCACTGTTGCCTGTGATCAATAGGTCTGCTGCTTATCGCGAGCATGTCACTTTGCTATTATATGAGCATGAAGTTGGAAAGCATTTTTATTATTTGAATGAAAAACTACCGCAGGCTTCGGGGATTCAGATGGCACTTGATACGGTGGAAGACGTTGAGCGAACGAAGCAGATAATCTCACGATTCACAAAAGATCACTGGACCTATAACCTTGAAGATATTCTTATAATTTTGCAAACGTTAGATCATGAAACAGGCTTTCAAAGGTAAACACGGGCCTCTTCTCATCGCAGAAATCGGTGGAAACCATGAAGGCGATTTTGAGTACGCCAAGCGGTTGGCCAAACTGGCCATTGAGACCGATGTTGATTATGTTAAGTTCCAGATTTACACGGGAGACACATTGGTTTCGAGTGTGGAGAGCCCTGACAGGAACAAACACTTTAAGAAATTTGAACTAACGAAGGAACAGCATATATACCTGGCCGAAATGGTAAGGGAAGCCGACATCCACTACACCAGTTCGGTATGGGATGTCGCGGCCATGCAGTGGTTGGATAAATATATTAGCTTGTATAAAATAGGGAGCGGCGACTTGACAGCATATCCCGTAATTAAGAAGACGGCTGAAATTGGCAAACCAATCATAGTATCTACAGGGCTTTCGACGGAGGCCGAGGTTCTGGACGTGGTCCGGTATATCCAGACGGTCAATTCTGTTTATAAATCAAAGGAGATGTTGGCCCTGCTACAATGTACGAGCATGTATCCGATAGGATTGGGCGATGCTCATCTTAGCGTGATGGAACGATTAAAAGAACATACGGGCCTGACGATTGGCTATTCTGATCATACGGAAGGCAATAAAGCCTTGCAGTATGCCGTCGCGATGGGAGCCGAAATCCTTGAATTTCATTTTACAGATAGCCGGGAGGGAAAAGTTTTCCGCGATCACAAAGTTTCGTTGACGCCATCGGAAATCAACGATTTGATCCGGGAGATAAACCTGATCACGGATTTAAAGGGTCATTCCCTAAAGCAACCTGTTGCGATCGAGTTGGAAAACAAACATGAGATCTCCTTTAGAAGAGCGGTATATCCTTCACGGGATATTCAAGCCGGTGAACTATTGACCGAAGAAAATCTTACTGTGCTAAGGCCGAATCACGGCATTGATGCAAGGGACTACCAGCGATTGATAGGCAGAACTTCAAAAGTTGATTTAGCCAAACACAGTATAATGGAGTGGTCAATGATTTCGTAAAAAAAAATGGGAAAATGCAACCTTTGTGGAACTGATCGTTCACGATTAATTTCAATTGTCACCAAAAAGCCAGCTCAGGAAACTGACTACAGCATCAGTCCCGATAAGTATTATCGTGAAATCCATTTGTGTTTGAATTGTAATGCATATTATAACTTTTACGATTATTCTCTATTGAGAGAGGATTTTTATACTGGTTTCTATAATAATTCGATTGAATCAGGTAAATTAAAAGATAGATTTACAAAAATAACGTCATTACCTTTTGATAAGTCAGATAATAAACACCGCGCAGAAAGGGTTTGGGATTTTATTAAAGATTTTTTCGGAAGTAACTGCACGGAGATTTCATTATTGGATGTCGGCACCGGTACTGGGGTGTTTCTATTTGAAATGGAGAAGTTCCTGACAAATCTTTATTGCGTTGACCCTGATCAAAATTCAATTCACTTGGTTAGAGAATGCGTCAATTTAACGAGTTCATGGGTTGGTACGATAACTGACATTCCTAAAAACGAGTTATTCGATATCATAACCTATAATAAGGTCCTTGAGCATGTACACAGCCCAATCTCGCTATTGAGGGAGTCTGGCAAATATCTGCGAGACGGGGGTTGTTTCTATATCGAGCTGCCTTATGGAGACAAGATCGTTACTTCAAACAGTCAAGAGGAACGTGCGGAGTTTTTCATTGAGCATTTGACCGTATACAACAGGGCGTCAATGGAATACTTACTTACGCAATGTGACTTAACGCCATTGAAAATTGAGACTATCGATGAGCCTAGCGGAAAACAAACAATATATGCGTTTGCCAAGGCAATTTGAAATGAAATATGATTTTTTGGTGACGGTCTACATTACCAACCACAACTACGCTCGATTCATAACGCAATCGATAAAAAGTGTTTTAGATCAAACAATACAGGATTTTGAGTTATTGATCATAGATGACGGTTCAACGGATAATAGTAAGCAAATTATTGAGCAGTTTAGAGATCACCCTAAGGTTGGTATTATTTATCAGCGTAATAAAGGTTTAAACATTACTAACAACATTGCCATGCGTGCCGCTCGTGGCAAGTTTCTTATGCGATTGGATGCCGATGATTTTTTGGCGCCCGATGCATTGGAAATCATGAGTAATATTCTTGAGAAGGATGATAGCCTTGGCCTGGTTTTCCCGGATTATTATTATGTTGATGCACAAGGCGCTGTAACCGGTGAGGAAAGAAGACACCATTTTGATAGTGAAGTATCGTTATACGACCAGCCTGCTCACGGTGCTTGCACTATGATCAGGCTTTCTTTTCTGAAAGAACTGGGTGGTTATAACGAAAGTTTCACCTGTCAGGACGGATATGACCTATGGATTAAATTTGTTGTCCACCACAAGGTGACGAACGTAAACAAACCTCTTTTTTTCTACAGGAGACATGGAAAAAACTTGACAACGAATGAGGAAAAAATACTTCGAACCCGAAAGGCAATTAAGGAGGTATTTGTAAACCAATACATGAGAATCCCTTATACAATTGCTGTAATTCCTGTGAGGTCAATGCATATTGGTGATGTTAACTGGCCATTGCATGAGTTAGAAAGCAAAAATATTTTGGAAAGAAAAATTGAACAATGTCTAGCATCAGATAAACTTAAAAAGGTAGTAGTCTCGACTTCAGATGCGGAAATCCTGTCTTATTGCCTGAAAACGTTTAAGCACAATCATAAGGTGTTAATTTTGGAGCGGCCAACGGAATTTGCAAGGCAAAACGAGAACCTGTCTAAAACGATCTATCAAGCTATAAATGAGGTGGAACGTAGCGGGGAGACAGTTGAGGCAGTTATGACCGTCTCATTAGAATACCCTTTGCTTCAATACGATATAATCGACGAGGCTGTCAATACGCTGGCACTTTTCAAGGCAGATGCCGTGCTTAGTGTACGACCGGACAATAGGACGTATTATCAGCACACAGGTCGAACGCTTCATCCGATTCTGGATCAGGACAAGTTTACAAAGCTAGAGCGAGAAGCGCTCTATCGCGGCGCCGGCGGAGTGGTGGTGTCGACGAAGCAAAATTTCATCAAGCATGGTCGCCTCGTGGCTGGCCAGATTAGTCATATTGTTGTGGATGAAAGAACGGCGCTAGGTGTGTTTTCCAAATTTGATTTGGACATCGTGGCAAGTTACCTCAGTGCTCGGCGAGTTGCTTTTGCTAAATGATCAACGCAATAGTCAGGCGTCTTACAGGCAAAAGCATTGCACTCTATGAAAATCACCGCCAGGTACTGCCTTTAAAGAATCACAAAAACAGGAACAAGTACTTCTTTGTGAAGGCTGAGTTGATTTGGCAGCCTACAAGATTATTTGGAAATTCCAGATATGCATTTCGCCTTGGCTATTTGTTGTTGTCGATTCTGCGACCTGCTATTATTTTAAGTAAAAACTGGGTGGTCAGAAGGGATATAGTGTATTATGTTTGGTCAAAGAATAATCAATCGAAGTTTGTTGTTGTTCAGCACGGGGCGTACATAGGAGGAAATGTTACTCTTTTCAACCATCGCTACGCAAGGTGTGATTTCTTTTATACCTGGGGCCCGCATTATCAGTACATTTTCACAGACTACAATAGGTTCAACCGGCATTGCAGGTGTATTGAGTTTGGCAACCCAATTTACAACGAATCGGGCCGGGACGAGATTGAGTATCCGACCATTATCGGTAATCGAATTCTACTCTTGCCGTCAACGCGACTGCAGAAGGTCATTGATGCATACCATGACTTGGCGTTTAAATTGACCGGACTCGGGTTTGAGGTTTATTTAAAAAAGCATCCCAAGCAGGATATGTTCACAGATAATTCGAAGATGCATGTGATTGCCGGCGATATCTATGAGATTTTGCGATCCGATAATTTTGATGTCGTTGTGTCCAATCACTCAACTGCTTTGATCGACGCAATTTGTTTTAAAAAGCCCGTCTTGTACTTTGATCCTGAGCAGAAGCCGACGGTGTATAGTCGATTTCTCAAGAACGTTTGGCAGTCGGAAGACTTCCGGACCCTGCGATCAGTGGAGGCTCTAATTGATATTTCTAAGCAAGAAGAGTTGTTTGAATATATGGTAACCATAGGCGATAACACAATTATATCTTAATAGATTGCAAACGTAAGTAGCAGCGGAATAGGCTTTACTTTCTTTCATTTTTAGAATAAACAGATTCAGGAATAAATACTAGACAAATATGTTCACAGGAAAGCCGAAGGTAGTAGCCGAAATTGGCTGCAATCATAAAGGTGATTTTGACATCGCCAAAGAGATGATTAAAGTTGCGTCCCAGTCAGGCGCAGACGCTGTTAAATTTCAAAAGAGAAATAACCGTGAATTGCTGGGAGACGAGGGCTACAACAAGCCTCATCCCAATCCGGCAAACTCCTATGGAGACACTTACGGTACACACAGAGATTTTCTTGAGTTCAGTAAAGATCAACACAAAGAGTTGAAGGACTATTGCGAATCGCTCAATATCATCTATAGCACGTCCGTGTGGGACATCACGTCTGCCAAGGAGGTTGCAAGCCTCAATCCCGAGTTTATCAAAATTCCCTCAGCTTCTAATCTACACTTTGAGATGTTGCAATACCTGTGCGATCATTTCAGGGGGCAGATCCAGCTCTCGTTTGGAATGACCAACCGGGACGAGGAGGAGAAGATCGTGCGTTTCTTCGAAGAAAGAGGTCGGGCGAAGGACCTGCTCATTTATAGTTGCACGAGCGGATACCCAGTGCCATTTGAAGATATATGCCTGCTGGAGATTGTCAGATTGCGGGACACGTTTGGAAAACGTGTGGGTGCTATCGGTTTTTCAGGCCATCATCTTGGTATCGCGGCGGACGTAGCAGCCATGACACTTGGAGCGGAGTGGATCGAAAGGCACTTCACCCTTGATAGAACCTGGAAGGGTACGGATCACGCTGCCTCGCTGGAGCCTGAAGGTTTGAGGAGATTGTGTCGCGATATAAAAAATGTACACCTGGCATTACGCGAAAAGCCTGAGGAAATTCTGCCGATCGAGAAAGTCCAGCGTGAAAAACTTAAGTGGAAAGCCTGATGCCGACGGATAAACCACCTATGGTTGTAGCATTTATTCCGGTGCGAGGCGGGAGCAAGAGCCTGTATCAAAAAAACGTGCGAAAGATCGCAGGGAAACCACTCGTCTGTTACGCTATTGAGGCGGCATTGGGATCACCCGCAATTGATCATGTTGTGGTCTCGACCGATGCGGACTATATCCGAACGGAAGTAATCCATCACTTTTCCGGTGAACAACGCGTGGTCCTGCTGGACCGTTCGCCCGAAACAGCGACCGACACAGCCTCAACTGAATCGGCAATGCTGGAGTACGCCAGCAAGCACGCGTTCGACCATATAATCCTGATCCAGGCAACCTCTCCCCTCGTCACCTCAAAAGACATTTCGGGTGGGATTGATAAATACAGGACGGAACAGGCGGGAGGATTGTTATCGGTGGTAAGGCAGAAGCGGTTTATCTGGTCGGAAGAGGGTGGCATCGCCAAGCCTGTCAATTATCATTTTCTTAGCAGACCCAGGCGTCAGGATTTCAAGGGCTTCCTGGTGGAGAACGGCGCATTCTATATCACATCCCGCCAAAAACTGCTGCAAAGCGGTTGTCGGATCTCTGATCCTATCTCAGTCTGGGAAATGGGCGAGGAGAGCTACTTTGAGCTGGATGAATCTTCTGACTGGGTCATCATCGAACAGTTCCTGAAGGACAGGCGAGGTTCCGGACGTACAGATTTGCAGAGAAAGGCTTCAAAAATCAAACTTCTCCTGACAGACGTCGACGGAGTGCTGACGGACGCCGGAATGTACTATTCCGAAAATGGCGAAGAACTGAAGAAATTTAACACCCGTGACGGCAAGGCATTCGAGTTGCTTCGCAACGCCGGTATTAAAACGGGTATTGTTACCGCTGAGCAAACACAACTGGTCGAACGCAGAGCAAAAAAAATCAAGGCTGATTTTCTGTTCCAGAATGTGAAAGACAAGAGCTTCGTGCTGAACGAGATACTCAAACAGACCGGACTAAAGGAAACGGAGATCGCGTACATCGGAGACGACCTGAACGACGTGGAGATCATGCTGCGTGCAGGGATTAGCGCGTGTCCGGGCGACGCGGTAAAGACTATTAAAGGGATTGCAAACATAACCCTGCTCTCAAAAGGTGGGGAGGGCGCCATAAGAGAGTTTGCGGAATTTATTCTGGAGTGCAAGGATCAGTGAACCGATATCTCTTTACGGTCAACACCGAATACCATCTATTGCTGGCGATATCTATTATGGTCGATCTGAACAGGGACGCTCCGTGCCAGCACGACGTTATTCTGGTGGATGGCAAAGCAAACAGACTCAAAAATGTGAGGGTAGATCTAGGTACTCCCTTCATTCGCTTTAAAAGGATTGATACCAGTCAATTTGAAGAAACGGGAAAGACGGTGCGCCGCTTGTCGAAGAACAATTATAAAGGGTTTTTCCATTTTACGGAATTCAATACTATCAACAGTTATCTGGTGTCCAGGTTAAAAGGCAAAAGCGAGATCATGCTGGCAGAGGATGGTACTGCGATTTATCAGACCTACAGCGTAGAGGCATACGGCTCCAGGTTCAGACAAACAGTCAGAAGAATTCGCGAGGCGTACGAACTTGGCTTGTGGCATTTTTCAATTCCGATTGAGAAAATCAATCATCGGGCATCGAAGGCGATTGATACACTGTGGTTAACGCATCCGGAGCTTTATGGGAAGAATGTAAGTGGCATTCGAGCCATCAACCTACTTGATACTCAAGAAAAGAAGGAACTATCCAATCAGGTGTTTCGATGGGATTCTGCGTTGTTGCCGAAGGAGAATGTTATTCTGTATCTGGGGCGTGTAAGTTATAGCGCTCAGTACCTGGAGTTTGAGTTAGAATTTATACGTGAGGTGATCCGGGAGAATCCTCAGCGTCCGTTCTATTTGAAGCCCCATCCTCTTACAACGCCAGAACAACATAGCCGATACAAAGAGGTTAATGGGTTGTATTTTCTCGATCTTGCGGTTCCCGCAGAGCTATTGATCGCAAACCTGGAAACATCTTTAATTTTGGGTGTTGATTCCACAAGTCTGTATTTTCAGAACCCCTCGTGCCAGTATTCTGCTTTATACGTTTATTTCCAGCGAAATGGAGTCTACCCGTCATTCCGGTCCATACCTTTTCCTGAACATGTGAAGATCTATGGTGAAGGCTGAGCGCGGTATTTATCCTTCGATCCTGTTCCTGATCTCTCCGATCATTGCGTTTGTTATGTCCCTGAGGGACTACCGGGCACCCTGGGCGAAGAATATCTTTTGGGCTTTCATTGCATTCTACGGCTTTAACTTTGTTGTCGTCGGAAACTACGACGCGACCCGCTATATAGAAAAGCTTAAAGTGATGCACCATGCTGATGTAACGATTTTCAATCTGATATCGACAATCTACACAGGAGAGTCCTCTAAACTTGACTTTATTGAACCCCTGCTCACTTTCCTTGTTTCAAGGTTTACCGATGATCAGCAATGGCTCATGTTGGTATTTGCTGTCGTCTTCGGTTACTTTCATTCCAGGAATCTTTGGTTTTTGCTTGAACGGGTGAAAAGACGTTTTACATTTTACTCTTTTTTACTCTTTGTGACTTTTGCGATGGTAGTACCGATGAGTGAAATATGTGTTTTTCGATGGATGTGCGCATCGCAGATATTTCTCTTTGGTGTGTTTAATTTTTTCCTTGCAGGCAAGAAGTTAAAAGGTCTTTTCTGGATACTTTTTGCTCCTTTAATGCATTTTACCTTTATCCTTGGGCTACTGGTTATTGCGGTATTTCTTCTGGTGCGTTCTCAACGAACCTTAATCTTTGTGTTTTTCCTGTCATCGTTTGCCATAGACCAGTTCGACTTGTCCTACCTGCAAAAAGGCATAGATTTTCTTCCGGGTCTGGCTCAGAAGCGATACAGCGGTTACCTTAGCGACGATTACGCCGAAAGGAGGAGTGAGCAGGGGCGGGCGGTCGCCATCTCGTGGCATGCGCGATACCATAATCCGGCTATCACCCTGTCCTTGATCGTGCTTGTGGTGTTTGTATACTTTAAGGGTGACAAAGATCATCCCTGGCTGGTTTCCTTTTTTTACTTTTCGATCTTCTTTTTTGCTGTTTCTAATATTCTGGATGTAATTCCATCGGTTCATCGATTCACCTTCTTTTCCAGGATGATGATCGTAGGCGCTGTTTTCCTCATATATCAGTATTCCAGAAGTATTTTTGTTTTCAACAAAGTGGTCGCCTGTTTGTCACCTTTCCTTGCGTTATATATAGTAGTGAGATTTAGGATGTGGTTTGAGTTTATGTCCATAATGACCCTTATTGGAAATCCTTTCCTTTCAGCGGTAGAGAGTGGGGATACGCCGGTGATCTTTTTTATCAAGAGCCTTTTCTAAACACGATGGGTTTCATTTCCTTTTTACGCAGGTCTGCTGGTAACATGGGAGGGTGGAGCACCCGCCGGAGAATCGTCGTTTTTCAGTCCGATGATTGGGGTAGCATCCGCATGCCTTCACGGGATGTCTACAGTTCATTACGCGAAGAGGGTTACCCGGTGCATTTAAGATCATTTGAGCGTTTTGATTGTCTGGAGTCGGAAGAAGATTTGGCGATGCTGTTTGATGTCTTAGGATCCGTCAAGGATCAGAAGGACAGGACCCCGGTGTTTACCGCCAACGTCGTCATGGCAAATCCCGACTTCGAAAAAATTGCTCTCGATGAATTTCGATCCTATCACCTGGAGTGGTTTTTAGATACATACCAAAAGTACTATGGTTCGCGGCAGGCATGGGGCACGATGAAAGCGGGTATGTCATCCGGCGTTTTCTTTCCACAGTTTCACGGACGGGAACACTTTAACATCATACGCTGGATGAATACCTTGCGAAATCCTGAAGGTGATGAGCGCCGGGTCTTCAAATACGGCGTTGTAGGCATTCCCCCTAAACACGACCCATCCGTTGGAAATCGACTTATGATCACATTGGAGTATGATAGTGATGATCAGTTGAAACGCCAGAAAGAAGAACTTTTGGATGGAGCGCGGAAATTCCACGAGCAGTTTGGTTTTGTCTCGCGATCTTTCATCGCACCGGTCTACACGTGGGGTCCAGAAATAGAGGCGTGCCTGTCTGATTGCGGCGTGGAATTCCTACAAACAGGAAGGTTCCACCGTGAGACGATATCGCCTGGCCGCGTAATGCGTTCAAAAAGACATCGTAGCGGACAAAGAACCGGTAACGGACAAATCTATATCGTTCGTAATGTTTTTTTTGAACCTTCGGCTACTAAGCGAAAAAACTATGTGGAGCATACTCTCGGATATATTGGTAACGCATTCTATTGGCGGAAGCCTGCGATCATTTCAACACATCGTCTCAATTATATCGGGTCGATTGATCCGGATAATCGCCAAAGGAACCTGCAGGGACTTTCCACATTGCTGCGCCAGATCGTGGCAAGATGGCCGGATGTTGAGTTCCTCACTACAGTAGAATTAGGTGATATAATTAAAAATGAAATAGAGAAGTGAGAATAGCCATTCACGACGCGAAATGGGGCTTTAGTCCCTATTGGATAAAATACTGTCAAGAGCAGGAAATTCCGCATAAGGTTGTCAATTGTTA
This sequence comes from uncultured Roseivirgaceae bacterium, assembly GCA_964493505.1. GTDB lineage: Bacteria > Bacteroidota > Bacteroidia > Cytophagales > Cyclobacteriaceae > Chryseosolibacter. The sequence goes on from CAZBNP010000003.1 coordinate 209,929, forward strand.
TGAATCGGACATTGTTGAACAGGTGCGCGACTGTGATATTGTTTTGTGGCACCACCACCATACCCATGCGAAGGATGTTCTTTTTGCGAAACAGTTTCTGTTTGCCCTCCAACAGTCAGGTAAAACGGTGTTTCCGGATTTTAATAGTGGTTGGCACTTTGATGATAAAGTTGGCCAGAAATATCTGCTGGAGTCCATAGCTGCACCGACACCGAACAACTATATTTTCTATTCAAAGACCGATGCCCTGGATTGGATTAATGAAGCGGAATTCCCTGTAGTTTTTAAACTTCGTGGTGGTGCCGGATCGACAAACGTCAGGTTGGTGAAGAGTGCTTCGCAGGCACGAGACATAGTCGCAAAGGCATTTGGGAAAGGTTTTTCGGCTTACAATAGGTGGGTTGACCTTCAAGAAAATATCAGGAAATATCGTCTGGGAAAGGCACCTATCCGGCGAATTTTCAAAAGCATTCGGCGTTTTTTCGTGTCGACGTCCTTTGCGAAAACAGTCGGCAGGCATAAAGGCTACCTATATTTTCAGGAGTTTATTCCGAACAACACCTTTGATATTCGAATAATTACTATCGGAGACAAAGCGTTTGGCATAAAGAGATTAACCAGAAAAAGTGATTTCCGTGCATCGGGAAGTGGGCTCGTTTTATATAACAGACAGGATATCCCTGAAGTATGTGTAAAAACGGCATTCGACGTAAGTGCTAAATTAAAGGCATCTGTTGTGGCTTACGATTTTGTGTTTGATCCGAATGGAAATCCACTAATAGTTGAAATCAACTACGGGTATGCACGTGAAGTCTATTTGCCTTGCCCGGGATATTGGACACGTGACATGGTTTGGCATGATGGAAAATTCAATTCAATGGAATGGATCATTGATCTTCTGGTGGAGCAACATACACGGTCAAAGGGTTTAGTAGGATGAGCCGACTGGGTGCGGCGTGGTATTTTCCCGACAAATCACCAGGCGTCTATTGAGTTCTATGTACCCGATCAAAATAAGGCTGTGGCCACGGCCCAGAGTGTTTTCCGTCACCGATACATTAACTCGGCTGATTGGATCGTTGGTGTTTTCAAAATTAATTAACTATGAACTTGCGGTATAGTCGGTGGGTCCGCTGGCCCCGGTTAGCGGTCAAATATTTTCTCAGTAGTATCTATCCCCTGGTGATAAAGTTGTATCCCCTTCCCCGGGTGAAGACAATTGAGCAGACGCTGGATGAGTTGATTGAGCATAAGTATTCGATTTCGCGCTATGGCGACAGTGAGTTCCTCTATGTAATCGACAAACTTAATTTGCCTTATCAGAAATTCAACCCCGAACTAAGAAGACGAATGATAGAGATTCTCGTATCCGACCTCCCGGGGCATTGCGTGGGCCTCCCGATCGGGTACCAGAGTATGGATAACCTTATCAGGAGAAGTCGGATAACCTGGCGTTCGCAGATTGCGTGGGTTTATCCACGACTGAGGAAGTATTTGGATTTGAATAAGACCTACTACAACGCCAGTATGACGCGAGTTTACGTGACCTTTGAGAACAAGTCGGTCAGCGCGTTGTATTTCAGAAAACTCATGCTGTTGTGGGAGGGTAAGCATGTTCTCCTGATCGAAGGTGATAAAAGTCGTCTTGGTGTGGGGAATGATTTGTTTGCGAATTGTACAAGCGTAGAAAGAATTCTTGCCCCTGCACATAATGCATTTGAGAAGTATGATGAGTTGCTGTTCGAAGCAAAGAAGCACGACACCAGCAAACTCGTGTTGATAGCACTTGGTCCGACAGCAACAGTATTGGCTTATGATCTGGCGAAGGCGGGGTATCAGGCACTGGATATCGGAAACGTTGATATCGAGTATGAATGGTATCGCATGGGAGCAACTTCGAAAGTGCGAATCCCCGGAAAGTATACCAGCGAGGCTGTTGGTGGTCGCATCGTTGATGATGTGATCGACGAAAGCTACCATCGGCAGATTGTGGCGCGATTTCTTTAAGCATTTGGACCAGGAAAGGCGTAAAATATGTATTGTTGGTCCGTGCCTCACGATGGGGGGGATGGAACGTGCTTCCTCTAATCTGGCCAATTTTTTTGCGAGTCGGGGTCACGAAGTGATCTATATTGCAATGTTCAGGTATCCGCGTTTTTTTTCGCTCGATCCGTCTGTCAAATACTATGAGCCTGAAAAGGCGTTTAAAAGACTCCCCATCCTTCAGACTATCATCAGAATCAGAAAACAAGTGAAGGCTTTTGCGCCCAATACGGTCCTTGTTTTTAATAAATTCTTCTCATCCCTTGTGCTTTTAGCGCTTATAGGTACTTCCATGCCGGTGTACATCAGTGAGCGATCGAGTCCACTGTATAAATGGCCCCGAAAGATCAGCGTGTTCAACCGACTTGCTTTTTGGCTAAAATCGCCGACCGGGGTTATCGCTCAAACAAGAATAGCAGCAAGCTACCAACAAACGTACTTTGGAAAACATGTTTCAATAGCTGTTATCCACAATTCAGTAAGAGCTCCTGTCAAGCTTAAGGAAGTTGAAAGAGAAAACTGGGTTTTGGGTGTCGGACGGCTAACAGATCATCATAAAGGATTGGATCGGCTGATAGAGGCGTTCAGCCATGTGCAGGCGAGGGATTGGAAGCTAGTTATTGCCGGTGGTGACGAGCAAGGCCAGCATCTTAAAGAGCAAGCCAAGAGGCTGGGGATTGAAGATAGCAGGATTCAGTTTCTTGGCAAGGTCCATGATATGAATGTCGTGTATCAGACGGCAAGAATATTTGTTATTCCATCACGAAGCGAAGGTTTTCCAAATGCCTTGTGTGAGGCGATGGTATCAGGCTTACCGTGTATCAGTTTTGACTTTACAGCGGGTCCCGGAGATTTGATTGAAGATGGTGTAAATGGCGTGCTGGTTCCAAATGGAGACATCAGGCAACTGGCGAACAAGATCGAATACCTCATTTGGAATGAGGAGGTTCGTGAGGGCCTGGGTCGAAACGCAACGCAGGTTATTCACAAGCTGCGAGAGGATATTGTCGGTGAGCGGTTCCTGGATTTTATTCTGCCACAGAAAATCGATGTACGAAATTAACCTGGTCGCCCTCGTCGATAAAGATATCCCAACGGATCATTCGTTTCTGGAAGGCGTCCTTGCAGGGTTTCTCCCCGAACAAGGAGTAAAAGTAACCTTTTTGGGTTTTGGCCCTTCAGATATTAAGGAAAGGCATGGTGTTAAATACATCTATGTTCGGCCTCGATTTCAATCCTTTTTTTTTAGAAAAGTTCATAAGTTCTTGTCCTTCACGATGTGCTTATGGAATACCAGGGATGTAAATGTGCTGTTTACCCGAAACGATCCTGTTTACCTGATAGTGGCCTGGATATTGAAATTGCGCAATCGTAGGCTTGTTCATGTTCATCAGATTTCGCATTTGCATGCATACTCTAGTTCCATTAAGAGCTGGACTTTTAGGGTTAAATCTCTTTTTGATATTCTATTTCGCAGGATCTTCTTCAATTCAGTCGACCTTTTTTTTCTTGTGAGTGACGAAATGAGGCGATTTATGGAAACTAAATGGCCGAAGTATAACGATCGATTCCGGGTAGTGCCACTCGGCATTCACACAGGCGAGTTTGACGCTATTATTCCCTGGCGTCATCGGAACTATGATCTTGTTTATGTGGGCACGCTGGCGAGAAGCAGGCGGATTGATGTGCTGATTGATGCCGTCAGGCGATACAATGAGAAGTATGGACCTGTCACGCTGAACATTTGGGGGGGCTCTCATGACCAGGTTGATGAGGATTACCTGAGGGCTTACGCCAAAAATACGGGTCAGCAAGAGAACGTCATTTTTAATGGCAAGGTTTCCCGCGCAGCGGTGGTCGCGATTTTGAAGGATAGCAAAATCGGCCTTTCGGTGATTCCTTCAGACGGTCTGCTAAAACAAATTTCGCCGACGAAACTGATGGAATATATGGCCGCCGGTTGTGTAGTGATAGCATCGCTTGGAATTCCTGATCAGGAAAATATAGTGAAGAATGCCGGGGGCGGATATCTTATCGATTTTGACGCTGACGCCGTGGTAACCTGCATCAAATCTGTTTTTTTGGATGAGAACAACGCTTCGTTGGGAGCACTCCGCGCAAGAAAGTATATTTTGGCGGAGCGGTCCTATGAGAAGATTGCCGCGCAGATAGTCAAGGATGTGAAAGCTGCCCGAATTGACAAAGCCTAAGCTTATACGTCTTACCACGGTTGCGATTTCTATGAATATTATCATGCGCGGACAGCTACGCCAGATGAGTCAATATTTTGAAGTCGTGGGGGTTACGAGCTACGACAAAAAACACTTTCTCGAGTGTGGCACGCGTGAAGGTATACGTATGCGTGCCATCGAGATGGCCAGGACCATCGATCCGTTCCGGGATATTGTTTCGTTGTGGAAATTGTTCGTACTGTTTAGGAAGGAACGGCCTGCCATTGTTCACACGCATACACCGAAGGCAGGCTTGCTCGGCATGGTCGCTGCATGGTTATCGCGCGTGCCTGTAAGAATGCATACGGTTGGTGGTATGCCGCTTGTCGAAACGACCGGTGTCAGGCGTTTACTTTTGAACATTGCAGAGCGGATTACCTATTTCTGTGCTCACCGTGTCTATCCAAACTCCACGGGTCTCAAACACATCATCATAGAAAACGGGTTTTGTCCGGAAGACAAGCTCCGGGTGCTCGCAAACGGTGGGTCGAACGGTATCGACGCCGCATATTTTAATCCAATTCACGTTTCCGTTGAAAGCAGGGAGCAGCTGCGGGGCAACCTTTCCATTGCAAAAGATGACTTCGTGTTTTGTTTTGTTGGTCGTATTGCGAGGGAGAAAGGTATCGGCGAGCTCGTCGAAGCTTTTGAGACAGTCAGGAGCGAGGTGCCGGATCGCAAAATGAAGTTACTCCTCATAGGCCCGTTTGAGGCGACTCACGGTGTATTGGATCAGGCTGTGCGGGAGCGGATCGGGCAGGATCCTGATATTATTACTCCGGGCCGTTTTGACGATGTTCGGCCCTACTATTTTCTTAGCGAGGTTTACGTTTTCCCCAGTTATCGCGAAGGGTTTCCAAATACATTGCTGGAAGCGGGGGCCATGGGTCTCCCATCTATCGCGACGAACATTAACGGCTGCAATGAGATCGTTCACGACAATATCAATGGTTTGCTGATAGAACCGAAAGATACCGGATCATTGGCGCGGGCGATGAAGTTGATGGTCGTCGATGAGCACCGGCGCGAGGAACTGGCGGACAATGCCAGAGAATTTGTTGTTTCCAGGTTCAGCAGGGAAGTGGTCTGGGAAGCCATGCTTTCTGAATACAATATGATGATACAAACGGCATCAGTAGCATGATCCCAATGAAGCAGAAAGCAATTCAATATTTGAAGAATTCTTTTGGATGGTCCACCAAACGGAGGATCATCGTGTTTTCTGTGGACGACTACGGCAACATTCGAATTGCATCGGAAGAGGCGAGGCGGAATCTGAAACGAGCGGGCCTTCCCCTTGACGGTAATCGTTTTGATCAGTACGATACACTTGAAACAAAGGACGACCTTACTCATTTGTTCGAGGTCTTGAATTCAGTCAACGACGAGCATGGCCGACCTGCCGTCTTTACGCCTTTTTCTTTGCCGGCCAATATTGATTTTGACCGCATGGCAGAGGAGGGCTTTGTTCGATATCAATACGAGCTCTTGCCTGATACCTTGCGCAAGCTTCCTGGTCATGAAGGTACCTGGGAACTTTGGGAGGAGGGAATGAGTAAGGATTTTTTTGTTCCGCAATTCCACGGTAGGGAGCACGTGAACCTTGCGTTCCTGAACGAGATGGTGAGAACAAAGAACCCCCTGTTCCTGGCGTGCATGAAGGAACGGAGTTGGGCTGGCCTACAGGGTCTCGGGCGAAGCAAAAGCGTGAGCTATGTTTCTGCATTTTCCTTCGAGGAGTTGGAAGAGAATGAATCGCTGTCTCAAATAGCTATCGACGGCTTGGCTGCCTTCCGGAAGGTATTCCGTTTTTCGGCTTCCCATTTCAATGCTCCCGGTTCCCCTGCGCATGCAGTACTTGAAAAAGCGCTGGCAGATGGTGGCATTAAATACGTAGATACATCGTTTGTCAAAAAGGAGCATCAGGGCGGGCAGCGATACCGTTACAGAGTTGCTTTCCAGGGACAAAAAAATAAACACGGTCAGCATTATATAATCCGCAACTGTGTCTTCGAACCTCTTTTATACAAGACGTCGGATGCCGTGGCCCGAACGTTAGGTGAAATAGAGGTGGCGTTTCGTCTGAACAAGCCGGCGATTATCAGTTCGCACCGGGTTAATTTCTGCGGACTAATCGATCCTGCTGTTCGCGATCACGGCTTGCGTGAACTCCAACGCCTCCTGAATGCAATTATTGCGAAGTGGCCGAACGTGGAATTCATGGCTTCTCATGAGTTAGGCGCGCTCATGACCAATGTAATAAGTAATAGCGAATGAATTTTTCGAGGGCACTCAGACACAGACTGTTCTGGCTTAACGACGCCGTTCGCGGTGGCGCTGTGCGAAAACACTTGTCTGATATCACCGAGTTGATGACCAGCAGCGATTCCGGTTTGGTGGATGAGCAGGTCCGGCAGCGTCTGGAACATATCCTTCATCATGCACAGGCCACCACAGAATTCTACCGTCGCGTTGACGTAAGATCCGGTCTTCCGGGCTTTCCCGTAATTGACAAGAATACCATTCGGCGTAATCTGTCCGATTTTTTGTCAAGCACTTTTCAAGACCACGAACGCATTCCCGCCGTGACTAGCGGATCGACCGGCACTCCTTTTAAGGTCTTTCACAGTAAAGGCAAGAAGCAAAGGAACACAGCTGACACAATCTACTTTGCTTCTCTCGCTGGCTATACGCTCGGTAGCAAACTCTACTATTTTAAGATATGGAGCGACTACAATAAGAAATCGGGTCTGCTTCAGAATATGCAGAATATCACGCCAATAGATGTTCTGAATCTCAAAGCAAATGCTGAACGGATCATTCACAAGTTAAATCAGAATTCGTCGTCGGTTAACTTTCTGGGATATGTTTCTGCGTTTGAAACTTTATGCAAATACCTCGATAAGAGTAACACACTGTCCGGAAAACTGAAAGTCAATTCGATCATTACGATGTCGGAGTCGCTGAATGACTATACGAAAGCTTCCGCTGAAAAGTACTTTTCATGCCCCGTGTTATCCAGATACTCCAATATTGAGAATGGCATCATTGCGCAACAGACTATTGCTGACAAAAACCTATTTGTCATCAATCGCGCCAGTTACTACGTCGAGATCCTGGATGAAGCCAGCGATGAACCCGTTCCTCCCGGAATGCCTGGTCGGATCGTGGTGACGGACTATTTCAACGAGGTTATGCCCTTGATTCGGTATGACACCGGTGATCTCGGAGTCATGCAGGAAAAAGTAGTCGGCGGTATTCTCCAGTTTGTATTCACGCGTATCGACGGCCGAAAACTGGACCAGATCTATAATACGAAAGGCGAACTTATTTCATCGTATATCGTCTATAAGAACATGTGGAAGTACACGGAATTAGAGCAATACCAGTTTGTGCAAAAAGACCGGCGCTCCTATGTGTTCAAGGTGTGTATAGCTGATACGTTTGAGCGGGAGCAACAGTTGATTGATGAGTTCAAGGTCTACCTTGGCGCTGATGCGGATTTCAGCGTTGAGTATGTAAAGGAAATCCCGCTGCTGAAATCAGGAAAGCGGAAGAAGGTTGTCAATGAAATGAATCTATAGCAGGGTGTGATGTATCACCAGTACTTTAAGAGACCGTTTGACTTTATTGTTTCCCTTTTGGTTCTGATGCTGACATTGCCTTTGACGCTGGCAACCTGGTTGCTACTTACGGTTCAGAATAGGGGTACAGCGTTTTTTGTCCAGCAACGGCCGGGAAAGGATCGGCGGCCATTCAATATCGTTAAGTTCAAGACGATGAACGACAGACGAAACGCCCAGGGCGTACTACTTCCGGATAACGCACGACTTACGACTCTCGGTAAAGTCGTTCGCAAGCTTTCAATTGATGAGCTGCCGCAGTTGCTCAACGTACTCAAGGGTGAGATGAGTCTTATCGGGCCGCGTCCGCTTTTGTTCAAGTATCTTCCACTTTACTCCGCGGAGCAGGACAGGAGGCATCATGTGCGACCAGGGATTACCGGGTGGGCGCAAATAAACGGCCGCAATGCCATTTCGTGGACACGGAAGTTTGAGCTCGATGTTTATTATGTCGATAACATTTCTTTCGTACTCGACTGCAAAATATTCTGGCTTACCCTCGTAAAGATTCTCAAGCGCGAGGGAATCAATCAAAGTGAAGCAAGGCCGATGCAACCGTTTAACGGCCTTAATTAAGAAACGAAATGAATATTCTCATCACGGGGGTAGGTGGCCCCACTCCCAGGAGTTTTGGCATAAGCCTGAAAAAGTATAGTCACTATAAGCATTATAGATTGATTGGCACTGATATAAACCCGCTGTCTGTTGGTTTGTATCAAAACGATCTTTTTGACAAGACGTTTATAGTTCCCAAGGCGACCGACCCAGGCTACTGGAACACAATAACGCGCATCATTAGGGAGAACGATATTCAGTACGCTGTCATCCTTCCTGAAGTTGAAGTACTCGAGTGGAGTAAGAAAGCTGAAGAAGGAGAACTGCCCTGTCAAGCACTTTTGCCATCTTCGGCGATGGCCGCGCTATTGATTAACAAGGCAAGGATGACGGAAGTACTGAAAGACCTTGGCGTCGTACCGACATCTGTTGAATTCACTAGGCATGAAAAAAATCTTGCCCATGTGTTTACTACGTTGGGGGTACCATTCTGGGTTCGCAGCACATCGGGGACAAGTGGGTTGGGTTCATTGAAGATTGATTCGGAAACTTCTTTGAAGAACTGGATTGAGATTAATCCAACAGTAAGGATGTTCCTCGCCAGTCAGTTTCTGTCAGGCAGGAACCTGGCGTGCAAAATGCTCTACCATAACGGGCGGCTGTTACGTGCCGCATGCGCGGAAAGAGTGAATTATATCATGTCGAAGGTAGCTCCTTCGGGTATCACCGGTAACACTTCTTTTGGCCGCCTTCTCAATGAGCCGGAGTTGGTGAAGACCGCTAGCAAAGCAATGGACAAGCTCTTTCAGGTTACCGGATCAGAAAAAAACGGATTCTTTACGGTCGACTTCAAAGAAGATCACAACGGTAAACCTTATATTACCGAGATCAACGTCAGGCACGTTGCCTTCACCCAGTGTTTCGCGGCTTCAGGAGCTAATTTTGCTGAGGATACGATCAGACTCTTGGATGGAGATTCGTCTTTTGACGGGGAGTTTCTTATGTATGAATTTGAGAAGGATCTGATCTTTCTCAGGGATGTCGATTCATTGCCGATTATCATGAAGGAATCTGATCTTTTGAAGCAATGCTAAGGAAGACATGACGACTATTGCGATTTACGGAGCTGGTGGATTCGGAAAGGAGACGAAGCTGCTTCTGGATCTTATCAACGCCAGACAGCCCGCATTCGAATTCAAAGGCTTCCTGGACGATGCACCGGGCAAAGCAATGCCACCTGAAATTGAGTCATATACTTCTATTGTTGTTGCGATTGCCCTGTCTGCTCCACGACGCAGCGTCGTAGAGCGGTGTGATCAAAGGGTTGATTTTCCCAACATTATCGCGCCGGATGTATATATAGATAAGAGTATTCACATCGGCAAAGGAAATATCATTTGCTCGGGCGTGAAGCTCACTATTGACATTTCGCTCGGCGATTTTGTAATTCTCAACCTGAATACTACTGTGGGACATGACGTAACGATTGGCTCATTTACATCTGTCATGCCTTCCGCTAACATTTCTGGTAATGTGAGTATAGGTGAGAATGTATTTATCGGATCGGGCGCGACGGTCCTTCAAGGTCTGACGATTGGTCCCGGTTCGATTGTCGGTGCCGGCGCTGTCGTGACCAGAGATGTACCTCCCGGGGTGGTGGCGAAGGGTGTTCCCGCGCGGTGGTAGCCATTCCCGGCAATTAATTCTGTAATGGAAAAACAAAAGATTTGGCTATCGTCGCCTCATATGGGTGGCGACGAATTGAAGTATGTGCGTGAGGCTTTCGAGACCAATTGGGTGGCGCCGGTAGGGCCTCACATCGGAGCTTTTGAAAAGGAGTTGGCCGCCTACAATGGCATTGCGCATTGTGCGGTATTGAGCGCTGGTACGGCAGCCATACACCTTGCATTGGAGATACTCGGCGTTGAGCGCGGCGATGAAGTTTTATGTTCATCATTCACTTTTTCGGGAAGTTGTAATCCGATTGCGTATGTAGGCGCCACGCCAGTGTTCATTGATTCAGAGCCCGCGTCCTGGAACATGGATCCCCAACTTTTGGAGGAAGCGATTGAAGATCGTATAAAGAGAGGTAAGAAACCGAAGGCCCTGATTCTGGTCCATCTCTATGGGATGCCTGCGCGCATTGCAGAGATTGTGGATATCGCACAACGGTTTGACATAAAAGTAATTGAAGATGCGGCGGAAGCGCTCGGTTCGACCTTTGATGGTAAACACCTCGGTACCTTCGGAGATATTGGCATTTACTCATTCAATGGCAACAAGATCATCACGACTTCCGGTGGAGGTGCGATGGTGTCAAAGAATGAACAATGGATCGCGCGTGCGCGGTTTCTCGCCACACAAGCCAGGGATCCGGCACCACACTACCAACACTCGGTGATTGGTTACAACTATCGCATGAGCAATGTTATAGCGGGAATTGGACGGGGACAATTGAAGGTGCTGAATGAACGTGTGCAACAACGGCGTGGCAACTTTGAATTCTACAAAACCAGGCTTCAAAACATTCCGGCGATCACATTTCAAATGGAAGGGGAGAAGATGTATTCCAATCGCTGGCTAACAACTTTTGTGACGGACGACTCTACCGTCCCGGAAAAAATAAGACTTGCGCTTGAAAAAAATAATATCGAAAGCCGGCCCTTGTGGAAGCCGATGCATTTACAGCCTGTGTTTAAGGGAGCTCCGTATTACGGCAACGGTGTGAGCGATTCCCTTTTTCAGCGCGGATTATGTCTGCCGTCCGGAAGTAACCTTTCGCGAGAAGAGTTGGAACGGGTTGTGGGTGTGGTTCAAAGTTTAAACTTAAACGTTAAACCTTGAACCTTAAACTTCTAAGCGAATTCAAGCCGGCGTTATATTTCATCGCAAAATTCCTGGCGCTGTATTTTGTCGGAAATCTGCTATATGGATTTTTTATTGAGTCCTATGGACAAACTGCTGATCCTGTTACCAGGGTTGTAACCAGCCAGACATCCGGTGTGCTGAACTGGTTTGGCTTTGATACCCGTATTGAAAATCATCCGTCCGCGCCGAACGTCGTTGTCTACGACGGCGATAATTCTGTGGTGAGCGTATTTGAAGGATGTAACGGCATCAACGTGATGATCGTGTTCGCTGCGTTCCTGTTCGCGTATGGTGGTCCGGGGAAAAAACTACTGTACTTTCTCCCCGCCGGTGTTATCATCATTCATCTTTTGAATATTGTGAGAATCGCCCTGCTGTTTGTCCTGGCCCGTGAGGAGTCCGAGCAGTTTTACTACTACCATAAGTATTTCTTTACAGCTTCACTCTACCTGGTCGTGTTTGTCTTGTGGTTTCTCTGGATAACCCTTTTCCATGAAAAGCGGTCTGCTTGACAGGGGTTGGTTTCGGGCGTTGTTGCTCACGGGTGGTATAGCCCTGCTCGCTGCTGTGTACATCCTTCAACGGCACATCAGGTTGAGCGGCTTTGAAGGCATGCACCCAAACGTTATATTTGGTGTTAACCGCACTGTTAGACTGATTCTCAATGACCTGGCCTGTTTTCTAATCATTTTGGCCATATTTCGCGAGACAAAGTACCTGAAAGTAGCTTTTGGGGTATTTTTAGTGGAGTTACTGATAATTTTACCGGTTTATCTGACGCTGAAGCTCACGTTGGAGGGAGATTCGGAGATTTCGTCGCCGTTGCTATCGCAGATTCACCGGCTTATTGTCAATCCGACGCTGATGATCCTGTTGATGATAGGTTTCTTTTATCAGCGGAGGGGTATCAAGGAAAGCAACTGAACGGCGCTATTGTCGATCCGTGGCACCAGGCAGCTGTTTGCAGGATTTGTTTTTGATGTCATATTTGTTGTAATTTTTGCTTACTTTTGGAGGATCTAATTTTACGGATTTGTGTATGAAGAGAGTTTACGGCACCGTCTTCCTGATTTCGTTGTTTATTTCTTCCGCTTCCTATGGTCAGACCATAACGAGTGCCCAGAGCGGTCCGTGGAATGACCCTCAGACGTGGAGTCCGCAAGTAGTGCCTACCGCGGCGAATTCATCCTCAATATTGATAAACTCCGGGCATACGGTAAACTTTAATGTCAGTGGCAGCGCCGATCAGATAACGGTATCCGGTACGCTTGTAGTGGATGCGGGAGTCAACCTTACGTTGGCGAACGGTGCTGGTAACGAAATTACCGTAGATCCGGGAGGGCAGTTGACCAACAATGGGGAAATTGTGTTTGGTGGTATTCCGAACAGAACTGTTCTGATAAATGGCACGCTGAATAATAACGGCACTTTCAACGGCGTGTTGGCAGCCAAGCTTAACTTCGGACCAAACTCTTCGTACAACCATCAGTTTGAAAACGGTGGAGTGATACCCGCGGCAACCTGGAACGCCAGTTCCACTGTAAATATTGTAGGTTATACGTCGGGCAATGATACACCCCCGGTAGGTCTCAATCAGCCGTTTGGCAACTTTGTGTGGAATGCACCGGGTCAGGACAGGACCGTTGTCCTCAACAGTATTGGACCTTTGAATATTAATATCAATGGAGATTTCCGCATCGAGAGTACCGGGGGAGATGCCCTCTTTTATTCGGCGGGGGGGCCGGGCGGTACTGCCAACATAGGCGGAGATCTTCAGATTACCGGTGGAGTTCTGGGTTGGACAACCGGAGATTCCGGTCCCAGCACGATCAATATCGGCGGCAACCTCGAAATCACATCCGGATATTTTCAGATTGCCGACGACGTTGATGTTACGGCCAATGTGGCCGGTGGGTTTGTGTTGTCGGGTGATGGGATGGTCGACTTTGCAGCATCAGGTGCGATTACAAACCTGAACCTTCAAGGCAATTACACACATACTGGCGGTGAAATGTACGTAAACGGGGGCGCGGGTAATGTGAATTTCATTGGTGCTTCAACGAAGCTATTTGATTCGGAGATTGACCCCCTGGGGCCTGTCAATTACTCAGTAGCATCGCTTTCAACACTAGACATCATTGGAGAGAGCTTTGTTGGAGGGCACGGAAATTTCACACTAAATGGTATTCTGCGACTCGGATCCACACACCCGAGCGGGGCACTTCAAACCGGGGATCAGGCGGGGAACCTGAGGATAGTTGGAACACGGACCTATGCCACCAACGCGACCGTTATATATGCCGGCGACGGAAAGCAATTCATCGGCAATGGATTCCCTTCCGGAAGTGACGTCAACTTATCCATTGACAACATCAACGGAGTAGAGTTAAGCACCAGTCTTGATATAGTCGCCTTGCGACAACTCAATCTGGCGAACGGAAACATCATCATCGGAACGCAGACGCTGACGATCAATGGTATCGTTACGGGAACGGGCGGGATCATCGGCGGGTCTAGCTCGAAGATGGTTATCGGCGGGACAGGCGACTTCGGAACGCTGACGTTTAGTGGCACGAATCAGTTGGAAGACTTTACGCTCAATCGCAGCGGTAGTGGGCTTGTTACGCTTGGTGATGACCTCACGATCCTGGGAACGTTTACTCATACCAACGGGACACTCGCCATTGGTACGAATACTCTGCGCATTAGCGGCGACTACGAAGCCTCGAATGGCATCCTGTCGGTCACGGAGCAGTCGACGGTCATCATCGATGGAGAGGGTGTGCTTCCGTCCGATGTCAGCTTTGCGGGCTCGGACTTGGGAACTCTGACTGTTAACCGTGCAAACGAAACGTTTCCGACAACTTCCTCAATCGCGATACACAACCTGGAATTATTCGATGGTGTGCTCGACAATGGTGCCGGCCTTTCGATCGCAGCCGGGGGTACGATCACGCGCAATGTGGGAGGATCCATGAGCACGAGCCCGAGCAACACAACGGCTGTCTATAATGTAGCGTATGGCGCCGGCGCGATGACGACCGGACCGGAACTTCCTGGTAATGCCACTGCCCTGCAGAATTTGACGAAGTCAGGTGGAAATACGCTAACACTTGCATCCAACATCACAGTCAACGGTACCTTGTCGCTGATGAGCGGAAGTTTTGCAGCAGGGTCGAACAATATTGAGCTGAGAGGCGACTTTGTCAGCAACGCGGCATCCACTCTGACGTCTGCAACGGTGACATTTCCAAATACCACACTTATTTCAGGTAATACGCAGCCGGTGTTCGGTAATGTCGTTATCTCCGGTGTGGTGACGCCCAATGTCAACTACCGGATCAACGGTAACCTGGATAACAGCGGCACGCTGAACGCAGGAACGGGGTCGGTTACATTCGGCGGCACAACGCTGATCTCGGGCGGTGGAGTCAACGCCTTTAACGTATTGACAATTGCGACCTCGAGTACATTAACCGGTCCAGCTTCAGGATCTATCAGCGTTGCCGGCAATTTCCTCAACAATGGCACTTTTACTCACAACAGCGGGACGGTTGTCTTCAACGGAGCATCGTCGATTGGAGGAACGCCGCCGACATTTAATAACATCACGGTAACGGGCGCATTAAACGGACCGTCCACCCTTACCTTGCATGGCAACCTTATTATCAATGGTACCTTCACGCACGGGAACAATCGCACCGTTGTATTCAACGGTACGGGGGCACAACGCCTCGATAGAGCTTCTGGCTCTAGCGCGGTAATTGACTTTTTCAACATTACCGTCGACAAGGGTAGCAACACGTTCCGCGTGGAATCGACAGTTCCCGGGACGGTTTTCCGTGTAGGCAACAAGTTTGAAGTCGTGCAAAATGGAAGTAATCCCACTGATGTCGACTTCGACGGCGTAAGCGGCACGGGGACCCTGGTGCTGAGATCCACATCTCAGCGTACTGCGTTCATCCCGGCCGTACCGTCCGGAGCGTCGCTGACAGGAAATATTACCGTTGAGCGCTTCATTTCAAACATCGCGGGTGTCCGGTCGTACCGGTACCTGGCGCCGGCAGTGGTAGGTTCGACCATCGCCGACTGGCAGGGTGAAATTGCTATTACAGGGCAGTTTTCTGATCCCACTACGACTGGCAACCCGGCAAGTCCGTCGCTATACCGATATGTTGAAGACGCCGGCGGCGGATGGGGCAACCGCTATCAGGTTTACCCCAACAACGATGCGCTTCCGGCCAGTAGCTTTCCGCTGGATAACGGCCGGGGATATGCTGTCTATATGTATGATGCGGGTACGCCCACACTCGACACCCGGGGTACCTTGCGAACGGGCGATGTTGTGGTGAACCTGACCGCCACAGGCTCCGAGCCTGACGCCGCCGGATTCAACCTTGTTGGCAATCCCTACGCATCGCCGATCAACTGGAACCTCGTATCGCTTCCGGGCGTGGTCAGTTCCACTATTTCCCTGAAAGACAACGTCGACAATGCCGGACCTGGAGCAGGAACCTTTGTATATTATGTGCAAAACGGACCGCCTATCGGAGATTTCGACGGGGTGATCGCGTCTGGCCAGGCGTTCTGGGTAGAGACCTCAGCCAATACCAGCATCACATTTTCGGAAGCTCACAAAGCGTCTGAGCAAAACCCGGTACTCGTTCGGGAGAAGACACTGGCGAATGTACTGAGATTGTACATTGAGGGTAACGGCAGGAACGACGAAAGCGTGATATGGCTGCACGACGAAGCTACGGAAGAGGCTGACCTGCGATTTGATGCTAAAAAGAGAATCAACGACTTCCTGAACCTTTATACCTTCTTTGAAGGATCGCAAACGCGTTTTGCTATCAACGGACTAAATGAGATTGGTTGCTCGAAGACGTTTAAGATAGGACTCACTGATATCAATTCAGACAGTGTGAATGTGGTTACTCCGGGAGCGTACACCCTCAGCTTCTCCCAGTTTGAGACCTTTATCAACGAATACCGGTTCTTGCTGGTAGACAAGTTCAGCAACGAAGTGATCAACCTCCGTCAGCAGCCGGAGTACACCTTCAACGTCAGTGCCGATCCTGAAACCGCGGGCGAGGAGAGATTTGAGCTTATCATATCGCTACCGTCCTTTGCGACAAACAATGTTGTGCACTATGCTGACGTTGTGTGCGAAGACGGTGCGGCGGGTATCACTATCGAAGGTACCGATCCACGGGTTTCTTATTTCGTGAGGAACAGCCTGGGCCAGGCAGTTTCCGATGTCGCGCAGGGTAATGGCGACGCGCTGGTGCTGGATGTTTCCAGGGCAGACCTTGCCGCTGGCCTGAACAAACTGATCGTGTTTGCCTCCAACGGAGTTTGCGAGGCTTTGCCGCTTGAGCAGACGGTAGACCTGAATGTCGCTGCGATGGAGACGGCGGTAATCTCGCTCGTTGATGGTGGCACTGCGTTGACGACAAATATTTCCGGGAATGTGCAATGGTATCTCGATGGTGAACTCATCCCAGGCGCCGTTGACCAGCAGATCACGCCCGACAAATCGGGTACCTATCAGGTAGTGGCGGGTGTGCCTGGTTGCCAGACATCAGCCTACTACGAGTTCTCCGTAACCGGACTGGGGGAAGAGAGCTTTAAGAACAGCATTGAGGTCTATCCAAACCCTGCGGCGGAAAGGGTCACGGTCGAACTCAAAGATATGGCCCCTGCCATCGCAACGCTTGTAAACACGGTTGGCGCGACGGCGGGAACGGCGGATTTCGTTCAGTCAGAAGGCCTCCAAAAGGCTGAGTTTGATTTAACCAATGCGCCGCGGGGTTTATATTTGCTGAGAATTCAGCAAGGCGGAAAAAATATTAGCTTTAAGGTCATTAAGGAGTAAGGTTAAGATTGATCGATTATGGGCAAAACTATGTGTACCAGACTTTTTTTCGTCATGCTACTGTTCATCGGTACATGTCAGGCTGTTTTTGCCCAGCCTGGCGACCCGGATGAACCGGTGCCGATCACCGGTATTGAGATCCTCCTGGGGATAGGCGGAGCGCTGGGTGCCAAACGGATCATCGACTCGCGGCGGAACAAAAAGTAAAGGTTATTTCAACGTATATCAAGCTTTTCTGGAGGTCGATCAAGAACCTCCGCATTTTGCCCCGGTGGGTGATCGTGATCATCGACCTGACGTTTGTCGGTGTATCGGTGTTCCTGGCGTATTTGCTGCGCTTCAACTTTTCAATTAATGACCTGATCGCATACAGGGCTGATCTCGGTATTCTCCTTTACATAATCCTGGCGTCGCTTTGTATCGGGATCACAGGCAGCTATAAGGGGATCATCCGGTACACGGGTACGCAAGACGGGGTTCGCATTTTCTTTATGCTACTGTTGAACCTCATCGCGGTACACGCGATAAACGGTATCTACTATTTCCGGTACAGCCATTACCTGGTACCGACCTCGGTTATCTACATCAGTTTCCTGGCGTCGTTCCTTTTTCTCTTTAACTACCGCCTGCTTGTCAAGTACTTCTTCTCGTTCTACAAACGGGCTGTGTTGCGAAACTCAAACGTCCTGATCTACGGGGCCGGGCAGACGGGTATTACGACGAAACATGTAATCGATTCGTCGCCTAACGCACGGGTTATTGGCTTCATCGACGGCGACCGGCATAAGGCGGGAAAGGTGCTCAACGGATCGAAGATTTACAACGATACCCCTGAGGACATCGAGCGACTGCTCAGGGCTTTCAGCATCGACGACGTCATCATCACGGTCAAAGATCTTTCTATTGAGAAGAAAAACGAGATCGTGGATGTCTGTATTCGAAATCAGGTGAAGGTGCGCATCGTTCCGCCGGCGGATCAGTGGGTGCGGGGTGAGTTGAGTATCAACCAGATAAAGGATATCAATATTGAGGACCTGCTGGAGCGGGAGATCATCAGGCTCCGCGACGATCATTTACACAAACACCTTTACGGCAAGCGAATTTTCGTAACGGGCGCGGCGGGTTCGATTGGAAGTGAGATCGTAAGGCAGCTTATTCAGTATAAGCCTCAGATCGTTGTGTTGATCGATCAGGCGGAATCGGCATTGTTTGAAATTGACCGCGTTGTGAGACAATACACTTCTACGGTGAAGATCCTTGCGTTTGTCGCTGATATCAACAACGAAAAAAGACTGGAATCGATTTTCAGCGAGTACCGGCCGAGTATCGTCTTTCACGCGGCGGCTTACAAGCACGTGCCGATGATGGAGACCAACCCGGCGGAAGCGATCCGGTGCAATATCCTGGGCACGAAGACGCTCGCCGATTTGTCGGTCCGGTTTGGTGTGGACGAGTTTGTCATGATTTCGACGGACAAGGCTGTTAACCCCACCAATGTGATGGGGTGCTCGAAGCGCCTTGCCGAGATCTATGTGCAGTCGCTGAACAATCACATTCAAAATACAGGAAATCAGCCCACCTCGTTTGTAACGACGCGTTTTGGAAACGTTCTGGGCTCGAACGGATCTGTGATCCCTTTGTTCAAGAAGCAGATCGCCCAGGGTGGCCCCGTTACGGTTACGCATCCGGAGGTGACGCGTTATTTCATGACGATTCCGGAAGCATGCAGGCTGGTGTTGGAGGCAGGTGCTATGGGAAGAGGAGGGGAGATATTTCTGTTTGATATGGGCGACTCTGTCAGGATACTCGACCTGGCCCGGAAGATGATCATGTTGTCGGGTTTTCGGCCGGGCAAGGACATCGAAATTGTGTACACCGGCCTTCGGGAAGGAGAAAAGCTCTATGAGGAGTTACTCAATCAGCAGGAGAATACATTGAAAACTCACCACGAGAAAATACTGATTGCCAAGGTGAAGGAGTATGCTTATCCTGAAATAAATTCCTACATCGAGTTGTTTAACGATCTCGTAGACGAATCGAACGAGTTGAAGATGGTTGCGCTGATGAAGGAACTTGTACCTGAGTTTAAGAGCAACTATTCACGATTCGAGATCCTGGACACAACTCTCCAGAAGAACTGACCCCACGACTGAGTCTCCACCACCTCAAATTCGCCTCGTTGCGTTTCCCAGGCCCCCATCCCGGTTAATCCGGTTTGCTACCCTTACCTGTTATAGGGCCTCCTGAGTCTGCGATACGAATTTGGCGATTTGAAGTCGGTAGGGAGATAGTATTCCACCTTTACGTTCAGCAGCATGTATCCGTCTTTCTTATCAGGGTTCCCACGCAGTGAGCCGGGCTCATAAGGCTCGAGTCCCAACTCCGGCCTTCTGTCTGACAAGGCTGCCCGCGTAGCATCCCAACCTGTCTTGTCCGGATGTACTGTGCTGACGTCGTCCAGGTAATCGGTGAAAGTCTTTCTATAACCGACCTCAAGTGCGACGTTCAGGAACGGTCCCATTTTCGCCCGAACACCCACACCGATTGGGAGTGCTATGTTGGCTCGGCTGTATTTGACGCCTTCCGTCTGCAATGGCTGCAGGGCGTACTTTCCACCATCGTAATTTGCGGTGGGATTTGAATAAAAAAGTGCCAGTCCTCCAAAAACATAAGCGTTAAACGGAGGACGTTGGTAGTAGCGATAAGGATTCGGCAGGAGGTAGAGCGCTCCTGTAAAGGCAATCTCAAAATTGTTGGCAGTGAATGACAGGTTCCTGGGAGCTCTACTCGGATCATTGGCTTCCGCATCCGAGCCCGACAGTTGAAACCATGCTACATCTCCTCGGAGAGACACCTGCGGCAGGACGAAAAATGAAAGACCCGCTGTAACGTTGGGTTTCGCATCGAGGTAATCGCCGTTATTCTTAAGCTCCCCGAAATAGGTGGAGGTCCCGGTACCAACGGAGAGTATGAGTGCACGGTTCTTCCTGAGTGCATAAAAACTCTGAGCCTCAGCAACAACCGTCACCAGAATCAACAAGCAAGTCAACAGATAGAGTTTCTTCATCTTCGGGAGCGAATTTTGGTCCAAGATAAGGGAAATGGAGGATTTGTGCAAAGTCGCGGGTTCCGGAATCCGAAACCTCATCCCCCCAAAACCTCCCTCACTCTGTCTGCCGCATCTTTCAACAAAATCGCCGATCTCACCTTCAGGCCCGAGTTTTCGATGATTGTCGCGCCTTCTTCAGCGTTGGTACCCTGGAGTCGGACGATAATAGGTACGCTGATGTTACCGATCTTTTTGTACGCTTCAACCACGCCGTTGGCAACGCGGTCGCACCGGACAATACCGCCAAAGATATTGATGAGAATAGCCTTTACATTAGGGTCTTTCAGGATGATGCGGAAGCCAGCTTCTACCGTTTCGGGGTTAGCGCCTCCTCCTACATCCAGGAAGTTGGCGGGTTCGCCGCCGGAGAGTTTGATGATATCCATGGTTGCCATCGCAAGGCCCGCGCCATTGACCATACAGCCTACGTTGCCATCGAGCTTGACGTAGTTTAGTCCCGCTTTTCCCGCTTCAACTTCGAGCGGATCTTCTTCGGAAATGTCGCGCAACTCCGCGAGGTCCTTGTGCCTGAACAAGGCGTTGTCGTCGAGGTTTACTTTCGCGTCTACTGCCAGGATCTTGTTGTCGGAGGTCTTCAGCAGGGGGTTGATCTCGAACATGCTGGCGTCGAGTCCGAGGTAGGCATTGTAGAGGCTGTGGATAAACCGCACGCCTTCTTTGAAGGCATTTCCTTCCCAGCCCAGGGCAAACGCCACTTTGCGCGCCTGGAATGGCTGTAGCCCGATGGTGGGATCGATCCATTCTTTGATGATCTTCTCGGGGTTGGACTCTGCTACATCCTCAATGTCCATGCCGCCCTCGGTAGACGCCATGATCACCGGGCAGCTTTTCGCGCGGTCGAGCAGTATGCTCATGTAGTATTCTTTGGGCTCACTTTCGCCGGGATAGTAAACATCTTCGGCGATGAGCACTTTATTCACTTTCTTCCCCTCGGGGCCGGTTTGATGAGTGACCAGTGTTCCGCCGAGGATTGCTTTCACTTTTTCAGGGACTTCAGCGGCACTCTTGGCAAGGACTACTCCCTTTGAGCCGGTTTCTTTGACCGTGCCTTTGCCGCGACCACCGGCGTGAATCTGCGATTTGATCACAAACCACTTCGTGCCTGTTTCTGCGGCGAGTTCCTTTGCGGCCTGTATGGCGAAGTCGGGTGTATCGGCTACAATGCCGCGCTGAATTGTGACTCCGTACCGTTGCAGGATCTCCTTTCCCTGATATTCGTGTATGTTCATCTCTTTGGTTTAAACGCGGGCAAAGTAGGTTATTTTTGGGGAATAGGCAAGGTTCTGGGTACTGGTGCTGGTCGTAGAAAAAAAATGGATTCACTTATTGATTAGTTCCTGCTAAACTCGCAACCTTGAACCCGGAACCGGAATCTGAAACTCGTAACCCGAAACCTTGAACCCGAAACCCGAAACTCTTCACATACCCTTTCACGAATTGAAGGCGACACTTGAGCGGATCCTGATTGCCCACAATTTTCCTCCCGTCCCGGCGGCGACGTGTGCCGAGGTGTTTGCTGTGAATTCCCTCGAAGGTGTTTATTCACACGGTGTCAACCGCTTTTCAAAATTCCTCGAATACACAAAAGCCGGCTACGTCAGGGCAGGGGCCGAGGCTGTCCGGAAACATGGGGCAGGGGCGATCGAGCAATGGGACGGGCAATCGGGCCCGGGGCCGGTCAACGCGTTTGTCGCGGCCGACCGGGCTATGGAGCTGGCGCGCCAGCATGGGATGGGTTGCGTGGCGCTGGCGAATACTAACCACTGGATGCGTGGCGGTACCTATGCCTGGAAAGCGGCACGTGCGGGATTTGCTTACCTCGCGTGGAGTAACACCATCGCGAACATGCCGCCGTGGGGTGCGGTCGACCCGAAGCTCGGCAACAATCCGTTGATCATCGGCGTGCCTGCGCCGCGCGGTGCGGATGCCGATGAAGCTATCGTTCTCGACATGGCCCTGTCGCAATATTCATTCGGCGCGATGGATATCCACGCTCAAAAGAATGAGCAGCTTCCATACCCCGGCGGCTACGACAAAGATGGAAATCTCACGACCGACCCGTCGGCGATCATGGAGTCATGGCGCCCGCTGCCGATCGGCTATTGGAAAGGTGCGGGACTTTCACTCCTGCTCGATATCCTCTCATCCATTCTCTCCGGTGGATTGAGTACCGCCGCCGTCACTGCCCAGGGCGGTGAATATAACCTCTCGCAGGTTTTCATGGCGGTTGATCTCAACGCTCTTCACAACTATTCGGCTATCGGTGATACCATCCGGAACATCATCGGCGACTACCTGTCGGCGACATCGGTTAAGAATGGAAAACCAGTCCGATATCCGGGCGAGGGCGTTGTCGCTACCAGGAAGAAGAACCTGGAAAACGGTATCCCTGTTTTGAAAGCTACCTGGGAAAAGATAATCGCCTGAGAGCCGCCACCAGGACCATTTCTCCGGTCACAAGGTGTGGCATTTTTCGACAGTTTGACCCTCGTCGCTACACGCAATGCCGGAAAACACGTGTCTAAGCGGCATTTTAAGCCGCCCTGCGTGCCCGGTCGTGTGGCCTGAAGGTTGTACGATGCTGACGAAACAAACGTCATGAAAATATACCTTAGTGTAACCGGAAGACCTAATGCCGAACAGGTGCTCCACGTGCCCGGATTGCGCAACGGTCTCAACATACTCATACTCGTTCACGTTGCCTTTTTTCTTCTCTATTTCGTCGCAAAATGGATGGGATGGCTGAACGTCCAGATCAACGAGAGTACAATCGGCAATCTGGTGAACGATTTTCTCGCTATCCCCGGCAACGCAAACTATATTGGTTGGTTTACCGGAATTCTTATCCACCAGTTTGTACATATCAGTCCCTGGGAGGTGCTGCTCAGCATGAGTGTGCTTGGATTCTTCGGACACATCCTACAGGCATCGATCGGTGAGCGAAAGGTGATCATCCTGTATCTGGTGACGATCGTTCTTTCGGGTATTGCATTCGTTCTCTCCCATCGCATTTTTCAGATCTTTTCCGGGCATGGAACGATCATGGAAGGCGCGTTTGCCGGCGCACTCGGCGTGATGACAGCTACCGTCGCGCTCCACAGGTCCCAGCAAGTGCGGGTCTTCGGAAATGTCTTTATCTCGCTTTGGTATATCTACGCTGCCGTCCTTTTGCTATCTTTGGCGTTGCTCTTTAAGCCAAGTATCGCATACGTCGTCGTCTATTTTTGCAGTATCTGGATCGGCGCACGATATGCGATGAGACGGATCGAAAGCACCGAAGTGAGTGGATGAGCGGGACTATTTGGCTATTGGCGACGTCTTCATCCCTGTTTTGAAAGCTACCCGGGGAACTGGTATCAGAACTATGATTGAGAATGCTTAACGTTGTATTCTCGAAAATAAACCCCATGAAAACCATCCTGCTTTTTTGTTTACTGTTGTCGTCAACCACATTCGCCCAGAAACTCAAATTGGTGTCCGGAAGCCTGGCTCCTCTGAAAGGTCAGAACTCCATTCGACTGGAATTTACATACGACAATATGACTATCGGAAACGACGATCTCAAGGAGGAAACTTATATCAGAAGGAAGAAAGAGGAATACAATAGCAAAGAACCCGGAAGGGGGGAACAGTGGGAGAAGGCCTGGGTCAGCGACCGCGAGGAAAGATTCGAACCCAAATTCGCAGCCCTTTTTGAAAAGTACGGTTTGATGCGTACGAACGACAATGATGCGCGATACACGCTGGTCTTTCACACCACCCGAACAGAGCCAGGCTGGAATGTGGTGGTCATGCGGTCGCCGGCGCAGATTGATGCGGAAGTGTTTATTCGGGAAACCGCTAACCCTGATAATGTTATCGCCATACTCACTATTGTGAACGCGCCCGGCAGAGATGGTGCCGGGTTTGATTATGATACGGGCTATCGCATCCAGGAAGCATACGCCAAATCCGGAAAGGAGATCGGTAAACTCGTGGAGAAGCATGCGAGGTAGGTAGCGGGTGGTCCGGTCCGGCTGGCATCTTTCCGACAAATAACTACCTTTGCGGCGTGAAAAAGGTAGCATTCTACACCCTCGGCTGTAAGCTCAATTTCTCCGAAACCTCCACGATTTCGCGGATGTTCGAGGAAAAGGGATATCGCAAGGTGGACTTTACCGCTACACCTGACATTTTTATCATCAATACCTGCTCTGTCACAGATAATGCCGACAAGAAATGCCGAAAGATCGTGCGCGAGGCACGTGCGATCTCGCCGGAGGCATACGTCGCGATCATCGGCTGCTACGCCCAACTGAAGCCGACGGAGATATCGGAAATCCCGGGCGTCGACGCGGTACTGGGTGCGGCGGAGAAATTCCGGCTCGTCGAGCTGCTCGATGGCTTTGTCCGCAAACCGCAGCCAGAGGTGTTCGCGTCCGACATTGAGAAGGCAAACACGTTCCGTACCGCCTACTCGCTGCACGACCGCACGCGTACTTTCCTGAAGGTACAGGATGGCTGCGACTACTCATGTACGTTTTGTACGATTCCACTCGCGCGGGGAAGCAGCCGCAGCGACAGCATAGAAAATATTCTTAGTACGGCTCATGAGATCGCGGCAACCGAGGTGCGCGAGATCGTGCTCACGGGGGTAAATACGGGTGACTTCGGCCTGCAGGAGGGTGTTCGAAAGCACCGGTTTATCGATCTCGTCAGGGCGCTGGATGACGTTGAGGGTATCGATCGGTTTCGCATTTCTTCTATCGAACCCAACCTTTTAACCGACGACATCATTGAGTTTGTCGCGGAGTCGAAACGGTTCGTTCCTCATTTCCATATTCCCCTTCAGTCGGGGTCGAACCGTATCCTGCGACTGATGCGTCGGCGCTACCAGCGCGAGCTGTACGCGGAGCGCGTTACCAGGATCAAGTCGCTGATGCCCCGCTGCTGTATTGGCGTCGATGTGATCGTCGGGTTTCCCGGCGAAAGCCGCGACGATTTCCTCGAAACCTATCAGTTCCTTAACGAGCTGGACATCAGCTATCTGCACGTTTTCACTTACTCCGAGCGCGAGAATACCCCCGCGGCGACGATGCCCGACGTAGTGCCCGGTTCGACACGTGCCGAACGTTCCCGGATGCTGCATAGTCTGTCGGACAAGAAACGCCGCCGGTTTTACGAAGAGAACCTCGGTACCGATTCTACAGTGCTCTTTGAGAACGATGTCGAAGACGGCATGATGCACGGCTTTACCGAAAACTATATCCGTATCACCGCGAAGTATGACCCCGTCCTGGTCAACGAATTGATGCGCGTGCGCCTGTCCGCGATCAACGAGAAAGGTTTAGTAGAAGTGGTGGAGGGGCAGTTTGCCCGGTAAACTTTTCCTATTCGCCGGTATCTCCTAAATTTAGCCCGATGACCAGAGAAGAACTGATATCAACTTATGATCCCAGCGGGCCGGGTACTGAAGGCCAGCTTTTTGGGCTCCCTTTCACACCTGAGACCTCGCAACTTGTAATTATTCCCGTGCCGTGGGAGGTCACGGTTTCCTATCAATCCGGGACAGCCGGGGGGCCACAAGCGATGCTTGACGCATCGTCGCAGATAGATCTGGCGGTGAAAGAGATCGCCGATGCCTGGAAACTCGGCGTCTGCATACTCCCTTTCCCACACGCGCTGCACGAAGAAAGCATTAAGCTGCGCGACTGGGTAACCCGGCATACCAACGGGCACGATGACCAGGACAACTCTGTGCTGAAGAAGGTCAATGAAGCTGGCGAAAGCCTGAATATTTACGTGAAGTCTACTGCCCAGCAGTGGCTCAAAGAAGGTAAGCACGTGGCGCTGCTCGGCGGCGACCACAGTACACCACTGGGACTGCTGCGCGTGCTCAACGAGCGGCATGAGCGCTTCGGAATTCTTCAAATAGACGCGCACATGGACCTGCGCAATGCCTACCAGGGATTCACGTACTCTCACGCGTCGATAATGTACAATGCCCTGAAGCTGCCAAACCTTACCAGACTTGTGCAGGTTGGCATCCGCGACTACAGCGATGATGAGCTCGGCGTAGTGGAAGATTCGAAAGGACGGGTTGTTTCGTGGTTCGACAGCGATCTGAAAACAGAACTCTACGAGGGAGGTACCTGGAGTAGCTTGTGCGACCGGATTATCGACAGCCTTCCCGAAGACGTCTACATCAGCTTCGACATCGATGGCCTCGATACACGTTATTGTCCGAACACCGGAACACCTGTACCCGGCGGACTCGACTTCCCGATGGCAATTTACCTGATCCGGAAGCTCGTCGCCAGTGGCCGCAGGATCATATCATTTGACCTCTGCGAAGTAGCCCCCGGTTCCACCGACTGGGACGCAAACGTCGGCGCCAGAATGTTGTTTCACTTGTGCAACTGGATGGCGGTGTCAAATGGTTTGCTCAAAGTTTCGGGTTCCGGGTTCCGGGTTTAGAGTTGAAGTTGGCAAAGTGGGGGACTGGTGCAAATGGCAAAGAGCAATAGGCAAATGGCAAAGAGCAATAGGCAAATGGCAATTGTGGGAACTCATAATCCAAACCCAGAACCTGAATGGAACCCGAAACCCGGAGCGTGAGGAACTACTGTCCCAGCTTTTCAACCTCCTCAACAGACAGACCTGTTGCCTTCGCGATATCAGCAGCAGCGATACCCATTTTCTTGAACTTCAGGGCGATGGTACGTTTTTCAGCCAATTTCTCAGCTTCGGCTCTGGCACGCTCTTCCATGCGCCCTTTTTCTATGCCTTGCTCTATCCCCTTCTCAATACCTCTCTCGATCCCTTGCTGGATACCCTTTTCAATACCTCTCTCGATACCCTTCTCGATACCTTTTTCCATGCCTTCTTTTATCCCCTCCTCACGAGCATACGCCAAAACAGCTGCCTTATCCCACTTGCGTTTTAAACTGACGTCGTACATATCCCGTTCCTTTTTATTTAGCTTACTATACTCGGCGATAGCGAACAGCTTCTCGAATACTGGCTTCCTCAGGTACACCGGTAGCTTATCCATTTTATGGTGGATGTTACACCGCGAATTTACACAAGCGAGGTGTCGCGTACTATTTTTGGGGAAACAGAAAACCAGACTATGAATCTTCAACCCGGGCTTGAAAGCCCGGGCAACTATATCTTTCATCCCTCCGGGATTTTGTGGCAGCAAAACTGTGATAGCAACCAAACCGCGATATGCACTAAGCCGTGATATCCACCAAAAGGTGACAGCCCCCAAACCGTGATAAGCATCAAGTCGCATAGCGATGGACGATATGATACCCCGGGCTTTCAAGCACGGGTTGATGGAGCACCCGGCACCCTGCTCAACCCGGAACTCAAAACTCAAAACCCGAAACTTTATACTTTGAACCCGAAACTCCTATATTTGAGGCCTTTTGAACCTTATACCGGCATGGCGAAGAACCTTGTAATTGTTGAATCACCTGCGAAAGCGAGAACTATTGAAGGATACCTGGGTAAAGATTTTAGCGTAGCGTCCAGTATGGGGCATGTACGCGATCTTCCCAAAGGGGGAGGAGCCATTGATATTGACAATGACTTTGAGCCTACCTACGAGGTTAGCCCCGATAAAAAGGAGGTAATTTCAAAGCTGAAGAAGCTCGCCAAGGACGCCTCGATGGTGTATCTGGCAAGCGATGAAGACCGGGAGGGAGAGGCTATCAGCTGGCATCTTAAAGAGGTGCTGGACCTGACCGACGCCAAAACCCGGAGGATTGTGTTCACGGAGATCACGAAGAAAGCTATTCTCAACGCCCTTGAAAATCCCCGCAGCATCGACGAGGATCTTGTCAATGCGCAGCAGGCGCGGCGTGTGCTCGACCGCCTGGTGGGCTATGAGTTGTCGCCTATTCTGTGGAAGAAGATCGCGACCGGTCTTTCAGCTGGTCGTGTGCAGTCAGTAGCGGTGCGGATGGTAGTCGAGCGCGAGCGGGAGATCACTGATTTTAAGGTTAAGTCGTCGTTCAAGGTCAACGCGCTGTTCGATCTGGGCAACGGCAAGACGCTGGTAGCCGAGCTGCCCGAGCGATTTGATACGGAAGGCGAGGCGATGGAGTTCCTCGAATCCTGTCGCGGTGCCAGATTCAAGATCTCCGACTTGCAGACAAAGCCCTCAAAGCGTTCGCCGTCGCCGCCATTTACCACGTCCACCCTTCAGCAGGAGGCGGCGAGGAAGCTTGGTTTTTCCGTTATCCAGACGATGATGGTAGCCCAGAAGTTGTATGAGGCGGGTAAGATCAGCTATATGCGTACCGATTCGGTGAATCTCTCAGACGAGGCGCGCGACGGGGCGGCGAAGAAAATACAAGCTGCCTATGGAAAGGAATATCATCAGCTTCGTGCGTATAAGACGAAGTCGTCAGGAGCCCAGGAGGCTCACGAAGCGATTCGTCCTACGGACTTTTCGGTAACCGATCCACGTATGGACCGCAACGCCGGGCGGCTGTACGACCTCATCTGGAAACGCGCCGTGGCTTCGCAGATGGCCGATGCCGAACTGGAAAAGACTACCGCTACAATCAGCATATCCACAAACTCACGCTCGCTCGTGGCAACCGGCGAGGTGATCAGGTTCGAAGGGTTCCTGAAGGTGTATATGGAGTCCAACGACAATGAGGATGAGGAGGAGAACAGCAAGGTGTTGCCACCTTTGAATATAGGACAAGACCTGAAGCTCAACGAATTGGTGGGGCGTCAGATTTTCTCGCGCCACCCGCCGCGCTACACGGAAGCAAGCCTGGTGAAGAAGCTGGAAGAGATGGGGATAGGACGCCCGTCGACCTACGCGCCGACCATCACGACTATACAGAAGAGGGGATACGTGGTGAAAGAAATACGTGAAGGGGTGGAACGTCAATACAATGTACTGACATTGAAGGACGACAAGATCGACCGCCGTGAGGAAACCGAGATCACAGGTGCGGAAAAGAACAAACTGTTCCCGACCAATACCGCAATGGTTGTGACCGACTTCCTGGTTGAGCATTTCCCGAATATTACCGACTACTCTTTCACTTCCGAGATCGAGCGGGAGTTTGACGAAATTGCCACCGGCAAGCTGGACTGGAGGAAGATGCTCGCCGACTTCTACAAACCTTTTCACAAGAAGGTATCGATCACGGAAAAAGTGGATCGTTCATCGGTGGGACGTGCCCGCGAGCTGGGTACTGACTCCAAGACCGGAAAAAAGGTATATGCAAAACTCGGGAAGTTCGGCGCCTACGTTCAGATAGGGGAGAATCCCGACGACAGCGGTGGAGAAAAACCGAAATTCGCGAGTCTCCGCCCAGGGCAGTTCATCGAGAACGTCACCCTCGAAGACGCGATGGAGCTTTTTAAGATGCCGCGTGATATGGGTATGTTCGAAGACAAGCCGGTGGTAATCGGTATCGGCAGGTTTGGTCCTTATGTGCTGCACGACAAGAAGTATGTGTCTATTCCGAAGGACCTCGATCCTTATACAATTTCATCCGCGAAAGCTGTTGAGTTGATTGAGAACAAGCGGATCGCCGATGCAAACAAGCTCATCAAGGCGTTCCCGGAGAACCCTGACATCCAGATACTGAACGGCAGATTTGGCCCTTATATCAAAGCGGGAAAAAAGAATGTGAAGATCCCTAAAGATCGCGAGCCCGCATCGCTGACGCTGGAGGAGTGTGTTACGCTTGCCGAGAACGCTCCCGAGCGCCGCGGCCGCTGGGGTCGTGCTGCCGCACCGCGTAGTGAGCCTGCAGCAAAAACCGCTGCGAAAAAAACACCGGCCCGCAAGAAGTCGGCCGCTAAAAAGTCGGCTGCTGTGAAAAAATCGGCTGCGAAGAAGACTACAGCCAAAAAAACTGCGAAAAAGATACCTGCGAAAAAAGCTTCTGCTGTGAAGAAGAGCGCCGTTAAAAAGGCAGCTAAAAAGAAGGCGGCTACCGCGGTGAAGAAGAAAGCCGCCAAGAGAAGGAAGTAAGTCGGTAGGCTAACGCTCAGGGTTCAAAATTCTCCCTTAACCGGAACTGTTTGAAAGTTGACAGTTGGCAAAGCGGGAGCTGGTTGAAACCAGCACCCTAAAGCCTGTCTAAAACAGCCCTGAATTCATCGGTATCGTAGTTCGCCATTCCCTCTACTTTGTGTACTACATTTCCTTCTGCATCGATGACGAACGTAGCGGGAATAGTGCGGACGCGCAGCAACTTCGGAAGGTCGCCGGCGGGGAGATATACCGGAAATGTGAACTTCTGTCGGCTGATGAACCTGGCCACCCTGGCTTGCTGGTCGGGCTTGTCGAGGGAAAGCATTACAAATGCAATCCGGTCTTTGTCGACCGAGTTGTACAGGTTTTGAATGGAGGGCATCTCCACCCGACATGGACCACACCAGGTGGCCCACAGGTTGATAAAGATGATTTTGCCTTTGAGATCCCTCATGTCCAGGGTGTTACCTTGCAGGTCGGTTACCGTGAAGTTGTAGTCGAAGGTCTGCTTTGAAGCATCACTTTCCGGACGCGCATCGACCAGGCCGGTTTTTAGTAACAGACCTCTGGTGACGTCTGAAATTTCATTGCTCAGTCCGGTTACTTTTAGGAGTAAAAAGACACCTATCAGGATAACCCAGGGTTTGAGTGAGGAGATCAGTTTGGGGCCTTGAAACATATTGTTTTATATGGTTTGACTGATGGCGGCACGGTAAGTATTGACGCAGTTGATCGGTCGTTTCTTAGATTCCGAAGTATATCGCATCCTGTGTCAATGCCTCGCGCTCTTAAAATAATACAATTTGATCACCTTATTTTAAGTATTTTCGAGATATGAATACCTATTCCAAGACAAAAATTGGGCTGATCCAGTTCCTCCTGCTATTCCTGATTTCTGCCGCGTACGGTCAAAAGGTAAAATACAAGGACGTTTACGCGCTGCTGAGCACGAAGCAATATGAGCAAGCCGAGCCTTTCCTCAAGAAATACCTGGCGGGAACGGATGATAATCCGAATGCCTTCCTGTTTATGGCAATCATATACGAGGAGAAGGCAGCGCACAACGATGTGCTGAAGCAGACTGCGCTTACGATCAGCTATCTCGATTCGGCAATCCTCTTCTACGACAGAGCCTATAAGACGATTAATGAACGTGAAGTAAAACGAAACAAAGAATACTACCAGAACTACAATCGCCGCGATCTCAGAACGGGTGAGTTCGGAATAAAGCTGTCGGACATTCAGTTCGATATCGAGAAGAAAATCCAGGCCGCGAAGAAACGCGCTGAACAACTCAGGCTGTCGAAGAACCATTTTCAGCTTGCAGACAGCAGCTATCGGCTCGCGAATGCCAGTTATCGTTCGCTTCAGGAAGATTATCCGTCGCTGAAGCAACTCTGCCTCCGCGCTACGACGGAGACAGTGGAAAACCTCATCTCACTTTCATCGAATTTCGAATCTTCTGTCAAGGAGTTCGGGCAGTATAAGTCTACGGCGGCGGCGTTGGGAAAGACGGGCTACGATCAGGAGCTGAAAGTCTCGGAAATCAGCGACTTCAAGAGTGACGGAAGTAACGGTGCGGACTTCTTCGCTGATGAGGTGAAGGTCTGGAACTACCGTAAGTTCGCCGACGAGACACGTAAGATCATCGAAGAAGAGATCGTGCCCATGCGGTCGCACCTTGTATCGTATGATATGGAGATCAACAAGCTTCGGGAGAAGCTCGATACCGAGTCGGTCTCGGTTCGCAGTGATCTCACCAAACTTGTTGACAAGCTTTTATACGACCAATTGAAGAAGCATGATGCGGAGCCACTGCCGGCGTTGGTATTCGGACTCAAAACCACCGACCTGGAATACAAGTCGGTTATGCTGGAACACGAGCCCTTGCGCGACTCGGCCGACCTGCATTTCCAGATCAGATTGCTGAATCAGGAGTTGTCGCTGTTGAAACAAATCGACAGCATCGCTGCACTACTGCCGGATGGCAAACTCGCGCAGAAAGTACTGGACTACCAGGATTTTGTCAGCGCGACCTACAGCAGCGGAACGGTTTTGAAAAGCTTCATTAGCAGTGAGCGCGATTACGGAAGGCGCGAATACGCTGAAAGATCGGCATTGCTCAATCAATACATGGAGGGACTTAATTACGTTATCGACGGTGCGGACTCGATTCCGCTTTTGCCTGATGCCGCAGCCGACTACGCTGTGCTCGCTAC
The DNA here is from genome assembly GCA_964493505.1 of uncultured Roseivirgaceae bacterium. Classification (GTDB taxonomy): domain Bacteria; phylum Bacteroidota; class Bacteroidia; order Cytophagales; family Cyclobacteriaceae; genus Chryseosolibacter. The sequence goes on from CAZBNP010000003.1 coordinate 242,470, forward strand.
CGCGCCTGAGAGATTTACCGTGGGCTTGTCATTGAAAGACTCCACGCAGCTGAAGGCTTACTTCTATATGATCGAGTCATCGCGCATTTCGGGAATGAAGGCACATTTCCCGGTCGATAAGGTCGCCTTCAAGGCGAAAGAAGTTTCTGCCGCGCATGCGATCACCTACTCCGATCCCTCCGACCAGATATTTTATGTCCTGATTTATTCCGGGATCCCGGTTAAGAGCAAGGTCCCCGCTACACTAGCGAAGATCTACCGCGCCGACGGCCTCGCCTGGAAAGCAGACTATTCCCTGGCCTTCGTCCCAACTGAACTCATCGCCCGAACCGACGAGGTTATCATCAGTAACGGGGAGCAAGAGTTGATTGTCGACAAAAACGGGAAAGTTAGTAGTCAGTAGGAGGAACTGGTTGAAAGCAAAGGGCAAAGGGCAAACGGCAAAGGGCAATGTGGGAACTGATAATTCCTATGTCATTCCGAACTCGGAACCCCAAACTTCCTAATAGAAAAAAAGGTACCCGGCAAAAATACCTCCCACGATGCCGGCGGCGTCGGCGATTAGTCCGCCAGTGACGGCGTATCGGGTCTTGCGAACCTGGACGGATCCGAAATAGAGCGCTGTCAGGTACAGCGTTGTCTCGGCACAACCGCGGAAGACAGCTGCTACCTGACCTACAAACGAATCTACGCCGTGTGTCTGCGCCACTTCAATCATCATGGAGCGCGCGCCCTGTCCGCTTAGCGGCTTGAGTAATCCTACCGGCAGGGCGGGGACGAATTCGGCGTTGACGCCAACGGCTGTCAACCCCCAGGCTATCGCATCTTCGATGTACGTCAGCGCGCCCGATGTCCGGAACAAACCAATAGCGACAAGCAAACCGACGAGATAGGGAATGATCTTGATTGAAATACCGAATCCTTCCTTTGCGCCATCGACAAATGCCTCGAAGATCGGTACCTTGTTTTTCAAGCCGAGCAGAATAAAGGAAACGATGATTGAGAAGATGATGACGGCGGTGAGGATCGACGACTGCAATTGAACCTGTTCCTGCGTCAGGCTGGAGAAATACCATATTACCAGCATCACCAGGCTGGTCATCCCTACGATGAACCCCATTAGAACGGGATCAAAAAGTTTTATCCGCTGCCGGAGGCACACATACAAGAGACCGATAAATGTGGAGAAGAAAGTAGCGACCAGTGTCGGGATAAAGATGCTCGTCGGATTGGTTGAGCCCAGCATGGCTCTGTCTGCCATAATCGCGATCGGGATGATCGTCAATCCGGAAGCATTTAGTACAAGAAACATAATCTGAGCATCCGACGCTGTATCCTTATCGGTATTGATCTCCTGTAATTCGTTCATCGCCTTTAATCCCAGCGGCGTCGCGGCATTGTCGAGCCCCAGGATATTGGCGCTGAAGTTCATGATAATGGAGCCGGTGGCAGGGTGGTTTCTGGGTATGGAAGGAAACAGCCTGGAGAAGAACGGACCAACGATTCGCGACAGGATTGGAACCATGCCCCCGCGTTCACCGATCTTCATCAGCCCGAGCCACAGCGACATCACACCCGCCAGTCCTATCGAGATCTCAAGTCCGACTTTGGCATTGTCGAAGGTTGATTGAAGCAGTGCGGGGAAGATCTGCAGGTCATTGAAGAATATGAATTTTATCAGCGCGACAACGAAGGCTACCAGAAAGAGCCCGACCCAGATGTAGTTTAATATCATTGGCGAATCTTATGTCAGCGGAAAGATACAAATACTGGCCAACAAGTTCTCATCCTGCCTCGACCGACCCGGCTACTGATTCACGACATTCAGCACACAACACGCGGCGACCCCGGCGGTCTCCGTTCGGAGGCGTGATGGCCCCAGGCTTACTTTCCTGAAATTATGCCGGCTGGCGCTCTGTAGTTCGTCGGGAGAAAAGTCACCTTCCGGGCCGATCAGCACACAGCACGAGGTGCCGCGCGCTACGGCGTCACGGAGATGAAGGGGGTTGGTATCATCCACGTGTGCGATGCAGCGGTGCTCTTCGTCGCGGGTGGTTACGACCTCGCCGAAAGACAGCAGTCCTTCCGAAATCGCCGGCAACGTAGCCTTCAGCGATTGTTTCATTGCGCTGATCGCGATCTTCCGGAGACGTTCGGTTTTGATATGGCTGCGCTCGGTGTTGGCACAGTTTATCAGCGTTATTTTATCGATGCCTAGTTCAGTAGCTTTCTCGACAAACCATTCAATGCGATCGGGATTCTTGGTAGGGGAGATGGCGATATGGATCGAAAAGGGCCGCTTCCGCTCCGCTGTTTTTTTTTGGATTTCAAAATGGCACTGACGGGCGTCTGCCTGTGTGATCACTACATCGTAGTAGAATCCGAGTCCGTCAGTTACCGTGACTGTGTCGCCGGATTTCTTTCGGAGCACCCTCACGCAATGTTTCGACTCGTCAGCGTCGAGATGCGTTACACCGTGTGATATACCAGGTTGATAATAGAGGTTCACTAATTTACTGCGACCGGCTCACCGACTACCGATTTCAACGTATGGTCTGAGTTTCTCTCCTGTGTAGAGTTGTCTCGGGCGACCGATGGGTTCCTTTGTCTCGCGCATCTCTTTCCATTGGGCGATCCATCCCGGGAGGCGTCCCATAGCAAACATGACGGTAAACATTTCGACGGGAATTCCAAGTGCGCGGTAAATGATACCCGAGTAGAAATCGACGTTAGGATAAAGCTTGCGTTCAACGAAGTAAGGATCTTTCAAAGCCGCCTCTTCGAGCTTCAGCGCGATCTCGAGTACCGGGTCATTGATACCCAGTTTCTTGAGCACATCGTCCGCAGCTTTCTTGATGATTTTTGCGCGTGGGTCAAAGTTCTTGTAGACGCGGTGGCCGAAGCCCATCAGGCGGAACCCGCTGTTCTTGTCTTTTGCTTTGGCTATCCACTTATCTGTATCGCCACCATCCTGTCGAATATTTTCAAGCATCAGGATCACTTCCTGGTTAGCGCCGCCGTGGAGCGGTCCCCAGAGGGCGTTGATACCCGCGGAGATGGACGAGTAGATACTCGCCCGTGACGATCCGACGATACGCACGGTTGAGGTCGAACAGTTTTGTTCGTGGTCGGCGTGAAGGATCAGGAGTTTATCCAGCGCTTCGGCAACGACCGGGTCAACGTCATATTCTTCTGCCGGGAGGCTGAACATCATCTTCAGGAACCGCTCACAGTAGGTAAGGCGGTTGTCGGGGTAATTTACGGGGTGGCCCACCGCGTTTTTATAGGCCCAGGCCGCGAACGTCGGCATTTTTGCGAGTGCGCGGATAATACTCAGATAGATGAGCTCATTGGAGCGGTTAGGATCGAGCGATTCAGGATAGAACGCCGTCTGTGAGCAGAAGAGCGACGCAACAACCCCCATTGGGTGGGCGGACGACGGGAAGCCATCCAGTATCTTTTTAGTGTCTTCGTGTACCAGCGTATGCGTTCTGATATCGTGCTTGAAGGTGTTGAGTTCCTCCCGGGTGGGTAATTCCCCGAAAATCAGCAGGTAGGCTACTTCTATGAAGCTGGATTTCTCAGCGAGGTCTTCGATAGAATACCCCCGGTATCGCAGAATGCCGTTGCCACCGTCCAGGAAGGTTATGGCGCTTTTTGTTGACCCCGTGTTCTTGAAACCAGGGTCGAGCGTAATCACCTTAGCCTTATCGAGGAGGTCGCTGACATCTATTGCAACTTCTCCTTCGGTGCCAACAACTATTGGAAAGGTATACGATTTGCCATCAATAATCAATTCTGCTGTTTTCGACATGTCAATATTGTTTTACTAGTAACTAAGCCTTTGATAGACCGGCGCGTCCGGCGTCGTCAGGCCACAAAGTCCCGCTGCCAAAACTAAGCGCTGCACGGCAAATGCCAAAGTCCTGACGGAGATGTTTTTTGGTTCAACGTCCAGTCCGATGACCAAATCAGTTATTTCCCAGTATGAGGGGCAGGCCATCGTCGCCGGAGCCGATAACGATTATCTTCGAGTTTGGCGATTTCGACAGTTCCAACGTTGCCTCAATGCCGCGCATCTTCAGCAGATTGTTCGTCAGGCTGTTGTTAATGATGTTGTTGGCGCGCGATTCACCCTCGGCGGCGATACGCTTGCGCTCGGCCTCGCTGCGCTCCTTGTCCAGCCTGAACTGGTAGGCGAGGGCCTCCTGTTGTTGCTGGAGTTTATTTTCAATGGCGACGCGGATCTGGTCCGGCAGTGTAATAGAGCGGATCAGCAGCGCTACCATCGTCACATTGTTGGAATGAAGAGTAGCTTCCGCTTCGGTCTTGATAGTTTCCTCTACTTCTGCGCGTTTGGTAGAGTATATCTCCTCGGCCGTAAACCTGCCCATTACCTGGCGAACGGTGGAGCGTACTTCGGGGATGACGAGCACGTCGACGTAATTCATGTTGAATTTTTCGTAGATGTATCCGATTTTGTCGGCAATGGGCTTAAAGCGCACGGTGATCTCTACGTGAATGGAGAGCCCGTTTTTGTCGAGGACCTCCATATTTTCGCCCTCCGACCTTTCCTGGACATCGTAGATGAACGCATCGTTCCAGGGTGCCTTGACGTTTATTCCCGGCATCTTGACCTCGTCTTTGACAAGGCCCGCACCGAACTTGTAAAACACTACGGCGCGTTGGGTCGCGTTGACGTTATAGAAAATGCTGGAAGAAAGGCCCATCAGGATAAAAAGGACTATGACACCAATAATAATCAAAGGCAAAAGTCTGCGGTTGTTCATGGGGTTTAAAATTATGTTTGGATTCGGCGAGGGGCCTGTGCGGCAGGTTACAGTGGACACACTACCGGCGCCAAATCTAGGAAAAAAATCGGGTTTGACCGCCGCTGACAATATTAACCGGATTGTCAGCCACGTATTTTTTTCTTTCAATTTGTAGCCATACTGTTATTAGCTTTGTGGAACTTGCAGGGTCGGCGCTGAGTTATTCAGGGTAATCCCGGGTTTTAACCAGGAACAAAAGGCAAAGGGGGAACTGGTTGAGAGTTGACAGTTGGCAAAGTTGACAGTTGACAATGTGGGAACTGATACAAATGGCAATAATAGGCAAATGGCAATGTGGGAACTCATAATTCCTATCCTCCGAACCCGAAACCCGAAATTTTGAACCCGAAAAACTTTGAACTGGCAGCTCTCAACACAAGGCATGGTAAGATTTGATTTTATTCGCAAAAAGAGTTTTGCCATTGATTTTGGTAATACCAATACGCTCGTCAGAGATGCCGACAAGCTGCTGGTAGATCAGCCGTCCTATATTGTGCTCGATTCCAATCGTGTTGAAGTCAGGGCCGTTGGTACACAGGCCTACGAGATGTTTGAGAAAACCCATAAAGAGTACCGGCCGGTCAAGCCGCTGAGAGGAGGCGTGATTGCTGATTATGATTCAGCCGCTAAGATGCTACAGGCGCTGATGCGCATTGCCTACTCGGAAAAGTCGCTGCTCAACGGCTATGGGGATGTGATCTCCGGGGTACCATACTCAACCACCCATGTCGAGCGCCGCGCGCTGCTGAACGCGCTCGAAAGCCTTAACGCGCGAAATACCGGCCTTATTTTCGAGCCAATTGCCGCTGCACTGGGAATGGGACTGGACATCCAGGAGCCGGAAGGAAAACTCGTGATCGATATTGGCGGAGGAATCACCGAGATCGTCGTGATATCCCTCTCCGGTATTGCTGGCTTTCAGTCAGTAAAAGTTGCAGGCGACTCGATGGACGAAACTATCCGGCATTACTTCCGGAAGGAATACAACGTGGAGATCGGCATTAAGACCGCTGAGCAGGTGAAGATAAAGGTAGGGGCTGTCATACAGGATCTCGAAGACCCGCCGCCGCCGATGGCGGTAAAGGGCAAGGAGTTGCTGAGGGGGCTGCCTGTTACCCGTACCGTTGATCACCGCGAGATTGCCAGCGTGCTGGAGAAGTCGATCAGTGCCATAGAACTTGGTATTATCCAAACCCTGGAGACTTGTCCTCCCGAGCTGGCAGCCGATATTTATGGGAAGGGTCTCAACGTAACAGGCGGGAACGCACTACTGCGTGGCCTTCAGGAACGCTTTCAACGACGTTTCAGACTTCCCGTTCACATAGACGACAATCCGCTGGCCTCGGTCTCAAAGGGCGTTGCTACGGTACTGAAAGACCCTAAGAAATACAGGGGAGTCTTGATGCATTGATAGCGGAATAATCTAAAACAAAAGAGGCTGTCTGAAAAGGCAGCCTCTTTTTGTTTCTCAGTTGAATCCAAACGGAGATGGTGACCCCGATGGAGTGTCTTCGTCACGCTCGTCGCGGCTTGAATCATTTGAATCGTCTGAATCATCGGAGTCTTCTGAATCACGCGAGATACTGGGATAATCGAAGGCGGTAGAAGGTTTCGGCGATGGCGTTTCCGGTTCCCTTCCGAAAAGTGAAGATTGTGTAATGTCGGGTTTCGGAACCTCCGCGACAGGTGGCACAACAGGACTCGGGATGCTTGCGGGTTTCTTAGGAGCGGGTTTTCGTTTTACTACTTTTCTGGGCGCTGATCTCTTAGGCGCTGATTTTTTTGCAACCTTTTTCGTCGCCTTCCCGGCCGATTTCTTCGCCGTTTTTTTGGCAGCCTTCTTCCCGGCTTTCTTCGCTGTCTTCTTCACAGCTTTCTTCCTGGCTGTTTTCTTCGCGACTTTCTTTGCCGACTTCTTCTTCACAGCTTTCTTTGCCGCTCGCTTCACGGCTTTCTTAGCTGATTTCTTCGCGCCTTTTTTGGGTGCTTTCTTTGCGGCCTTCCGGGAGGCTTTTTTTACTCCTCTTTTTGCCGCTTTTTTGCCTGCTTTCTTAGCTGACTTTTTTGCGGCTTTCTTTGCTTTTTTTGCCATAGCTAACTTTTGTTTTAAGGTTTAAATCCGATGGGTGTTGTGCCTGGAATTAAAGTTCTATCCCCCAATTTAACTAACCGTTAGCTTTGTTGTGCATAGAGTGCGAAAAAAATTCGTCTATCAGGCGTAGAGTGCCTCCTTCTGACCTGCCACTGTTTCATTTTCGATATACTCATCGTACGTCATTAAGCGGTCGATGAATCCATTTGGAGTGATCTCAATGATACGATTGGCGACGGTCTGGGTAAACTCGTGGTCGTGTGAAGTGAACAAAACAGCACCGGGAAATTCTTTGAGCGCATTGTTGAATGCCGTGATCGACTCAAGGTCCAGGTGGTTGGTAGGTTCGTCCAGGATGAGCAGATTCGCTCCTGCAAGCATCATACGCGAGATCATACAGCGCACCTTCTCACCCCCGGAGAGTACACTACATTTCTTGAACACCTCTTCACCCGAAAAAAGCATTTTGCCCAGAAATCCGCGAATATAAACTTCATCCTTGTTCTCGTCTTCCGCGAATTGCCGCAGCCAGTCTATGAGATTGTCGTCAGACTGGAAGTATTTCTCGTTGTTCGACGGAAGATACGCCCAGGTAATCGTCTGCCCGAAGGTGAATTTCCCCGTGGTAGGCTCCAGTTCACCGGCCAGAATATGGAAGAAGGATGTAAGTGCAAGACTGTCTTTGCTGAGAAAAGCGATCTTGTCACCCTTGTTGACATACACGTCGATTCCGTCGAAGTATGGGACACCGTTTTCGGTGTATCCAAGGTTTTCGATCTGCAGCGTCTGGTCTCCTGCCGGGCGCTTTTGCTGGAAGATGATGGCCGGATAACGCCGCGTAGAGGGCTGTATATCGTCGAGGTTGATCTTCTCCAACAGCTTGCGCCGACTGGTCGCCTGGCGTGATTTTGACGCGTTCGCGCTAAAGCGGGCGATGAATTCCTGCAATTCCTTTTTCTTCTCCTCTGCCTTCTTGTTTGCCGACGAACGCTGGGACAACGCCAGCTGACTGGATTGATACCAGAAAGAATAGTTTCCGGTAAACAGCCGTATCGCATTGAAGTCGATATCGACCACGTGCGTACAGACCATATCGAGAAAGTGTCTGTCGTGTGACACGACAATCACCGTATTCTTAAACTCGAGCAGGAAATCTTCCAGCCACGAGATAGTATGAATATCGAGGTCGTTGGTCGGCTCGTCGAGGATCAGAATATCGGGGTTGCCATAGATAGCCTGCGCAAGCAATACCCGTACTTTCTGACTACCGTTAAGCTCCTTCATCAGGCTGAAGTGGTCATCTTCGGTAATACCCAGACCGCTCAGCAGCGAGGCAGCGTCCGACTGCGCGTTCCATCCGTTCATCTCAGCAAACTCCGCTTCCAACTCAGAAGCCTTGATCCCATCCGCTTCGGAGAAGTCAGGTTTTTCGTAAAGAGCGTCTTTTTCCTGCATGATACTCCAGAGTTTGCTATGTCCCATCATCACGGTATCGATGACGCTTACCTCGTCAAACTCGTAGTGGTTCTGTCGCAAAACGGCCATTCGCTTCCCCGGTTCGAGGCTGACGTGGCCGGCTGTCGGGTCAATATCGCCGGCCAGTATCTTAAGAAACGTGGATTTACCCGCGCCATTGGCCCCAATCACACCATAACAGTTGCCGGCGGTGAACTTCATGTTCACCCGGTCAAAAAGTACGCGCTTACCAAATTGAAGGGATAAGTTGTTTACTGAAATCATAGATAGTTGGAAATAAGCCGCAAAGATACGACCATTAAATATTCTTTCTACCGACATTTCTTACATACTACATGAAAACTGTTCAGGCGATCTAGCGGATATAAAGCCGCCTTATATCTTGCGGCAATGAGTTTCAGGGATATTGTGTTGGGAAGCAATGTATTCATCCCCGCCAGGGTGGATTACCGCAAAGCTATACTGCGTTGCCAGTTGGCGATCGTCACCTTGGTAGTAGCGCTCGGCTACATCGTTGTCGACCTGTATCACGGCGTCAGCGGCAACGAACCCTACTACGTCGCAATTGCCTTAATGGCGCTTGTCGTCATCGTTCTCAACAGGTCTCAACGATACCGGTCGGCTACCATACTCTTCCTCGGCGCGATCAACTTCTTTATATTCTACTTCTCCGTCGCCGACCCGTTCGGGAGTGGAACATTCATGCTCTTCGTCGTGTGCGGTATCATGGCATTTGCCCTGTTGGGCTTCAGGCACCTTTCCCTTGCGTTCGGTTTTATCTCACTGTCGGTCGTATTATTCCTCGTCGCCTACTGGGTCGACTTTGGATTTATTGAGGAACGCGCGTACTCGAGGGAGTACCTCCGGTTCAGCTATACCATCAACTTCCTGGTTACACTCATCTGCAGTATCGCCATCCTCTATTTTATGATGGATCTGCACTACCATTCCCAGAAATCGGTCCTCCATAAGAATGACCAGCTGCAAAAGGCGAACGCCGAATTAGATCGCTTTGTGTACAGCGCATCGCACGACCTCCGGGCACCCCTGAGCTCGCTGCTTGGACTTATCGAAGTGGCCAAGCTGGACCATGCGTCCGTAGACCGCTACCTCGACATGATGAAAGGGAAGATCAACGACCTTGAGGATTTTATCAAAGAGATTATCTCCTATTCCCGGAATGCTCGCATGGATATCCGGAAACAACCGGTGAATCTGCGGCAAACCGTTGATGAAGTAACGGAAGCCCTCGCTTTTTCAGTGGGCAACCCGGATGTCGACATTGAAAACCTGGTGACGGAAGATCTGGTTCTGAATACCGACGGCACGAGGTTGAAGATCGTGCTGTCGAACCTGATCGACAATGCGCTGAAGTACCGCGACGATACCAAAAGCAAACCTTATATCCGCATCGAAGCTACCGATCGTGATGGCGTAAAAGTGATTGTCGTCAAAGACAACGGACTCGGTATCGATCAGGTCTACCTCGAGAATATCTTTCAGATGTTCTTCCGCGCTTCCGAGAAGTCGCAGGGCTCAGGCCTGGGTCTTTACATCGTGAAGGAAGCGCTGGGCAAGATTGACGGATCGATTCAAGTCGAATCCAGCCTGGGTTCGGGAACCACGTTTTTGGTGAGAATTCCGGGTTGAGAGGTGCCGGTTTCCCCGGTTTCAGTCTCCGGATGCCGGGTTGAGGATGTCGAAGTCGGATATTCGAAGGTCGACTTGCCGTTTGCTGCTTGCAATTTGCCATTTGGAAGAACTATCTTCAGCGTTCAAACCATCCGACATGACCGGTTTCATACTCCTTTCATTCATACTCCAAATTCTGACCGGGGGATCGTCACAATCGCAGCCTGCGTTTCAAGAGCAATTGATCGACGACAAAGTGTCTATCGGCTATGGGCTCGCGATCGGCGACGTAGATGGTGACAAGAAGCCAGATATCCTCCTGGCGGACAAAAATCAAATTGTCTGGTATCGCAACGGTGATTGGAAACGCTTCGTGATGGCAGACAACCTCACCGAATCCGACAACGTATGCATCGCTGCGCGCGATATCGATGGCGACGGACAGGTGGAGGTGGCGGTTGGGGCACAATGGAGACCGTCGGAGACCTCCGACACTGTAAGATCAGGAGCGGTGTTTTACCTTGTCCGCCCTGCCGATCCAACAAAGCTATGGAAGCCCGTCAGACTTCATCACGAACCGGTGACTCACCGGATGAGATGGGTGAAAGCTGGCGACAAGTTCCATCTGGTCGTTTTACCGCTGCACGGACGCGGTAATAAGGATGGCGAGGGCCAGGGAGTGAAAGTCTTTGCTTATGAAGTGCCGTCAAAGGATCCTGAAACTCAAGAGTGGAAACTGTTGCTGATGGACGAGAGCATGCATTTGACACACAACCTGGATGTTGTGACTGAAGGCGACCACGAGGTGGTGTACGTCGGCGGCAAGGAAGGGATCAGAGCATTCGTTTACAGTGGCGGGGGGTGGTCTCCGTCAAAAGCTGGTCCGTGGATCGTCGAAGGCCGTAGTTTTGGTGAAGTACGTGTTGAGAAGGGCGGTGGTATGATCGCAGGCATTGAACCCATGCACGGCAACGAGCTGACTATTTATTCGAAAGGGCCGGGAGGTACCTACGAAAGAACGGTATTGGCCGCTGGACTTCACCAAGGCCATGGACTTGCTATAGCAGATCCCGGTAGTGGGGAGAAACTGATTGTCGTCGGGTGGAGGAATCCGGACAAGGATGGTAAAGTAGGTGTCAAGGTTTTTTTTCGGCATGCGGCCGCATGGGAAAGTCAGTGGGTGGATGAAAACGGTATGGCGTGCGAGGATTTGCAAGTCGCTGACCTCAACGGCGATGGTAAAGTGGATATTATTGCGGCGGGAAGAGCTACGAAGAATTTGAAGGTATATTGGGGGAGGTAAGGGTTCCAAGTTCCGGTCGCCGGGCACTAAACTAAGTGAGTTCCAGCCGCATTACGTAGTCATTCATCCAGTAAGGCCCGATGGGAGTATCTTCTTCGCGGGTAATCTGAAATCCCACTTTCGTATAGAATGCAGCCGCGGGGTTGTGCCGGTTCACATTCAGATCGACAAACGGCACATTCTCCTGTTTCAGGCGTCGGACGATCTCCTGGATCAGCGAACGACCGTATCCGGCGTTTTGTTTTTGCGGCAGGACGTACAGCTTGTGGATCTTGAAAGTGCCGGGATCGTCGGAGTGCAATCCGTAGGAAGCGAATCCCTGGCATACCGAATTGTTGTGCACGACGAGGTAGATTTCTTCGCCGTTCAGGATCCTGGCGGAGATTTTTCCTGGATCGTAAATAGTATTGAGCATATAACGGATCTGTTGCTCCGAGAGGATGTCGGCATAGGTAGACCACCACGTTTGATGAGCGATCGCGATGATTTCGGGTATATCTTTGACCGAGGCTTCGCTAATGATAAACATGCCTGAATTTAGATCAATTTTTTAGGCGGATTGTCTACAAGGCTTATATTTGCACTTCCTTAAAAGGGACTGATTGAATCCCGCAAAATAGGAGAGGTGGGTGAGTGGCTTAAACCAGCAGTTTGCTAAACTGTCGTACGGGTCAAATCGTACCGGGGGTTCGAATCCCCCCCTCTCCGCCTGACTAGGTCCGCGACGCAGGGCTTGCCAGACGAGGCTACAGCGTTGGCATTCGCGCAGGCAGCCGTAGTTGTGGCTTGCCAGGCGAAGCTACAGCGTTGGCATTCGCGCAGGCCGCCGTAATTGTGGCTTGCCAGACGAAGCTACAGCGTTGGCATTCGCGCAGGCAGCCGTAGTCGTGGCTTT
>CAZBNP010000004.1:0-252005 GCA_964493505.1 uncultured Roseivirgaceae bacterium
TGATTATGATTGGAATTCTATAGTTTTGAATGCTACTAACTAAGGGAAGCTTTCAGAGGCACCGTTTTATTTTTCGGCGCTGGAGCATGATTTCTCGCGGAGGAACAGGTCGAACTCCTTTCTATATAGGGTATTTAACCTGAAGGCGGATCCTAGACTATTTATTGCAAATGGCGCCTATGATGACTTTTGCAACGCGAGCCCGACGCAATTCAAGGGCACGTTTTAACGACAAGGCTGCGAGCTTTCAATATTTTACAAATTTATTTCTTGCCAGGCCTGTCAAGTTTCTCCCTTACTTTTGTTCCGGCCTCCTGAGAAGTTTTCCTGTCCTGGGCGATGCCTTCCAAGAGGCGCTTTTTATTTGCCTTGGTTGATAAAAGATGCCGAGTGTCGTTCATAGCTGCAAACCCAGGCGCAAATTTAACTTAATGACGTGGGACTTTGCTTCAAGCGGATCTGTGACAAATGACGCCTTTTAGGCCGCAGTTTGTGAGGGTTAGCCTTTCTCAGGTGCTATATTGTGACATTGGGGAGCCAATTACCTAAATTGGAATTTCGCCACTTTCTGATGACTTAATCGGAAATTTTGCACGTATTCTTATAATTAGTCGGATATTTTACCCAAAAACGTCATTTTAGTCGGAAATTTTACCCAATTTTGTCTGAAAGCGATGAATTAATGGGAAAAATTGCCGCCTCAAAGGTTCAGGAGATTGTGTTTGCTTCTTCGGATAAAGCTGAATCCAGGAGGATAACTGCTCTATTAAAAGAAGGGCAGATCAGAAAAATTGCGCCCAGAATATACACCTCAAATTACGCAGACGAACCGGCAGCGATCATCAAACGAAACTGGTTCCACATTCTGTCAGCATTGTATCCGCAGGCCTTGCTTAGTCACCGAAGCGCACTTGAATTCGTGCCAACGTCGAATGGACATGTTTTTCTAACTTACACCTATACTGAAAAAGTCCAGCTTCCCGGGTTGACAATTCAACTTTTGCAAGGACCTTCAAAAATCGAAGGCGATAATGTTTTCTTTGGAAACCTCCATGCGTCACAGGAGGCCAGGGCATTTCTCGAAAACCTTCAGGAGACCAGGCGCAAAGCAGCGGAATCAAAAACTCTGACTGGTTCTCAAATTGAAGAACGCCTTGAAGCGATTATCAGGACCAGGGGCGAGAGCGGTCTTAATGAATTACGTGACAAAGCCAGAAAAATTTCCAAATCGTTGGGGATGCAGGATGAGTTCAAAAAATTGAATGACCTTATCAGCGATCTACTTTCTACCGGCAAGTCAAAAAACTTAACTACACCGGCAGCAATTGCGCGATCACTTGGTGAACCACTGGATCCGGATAGAATCAAGTTATTCGAAATCCTGTACGAAGAGTTAGCTGGAAAAATATTTCCCCGTCATCCGGATAGGAATACGACGATTAAATCGTACAAGACCTTTGCTTTCTTCGAGGGCTACTTCTCGAATTTTATAGAAGGAACTGAATTCACTGTCGAGGAGGCTAAGGAAATCATTGAGACTGAAACACCTCTTCCTGCACGAGATGAAGATTCGCATGACATATTAGGTACATACCGCATTGTGTCGGACAAAAAGGAAATGGCTATCTGCCCTACGAATACAAATGAGTTTCTAGATATAGTGAGAGGGAGACATGCGATTCTTCTTCAATCGAGAATCAGTAAGAAACCTGGCGAATTTAAAGACAAAAACAACAGGGCAGGCAACACCGAATTTGTTGACAAGCAGCTTGTGGTTGGAACATTGAAGAAGGGATTTGAATGGTATTCCTTATTGCAAGAGCCATTTGCTAAAGCTGTCTACATGATGTTCCTTGTTAGCGAAGTCCATCCTTTTCTTGATGGCAACGGAAGAATTGCCCGTGTGATGATGAATGCAGAGTTGTCTGCTAAAGGTTTGTCGAAGATCATTGTACCAACAGTCTATCGAGAGGATTATATGGGAGCGTTGAGAAAATTAACACGCCAACGAGTTGCTGATGCCTATGTGAGGATGCTTCTGCGTGCCTATGAGTTCAGCTCGGCTTTGTATGGTGAAAGCATTGATGAGATGGAGAAGTACTTGATTAGATGCGATGCTTTTAAGGAGCCGAAGGAGGGGAAGTTGAAGATTTTATCTGAAAAAAGATATTAGAAATCTTCGCGGTTTTACAAATAATCGCCAGGCACTGAAGCGAAGTATTGATATAAATGATACAATTCAAGATACGTTCATTCAAATTTATAAATTGAAGTTGGTTGTATTTAGAACAGCCTTGCTCTTACATCTTAGCTGAGTACTGATGATTGACAAAAGAATTACCATCCTTATTGGAAAAGCCATACGGGAAGGGAAATACCTGGACATTACCTACAAAAATAGAAGTGGAGATATCACGCCATTTTGGATAAGCATCCATGATATTAATGATCAGGGTGAATTACGAGTGAACATGTTCAACGTTACCAAAGACAATCCTATTCGGGATGGAAAAATATTTATGTCGGAAATCCAGTCCGCTGAAATTCTGAAATTCTCGTACTATGAAGTGCCAGAAAAGCTCATAACAAAGCTTGAGTATGACGAAAGTCTGCAGATATATGATTTCTATCGATATGATAACAATATTCTGAATTATTGCCTGGAGTGTTACAGGGCCAACAGAGATCCTTTTCTGCACAAAGCCCATTTAATTGAAGGCTTGGATTTGCCGAAATTGGTGACGAAAACTCCGTATTCATTAACAGATGAACAACAAAAGCAGATCATCAGGGAGATCTACCGTAATGACTATAAATCATTCGATGACTATGAATTGGCCCTGAGCGAGTTCTCAATCGACCTGGTGTCAAGAGGCAAATTTGTAGTTGCATTCAGAAAGCTGACGTTTGATCCTGTTCGTAGAACCTTGTACTTGGGGAGTGAAACGCAATTCAATCCGAGCTTCTACATTCGAGGAATCAGACACTCGTTGTCATATTACACGAATTTAAGTCGGGCTGATTTTGAAGCATTGTATGCCAAGAATAAAGCTGAAACCATTGAGCTGCTCCGAGACAGTTTTAAAACAGGCGAACTACCCAACACACGGCCTGAGATAGTTGTTCTAGGCTACAGGCAAATCGATATTGCCGGGATTTATGACAATATCAATTCTGATCACCAGGACAATGATATACAAATTCCAATAAAGACTTTTTTTCAAAACCTGTCGTTGCTCGACAGAAAGAATAGAACTGAGCCACATATCGTGCTGTACGACAAGCATGTGAATATCGATCAGCTTCGCACTGTTTACAATGCATTAAAATACCCGATCACCTACGTACAAGGCCCACCCGGCACGGGCAAAACAAAAACGCTTCTCAATATTATTGTGAATTGTCTCACCAATAGAAAGACGTTGTTGATTTCATCCAATAACAATGTGCCCGTAGATGGGATCAAAGATAAATTGTACTTAGGGAAGTATCGCGATAAAAATATTCTGCTTCCCGTAATCAGACTGGGTAACAATAAATACGTCGCTCAAGCATTAAAACAAATCAAGGCGTTGTATGCGTTTCAAACGAAAGATGTACCAAAGGAAGAACTGCTGTTTAACTTAAAGAAAAAGTCAAAGGAGAATAACAAGTTATTACTGGCAAAGCTGAAGCACTACGAGGACAGGTTAGACTTGACTCAAAACATCGAATTTGTAAACAGATTATTGGTGAAAGGAAGTAACTACCTGCTGGAAAAGGAAAAGAAGATACTGGAAAAAAGGCTTGCTCAAATACCGGAAACCAACAACAATGATTTGAATAACATCTATGAAGTAATAGAGGGAAATCACCAACTGCTTCAGTTTTTTTATTTTGATTCATTACGGTGTGTTAAGCGCTTAAGAACCAAGGATTTCAAGGAGCTTATTGAGATCCTGGAACTTAAAGATGAGGCTAGCCAAATAAAGGAATTTAATAAGTGGCTTTCTTACGATGCGAATCTGGAGAAATTCACAAGGGTATTCCCCGTTGTCCTGACTACCAATTTATCCAGTCGCAAACTGGGGAGAAAGTATAAGTTTGATTTGCTGGCTATCGACGAAGCCGGTCAGTGCGATATAGCCACCAGCCTTATCCCAATTTCGAAGTGTAAAAACATGGCGTTAATTGGTGATACCAACCAACTAAAACCGATTGTTCTGTTTGAAGAAGCCAGAAATAGGGAATTGATGAACCAGTTCGTTGTTAGTGAGCCCTATAACTACTACCAGAATTCAATTCTTTCTACCTATAGGAGAATAGACAATATATCCCGGGATATCTTGCTGAGCTATCATTATCGCTGTGGTAAAAAGATTATCAATTATTCAAACATGCGGTTTTATGAGAACAAATTGAATCTTTCGATGCTGCGCAACGTCGGTGAGGTGCTACTGATCGATGTGAATAATGTCAACCATAAATTGAAGAACTCTACCCTGGAAGAGGCACAGGAAGTTGTCAACTACATAAGAGACAACAAGCTATCCGATGTTTTTATTATCACACCATTCAGAAACCAGGAAGATGTTTTAAATCATTACCTACAGGTAGCAAAAGAGAATGGTGAAGTTGATTCCTCTGTAAGCTGTGGAACAATTCATAAAGTCCAGGGGCAGGAAAATAAAACCATCATCATATCAACGTCGATTTCAAGGAACACAAGCTCCCGCACGTACGATTGGGTAAAGAACAATAGTCAGTTAATTAATGTGGGTGTTACCCGTGCGCAAGAAAAGCTTGTAGTAGTTACAGACAAAAAGTCCATTGATCGTTTATCCAGGAAGGACGATGACTTATATGCGCTGATTGAATATGTTCAAAAAAACGGAACCGTGCAGGTTTCGAAAAGTGTAGTCAACAAGTTCACTATTGGGTTCTCCCGGAATTCAATATTTGAGGATGAATTCTACAAAACAATGAGCCACTATTGTACGGTTCAGGGCACGCGATTTGAAAGGAACGTAAGGCTAATCGATCTGTTTCCGGAGGAGATCAATAATGCAGTTTTAAATAAGCGAGAGTTTGATGGTGTCATCTATTTAGGTAAAGTACCTCAGATCGTATTTGAGATAAATGGTGCCGAGCATTATTACGACAGAAAGCGGATGGACTCTGATAAGCTTAAAGCGCAACTCCTGAGCCGCAAAAATCTTAAATTTATTTTTGTTCCGAATCAATATGTTAAGCACTACGAATTTTTGCGGGAATTGATCAATAAAATAAAAGGTGGAGTATATCAAAAAACCTTGTTTGATATTTGACTAAAGCCGGAATGAGATAGATTTTGTTCACCATCAGGTATTTATTGATGCCGTAAAGCCTATCGAAGTGTTGGTTGAGAGTGCGGGGGTCTACTACGTTTCGCGACACAATCCTTCCCGTTTTTCTGAGTGTTGTTTTAGTTTTTTTGAGCAGGTATATTTTCTGTTCTCGTTAGGCTCCTGTAGGTGTGATTGAATTAGTTACAGCAACCTGGAGCACAGCATGAATCGGGCTTTTCTGCGTACACGGTGATGCTAAAGATTCCCGTCTTACCGATTTTGTGATTCTGAATTTCATCAGCGGTTAGATAGTCCTTCAGAATCTCATCCGGCAGCACAATACGTTTTTCTTTTTGAATGATCGTGTTAACGAAACCTGCTGTCGTAATAATGCCGAGGTATTCTTCTTTCTGAATCGCTCCGGTTACACAGCCGACGTACATTTCCGCTGACTTTCGCAATCCATCGGGAAGGTCTCCAACGAGTACTATATCGGAAACACTAAAATGGCCTCCATTTTTCAAAATCCGGAAGGTTTCGGCAAACGCCTGTACCTTGTCCGGAACAAGATTCAGCGCACAGTTGCTTACAACGACATCGGCAATGCCACCGGCAAGCGGCATATTCTCAATGTCTCCCTGATGGAACTCGACGTTTGTGAAATTCAGCTTTGCAGCGTTCGTTCGGGCTTTGTCAATCATCCTATCCGTGATGTCTATTCCGATTACTCTTCCTGTTTCCCCGACAACAGATCGTGCAACAAACGCATCATTACCTGCACCTGAACCAAGATCCACAACGACATCACCCGTCTTTATCTTTGCAAACTCCGTCGGCAAACCACAACCAAGCCCAAGATCTGCATCGGCAACATAGCCATCAAGGTTGCTGTAATCATCAGCCATAATAGCACTGTCAAGGGTACCGCAACCTGTAGCCCCGCAACAGCTTGTCTCGTTGTCAGTCTTGCTCTGCTCTGCGATCATGGCATACTTTTCTTTCACGAGCTCTTTGAGTTTTTGAGGTGTTTCTGTTTTCATATTTTTTTTATTTAAGTTCATATTAATCGTAATATTGCGATGTGATTGGTCAAAAATATTAGCAGCAACTGTTCGTGGTTTCGAGGCCATCAAACAGGGTATTGATAAGCTTTTGCGCCTTAGTCCAGGTTTTCTGATCGATACAATAGCAAACGGTAGGTCCCTCAATTTCGCCCTTAATCAAACCGGCGTTCCTTAATTCTTTAAGATGTTGAGAAACGGTAGATTGCGACAGGGGAAGCTCGTCAACGATATCACCACAGACACAAGCCTTTGTTTTTATCAGAAATTGCAGAATGGCCACGCGTGCAGGGTGTCCTAAAGCCTTGTTAATAGCTGCCAGTTCGTTCTGCGCTTTGGTAAACTCTTCCGTTTTTGTGATCCCCATGATGCAATAATCGTAATATTACGATAAATAGTTTCATTTTTTTTGAAGAAAATACTGATTTTTCGAAGTGTCCTTCTCAGGAACGAGGACAAGCAGCCCTGGATATTCACAGGAAATCCGGAGCCCGACAAAGTATATGATGGAACGGTTTACGTCACGTATAGGATACTCACCGGAATCGCGGTGGAGCACGGGCACTCTAAGAATCAGCGAAACCCGATAGATTATGGCAAAGAAGAAAAGTAAAACGTCCAAAGAGGAGAATCCCAAACTCAGCAAGGAAGCGATCGAAAGAATGGAGCACTTCTTCTCATGTCATCCCCCGAAGTATTTCAACAGAAATCTTCGTAGTCTGATTGTCGACTGGATGGACCTCAACAACATCGGCGAAGCGGACTTTCAGGAAGAACTGCTTGCACAATTGAATTCATTCTTTCCAGTACTTGATTTTATCGAAGACGAAGGCAAGTTTGGCTCGGAAGACTATAACATAAACCGGGTGCATAAACCTGAGCGATAGTTGTTCTGCCTTAGACCACTGCCTAACTCCTGCCTGCGATACACGTTTCCCGGCCTTAAATGGACATGAAATGCTGCTATATTTATTTTTTTTGGGCTAAATGCCAAATTCCAAGGCAATGTTCGGTTTTTGCCGAAAATTGGATATAGACGTGTTTAGTGTCCCGTTTTTAGCGATATCTTTGAGGTATGTCCAGATTTCTCATAAAATATGGACACGTGCATGGCCAAATACGACATAACAATCCCCTACAATGATCTCCCAGCACTGCCGCCACCAGCGGAAATCGAGAATGATCCGGAAATCCTCAAGAAGCTGAATAAGGCGTCATGTGTGTTGGCCACCTTCGGCTCGAACGTGCAACGGCTCCCAAATCCAACAATGCTGGTAAATACAATTGCGCTTCAAGAGGCCAAGACTTCAACGGCCATCGAGACTATTTTTACAACAGAAGATGAGTTGTATAAAGCAATATCAGACACCGCTCGGGAAGAGAGGGCGACAAAGGAAGTATGACCTTGTCAGTGATCTACTTTCTACCGGTAAGGCAAGAAACTTAACTACGCCGGCAGCAATGCTTTGTGAATGGTTTTATGTTTCATTTTAAACTTTAGCAAAACGATGAGCGACAGTAAGAAGGTAGCGTTTAAAAGATATTGCAAGACTTTACAACTAAAGAATGACCCCGACTCAATAAGAATGTATAAACAGGTCCATAAAATGAGTGCTTTCTGGCCGGAGATTACAGAAGGGATGAAGGCGGTAGGAATTTTGGACATGGAGATTTATATCCATGAAAATATACTTTTCATGATCATGGATACGGTGCTTGATTTCAGCCATGATCAGATTATGAATATGCTGGCTAAGGATCCATGTCAAAAAAAATGGGAGATTTTCGTTTCAAAATTTCAATCTACCGGGCCTGATTATTCTGTTAACGGAAAATGGAAGTTGATGGAAAGAATTTATGAGTTGGATCAACAACAAGAACATCTACCCGAAGAAGGCCAGTTGAAGATACCATTATTATATAGAGAATAATTTGAGTTTTTGCCGTGTACTAAAGGATGCTACACCATCGTAATTTTCCTGAGTACAGGTGAAAGGAGGCAAAAGCGGTTACCTTTCTATTCGCCACGCCGGCAAAGATCGTACGATCTTTTGCAAATTGAAAGGAGGCAACCGTTGCCGTTATGTTTACTTTTATAGCTTGAATGTCAACAACCATCATTATTGCAGACACTATGAAGACGACAAATATCAGAGGGATGATGGGAAGGATCGGAGTTTGGACTTTTATTTCTTTGGGTTTTGTTCAGACCGCTGATACCCCAACCCTCTTTCTCATAGGAGATAGTATTTCGATCCAGTATGGCCCATATTTCGAACGATATGTTCAGGGCACAATAGAAGTCGACAGAAAGCGCGATGACGGCGGTTCACCGGACGAGCGGGTGCCGGACGGACCGAATGGAGGTGATTCACGTATGGTGCTCGCATACCTGAAGTCGCGGCTCGCCGACCCTGCATTTGAGCCAGATGTGCTTCTGCTGAATTGCGGTTTGCATGACATTAAGAAAGACGTCAAAACTCAGCAAAATCAGGTCAGTATTCAGGAGTATGAACAGAATCTGGAAGCAATTCTTAATCTGGTGGGGGAGAGGAGGATCAGTTTGATCTGGATTCGGACAACCCAGGTAGTTGACAGCATACACAATGCCCGGGAGCGTCTGGATTTTGCAAGGTTCGCGTCCGATCAGATTGCCTATAATGCTGTAGCCGATCGCGTTTTCAGCAAAGCCGGGGTGTTCATAATTGACTTGTATGAATTCACAATGTTGCTTTCCGACGACCGGTTTATTGACCACGTTCACTACAACGAGGAAACCAGAGAGTTGCAGGGCGCGTACCTGGCGGGGGCCGTGAAAGCATGGCTGGCCCACCATGCGCGCAGAGAGAATAGTGGAAAATAACTGAACCAGAATTGTAACGCCGTTTGCAATTCGCGAATCCCCGATATTGTGGTTGCCGTTTGAGTAAGTGTCGATATGTCAACTCGTATGAGCAACTTTCCCATTGTTCGTATAGGCAGCGCTGAGGACTTCAAAGAACCGGAGGTTATCCAGCTCTTTCAGGAGCGCGGATTCGTCCGACTTGGTGAGCGTGGCGAGGGGGAGTCTACACGGACCCAGATCCAACCCCAGTTTTTTCATTATGGCCTTCTGAGCGGAAACGGCGGGGAATGCGAGCATGACTTTCACCACGTCAATAAGATATAGCATTTTTTTCTGCGCGGACGGGATGTCTCTTGACTCGAAGGAATTAATGATGTCACGATACAATGGTGCGGCGAAGTTGTAAGTACTGCCTACCATCCCTCTTGCGCCGGCTGCTAATGCCGGTAATAGCATTTCATCTATTCCGAAGAGCATGTCATACTTGCCTTCTGAGTAGTTGAGACATTGTTGATATTCGTATAATAACGGGGCAGTGAATTTGACGCCGGTAAGACTTGGTAGTTTTGATTCTCCGAGGGTGAGGAGTTTTATCATTTCCATCTTTACACCGGTAAGATGGGGGATATGATAGTAATAGAAAGGCAGGTGCGGTGCGGCCGCAGCAATATCGGCAAGGCAATCGACAAGATTTTCCTCAGACGTTGGTTTAAAATAGAAGGCTGAGACGGAGGAGATGGCGTCAGCACCTATCTGCACGGCGTGTTGGGCCAGTTCCTGAGACTCAGCAATGCTGGCATGGCCTACATGGACGAATATTTTCAAGCGTTTGCCAGCTGCTTGTTTAAATGCCGCGGCCGCGAACATTCTTTCTTCGGTCGTGAGGTTGGGGCCTTCGCCGGTGCTCCCGCAAACAAAAACGCCCTTTAGTCCATCGGCGACTAGTTTTTCAACGTATCGGGGAATTACATTTAGTGCAAGGTTACCATTGCTGTCTAAAGGAGTGAAAGGTGCGGCCATGAGGCCTTCAAAATGAGCCATAAGATATTGTCAATCAGATAAGTGCGAAATCTGTAGTGAAAGAAATGATTATTATGTAGTACGTATTCGCAAATGTATGGCAATTGTCCTAATAGCGCAAGCCGGTTCACCCAAAATATACCCAGTAGTCCGATTCGACGTCTACTTTTGTAATACATAATGAATTCGTATTTTTGAATCAATGAAGCCTGATAACGAGTTGTACAAATTGGTTCCCATTGCAAACCTCACCATGGCGGACCAGGTGGAAGCCCAGCTCCACGAGTATATAATAAAGAGGGCAATCAAGCCTGGGGAACCAATCCCGAAGGAACAGGAACTGGCTGAGGCGTTGGGTGTCAGCCGAAACGTCGTTCGCGAGGCCCTAAGCCGTCTCCGGATGCTGGGCCTCATTGATTCGAAGAAGAAGCGGGGTATGATTCTCACCCAGCCGGACGTCTTGAAGGGACTTGAGCGCATTCTTCACCCTTCAATCCTGGATGAGGGGGTGCGCAAGCAGTTGTTTGAGCTGAGATTAGTTCTGGAAGTCGGCCTGGGCGACTTGCTGTTCAAAAGGAAGACCCAGCAGCACCTCAGGAAACTCGAAGCCGTTGTCGAACGTGAGCGAAAAGCGTCCACTCAGATTGAACGCATCAGGTGCGAATTTGAGTTCCACTCAACTTTATACGAAATGGCTGGAAATGACACTCTAAAGCGGTTTCAGGCGATCCTGATGCCGGTTTTTGAATACGTTGTAGAATACCAGTCGAAACTCCAGCATACGTCAGCTGGAACGGTGACGCATGCCGACCTGGTGAAAATTCTTCATGACGACAAACGGGATGAATACCCGAATGCTATGCGGAGCCACCTTGCACCCCATTTTGCGCATTTGTAACAAGCGGCCTGGGCATATATAATGGGGCACCTGCTCTTTATCTCAATCTTACAGTCTTTCAGAGATCCGCGTATTTAATTTTCTTCTAAAACGTTTGCATTTCTAAGCGACCTTCTTTTAATTGCTTTGAATTAATATGTATCACATAAGTACTATTGAACATTAAATTGTTTGTGCCATGAAAATTACCGACCAAACCCCCCGCACATGTGCCCAACACCATCTTTGGCGCTGGGTGCACGTGGCCTCTAGCGCAGGTCGAAAGCCGCGTATTGTCACGCGGTACAAGATTCTCCTCGCAGTATGGACGCTCCTATTAATGAACGTGAATGACTTGTACGCTCAGGAAGATCGGATTGTGACCGGCCAGGTCACTTCTACAGAGGAGCCACAGGGATTTCCCGGAGTAAGCGTAACGATCAAGGGAACAACAACAGGCACTATTACAGATGTAGAAGGCCGTTACAGTATTAGTGTGCCTTCATCAGCAATTCTGGTTTTCAGTTCGGTGGGATATAGTGCACAGGAGGTCGCTGTGGGAAGCCAGAGCAGGGTCAATGTGCAGCTAATTCCAGACGTGCAGTCACTTGAAGAAGTTGTGGTTGTTGGTTATGGAACTCAGCGGAAAAGTGATATCACGGGGGCGATTTCAACGGTAGGGGCAGCAGAGATTGAGAATCGTGCTGTTACAAATGTAACTCAGGCACTGCAGGGGATGGTCCCGGGTCTGAATGTTGTCACTACCACCGGACAGCCAGGTGCTCATTCGGTTGACTTCAATATCAGGGGCACGAGTACATTTTCAAGCAACCCGGTATTGGTCATTGTCGATGGAGTCCCATCGTCCATTAATTATGTCAACCCGAGTGATATTGAAAGCATCAGTGTTTTGAAGGATGCTGCCTCGGCGGCCATCTATGGATCCAGGGCGACGGGTGGTGTCATCCTTATTACAACCAAAGGGGGCAAGAAAGGAGCTCCACAAGTGGAGCTCAATAGTTCTGTTGGAATCCAAAGTCCAACCAGGTATGCTCCTAAGGTCTCTGCGCTGGATCACATGCTGGCGCAGAATGAGATGCGAGCTAATGACGGTGGTCCACCGAAATACAGTGATAGCGAAATTGAGGCGGCGCGATCTCCTGGTTTCAAAGAGTGGGACTGGGAGGATTTCATGTTTAAGAACGCTCTGCAGACAAATCATAATATTAGTATTTCAGGCGGAAGTGATGTGCAGGACTATTATGTATCGTTCGGCTATTTATTCCAGGACGGAATATTTCTCAATAGCAACTATGAGCGGTTCAGTGTTCAACTGAATCAAAATATTAAAGCCACAAAAAAGCTGACAATTGGTTATAAGATCGGCTACACCCCTTCCACAAGAATTGCACCTGCCGCTATTAGCTGGGATCACATAGTCCAAACCTCACGGTTGATCGGCATTCGCACCGATGACGGGAAATGGCTGACACACCCCGAAAGAACCGGAGATGGGAGAAATCCCCTTTATCGCGCATCTGAAGATGGAGGTCAGAACTTCTTAAAAAGGAGCCAGATTGTCGGTAACATCAATGTGAACTATGAAGTGATCCCTGACTTGGTTTTGACAGGAACATACGGTACGAACGCAGTCGATTCGCGCACGCGTGTGTACACTAAACTGATGACTTTCTGGGATCAATACAATCCTGATCAAATTGCATCCACGACGGATTGGAATACACTGGATATAAATAATGTCGGGAGCGCGCAGCAAAATATCAGTCTTCTCGCCAAGTATTCGAAGACACGGGGAGATCACCGATATTCCCTTATGGCCGGCTATACCGCCGAATGGTTCGAACAGGTAAATGACCGGGTCAACACGCGGGACTTTCTAACGGACGAGTTGTACGTTATCGACGCCGGAACCAGTGATAAAAGTCTTTGGAACATTTCCGGCAGTGCTTCTGACTGGGCTCTGGCTTCGGTTATCTCCAGGGCGACGTACTCGTACAAAGATCGATACCTGATTGAAGGTGCCCTCCGGTATGACGGATCGTCTCGTTTTAGAGAAGAGATCAGATGGGGATTGTTCCCTTCGGCTTCGGTGGGCTGGATCCTGTCGGAGGAAAATTTCCTGAAGGAAAGCCGGGCATTCGACTTCCTGAAAGTCCGCGGCTCCTGGGGTCAGGTGGGTAATCAGAATGTAGGCTTCTATCCGTTTGCCAGTGTGCTTTCTCAATCCGCTGCCTATTTCGGCGGTGCACCTTACAGAAGTGTCACCACATCGGGTGCACCTAATCCGTTGTTAACCTGGGAAACGAAGGAATCTATCAACTTCGGGGTTGAAGGGAGCTTGCTCAAAAGTCTGCTCGAATTCAACCTTGAGCTGTTCAAGGAGAAGACCAAAGACATTCTGCTTCAACTTCCTCTCCCGACTACCTTTGGTCAAAGCGAACCGGTACAGAATGCCGGGCGGGTTGACAACAGTGGTTGGGAATTTGCACTTCAACATAGAAACAGGATTGGCCAGCTAGGTTACAGTGTATCGGCTCAGATATCGGATGCAACCAATAAAGTGATCGACATGGAAGGCATAAGCCCCCGTATTTTGGGCAACACCATCACGGAAGAAGGTCGCCCCATGAATGAATGGTATGGGTTGGAAGCTATCGGACTTTTCCAAACCGTTGAAGAGGTGCAGAACCATTCATTCCAAAACCCCATCACTTCTCCCGGAGATATCAAATATGCAGAGAACGGCGGTGATGCGAATACAATTACCAGTGACGATCGTGTCCGTCTTGGCAGGTCCGATGTGCGCTATCCTTTCGGAATCAGGGTTAACCTTAACTACAAGAACTTCGATTTCATCGCATTCGGACAGGGGGTCATGTATAATTTGATCTATTCATCGGGCGCCATTGCAACAAATTTTGATGCCGAGAGTACGACGATACGAGACTTTCACCTCGACAGTTGGTCACCGGAGAACCCGAATGCGCGTTTTCCGAAGCACAGAAATAACCAGGCAACGCTCATCAATGAGCAATTCTCTAGTTTCTGGCTTCAGGATGGCTCCTATTTCAGGTTAAAGCAGATCGAGTTGGGATATAACATATCGGATGACGTCCTGAAAAGAATACACGCAAGTCGTGCACGTCTTTACGTAAGTGCCGAGAATCTGTTTGTGATCACCAAGTATATCGGTTTCGATCCGGAAATGCCTAACGCGGCAAGTTATCCAATTCCCAAGCTGATCAATTTTGGCGTTAATCTTAAATTCTAATTGCACAAGTCATGATCCGCATTAATACAAAGAATATCGCTACCGCATTTGTCATCGCAACAACTCTTTCTTGTAGCGAGGACTTCTTGGATAGAGTGCCTCTCGACAAGCCGTCGATGGACACATTTTGGTCATCTCCCGAGCAAGCGGAGATGTGGGTGAACAACCTTTACAAGGTAGCTGCGAATAGCACGCTCTCCCTAATGGGTGTTGATATCACGACGCAGGAGGCGTACAGTGATAATGCTTATGGACGAACAAATCGTGCCCGCAATTCAATTGCTACGGGAACTTTTGAACCCAACGATGCGCACGTAGGGGACGTCTGGAACTACCGGAACATAAGGTTGTGCCATGAATTCTTCGATTATGTACAACGGGTTCCGGGTATGCCTGAAGCCAAGCTAAACGAACTATCCGGACAGGTGAAGTTCTTCCTGGCTTTTGAGTACTTTAAATTGACTACACGATTCAGGGATGTTCCACTGGTAAAGAAGGCATTGAGTGTGAATGAAAGCGATCTGGGTGTTTCGCCGAAAGCAGAAGTTGTCGATTACTTGCTGGAACAACTTGACGACGCTATTGATCTCCTGCCCGTGACCTATCCCGCTGGCCAGGAAGGCCGGATTACGAAAGGTGCTGCCATGTTCCTCAAAGCGCGAGTCTTACTGTACAACGAGAGATGGAATGAGGCAGCGGCTACAGCCAAGCAACTTATGGATCTCGATATCTATGAGCTTCATCCCAACTTTGAGGAGCTCTTTCGCACGGCGTTCAACAACAGGAAGGAAGGTGTAATTGTTGAGGTACAATATGTTGAGAACCTGTTTACGCATGATATCAGCCTGCGTTTTTCTCCCGTGATGTTCAATGCCCACGCGTTGATTCAGCCTACGCCTGCGCTGATCGAGTCTTTCGAGATGAAGGATGGTTTATCTATCCATGAATCGCCCCTTTATGATCCCGCCCGGCCTTTCGACAATAGAGATCCACGTTTTTATCACACCTTTTTATGGCACGGCGAGACGCTGAATGAAACACTGCCACCATTGGACCTTACCGGAACAGAGTTGAATTTTGCCTTTACATACGTTTATTTCCGCAAGGGTATTGTTGATTTCAGGGATCGTTTCCGGCCGATGCACCTTAACTGGAATCTTTATCGGTATGCCGACCTTTTGCTGATGTACGCTGAAGCGAAAAATGAAGCTTCGGGGCCAGATGCTACGATCTATGACGCCGTCGACCTGGTTCGTGACAGAGCCGGGATGCCGCCCGTTGATCGAGTTCGGTACAGCGATCAGGCTTCGCTGCGGAATTTCATCAGGAATGAACGACGGGTAGAACTTGCCGGTGAAGGGCACCGATACGACGATATCATCCGCTGGAGAATAGCCGAGGATGTCATGAATACAACTTTGACAAGTATGGACTTGAGTCAATGGGAAGACGGGCCGCTCGATCCTCAAGGTGAGCCGTTGCTAAAATCCAGACAAATTGAAAGCAGATTCTTCAATCCGGCAAGGCACTACGTATGGCCCATACCTCAGACGGCGATCGATCAATCTGACATACTCCAACAACATCCCGAGTGGAAATAGTATTTCTTGTCGAGCAAAAGAAAATTATCAGGAAACAAACAGGTTCATTAATATGAAGGTTACAAGAAGAAATTTTATATCCAAAAGTGTCAGTTTTGGTTTGGGGACGGGTCTTATCGCGGGATCAGGCTTAACACTGATGTCTTCCCGCTCACGGGCGAAAGTCTATACCTCAAGGAAAGGTGAAAAGCATATATTCGTTGATAGCGATATGCTCGCTCAGATTCACCAAGCCTACCGCAAAGTTCATCCTGCATCGAAGTTGCCAAAGCCTGTCCTTGAAGCTGACCAGCCCTGGGAGCAGGGTGAGATTTATGACGGAAAGAGAGATCGTCGTGTCTATATCTATGGAACTGTTTTGAAGGACAAGGATACCGGCTCATTCAAAATGTGGTACAACCGCTTGCGGGACAACTACTATGCAACGTCTGAGGACGGAGTCAACTGGAACCGACCAAATCTCGCACTGGTGGGTCAGAATAACATGATTAATCTTTTTGAATTTCACTGTCCCAGTTTCATTCTTGACGAAATGGACCCTGACCCCGCCAAACGTTTTAAGGCGGTAGGCTCGTCGAAGGGCAAAGGTTATTTCGCGGCATATTCTGCTGATGGCCTGAATTGGAATTTATACCCTAAGAATCCAATCCTTAAGAGCAGTGATACGATTACGTTGTCTCAGGATCCGACTACTGGTGAGTATCTCGCCTTTCATAAAGTGAACAACGATCCAAGAGTAAAAGGAAGGCAGGTTTTTCTGTCTGTTAGCAATGATATGCAGAACTGGTCCGACCCCACACCGGTGATGGTAACGGATGAGCTTGACCATGTTGAAGCCAGGCGTCTGCCCGGTGGCACTCATTCGGAGTTTTACAACATGTCGGCGTTCCCCTATGCAAATCAATGGCTTGGCATGGTAACCCACTTCCGCAGAACAGGGGAGCCAAAGGTGAAGAAGTATGACGGCGGGCATCGGCAAAGTTTTGCCGATGGTCCTATCGATATACAACTTGTTCATAGCCGGGATGGAAGACATTGGAAGCGATGCTCGGATCGCAGTCCGGTCATAGAACTGGGGCCGTATCATTACGATTCAGGGAGCATACTGGGTTTGTGTAACTCGCCGGTTATCTCAGGTGACGAGGTATGGATGTACTACACTGCGATGACGACTACTCATGGTGGATATCTTCCCGACAAGGAAATGTCGATTGCACGTGCGGCATGGCGTCTCGACCGCCTCGTTTCGATGCGTGCCGACAATGACGGTGGAACGGTTGAAACACATCCGTTGGTTCCGGAAGGTGACGCGTTATTTGTCAACGCGAATGTAGCTTCGGGAAAATTGACGGTTGAGGTATTGGACGCACAAGGGCGTGAAATTCCTGGTTATGGCAAGTGCACAATAAATAAAAAAGACGGAGTTAATATTCCCGTGGTTTGGAATAATTCGAAGAGGCTGCCTGCCGGCACGCCGATCAAGCTCCGCTTTCATATCCAACAAGGTGACCTGTTCAGCTATACGATAAACTAATCAATTTTTAAGAACTCAAATGCAAAGAAAGCCGACTGATTTTTTAGGCGGGGTGTCCATGACGTATCGCATTAGTCAGCACTACGCGTAGTGCAGGGATTGATCGATAAACGGGAGCCATGACAAATCAGCGTAAAAATGCAAAGCCAATGAATTCGAAGATTTCTTTTAAGACTGATATCCCTGTTTATGATGAGTGTGACGTGGTAGTGTGCGGAGGTGGTCCTTCCGGATGCGCTGCAGCGTTAGCGGCCAGGCGTGAAGGATTGCGCGTGATCTTGATCGAGGGAATGGGACAGCTGGGAGGTATGGCGATCACCGGCCTGGTTTCCCAATGGCTCGGGGGAAGAACCCAGGAGGGGGAATGGGTAGTGGGCGGCATTTTCCGTTCATTATCGGAGGAAGCTACCGCGAAGGGTTACGCTGTACTACCTTCACTTGACCAGAACAGGAAATATCATCCGTACGGATGGTACGATTGGTTCATTCACGGCGTTCCGTTGGATCCGTTTTCGGTAGACCTCTTCCTTGATCAAAAGATGAGGGATGCCGGCGTAAGTGTATTGCTTCACACCGAGGTCATGGACGCCACGGTTTCAAACGGTAGCATAGACCACGTCGTCATTCACAACAGAAGTGGCATGCGGGCAATTAAGACTAAAGCAGTGATAGATGCAACGGGAAATGCAGACGTCGCCTTTCGGACAAATTGCGAGACTATTAAAGGAAGAAGGGAAGACGGAAAAATGACACCTGCATCATTGACATTCCATGTGTATAACGTCGACGAGGAGAAGTTAACCCGTTTCATTGAGCAAGAGAACGATCCGAAGCTTAGGAAATTGATTCTTCGATTGAGGGAGACGGGAGAGTGGACGTTTCCTGCCGAGATTTTTATCGCTACCCGCTTGGTTCGCGAGGGGGAGTTTTATATCAACACAACGCGGTTGATAGGGGTCGATGGCACAGACGGTGACTCAATCTCGAAGGGTATGCAGAGAGGACGCACGGAAGTTCATGAGCTTTTCGAGATTTTCAAAAGACATATCCCGGGTTTTGAGAATGCTGGTATAAAGGCTATTGCACCGCAGATGGGGATACGTGAGACGCGGCGTATTATCGGCGACTTTATTCTTACGGTTGAGGATCTTACGGAAGATCGTGATTTTGATGATTGTATCGGCTTCAGCATGTACGGCTGGGATCTGCCAGATCCTGATAAACCGGCTCATCAGCCATTTGCCAGCGACACGACCGCGGGGTATAAGTATAAAGTGAAAAAGGGACTAAGTACTCCGCTGCCTTATCGAATTATGATTCCACGGCCTGTAAGAAATCTCATTTGCCCTGGCAGAGCCGTGAGCGTCGAAGGACAGGTGCTCGGCCCGGTTAGGGTGATGGCTCCCTGCATGGCAATGGGTGAGGCCGCAGGAGTTGCATCGGCTCAGGTAGTTAAAGACAAGGTGTCCTTTGCAAACGTAAGCGTAGATTTGCTACGCCAGAGGTTGCGAGAAGTAGGAGCACTCGTGGATAGAGATCAGCTACCTAAGATTTATCCACGCGTCGATCAAGTATAAGAGCGCCGGCCCTTTCCCGAAATTCATCAAAGGAGACAAATGCAGACCATCGATTATATAATACTTATAACCTACTTTTCCGGCGTCGTCATACTGGGGGGATTTTTTAGCAAATCGCAAAAATCTCTTAAGGATTTTTTCATGGGCAGCGGTAACATTCCATGGTGGGCTGCAGCGATTTCGGGTATAGCGACTATCGCGAGTGCGATATCGTATATCGGCGCTGTCGGCCTGGGCTTCAGTAGCGACTTTTCATTCCTGCAATATCGCCTTGCGTTGCCGGTAGCGCTGGTGATCATCTGCGTCGTCATACTCCCATTTTTTTTCCATTCGGGAATATATTCGATCTACAGTTACCTGGAGAGGCGTTTCAATCTTACTATTCGTCTCATCGGTAGTGCTCTCTTTATCTTGTTTAAATGTTCATTTCTGGCGATCGGAATATACGCCCCTGCAATCATTCTGAGTGTTTTGACGGGTATGGACATTATCATGATCGTGCTGCTCACCGGAGTACTCACGACGATTTATACATTGATGGGGGGAATGAAAGCTGTGATCTGGACAGATGTGCCACAGCTGATTATCATGCTTGGTGGTGTATTTGCGATCATTTGGGTCGGGACCTCCGGGGTCGAGGGTGGAATGTCCGAGGTCATATCTGTAGGGATTGAGCATGGTAAGTTCAACTATTTCAATACGGAACTCAGTCTTACCGAGACTTACACCGTGTGGAGTGGAATTATTGGCGGTACCTTTCTCATTATATCCCAGTTCGGAACCGATCAAGCGGAGATGCAGCGATTTCTCACGGTGGATTCGTTGAAAAAAGCCAACCTGGCGATCATAACCTCGGTGATCGTCGCGAGCCTATTGGGATTTCTTATTTTTTTTGAAGGGGCGGTGTTATTTGCGTTTTACTCGGAGCGTGGGCAGACTGATATCCCAACGAACGAGGTCTTTATCAAGTTTGTCATTGAAGAACTTCCCACCGGTATACGCGGGTTTCTTGTTGCAGCGATATTTGCGGCTGCGATGTCGACCATTAGCTCAGTACTCAATTCCTTAACTACCGTTTTTTTGTCGGATTTTTACAATCGCTTCCGGGAGAATGAAGCATCGGTTTTTCTGGCTCGGGTGGTCACGGTGATTATCGGAGTTTTATCCACGCTTCTCGCTTGTCTTGGGGGTTACCTCGGTAATGTATTGGAAGCCGCGACGTCTATTATCAATTTTTTCGGCGGCGCGCTGGTTGGGTTGTTTTTACTGGGCATGCTTAACAGACGCGCCGGTACGAAAGGTGCGTTTGTTGGTTTTGTGCTCGGCTTTCTTGCAGTGCTCGCGACGGCCGGCCTCACGGGTGTCTCCTTTATGTGGTACAGTGCAATCGGAGGGATTGTCACGTTTATAACGGGAAGCCTTGTTAGTATCATTATGAAAGACACTCCCCGCCCCGAGCAATTGGAGTATGTATACAAGAGGCGCCGTAACAGGGACAAATGAGAGACAGCGTTAGGTCGCGTACCATACTTCCGGTGCGTTTATCCGAGAATTCTCGTTCAATATGAAGTACCTTAAAAACGAGTTGCTTGAGCTGGAGGATTTCTATCGTCACCAGCTTTTGAGTGATACCTTACCTTTCTGGTTTCCAAGATCGTACGATGAGCAGTACGGTGGCTTTTTGTTGATGCGTGACGGAGACGGAAGTCTTATCGACGATGACAAGGCTGTATGGGTGCAAGCTCGCGCAACGTGGTTGCTGGCAACACTGTATAATACAGTCTCGAGAAATCCTGAATGGCTCGCTGGTGCCAGGTTAGGTTACGATTTTTTGAAACGGTATTGTTTTGCTCCGGACGGACAAATGTATTTTCACGTCACGCGGGAAGGAAAGCCCCTAAGGAAGAGACGCTATTTTTTTTCGGAAACGTTTACGGTCATGGCAATGGCTGCTTATGCTAAGGCATCAGGCGATAGTGAAGCCGCATCAAAGGCAGTGGACTTGTTCGGAAGGTGCCGGGATTACGCTAGTGGTAAACTTGTACTTCCAAAAAAATTCACAAGCGTTCGCCCATCAAAATCAGTCGGGGTACCGATGATTATGATCAATACGGCCCAGCAATTGCGCGCGACGATCGGCGATAATCGTTATGACGAGTGGATTGCAACCTGGATTGAAGAGATCAGGAGGGACTTTGTCAAGGACGATATCCAATGCGTTATGGAGCAGGTTAGTCCGGACGGACGGATTATAGACCACATCGACGGCCGGACTCTTAATCCGGGACACGCAATAGAGTGCGCATGGTTTATTCTCCACGAGGCCCGATACCGTAATAACGATCGCGACTTAACAGCACTGGGTTGTCGGATACTGGATTACATGTGGGAGCGCGGCTGGGACAAAGAATACGGAGGGATATTGTATTATCGCGATGTGTATGACAAGCCGGTACAGGAGTACTGGCAGGATATGAAATTCTGGTGGCCTCAGAATGAAAGCATCATCGCTACTTTGCTGGCTTATACTTTGACGGGAGATGAAAAGTATGCAGGATGGCATCGCCTGATACATAAGTATGCGTATGAGAAGTTTCACGACAAAGTGAATGGTGAGTGGCATGGATATCTTCATCGCGACGGACGGATCGCTCAGTCGGCAAAAGGAAATCTGTTCAAAGGTCCTTTTCACCTTCCGCGACAGGAATGGTATTGCTGGCAACTGTTGAGAGATTGTTTTCTGCTTTTTTGTGCCTCGTTATTATGGTTATAGGTAAGGATTGATGCTTCTTCTCAAAGTCCATTTTCTGAGAAGTGGGTTGAATTTGAAGGGTTATTTTTATTTCTCTAACTTCATGGGTCGATTATGCGACATGATCCATGAAGCGAAAAATATCCATTGCGTTGCTGGGATGTATTCTTTTGGCCTGTCCGGTGCTGGCACAGCATGCCCATGTTCATACCCTTGACCGGAGTACCGGGTTGTCGGGTAATTCCGTTACCGCTACCGTTCAGGATTCAGTCGGCTTTATCTGGATTGCAACAAAGAGCGGCCTCAACCGCTATGATGGTACGTCGATCAGGATCTATGATGCGGGCAATACCATTTTTTCATCGGCGGATATCAGCGATTTACTCATCGATTCCGCGGGAACGCTTCATGTCGTTACTTCCAACGGTGGTTTTTACCGGTACAATTACGGGGGTGAAGATTTTACGTCCCTGGGTGAGGATGAGTTTCGGAGAGGTGAACGCGGGCAGATCGCGAAGATATTTGAATCGAAGGAAGGGAAGATCTATTTGGCGACATCTGAAGGCTTGGTCGAGTATTACAACGGCGAATTCCGCGCGATCGATTACTACATTGACGATACGGCGTACCGGATCATCGCGATGGATTTTTGTGAAGATAGCCGGGGTGACCTTTGGATTGCATCTCATGGGGATGGCCTGCTTCTGCTGAGAGACGGGCGGCTGCAAAAAATAGTGCCTCCCGATGGACCAACGCCACTCCATATATTAAGTGTCGAACAGTTAGGAAAGTCGGGGCTTTGGGTCGGCACGCAGGGGAGCGGGCTTTTTACGTATCATTTTGATACCGGGATTTTCGATGCTGCAAATAGCCTGATCGGAAATAATGCTGATATTATCAGAAAGATCGTTACTGATGGATCAGAGGTTTGGATCGCCACGGAAGGCGATGGTATTTATATAATCGATACGCTTCATCATGTAAAACACCTGTCGAAGCAGTCGGAAATTTCGCTTTCAGGTGAATCCGTTACTGACATTTTTAAAGATCGCCAGGGAAATTTCTGGGTTGGCACGGCCTGGAACGGCGTTAATATTGTATCAAGTCTGAATGTTGATCATACACCTTTTGGACAGGTGGATGTTCCGGTGCTGTCGGCGTATGTCTCCCCTGGCTTTTCTATGATCGGAACAGACGGGAATGGATTATGGGTTTTGGATGAGCGCGGAAGGGGGGTTGAAAGGCCATTCTCAGAAGGTCAGGTAAAATACGTGCAGTTTATCACGCCTTCTGAGGGAAAGCGGTTTTGGTTGGGAACCTTCGCCAACGGGCTTATTGAATTCGAGAAGGGGCGCGGTATCACCCGGCACTTTAATCAGTCCAGCAAGACAAATCCCATCTCATTCAATGACGTAAGAGATGTCGTGGAAGCAGATAGCGGGGATCTTTGGATTGCTACCTGGGGTGGAGGGTTGAACTATTTCAGTGCTTCAAAGAAAACTTCCGAAGTGATATTGGATCATGATGCGAAAAAGGGAAAACGGGTCAACAACATTCTTGACTTGCTGGAGGCGGAAGATGGCAGACTGTACGCAGCGACATTTGGCGATGGATTGCTTCTTGTTGACCGACAAACATTCAGCTTCAGGCGTATCGACTTGGCGACAGCTGACCCTGCCAAGTCAAATCCCCTGAAGCTACTGGTATTGCATCAGGACGCGTCAGGAAATATCTGGATTGGAACCTGGGAAGACGGACTTTTGAGATACAATCCGGAAAACGGGACTTGCGAGCATTTTGATAAGGAGATGACGCTTGGCAGAAAGACTTTTGTTTCGATTGAGGAAGATGCGCAGGGAAATCTTTGGTTCGGTACGAAATCGGGCATGGTTAAATTCGTAGTCGCAGAGAATTCCTTTCATGCCCTTAGTGAATTGGAAGGGGAGTTTCATATCAAAGCGTCGTTCAAAGATCAGCATGGACGTTTATACTTTGGCAACACGGAAGGACTTATATCAGTCGATCCGCTACATTTCAAGAACCGGGAAGATTCCGTCAGGGTTATATTCACCGATCTTCGGATTTTCGGCGAACCGGTTGCATCGCGCAGCGGTGTTCTGGCGAAATCTGTAACATTAAGCGACAACATTTCGCTGCGATACGATCAGAATGTAATTTCCGTCGCCTACAGCGCCCTTAAATTTCCTCACAACAATAAGATCACTTACCAAATCCGGCTGGAGGGACTGGAAAAAGACTGGCGAAACGTTGGTAATCAAACTTCCGCCACCTATTCCAACTTGTCGGCCGGCAGTTATACGTTTCTGGTTAACGCCTTACAGGATGGAATATTGGTCGGGCACGCTTCTATAGACCTGTCTGTAGATAGACCTCCCTGGGCAACCTGGTGGGCATATCTGTTTTATTTGCTTTTTCTCTCTGGTATTGTTATCGGGTTGGTGAAGGGCTCGATGGCCTGGGAAAAGGTCAAGAATAATCTGAGGATTGAAAAGATAACGCATGAAAAGGAGCTTGAGTTACATACGACCAAGCAACGTTTTTTTGTGAACATTTCCCATGAGATCCGGACGCCAGTAACGGTTATATTGGGTGCTGTCGAGCGAATAACGGACGATGCCATCGTTCATAAGTACCTGAAGGACCACATCCGCGCCATTCAGAAGAATGGAAATTATTTATTGAATCTTGTCAATGAGTTGCTTGATTACAGGAAACTGGAATCCGGTCAGATCAAGCTTGCGGTCACGGAAATTGATCTATCCACTTTTATGAAGGAAATTTTTGTTTCGTTCCAGTCGAAGGCGGAAGAATGCGGCGTATCCTACCGGCTAAATGACCAAACCGGTGGGGAAATACTTTGGTGTGATGCGCATCAAATGGAGAAGGCGGTTTTTAACTTGTTGGCGAATGCCTTCAAGTATGTTGATGAAGGAGATTCTGTTGAGTTGAATATATCGGCTGATGATCAGCATGTGTTTATCAGGGTCGTTGACTCCGGCATAGGAATACCTCCGGATAAACAGGACAGGTTATTCGATATGTTTTACCAGGTTAATACGCCGGAATATCCACAAAAGGGATTTGGAATCGGGTTGGCCATCGTAAAAGAAATTGTTACACTCCACCAGGGACAAGTCGACTTTCAGTCTGTGCCCGGAGCCGGATCGACGTTTTGTATTAAACTGCTAAAGGGCAACTATCACTTTCAAAACCTGGCCCACGTCGAGATCGCGAATCAGGAATCGCCGGATAATCTTCTGCCCGTAGCGTTGCCAGATGACGTTTCCATGGATTATACGATCCTGATTGTAGAGGATAGCGACCAGATCCGGAGTTATCTGACTTCCATTTTTGAAAAGGCATACCGGGTACTGCAGGCCCATAACGGGCAGCAGGGCTTTGCTATCGCCAGAGCGGAGCTGCCGGACCTGGTCATCAGTGATGTGTTAATGCCGGTGAAAGATGGAATACAATTGACAAAGGAACTGAAAGCGGACTATGTCACGCACCACATACCCGTCGTTTTACTCACGGCGCGTACCGGCCTGGTATTCAAGAAAGAGGGCTTTGATATCGGCGCAGATGATTACATTTCCAAACCCTTTAACCCGCAACTACTCGCCTCAAGGGTCAGAAACCTGATTCATTCGCGAAAAAAACTTTGGGAAAGATACAAGTCGTGGCATTCCCTCACGCCGGACAATGTACACGCCGAAGATCCGGATTTGCAATTTATAAGCGCCTTGCGCAAAATCATTCAGGAAAATATTCTGGAGAATGAGATCAATTCGAAGTTCCTGGCCCGTGAAATGGGCATGAGCCATTCAGTCATCTATAAAAAGTTGAAGCAGCTTACCGGCCTGTCAATGGTTGAGTTCATCCGCGAATTTAAGTTGACCATTGCCGCCGAGTTGCTGAAGAAATACAATTGCTCCGTTCAGGAAGCTTGTTTCAAATCGGGGTTTTCAGACAGAAGGTACTTCAGCAGGGCCTTTAAGGAAAGGTTTGGAAAGTCACCCTCCGAATTCGGCGCGAGGACTGAGTAAGACTCGCCGAAAGGCGCTCCCTGAGTTTACCTGACGGCGTCAGGGCCTGCGCGAACCGGAAGGAAGGTGTCTGTCGAATGGTGCCACCCTTCGTGCTTTATACCTACGAAACGAGTTTCGCCCCCTTTTGAATGAATTACAACACCTGCCAATAGACCACTTGCGGCTAAGTTTGTTGCAATCCCAATCCTAATTCGTTTTGATGACCAGAATATCGTTACTTCTTTTGGCTGTATTAGCAGGTATTTTTTTTCTACTCCTGATCAACGAATCTGTTTCATGGTCAAAAGTTGCCGTTCGCATTCCGCCGCTTACTTCTGACCTGGGGGATTCTCCACCCGAATGGCTTATCGTTCAGGCGGAGAAAGCTATGCGTGAGGGGACTGATGACATTATCTGGATACCGACGGGCGATTTTCAGACTTCGAGTCTCGTGAAAATCCCGAGATTTCCCCGCAGATTTTCCGATCTGGAATTGAAAGAGAATCCGGGGTACCGGAACCTGGTCATGAGCCCGGTCGGTCATACCGACACCCTCGAAGCGAATGTAGTAAGGAACGAGATGTTTTCAGCACAGATCTCGGTGATCTCAAGGAAAGAGATCACGGACCTGACCATAATATCCAGTCCGTTGGTAAGTAAGTCCGGCGAAACCATCGGGTCAGAGGCGATACAAGTCAGGTATGTCGGGTATGTTCCGGTGCAAAGAGGTGGAAGTGAGTTCGACTGGTCTGCCCGTTATGAAGACGTAGTGGAGAAAGGCTTCGCCGTGTCTGGCACGATGGCTCCCGATGTGATCGCCGATCCCCTGCTAAGCCGTGAGCGCATGGATGTTCCACCCTATCAGAACCAGCCTGTGTGGTTTTCAGTAAAGATTCCCGGCGACGTTTCCGAAGGGACCTATTACGGCGAAGTGAAGATCGACAGCGAATCGCTGAAACGATCGATACCGGTTTCTATTCGTGTATCGGACCATTCGATTCCGGATCCGCACGATTATACTTTTTTTGCTGACCTCTGGTTCAATCCGTATGCTGTCGCCCACTACCATAAGGTGGAAAACTGGTCGGAGGTGCATTGGAAACTGATTGCTGGATACATGAAAATGCTGGCGGAAATAGGATCGGGATCTTTGACCGCGGTCATCCTCGACGAACCGTGGAAAGTACCCTGGTTGGGAGGAAATCTTATGCCGCAAACATACACCGGTTACCCCAGTATGATCCAATGGCGAAAGGGACGCGATGGTGCATGGTCATTCGATTATTCTGTTTTTGATCGTTACGTGGCAGAAGGCGCCTCCGCTGGCCTTTCAGAAAGAATTAATGCGTATTCCCTTACGGCTTTCCGGGGGAAGGAGCGCGTTGCGTTCTTCGATGAAGAATCCAATGGAATGAAAGAATTATTATTTGATTCTCCGAAGGATGAAATGTATAGGCGGATATGGAAAATATTCCTGCAGGATTTTTACAGACATCTGAAAGATCTCGGTCTGGAAAATAAAACGTATCTGTCCTTTGACGAGCGACCTGTGGAAACCATGAATGCTATTGTGGATTTTATCAAGAAAGAGGCTCCGTACTTCAGTGATAAGATAGCGATTGCCGGACATCCCGAAAGCAATTTGTATGCCTCGGGATTGCTGTCAATATCTTATGAGTTCTTTCCTGGCCAGGATCTGTTTAAACAGGAAACACCTGATGTTATTCAATACCGGAATGAACATGGCCTGCTCACTGCATTTTATTTATGCGGTCAGCCAGCCCACCCGAATAGTTTTACCTTTTCTCCCGCTATTGAATCCCGATTGTTGCCGTGGCTTGCGCTGAGGCATAACGTTGGCGGGTATACCCGCTGGGCCTTTAATAACTGGACTGATGACCCTTTCAGAAAGCCGGTTCATAACTTCATACAGGGCGATGAGTACATCATCTATCCGGGCAAAGAAGGCCCGGTTTCCAGCATACGGTGGGAATTGTTGCGGGATGGAATTGAGGATTACGAATTATTCATAAAATATAGCCCCGGCCTTGATGCTGCGGTCAGCCAGGAAATTGTTGACGTGGCCAGTCGCCATGTGGATGGGCGACGTAAAGAAGTGAAAGATTTTGAAACCGCCAGGGAACTGATGTTTGATTCAACGAAAGGAAGACTTCGGGGCAGGCGACGGTAAACATTCTCCCTGAAACTGGCAGGCGCACAAAGATGAATACAGATACCTTCTTGAAGAAATAGAACCCCTTGAACCCGGAGTAATTTGAGTGATTTGAATGAAAGAATTGTCTACATAAATAATTTTACCATGAAAACAGCAGTACGTAAGTGGGTGCTTGTGGCTCCTATCCTGATTCTGACAATATTCATTTCCTGTAAAGACGATGAAAAAGAACCGGAGCCTGTATTTGCAAAGCCCGTCATTTCCATTACTTCTCCAACGGTTCCGGAAGGCGGACTGGAGATTGAAGTTGGGCAAACGGTCGATGTTGTCCTGAAGGTATCAGCGGAAGCAGGGCTCATTTCCTTAACGGCAAATGGTCAGGCCGTAAAGAGTTATGGCGGAACGGAGCTTTCGGATGACGTAACCTATCAGCTACGCCCATTGGAACCGGGAGCAGCTACCGTTGTGTTTGAGGTCACCGATGCACAGGACGGGTCGGCAGTGGTTTCGCTGAATTATCTGGCGGTCGAGCCGCCTGTTCCACCCTTCCTTATTTCCGACCTGGGCGGTGCGGCAACCGGGTCGGTGGTCGTCGATCTCCAAAATCAGGGATGGGATTTTCGAACGATTACTACATTCACGAATACCTCTGATCTCACTGTCACCTCTGCAACTTTGCAGTTTGTCGCTTCACAGGGATATGCGCTGTTTGCGCAGGATAATCCGGTTTCGACGGAGCCAGATAAAGTACTGAAGGTAATAGGAGCTGCGGAAAATCCCGGCGACACCTGGGGTGGTCACTACGTTTTCGCCATGATCGGGCTCGGCGAAACGATCCCGGTGGAAGAACTGGAGGCATTACCACAAATAGAATTTGACGGAACGATTGACGTTGACGACGACGGTGACATCGATGCCAGTATCGCAAAAGTGGTGTCCGGCTATACCCGGGTTATCCAGGTCGATGCGTACTATGATGACACGGTTAACCCCAGTCTCTCTATGAATACACTTAAACAGATATCCGGGATCTATGGTCTTGATCTTTCAAAAGGATACCAGATCGATCTCGCGCTGGTAAATGCGGCGCAGCACATCGATATTACTACCGGCGAAGTGCAGGGGTTTTATACCGCCTATTCGGCCTGGATCTCTGAACCCAATAAATGGGTGACGCTTACGTTCGAAGTTGCGAGTGAAGGCCAACAGCAATTCCTGGACGACGGGGATGGTCCAAATAAGGAAAGTGCTAATCCTGTATCCATAGACCAGGTGGATGGCGTCACGCTTATTCCGGCTTATTCACATCAGATATGGGATCACAGTGCTGTCTCGGGTGCTCTTGACGGGGATACGAATCCCCTTTACTTCAAAAACCTGAGAATCGTAAATGTGACGAAGTAACGCACGATTGAATAGACTTGTAAACAGGAGGGAGTCTTTCTCCCTTCGTTTTCTTTTTTTTACACAATACCTGTATGCGATCTCTTACTACGGCGGCCCTTTTTTTATATTGTGTTTCCCAGGCCCCTGCACAAATTGTTGATGGGTCGTTTATCGATAAATTTGATCGGTACTACGACGGGTTTGTCTTTTCCGGTGAGAAAAAGAATGTACACCATGAAGTTGCGTGGAAAGGAGAACGGGTTTCGTTCCAGGTTTTGCTCTGGAGCGCAGAACCGGTTTCCGGGATTTCGTTTCAGGTGTCTGACTTTACCGGTGTTGCAGGAATTATTTCGAAATCGAACTTCAGGATCCTGATGCCGACTTTTGTCAAGGGCGATGAAGAAGCGAGGTCGTGTGGAGAATACGCGGTGAGAAAGGGAATGCGTTCCATCGCGGATGCACTGCACAGTGATCTTGTCACTTCTTTGAAGCAACAGGATACGGTGGCGGTATGGATCTCAGCAGAGATACCGGCAGGCACGGTGCCCGGCAAATATTCGGGACAGGTTATGGTTTCTGCCGGAGCCGAATCCCGAACATTTACTATTAATATAGAGATCGCTCCCTTCACGTTACCCGCAAGAGAAGAATGGTCCTTTCACCTGGATTTGTGGCAGTTCCCAACGGCGGGCCTGCTCCATTACAACGATACGCATCCGTTGTCGAAGATCGCTCCCTGGTCGGACGCGCATTTCGATTTGATCCGTCCTGCCTATCAGATCCTGGCAGACGC
Organism: uncultured Roseivirgaceae bacterium; assembly: GCA_964493505.1. GTDB lineage: Bacteria > Bacteroidota > Bacteroidia > Cytophagales > Cyclobacteriaceae > Chryseosolibacter. The sequence continues at coordinate 30,270 of CAZBNP010000004.1, forward strand.
AGGCCAGCGCGTGATCACAGCACAGATCAAACACGGCGCGCTGGGAACTCCTTCTATGATCGAATGGATCCGAAATTCAGATCAAACCTGGACGTATGATTTTACCGCTTTTGACCGGTATGTAAGCGAGATGATAGCGCTGGGAATTGACGCGCAGATCAGTTGTTTTTCGCCGGTAGGTTGGAACGAACAGGTTATTCCCTACCGGGATGAATTGACTCAATCGATGAAGGAGCTTGAGGCGCCCCTTGGCTCGGAAGCATACCAGGTCCGGTGGGATCATTTCCTGACAGCCTTTAAATTGCATTTGGAGGAAAAGGGGTGGTTTGATATTACCGTCCTCTACCTGGATGAAGTATCGGAATCGAAACTCGCGGGTGTCGTGCAGACGGTGCGGGGCAACGATCCGAAATGGAAACTGGGTATCGCCTACTCCCACGGTCTGAGCGAAGCTACCCGATCGGATTTTTATGACATGAGCGGTATCCTGGAGCAGGCTTCACAGGCCGGAATTTCCGAAGAGAAGATATCGACTTTCTATACCAGTTGTACGCAGACTTTCCCGAACAACTATGTTACGGTGGAGAACAGCACGGCCGAAATGGCCTGGATGGCTTTCTATAGCGCTAATAAAAAGTTCGACGGTTATTTGAGGTGGGCTTTCGACAACTGGACCAGGCGCGACCCGCTGGATATCCGCGATGGTGCGCATACGGCGGGTGATTTTGCTTTTATATACAGAGGCGGAAATACCTCTCCCATGCGCTATTATACAAGCATACGGCTTGAGATGCTGAGAGAAGGCATTGAAGAATACGAGAAGATCAGTGTGCTGAGAGAAACGTACCGGGATTCAGCCGATCCGTGGGAGGTAGAGGCCCTTGAAAAGATAGATGCCCTGTTGACATCGTTTCATTCCGGGAGTGGTGCAAACGCAAAAGTGCTGGTGCGCGCTGCGCAGCAGGGCATTGCCAATATATCCACTAAGAATGACGGAGACACGGATGTTGTAGCTGTTGAAGAGGAGTACGGTTCGATCGCGGTTTTTCCGAACCCCTTACAGGATGGGATTTTCATCAGCGGGATTTCCAGTGCCGATGTTCAGCTTCAGGTTTGTACGATGAATGGCAAAATTGTAGCGGAGCATAATCTTTCGAAAGAACCCGGTACCCCGATATATTGGCGTATCAACCAGATTCCGAATGGAAGTTATTTGCTGATCATCACTACCGGTGTTCGACAGTATCGCAAAAAATTGATTTTACAATAAAGGCCGATGCGAGAAGGCTTTGGCGTGTTTTCCGTTAGCCTATATCATGTGGCGTTTAGGCGATCGCTGCAGGTGTACGTGTCATGGTTGTAATTCAAACGTTCAATGGAATCCTTACCAACCCGGTTGTTTTATGAAAAGTAAATTATTCACGATCATCCTGTTTATCGGTACATGTTGCGAACTGTATGCGCAGTCCACCATCACGGGCATTGTATTGGATGAAAACGATAAAGGGCTTCCCGGTACAACCATCCAGGTAAAAGGCACTGTGACTGGAACGGTGACCGATGCAAACGGCCATTTTTCAGTTGTAGCGTCTCCCCACGATTACCTGGTCGTGAGCTTTGTCGGTTATCAGACTCGTGAGTTCCTGGTAGGTGACCAGACACACCATACACTTTCCATGTTACCGGATGTGGCGTCGCTGGAGTCGGTCGTGGTGGTGGGGTATGGTACGCAGCGGAAGCGGGATGTTACCGGCTCCGTTGTAAGCCTGAAGCCCGCTGAAATCGTGAACCTTCCGGTAAGCAGAACGGATCAGGCGCTGCAGGGAAGAATTGCCGGAGTGAGTATTCAGAATGACAACGCCGCACCGAATGCACAAACCCGGATAAGGATCCGCGGCTCAAATTCTCTGTTAGGCAACAACAACCCGCTGATTGTGATCGATGGGTTTCAGGACGGGCGTCTGAATTGGGTTCATCCCAATGACATCGCTTCTATCGAGGTGTTGAAAGATGCATCGGCCCTGGCGATCTATGGTTCCAAGGGGGCAAACGGTGCAATCCTGATCACTACTAAAAACGGTCCGGAGGAAACGGATAAAGCGTTCCGCGCCGATTACAGCAATTATTTCGCTCTGCACCGGATCCGCAACAAGCTCGATCTGTTAGATGCAGCGGCGTACGCGCGAAGACAAAATAGCGATGCGTTGGAATTGGGAGGAAATCCACCGTTTACAGAAGCCGAGATCGCTGGTTTTGAAAACAACGGAGGCACAGACTGGCAGGACGAAATATTCCGCCAGGCCCTGGCGATGAACCATCACCTGTCGTTTTCCGGGTCTGCCGATAAGATTAGTTATTTAGTGTCAGGCGACTTTCTCGACCAGGAAGGCATTGTTCTGGGCTCCGGGTTTCGAAGATATTCGGCGCGGGCCAGCCTGAATATAAAACCGAACGATAAGCTTACGCTTAACCTGAACACTTTCTTAACGCGTACGGAAGACCGTCCCACAACCCTGAACGCTTTCTCCGGTGAGAACGCGGGCAGCCCTATAAATTCTGCGCTCCTGTGGTCACCAACGGACCCGGTATTCTCCGATCCTGTGAACGGCGTGTACACATTGCCCAACTTCGACAGTGAAGTAGGACCCACCACCGATTATAATCCCGTCGCCCTGGCGCATGAGCCGGTGCGGGAATACCATACGTCGGGAACGGTATTGAATGGAAACATCAGCTATGAGATCCTGCGCGGCCTCACGTTGCATCTCCGGGGGGCGGTCAGGCAAATTGACGATGAGAACAGCGAATTCATCAACAACAAGCCTACGCAGATTCCGAATTCGGAGACGGCCAGCATTTATAACGGAAGAAGTTTTTTTGCGCAAACATCTTACCTGGCTACCTATCATCTTGAAAAGAAGGATATCCATCGCTTCAATTTTACAGGCTTGTTTGAAGAGCAATTCAGCGAGACCAACAGCAGCTGGCTTGGTGCGAGGGGATTCATCAGCAACACCGTGCGGTTTGATAATTTGGGACTGGGACAGAATGTATTCCCGCTGTCGTCAGGCAGGACGAAGCGCGCATTAAGATCTTATATGGCCCGCGTCAATTATGGATTCAAAGGAAAGTACCTGTTGACATTGACTTCCCGTGGCGATGCCTCTACTGTTTTCGGAAAGGAAAACAAATGGGCGTTTTTCCCTTCCGGCGCCATAGGCTGGAATATCGGTTACGAGCCCTTTATGCAAAAATTTGAAAAGGTGATCAGCGATATGAAAGCCCGCGTCAGCTATGGGTTTACAGGAAACCAGGCCATTCCGCCGGGCGGATCGATTGCCCTTATCGGCGATCAGTTCACTTACCCGGTGAACGGCACCGGTATTTCTCCGGGGATTGGCCTTGCCGACAGGGCTGCTAATCCAAATCTGAAATGGGAAACGACGGAGCAATTGAACGCTGGGATTGATGTGGAATTCCTTAACGGACGGGTCAACCTGACGGCGGACTACTATATCAAAAAGACAAACGATCTCCTTTTTGAGCGCCCCGTTGCGCAGGTATCCGGCTCGTCTACACAATTCGTGAACGTTGGCGCAATGGAGAACCGCGGGATAGAATTGTATATCGAAGGAAAACCGGTAGACAACTTATTCAGCTGGACGACCGCGCTTACCTTTTCGCGTAACCGGAACAAGGTACTGGAACTATTCGAGGGAAATCACGAACTGCCTATTGGCAGCGTGGGCTTCCCGGGGTTTGACAACTTTATCTGGCTGGAAGTAGGCCAGCCTATCGGCCAGTTCAGGGGCGTGAAATTCGATGGCGTGTGGCGGGCGCATGAGTCCGAAACCGCTGCTTATTACGGCGCTATTCCGGGATCACCCAAAGCGATCGACCAGAATGCCGATACCTTGTTGAATGAACATGATGTGGTAACCCTCGGCTACTCGCAACCCGATTTCTCTTACGGCTGGAACAATACCTTCCGTTATCGCGGATTTGATCTGAATGTATTTGTACAGGGTGTGCGTGGCATAGACAAGCTCAATTTATCCAGGCTGCAGTTGCTGCGCGGTACCGGTGCCGAATTATTGAACCGCTGGACGCCGGTAAATGCGGATACCGATGTTCCTTCCGCCATTGGCGAGGCGGTTTATTCCATTGGGAACTCCGACCGGTTTATTGAAGATGCTTCTTATGTCAGGATCAAGAATATTTCGCTGGGATATTCTTTTTCTAAAGAGGTGCTCGCCGGGATCGGCGTCACGGCAGCGCGCATTTATTTATCGGGGTACAACCTGTTCACATGGACGAACTACACGGGGTACGACCCTGAGAGCACAGTTTCAGAAGCTGATTTTACGTCCGGCGTAGACCTGGCCACTTTTCCCGAGCAAAAGATCTATACGGTAGGTTTAAAGATTACTTTCTAACAGCAGAATAAGATGAAAAAACTGATCGTACCTGGTTTAATGAGCATGTTGTTTTTTCTGCACGGTTGTGTCGACCTCAATGAGGAGACGCCCGGACGCCTTACAACGGTATCGCTGTATCGTTCTCAGGAAGACATGGAGGCAGCCGCGGTGGGTTTGTATGCGCCGTTGTTCGGCGGATACCGGGCTTTTGATTTCGACTGGCCCATCGTGATGACCGCGGGCGGCGAGGATGTGGATTCCCAGGCGGGTACTTTCAGGCGCTTTGATGAGCTGCGGGCGGATCCGGCGAGCAGTTCCATTTCCAGTATGTGGGTGGCCCTATACAAGTCCATTAACAACGCCAATAATATTATCGGGAACATTCAAAATATTCCATCGTCACCGGGGCGCGATTTTGTCGAAGGGCAGGCAAGATTTATCCGAGCCCTGTGCTATTTCTACCTGACCCGCTGGTTTGGCGAAGTACAGTTGATAACCTTCGACAACCAGGCCGCGGGGGGAACAGTGCCACAGTCTGCGGTGTCGGATGTCTATGCATTGATCGTCGGAGACCTGAAGGTTGCCGAATCGATACTCCCGCCATCCGTTGATGAAATGCCTGTACTTCCGATCCAGGGTGCGGCAAAAGCATTGCTTGCCAAAGTATACCTGACCATGGCGGGGTGGCCATTGAATCAGGGTCAGGCTGCCTATGCGCTGGCGAGAGACAAGGCTGCCGAATTGCTGTCTGCCGGTTTGTTTGCCCTCGAACCCGACTTCGCTACGCTGTGGGACGGAAACAGGAAACTCAGCAATTCGGAATTTATTTTCATCCTGCACGGCATTTCCGCTAATGGCACTGTGAATGCGAGCCATCATCACAAAGCGTCCAGGCCTACCGTTGACGGTGGATGGGGCGACTGGTATTCGGAAGAAAGGTTTTTAAATGCTTTCCCGGAAGGACCCCGGAAAGATGCTTCGTTCAGACTCACCTTTTCGAACGGTACGCAGTGGTTTCAAAACAATGTGCCCGGAGGAGGACCGGGCCAGCCTTTTGCGGCCAAGTACAGGAACCCGGGCGGAGAATGTGGGCTTGAAACAGTGGGGTGCTCCGAGCACGGCGATGGTTTCTTCCCGATGTTGCGCTACGCAGACGTGTTGTTGATCTATGCCGAAGCAGCGAATCTCGCAGAAGGTAGCCCGTCGCCGGAAGCGTATGAAGCTGTTAACAAAGTTCGCCGGCGGGCGGCGGGTCTGAACGTTAACACGCCGGACGCGGGTGTAGACCTCTCGGGTCTATCCGCAGCTGATTTTGATCAGGCCGTTCTCGATGAGCGCAACTGGGAGCTCGCCTTTGAAGCCAATCGATGGTTTGACCTGGTGAGAAGGGAGCTGGTCATAGCGGTTAACGGCGATGTATATGACCAGGTAACTGAAGAGGATTACCTGTTGCCCAAGCCGGCGTTGCAGGTTTCTTTGTCGACGGGCCTGAGCCAGAACAAGGGATACTGAACCCCTGTGCATGATGCACCGTAACCAGGCGTTACATCCTGATCTTAAAAAGATTAAAGATATAGCAAACTACAAATCCTGAAAAACATGAAAACACAGAAACCGATCCTTCAACTCATAGCGCTGCTATTGCTCCTTAGTACTGCCCAAAAGACGAATGCACAGGTAGATAGCAATGAAATAAGTCATCTTTCAGGTTCCCAAACATGGGGATTCTATAATTCTTATTATGGGTACCATACCGGCTTTGGTGCAGGCATTTCTAATGGAGGAGCTTACAACACTTTTATAGGCGCAGAAAGCGGCTTTTCTAACACTACCGGTAATGAAAATGCCTTCATTGGCACAGGTACCGGGTATTCTAATACCTCAGGTTACAACAATACCTTCGTCGGCACCAACAGCGGGTGGAATAATACAACAGCGATGCGAAATACTTTTTTGGGTCACTCAAGTGGTTATTCGAATACCACAGCCAACTTTAATACTTTTCTGGGCTATACTAGTGGCTATTCGAATACCGTAGGTACAAGAAATACGTTCATCGGGAATGACAGCGGCTATTGGAATGAAGATGCATCCAACAATACGTTCGTGGGCAACTCAAGCGGATATAAGAACGAAACAGGTGAACAAAATACCTTTATAGGAGCCGAAAGTGGGTGGAGTAGTTGTGTGGAAACAAGCGATAAACCCCTGGATGATATCCCTGCCTGAACAGCGGTCGGCCGCTGCTTGATTCCTGGTGCCCCTGACCAACATCCATCAGGATAGTGAGACATAGATGATTCTGATACTCACAAGTATAATCAAAACGCCGACTATCAGCATCATTGTCCTCGTTGGAATTCTTCTCGAAGCAATGGCGGCAATCGGTGCGGCCACAATTCCTCCCAGGATCAGGCCCACCACAATATTCCAGTGATCGATTCCTATGATCGATATGAACGTGATCGAACTTGCTAGAGCGACAAAGAATTCAGTCAGGTTTACGGAGCCGATAGTATAGCGCGGATGTCGGCCACCAGCAATCAATGTCGATGTGACGATAGGTCCCCAGCCTCCGCCTCCAATCGAATCCATAAATCCTCCGAATGAAGCTAGTTTCGGAATATGGCGCGACTTTATTTTCGGCTTTGTCTGTTTGAACGCTTTCTGAATGATCATGATCCCGAGATACAAGGTATACAGAGCAATTAATGGCTTTAACAAGGAGGTGTATTGCTCCAGGAATGAAAGCGTGAGGGCTCCAAGTGCAGCGCCTATCACGCCAGGCAACAACAATGTCTTGAAGAGTTTTTTGTTGACATTTTGAAACTTCAAATGCATCAATCCGGATACACCACTGGTAAAGATCTCCGAAGTGTGGATGCTGGCGCTCGCTGCGGCAGGAGATATGCCGAAGCTCAGGAGAAAAGTTGACGCGCTTACGCCATAGGCCATTCCCAAAGCGCCGTCGATCATCTGTGCCACGAATCCTGCCAGGACGAATATCTCGAAGTTCTCACCAAGTCCTTGATACAAGGGTCCGAAGTTCTCAACGACCTTATCGTATTGCCACCAGCAGAGACTGACGATCAGGATCGCTGTTGAGACCAGTCCGACTGTTATCCATGGGAAAGCCGCTTTTTCCTCCTGAATTTTAGCAGAAACGTATACGTGCGCTTCCTTTGGTAAGTTTTCTCTATCCATTTTTCTAAGTAAAGCACAAAAATATTAAAAAATCCATAAAGTCTATTGATATAATAGATTATTAGAATAATGTTGTGCCATCATTAAATGCAGGCGTTGGAAAAGGCACAAAGTGCTTTGCCTTGTTTCTGGTTTGAAATTTGACTTATAATTTATAATCGTTCTAAATAGCGAAAAAATAATAGCTTCACAGGAGGCGGTATTTCTTCGTTGATGCCGCTGGCATTTCTTTTCAGAAACGGATGGCTGTCAATTTTTTGCCTGCACGTCGTGCTTTGCCTTCAAAAAAATCTTCTTAAATGCTGTGACGACTATCAGCACAATTATTCCGGCGAGAAAACCGAACAGGGACTCTCTCAAGAGCGCGGGTATCTGCTCCAGGAGATGATGCAAGAAGCCAATGTTATGAGCGAAGATACCACCGGAGACAAGGAGCAACGCTATGGTACCAATGATTCCGAGGATCTTAATGATAATGGGAAGTGCTTTTACAAGCAGATGACCTAGTCTTGCCGGGCGTCCTTTCTCATTGGCATGTTTGATAAGTCTGAATCCGATGTCATCCATTCTTACGATGAGTGCTACGAAGCCGTAAACACCAATCGTTGCCAGCAGTGAAACTACCGAGACGGCGAGTATCTGTATCGTCAGACTTTTGTCCATGACGGCTCCCAATGCAATGATCACGATCTCCACGGAGAGAATAAAATCGGTGGTAACAGCAGATTTGATCTTGGCTTTTTCTGTTTGATGATCCCTCTCCTTTATCTCTGCGACTACTTCCTGACCTTTCTTCGGGTGGTGGAAGAGAAATTCTACGATCTTTTCTGTCCCTTCATAAGCCAGATAAAAGCCGCCCAGAACGAGGACGATTTTGATGGCCAACGGCAAAAGAGCCGTGAGAAGTAAGGCCAGGGGAACAATGATGAGTTTGTTAACGAACGATCCCTTCGTGATGGCCCAAAGCACCGGCAACTCACGGCTGGCCAGGAATCCTGTCGCTTTTTCCGCGTTAACCGCCAGGTCGTCACCTAGTATACCAGCTGTTTTGCGTGTGGCGATTTTGCTTGCAACGGCGACATCGTCCATTAGAGCGGCTATGTCGTCAAAGATCGAAAAAATGCCTGATGCCATCTATCTAATTCAATATGTGGCAGCAAGGTAGGACTTAGCTTTAAATCAGCAATGAGTATCTCAACCGTTACGATGGGGTGGCTACCACGATTTCGTAAATGCCGGTCATATTCGTATTTTCAGGAAACCAAACAGCTTGATGATCCGCGTGAAATACATCCTCATGTTGTTTCTTGTAGTATGTCTCGGCTCCCTGGTGCGGGCTGGTGATACCCCTTTCTTTTCCACGCTTTCAACCCGCGATGGACTACCCTCTAACATCATCAGTGCCATTGCGCAGGACCAGAACGACTTTGTCTGGGTCGGAACGGCCAATGGTCTTTGTCGGTACGACGGACACCAGTTCATTATCTTTAAAAAGGAGGCAACGCCGTCTCTACCGGCTAACGAGATCAGTTCACTTTTAGTCGATGGCGACAACCTCTGGGTCGGCACCTGGAAGGGCCTGTGCAAGATCAACACCCTGACATTCCAGATCACAAACGTCGATCTCGGCCAGAACAACGTCATCCGGACGCTCTATAAAGGGAAGGATGGTACGGTCTGGGTAGGTACCTCAACCGGCCTCATCAGGCTTGCCGCAGATGGCTATAAGGCCTATACCACCAGCAACAGTCATCTCAGCCACAATACAATCCGCGCCATCCAGGAAGACGATTTCGGAAACCTCTGGATCGGTACCTATGACCGGGTGAACAAGTTCTCGGTAGGAGCGGAGGACTTCGTATCCTTCGATGTGAAGCGCGACTATAAGCCTTCTTTGGAAAACAACCTGATCTGCGATATTGAACCGTCCCATGTCGACTCACTGCTCTGGATCGGTACAGAAACCGGACTCGTCCTATTCAACGTGAAACGCGATACGTATATCCACTTTACTGAAAAGATCGGAGGATTCAGCAATGAAGTGATCAAAAACATATACCGTGCCGACGACGGTAATCTCTGGCTGGGGACGGACTTCGGCTTGAACATTTTTAATCCGCAGACACTCGAAAACAAAGCGATCTTTCACAATCCCCAACTCTCCTACAGCATTGCCAACAATGTAATCTGGGACATTAGCGAAGACCATGGTGGCATCGTTTGGTTCGTGACTTCCAACGGGCTTAGCCGACTCAATAAATTCAGAGATCACTACCGATTTCATCCGGTCTCCCACTACATCGGTGAGCAGACAGTTGGTAATCAGGTAAAGTCGGTGCTCGTTACCGGAGATGGAACTCAATGGATCGGGACGCTGCACGGAGTAATTCACATCGATCCGCGCACTGGTGAAGAGCAAACTTTCAGTACACAGTCGCCGGACGGGCGCCGCATCCTACTCAACAATGTCTACGCCCTTGAGGAGGATGTTTACGGACGTATCTGGATCGGAACAGCGGGTGGTATCAATATCTGGGATCCGAAAAATCAACGGATGCACGCTATAACATCGAATCAAACGAATGGTCTTGTTACGAATTATATCGCGCGCTTTGTCAAGGCCCCCGATGGTTCCATGTGGGTGAGTGCATGGGAGGCAGGCCTCTTCAAAGTCACCGGAGATTTGTCCGATATTCGCAGTTTGCGATTCGAGCTGGTAGGCGACTTTGGCTCCGAGAAAAATGTAGCCGGCGCCAACGCCATCTGGGCTGTGAACTACAACGAGCTTCTCAGGATAGATCTGAACTCTCATCGCATTACTCGCATCGACGCATTCAACCGCATCTCTGAAAAGAAGACCATTACATGCTTGTACTTCTCCCGCCGGGGAAGTCTGTGGTCCGGCACGATGAACGGCCTCATCGAGTACAAGCCGCAAATAGACTCAGCCGTCTATCACCCACTTATTACCGGCAACGATGTCACGCTGGCCAGCATTACGGAAGACAACGATGGAAATATCTGGACTGCCGCGGGTGGTTTTCTCATTCGCTATCACCCGGTCAATCGATCATCGGAAATTTTTCCACTTGACAAGGATATTCCGCTCAAGACATTCTTTGACGGATGCCACACCGTTGGCCCCGATGGTCGGATCATCTTCGGCGGGGACAACGGATTCATAACAATTGATCCACGGGCGAGTCCCAATCTATACCGGCCGAACGTCTACATCACGACTATTGAGATCAATAATAAACGAATACACGCAGGCGATTCGGTCGACGATAAGATCCTATTGACACGCGATATCGCGTTCACGCCAGCAATCCACCTGGACTACACGCAGCGTTCACTGGCTGTCCGGTTTTCAGCTCTTCATTACTGGCAACCGGAGATGAATATCTTCGCCTATAAATTGGAGGGTTTTGACGACCACTGGACGTATGTGTCTGGCGCGAGGAACTTCGCCATCTACTCCAATCTTAGTGCCGGTAGCTATACATTGAAATTGAGGGGCACTAACAACTATGGCATCTGGAGCGACACCATCGCTACACTGGACGTTGTAGTCGATCCGCCTCTTCTGCTGAGCAGAACTTTTATCGTTCTTTATGTCCTGTTGGCCGCCGCTCTGATCTACGCGGGGCTACGGTTCTATTCCGCGAGGATTCATCTGAAGAACGAGGTCGGGATCGCGACGATGGAGAAAGAGCACACGGAGGAGATAGCCCGGACGAAACAGCAGTTCTTTACGAACATCTCGCACGAACTGCGGACGCCGATCAGTCTCATTCTTCCGCCCATACAGCAGGCACTGAAACGTGAAAATCTGGATACAGAAACCCGGAGTCTGATACGACTCGCCGAAAAAAATTCGCATCGACTTCTGCGAGTCGTCAATCAGATTCTGGATTTTCGCAAGCTCGAACACGACAGTCTTGAACTCAAGATCTCGAACCTGGATATCATCCCGTTCTGCACGGAACTTTACTCGCTATTTTCCGACAAGGCTGCTCGAAACCAGATTCATTTTACGTTCAATCCCGGTATCGCGAGTTGCAGGATATGGGCTGATACCGAAAAATTCGAGACTATTCTGTACAACCTGCTTTCAAACGCCTTTAAGTTTACACTGCCTCACGGATCCATAGACCTTGCGGTGTCCGTCAATCCACTAGACAAAGAGTATGGCGAGGGAATGGTTGAGATCAGGGTAAGCGACACGGGTATCGGCATCGGTGAAGAACATCAGATGAAGATATTCGAACGTTTCTATCAGACGGAGGAAGCCAGAAAGATGGAAGGTGGCTCCGGTATTGGGTTAACACTCGCATCTGAATATGCCCGATTGCATCACGGCACGATCAAGGTACAGAGCGCGCCCGGCAAGGGCTCGTGTTTTACCGTTGTACTTCCGTTGAACAATATCCACTTCCCGCTGCAGACGGAGGTCGACACCGAGCCGTTAAACCTTGTGGCGAAGAAAACAGATGGCGGCGACGACTCATCCTATCTGTACGATCTCCATTCGGACAAACCCCTGCTTCTTATCGCCGAAGACAATCCGGAGATGATCGACTTCCTTGTTTTGAGTCTGCGGGCAAACTATCACTTGATCGTCGCCGGCAATGGCGAGGATGCGCTGCGAAAAGCGAATAGTTTCTGTCCTGAAGTCATCATCACCGATATTATGATGCCGGTGATGGATGGACTGACACTTTGTAAACAGATAAAGGAGAATCACCAGACTTCTCACATCGGCATCATTCTGCTGACGGCAAAAAGTCTGACATCGCAGAAAATTGAGGGCATACGTACGGGTGCAGACGTGTACCTCACAAAACCTTTCGAGATGGAACTGCTGGAGGCAAGCATAGGCCACTTGCTGAAGCGCAAGCAGGAATTGTCGTCTTACTTCCGATCGGAAATCATTACGGAACCCGCTGAGGGACACACGCGGGGGAACGAAGATGAGAAATTTATCAAGAAGGTGATGAATATCATTGAAGCCAACATCTCAAATCCAGGCTTTAGTGTCGAAATGCTTAGCGATGAAATTGGCATGAGCTCCACGCACCTTTACAGGAAGCTGAAATCCATCACGCTTTATTCAGGCAAAGACATCATTCGCAAATACAGGATTAAGAAGGCGTCTCTTCTGCTGAAGAATAAGGAAGGGAACATATCGCAGATCATGTACGATGTCGGATTCTCCAATCATTCGTATTTCGCTAAGTGCTTCAAGTCTGAGTTTGGCATTTCTCCTAAGGAGTACCAACAGCGCGAAGGAAAATCCGTCGAGTTCAAGGTCTGATTTGAGTTTTGTTTCTTGCGTTCTCTTCCTTTTTCAGCCAGATTCCTTCTACCTCGAGACCCTGAGGCTTTGACAGTTGATCTGCGCGCATATCTGAACCGATAGTTATTTCGAGTCTTTCCGCTGACAAAAGGTCAAGATTTGTTGTCGGCGCACCGGTGAATGTCAGGGGAAGAAATCCGGGATACGGCCGGGGTAAAAGCAATGCAGCATCCGGTGAGAGACTCTTTAGTGGCACTTCGATGTCCTCGAACTCTTTCGTTAGCGTAATAGATGATGAAAGCGATGATGCATCGGCGGTCATGAGAAGTATTTTAGCCTTCACGGGCGCATCGCCTGTTGACCGGGCACGGATAACAAGCCTGTCAAACTGGCCGAGCTCCTGTTTGCGTCCCTCCAGTTTTCTGACGAAGGTGTGCTGGAATCCCATGGGATGAACATCAGAAAGGCTATTGGCCGTCATCCTCAGAATGAGCTGTCCGGGTCGCTCGCCGGTTACAAGCGAAGTCTGGAATCCCCGCCGGAATGCAGGATAGCTCCGCACATCACGGTCGGTCGTGGGATTGAACAACTCCAGATGTCCGTATTTCCCAGCGACAAAAGTATTCCAGGTTTCGTACAGATAGCTATCCCATGCAAAAGGATCCTGGCTGTGGTTACCGGGAAAAACGGCGACATGCTTGCCGCCTCTAACAATCACGCGATAGCTGAGTAACCCCGGTGTGACCAGTTCGGCCGGTATTTCTACAGAGTAGTCAACGGCGCTATTGCGGGTCATCTCGATAACCCGCGAGGGTCCACCTTCCTTGCTGATCTGAAGTGAAACGCTTTCCGAATCAACGCCGACGACTTTTGCACTGATGATGAATGATTCCCCGGAAGTTACCTCTGTGAAAGGTTCGTGGCGCACCATAATACTGTTGCTGCGAGGGTTAGGCGCGACAAACTCATTTAATAGCACAGATCCTACGCGGTCTGCCTTCCCCGAAAACCGGGCACCTTTCGCTGTCAGTAAATAGCTTCCAGGAGAGATCTTTACTTGACTCGCCGCGGCAGACCCTGAGAAAGTATTTCCCTCATTCAAACCTTTGACGTCAAACTCACTTCCCAGATCGGATAGATGGATGGTCATCGAATTAGTGTTCCATTGTATGCGCGTGACTTCTTTGTGCGGCGAAGCGCGCTCAAACGGATCGCGGATAAAGACCGCGTCAGGCATCACTTCAAGCCTCCACACACCGTGTTCAAGCTTGTCGAGGAAGTAGGCGCCACAGCCTTCATACTGCACGACAGACGACGAGCCCACGCCTGCAACATGTTGAAGTCGCGGCAGATCAACAGGTCTGGTTGCCGTCGAATTGGAATAGTAGAATTCCTCTGCCGTATTCATTTCGCTGAGTGCCTCGCGATAGCTCACGCGAAACGCATCGAAGACGCTATCGGCAGGATAGGTTCCGAAGTCCTTCCGGCGCGGAACGTTGTGAAAAACCTTTGAAGCGATAAGAACACTGATTGCTTTGGCGGGTGTATAGGCTAGATTCAGATAGTGCGTCTGATACTCAGTGTTGGCATGCGCGATCGCCATAGGGTCGTAGGCGAACTGGGTTGCCCATTGGAATCCGGCCTTGCGAAAACTTCGCGCCATCGCCGGATACATATAGGAGTCGAGAATGTCTGCGGCATCAAATTCATAGACCATCAGCGGTTTCCGTCTGAACGCCGGAATTGTGTCGAAAGGGATCGTGTACTTGTCGACATGCGGCAGATAGTTTCCTTGAAGTGTTCTGTTCGCCACCAATCCCGACGGGTACCATTGGAAACTGAAGCCGTCGACCACGGAAGCGGCAACGGCATCGCCATAGTAAGGTCCCTGACTGATGTTATAGAAGATGGGCTTTGTCCAGCCTGTCGTCTTGATAGCTGCAACAAGCCGGTTGATGTACCGGGTGACGCCGGGTTTCGGACCACTGTGAGCTGGCTCGTTGTTAATTTCTACGGCGATGATATCGGGATCGTTCTGATACGAAAGTTTGGTATAGGGATTTATGTGCTGGAAGAACTGGCGCAGGAAATTCTCCTGTGCCACGATAGCTGAGTCATTGGTGGTCAGCTTACCGCGCCCGTAGAAATGTGAAAAACCGGGCACATCCTGATCACGTTCAGGGTAGCCGTTGCCCCAGAAGGCAATGGGGGTCACGATAGTCTTGATTTTTCGCTTTTTTAACTCAGCGATCAGGAAATCGTACAGACGCAAATGATCGTTGTTCAAGAGATTACCTTCTACGTCGGAGATCTCATTGTCCCAAACATGCACCCGGAACGCGTCAAATCCCAGACGGGCCAAATGGTAGACGTCCTGTTGTATAGACTTCTCCAGGTCGGCATCCAGGGCTTTATGCGCACGGTAGGCATAGGCGAACGGTGTGGAATAATTTACTCCGAAGAACGATGCTTCGGCCTTGTTGTGTTGCCACCGCATTACACCCTCACGGTCGATGTAAACCGGATTCTTTGTCGCGCGCTTCTGTGAAAAGCCAGGTTGCAGAATTAGAATAGTCAGCAGAGAAAAGATCGAACAAAACCTGATTGCGGAGGTATTCATGGTAAATGCTGTTAGTTAATCAAAGGATCGTAACGGTTGACAGTCCACGTCTTGTGTTACCTGTAATATTCGTGCGTCATGTAGTTCATCACGGGAAGCGGTTCTCCCTGGAAATCGAAGAATGCGCAGTTCTCCCAGGAGGAGCCGGTGTTCCATAGATCACGAATATCAGACGAGATCCAACCGGGCTCCCAGTAGACAATGCCAATTCCTCCGCCATCGACAATTTCCTGTGTGATGGTTTGCATCATAGCGAGTTGTCCTTCCGGTGAAAACGGAAAGCCTGTCACGGCAGCCTGTGCGCCGAAAATGTTGTTGTAATCATCGTTCCCCAGACGCGTCCATGGGTAGGCAGCTTCCACGATCATAACATCTTTGTCAAAGGTGTTCTTGAATTCCGCGATGCGATCGGAGAGTGCATCCAGTGAAGTACCCGTGTGCCAGATGGGATAGTAGGAGACGCCAATAATGTCGAAGTCCGTTACTACACCGCCGCCGGCGACGTTGTTAAACCAGGAGACAACATGGCCAGGATCGGCGATATGCAAGATGATCTTCGACTTCACCGTGGATACAGCCGACACTTCTCTCACGGCCTTGATTCCGCTGTTGAGTATAGCTGTCAGGTTACTCCACTGTCCTTTGCAACTGTTGCCAGCGGGAAATCCCGGAACAGGTTCTTCATTGTATTCATACAGCATGCCGCAGTTGATCTCGTTTCCAATCTGGACAAACTCCGGCATGAGCCCCTTTTGGTCAAGGTATTCCAATGTTTTGCGCGTGTATTTGTATACGGAATCGCGAAGCATTGATAACTCCTTGATGTCGAGCCAGGCGGCGGGAATAGCCTGGTTGCCGGGGTCCGCCCAGACGTCGGAGTAGTGAAAATCGAGCATCACCTTCATTCCTTCCTGCCGCGCTCTCGCGATCGATCGTTCAACATCCTTCAGGTCATTGTAAAGCTGCTGACCCTCAGGGTTATATACTTCTTTCGTCCAGACGGGATTATGCCATAGCCGAAGACGTATCAGATCCGTCCCTCGGTCGGCGAAGATCTTGTAAGGATCTCTTGCTGCACCGTCGTCTTTGTATTCGCCCCCGTGATCGAGTATCTGGTTCACGTACGACAAATCCGCTCCGAACAGAAAGGCGGGATCGTCCGCGACGGAGATGAGGACTTCAAAATCAGACGTTGTTATCAACGAATGGTCGCCGACCGATACAGTGATCGGCCCTGAGGTAGCGTCGTCCGGCACCGTTGCAGTGATCGCGGTAGGCGACTGCTCGGTGATTACAGCGAATCTTCCGTTGAACAAAACCGATACGTCGCCATCTGCCAGCCTACGTCCGCTAATCACTACCGCCGTACCGGGTACACCCCTGACAGGAGAGAAGCCCGTGATCGCCGGCGCGTCCTCTGCGTCATCTTCTTTACACGCGCTGAGGGCTAAGAAAAAAATAAAGAGGGTCTTTAAGAATAGGTCGATCTTCATGCAAGCAATTCAGTATTCGTGTGATCAATCGATTCGCACTGACAAATTATTGAGGTTAACCGTTATTGTATGGACGCCCGTCGTACCAGAGAAAACGAAATTTGAATCGGCACCTCCGCCATCACCGAGATCATCGGTATCAATCGTTCCGTCTACAAACGAACTGTAGCGCCATTGCTCTCCGGCCCAATCCCAGTTATCGGGATCGTTGTTGGCGAAGAGCCGGAAGATAGACGAATTTGTGAACGTCCCTGTTCCGCGGAATTTTCCACCCCCCAGCCATGTAAGCTCAAGGGCATTTGACGGAGTCCATTCCTGATCATCACCCATCAGGTGAAGTGTTGGCGGCTCCGCAGGTTCAACGGTGATGATCCTGGCCGCCATGGATACCGTCATCTTGTACGTGCCGGACGTGGCAATAAACTTGAAATTGGAGTCTCCGCCCTCGGCCAATTCTGTATCGATGCTGCCATCGATGAATGTATTCCACCCGTACTGATCCGCGTTCCAGTCAAGTTCGGTAAAGAACCGGAAGATCTGATCGGTTTCGAAGTTGGCTATGACCTCGAATACATTTCCTCCCAGGCTTTTCATCGCCAGCGTGCTGTCCAGTAACCACTGTTGCGGATCGCCAATCAGGAACAGGATTTCTGCCGGCGCTTCCGTCGGCTCAAGTGAAATAGTGTTGTCCGGTAGTGAGACATGGACGATGTAGTACCCCGACGATCCCGTGAAGAGGAAGCTTGATACATCGTCGCCGCTGTTCGTCAGTCTTTCATCAATATTTTCGAATGAACCGGATCCCCACTTCGCCGCCTGCCAATTTTGCTCGCTGAAGATGCGAAACTTTGTATTCTCGTCGAGATACACGATCTCCTCATAGACTGCGGAGTCGATACTCGCAAGCTTGGGGGCATCCTCCAGGTTAACCGTCTGTGCGGTGACGACAAACAACGCAGTGGGTGGTGGCGGGGGTCCTGCCAGTTCGATGCTAATTGTACGATCGGGAATGGAAACTGTGATAAGGTAATCCGCCGTCAATCCTTCAAAGAGGAAATTCGAGTCGCCGTCTTCTCCGCTCACCAGTTCCGGAGCAATATTACCACCTGAAAAATAGCTCCATCCCCACTGTTCGGATTCCCAATCAAGCAGGTCGAAGAACCGGAACTTTCCGTTCGTCTGAAACTTCGCCTTTCCCGTGTGTATCCCGGGTGTGGTACTGATAAGTTCAACGGCGTTATCAAGATTCCATCCCTGTGCATCACCCACAATGTAGACAGGGGGAAAGAAAAGCTGGTAGGGTGTAAGTTGATATGCGATTGAGTTTGAATATCCAGGTGCTGAAAAGAAGTTGACCCATGAGCGTACTCTGATCTCCACGTCCACTGTTTCACCGGGTTCAATGCCATAGAGGATCAACGCCTGATTGATCTCCGCTACAGTGAGAGTGTCATCGAAATCTTTCACCGTGATGATATCCCGGGGAGAGGAGAAGTTGTTTCCCATCTTATCCATTTCGATAGAATAGTTAACAGGCCTTCCACCGAAATCCGTCGGGGTCCAGTTGAAGACCGCAAAGATGTCTTCGCTGTTCTCTTGCTCCAATACCAGCGCATCGGGTGTTGATATTTTATTTATCAGTTCGTTTGGATCCGGGGCCTGGCCCAGATCGATGACTTCATCGTCCTTGCTGCATGCAACCATGACAAGGCAGATCATTAATATGAGAAGCTGAAACTTGTTTTTCATGTTTTTTCAATTGGTCTTAGTCGGTGTATCCTGGGTTCTGATCAATTACACCCTGACCCTGCACGATCACGGCATTGGGTATCGGGAATAAAACCATGTGCGATGCAGCAGCTGTCTTACCCCTGGCCTGCGCGTTGGATATCAGCGATCCATTGCGGACGAGATCCTGGCGTCGTACTCCTTCGGCGTATAATTCGCGGCCGCGTTCTGCAAGCAAAGCGGTGCGGAACGCCTCCGTGCTCATACCCGAAAAACCGCTCACACCGGCTCTGGACCGAACCTCGTTCACATATTGATAAGCGTCGGCGGGACCACGTTGCTCATTGATCGCTTCTGCCAGCATCAAAAGAACATCGGCATGACGGAACACCACTACATCGTGCGGTTGTCCCGGCTCGGTGGGCGCCGGATCCATATACTTTACAGGGATAGCGCCGCGCATACCGGTGGCACGCGTTACTTCGTCTCCTTCCTGATTAATATAGGATGCCAGAATAGTAGTCTTCTGTCGGATGTCGTTCGATTCGTAGGTATCGTAGAACGCCCATGGCATATAGTTTTCATTCCATCCGACATTTCGCGCAGGAATACCAGCGGCTGACTTGAAATCGCCGGGTAACACTTCCTGCAGCCAGAAGTTTGGTGAAGCGTCATTTGCCGGCACGGCGTAGATGATCTCATTGTTGCGCTCCTGCGTGAAGACGTCTTTGTATCCTGTGGGTCCCGTCAGCAATCCATAGCCCATGTTTATAATGTCCATTGCTACCGCTTCTGCATCATCCCACTGCCTGGTATGCATATAGATCTTCAGCAACAGCATCCGCCCGAGACCACGCGACACGCGACCCCAATTCTCCGGGTCGTTGTTGTAGCGATCCTGTAAGTCTGGTATCGCTTCGGTAAGATCCTGGATCATTCGAGACACATAGACATCCTCGCTCAGTCGGGGTGTTTGGTCAGTGTCAGTTAGTGTTTCGAAGTCGACCTTCGCATTCAGCGGACCGAAGAAATCATACAATACGTACATCAACCACGCACGCAGTACCTTTGCCTGAGCCACATAGCTTTTCTTCACATCGTCTCTGACGGTTGTCGAATTGCTGATAGCCTGGATCACTTCCGTTGCCTTAGCGACATAGCTGATCTTCGGATAAGTTGCCTCGTTTCCACCCGTCCACGTCGATGATCCCCACGTGAAATTTGTAAGAGGCCCGGCGTTAACAAACGTTCCGTCATTGGCCAGCTCATCTGTTGTTAGCATAGACTTTACCAGGTAGCATTTAAGATCGGCGTTGTACAGCGATGCGCGCCACTGGTCATCCGCCGGAAGACCCGGATCGGGGTTGCCCCAGTTCGACGTGAAAGGAACATACAACGTGATCAGGGCGGCATTCGCATCTCCTTCCGACTGGTAGAAATTGTCCGGCGTTAATTGAGACACGACCTCCGTTTCGAGTTGCTCAGCGCAACCGCCTAATATCAGCACAACTAGCGTCAAGGCGCTCATCGGCCGGGAAGGCGCGAGTTCGATAATAAATTGGTATAGCTTTTTCATACGAATCAATCTTGCGTTTAGAAATTGAGGTTTACGCCAATCGTTGTCGACAGTGCCGGCGGATATGGGTTGACCGTTTGCGAAAGCTCGGGATCAAATCCGTCGTAATTCGTAAACAACGCTACGTTCTGCACTTCTGCGAAAAGACGAGCCGTGCGCAGGACCTTGCTCGGACGGAATGTATATCCAAGCGTGATATTCCGGAGACGTGCGAAGTTTACATCTCTGCGATAGAAGTCGTGCGTACCACTCGGATTGGAACCAGTGTACGCATCGGATGCCACGCCTGGATGGATTCCCTCGGGATTGTCATGCGACCAGACGTTCTTGATATCTTTCAGGGTATTCAAGCCCTGTGGAACACCAATCCTTCCCGGCGAATAGAAGTCGACGAGATCATTGAGTTGGTAATTGTGCAATCGACCATAGATAAAAATATCGAGATCAAAGCCTTTATAAGTAAATCGGTTCCCCAGGCCCAGCAACCATTTTGGATTGGCGTAGCCAAGCAGAACAACATCCTGAACATCGAGAACACCATCATCGTTGGTGTCTTCGTAGATGAGATTTCCCGGGCGGGCATTCGGCATATACGAGGGTCGTTCACTGGCATTTCTGAGAATGCCCTGGGTACGCCATCCGTAGACTGCATCCGTGCGGTCGTCATTCTTCTCATAGGATTGTAATGTGATATAGGGACTTCGCTCGAGCCACCGGTTGTTATAGGTGGAGATATTGAACGAAGTTTCCCATTCCAGCAAGCCGCCCTGTAGATTCTGACTGACGATTGAGAGATCAATGCCCTGCCGGCGTTGTGAGCCCCCGAGGTTTGTATTGAAACTGCTCACCGCATTGTTGATCGGCAGTGGTGTGATCGCGAGTATATCAAGCCGGTCGGCTCTGAACACTTCGATACTTCCGCTGAGTCGGTCACTCCACATAGCGAAATCAAGACCTATGTTGATCGTCTTTACGGTTTCCCAGGAGAGATCGGGATTTTCGAGTTGCGCAAGTGAGACGCTGGGGTAGTACGTATCACCGATGAGGAATTGTCCCCCTGCGGATGAATATAGCGCAATAGCGTTCAGGTTGGCATCGCTGCCTACCGTCCCATATCCCACTCGTAGTTTCAGGTCCGAGATAAACTCCGCACCCGAGAGGAACGACTCACTCGCTAAGCGCCAGGCTGCCGAGATTCCGGGGAAGAAACCCCATTTCTTGTTTGCTGCGAAATTGCTGGATCCGTCATTACGCGCAGTAAGCGTTACGTAGTACTTCGACTGGTAAGCGTAATTTGCCCGAAAGAATTGCGATATCTTGATGAGATCGGGCGACCGGTTCGAACCAATAAAATTTCGCGCTGTGTTGGTGGCGATACCGATGTTGTTGTACCCGAGGGCGTCTGTGAAAAAGCCGACACCCTGCGCATCGAATCGTTCATCAAAGCTTTTGTAGTAGCCGCCTCCCCCGACGACTGAGAAGTCGTGATCGCCTACGACACGGGTATAGGTCACGTATCCCTCCGCCGTATAGTTGTGAATGGAGGACGTAGCCATTTGTGCAATGCCATCGGGGAAGAGGAAGTTCTGTGCCTTGACCGGCAGAAACAGTTTGCGATCTGCTTTCTGGCGATCGACTCCACCCACCAGATTCACTTTCAGGTTGTCCGTTACGTTTACTTCGACGTTGGGATTCAGAAAGAAGCGAGTAGACCGCAGCTTGTCGTCGATGATTAGAAAAGCAGCTGGGTTTGTGATCTGTGTATTCAACGTGCGCGTGTAATTTCCCTGCTCGTCGAAAACACCAAGCGCGGGTGAGAACGCATAGGCCGACTGCAGCGAATTGAATTTCTCACCCTGGCCGCCAGCACCCGATGAAGCGTTGTTACTGTTTGTTTGGCTCAAGGTCATGTTAACCGAAACTTTCAGCCATCTGCTGATCTTTTGCTCGACGTTCAGGCGTCCTGAATACCGCATGAAGTCTGAGTTCTCAAGAATTGCCTTGTTGTCGTATAGATTGAAGGACGTATATACGCGGGTTTCCTCCGTTCCACCCGAGACCGAAAGGTTGTGTTCCTGGATGCGTCCGTTGCGCATCAGCAAGTCCAGCCAGTCAGTACCGACGCCCGCGGCCGCCATTTCAGCAAAGGTGAACCGCGGTGTGAAAACCGGCGCCGCGGCAGAATTTCCGTAAGGCGGCAGGTTGTTGCTGTTCAGAAACTGGTCATACGACAAGCGGACCTGTTGTTGCATGAACTCGGTGGCATTGAGCAAATCGTAGTAGGGTTTGGGAGTCTGATGTGTATAGCTTCCCCGGTATTCGGTTGACACCCCCGCGTTTGTTCTTCCGCGCCTGGTCGTAATGAGGATAACACCGTTCGCCGCTGCGGAACCATAGATAGCCGCCGCACTGGCATCTTTTAACACGGTAATTGACTCGATATCTGACGGGTTGATGGCGTTCAGCGGATCGCGGTCAATGCCACCGCTAAAACCCAGTTCAGCCGCAGTGCTGTAGCTGTTGATGCCGGGCTCCGGCGCGCGATTGTTGAAGATGGGAACGCCGTCGATCACATATAATGGAGTTCCCTGCCCCCGGATGTTGACGTTGAGCCGCCCTCCTGGCTGCGCGGTAGGTGTGGTGATGTTCAGACCGGCCACCCTTCCCTGAAGCTGGCTGTTAATCGACGCATTCGCTGCGCGCGGTAACCCCTCGGTGGAGATACTAACGACAGACCCGGTGATGTCTTTCTGGCTGGTGGTTCCATAACCGACGACAACCACTTCGCCCAGCGTGTGGATGTCGGGTGATAGCCGGATATCAATCACTGCTCGATTGCCAATGGGCTCCTCATGGGAGCTGTACCCGATGAACGAAAAGGCGAGCACACCGGAACCGGCCATATTAGGGGATAAGGTGAGGATGTACTTCCCGTCAGCGTCCGTGACGGTACCGGTGGTAGTCCCTTTTACCAGGACGTTGGCCCCGGGTAAGACGTTACCGTCGTCATCTGCAACCGTTCCGGTAACAGTTTGTTGCGCTGATGCGGATAGACTCCCCAGCAGCAGACAACTAATAAATAGTAGATTTCTAATCATATGAAAACCGTTTTAGTATCTGAAACTACGTCTCAAGATACTTTCAAACGGTTGCGGAAACGGAAAATAATCGTACAGAAAGGGATAATAATTGACCAATTGGGTGGTACGGATAGACTTATAGTCTTTTTGGTTCGCCCTACCTGTATGCCGGTAACCGGTGGAAGTTTGCCGGGTCTACCTTCTCTCCCCCACCTGCTGACGCCACATGGAATAATAGAGTCCTTTTTGCTCAAGCAACTCTGCATGGGTTCCCATTTCAGAGATTCGACCTTTTTCGAGTACGTATATCAGGTCGGCGTGCATAATAGTAGACAAGCGATGGGCGATGAGGATGGTCATCTGTTGCTTGTCGGCGGATATTTCCCGGACGGTTTTGGTGATTTCTTCCTCCGTGAGGGAATCGAGGGCAGAGGTCGCCTCATCAAAAATCAGTAATTGTGGTTTCCGAAGTAATGCCCGTGCGATAGATAAGCGCTGTTTTTCGCCGCCCGACAGCTTCATTCCACTTTCGCCAAGGATAGTGTCCAGGCCATGTGAAGCTTTAGCAACCAGTCCTGAGGCTGACGCTTTTCGCAGCGCTTCATGGATATCGGACTCTGTAGCCGCGGGATTCACAAATAACAAATTGTCTCTTATGGACCCGGAATACAATTGTGTATCCTGCGTTACAAATCCTATTTGTCGCCTGAGAGGATTGTACCGAATATCGGCGGCGCTGACCCCGTTGAAGTATATGTTCCCCTGTACCGGAACGTAAAGACCGACCAGTAGTTTAACTAGCGTGGATTTGCCCGCTCCGGATGGACCGACAAACGCAATGGTCTCTCCGCGTTCGATGTTGAAAGATATTTCGTCGATGGCGTTATATCCCGCAGTTCGGTGTTTGAAAACAACCTTGTCAAATTGCAAGTTCTCCAGCTTACCAAGTTCAATCGAGTTTTCGGGCCTTTGTTCGATCGACTTACTCATCAGTTTGTCGAAGCTCTTTAGCGATGCATCGGCCTCGCGATACAGTATGATCATATTCCCCAGGTCTTGTAGTGGCGTAAAAATGGCTGTTGAAATAAACTGCATGGCGATAAGTTCACCGGTGCTGAGCACTTCACGAAAGATCAGCCACAGGAGGATGAACAGAATGGATTGTTTTAGTAGGTTGAGCAGGTTGCCTTGTAGAAACGAAAGCGAGGTGACTTTTCTCGCTTTCTCCATTTCCAGGTTGAATATCCTCAGGGTCTGTTGATGGAGTCGCCTGATCTCTGGAAATGTAAGACCAAGGCTTTTGACAAGCTCGATGTTGCGCAGGCTCTCGGTGATGACACCAGCCTGTTTGTTGGTCTCCCGGTTAATAGCTCGTTGTATTCCTTTTATTTTCTTGGACATAAGACCCGTTAACGAGCCGAGCAGGACGATCCCGACGAAGAACACAGGGATCAGCAGGCCGTTTTTGCTAACGCTATACCAGATCAGGAAGCCCATACCCACCATAGAGGAGAAGAGCACATTGATGAACGAATTGATGAATCGCTCGGAATCTGTTTTCACCTTTTGGAGCATGGCGAGCGTGGTGCCGCTCCTGCTTTCTTCGAACTCGTGAAAGGAGAGTCGAAGGGTTTGTTTTAGCCCATCGTTAAAGATGTTCATTCCAAATCGCGCTACGGCTTTGCGGGTGGTGTACTCCTGTATGGCTTTGAAAAATTTGGCCAGCAGGGCGATGGCAAGCGCCAGCAGCAGCCATGACAATGCGCCTTTTATCAACGCTCCTTCGCTTAAGTTATCCGGGTTAGTAGCATACCGGTCGATTATCATCCCAAATATTACCGGATCGAGGAGATTCAGCAACTGGGCCACAGCCGCGAGTATAAGCGACAGAAAGACGAGCGTGCGGTGCGGTTGCAGGTATTTCCAGAGAATATCCATGTCACGTACTTTTCAGGCGACTGCTGCCTCGTTACTTTATTTGCGATACGAATTCGACCGCTTCAGCCGCATGTAAAAGTAGTGCAATTTCCCATCGAAGGGCGATATGGGCCTAAGTGAAATTCACCTCAGGCATCCGGGATCTCTGGCTCTACCAGTCTGGCCAGCTTTTCCACGACGCGATAGCAACCGGAATTTTATACATCCTTTAATAAAAACCTCCATTTGCCGATATTCATTCGATCTCGATATTTATGTTGCGAAGACAACCAGGAAGCCATGCGGTGCAAACGCAATGACCTCCGCCTGGCCGTGTACCAGACAAACGAATGAACCTATTCTCCTTTAATTATAACTCCCACAGATTTTGAACCTCCCCGTATTAGATATTATTGTCTTTGCAGTCTATATGATTGGCATTGTACTGTTTGGTGCCTCCTTTTATTTCAAGAGCCGCTCATCGTCGAGTTATACAACCGGAGGGGGTAACATCCCCGCGTGGGCTTTGGGGATGTCGATTTTTGCCACCTTCGTGAGCAGCATCAGTTTCCTTGCATTGCCCGGAAAGGCTTACCAGTCTGACTGGAACGGGTATGTATTCAGCCTCTCCATCCCGTTCGCGGCCTACCTGGCTGTAAAATTTTTTGTGCCGCTCTATAGAAGCATTAACAGTATCTCTGCCTACGCGTACCTTGAGACGCGTTTTGGTCCCTGGGCCAGGGTGTATGCCTCTTCTTGCTATCTACTGACACAGCTTGCGCGCACAGGCTCTATTCTCTACCTGTTGGCGCTTCCTATGAACGCGTTGTTTGGATG
The DNA here is from genome assembly GCA_964493505.1 of uncultured Roseivirgaceae bacterium. GTDB lineage: Bacteria > Bacteroidota > Bacteroidia > Cytophagales > Cyclobacteriaceae > Chryseosolibacter. Next base: position 56,442 of record CAZBNP010000004.1, read on the forward strand.
GGATATCGCGCTTACGATAATCGTCACGGGTATTGCCGTCATGTTTTACTCGATGATGGGCGGATTGCAGGCTGTGGTGTGGACAGATGCGATCCAGGGAATTTTGCTGATTGTTGGTGCCGTGGTGTGCGCAGGAATCATCCTGTTCTCATTCCCGGAGGGGCCGGGTCAGCTTTTCGAGATTGCTTCCGCTAACAACAAATTCAGTCTCGGTAGCTTTGATTTCGATCTTTCAACCTCTACGTTCTGGATGATCCTGATCTACGGATTGTTCATCAACATGCAGAACTTCGGTGTCGACCAGAACTTTGTTCAGCGCTACATTACAGCGAAAACTGACAAGGATGCAGTTTTTTCAACCAAGTTTGGCGCATTATTATATCTTCCGGTATCGCTGGTCTTTTTCTTTATTGGAACGGCATTGTTTTCCTACTACCAGGTGTTTTCAGCGATCCTGCCGCAGGAACTGCATGCTCCTGAGATGGCTGACCGTGTGTTCCCGTATTTTATCGTTAACGTACTTCCGCAGGGGATGACCGGGTTGCTGATAGCTGCCATTTTTGCCGCCGGCATGAGTACGGTATCGACCAGCCTGAACAGTGGCGCCACCATTATCCTTTCCGATTTTTATCAGAAATTCTTTCAAAAGGAACCATCGGATAAAGCTTCGATGCGTGTGTTGTATATCTCGTCCGGCATGATTGGTGTCCTGGGAATACTCGTGGCACTCGCGATGATGCAGGTCAAGAGCGCACTGGATGCGTGGTGGGCATTGTCGTCGATATTCAGCGGCGGTATGCTGGGATTGTTCCTCCTGGGATATTTTTCTAAAAAAGCGACGAATCTTCACGCCGTTATTGGAGTGATCGCCGGCTTGATTGTCATTTTCTGGATAAGCTTGTCACCATCCAATAACCTACTGCATACGAACCTTTCCATCGTTTTTGGAACATTGGCGATCTTCCTGATCGGGTTCTTTTTGGGATTGATTATCAAACGCAAGACGCCTGAACAGGGGTCTTCGAAAACTGAATGATGATCGATCGCGTGTGTGGACCCGTCGCCCGATATCTTTCCGACGGGTAACCCTTCACGGGTACTGATCAGTCGCATCAGGAACCGTTTGTTTATTGCCATTAAATTGCCCGGTATTCTCAATTGAGGAGGGCTTGACAATCAGTCCTGTAAAAAATACCTTATAATTGTCGGGCATGACAACCTACAATATCCCCGATCATCTGAAGGGCCTGACGGAAGAGGAAGTTGAGGCTTCGAAGGACCGGTATGGCTACAACCGGATGGAGGTCATTGGCAAGAATTCGGTGCTCAATATGTTGATCGACATATTGAAGGAGCCAATGCTTATTCTGCTCTTTGCCGTTTCCATTATCTACGTTGTCGTGGGCGATTATGGCGAGGCCTTGTTTATGTTTCTCGCAATCATTGCCGTATCTGCAATTTCCTTTTATCAGGATAACCGCAGCAAAAATGCATTGGAGGAATTGGAAAAACTGAATGAACCGCTGACCAAAGTGATCAGGGGTTCGAAAGTGTTCAGCATACCTACTCATGAGATTGCTGTAGGCGATTTGTGCATCACAGAAGAAGGAAGCATCATCAATGCGGATGGACGAATTGTTCACAGCAACGATTTCTCAGTAAACGAGGCACCTTTAACCGGTGAGAGTTTATCGGTATTCAAAAACAGCGATGCGGAGAATAATAAAGTCTTTAGCGGAACGATAGCTGTTTCGGGACTGGCGGTCTTTGAAGTGGAGCGGATCGGGAAACAAACGCAAATCGGAAAGATCGGTGAATCTATATTGACGATAAAGGACGAGAGTTCGCCGTTGCAGATTCAGATAAGGAAATTTGTCAAATGGATGGCTATTGTCGGTGGCGTCATTTTTCTGATGGTCTGGGCGTTTAGTTTCATTCAAACGGGGAGCCTTGTCGACAGCCTGTTGACGGGTCTTACGATGGCGATGTCTGTCCTTCCCGAAGAGATTCCCGTTGCATTCACCACGTTTATGGCGCTGGGTGCCTGGGCGCTAATGCGGGAGGGTATCATCATCAAACGAAGTAGTATCGTAGAAACATTAGGCAGCACTACCGTTATCTGTGCCGATAAAACCGGTACCATTACAAAAAACTCCATGCAGCTTAAACAGCTGTATGACCATCGGTCAGGCAAAACTTTTGGTGAGAATGAATTTGGCAATCCTGAGCTGGCAGAATTGGTAGACTACGCGATGTGGAGCAGCGAGCCTGTTCCGTTTGACCCGATGGAAAAGACGCTTCACAAGGTGTATGAGCAGACGCGGAAAAACGACGTGAGAAAAGACTACCGGATGTTTCACGAATATCCGTTGGAAGGCAGGCCGCCGATGATGACGCACGTTCTGGAAACTTCAAAAAGAGAAAGGATTATTGCAGCTAAAGGAGCTCCCGAAGCGATTCTTGCCGTTAGCAGGCTTTCAGAAGCCGAAAAGAAAAAGGTCAGAGACACTCTCAGGGAGTTCGGCCAGCAGGGATACCGGGTGTTGGGAGTAGCCAGGTCTGGTTTTGAAGGAAACGAACTGCCCGAAAGCCAACAGGATTTTGATTTTGAATTTTTGGGACTGGTGGTGTTCTATGACCCTCCGAAGGAGGGGATACAGGAGGTGTTCCACCATATCTATGAAGCAGGTATCAAGGTAAAGGTAGTCACGGGCGACAATGCGGATACAACAAGCAGTATCGCTTCTCAGGCTGGTATCGTCAATACGGCGAAAGTCCTGAATGGAGATGACGTGGCGGGATACTCGGAAGAGGAATTGATACCGGTATCTGACCGTACCGTTTTGTTTACGCGGATGTTTCCTGAAGCGAAACTCAGGGTAGTGAACGCGTTGAAAAAGAGTGGAGAAGTGGTGGCTATGCTGGGAGATGGCGTAAACGACGGCCCCGCTCTTAAGGCAGCTCATATCGGCGTGGCGATGGGCAGCAAAGGAACGGAGATCGCCAAGGCGGCTGCATCGCTGGTTATTACGAACGATGATCTTGGAAAACTGGTGATCGGTATCGCCGCGGGAAGGAGGATCTATGCCAACATTAAAAAAGCTATACAGTACATCATTTCTATCCACATACCAATCATGCTGACGGTGTCTTTGCCTTTGTTTTTAGGTTGGATATTCCCACAGATATTTACGCCTGTGCACGTTATTTTTCTGGAACTGGTAATGGGTCCTACCTGTTCCATCGTCTATGAGAACGAACCGATGGAAAAGAACACGATGCAACAGCCACCCAGAGCAATGACAGATACCTTTTTGAACCTTCGTGAGTTGGCCATCAGTATTATACAGGGGCTGGTTATCACAGCCGGCGTATTGTTTGTCTATCAATGGACTGTACAACAGGGCGGCAGTGAAGAGAAAACGAGGGCGATGGTTTTTACGACATTGATTTTTGCAAATATATTCCTGAGTCTTGTGAACCGCTCCTTTGTCAATAGTGTGTTTGAAAGCCTCAGGAATAAGAATCGCCTCTTTCCGGCTATTATCGGTCTGACATTGGTATTGCTTTTTGTGATACTGTATGCTGCGCCTTTTGCCAGTTTCTTTCATGTAACCGGATTAAACTTGCGGGAGTTGGGGGTGGCTTTGTTGGTTTCCGTCGTTTCCGTGCTTTGGTTTGAGGTCTATAAACTTTATCGAAGGATGAGAAAGCCGGTGTGAGTATCATCTTCATTGCCGGACGCGGCTATTCGATCCCAGATTTCTTGGACATTCATGATGTTATTGTTTATGGCAGGAGAAGTATGTTTTTTGCAATTTTAAACACACGGAAATGGATGACGTGCCGCTATACATGAAGAGACAACAGAAACCCGATCCTTCTGACCCTACCCCTGCGGCGATCAGTATTGAACAGATCGTTGAGAATGCCGGCGGGTCCGGGGGCGATGAGGAAAGTAAGCGCTGGATTGACAATGAGTGGGCCAGGGCAGGTATCAGCCTGGTTTTACTGGCGGTCGGACTTACGCTGGATTTTTTTGTCAAGCCGGAATGGTTCTCGGGTACTTTCAGGTTTATCTGGTATGCTGTTGCCTATATACCCGTTGGTCTTCCGGTGCTGGCGAAAGGGATCAGGCTCGCTTTCAGAGGAGAATTGTTTACCGAGTTTTTTCTGATGGGTATTGCTACCGTTGGCGCTTTCTATATTGGCGAGTATCCCGAGGGAGTTGCCGTAATGCTGTTCTATTCCATTGGTGAATTATTCCAGGGTACTGCTGTAAATCGCGCGAAACGGAGCATCAAGGCATTGCTTGATGTCCGACCGGAAACAGCATCTGTGCTGAGGAATGGAGCCTATAGTACAGTTGATCCTGCTGAAGTAGCGGTAAACGAAACGATTCAGGTAAAGGCAGGAGAGCGGGTTCCGCTGGATGGCGAGCTGCTAAGCGAGGGCGGTTCGTTTAACACCGCGGCACTGACAGGAGAGAGCAGGCCTTCTTCGATTAACCGGGGAGAACCCGTGCTGGCAGGAATGATCAATGAAGACAAGGTTGTTGAGCTCAGGGTGACAAAGGCATTCCATGATAGTTCGCTCGCGCGAATTCTCACACTCGTTCAGAACGCCCAGGGGAGAAAAGCCAAAACCGAGTTATTCATCAGGCGATTCGCCAGGATCTATACACCCATAGTAGTCTATCTCGCGATTGGCCTTGCGCTGATCCCCTACTTCATGGTGGAGGATTATGTATTCAATGATTGGCTATATCGCGCGTTGATTTTTCTGGTAATCTCCTGTCCGTGTGCGCTGGTTGTAGCAATTCCGCTGGGATATTTTGGGGGAATCGGTGCCGGATCGCGAAACGGAATTCTGTTTAAGGGATCGAGTTACCTGGATCGAATGACGCGAATTACCACGGTAGTGATGGATAAAACCGGAACACTGACGAAGGGGGTGTTCAGGGTCCAGAAAGTGGTCAGTGCCGGACTCGACGAGAGTGTCTGGATTCCGCTCGTTGCCGCTGTGGAGTCGCAGTCAACCCATCCGATAGCCAGGGCCGTGGCGGAGTATGGGGAGCAAACGCAAAAGCTGAATGTGCAGAACCTGGAAGAAATACGAGGTCATGGTCTGAAAGGAGTTGTGGAGGGCAGGGCAATATTGGCCGGCAACGCGAGGTTGATGCGACTGTTCGATATTACGTTACCCGTTGACCTCGAGCGTGTTGTTGAAACGATTGTGCTGGTGGCGGTGGATGGAAAGTTTGCCGGATATATTATTATTTCAGACGAGATCAAAGAGGATGCAAAGAGTACTATCCGCCAATTGCATGATCTCAATATCAAGACAGTGATGCTTAGCGGAGACAAGCAGGCTATTGTCGATCATGTGGCAGACGAGTTGAATATTGATCGGGCGTTTGGCGATTTGCTGCCCGAAGACAAAGTTGAAAGAGTAGAGCAGATCAGGCGGGAGAATAACGAAACGCTGGCTTTTGTCGGCGATGGTATCAACGATGCGCCCGTTCTTGCGGTCAGCGACGTGGGGATCGCCATGGGAGGCCTGGGCAGTGACGCTGCTATTGAGACTGCCGATGTGGTAATACAAACCGATCAACCTTCCAAAATCGTTATGGCAATACAAATCGGAAAGGCGACAAACGCTATTGTATGGCAAAATATAGCGTTAGCCTTTGGCGTGAAGATCATTGTGCTGGCGTTAGGAGCGTGGGGTATTGCTACGATGTGGGAGGCGGTGTTTGCCGATGTGGGGGTAGCTTTGCTTGCGATATTGAATGCGGTTCGGATTCAACGAACGAAATTTTAGTTGGCGATCTTTGGTACGCTAAGGGGTTACCATTCCGGCGTCAGGCGTATCACCTACAACACTCTGTATGCATGCTCAACGTAACTGCTACCCGCCTGACGTTAGCTCTACATTTTGTCCTATGGTTGTGGTGTACGCCAGGGTTGAATATGTTTGCAGGTTTTAACGTTTTTTTAATAAACCTCAAAACGTAATGAAATTTAACCTACTGTTATCTGTTTTCTGTCTGTTTTTTTTGTTGGCTTGTGACGATGAGGACCCTGCTACCCCCGAGGTTTCCGCAGGGAAAGTGGTGAAGGAGGAATTAACGAAATCACTGACCAACGAAGGTGATCTGACGAGTTTCGTCGCGGCCTTTAATGAACTTGATTTAAAAGCCGAGGATGTAGCGGAAGGTATTACCGTTTTCGCCCCGGCGGATCAAGGTAGCTCCGGAGGGCGGATATCTGAAGGACCTTCAGGTGGTCTTACTCCTGAGGTGCTGAAAGGACATATTGTCAAAACGCTTATCGATGCTGCCCATCTGAAGAATGGTGACACGCTTGTAGCGCTCAATGGAAAGTTGCTGATTGTCAGGGTTGATGGTGATGAAATCCGTGTGAACGGTGTGCTGATCACGTCGAAGGATGTTGCTTCCGCAAGTAAGTATATTGTGCATAAGGTCGCGGAATTATTGGGAGAATCCGTTGAGACTAACGATCCTGCCACTCTCACGGTGGTTGTGAAGAATTCTATGACATGGACTCCCACAAGTCCTGATTTGGATGCTGAGCCTGGGGCCGTGGTGAGATTGTATGAATCCCGCGCCGATTTCGCGAATGGTGTTGTGGCGAGAACCGCCGAGACAGGCGTCGATGGCAAGGCTGTTTTCGATGATCTCGAGGCTGGCAAGACCTACTACGTTGTGGCGGATAAGGAGCAGATATCCAGCACATTTTACCTTACTCAGGGAAGTGATCTCTATTTTACGTTTGCGACCGACGGCGTATTTCAATCGCAACAAGACGTTTTTAATTCCGCGGCACAGGGGAACGCTGCTCCCGGAAACGTGCGATTTAAGGATATGAACGGCGATGGATCCATTTCTATGGATGACCAGGTAGCCGCACCGTACCATGAAGCAAACGTCGCTTCGGGAGGAAACGAGTTCGAGATACTTATTGGATACCCCAACAATGATGTGATGGGCGTAACCGATGGTGTGGATGCGCTCGAGACGGTCGAGCAGGCACGTGGTGCTTTAATCCATTTTCATACAATACTGGCGCAGGTTGACGGAATGCTCAGTGATGATGCGGAATGCGGAACAGAAACGAAGTGGTGTCCCGTGGATAATTTTACGTTTGAGAGCACAAATGCCGATTTTCTCCAGATATGGAGTAGCGGGTACGGCGCCATAAATCCGTTAAACCTGTTGGTGCGCGATTTGCCAAAGCTTGATTTTGAAGGAAAATTGGCGGTCGAGGGCGAAGCACGGGTGTTGCGAGCGTATGTCTACCTGCAACTCTCAACTTACTTCGGGGGTGTTCCGATTCAGGAAGGTCTGGAACTCGCAGAGGAGTCTCGTACCGATCGTGATGAGGTACTTACATTCGTCAAAAATGAACTCCTTTCGGCTACAGACTTGTTGCCCAAAGTACCGACTGGCGGTTCAATGAGTTCGGATGTGCCGCGAGCTTTGCTCGCACGTGTTGCTTCACTGCAAGAGGATTGGGAAGAAGCAAGTTCGTATGCGCTCGATGTAATTCAGAGCGCAAACTATGCTCTGCAGTACACTACGGAAGCGGTATTTGCCGATGCATCCAATAGCGAGATTATCCTGAAGTTTAGCGACGTTGTGCCGGGTACTTTTGGAGCGTATTTTCATAACCGCACATTCTGCCCCGCGGTTCGGTTGGCGGAAATGTACCTGATTGGTGCGGAGGCTGAGAATGAACTGGGGAATATTGAATCCGCTAAGGATTTCATTGAGCAAATAAGAGATCGGGCTGGCTTAGCACCTTCTTCCGCATTGACGCAGGAAGCATTCCGCGCAGAACTTAGGGCAACGTGGGCGACGGAGATGAGCAGGGAAGGGTTCCGTTTTGCAAACCTCTTGCGTTGGGGCATCGCATACGAAACACTGGAACCGAAGGGCTTCAACCCGAATATCCATACACTACTTCCGATTCCACAATATCTAATCGATAGATATCCATCCCTGACACAAAATCCTGGCTACTAAGGTTGATAAGGTTGATAAGGTTGGCCAACCTTATCAACCTTATCCACGTTAGGGGCGTCGCTTGACACGGTATTGAACTATAGGGTTCTGTTTTTGGGTTATATTGGCTGGGAATATATTCGCAGCAATAACTCATTAAAATGAAACATACCTATGATATACAAGGCATGACCTGCAACGGTTGCCGTTCTCATGTAGAGAAAACCTTGTCGGGAATAGCAGGCGTTACCAGCGCTAAGGTCGATTTGGGAAAAGCAGAGGCGACAATCGAGATGGAGCGGCATATCCCTGTTGAAACTTTCCAGAAAGCGTTGGCGGAAGATGGCGGAAGGTATAGCATCCACGCTCCCGGCCATAATCACCAGCACCACCATCCCGAACCGCGAGCACAAAGACCAAAAGGTCGGGGAACCGGCGTTTTCTATTGTCCCATGCACTGTGAAGGCGACAAAACCTACGATCAGCCCGGCGATTGTCCTGTCTGTGGGATGAACCTGGTGGAAGAACAAAGTTTGACGACCGCCTCAAAAGAACAATGGACCTGCCCGATGCATCCCGAGGTCGTAAAAGATGAACCCGGTTCGTGTCCTGTCTGTGGGATGAATCTGGTTCCGATGGAGCCAGGCTTGTCGGCGGAGGAGAAGACCTACAACGAGTTGAGCCGGAAATTCTGGATAGCGGTGGCGTTTACACTGCCGATCTTTTTGATCGCTATGAGCGAAATGATTCAGGATAATCCCTTATATGATTTGATGGACCAGAAGTACTGGAACTGGGTTCAGTTTGGGCTGTCTGTTCCTGTGGTATTTTATGCCACCTGGATGTTTTTTGAACGAGCCTACCGCAGCATAGTAACCTGGAATCTTAACATGTTTACACTCATCGGTATCGGTGCGGGGGTGGCCTGGCTGTTCAGTTTTTTAGGCATGTTGTTTCCTGGCTTTTTTCCGAGTCAGTTTCTGTCGGAACACGGCGCGGCGCACGTGTATTTCGAAGCTGCTACAGTGATCCTTACGTTAGTGTTGTTAGGACAGCTTCTCGAAGCGCGGGCACATAGCAATACAAATTCGGCCGTCAGGGAGTTGCTAAAGCTGGCACCTAACAAGGCCGTCAAAGTAGTAAACGGAGAGGAAGTAGAAGTTGGTATTGATAAAATCGAGCTGGGAGATATATTAAGAGTAAAGCCGGGAGATAAAATACCAGTAGACGGGGTCATTGTCGAAGGGTACACCAGCATAGATGAATCAATGATCACCGGAGAACCTATTCCTGTTGATAAAGCCGAAGGAGACAGTATTACGAGCGGTACGATCAACGGGAACCAATCGTTTTTGATGAAGGCGGAGAAGGTAGGTAGTGATACTCTTCTTTCTCAGATCATCCACATGGTAAATAAAGCCAGCAGAAGTCGGGCGCCCATTCAGAACCTGGCCGACAGGGTCTCCGCGTATTTCGTTCCTGCCGTTGTCATCATTGCTGTTGCGACGGCTATCGTTTGGGCTTCGTGGGGACCGGAACCTGCGTATGTATATGCGTTGGTCAATGCAATTGCTGTTTTGATAATTGCCTGTCCCTGCGCGCTGGGACTGGCAACACCGATGTCGGTTATGGTGGGTGTTGGTAAAGGGGCTCAGAATGGTGTGTTGATCAGGAACGCCGAAGCGTTGGAAAGGATGGATAAAGTCGATACGCTGGTCATTGATAAAACCGGCACGATCACAGAAGGTAGGCCTACCGTTGAAAAAGTTGTCCCCTTTTCAGGTAGCATGGATAGCTCCGCTGTATTACAGTATATCGCGTCTTTAAACAGTAACAGTGAGCATCCATTGGCAGAAGCCACTATGAAGTTCGCAAAGGAGAATGGCGTCAGGATATTAACGTCCGGGGCGTTCAGCGCGGTTACAGGAAAGGGAGTAGAAGGGAAAGTTGAGGATAAAAATGTGGCGTTGGGAAATCTTAAAATGATGGAACAGGCCGGTGCTGAGGTTTCGTCAGAAATGAAAGAGGAAGTACTGGCTTATCAGAAGCAAGGAAAGACCGTGTCCTATTTGTCGATTGATGGGATCGTTGGCGGTTATGTGGTGATAAGTGACCGGATCAAAGGAACCAGTGCCGGGGCGATCAAAAGCCTGCAGGAGAAAGGAATAGAAGTTGTGATGCTTACCGGCGATAATCACGACACGGCACAGGCTGTTGCGAAGGAATTGAGTCTCGCCGACTTTAAGGCGAGTATGTTACCGGAAGATAAACTGAGAGAAGTTGAGCGCTTGCAGGCAGCGGGTAAAATAGTGGCGGTTGCGGGAGATGGCATCAATGATGCTCCCGCGTTGGCGAAAAGCGATGTCGGGATCGCAATGGGTACCGGAACGGATGTTGCCATCGAGAGTGCAATGATCACGCTTGTCAAAGGCGACCTGGACGGTATTGTTAAAGCCAGGAATCTCAGCCATGCCGCGATGAAGAACATAAAGCAAAACCTGTTCTTCGCGCTCTTCTACAACGTATTAGGTATACCGGTGGCGGCCGGATTATTGTTTCCGGCTTTTGGGATTTTGCTCTCACCTATGATCGCAGCATTGGCCATGAGCTTCAGTTCTGTTTCAGTGATTGGAAACGCGTTGCGACTGAAAAGTAAAAATATTTGATTAGGTTTTGGTTCAAAAAGCAAAGGGCAAAAAGCAAAGGGCAAAAGGCAAAGAGCAAAAGGCAAAAGTGATGGGGAGACATATTCCATGATCCCTTCGGGTTGTTATCCGCTGCGATTCGTTACCACGGGCTGGCGCCCGTGGCTTCTATTTCCTTATCTTGCGACGGATTTATGGATATTCAATACTTCGCCGAACTCGCAGGTACCTACTTCTTTTCTATTTCGGGTGTACTTGCCACGGAAGACAAGGACCGTAACTGGCTGGGGGTTTCTTTTACCGGTTTTGTAACCGCGATTGGGGGTGGTAGCTTAAGGGATATGCTCCTCGGAAGTTATCCACTGGTATGGGTTGGCGACGTGAACTTTCTTTATGCCATTTTCGCGGGCGTGATCACCGCGTTCATCGCATTTCACTGGATCGTAAAGCTGAAGAGGACAATGCTGTTGTTTGATATGGCAGGTATCGCTTTGTTCACTATCCTGGGTGTGGAGAAAGCACTGGGTCTTGGCGTAGAGCCTGAAATCGCGGCGATCATGGGTGTATTTTCCGCCGTGATGGGAGGTGTGATCAGGGATACACTCACCAATAGGACCCCCGTTATTTTTAATAAAGAGATCTATGCGACGGCATGCCTCGCCGGGGCGGTATGTTATCTCATACTTGACGGCGTGGAAATCTCACGAAACGCAAACATGGTGATCTCGTCAAGTCTGATCATAGTTATCAGGATCCTTGCTATCAGGTTCCACCTGGAATTGCCGCGACTGAAGGCTCCTCGGGAATAGGCGGCGACGATTTTGGTTCAACCTCCTCAAGAGCCGCATGCTAGACTGAAACAGCGTGCTTTTTCCGGCGCTTCGCTTCTTTCTTCGGAACCACCAAATGTAAAAGCCTGTGACCGGAAGACTGGTCGCAACGAGGCAGCATATAAAGGCGAGAATTTTTCCCGGCATGCCGAGAATGGCGCCAACGTGGAGATTGAGTTCCGCTTCCTTGTAGATCTCGCTGTTGCGTTTTTCCGACCAGGGATCGTGACTGATCACTTTCCCTGTCTGTGGATTCACAAGGAATCGGTCATGGCGGTTGTATGTCGCGCCTTGTTGAGGATATATATTGAGGGCCAGCGTGTCTTTCCCCGGAATGAAGGTCACGAAGCTGCGCTCAAGTGGCGTGTAGGCGTTGTGCAGATTATTCCAGGTATCTTCAAAGCTCTCAGATCCGGTATTCAACGCGCTTTGTACAGGAGCGGTGATCTCTGATTTGGGTTCTGTCTTTCCACCGTCGAGCATCCAGGCGATACTCTTGTCGAGCCATCCATACGACATGGTCAATCCCGATACCGTGATAAAGATGAGTGCAAAGAGTGTATAGAAGCCTAATACATTATGGAGATCGTAGTTAATGCGTTTGATACGTGTTTTCTTTTTCCAGCGAAACCAGAAGCTTCGTTTCACCTCCGATCGTTTGACAGGCCACCAGAGAACGATACCGGTAATGAGAAGGATTAGGAAGATCAACGTAGAAGCGGCGACAATATGATGGCCGACTACAGGTATGCCGAGTGAGACGTGCAACTGGATAACGACGGCCCAGAAGCTTAGTGTGTAAGGGAAGGAACGAAGGATCTCACAGGAATAGGGGTCAAGTACGTAGGCTGTGTATCGCCTTTCTTTATCGAGGACCCAGACAATCACACCGTCGTGTTTTCGGTGTTGAATATCAAACGTAATCCGGCCGATCTCTCCCTCGTGAGCCGTCTTGACAGCATCGATATATGACGAGAGAGGAGCAAACGGCTTATCCTGCGGCTCAACTTCCACCCACACGCTGTTGTTCGCAACGCGGCTGATTTCTTCCTGGAAGACATATATACAACCTGTTAGTCCGACGAAGAATACGACGATGCCCGAGGCCAGGCCTAGCCAGAGATGGATCTTTCCGATGAGTTTTACCAGTGTCACGATATAATAATAAACCTACCGCGACAGTGCGTCGCGGTAGGATGGAAAGCGGAGTCAGATGACAGAATTATTCTACGGGGTGTTTCGCCACGGAATAACCCTGGATGTTTGCTCCCTCGATCAGGGTACCTGTTGTAAAGGCGTCGGCGCCGTCGTTGTAGTCGATCTCCAGAACATTCGTCGTGCCGGAAGAGAGGAGTTTGTGATAGGTGATGTACTTGGCGTCGGTTATGAGCGGCTTCCGCGCCAGGCGGACATCAGCTTTGGGCACGTTGAACTTGTTCACCGTTTTGTTCGGCAGGTCGATGAGGGCATAATAGTAGTGGTCGTTATCGAGGTTATCCCAACTGCCGATTTCACTGTCGTTGAAGAGCATCCCCATCGCCTTCTGACCTTCCAGGGCGTCGAGCTGCATGATTTGAGTCGACTCTCCCATTACGTCCGTCAGGTCAAGGAAATAGCTTTCGTCGAAGTCGTACTCGCCGTTCTTGATACGCAGTATGGAGCCGTGAACATCGTTGTCGGTCGGCTTGCCGTAGAAGCCGCGGTAGGCTGCTATATAAACGTCACCATTTGCTGTCCGGATCATATTGTTGTTCGTAAAGATACCGAGTTCGGCAGAGGTGAGTTGGGTTTCGATCAGCGTCGGATTGGTCATTGACGGATAGTCAATTACGACAGCGTGTGTTCCCTCCGCGAAGTTTCCGTCAAAGTCGTAGAACACTGTTCCCATGATGAACTTGTTGCCGTGCAGTACGCCACGCCCCAGATTACCGCTCCAGTTTTCAGTTTCGTTCTTTGCCTTTGTTGGCAATGTGAGGGTGCCACTCTCACCGACTTCAAATTCCGGGATCTTGATCGTAAACCATTTGATTTCAGGCTCACCCCATACGATGGGATCCATGACGAGGATTGTATTCTTGTCGATGAGATTCTGTGAATAGGCGCGGTCTGTGATGTAGGCTGTCACGAGAAGCGAACCACTTGGTACCGTAGTGCCATCAGGTCTCAACTCATACTGAAAAAATTTCTTCTCCGTGCGGCTGAAGAAATAGATATAGTTTTCTGATTGGATGAACTCTGCGCTGGGAAGTTCAACGCCGTTTCCTATAGGTGATACCGATCCCGATTCCAGATTGGGAGTCGAGAGAAGATAGCTGGAAAAATCGTCTGCCATCACAATGCCGAGCGAGTAGTACTGTTCGGCGGGATTCGGGGTGTCACTATCGCTTTCGTCGCATGATGTCAAGACAGCAGCTGATAACAGAATTGCAGTGAATAGTCCCGAAGGGAAATTTAGCTTCATTTTATTTACATTTTTAGTGAACATATAGTCGTAGTTTAATGGTGAATGATCGGCCGGGCTTTTGCAGAAGGAAATTGTCGTAGACCTGTTCGTCAAAAACGTTGTTACAGGCGATACTGATGTTGTATTTTCCTTCGTGGAGGCTATAAGTCACGCCCGTGTTGTTTACCAGTTGAGTGGGGATATTGTCTTTCCCGTCGGGATTGCCGTAGCTTGGCCAGCGCAGATAGAAGCGGTGCACGTATTGAACGTCCCAGAAAAAGGAAAGTGTGGTGTTTTCAAGGAATACATTCTGCCTGTCGACTGCCAGTCCCGCGTTCGCCATCAGGTAAGGCCGGTTGGGTAGTTGATCTTTATAGGTCAGTTCGTGTTCGGTCCAGTTTCGCAGGCTGGTCCAGGTAGCGTTTGTGAAGATACGGACGAGTGGGTTTTCATACCTGGCTTCGAGAGAAGCACCCATACCCCGTACCTTGCTTTCGTTGACGTGTTTTCCGACCGGAGTGGTTTCGGGAGCTCTATAGCGGATGAGATTAGTCGTGTTGCGATAGAATGCGGAAGGTTCCAGCGACAAGCGGTGGACTCCACCCAACGGCATGCGGTTCAAAAGTAGTCCGACGTTAATGTTCATACTTTCTTCCGGCACCAGCCCCGGACTAGGGCCTACGAATAGACCTGTTCCGAGAACCTCATCTGCTCCGGGTAGACGCACGCTTTTCTCCATCGAATATTTGAGTGTGGCGTGTGTTCCGACGAGATAGGTCACGGCAGCACCGAATCCCGGTTTTTTCGATTCCCCTTTTACGGGAAAGCCTATCGGACGATACCCCAGCGAGTCGGTAATATACCGCACGTCGATAGTGGTAGCCTTGAAGTCGTAATACTTGATCCAGGCGGTTGTCGATAGCCGTTCGTTCATCCACTTTCCTTCATAGGCGAACGACGCTATTTGTTTGTGCAGGTTTTGAGGCTCCCTGAACGCCGCCGCCCGATTCGAGATCAATGGATCGTCGCCGGTGCGAACAGTCCCGTCGTATGTATAGCCGGCGATGAGTTGATGACCAGGAGCTAGTTGCCGTGAGATCGTGACCTGATGAAAGTTATTTGTCGATGTCAGTGTAAGCAGGGACTTTCCCCTTGTGCCGCTACCGAGTTCGCTGTTGTTGGGTTGTTCGTCTACAACCTCACCGAGCCAGTTGTAACGTCGCGAACTTGTGTCGGTTGTGTGTACGTTCAGACGCGCTATGGAGCTGTACAGTGTTAAATCCAGACCGGAGGCCAGTATATTTTTTTTCTTATAGTGGATTGACGGCGACATGCTGCTTGTCTCCTCGCGAACCTCACCGTACACGGCCGACATCCACGGGCCGTGCTGTACTTCCTTGTCGTTGTCGGCATATTGAAAGCTCGCTTTGAACAGATCTGCCCATTTCTTGTCGGCTACACCAACGTCAAATTTGCCGGAGGCAGAGCGGTAAGCATCGTGGAAACGTCGTGTCTTTATTGGTATAGTCCTGCCAGTGTTTGGGTCAGCGGTCTCCACGCCACGGCCCCACACATAGTAATTGTTATCGGAGTAATTGAAATATCCCTGGAAGTCGATGTAGAGTCCGCTTCGTTCGTGGATACGACGCGTGCTCAGCGCAGCGCGATGCGTGTTGAAAGAGCCCAGGCTGTAGGACACGTCGAGGTAGTTGTGAAAGGTGTTCCTGGTGACAAGATTCACTACGCCACCCAGCGCGTCGCTGCCGAGTTGTGGTGGCACTACGCCCTTATAGATCTCGATCCGGTCAACCAGGGTCACTGGAAAGTTGTGGATACCGTATGCCGACCCGTAACGATCCATCGGGATGCCGTCGATGAAGAAACGCACCGACTTGCCCGACATACCATTAAGCGA
Source organism: uncultured Roseivirgaceae bacterium (assembly GCA_964493505.1). Classification (GTDB taxonomy): domain Bacteria; phylum Bacteroidota; class Bacteroidia; order Cytophagales; family Cyclobacteriaceae; genus Chryseosolibacter. The sequence continues at coordinate 72,301 of CAZBNP010000004.1, forward strand.
ATAGTTATAATCTGAACCAAGTCCTCCGCTTTCGCGCACCCGGATGCCGGGCAGTTGAGACGCCAGTTGGTTGAGATTCACTTCGCGGTTTTGCAGTTTGCGAGTGTCAACGACCTCTACCGAGTAGCCTTCCAGCTTTTTCTCAGCAGCCACCGACGCTCCTTCGACGACAACTGTCTTCAGTTGTCTGGTGTCTTCCTTCAATGTAAACGAAATGGTCTGTTTGCCTCCTGTCAGAATGACTGTAGTGTTTGCGGATTCGTAGCCGATGGCTGTGACGGTGAATACGCGGTTACCGTTGGGAATATCGGGGATCGAGAACTCGCCATTTTCGTCGGCCGCCGCAACGAGTGTCGGGTTTTCAAGGCGGATGTGTGCGTAGGGAATCGGTGCACGGTCGTTATCGCGGATGGTTCCGTTTACGGTGGTGGTCTGGGCGGAAGCGAGGAAAGGAACAACTATCAGAAACAAGGTTGCTCCAACCCCTGTTGGCATTTTTTCGAGTATTTTATACCAGTTTCGGTAGCCAGGGGCCCTAAATGCTGTTGCAGCGCTCAATTTTCTAATTCTTATTTAGACTACATCTAAACTGCAAACGTATATAAACGCTATTAAAGGTCCAAGTGACGTTCTAAAAAACATTGGAGGAACCTGTTCCAGGCTTTATCAGGCGACGGAAGTCGTGCTAAGTCCTGGAATTGGAGAAGGGCATAGTCAATACTATATTGACAGTCTCATACGCGTGCGAAGAGTAACGCAAACACTTTTGAATTGTAACCGGGAATAGAATGACCACAGTCGCTTTGCGGTTTTTTATCTTTTTAATGGCAGGCTGGAATAACCCCGGACAGTCACAGATCTTGTTAAACGAGACGTTTGACTATCCGGACGGCGAACTGCCGGACGTGTTTTGGAGCGAGGGGTGCAAGGGTGTTGTTAAAAACAGAAAGCTGTTTGTCGATGCCGATACTACCGGTTTCAGGGCATCGACTATTTGGCTTGATCGTGAATTTTCGGGAGATATGAGCGTCGAGTTCGATGCGCACGTTGTTTCGTCAGGAGATACCGCCAACAACATCAATTTCTTTATTATGTACGCCGACCCTAACGGGACGCCGCTCCGCAAAACAGCTTCGGAAAGAGCGAGTGCCAGCTATCGATCATACCACCGGCTCGATGGCTATATTTTTACCAATGTAGCCAACGGTGATCCCGAAAATGCCAGGTATCGGTTTCGCGACAACCCTGGTTTTAATTTGTTGGGTGAAGCATTTGGCGGAACAAGCAAAATAGGAGAGACCTATCACATTAAGATTTCCAGGGTGGGTAACCGGTTCCGCTATCGGGTGAATGACCGGGTGGTTCTGGATATTGGAGATGACAGGTTTAATCCCGTCCATGAGCGGGGGTTGATGGGGATCAGGACCTGGCATACGGCGTTGTGGATCGATAATCTGATTATCAAAAGGTTAGTGGAATAGTTTTAATTTACATTGTGGCGTGGTTGCTGTGGTTTTATATTATGTTGAAAATAGAAATCAATTAGTTTACTATGTACGACCTGGGTTTTGTGAGCGCGATATTTAGTGATAAGACATTCGAAGAGGTGTTTGATTTCGCTTCTGAAAACGGCTTTCGTTGCGTCGAGCTGATGTGTTGGCCAAAAGGGAAGGCGGAGAGGCGATATGCCGGGGTTACGCATATTGACGTTGACGAGCTTGATGAAGCTTCTGTAAGACATATTCAGGACTACTTAAAGAAGAAGAATGTTTTTATTTCCGGTCTGGGATACTACCCCAACCCGTTGGATCCGGATTCTGAAAAAAGAGACGTCTACTTTGCGCACTTAAAGAAAGTGATTGGGGCGGCCGCAAAACTGGGCGTTCCTGTTGTAAACTCGTTTATCGGTAGAGATCAGCGAAAGTCTGTTGAGGATAATATTGAGCTATTTAAGGAATACTGGCCCGCAATTGTGCAGTATGCAGAAACTTTGAATATCAAAATCGGTATTGAGAACTGTCCGATGCTTTTTACGGGTGATGAATGGCCCGGCGGCAAGAACCTGGCGATAAGCCCCGATATCTGGAAAAGGCTCTTTGAGCTGGTTCCCAGCGCGCACTTTGGTCTGAACTACGATCCGTCACACCTATTATGGCAGCAGATGAACTATCTGAATCCATTGAAGGAGTTTCGCGATAAGCTTTTCCACGTTCACTTAAAAGATGCGAAAGTCTATCAGGAGAAGCTGGACCGCGTGGGTATTCTTGCCACGCCTCTGGAATTTCATTCGCCCAAGCTTCCCGGCCTGGGGGATATTGACTGGGCGGCTTTCTTTTCAGTATTAAGAGCTGTCGGTTACAAAGGTCCGGTGGTGATTGAGTTTGAAGACAAGGAATTCGAATCCAGTGAGGAGGATGTGGTGCGCGGGTTGCTGGAGACGCGGGAGTATGTTTCACAATACTTATAGCAGTGACGTTCGCACGGAAACGTGGTTAGCGTTTTGTATACGTTCATTCCAAGCCGTAAGGAGGAGGCCCTATTTCATTGCATAGTTTCAATGAACGGAAACTCCGGCGAGGTAACGCGCGACTTATCCATCAGAGCTTGTAGTTCCGCTACCACTTCGGGATGATTTCCGGCAATATCGTTGGTTTCACCGGAGTCGGTGTTCAGGTCGTAGAGTTCGGCAGTTCTTTTTTTCATGTCCATTGCGTTGTGCACCACATATTTCCATTTTCCCTTTCTTACAGCCTGGCGACCGCCACGTTCATGAAACTCCCAGTACAGATAGTCGTGTTCCTGTTGCGCACCATTGCCTGTAAGCGTTGGTAAGAAGGATATTCCATCAATGTGCTCGGGCGTATTTACCTGCACGATCTCCGCGAGGGTGGGCATGATATCCCAAAAAGCGGAAATATGCTCCGTTTTGCTTCCGGCTGTAATGCGGTCCGGCCACCGTACCAGCATGGGTTCGCGTATTCCCCCTTCATAGAGGTCGCGTTTGTATCCGCGGTACGGGCCGTTGCTATTGAAGAAGTCAGGATCGGCACCGCCTTCCAGATGCGGCCCGTTGTCTGATGTGAAAATTACGATCGTGTTATTATCGAGACCGTATTCTTTTAAACGATCCAGGATTTCTCCCACCTGGTCGTCCAGCAGGGTGATCATTGCCGCAAATGCGGCATGGCCTTCGGGCTGCTTTTCGTACCCTCCTGTTTTGTAGCGCGGATCGCCATAGTTCACACCTGCATCGTAAGATTTTTCAGGCAATAGTTTTCCCCTGAATTTTTCCATATAGGTTTCAGGTGCCACTAGTTCAGCGTGAGGTATGATGGTTGGATAATAGATAAAAAACGTAGTGTCTTTGTGTTTATCAATGAAGTTCAGAACCTGTTCATGAATAAGTGTAGGCGCATAGTCCACTTTCTTGTCCGGGTGGTTTCTTTCCAGAATTACCTGTTGGTCATTATGCCACAAAAAATCAGGGTAGTAGCTATGGGCTAGGCCCTGTGAATTGAACCCGTAAAATTCATCGAAACCCTGTCTATTCGGATCGCCTTCCGTGCCGACTTCTCCCAATCCCCATTTGCCGAAAGCGCCGGTGGCATATCCTGCTTCTTTCATGACTTCGGCGATTGTGACTACGGTATCACGAAGATAAGTTCGGTTGCCCGTCGCGGTCTTGTTGCCCCTTATTGGCGTATGGCCGGTATGTTGCCCTGTCATTAATGCCGAGCGTGACGGCGCGCAAACCGTAGTTCCCGCATAGTGCTGAAAGAATTGTATCCCCTCATTTGCGAGCCTGTCAATATTAGGAGTGGAAAAAAGTTTCTGGCCATAGCAGCTCAGATCGCCATACCCCAGATCATCAGCGAGAATATAAATGACATTGGGTTTTTGAACAGCAGTGTCGTTGACAGGATCTTGTTGTGTTCCGGATTGCTGACAAGCGCCGGCAATCAGGGGCAATATCAATAAAAGATATTTTGTCATTGGTTTTTTGATCATAGTTTGAACAGCCCGGTATGGTAATTATTTTATTTCGTAATAAAAAGTACCATTATATAACTGTTTAGAGGGCTGGTGTAACAGGTTTGTTTGTTGTCGGAGGGAATATTTCAAACATCTGTTACGTTCGTGCCCGGATGAGGTCTAGAATACCGTTGATGAAGGTCAGTGGATGCACAGGATTACCCGGAATGTAGAGGTCGACAGGGTGCGTATCCAGAAATTTCCTATTCACAGCGGGACTATTTGCGAACAAGCCTCCACTGATAGCATCCGTGCCCGCGAGTACGATGATTTTAGGGGAGGGGATGGCGTCATAGCAGAGCTGAAGCGGTTTTGCCATGTTCTCTGTGATTGGGCCGGTTATTACAAGTCCGTCTGCATGGCGGGGAGAAGCGACAAACTCAATACCGTATCGCCCGATATCGAAGTTTACGTTGCCGGCGGCATTGAGTTCCAGTTCGGTACTGTTGTCACCTCCGGCGGAAATCTGGCGCAGCTTCAAAGAATGCCTGAAGAACCCGATGATTTCCTTTCGGACACGATTGGGGTTGATGGCGATCTGTTTCCGGGCACCTTCTCCGATGACGAGTGTTTGGCGTTCATTGGTGGCCATCCTGTAGTCTGTCGAGAAGCGGATCTTGCCGGGGAAGGCGCGCGCACAGTCGCCGCAGAAGGAGCAACGTCCGAGGTCGATAGTCAGTGGATTGGTGTTAATTGCGTCCAGCGGACAAAATTCCTTGAGCGCTTCTTCCGATACGGGCTCATCAGTGAGTTCGGGTATGCCTCTGAAAATTCCGGGGGCTTCCGCTTTCGTGGGGTCGGGTATGAATTGCTTACCCTGGGCGATTAATACCTTGATGTTGTCAATCATTTCTTTACAGGTCGTGTCCGCAGTAGCTGAGATTAAAACTTTTGTTGCATATCGGAAAATCCGATATCTCGTTATTCCTTACGGCCATCGCTACCGCAAGCCAGTTGTGCAGTGAAGGATCCTTGATTGCATAGTGGTGCAGTTGCGCTTGTTCGTCAGTGACTGCGCAATGGCAGATCTCACCGCGCCATCCTTCCACAAGGGTAATCGCGAAGGTACTGGTCGGGGGTTCCCCAAGGATCCCGGCCGCCGTTTCCTCCGGGAGTTCCTTTATGAGCCTTCTGATGTAACTGATTGATTGCAATATCTCGACGTATCTGAGCTTTGCGCGTGCGTAGACATCGCCATGGTACTTTGTGAAGGAGTCGTACGGAAGTTGCGAGTAGAAGTCGTGTGGGTGTGAGGTGCGGATGTCGCGCTTGATTCCGCTGGCGCGCGCTGCCATACCTACTGCGCCGATAGCCAGACCAACGTCCTGTGTCACTACGCCGGTTTTCTCGAGACGCGCCATCGCGCCCGGTAGCCGGCGAAATACTTTCCACATCTGATCGAGATCCGCCTCGTATTCCCGGAACAATGCCTCAAGCCTGGTGGCGAGTGTTTTCGAGAAGTACCACGGGTTGGCCGCGGGGCGTATAAGACCTTTCGCCAGCCGGTTTCCACACCACTCCTGAAAGAAGTTGATGATCGGCGTCCGCAGCCGTCCGAAAACGGCGCTGCCAAGCTGATAACCGATGTCCGTACAGATAGCGCTGAGGTCTCCGGTGTGTACGGCGATTCGCTCAAGCTCAAGCGCGAGCGTGCGCGCGAGACGAATATCGGGGGTAGGCTGGTATTCACACAGCGTTTCCCAGAGATTGACAAACGCGAGGGCATGGCCTGCTACGCTGTCTCCTGCAACCGACTCAGCCAAGAGTGTTCGTCGCAGTAGCTTTGTTTGTGTGAGAAATAGTTGTTCGACGCCGCGATGTTGATACCCGTGCTGCGTTTCGAGGTGAAGGATCTGTTCTCCATTGCAGATGAACCGAAAGTGCCCGGGTTCGATGATCCCTGCGTGAACGGGACCGACACCCACTTCGTGAAGTTCTTCGCTCTTTATCTGATAAAATGGATAGTGCTCTATGCCCTGGTCTTTGTTGAAGCGATCAGCAGCATAACGCACGGGCTTTAGCCAGGGGTGGTCCGTGTAGCGGATGCCGAAACGCTCCGCTAGTAATCGCTCGAAAATATGAAACGCGATGTGTTGCGCGGTGAAAGAAGGGTAGATCTCTTCGGTCTCCTGGCTGAGCTCTGCGGAGGAGATGAGAACAGACGCATTATGATCGTTGGCGATGCAGCAGATAAGCTTTAGGCGTTCGCGGTACCTGAAGCCGAAGTACGCCACACAATGATGTGCACTGTCGCCCAGGAGATCGGTGTTGAACCCCAGGAATTCTCCATACGGAAGCACGGGAATCCTTTCCAACGGTATCTTTGAGTTATTCGCTATTGTGATGTGTCGTTTCATGGCCTTTTCAGATTGCTGGTTGCTTCGTGAATGAGATCGATGATCTCCACGGGTGGATTGAACCCCAGGTAGATCACCAGTGCGATCAGAAGGTACTGGCTGATAGTTTCTGTAGGGTGGACGCTTCCGGCGCGAACCCCGGTGAATCCAACGGTTCTGATGAAGAGCATCTTGAAGATATTCTTTCCGAGAGACGCGATGATGAGGGTGAGTAGAATGAGTGTCAGTACAAGTATCCATACATGCCCCGATTCCAGGAGTGCGCGAAATATTATCAGCTCACTGACAAACAACCCGGAAGGCGGTATTGCTGTGATGACAAAGAATGAAAGTAGCAGGACGACAGCACCGGGTGTGTTGTACCGGAAGTATTCTCCGATATCGTAAATGCTTTTGCTTCTGTAGACCCTGTAGATCTGGTCGACTTGAAAGAACAGGGCGGACTTGGCGAAGCTGTGCATTAAGACGTGAAGCAACGCCGCAAAATGCCCGGCGCCTCCGGCTGCCAGGCCGATCATGACGATACCCATGTGTTCGAGGCCGGAGTATGCCAGCATGCGCTTTAAATTCTTTACTCTTATAATATAGACAGCTGAGATAAACACCGACAATACCCCGCTGATGAGGATGACTGTATTAGCCCATCCGATGACCAATGTGTTGTCCACTACTTCGTAGAATCGGAAGATCCCGACAAAACCGACATTCACCAGTACACTTGCCAGGAGTGCGCCCGCAGGGCCGGGGGCTTTGTCTTTCGCATCAATACCCACGGTGTGCATGGGAATAAGACCGGCTTTTGCTGTAAAACCTGTGAAGATAAAAATGAATGACAGTTTCAGCCAAAAGGGGTCTAGCCGGGGTGCGTTTGCGATGAGCGTCGAATAGAACAGATCCCTGAAGCCGGCTTCCTGACCTCGGATCGAGAGCAGGAGAATACCGATAAAGACAAAGGTTATGCTGACGGAACAAACAAAGACGTATTTCCACGTTGCTTCGAGTGTTCGTTCATTGCGGTTGTGATAGATCAACGCTGATGCGCTGAGGGTGGTCAGCTCGACAAATATCCACGTGACCGCTATATGATTGGATAGATAGGTGGCGGTCAGGGATGAGACTAATACCACCATAGCGGTATAATACAAGCCACGCTCGCGGGGAACATTCCTGCGTGTGTTAAAGAAGATATAACTGTGATAGAAGGCCGGCACAGCGATTATGCTGAGGGTGCCGAGCAAAAGCAGTCCGAGTGGATCAAAAGTGAAATATTCCGCGATCGTCAGCCCTTTATTCCGGAATGCGAAAATGGTCAGGCACCATTGCCCGATAAGAAAGGCCCAGATCGCAAGATGTCCGATCTTCCTCTTTTGAACAAGGAAGAGTGTAGTAGCGGCAAGGAGTGTCAATATAGCGTATAGGAGGGGCATTGGTATCACTAGTCTTTTAACTGTTGTAGTTGCTCGGCATCGTGTTCTTTCAGGACATCTCCTATCCGGTTGACAAAAATTCCCAGAAGCAGGATGCTTACGAAGATGTCGAGCATGATGCCGATGTTCACGACCATGGGCATCTCACTACCCACAGCCAGTGACAGGACGAAGACACCATTCTCAATGATGAGAAACCCCATTACATGGGTAATGAGTTTTCGCCGGGATACAATGATATAGAGCCCGGTGAATAGTGATGACAAGGCGACTGCGAAAAACATATTCTCGAGTCCCCCTTTACCCATGATGCTCGACAGTAGAAATGAGCCGGCAATGATGACGATCATTACTGCGACGGACAGAAAGTTCGGGCCGTACGGTTCTGCTTCTCTTGTGAGATTGTTCCTTCGCATGATGTAGCGCAGAAAGGCGGGGATCGCAATTGTTTTAAAGACAATCGTCTCGATAAGGATCAGCAGCAGGTTGACTACGTTGATTTCCCGTAATTCAATAAACGTAAGTCCAAACAACACAATACCTTGAAAGGCAAGTACAATAATATAGGTCGAAAGCCGGTTGGCAGCTATTACATAGACCAGGCTCAGTGTCAGTATGATCAGTAATGTGTTTGTCATCTTGATCAGATTAGTCCCCGATCACAAGTAATATGCCGAGGAATATTAACAACGAGACAGACGTTAGCGAAAGGATGAACTGTGAATTGTGATTCATCCTGGAGCGCGCCATGAAAGATTCAATCGTGCCGACAACAACCGCGAACAGGATCTGAACCACAACGAACGTTGCCAGCGGATATCCCGTTAGTGGGGGCGCGTCGATGAAAATGTTTGCAATCAGCGCGCCATACATTGCGAATTTCAGGTAGGTGCTGTATAGGATCAGTCCCAGGTCGAATCCACTGTTGTCCAGGATCATCACTTCGTGAATCATAGTGAGTTCAAGATGTGTTTTTGGATCGTCTACCGGCATCCGGCTGTTTTCGATCATCGCGAGGATCACGAATACGAAGGCGGAAAGTGCGGCAAATGTGTAGGATGCATAAGACTCGAAACGAAGCGCCTGAAATATTTCATGAAAACTTGTGTGGCCGGTGTACAGAGCCAGCGAGGCCATCACGACGAAGAAAGCGGGTTCCGCCAGGAACGAATAAAGTGCTTCCCGGCTTGCGCCCATTCCCTCAAAACTACTCCCGGTATCCATCGCTGATAAGATCATCATGAATTTTCCGAAAGCCAGAACGTAGGCGAAGAAAATGAAGTCGCCCGAAAAGGAAAGAAGTCCCGGCTCGCTGCCAATCGGAATGAAAAGGATAGCAGTCAGTGTGGTCGTGAGATAGAGGGTAGGAGCGATTCTGAAAACGAAGGAAGTGACCTTGCTGTAAACGGCTCCTTTCCTGAACAATCGCAAGACATCCTTCACCGGCTGAAGGATTCCCGGTCCTTTCCTTCCGGAGAGGATGCTTTTTGTCCGGATAGTTATTCCTGCGAAAAACAAGCTGGTGATGAATATGAGGATTAAGCTGGTCATACGACTTCATCACTTATGTTCCTTATGGTATTGCGGTGTTTCATGTTATCGTTGTTCATAGTATGCTCATGGCCGTCGCCGCGATAAGCAAAAGAATGAAAATGAGTCCGTAGAGGATATAGTATTGTATCCTTCCGTTGTGAACGAAACTGAAAGCGTTCATAGAAGCTATAACCATGTTTGATAGTTTGTTGATGAAGTGCTTTTCAAAGAACTCCGCATAGCTCGACCGATAGGTTTTGGATGACGGGAATACGCTGTCAGGTGGTATTTCCGTGTACCGCTTTCTTTCTCCCGCGAGAAAGGCGACGAGCTTTGTCAGGCTTTTCGAGAACGATTTCCCTGTGTATTGCATGCGACTGTTGGGTGCGGTGTAGGCGCAGCTCCAGGTGGGTTCGATAGCGGTGGTTCGCTTACGGGTAACGATCGACCGGATAGTGTAAAGTGCTCCTGACAAGAGTATCAGCAACAGGGAAGCGCGTCCCACCTTCGAAAGAACATCGTAAACGCTGATGGAAAAACCGGCCGGCCGCTGAGAAGCGTCGAAGATCAACGCAATGTGTTCCAGTGGCTGAAGAACAACTGATGGGGACAGAGCGATCACCAACATCAGGAAGATGATGAGTATGAGAGGAAAGTGGCCGGAGTTGAAGTATTCGGGCCGTTGGTAGCGGGAGGGTTTTCTTGGCACACCCAGGAAAATCACCGAGAAAGCCTTTGTGAACGTCAGTAGGGAAAGGCCGCCAACAAGCGCGAGTCCAGTCATACCGGTGATCATCAGGACACTGAAGTTTGAATTTTTCAAATTGATCCCTTCTATCATCCCTGAAAACAACATAAACTTGGAGATGAAGCCGTTGAAGGGAGGTAGTCCTGTAATAGCAATGGCGCCGCATAGAAACGCGAAAGCGGTGAAAGGCAGTTTTCGTACCAGTCCTCCGAGCTGTTCCATGTTGCGTGTGCCGGCAAGATGATAGAGAGTTCCCGATGCGAAAAACAGGAGCGGTTTGTACAGCGAGTGATTTAATACATGCATCAAGGCCCCCGAGAATCCCAGGAATACCATGATGGAGTTCCCCGAGTATTTTCCAAGTAACCCCATTCCAATACCTATCCCGGCAATGCCCATATTTTCTATGGTGCTGAACGCCAGGACACGTTTATAATCGCGATGAATGGCAGCGTTGAAGATCCCATAGCACGCTGTGAATAGCGAAAGGAAGAATACGATGAGTCCGAAGGTCAACAGATGGGTGGTGAGGAAGGATGATACCCGGAGTATTCCATAGATCCCCATCGACACCATGACACCGGACATGATTCCCGACACATGCGATGGAGCCGCAGGGTGCGCGTGGGGAAGCCAGCTGTGAAAAGGAATAAATCCGGCTTTGACACCGAAGCCCAGAACGAAGAGCAAAAAGATCCAGGGCGCGTGGTTTTTAACGGGTATCACCGTCAGGGCAGAGAAGTCCATGCTGTCGGCGGCTACCCAGACCCAGATAAATGCCACCGTAAGAAACATAGTGCCGATGTGGGCCTGAACCAGGTAGTTCAAGCCTGCCCGGATCGTTGTGATTCGCGAGTGATCAAAGAGAACAAGCAGGAACGATGAGATCGACATCACTTCCCACACAACCAGAAAGGCGAATCCGTTGTAAGCGGATACAACGAGTATCATGGAGTAGTGGAAGAATGTGAACAGTATCCAATGCAGCGACAGGTTATTCTTCTGGTCAAGGTACGTATTCATGTAGTGTCGTCCGTACCAGGCGCCTGTAAAGCAAGTCAGATTGATCATGAGAATAAACCACGAAGAAAGCGCATCGACGCTAAATCGTATTTCACCCGGGATCCATGCTGTGTTGATAGCGAACACAACCGGCTGGCGGAAGGCTTCAATAGCCGCTATGCCTGTGATCAGGCAGTTTAGGGTTACGATCACCAGGGCAGCGAGCCCTTTCAGGCGCGGCGGCAGCATTGGGATTACTAGCAGAGCAACAAGGATCCCCAAAGAAGGGTATAACATTATATAGTCCATAGCAGACTGAGTTCAATCAGACAGAGGCAGTCGTCGTGTTTGTAGTGACGTGTCTAATCCGCGATTAATTTACGTCACTATTTCGAGATAAAAAATTGGCGGAAAGTGCGGGCCGAAATTCGGCGGGAGAAGTCGGGAAAGTATCGGAGAGACGTCACTACCGACATCTGGTGGAACGGGATGGATACTGGTACCCGCATCGCGAATACCAGTATCCTGATTAATACCGTTCGGTAATCTTTAACCGTTTTGTCACAGCGGGCGGATCTTGATATTTTTGAACCAAACGGGATCGCCGTGGTCCTGAAGGGCTATATGTCCTGTCTTCTCGGCGCCGAATCCCGGCATGGTCGCAAACTTGCTTTCCTGTATCATCGCGTCCCAGGCAGGCGTTCCCAACTCATATTCAACCACTTTTTTGCCGTTGAGCCAATGTTCTACCTTCCCGTTTTTCACGATCAGTCGCGCGGTGTTCCATTCGCCGGCGGGGTTGACGGCAGGAGTAGAGAGTGGGATCAGGTCATACAGCGACCCCGCCTGACGGTTTCCATCTACACCTTTTTTTGCATCAGGATGTCGTTCGTCATCCAGTATTTGCATCTCTGGTCCGCTGTTATAGGTTTGGGCATATACGGTGTCTTCGGAAACATGGTAAAAGATACCACTGTTACCACCTTCGCTGATCTTCCAGTCGATTGACAACTCAAAATCCTGGTACTGTTCTTTTGTGACGATGTCGCCGGCGCCTTTGGTCGCGAGTGTAAGGGTGCCTTCTTCAACCTGCCAGCCAGACGGTACTTCACTGCTGCGGAAACCTCTGAAATGTTCAATTGACTTTCCGTCAAAGAGCAATTGCCAGCCTTCTTTCTTCTCTTCGTCCGTTAATGCGTTTTCTTCGTTCATGGTATTCGCTTTTTGCGCACAACCCCAGGCAACTACGACAGCGAAAAGGAAAATTCCGAGGTTCCGGATTCTAGCATATTTGTTCATTGCTTCAGATTTAGTATAGGTTTTGTCGGAAATATATCGATCTCTGTCCCCAATGCAAAATAATTAACGGCCAATGGATTATTTTTCCTATTTTTCTGTATCGAACTTCATTACAGACGATACCTTACTAAGGCAATAATTTCTTTATAATAGATAAACACAACAGAATGAAATCCCACTCGTCACGACGGAAATTCGTCAAGCAAAGCATGATTGCTTCCTCTCTTCTTATTGTGCCCAGGCACGTACTTGGCGGCGTTGGTTTTACCGCGCCAAGTGATCAGCTTGTTCTTGCCGCGATCGGCGCAGGAGGGAAGGGTACCAGCGATATCAAGAACGCGTCTGTCAACGGCCGGGAAAGAGTGGCCGCATTGTGCGACGTCGACTTCTCAGGTTCCGCAAAACGTTCTGTGGATAACTTCCCGAAAGCCACGCTCTACAACGACTATCGTATTATGCTTGAGCGGGAAAAGGATATCGACGCGGTAACGATTTCTACCCCTGACCATGTGCACGGACCGGCGGCGGCTTTTGCTATGCAGCGCGGAAAGCACGTCTATGTTCAGAAACCGATGACGCATAACATCAGAGAGGCTCGCATGCTTACCCAGATGGCGAGGCAGAGGAAGGTTGTTACTCAGATGGGGAATCAGGGAGCCTCTAACCCGCTGTTGGGAATGGTTCAGGGCTGGATCGATTCGGGAAAGCTTGGGAAAATTTCAAAAGTGCAGATCTGGACCAACCGCCCCGTGTGGCCACAGGGTTTTGCAATGCAGGTACCGGATGAAAGTAAGAAGCCCAAAGACTTGTATTGGGATCTTTGGCTTGGTCCTGCGGAGGAAAAGCCGTACACCCCTGACCTTCACCCATTCAGCTGGCGCGGCTGGTGGGATTATGGTACCGGCGCGTTGGGCGATGTGGGTTGTCACCTGATCGATATTCCTTTCCGCACACTGGGACTGAAGTATCCGACGGATGCGGAGTGTAGTGTGAGCTCGATATATTCGCAAATGTGGACACCTGACTACCATCCTGAGGGATGTCCTCCTTCATCTTTTATCACGCTTCACTTTGCTGCTACAGCAAAGAGTAAGGCGCCTATTGAGATGACCTGGAGTGATGGAGGTATTCGGCCGTCACGCCCGGAGATCATTCCGGCCGACAAAGATTTTGGCGGTGCTAACAGTGCCAACGGAGTCCTTATTGTCGGAGAGAAAGGTCTGATCACGACAAACATCAACGACAGCTCGCCGATGATGCCGAAGCTTTATCTGAACGATGGCACGACAGAATTTGGTCCGGAAACGGGATCCACCGATGAGCCTGAATACGGCCACCAGCGGAAATGGGTAGATGCCTGCAAGGCCGGTTTTGGTAGTAAGGAGCACAGTGAGTTGACATCTTCTTTCGACTACGCGGGGCCGATGACGGAAACTGTCTTGATGGGTAACCTCGCTATTCGAAGCTATATGCTGAGGAAGGAAGGCGCTAACAACCGAATGGATTATTATGGCCGCAGGAAGTTATTGTGGGATGGTGAGAAGATGAAGATCACCAATCTGGAAGAGGCGAATCAGTTTGTGGGCAGGACCTATCGCAAAGGATGGGAGGTATAGCCTGCATCAAACCCTGGCTAACATGAAAAACAAAATTGGATTTAACCTCCTCGTATGGTCGGGGGGCATACCCGGGTCGTTTTTGCAAGTGACGGAACGGTTGAAGGAGATTGGATACGACGGAATTGAATGTTTTATGGAGGAGCGTGATGCCGGTGTGTATCGCAAATTCGGTGATCATTTGCGAAACATCGGACTGGAGGCTACCTGTGTGCTTGGATTAGGTCCGGATGAGAATCCGGTTGGTGGCTCCGCGGCAATTCGCGGAAAGGCCGTCGACCGACTGAAGCACGCTGTCGACTGCGCACATGCTGTAGGTTCGAAGATCATCTGCGGTCCCTTTCACTCAGCGTTCGCGTTTTTCGGAGACAGGCGTCCCCCGGAAGATCATGAATACGAACGGAGCGCTGAGGTGTTACATGCCGCAGGTGAATATGCGGCACAAGCTGATGTTGTGCTGGCAGTGGAGGCGTTGAATCGATTTGAGTGTTACCTGTGCAATACCGTAGAACAACTATCCGGTCTGATCAGGAAGGCCGATCACCCGAACGTAAGAGCGATGTTCGACACGCATCATGCGAATATCGAAGAGAAGAAAATCGGCGACGCGATAAAGAAGATCGCGCCGGTCCTGGCGCACGTTCATATCAGTGAAAATGACAGGGGCACGCCGGGAGACGGGCACATCGCGTGGGACGATGTGTTTGCTGCGCTCGCGGAGATCCGATACGATGGATGGCTCACGATTGAAGCGTTCACCCGCGCCGACCCTGATTTTGCCAACGCCATCAACGTATGGCGTGAGTACTCCGGTTCCTGGGATATGGCTGAAAAGGGATTAAAACTAATTCGCGACATGGGTGCCCGTCACGGGCTTTGATGTTGTGACGGCACTCACTTCTGATCGCTATAAGTGCTTTCGAATATCTTGTCAGCGTTGTTGGCTTCAAAGCCATCCCTGCGGTGCTCGTGTCCGATCTGTGTTGCGGGCAAGTGCCTGTAGTGTGGCAAGACCCTTCTTTCGGCAAACTCCACGTAGCTGCCCGCGACAGGGTGGCTCTCACCACCGGCAAACTCCACTTCATGCCATTCGGCAACGGTGCTGCTTTGTGAGAGAAGACCGTCTTGACTGGTTTTTATTCTTCCGCCAGCGTCGTTTAGTTTGATTCCCAAGCTCTCAATAAATTGGTTAAACGACTCTAGTGTATTGTACCCTTCTTTGAGGTTGTGTACACTGATGGTATAGTGATTCAAATAGTATCGGTTGTAGATCACCCATGCCGCGTACTCACTTTCTTCCATCAAACGGACGTACTCATCTTTCTCCGGTAATGCCCAGAGTGGTCGATGGAGAAATTCCGCAATTTCGACACCGCTATCCAGGTCTAGCCGGTCTACGGGATCTTCGGTAATTCCACTGGTGTATTTCAGAATTATGTCGGTGGCCTCGCCGGAAAGGTCATTTACCCTGAGTTCGCTGATGAATATCCTGGGATACTTGTCCGAGGGAGGAGCATACCAGTAGGCGTCGAGTTTCTTTTCCTCAAAGAAGTAAGGATCCATTCGGGTAAATCCATGATGAAGAAATATCTTTTCAAAGGAGGTGATTCCCAGTTTTGGCAGCCCAAGTGTTCTGAAAGCGATATGATCATTGATGATTTCGTCCTGTGAAGAGACGATACCATTCTCCACGAGTGCATCTGTGATTTTACTCACTGCCGGCACGGCGGATTTATAGCGGGAGAATAGCTCATTAATAAAGTAGTCGAGCGCTGATGTATCTTTTAATTGCATGATGTAGATTATTGTTTGAAGTAGCGTCCTGAACGGGTATTCAGGAAATCGTTGAGGTCTATCTTTTCCTGTTTGATGAAACCTGTGGAAGCGATCTTTTTGGTTGACACCAGTTCCACCACGGATGCGATACCTGCGGCGGTAGTCCAGGATATTGCCCGCCATGAAACGCCGTCAATCTCGATAGGTTCGTATTTTTTACAAAATTCTTTGCGAAATAGCTTTCCTTCTTTCCTGCCTTCCGCGGCGGCGTAAACAATTACGACGTCTTCATCGACCGCCGGTTTTGCATTTTCGAGGATTTCTTCCAGGTGTTTTTTATCGCTTTTCAAATGCAATTCGTGAATAAGGAAATTCATCAGGTCACAGTGCCCTGGATAGCGAATGGTTTTATAATCAAGCCTGTCTACTTTGCCTTCGTACGTTTCGCACATGGTTCCCAGTCCTCCGGATGTATAAAAGGCTTCATATTCGTCGCCGTCTATTTGTATTACTTCTTTGCCTTGCAGGGATGTGACCAGGCTTCGCTGGCCATTGTGAATGGCTTCCGCACCATTGATGTATTCATTTACGACGCCTGCGGCAGACCAGTTGAATGAATACCCCAGTTGTCCCGATGGGAATTTGGGGAGGGCACCGACTCTCATTTCAATTGAACGCAGCTCGTCGAAGTTTTTCGCGAGGTCTGCACCGACCACGCCGATGTAGCCGGGCGCGAGTCCACATTGCGGCGCCATAACCGATTTTGCCGTTTCGCTCAACTTTCTTATACCCTTCGTAGTCTCGACATCTTCTGTAAGGTCGAAATAGTGTTTGTTATGCTGCGCGGCTACTCGCGCTACCGCGGCATTTAGAAAATAGGGAAGGGCGGAAACAACGGCATCATACTGCTTAATATGTTCCGACAGAAATGCAGGGTCATCCACCTGGCCGGTAATGACTTTAAAAGGAAGGGGCGTGTCATAATGGGGTCGTTGTTTATCTACACCCGTAACTTCAAACTGATGGCTGAGCATGATGCCCACTAAACTGCCGACTTTGCCAAGCCCCAGTACTAACACTTTATTAATCATAATTACTTCACAAGTACTTAATGTTGCGTGAAACTGCTTACATTTACTGACAAGCACAAGTTATAGTTTCTAATGATATGATAAGTATAGCTAATAACATAGAATTTCGGCATCTGCTCTATTTTGTGACCCTGGCGGAGGAGTTGCATTTTGGGCGGGCGTCGGAAAAGCTTTTTATATCTCAGTCTGCTTTAAGCCAGCAGATTAAACAGCTGGAGTCTATTCTGAGTCAGGAAGTGTTTACGAGGACTAACAAAAAGATTCAGTTGAATGAAGCGGGAAATCTGTTGTACCGCGAAGCGCTGTTCATTAGAAACCGCATGGACACGGTCGTGAGAAATCTCGAACTGCTTAAGACGGGCGTCGCCGGAAATATCAATGTCGGATTTGTTGCTTCCGCAATGGAGAGCGTTTTATCTAAAGCGCTCAACCGTTTGAACGTCTCATACCCCCAGATCAATTTCCGTTTGCTCGAAATGTCTAACGAACTTCAGATGAAGGAAATAGAGCACGGCAATCTTGATATTGGGTTTGTCCGGACAAACCAGATCGATGACGGAATGGAAATCCAGTGTGTGAATAAGGAGAGTTTTGTAATGGTATTACCGGCTGATCACCCTGTCACACAGAAAAAATTCAAGAGCCTCAGCCAGTTCAGGGATGAGTCATTTATCCTGTTTCCAAACAACAAAAGTCCTCAGTTTTATGAACAGATCGTTAACATGTGCACGGAACACGGATTTGTACCCAGAATTACACATCGGACGATTCATGCGCCGACTATTTTCAGTCTTGTTCAAATGAACATGGGGATTTCAGTTATTCCGAAATCACTTGCGGTGAAAGAAAGTTATCGGGTTAAGTTTATTGATCTTGGCCGGGTTTCCTACAGAACCTCACTTTTCGCGGTTTGGCGCAAGCATTCCAATAATATGTCATTGCCATTGTTGCTGAATTTGCTGCCGCGGGCGAGTGTAGAATAGCCGTGGATACAGCCGGTACAAGAAAATTTGTTGCAGTTTTAATAGTTTCATAATACTTTGAGTTTATTGCCTGTACCTGAAGAGAATCATGATCGGAGATCGACATGCGTTTGCAAATGCTGAAATCACGGATGACGTGAGGTTGTGGACCGACTTAAAGGGCGGTTGCAGGCATGCGTATGCTAAGATTTACAACAACTATGTGCAGGTGCTTTTTGATTATGGTATGCACATAGAGCCGGATCGCAATCTTGTTAAGGACTGCATACAGGATCTCTATATTTATATATGGCAACGTCGGAATACATTGGGATATGTAAAAAACGTCAGAGCTTACCTCATGGTAGGGTTGAGACGAAGGATTATTGACCAGGGTAAGTCGGGCAAACGCACGACACCTATTGTCGACGACTCCGCCCGATACTCTGTATCCCCCCATGAATCCGGAGTTGAAAGTCTCGAAGCTTCCGAACAACAAACGCGCGATCTGCGCAATGCGATCGATGAACTACCTTCCCGACAGCGTGAGATTGTTTATCTGATGTTTTACAAAGACCTCTCTTATGAGGAGATTGCCGATACTATGTCAATCAATGCCGCATCGGCCTACACACTCGCCTGGAAGGCTATTAGGTCGCTCAAGAACAAGCTGCCCCGCTCCTTTTTCGGTTAAACCGATGCTACTCCGGCCTGGATCTGAAATCCGGCTGATTCCCAAATTCCGGGAAAGCTTTCAAAGAGAAGTAAAATAAATGTGAGAGTGGAAGGATAGATTTATCCGTTTTCTTCGTCCTATGCGCAAGGCAACGGAGTTGGTTGAACGCTATTGCCCCTAAACCAGAGTTTTAACTCCATAAAAACACTTGCGAAATGAGAATGTTGCTGTTACTGTTTGTTGTGGCCGTTGGGCTTACAATGTCTTGCAAGGAAGAGGTGGAAGATTTGTTGGTGACGCCAAAACCCAGGCCTGAGCCGGTTATACCAATTGATCCTGATCCTGATCCTGACCCGGTACTGTCCGTTCCTTACGTGAAGGCTTCCACCTTTATGCAGTTTATGAGTTCTGCGGATGTAGTCATTGATGCCCCTGCGGACATTGAAGAAGGAGACCTGTTGATAGCCGTCATGGCAAAAAACGGATCCACGGCTTCTACTCCTCCTGCTGACAAAGGCTGGCTTAGGTTCGTTAACCAGCGATACGGTTCGGGTACACCGCTTGCAAGAGCGTGGTGGAAGAAAGCCACTGCCGACGAACCCGCTACCTATACTTTCAACTCCGGCAGCACAAGTCAAAGCGGACGTATGGACATGTATCTCATCAAAAACTGGAATGGCTCCGCCCCGATAGCACTTTCGTCTTCAGGTCCGTCTTCGGCGACGAACATTGTTACCCCCGACATCCTTCCAATTTCATCTAAAGATGATTTACTGATTTCGGTAGGCTCTCTCGCGGCAGTTACAGGCATGAGCGGAATTACATGGACCATGCCGGCGGGTATGACAAAGGTCACCGACCTTTCAGGCGAGGCGGTAATTCTTGCCGCTGCCTCGCTTACACTCACGGACAATACAAATTCTTCAAGGCAGTTTACGATAGCCGGCACCGCGACCTCAAGGGCAGGACTGGGTGTTTCGATTATCGTTCCAGCCACTGCAACACGGCCAGTCGTAAAGATATACCACGGCGGCGCAGCCAAAAATGAATACCTTCCACAGGGAGCCATGCAGGCTTTCCTGTCGCATCCCACTATCCGGTTTGATGTGAGATCGATCGGTGAGAATGAAGTTGAGAAACTGACTGCAGAGAACCTTGCTGAAGCCGACTATTATGTACAACCCGGTGGGCCAACCATTCAGGCGGGGTGGCCATTTGTAGAAGCACAGAAGGCGATAGTAAAGGATTATGTCGAGGGTGGAGGAAAATACCTGGGATTTTGTCTCGGCGCTTATTTTGGTCGCAACGCGGTAAACGCTGGTTATGAACTGCTCGCCGAAGGAGTGTTTGCTTACCGGTACACAAATGTCGCCGGCACCAATCCTCCGGCAGCGGGCGATTACGAAATCGCTACAACAGCCTACATCAAGCTCGACTGGCGGAATCAGGCCACGCGCAATGTTATGATCGCGGACGGAGCGTACTTCACCAGCGGTGCGGAAGCTATTCCCGGTGTGGAGATATTGGCGCGCTACAATCACACCGGTCAGATCGCTGCGCTTACGTTCCCTAAAGGAGAGGGCATGGTCAGTCTTGTCGGCCCTCACCCGGAATCTATGAATGACTGGTTGCCGTCGGGTATCGATAATCCCGATGGGAACGATCTCGATCACGATCTGGTGCATGATATGATCAATAGTATGAACGAATAAACCTGACTGGATCTTCCGCGGCGACAAGCCAGAATAGAATTTAAAACATAACACACTCATGGATTTTGAGGATTTGAGCAAATTCACCACTGAAGACTTCGTTCTGGACAAGCGATTCAGGGAATGGGTTACACACCCTGACCGCGAATCGAACCGGTTCTGGCATCAATTCCTGCTTGCCTATCCGCAAAAGATTGAGGCGGTCAAGCGGGCCGAGGTCATTGTGCGTCAGATGCGGTTGACATCATACACTTTGACCAACGAAGAGGCCAGTGATCTATGGCAGACGATTGAAGGTAATGCGGAGTCGCCCGTTGAAGAGCGCACGAACGACAACGTTGTTCCCCTACACCCGATCCACGCGGCGGAAACACAGACAACGTTCTCGAAGCGATCAAGGAGCAATCTTATGATGAAGGTAGCCGCGGGCCTCCTTATTCTGCTGCTCGCAATTCCGCGGACTTCGGACGATGACCTGCATGAGTACCGTACTGGATATGGCGAAACGAAACGCATTTTACTGGCTGATGGGTCGGAGGTTACTCTCAATGCCAATTCGGTTTTACGGGTGCCAGTGCGATGGGACGAGACCGAACGAAATGTCTGGCTGACAGGAGAAGCTTTCTTTCATGTGAAGAACATAAAGGAAGCTGTTGACAACGAACGAATACCCGCGGCATTTGTGGTGTACTCGGAAGAAGTAGCCATCAGAGTGTTAGGGACAAGCTTCAATGTGAACAGCCGGCGGGAGAAAGTAAAAATAGCGCTGGAAACCGGAAAAGTGGAAGTGCTGTGGCTCGATGAAATGAGAGTGATGGCACCCGGAGAGTTGCTTGAGGTCGACAAGCAGGAGAAGGCTATCACACAGGATAAAGTGCCGGTGGAAGCCATTTCGTCATGGAAAGACAACAATCTTCTCTGCTACGGGACACCGGTCAGCCAGCTTATTAACGTGATTGAAGACCAGTTTGGCTATCGGGTGGTGTGTGAGGACGATCAGCTTCGAAACATTAAAGTGTCGGGTGCTATACCCCTCGACAATATCACCGTCTTTAACCAGGTACTCTCGCGGCTAATTGACGCCGAGGTTAGTGTCGACGGCAAGACGATACTCATAACTAGGAAATGAATGCTATGAAAAACAATTACCTATGAAAACTCTGTGTATATCAAAAGCATTGACGGTACTGCTCATCGTGGTATGGGGAAGCCCAGGGATGGCAAATGCTCAGTTGGCGTATAACGACAGCGCTGTTCGGGCCGGCAGCCGCGCGCCCCAGGTCTCGCTGCAGTCTATTCTCCTTGAGCTCCAGGAGGAGCATCAGGTAAGTATTTCTTTCAAAGATAGCAATGTCGATGGTATCGAGGTTACAGGTAATTTTCGACACTATGCAACAGTCGAGGACGCACTTGCGAATCTCCTCACCCGCTATGATTTGAAATACGAAAAGATTGAAGACAAGGTCTTCGTCGTATTTAGGGAAGAAAAACCCAGCGTTCTGCATCGCGAGAGCGAACCACCGGTTGGTGGACCCACGGTTATGCCGGTGGAGGATATTATACCTCTGACAAAAGACAAGGACGTTGTCGCTCAGGGTACGCTGGTCAGCGGCGTCGTAACATCCGCTGACGGAAGCGGCCCGATGGCGGGCGTGAACATTTTGCTGAAGGGAACAACGAGCGGCACCTCTACCGATGCAAATGGAAATTATTCAATCGAAGTACCTGGCCAGGACGCCGTTCTTGTGTTTTCCTTCATCGGTTATGCATCACAGGAAGTTATCGTGGGAGCGCGAACCGCCATTGATGTGACGCTGACGTCAGATCAAAGGTACCTTGATGAGGTCGTAGTCGTGGCGTATGGAACCGTGCGAAAAGGTGCGAATACCGCCTCGACTGTTCAGGTAAACTTTGAAGATTTTCAATCGCGGCCGTTGACCAATATTGTGACAGCGCTGGACGGCGCGGCGCCGGGCATTCAGATGCTTGCGGCTAGTGGTCAGCCTGGTTCGGCGCCGGCTGTGCGGATACGGGGTTTTGGATCGATCAATGCTTCGAGCAACCCGCTCTACGTTGTAGACGGTGTGGTATATGATGGAGGACTCAGCAACTTCAACATGGAGGATATTGAATCTATATCCGTGATGAAAGACGCAGCCTCCACCGCATTGTACGGCTCGCGCGGTGCGAACGGTGTCATCATCATTACAACCAAAAAGGGAAATCGCAATCACAACGGGTTTTCGTTCAAAGCGAGTCACGGTTTTGTTTCGCGCGCCATCCCCGAATACGAGAAAGCGGATGCTTTCGGATATTACCCCCTCATGTGGCAGGCACAAAGAAACAGCCTCGTAGCGTCGGGTCAGGACCTGGCCACGGCGAGTCAGAACGCTACCAATGGAATTTTCACTTCGCTGGGCTACAATCCATTTAACGTTCCGGACGATCAAATTGTGTCAACGGACGGGACCCTGAACCCCGCCGCGCAGCTGCTGTGGCAGGGAGACCTCGATTGGCAAAAGTATGTGGAGCGCCAGGGATCCCGGCAGGAATACTCTATCAGCTACAATGGTGGAAATGATAAGTCGACTTACTACGGCTCGATAGGCTATCTCAAGGAAGAAGGATTTATTATCAAGTCGCACCAGCAGCGTTTCATGGGTCGTTTGAATCTTACTACCCAGCCGCAGAAGTGGATTAGAACCGGAATCAACCTCGCCGGAACTTTCGCAAACTCCAATAACGCCAGGGTGGCGTCGAGCACCCGTCTCGACAACCCTTTCTATGTACTGAAAAACATGGGGCCGATTTATCCTGTGCACGAACACGACCTCTTCACGGGCGAATACCTGCTCGACGGGGAAGGGAACCGCATTCACGACTACGGCGCAGCGCGTCCGGGACTTGCATTCGGAGGTAAACATATTGTTGCCGAAACACAACTTAGCAATGATACGTACGACCGCAACTTCTTCAGCGGCCGGACGTTTATTGACCTCAATTTTACTGAGCACTTAACGTTTACGACAAATCTCAGCGCCGATTACACCGATTCTTACACCAGTGTATACGGTAACAACATCATCGGGAACGACGCGCCGGGCGGGTCGTCACTCAAACAAACGGATCGCGCCAGGAGCGTAACATTCAACCAGTTGCTGAATTATAACAGAAGCTTTGGCAGTCATACCTTCGGAGTATTGGTCGGCCATGAATCTTACGATCTGTATTTGTCGGGTGTCTCGGCTGAGCGCCGAGGACAGGTCGTTGCAGACAACTACGAACTGACAAACTTTGCGACTATCACCGGTGCCGGATCTTCGGTTGACATGCACAGACTTGAAAGCTTCTTGTCGCGTGTCAACTACGACTATAACGAACGGTTCTTTGTTTCAGGATCCTATCGCCGCGACGGAAACTCCCGATTTAAACGCGAGTACCGGTGGGATGATTTTTATTCATTGGGCGTTGCCTGGCGTCTCGATCGCGAGACATTTCTGCGGCCCATCGGCTGGATAGACGCACTGAAGCTGCGCAGCTCGTACGGAAGAGTCGGGAATGATGCAGGCGTAGGCTACTACCCCTATCAGGCGCTGTATGCGCTAGGCTTTAACAACGCTAACGAGCCAGGTATCCGGCAGTCTTCACTGCCCAACGACGACATCACCTGGGAAGGCCAGAAGACAATGGACGTGGGTATTGATTTCGGATTGTTCAATAGCCGCGTTACCGGTACAGTGGAGTACTACCACCGGAATTCGGACGACCTGATCTTTGCTGTGCAGCTGCCCCTGTCTCTTGGCGGGTACTTTGTTCAGCGCAACATCGGGTCGATGGTCAACAGAGGCCTTGAAGTTCAGCTCAATGGCGAGGTGGTTCGCACAGCGGGATTCTCCTGGAACCTGGGTCTCAACGTTTCAACGCTCACCAATGAAATTACGCGCATGCCTCCCGGCCAGCCGGAGATCATCAGCGGCAGCAAGAAGCTGATGGTTGGTCATTCAATTTTCGACTACTGGATGCTCGACGGACAGGGAGTTGATCCGGCAACGGGCGACGAGCTGTGGCGTGCCGATGTATATGATGAGGATGATAGTTTTGTGCGCGCTCCCGGCGATACCGTCACGAATAACTCAAACAACGCGCGGTACGCGTATTCCGGCTCCGCGATTCCCGATGTATTCGGAAGTATAACCAACCGGTTCCGGTTCCGCGGATTTGAACTTTCGGTACTCCTCACGTATCAGCTTGGAGGAAAGATATATGACGCGAGCTATGCCGGCATCATGCACCGGGGAACGTACGGTGTTGCGTTACACGAAGATGCACTCCGTGCGTGGAAAAATCCGGGCGATATCACCGACGTACCGCGTATGCAGGATGGCGCTCCAAACATCGTTTCTAACAGGTGGCTTGTTGACGCATCATTCCTCAACCTGAGAAATGTTACCCTTAGCTATCAGGTGCCCGAAGCGTTGCTTTCGCGGTTCAACGCCACTGGAGCCCGTGTATTCGTCAGCGGCGAAAACCTCCATTGGTTTTCCGCCAGGAAGGGTATGAACGTACAGCAGACGTTCACAGGCGTGACCTCGAACGCATATATGCCTGCCCGGACAATCTCTGTAGGGTTGAATCTTAACTTTTAACAAATGATCATGAAAAAAATAGCCATATCCTTCGGTATACTTGCCGCCCTGTCTTTGGGCGCTTGCCAGGACGATTTCCTGGAAGTGACACCTACCACGGCCACTGCTTCCGCTGATGCATTTGCGACAACAACAAACGCATGGGCAGCCCTCAACGGCATACACCGGTCTTTGTATATTACCTATTATGATTCGCAGGATCTGGGCGGCCAGGGGTCGAGCATGCTCTTTGTCGATGCCATGGGTGACGACATAGTACTTACCAATTCTTCGGGCGTCTGGATTTTCGGGACCTACAGGTGGCAGCAACCATTTATCGCATCCAACAACAAGCCTTACTTTGCTTACCGTTTCTACTTTACAATTATCAGCAATGCCAATATGATCATCGACAATGTGGACGGTGCTGAAGGGCCACAGGCTGATAAGGACGCGATCAAGGCACAGGCACTGACCTACCGTGCATGGTCCTATTTTCAGATGATTCAATTCTTCGGCATACGTTACGACGCGAACTCAACCAACGACAACCCCGGCGTGCCGCTAATTGTATCGTCTACTACCGTTGAGCCAAAGCCCCGTGCTTCTGTCGCCGATGTTTATGAACAAATCAACGACGACCTCGATGCTGCTATTACGCTCTTTGGTAACGCCTCGGTGCGATCTAATAAGTCGCATTTTGACCTCAGCGTAGCACGCGGCATCAAGGCACGCGTGGCCCTGACACAACAAAACTACGATGTCGCCGCGCAAATGGCGCACGATGCCCGTCAGGGATACTCACTTATGTCAGAGGCTGACTATTTCTCCGGCTTCAACGACTACACCAACGTTGAGTGGATGTGGGGTAGCCACCAGATTCCCGAACAGGGGACGGAGTTCAATTCATTTTTTGCCTACACGGCCGCAAACTTCAGTTCGCTGACAAATCGCAGTAACCCAAAAGCCATCAATACGCTGTTGTTTGCCGAGCTATCGAATACCGATTACCGCAAAGGACTTTGGGACCCGTCCGGTGCTAATACGGCCTTTCCGATTCCCACTACAACGTCGTCACGGTATCCTTATATGACGCGGAAGTTTCTGGTAAAAGACCCGGTTGTCAGCTCGGGAGACGTTCCCTATATGCGCGCATCTGAAATGGTTCTTATTGAAGCGGAGGCGTTGGCCCGTGACGGTAATGACGGAGACGCGGCAGATGTCCTTTTTGAACTGGTAAAAGAACGCGACCCGTCATACACGCTGTCTACAAACACAGGACAGGCGCTGATCGATGAGATTATGATACATCGCAGAGTAGAGTTGTGGGGAGAAGGCTTCCGGTTTTTCGACCTGAAACGATTGAACCAGCCCCTTGACCGAACCGGATCAAACCACACGCTGACACTCGCCTCGGTGCTGACGGTTCCGGCTGGCGACAAACGTTGGCAGTGGGTGATCCCGCAAGAAGAAATCAACATCTCCAACGGACTCGTTACCCAAAATCCGTAATGATTTTTGAAAGGAGATTCTGTCGGCCTGGTCGACGGAATCTCTTTTTTATTTTCTTTATAACTTCATCTGGGCCGCTATTATGTCGTTCTCGTTTTACCGCCGGTTATGGTTAACACTGTGTTTGATCTTAGTTGTATCCTCAGCGATACTCGCCCAAAAATCCGTCCGCCTGGTGGTCAAAGGACTTCGCGAACCGGTCGACGTATTGCGTGACAAGTGGGGCGTCAACCACATTTACGCGAAGAACGAGTATGATCTTTTTTTCTCACAGGGATATACCGCTGCGAAAGATCGCCTCTTTCAGTTTGAAATCTGGAGACGGCGCGCTACCGGCACTGTAGCTGAAATTTTAGGACCACGTGAAGTCACCCGTGACATCGGTGCGCGCCTCTTTAAATACAGGGGAGATCTCACTGCTGAACTGGATCACTACCACCCCAGGGGAGAGATGATCATCAACGCCTATGTTGATGGTGTGAACGCACTGATTGAAGAGGTGCTGCTGGATCCGGCGAATCTACCGGTCGAATTTCAAATACTTGGAATAAAGCCGGAGAAATGGATCGCGGATGTTGTAGTATCCCGGCACCAGGGACTGCTTGGGAACATCAATGAAGAACTGGCGATTGGAATGGCCGTGGCGCGTGTAGGGGAAGAGAAAGTAAAGGAAGTGATGTGGTTCCATCCACGCGAGCCCGATATCTCCATAGACAGTGCCATTCGCGGCGACCTTCTTTCTTTCGACATCCTGTCTGTTTTTAATTCCTTCAGGCGCGGGATATACTTTCGTCCTGAACATCTGGTGAATCTCGAAGATACCACGGTTTGGATTGATCGGCTTAATCGCCATAGCGCGGCAACGAAAAACGTTTTCGAACGCGGCGTCGAAGGGAGTAACAATTGGGTGGTGTCGGGAAGCAAGACAGAAAGTGGATACCCTGTAATGGCCAACGATCCCCATCGCGCTGTGACCGTTCCATCGCTTCGGTATATGGTGCATCTGGTAGCCCCGGGCTGGAATGTTATAGGCGGCGGTGAACCGGTAATTCCCGGCGTTTCGATAGGCCACAATGAGTACGGTGCCTGGGGATTGACGATCTATGATACAGACGCGGAAGACCTCTACGTTTATGACCTCAACCCGGACAATCTCAAACAGTACAATCATAAAGGTGCGTGGGTGGATATGGAAGAGGTTCAGGACGTGATTCGCGTGAAGGGCGAAGATTCGCGTAATGTAACACTTCGGTATACGCTTCATGGCCCTGTGACCTTTATTGATTCGGTGAATTACAAAGCGTATGCGATGCGTTGTGGCTGGCTTGAGCCCGGCGGCGCGCCCTATCTTGCGTCGCTCCGGATGGATCAGGCCCGCACCTGGGAGGAGTTTCGCGAGGCATGTAGTTACAGCCACATTCCCGGGGAGAATATGGTCTGGGCCGACCGCGAGGGCAACATCGGCTGGCAGGTGGTCGGTATAGTGCCCGTAAGAAAAAACTTCAGCGGCATGGTTCCTGTGCCAGGCGATGGTCGCTATGAATGGGATGGCTATTTGCCTGTCAGGCAACGACCTCATGCCTTCAACCCGGACAAAGGGTTTATAGCGACTGCCAATCAGAATGTGACACCGGAAAACTATACGCTGTGGAACACGGTAGGCTTTACGTGGGCCGACCCGTACCGGGGGGACAGGATCAATGAAGTACTTTCGGTAAAGAGTAAATACTCCATGAACGACATGAAGGCCCTTCAGACCGACTACTTCTCGATACCCGCGCGCTCACTGGTTCCGATGCTTAAAAGCATTGATGTGCAGGCAGGCATCACAGGAACCGCCAAACAAAAACTATTGGAGTGGGACTACGTGCTCGCGCCATCGTCGATACCCGCGGGTATTTATGTTATGTGGGAACGCCAGATACTCAAGGCTGCACGTGAACGGTTCGAACCTGAGGAGATCAGCAGACTGGTCAGTCTGCAGTTACACAAGGTGATTCAATGGCTTCAGCAGCCTGGCGACCGGTTTGGTGTAGCGTCGGGGCGGGATGAATTTCTCCGGGAATGCTTTGAGAAGGCTGTCACCGAGCTCACGGAGAAACTGGGCCCTTCAATAGACACGTGGCAATATGGCCAAGCCAAATACAAACACGCCACGCTGGTGAACAGCCTGCCCGCGATGACCGCTGAGGGCATGAAAGAACATGTCAACCTCGGTCCGGTTCCGCGAGGAGGGAATTCGCACACACCCAATGCTACCGGAGGATACGACCAGCAATCGCATGGCGCGAGTTTCAGGATGATCGTCGACGTAGGCGACTGGGACCGGGCGCTCATGGTCAGTACACCCGGCCAGAGTGGCGATCCGTCAAGTCGCTACTACGGCAACCTTTTCGATCTGTGGAGCCATGACGGATACTTCCCGGCGTACTACTCGAAGAAGAAGATCAAGAAAGTAACCGAGGAGCGATACCGATTGAAACCGTAGGCAAAGACCTATTCTTCTTTGGCTGCCAGCACGGGAGTATCGGCCAGTTTAAGTCGGTGACTTTCTACTGACTCGACGCCGCGTTCCGATTCAATGTTAAAGACAGTCTGGGATCGGTTGATCGCCTTAAGGACCTTTACCAAGGTCTTACCATCCAGAAGATAATCCTGGCCTGGTTCAATTTTAATGGACATGTTTTGGTTTGCTATAAAGAAGGCAATGATACGAATTTTCTCATTCCCAACGTTACACCCGGTTCAGGCTTTTTTTCGATTTCCGCGATAGGCAGTCCTACGGCCTCTTCATGGGTCCCGGTTTTTTGGCTGCGGTCGTTTTTGCTGCGACGGGGTGCCTGGCGGTTTTCTTCTTTTCGGCTTTGAGCGCCTGGCGATCCTTCTTCAAGGCCTTTGCCGCCCGTTTGGCTTCCTCCTTCTTGTGTGCTTTTATTTCTTTCCCGATGCGCTTAGCCGATCGGGCCAGTTCCTTGCGGATTTTCTTACTCGGTTCGCCCAGGTTGAGTGACTGATAGATTTGCGTCAGGCCGGTCTCAATCTGAATTGTAATCACTCGGATCTCCTTGTCTTTCATGGTGCATGAAGGTTAGTTTGGCAGTCAATATGAGTAGAAACCTCCGTTTATTCATGTTATCATTTTGTTAACAACCTCAGAATTAGGCGGCTGAGAGACTCCAGGGATTTGTTATTCAGAAGTAGCGATTTGTATTTTAAGGTCCTACCTTAGGCCCTCGATGAGAAGAACCGTCAGCCTCATAATTCTAACCAGTATTCTGTTGCATGGTGCCAGCAGGCTGGGCGTTCTATCTCACCTATACGAAAACAGGCATCGGATCGCATACGCTGTCGGCCTTATTGCAGAGATCCCGATCGCCCTCTGTAGCGGTGACTATGATTTTAGCCCGGGTCTCAAAATCCAGGCGCAAAGTGATGAACATTCAGCGCCGCCCATTTTTCAGGCTCGCGAAATTGTTTTTTTTCTGGATATGCCTTTCGTGTCGGTAGACTATCAAACATTCCTATTGAGCAAGATGGATTATCGACCTTATCAGGAGATCGCCTATCACACGCCACCGGCCGACCTGTTTCATCCTCCCCGTATCTGACCCCGCTCAAAAGAAGCGCTCGATCGCTTTTTTTATCCGCTTGCGCAGACTATCCGCTCAGGCATACTACTTCTTTATAACTTATTTACTACAGACACTATGAAATCACTTTTAGTGGTGATAGCGATGCTATCGCTGACTACTTTATCGTATAGCCAGGTATTGTTGAAGGGGAGAATTTCGGACAACCAGACCGGAGAACCACTGCCGGGCGCCAATGTACGCTTCACCGGAACAACGATTGGCACTACATCAAACGACAAGGGAGAGTTCGAATTATCCACCGACGATGATCTCAGTACGGTAACAATTTCTTTTATCGGATATGAAACGCAGCGGATAACGATACCTCATCAGGTAAAATATCTGAACATTTCCCTTTTGTCCACTAATCTTAATCTGAGCGAGATTACCGTTATCGGATTTGACAATAACCGAAAACTGATTGAGACATCCGGTGCGATATCGATACTAACGCCAAAGGAGATTCAACGCTCAACAAACGTATCGTTGGGGCAGGCCCTCAACATCATTCCAGGTGTGCGAATGGAAGAGAACGGTGTAGGCGGAACATCAAGGGTATCTATCCGCGGAAGTTTGCTGCGGTCGCCCTGGGGAATTCGCAATATCAAGATGTACTGGAATGATATTCCCTTAACCGATCCCTCGGGAACATCGGCTCGTTTCAACGCCATCGACGTCAACTCAATTGGTAGTGTTGAAGTAATAAAAGGGCCGTCAGGAAGTATTTACGGCGCAGGTACGGGTGGCGTCATAAATATCACCAGCAGCCGCGCGCAATATGGTGAGCGGAGTTTTGAGCTTTCAAATACCTTCGGGTCGTACGGGCTGAGACGAACGGTCGCCTCTATCAGGACCGGAACGGAAACTTCGAATATCCTGGTCTCCTATCTGGATCAGAATATGGATGGTTATCGCGACCACCAAAGCGTCGACAAGAAAGCCTTCAACCTTGCAGCCACGTTCAGCCCCGATGAACACAGAACAATATCGCTCAACGCTTTTCACTACGATGGTAATTTTGATCTGCCGGGTGCTTTGACTCGGGCAGAGTTTGACGAACACCCCCGACAGGCGGTGGCCTTTAGTGTAGCGAACGACTGCCGGGTGAGCAGTAAGAGTACGGGACTTGCCCTGTCACAGCGCTACCAGTTTTCAGATAGATTTGAGAATATCACCAGTGCATCATTGATTTTTAATGCACTGGACCACCCATGGGGGAGCAGTGCCTTCTACAACGGCTACACGATTGCAACATCACAAGGTATCAGCGGACGCACCCGGTTTGTTTATTCACCCGTTATCGGCTCCGTTGAGACGCGCATTACCGCCGGCGTTGAACTGCAAACCAGCTATGAATTGGAGAAGGAGTACGTAAATGCCTTAGGAGAAACGGGAAATCTGCAAGCCGATTATGAGTTCAATGCGACGCAATCAATCTGGTTTGCGCAGGCCGAATTCAATCTGCCCTCGGCGCTGATCGCGACCGCGGGGATCAGTTATAACACGACCCAGTATGACTATATCAACCGCCTGGCAGCGAACCCGCGATTGAAGATGGACTTTGATCCGGCGCTTGCTCCGCGTGTCGGTCTTGTTAAGAAACTCAATGAGCATACGTCTGTTCACGGGAGTGTAAGCTACGGGTTCTCACCCCCTACACAATGGGAAGTACAAACGCAAGCCGGTGTTAACCCAGATCTCCGGCCGGAAAGCGGTGTCAACTATGAGGCCGGATTCCGCGGCAGTCTGCTGAAGCAACGACTCAATGCGGATATTACCGCCTATCACTTCAGTCTTAAAGACGCGATCCTGCCGCGTTACAACGAAGGCCAGCAGGAATACTTTGTCAACACCGGTACTACCCGCCAGGACGGCGTCGAAGCATTGATTTCATTCCTGGTAGTGAACGACCCTTCCCAACTTGTTTCGTTGTTGAAGCCCTGGGTTAGCTACACCTTTAATGACTATAAGTTTGACGACTATCGAAAGGAAAGTTTTGAAGCTGGCGAGGTGGTTGTCTACAATTACTCAGGAAACCGGATCACGGGCATTGCGCCAAATATTCTCAATGCCGGCGTCGATATGGATACCCGGTTTGGATCGTATGTGATGATAACATTCAATTATGTGGACGAAACCCCGCTGGACGACGAGAACTCCCGGTTTGTGGATGCTTACGCGCTGCTGGGAGGAAAGATAGGCTATCGGAAAGACGTCGGGAAACACTTTACGCTGGATGCCTTCGCCGGAATTGACAACGCTTTCGGCGCGAGATACAACAACTTCCTCGCGCTCAATGCTTTCGATGGACGATACTATAACCCCGGTGCAGGCACCAATTACTTTGGAGGCATCTCTTTGAAGTATGATCTGAATTGAACGTAGTTCAGATCATACCTCAATAGAGGTTATCAGTATCCGCTTCGGCACACACCAATCGATGTCCTCCCCGCTGCACTGGGGTTCGATACGGCGCTGCCGATATTGCCGGCGGCGAGAATAACGTTTTGCGCCTCGCCTGTAAAGGAGAGGTGTATCTTGATGCACGCATCAAGTTCCGTAAGATTTGTGAAATTGATCGACGACTCGTCGGCCAGTTGCCTCAGGTTGGTTAAGCTTTTACCTGTTTTGTCATCCACCGGTTGGAGCATGGCGGCGATGGCGGCGTCATCCGTCACCACGTCGCCGAGGTGAAGGTGAACCGGGAAGAGTGCGGACGTACCCTTTATACCATTGAGCGCAATCTCGACGTCGGTCGAATTGTCTTTTCGCTCCCTGAAGGTAACGGTACCCGACATATTATAAGCACTGGCCGAGGTCAGCGCATAAACCGCTTCGTTTCCGGTGTATTTCGAATCTATATTGATTTCCTGCTCATTCGGAGAACAACCCGCCAGGCCCGCCAGAAGGGCGATACAGGCAATTTTATATCCAATCATTCCTTTGCTCATAATCCTCCGATTTTTGGATGAATTTAGGTCTTTAATCCCACTAAGTCCAGAAGTTTAACGTCGAAATCCGTTTGCGCGTATGCGGGCGGTTTCAATATTGGCTCTTCTCAATCCTGGAATCTATTGAACCAAGTGATATACGCGTCTACAGCCTTCCGAAGAAAGCCCTGGGTGCTTCCTTCCTTGATATTTCCGTTGTCGTCGAATAGTTCAGCAACCTTTGCGATGTAGACTTCGGGCTGTGCCATAACGGGAACATTCAGCGAAACGAGGCACTGCCTCAGGTGGTGGTTGGCACCAAAGGCCGACAGGATGCCGGGTGAATTGCTGAAGATCGCCGCCGGTTTCCCTGTCCATACATTGCTACTTTTGGGTCTTGAGCCAATATCCAACACGTTTTTCAGGACGCCGGGAATGGAACGATTGTATTCCGGTGTGATGAATATCATACCGTGTATCCCTTTCAAGGTATCCCTGAAGGCAACATAAGACCTAGGTACCATGTTGTGGTCATCAAAATCCTGATTGTACACCTCAAGACCGTCCAGTGATATTATTTTGAAGCCGAAGCCGGCCGGAGCCATCGCGGTAACTGCCTTCGCTATTTTCTTTGAATAGGACTCTTTGCGGAGGCTTCCCGCGATAATTCCGATTGTTTTGCTCATGTTTATTCTGTTTTTTTGATGCCACTCCCCGTAGCGGCAGGTGGTGTTCTAAAGGCAATTTACATAATTCAGACTATAGCGTACATTGCAATGTAACGCGATTGCGGATTATCGACTACTGAAAAATATAAGATGAAGACGACAAAAATGTTCGGGGTGTGCTTTTTGATCTGGCTGTCCGGTATTGGTGTGCAGGCACAGAATGGACCCGAACCATTAAGCTTTAAGGCGTCGGTTGTAAAGATCGATATTACTCCGCAAGACTCGCAGAACCTGCTTGGATATGGCGCCCGTAAATCCACCGGTACGCACGATCCGATATTTCATCGCATCGTTGCCCTGGACGACGGCACCACACAATTTTTTCTCGTCTCGACTGACATCTGTCTGATGTCGCCGGCTGCATACGACCGTGTTGCCGAAACCCTTCGCAAGCGATATCGGATAGATCCCAAGAATTTCTGGTGGACTGTTACGCATACACATTCGGCGCCAGAGGTCGGTCCACCTGGAATGGGGAGCGCTTTTCTGGGCGAGCGGTTCAAGCATGAAACGGACCAGGCCTATACGCAAATGGTTGAAAAAGCACTAGTGGATGGGATTGGGCAGGCGCGTGAAAGCCTTGTCCCTGCCAGGATGGGGGTAGGATGGGGATTTTCCCGGGCGAATATCAATCGCCGCGCAGTTGATGTTGATGGTAAAGCTTCGCTGGGCTTGAACCCTGACGGACCGGTAGACCGGAAGATAGGTATCATCCGCCTTGATCACCCCGACGGCAAGCCACTTGCTTTGATTGCGAACTACGCCATACATGGTACGGTGCTCGGTCCGCAAAATCTCCTCATAAGCGGCGACGCCCCGGGAGTTGTTTCTGAATACGTTGAAGATCAGATCGGCGTGCCGATGGTTTTTATCAATGGCGCAGCGGGAAATCTCGCGCCGATTTACAGTGTGTACCCCTCACCACAGGCGGGCCATCTCGGTCAGTTCAGAGTCTTGCTGGGCGACCGTATTCTGGAGGCTAACGAGAAAATCAAAACGGATATCGCGCAAGTGAAATTGACCTCCGGTGTGGTGACGGTGAAGACCCCTCGGAAACCCGGGTTGAGCTGGCCGGATGGTCTTGAAGATTACAGCAGCACCACAAAAGATGGGAAACCGCTTGTCAACCTACCGGTGCGTTTCCTCAATATAAACGAAGACATTGCTATCTGGAGCACACCGCTGGAGTTGTTTTGCGAGGTGTCTAATGAAGTCCGCGACCGCTCACCCTTTGCCTATACGTTCTATTTCGGTTATGGCAATGGGTGGCTCGGATATTTGCCCACTGCGGAAGAATGGCCTTACGGCGGATATGAAGTGGAACGGGTATCCCCGTTCACTTCGGCTGCTGCCGGAGAACTTACCGAAGCTGTGCTGAGATATTTCGAGGACGCCAAACGCGAACAGGAAAGACCTGACCGGACCAGGAAAAGCAAACGGTAGTCGCTTGATCACTCGCGACTACCGTTAGGCCTTGTTCAGAGTTCCCGCATTGCCCTTCGCCTATTTCAACAGCTCCTCGGTAAAAAAATGACGGTAAGGGGTGACATGTCTGCCGGAAATTTGTTTTCTTTCGCATTGATGCAACAAATTTTCTGCGCACCGGTCCGTTAGATGAGAGAGAAAATCAATGAGTTCTTTAAATCGAACACGAGCAGCGGAGTCATTCTGACCGTTTGTGTAATTATTTCGCTGGCGATAGCAAACTCACCTCTCGGAATTCCTTTTCAAAACCTGTTGGATTTTCCACTCGGCATTGAAACCGGTTCAGTGCACCTCCGGTACTCTGTTGGTTCCTGGATCAACGACGGTCTGATGGTGGTCTTCTTCCTGATGGTAGGGCTTGAAATTAAACGCGAGATCCTTTACGGTGAGCTCTCGACCCCGGCGAAAGCCGCATTGCCGATGGTATGCGCTTTTGGCGGCGCCTTTCTCCCGGCCATGATATATTTGGCCATAAACCACCGATTGCCTACGGAACACGGATGGGGGATACCAATGGCAACCGATATTGCTTTTGTATTGGCTGTTGTCACTATGCTGGGCAAGCGTGTTCCCGCATCGTTAAAGATCTTCCTGGCGGCACTTGCTATCGTGGATGATCTCTTTGCTGTAGCGGTCATTGCATTCTTTTACACCGGAGACCTGCAACTTTCGTATCTCCTCTACGCACTAGGTGTATTGGCGTTGTTGGTTATGTTCAACCGTTTTGGCGTCCAGTCACTTTGGTTCTACCTCATTCCAGGAATTTTTATGTGGTATTTTATTCATCATTCCGGTGTCCACGCTACCATAGCCGGAGTTCTCACTGCCATGGTAATTCCCACGAAGAGAGGTGAGCGTGATATATCTCCCCTGGAGAACCTGGAACACACGCTGGCAATACCGGTAAGTTTCTTCATTGTCCCGATATTCGCCATCGCCAATACCAACATTCATTTCGAAAAGTCGATGTTCGAAGCCCTCGTCGCTCCTCTGGGGTTGGGTATTGTCCTCGGACTCTTCCTGGGAAAACCAATTGGAATTTTTTCTGTCACCTGGATCATGACGCGCCTCCGAATAGCAGATCTGCCCAAAGGTTTTCGCTGGGGGCACGTTGTAGGGTTAGGGTTTCTCGCCGGTATAGGCTTTACGATGTCGATATTCATTTCACTGTTATCATTTGCTGATCCGCAATGGGTCGCTGACGCGAAATTGTCTGTCCTGGTCGGGTCGCTTCTTTCGATGATAACCGGCTGCATCATACTCAATAGAATACCGGTGGCGCCGGCGTAAAAGTTCGTTGTCTGCACGCCACCCTCTTTGCTGGTAGCGAACAGAATAAAAGATATAAAACTCTTTTATTATTGGAAGGCTCTTCCTAACTTTGTCTCGTTAACGAGCAGGGAATGTTTTCAAAAGCTTGCGAATATGGAATCCGGGCGATGTTGTACGTCGCCGGAAAATCGCGCGAAGGCGCTCGCATCGGTATTAAGGAGATTGCGTCAGCAATAGGCTCGCCTGAGCCGTTCATGGCCAAGATACTGCAAGATCTCAGCCGCAAGGGGCTGGTCGCCTCGGTCAAGGGCCCGAACGGCGGTTTCTACATGCAGACAACTCACCTTCATAATTCGCTCGCTGATATTGTCACCGCCATTGATGGGGGAGACTTGTTTACAGGGTGCGGGCTCGGCTTGAAGGCGTGTAATGAAAAGAGACCCTGTCCCATACATTTTGAGTTTAAGGAGATCCGGTCAAACCTGAAAGCCATGCTGCAGAGCACTACGCTGGAAGATTTCGCCGAAGACTTTGAAGCGGGCCGCTTTTACCTGAAACGCGCCTGATATTTTTTTGCATAAATAAAGGATAAAATGATCTTTTATTTCAGATAACCATGAAAGACGTAGCAAGACCTTACCTGTTGTGCGTATTTATTTTGCTGTCATCGCCTCTGATGGCGGCAGACCCGGGAGGAACCCTGGATGTACTAGCGCTTGGATTGATAGCTGCTGTTGTCTTCCTCGTAGTGTTGGTCCTTTGGGTTGTGTTGAAAGTCAGGACCCTGTTGACCCGGAAGCAGTCTGCACTGCCTGAGCAGCAGGGCGTGTTTCGCGGTTATCTTCAGGAACTGGGATCACGGGAAATTGACTTACTTCTTCGCGCGCGAAAAGCATGGAAAGGAAAAACACCCACCGGTCTCAGCATTATTTGGTTGCTATTCATCCTGTTTGTTCCCGCTGTCGCAGGTGCGCAACCGAACGGTACTCCATTGTTGGAGCAGCCTGGTATTGTCATCACCGTGGTGTTGCTTCTGATACCGCTTTTGGTCGCGGTTGTATTTCTTATCGCCAGGGTCAACAGGATGATCAGCAGACATCATCGCCACGAGCGGGAAGCCGAAGCAGAACGCCTTGCCGAATACCTGCTCTCACTGAAAGACGACGATCTCGAGTCATCGCTGCTGAAAAGAAAAGCTTCGCTCGAAAGTCGCCTGCAGGGAAACGAACTTTCGGGGGAAAAGAACGCTGAAGATCCCAGAGGGCTGGTGTACACCGCTGCCAGTGCGAACCTGCAGTTCGTTGCCATGAAGAAACGGTCGGCCAAAAGGCCGAATATCGATCCGGCTTTCTCGAAGCTTATTCTCTGGTACCTCGGCTGCGCTATCTTCTGGCTTGTTTTCGGAACGACGGTGGGGGAGTATCTCGGGATCAAGTTTGTCGCCCCGGACGTGGATCATCAAAGTTGGTTGAGTTTTGGAAGGCTTCGCCCTGTCCATACCAATGCAGTCTTCTGGGGCTGGTCGTCTCTCGGCATGATCGGGCTTGGCTATTACATTGTTTCCATCGTAAGCAACGTTCCGATTGCGAGCATGAAGAAGGGTTGGTTGGCGCTCATACTTATCAATTCGTCGGTGTTCGTGGGCACGATTTCGCTGATGGCCGGAATTAACAACGGGGGAGGTGAGTACCGGGAGTACATCTGGCCGGTAATGGCGCCGTTTGGCGCGGGACTTGTCATAACGCTTATCAACTTCATTCAAACGATCGCCAGGCGCAAGACCCATGAGATCTATATCTCGAACTGGTACATTGTCGCGGCCATTATTTTTACCCTGGTGATAAGCTTTGTCGCTTACTGGCCGACCTGGCAAAACGGGTTAGGCGAGACGATTGTACAGGGTTACTACATGCACCAGGGTGTAGGGATGTGGTTCATGCTGTTTACCCTGGGTATAGTGTATTATTTTCTTCCGCAGCAGCTGAATAAACCCATCTATTCTTACAGTCTCGGTATCCTCGCGTTCTGGACGCAAATCTTGTTTTACACGGTTATTGGTACGCACCATTTTGTTTTCAGTTCCATACCCTGGTCGTTGCAGACAGTGGCTATTGTCGGAAGTATGGGGATGGTAATCCCGGTCGTCGCAGGGACGACAAATTTCCTGATGACGTTCAAGGGAGATTTTGGCAGAATTAACAGTAGCTATACACTTCCCTTTTTCCTGGTTGGCATTGTCTTCTACTTTACCGGTTCGTTTCAGGGCACTGCGGAGGCATTCCGTTATACGAATCTGCTGTGGCACTTCACCGATTTTACGGTTGCTCACTCACACATGACTATGTATGGCATCATCGCTTTCTTTTTGTGGGGAGGCATCTATGCGCTGGTGCCCAGGCTTACGGGCAGGGAACCTTCGCAGTGGTTGGTGGGAGCGCACTTCTGGCTTGCATTCGTTGGACTGCTGTTGTACTCCATTCCCCTGATGCTCGGTGGAACATTGAGAGGTATGCAGTGGATGGGGGGTGTTCCCTTTATGGAAACGGTTACTATGATGGCACCGTACTGGTTATGGCGGGCTATCGGTGGATCGATGATGTGGCTGTCGCACCTGATCTTCGCGTATAACTTTTATAGTATGATATCTCCGGGGCGGGAATATGATATCAGGAAACTGGCCTTCAGGAAAATTGCAAAAATAAATGGGTCGGAAAGAGAAACCGAGTTTGTGAACTGACCGGCGTCGATTATGGAAATGTTTAATGATCATCGGAAGTTATTTGGAATGGCGACGCTTCTCTTCGTGGGGCTGACATTCTTCGTGGTAATACTTCCGGCACTTAACAACCAGCGAATGAATGCGCCCTTACCCGGCGCGGAACCCTTAACGGGTGAGGCGTTGGCGGGCAAGCATGTCTATATTGAAAATGGCTGTGTTGCCTGTCATTCCCAGCAGGTGAGGAACGTGGAAATGGACGGGGTGTGGGGTGCGAGGCCGAGTGTCGCTGCCGACTACGCCGGAAACCGGCGCATGACCTGGTGGATGAATACGGCTACCCTGATGGGTACGGGGCGCATAGGTCCGGATCTTACCAGCATTGGAACCCGGTTGCCCAGTGAGGCATGGCACCTCCTACACCTGTACAATCCACGTGCGGTAGTGTCGGAATCGATCATGCCTGCCTACCCGTGGATGTTTGAGTGGAAAGAGACGGTGGGTGACACGGACGTGGAAGTAAGCGTTCCGGAAGAGTTCCGGCGCGGAAAAACGGGGAGCCTGGTCGCGAAGGAAAAGGCTGTTCAACTCGTGGCGTATTTGCAGAGTTTGAAGCAGACACCGCTGCCTGACGGAACCCCTTCGCCTGAGTTCCTTTACAGACGAAAAACCGAACAGGCTGTTGACGGTGTCGTTCAGGGCAGTATGGAATTGGACGGCGGGAAATTGTACGCCGGCAATTGTCAGGCATGTCATCAGGCAAATGGCGAAGGATTAAAAGGTGCTTTTCCCCCGCTGAAGTCAAGTCCTATCGTCCTTGATGATGATCCGGGGATGCTGATCGAGATCATTATGAAAGGATACGATGCGCGTCCGGAGTATGCTTCTATGCCTGCCGTTGGCGAAATGAGCGCATTGACGGCGGAAGAGATTACGGCTATTATCAACCACGAAAGAACAAGCTGGGGAAATAATGCCCGTAAGATTCCCTTGGAGGAGGTGGATTCTATACTCACTGATTTGAAGAAAAAAACGCCGGAAATATGAGATGCTTTGCTCTGTTTTTACTGACCAGTCTGTGCCTGATCCCCGGCGGTGTTGTGTTGGCGTGTGATGTATGCCAGCGTCAACAGCCGAAGTTCCTGGGTGGAATTACACATGGTGCCGGACCGCAAAACGATTGGGATTATGTGATTGTGGCAGCCATGGTGCTGATCGCGTTCATCTCCCTGGTCTACGCGGTGTGGTGGACATTCAAACCGGGAGAAAAGGACAAAAAACACATTAAGTACAGCATCTTCAATCCAGTTGATCCATGAGCAAGAAAAGCAAGGTCTTTATTTTTATTGATGATGCTGAGCAACCGGTTGCTGAGTTTGATGCACCGATTCGATTTGAGCTTGATACACGTAAGCTCGTCGATGGGGAGCATACACTTAGAATCGTTGGCAAGGATCCGTCCGGGAAAGAGGGTATTCGTATTATTCCTTTCGTTGTGCGCAATGGCCCTGCTATTGCAATCGAGGGTTTGAAGAAAGATGAAGTTGTAGACGGGGTTCTGCCGATCATGATCAATGCATACGGGAAGGGCGATCAGCATAGTTTCCTCATCGAGGGAAGTGAGACGCCACACAGTATCCCGTCATGGTTTTGGGCATTGATCATTTTGTTTTTTGGGTGGGCGCTTTACTATGGTATAAATTTTATATAACGCTTTTAATGAAACAATGAATAACATGGAAACAACAGACACTTTAACGCTGGGGGAGATCGTTAGACGGAACTATAAGGCCGCCGACGTCCTGGAAAAATTTTCGCTCGATTTCTGCTGCAACGGAAATCGAAGTATTGAAGACGCGTGCGCGGCGATTGGTATTGATCCCGAAGCTGTCAGGACCGAATTGAAGAAGGTTGAAGGCGAGGCCGGCACGGACGGTGTAAACTTCGATTCCTGGGCGCTTGATACGCTTGCGGAC
This sequence comes from uncultured Roseivirgaceae bacterium, assembly GCA_964493505.1. Lineage (GTDB taxonomy): Bacteria > Bacteroidota > Bacteroidia > Cytophagales > Cyclobacteriaceae > Chryseosolibacter. The sequence goes on from CAZBNP010000004.1 coordinate 113,408, forward strand.
TATATCGTAAAGCGACATCACGCTTATGTGGAGGAACAGACACCGAAGATTAAAGGATACCTCGACAAGATCAGACAGGTACACGGAAGTCGTCATCCTGAATTGTTCGAGATACACACACTGTTCAGCGAAATCGGAGGTGAATTGTCCGTTCACATGAAAAAGGAGGAACTGATGCTGTTTCCATTCATCCGGAAGATCCAAAAGGCGAAAGAGAACAACGAAACCGCGGAGTCTCCTTTGTTTAAGTCGGTGGAGTCGCCTGTGAAGATGATGATGGCTGATCACGCCGACGAAGGGGAGAAGTTTGCCCGGATTGCCGTGTTGACGAAAAATTATCAGGTGCCTGCGGATGCCTGTAATACGTTTTCGCTTACCTATCAATTGTTGAAGGAGTTCGAAAAGGACCTTCACATGCATATTCATCTGGAGAATAATATTCTCTTCCCTAAGTCCATCGAGTTGGAATCTGAGTTGAAAAAGTAGATGGACGCTTAGCATCTGTTTTATGGTTAATGTGAAACGGGTTTACGAGATGGCTAAGAGGGAAGATGGGTTCAGGATCCTGGTCGATCGACTTTGGCCGCGGGGGCTGTCGAAACGATCAGGGTCCATCGACCTGTGGCTTAAGGAGATCGCTCCCAGCACTGATCTGCGTAAATGGTTTGCGCATGACGTTAGTAAGTGGGGTGCTTTTCGGCGAAAGTACCTGGCGGAACTAAAACAGAACCAGGAGCTTCTCAATGTACTGAGGGACCTTGAAGCGGAACACGGAACAATCACATTGTTATATGCGGCGAAGGATGAGAAGCACAATCAGGCGATCGTTCTGGGATCTTTGATCGCCAGGAAGGTGTGACACCAGGAGATGTTTACTCCCCGCCCGAAGGTTGGGAGGCTGCTTTTGCCTGCCGGATCCGATAGGTAAAGGTGAGGTTGATCTGGCGCCTGCGATACTGCCAGTTTCCTTCCGTGTAGAAATTGGGCCCTTCTGTGATGGACCGCATTCTGCGGCTGTTGAAAACATCGAGTACGTTGAAATGAATTGTACCGTTTCCATCGAGTATATCCTTGCTCATGGAGAAGTCCGCGTAGTAGAGCGCGTGGCGTTTACCCTGCGCGGTTTTCTGAGGTGCTTCGTAGTTGCCCCTCAGCTGGATATCGAGACCACCCGGTATCATGAAGCGCGAAGTTTGTCGCGCAAACCAGCTGAAGGTTGTGTTGTTATAATCCGAGAGGATGTTGGTGCCATCAATTTCTGCGTAGAACAGGTTGATGTTGGCATCGAACTTCCACCACTGAAAAATGGAGAACTCGCCGGTAAATTCGGCACCGGTTGCTTCCTCCGAACGCAGGTTTTGCGGTAGCGATGTGGAGTTCCCCTCATCGTCAACCGTTCGGATGCGCTCAATTTTTTCCCGGGTACGGCGGTGGTACACCGCGGAGGTGAATGAACCCTTTTCGAAATATTTGATATGTCCGACTTCAAACACATTGCTGTATTCCGGGTCGAGGTTGGGGTTTCCGCTGGCGAAGTTCCGGTTATCGGACAGCGTCCAGAACGGTGACAGGTCGTTGTAGAAAGGTCGTCGGATCCTCCGGCTGTAGCTTCCCTGCAGGGCATGTTGGTTCGGAAGGTTGTAAGTGATGTGCGCGCTGGGGAAGAGGTCAACGTATTCGCGGGGATTTACTTCGTTGGTTTCCTGGAGTGTTGTCCTGACGTCCGTCCATTCCGCGCGAAGTCCGGCCTGATACGATAGCCTGCTTCCCTTTCGGGCGAGTATTCCGTATGCAGCATGGATATTTTCGTCGTAGAGAAACAGGTTGTCAAAGCCGGGTAGCGGATCATACCCTCCGCTTTCATTTCTGCGATCGACGATATAGTCGTTCGCCATTTCGCGTGTGCTGCTTCGAAGTCCGGTTTCGAGCTTTCCTCCGTTTCCGATCGGTTTGGTGTAATCGACCTGGAAGAGCAGTTGCTTGTCAAATTCATCGTTTAGTGATCGCTCAAGGGTGCCGCGTTCCTGATCTTCCATGCGTTCGGGTGTGTAGTAGCGATGGGTGAATAGCTGATCCGAGCTTTCCCAGTTGTCGAGGAATTTTACTTCGGCCACCAGTTCGTGGTCTTTTTGAGGAAAGGTTTTCTTGTAAATCAGCGAATATTCCGAATTGGGTTCTACTTCCTCTTCATCCTGCCTCCGGGTTTCGATGCTATCGAGATTATGTATTGTCTGACGGTAGTTCTTGTACTCGATGTTTGTAACGCGAGTAGCATCACTGCGCCTGAAAAGATAAGAGCCGGTAAGGATACTCGTTTCCGAGAAGAAGAAGTCGATACCTCCGCGTATGTTGTTGTTGAAACCGGTTACCGTTGCTTCACTCTCCTGGCGATGGAACTTGTTCTCCGGGCCATACACTTCCTGGTAAAGCGATGCTTTGCCGGGCACTACGCGGTATGCGATGCCGTAATTTATAAAGAAGTTTACTTTCCTGTGGCGGTAATTCAGGTTTGCCGCACCGCCGAAGTTGGTAGGCGTACCCGTGATCAGTTCGAATGAACCGTTGAATCCCTGCTTGCGATCTTTGCGTAAGACGATATTGATGATGCCAGCCATACCCTCTGCCTCATAGCGCGCTGATGGATTGGTGATGACCTCTACGCGCTCGATCATGCTCGCCTGAAGCTGCTGCAAACCGCTGCCGCCTTTAAAACTGACAAGGCCGGAAGGTTTTCCATCAATCAGTATCCGGACGTTGCTGCTGCCGCGCAGCCTGATACTGCCTTCGGGATCGACCTGCACGGATGGAATGTTCATGAGGATATCCGCGGCTGTACCCCCGGCGTTGGCGAGATCTTTCCCGACGTTGAAGATTTTTTTGTCGAGTGACAGCTCCATCGAACTTTTCTCGGCCTGCACAACGATTTCGCTGAGGGTATTAACGGTATGGCTCAGCCTTAGCGTACCCAGGTTGTGTTCGTTGTGCTGCGCATCGACCACAAACCCGGCGGTACGGTGCGACTTATAGCCCATGAATTCGATTTCGGCATAATACCGTCCGTAGGGGACATCGACCGAAAACGCACCCGCGTCGTCTGTGATATTGCCATTGACGAGATCCCGCTGTTGCACATCAAAGATACGGATACTGGCAAAACTGAGCGGTGAAGTTGACAAAGAATCCAGTACCTTACCTGTTACAACGGCTTTTACGCCCGACTGCGAAAAGCCATCCTGTGCGAGGAAGAACATCTGAAACATCAGGAGTGCCGTTGCGACACGAAGTGTGAATAAATTTGACATATAGCGATCCGGAGGGCCAAAAGTAACGTTTTTTTCCTATTAAAATTCCTTACCTTACCCCTATGAAAACAGTCTCTTTATTTTGGTCCGCGATCGCTGTCCTCTGCCTGGGCGGATGTTCAGAAACATCGGATATCGATCATGCCCGGTGGTATAAAGGAAACCTGCACACCCATTCATATTGGAGCGACGGCGACGAGTTTCCGGAGATGATCATGGACTGGTATAAAAGCAAGGGATACGATTTTGTGGCGCTCACTGACCACAACATTCTCGCGCAGGGCGAAAAATGGGTCGTAGTTAAGAAAGGCAGGATATACGAGGAGGGGTTCGATAAATATCTTCAGAAATTCGGGGAGCAGTGGGTAACGTTTAAGCGGGATACAGGACGGATCCAGGTACAACTGAAAACGTACGACGAGTACAGGGCATTGTTTGAAGACGATCATTTCCTGATCATTCAGTCTGAAGAGATGTCCGACCGCTGGGAGGGCAAGCCTATACATGTCAACGCTACAAACATCCGTACGTTGATCCCGCCCCAGGGCGGTAATTCGGTCACTGAAGTGATGCAGCGCAACGTCGATGCGGTGCTGAAGCAGCGTGCGGAAACAGGGGTTCCTATGTTTCCGCATATCAATCACCCGAATTTTCACTTCGCAATTACGGCGGAAGATTTTTTTGATTTAGAGGGCGAACGGTTTTTTGAAGTGTATAACGGACACCCGATGGTTTATAATTACGGTGACAGTACGCGGCCGGGCACGGAATACATGTGGGATAAGATCAACCTCGAATACGTGCGCAGGAACAAACCATTGCTACTGGGACTGGCGACAGATGACAGTCACAATTATCACTTGTATGGCTCTAAATACAGCAATGCAGGTAGGGGATGGGTAATGGTCAGGACTGACTCGCTCAATCCGGCATCGCTCATTGAAGCTATGGAGGAAGGTGACTTCTACTCAACAACCGGGGTTATTCTGGAGGATATCGATGTCAGTGAACACACTATTCGCATCGATGTGAAGGAAGAAGAAGGGGTGACTTACAGGATTCAGTTTATCGGGGCCACAGGGCAGGACACGGAAGCCACTGTCCTGAAGACGGTAGAAGCCCCTGAGGCCACCTTTGCACTCAGTGACAACTATTTGTTCGTTCGCGCCAGGATTACATCGGACAAAGCTAAAGAGAATCCTTTCCAGGAAGGCGACTTTGAGATGGCGTGGACGCAACCTGTCAGAGGCGATCAATAGCGCAAAGCGGATCCGGCCTAACAAACGCAAAATCTCACCCGTAGTACGCAAAGTTGAGCTGTCAGCTCATTTTGAAAGCTTATTTTTGAAACTTTGACTCCTATACTCAATAGCATTGCAAATGAAATTATACAAAACTTCCGATGGGGCAGTATTAGAAAAGAACGGTACGCAATATCTTTTGAAGCGTGACTGGGACGAATTGCTGAATGATGATAACCTTTATGCCACGCTTTTGGAAGTCGGCGACGAGGCCCGGTCATCATCGGATCTGCTGAAGGGTAATATCCTTCCGCCTGTCGGAAAGCAGGAGATATGGGCAGCGGGAGTCACATACTATCGCAGCAAAGTAGGTCGCCAGGAAGAGTCGAAGGATGCGGGCGGTGGCGATTTCTACGGCCGCGTATATGAAGCGAGACGCCCCGAGCTGTTTTTCAAAAGTCCCGCTTACCGAGCTGTCGGGCAGGGCGACAAGGTAAGGATCAGAAAAGACTCCACGTGGGATGTACCGGAGCCGGAACTTACACTGGTCATTACACGGTCGGGCAAGATCGTGGGATATACTATCGGAAACGACATGAGTTCCCGGAGCATCGAAGGTGAGAATCCGCTATACCTCCCGCAGGCAAAGTGCTACGATAAAAGTGCCTCTGTGGGGCCTTGTATTTTTGTGACCGACAAGCCCCTTCCGTCCGATACTACCATATCGATCGAGATCCATCGGGGCAAGAAGGTATTCGACGGCAGCACAGCGATCAGCCAGATAAAGCGTTCGTTTACCGAGTTGGTATCGTACCTGTATCAGGAGATTACATTCACGGATGGATGTTTGCTGATGACAGGCACGGGTATCGTTCCGCCAAACGACTTCACCTTGCAGAAAGACGATGAAATACGTATTTCGATCCAATCGATCGGTACACTTGTCAATACAGTAGAATAATTCACAGGAACGTCAGGACATGAGTAAACTATCAGGAAAGAATATTATTGGAGGTTCACTTTCGGGAGAGGGGATGGTTGTTTTTCACGGAGAAAATCCTTCCAATGGGAGCACACTGGAACCGGGTTTTCACGAGGCTTCGGCGCAGGAAGTGCAGCGTGCCGTTGAGAATGCCGCGTCGTCGTTTGACGTGTACCGGATTAAATCGGGCGAGGAGCGTGCCGCGTTTCTCGAAGCTATCGCCGACGAGATCATGTCATCAGGTGATGATCTCGTCGCCAGAGCAATGGACGAAACCGGTTTGCCTGAAGCACGTCTTAAGGGAGAACGAGGAAGGACGGTTACCCAACTCAGGTTGTTTGCGGCCTATCTGCGCGAAGGATCGTGGGTAGATGCGCGGGTAGACACGGTTGACGCAGAACGCACGCCACCGAAGCCAGACATACGAAGTATGCAGAAGGCGATTGGGCCGGTTGCTGTTTTCGGCGCGAGTAACTTTCCGTTTGCTTTCTCAGTAGCCGGCGGCGACACAACCTCTGCGCTGGCTGCCGGGTGCCCGGTGGTCTTTAAAGCGCATCCTGCTCATCCCGGAACGTGCGAAATAGCGGGCATGGCTATTACACGCGCTGCTGCAAAGACGGGTATGCCCGCAGGGGTGTTCTCCATGGTCCACGGTAAGTCTACCGATGTGGGCATGGCACTCGTCCGGCATCCGTCTATCATGGCCGTTGGATTTACAGGGTCGTATCGCGGAGGCAAAGCGATCTTTGATGCTGCGAACAGCCGTCCCGTGCCGATTCCCGTTTATGCCGAAATGGGGAGCACCAACCCGGTATTCATTTTGCCCGAGGCTATGCGCGAACGCAGGCAATCGATTGCCAAAGACCTGGCAACCTCGGTGACACTCGGTGTAGGACAATTTTGCACTAACCCCGGTCTCGTTGTCTATCATACGGAAGGACAGTCATTTCTTGAATCGCTGTCAGAATCAATGTCGGAGTCAGCACCGGGCGTTATGCTGACATCCTCCATTCAGGAAGCCTACAAAGCCGGAGTGGAAAGGCTGACCAACAGCCAGGGCATAAAAACACTTGCCAAAGGAAAGACGGCCGACCTGAGCAGTTATACGCCGGCATACCTGTTTCAATCTACAGGTGATACCTTTCTCAGTGACGAAACCCTCGAAGAAGAAGTTTTCGGACCGTCAACACTTGCGGTTACAGCAAGCGACAAGGAACAACTCCTGCAAATAGCCAGGCGGTTAGGCGGTCACCTGACCGCGACGCTTCATGCCACCGCGCGCGACCTGGAAGAATACCGTGACCTCATCGCTATCCTTGAGCAGAAGGTAGGACGACTGATCATCAACGGGTATCCCACCGGTGTGGAGGTAACGCACGCCATGGTTCACGGGGGGCCTTTTCCCGCCACAACGGATAGTCGCAGCACTTCGGTTGGAACCGATGCGATCAGAAGATTTTCACGCCCGGTTTGTTACCAGGGTTTTCCGCAATCACTTCTTCCCGACGAATTAAAAGATGGGAATCCACTCGGCATTTCCAGAATGCTCAACGGCAAACCGGGACGCGATTGATGCAACGCTGATGATAGCGGCTTTTAGCGACAGCCGGCGTATACGGCCGTTCGGTGAAGGTTACTAGAAGGTGGAATTCGGTTTTAATGACTGTTGACACGGGTCTGTGCATCGACTAGTGGAAACGGTTATTTTGACCTCATATCCAACTTTCTTATGCTGCGTATTGCGTTGATGGTGTTCCTATTATCAGTTGTCTTTTCCTGCGCCAGAAAAGATTCATGGACGGGAGTGCAGAAGCTCTCCGGCAGAAGTGGTGGCGGCCTGGTCTCGCAGGATCCCGTTGCAGAACTGGATTCAACTTACTATATCGGTTACGTCGATTACTTTCCGGAGACGCATGAGTTCTATACCGCGGTCTTCTACCGTGAAGGACGTGAATATCCTGACGAAGACCTTCTGGAGTCAAAGCTTGACTCCGTTATCGTGTATGACGATGACTGGGGACGTGAACGCCTTCCCATCGCAGAAGCCGGAGAGTTACTGGTGTTGGAGGGACTTGATACCCTGGCTATCTACAACCGAATGCATGAGGAGATATGCAAATGTCCGCTGACGCGGATAGAATACGTGTGGAATGGACTTGAGAGTTACTTCATAGCCGTGTTTAAGGCTGACGATGATTTTCCCGGTCAGACCCAGGAGTTGTACGGTATCAGCGCAGATTTTCCCGGCGAGTACCAAACCATGTTTATGGCCGAGGAATTGAGGGATGATACCTTCAACCGTTTCCTGCTGCGAAAGATGGACGCCGCAGATACAAGCCGGTGGAGCATGCGACACTACAGGCTTACGCCGCCGGAGGCGATGTATTCGGTCCTTTCATCGTGGTCGGCGGATGGAAACAGGACACGCTCTTACCTCACATACTTCGAGCGGAACAAAGTGGAAATACTCAACGAGGAAGTTGATAACTTTCATTATCTGAATATCCTGCCAATACCAGTCTACATGAATGGCAAGCCGTTGCTTTTGGTATCGGTCGGATATCCGTCGAGTGATGTGCTGTGGGATTACCTGGCGGGATACGATGGTAGTCAATACGAAGCCATTAACTACAATCGCATCCACCTCAAGGATATCAACCCCGCTTTTTCCGCTATTTCCCTTACCTCCTTGTCTCGCCCGTGAAAGAGTCTTTTATCTCTTGCAGCGACACTCCCAACACAGCGGTGGCGATGGCGTTGAGCGCTTGCTCGTCGCCCTGAAAATGCATCGTTGTCTGGACGTGGCGGATTTTTTCTCCGGGATCCAACGCGCGTGCGGGTGACGAGCTTTCGAGTTCAATGAAAGGGCCCATCGGTTTCGTATTCGGGGTGGGAGGTCCATCGTTGTACGCGTTCACAACGTCGCCGCTGTAAGGCTGTTGCTGGATTTCCCATTTGGAATTAACATACACGTCGTCGGCAGATCCTTTCGTGAACTTTACGATTGTAAGCGTTTGAGTTGAAGGATTGTAGCTGCCCATCACTTCCCTGGCCCTTTTGGGAGAGATGCCGATCTTGCTGCGATACGCACCGTCGCCGCGGAAAAACAAAACGCTGTCTGAAACCTTTAGTCGGTCGGCTGGTACTTTTCCGAAATAATCATCATTTACCGCCGGCCCCAGCGTCTGTTCAGGTCCCGGGATGAAGGGAATGACCATAGTCACGTCCGGTGCCGGGTTGAACATCCCTAATAGCCATATCGACAGTAAACCCGTTTGCCTGTTCCAGGGTTCTGTCCCGGCGTTCTCTAAATCATTGATTGTCTGGTACGCCACTGTTGCAACGCCTGCGTTGGGCGGAATACCGAGTGTGTCGAAAGCATCCCGGCTGCTTAGGATTTTTATTTCCCGGTTAAGCCTGATGTTGAAGACTGTTTGCGAGTAGTTGGTCAGCGTCGCCTCCTTGCTGAAGGATACTGATTGTTCCGACTGTGCGACCACATCCCATCGATCGAGATCTATCAAACGAGGCGTATGCCAGTTCTCGAACGTAAACGCGCTATCGGGGTCAAAGAAGATTGAAAACTGACCACCTTCCGGTCCCAGCCATATTCGCTCCTCTCCGCCGAAGGCATTCATGTGGACTGACGTGTCGCCGGCTTCAAAGAACGAGCGGTTAACCCAGCCGTTACTGAGGTCTGCAGGCGATCCCGTTGTGCTCGTCATCACCCTTGCCTGAAGTGCGGGCATGACGGCGATTCTGGAGGTGCTTCCAGCGTCTTTCAGTTCGATGACGTCGGAATATTTTTTGAGAAAGGTAACATCATCATCAAATGGGGATACAGGCGGGATACGCTCTCCCTTTTCCCCTGATCCGCAGGCACAAAGTCCGAAGACAACCATCGCGATGTATAAGGATTTAAGGTTCAAAATCGAAGATTCAAGATTCAGTACACTATGCCGAAGTTACCCCTTAATCTTGAATCTTAAATAGTGAATCTCAATTTCTGACTATATTACACCCTCATAATAATCTTTGTGATGAATCTGACTGCAAGCGCTATCAAGGTATTGATCGCCATCTGTCTACTCATGTTTGTCGTTACCTATATGGTGCCGGGGATGTTGGGGACAATGAGAGAGGTGTTCGCACTTTACTTTCCGGGGAACGAGAATTTCAGATTCTGGCAGTTTCTGACAAATATCTTCATGCACGGAGGGTTTGCGCACATATTTTTCAATATGTACGCGCTGTGGGCGTTTGGGTCGCCACTTGAAAAACTCTGGGGCAGCAAGAAATTCTATATATTCTTCCTTTTGTCCGGTATCGGTGCGGCGGTCATCTATACGCTGGTCAACTATTTTCTCTTCAACAATATCTACAGCGACCTCGTTGCAGCCGGTGCAAGTGCCGGTGATATCACGGCACTGCTAAACGGCGCTATGCCGGATCGTTCATTGCTGGACGCGATCGGCGAGGAACGAATCGTGGAGTTTATCAGTCTGTATCGCATACCGGTTGTTGGCGCGTCCGGTGCGATTTACGGTGTGCTCGTTGCTTTTGGAATTATGTTCCCGAATGCGAAGCTCTTTCTGATTTTTCTGCCTATACCCATTCCGGCGAAGTATTTTATTCCCGCACTGATCGGTTTGGATCTGTTCTCTGGCGTTACGGGCTTCTCAATTTTCGGTGGAGGTATTGCGCACTTCGGTCACGTTGGCGGCGCTATCATCGGGTTCCTGTTGATGTGGTACTGGAGGCAAAAGCAGAAACCGAAATATCACCCCTTCGAGGAAGCATAGATCATTTGTGCTTCCCCCGAACTTGCCGTAATTTGCGGATTGTAATAACTCCGGGAGGCCCGGAACGGATTATGGGGGCTGCAATCGTATGCGTATAGAAATAATGGACACCACCCTGCGAGACGGGGAACAGACATCCGGGGTATCTTACACGGCCGCGGAGAAGCTGAATATAGCCAAAATGTTGCTGGAGGAGGTAAAAGTAGACCGCGTGGAGGTGGCATCGGCGAGGATCTCCGAGGGTGAGTTTGAGGGTGCCGGCAAGATTATCAAGTGGGCAAAAGAAAATGGATTTCTCGAACGGGTGGAAATACTCGGATTCGTCGATGGAAATCGTTCGCTTGACTGGATCCACAATGTAGGCGGAAAGGTGATCAACCTGTTGTGTAAGGGCTCGTTGAAGCACGTTCAGGGCCAGTTGCGCAGAACGCCGGAAGAACACGTCGCAGACATCCGGAGCACGCTCGCACACGCGGAGAAACTCGGGATCAGGGTGAATGTGTATTTCGAAGACTGGTCGAATGGAATGCGCGATTCGCGCGATTATGTTCATTTTCTCATGGACTCGCTGAAGAACGAACGCATTGAAAGGTTCATGCTCCCCGATACGCTGGGCGTCCTTAATCCCGACGAGACATACCGTTTCGTGAAGGATATGGCCGATCGCTACCCGGAAGCGCGGTTTGATTTCCACGCGCATAACGACTACGACTTTTCAGTTGCGAATTGCTTCTCAGCCGTAAAGGCAGGCGCGACTGCTTTGCATGTTACCGTCAACGGACTCGGTGAGCGGGCAGGGAACGCTCCGCTGTCGAGTGTTGTGGCGGTTCTGAAAGATCATCTCGACGTTGAATTCTCCGTGGATGAGACGATGCTCTACAACGTCAGCAAACTGGTGGAAGTGTTTTCCGGAATCGGGGTGCCGAACAACAAACCTGTGATTGGCGAACACGTCTTTACACAAACCTGTGGCGTTCATGCCGACGGCGATAACAAGGGCAATCTCTATCACAATGAATTGATGCCCGAACGATTCGGACGAACCCGCAAATATGCGCTTGGCAAAACATCGGGCAATGCGAGTATCCGGAAGAATCTGGAGTCGTTGGGGATTGAGCTCGACCCCGAAGCGCTGAAGAAAGTAACACAACGCGTAGTTGAACTCGGTGACAAGAAAGAGAATATTTCACCGGAAGATCTTCCTTACATCATTTCGGATGTGCTGGGGCGCGAATTGATCCCCGAGAAGATCAAGATCAGGAATTATTACTCCAGCCATGTTTATAACCTGAAACCGATCTCTACGCTGAGTATTGAGATCGAAGGAGAGGTGTATGAAGCGACCTCTACCGGTGATGGGCAATATGATGCGTTCATGAAGGCAGTCAAGTCGATATATGATCAGCTGGGTAAAAAGCTTCCTCAGCTCACCGATTACAAGATATCTATCCCGCCCGGCGGGCGTACTGACGCGTTTGTCGAAACCATAATCACCTGGGATATGGATGGGCGGGTGTTCAAAACACGCGGCTTTGAATTTGATCAGCAGGAAGCCGCGATCACTGCTACGCTGAAGATGCTGAATTTGATTGAGAGGCAAGCCGGGTAGGCGCGGTGGCTGTCGGTAGCCGCCTGATCGCGATAATTGTCAATATCGCCGATAGGAGCAGCGAACCGGCCATGAAATTGTATGATGCACCGAAGCCGCCGGTGATCTCATTGAGGTATCCCACCAGCAGGGCACCGGCAAACGATCCCAGTGCTCCCAGGCTATTGATAAGCGCGACAGCGCCGCCCGATACATTCTTGGGGAGGATCTCTGTAATAACCGCGAAGAACGGACCATAGGGTGCATACATAGCGGCGCCGGCGATCACGAGCAACACGAACGAAATCCAGAAATTGTTTGGCCCGATCAGATAGGAGCAGTAGAAGCAGATAGCACCGATGAGCAGAAATGGCCAGATAAACGCTTTGCGACGCAGGAATTTGTCGGAGAAGTAGGACGCGACCAGCATAGCGATAACGGCGAAAAGGTAGGGAACCGATGATAACCATCCCGTCGCTACAATTCCAACATTGGGCGCTTCATTGATGATACTGGGTAGCCACATGACGAATCCGTAAACGCCGATACACCAAAGTGCGTATTGAAGAGACAGCAAAATGACTACGCGCGACCTGAATGCTTCGCCGTAGTTGCGCACGGGCTTGATCGCTTGTTGTTCCTGTTGCAGTTTGGCCTTTAGCGCTTCCTTTTCTTCGGACGACAACCACTTTGCATCGGCCGGCTTGTCATCAACGAGTCGCCACCAGAAGAATGCCCATATCACGGCGGGCACACCTTCAATAATGAACATCCATCGCCAGCCAACCGAGTCGATCAGGTAGCCGGAGAGGATAGACATCCAAAGGATTGTCACCGGGTTGCCCAGGATAAGAAAGGTGTTTGCCCTGGAGCGCTCCGACCTGGTGAACCATCTGCTTAACAGAATGATCATCGCGGGCATTACGGCACTTTCCACAACCCCTAGCAGGAAGCGGATCACGATCAGTAAATTTGCGCTGGTGGCCATGCCTGTTGCCGCGGCGAGCGAACCCCAGAGGATCAACGACCAGAAGATAAGTTTCTTTGCACTGTGGCGCTCTGCGTAAATCGCCCCGGGTATCTGAAAGAAGAAATACCCCAGAAAGAAAAGGGAGGCGAGCAGTGACGACATACCCCGCGTGATATTGAGATCTTCCTGCATTCCGCCCGCGACACCGAACGCATAGTTGGCGCGGTCGAGATAGGCGAGACTGTATGTGATAAATGCTATCGGGATTAACCGAAGCCAGCGAGCCTTGGCAATTGTATCTCTCATCTGAGGTTGAACTCTTAAATATACAAGTTGCAACATACAACTTTTTTGATAGGGATTATGCCAGCCATTCCCGCATTGCCCTGGTTGAATTTACCAGCGGTAAATTAATTGTGCGGATCTTTTTAAATTGGTACGATTATTATCCCTGTCTCAAAAAAAGTCAAGATGAAAGCCAATATCACGTTTATCCTGCTGATCTCACTATTGGTACAATGCCGAAGTCAGCAACAAAACAGTACAGAGGGGGTAACACTGGTGAATTCGCATTGGAGTCTGGTAGAACTGAATGGAAATAAGGTAGTCACTCCGCCCGGAGGACGTGAAGTCTACATGGAGTTGATACAGGAGGGGACTGAATTCAGGCTGCAGGGCTTCGCGGGCTGCAATGGACTGGGAGGGAGTTGCCAATTTGATAGAAACACCATCAAGTTTCAACCGATTACCACCCGGATGTTTTGCGAAGCGCAGATGCAGGTTGAAAACGGGTTCACTGAGATGCTGACGGGTGCCAACAATTATCGCATTGTCGGCACATCCCTTGAGCTTTACCGGGGGAGTCAGTTGCTCGGAAAATTAGAGTCACAGGGCAGCACCGAATGAACCATGTGTTTTATGACGCGCCGGCCACGTCAATGACGCGCATCGTCACCAGTGCTTCTTCAAGGGAGCATGGGTTGGGTCCGTTTCCGAGAAAGAATTTCACAACATCATCGATCATATTCTGCTGAATATTTTCCGGATAGTCGAGTGTGATCCTTTCTGTACCGTTGTTAGTGGTGAGGGTGATGGGGGCGGGTTGAAAGAATGAGAAGGCGATCTTCCCGGCGTCTCCGATGATTTCACAGGAATCTTCTTCCGCGCTACGGTGTACGTTGAATGCCCAGAGTGCATGGATATGGACGTCGCCAAACAACGCGTCGACATGGGTGAGGTCGGGTGCGGGATATTCCTTTTTCTGGTTGATAGAATGGCCGTTCACCTGTGTCGGATGTCCAAAGAGCCAATAGAAAATATCCAGCTGATGTGGTGCGAGGTCGTAGAAGAGGCCACCCCCCGAAATTTCAGGATCGATTCTCCAGTAGTCATGGGTATCAGCCGGTGCTTTCAGCGTCCTGGAAACGACCAGGCCAGGTTTGCCGATGGCGCCTGATTCGATGAGCGACTTTATCTTTCTGAATACGGGCAGGCCGCGCCGGTAATGTGCCACGGAGGCTTTCACGTTCAGCTTTGCCGACATCTCCAGTATTTTCTGGCAGGAGGCGCTGTTGAGTGCGACCGGTTTCTCAATATAGACGGGTTTTCCCGCCTGCATGGCAGCGATAGCATACTGTTCGTGGTAGGCAGGCGGCGTAGCGATGTAAACGGCGTTGATATCCGGATCGTTGATCAACGCGTCTGCGTCGGAATAGTATCTTGATACCTTATGGCGGTTAGCGTAGTCTTTGGCTTTTTCCGCATTGCGACGCATCACGGCGACAAGCGACGAGTTGGAAACTTTCTTAAACGCCGGCCCGCTTTTTACTTCGCATACATCGCCCACTCCCAATATTCCCCATCGGATTTCCTTCGTAGTATTCATCCCGGAATTTTAAGGAAGTCGCGCTGGAAATCAAAGGGTGCGGCGTGTGAATCGCACTTTCCTCCCTTCTAATATTTTCCCGGACCGTCAATTCCGCAATAAAATCACGGGCAGCTGCGAAATGATAGTGAAACTCACTAAATTTTGCGCTGATCCAAAGGACATGAAAAGTGTACATCTGTTACCCTGGCTTGCTGTGGCGGCATTCGTCGCCTGCGCGCAGCCCTCAAAAAAAAGCAAACTGATCGCCAATGGCGCGCAGCCGGAACTGATCTCGTCGTCATTCAGTTTTACGGAGGGTCCTGCGGTAGACCGGGAGGGAAACGTTTTTTTTACCGACCAGCCCAATAACCGGATATTGAAGTGGACGCCCGGCTCGGGTGTCAGTGTGTTTATGGAGGATGCGGGAAGATCTAACGGGTTGTATTTCGATCGCGCGGGTAATTTGTTCGCGTGCGCGGATGAGAAAAATGAGTTATGGCAGATAGCCCCTGACAAGACCGTGACTGTTTTGGTCCGCGATTTTGAGGATAAACGATTGAATGGTCCCAACGATCTATGGGTAGACCATAAAGGAGGGATATATTTTACGGACCCGTTCTACCAGCGCTCGTACTGGTCTCACACGGAGCCGGAAATCGGCACGCAGGATATCTATTATCTCTCGCCAGACAGGAGTTCGCTGAGAAAAGTAATGGGTGATTTCAGCAGGCCAAACGGGATCATCGGTAGTCCGGATGGCCGGCTACTGTACGTTGCCGATATCGGTGCGGGCAAGACATACGCCTTCGGCATTCAGCCGGATGGTTCATTGACTGACAGGAAACTCTTTGCTGAAATGGGCTCCGATGGTATGACGCTCGACGCCAAAGGGAATCTGTACATTACGGGTAAGGGAATTACGGTATTTAATTCATCAGGCGAAAAGGTGGAACACATCGCTATTGACGAGCCGTGGACTGCGAACGTATGCTTTGGCGGGAGGAAAGGAAAGACACTTTTTATCACCGCGTCGAAGTCCGTTTATACGCTTGAAATGAAGGTGAGGGGTGCCGGATTATAAAAAAACGTCTGACCATTAGGCCAGACGTTGGGTTATTCATTGATTGGTACTCTTCTGTTGTAGCCGTTAGACATTTCATTATAAGGCAGCGTAATGACGAGTTCCGTGTCTTCATAAGTTGCCTGAATCGCCGGAATTTCCACGTAGTATGGCAGCGTTTGATTTACCACTTCTTTAGGTAGGTAAACCTGCTCGCCTGATGTGATCATCGGGATGTGGTAGAAAACATTCAACCGGTTGTTGTTGATCTCTACCTGAAGCATCTCTTTGCTTACTCCGGGAACGCGGACTCTCAGTTCGCTACCCTCCGGCCTGTCGCGGTATGAGAGGTACGGCTCGCTCACTCCGCCATTCAGCGTATTCAACAGATCTACTGTAGTTAATAGCTGTTTGAATTTGTTCTTCATTATTACCTCCTTTTGAATACAAGTGATCAATCCTTGTACCATGTTTCACGAGTGGACAAAAAGGCTGTGCATGCGTCAAAATTGCTGGTTGCCCCGGGAACTTTTTCGGATTGCAGAAATTTTGACCGGGCATGGTATTTAAACAGACCGTTTGGGGGTTGGGAATTTGCCGTGTATCTTTGAGGATGCATAAGATGACTTTCATGAAGATATTCTTTTCCATAATCCTTTTAACCGCCGGTTATTATTCTTATTCGCAGACTTCTGCTCCGGCGGGAAAGGTCGGGTATGCCAGTGTTGAATATATTGTTTCGCAGCTTCCGGATATGAAGGAGATCGAAGCTGAGTTAAAGTCCACACAAACCCAGCTTCGAAATCAATTGCAGTCGAAGTCGCAGGAGGTACAACAACAGTATACGGACTTCAATGCTAATGCCGGCTCCATGACTGATACCGTCCGGATCAATACGCAAAGAAAGATCGAACAGGCAATGGCGGAGCTGGAACAAATGCAGCAAGAGGCCCAACAGACACTTGAGAACAAGCGAAAGCTTTTCATGGCACCGATTTATCTGAATGTCAACAGGGTGATCAGGGAGGTGGCGGTTGAGAATGGCTTCGACATTATTCTGACCGACCGCGTTAGTGGATATGATCTTCTTCTGTTCAATACCGAGCAATTAGATATCTCCAACCTTGTACTTCAGAAACTCGGAGTGACACCACCTTCGAAATGACATTTTCCCTTTTGTTTGTTGGCTGCCGATCGACCGATATTTTGTTGAAATGAAATACTCCGTCGCCGCGTCGGTATTGATTTTGATTATTCTGCTTATGCCGGGCCGCAATATTCCTGACGTCGGAATGGGTGGCGTCGACAAACTTGTTCACTTCGCCATGTTCGCGGTATGGACTGTGGTTGTCCGGTATGATTTTGACCGAGATCCTTTTCCGTTTTTGCTGACTTTCATTATCGGCGTGTTGTTCGGGGTCGTTACGGAAGTTTTGCAGATGCTCGCTGAGGAACGCACTTTCGACCTGCTCGACATGGGTGCTAACGTGCTTGGCGTGATAGGGGGGCTGATCGTTAGCGGCCCGATCACCCGGTTTGTCAAACGCCGTTTTTGATTCGTTGATTGTCCCGTCTTTTTTTACTTAATTCCATCCACAATTCCCGACGTGACTATGCCAGAGACTGTTGACGGAAAGAAGATATTTACGCTCCAGGAGGTTGCCACAAGCATTCAGAAAACGCTCAGCGTGCGTTATACCAGTTCGTTTTGGGTGAAGGCCGAGATGAACAAGCTCAACCACTATCCTCATTCCGGGCATGCATACCCCGAACTTGTCGACAAAGTTGATGGGAAGGTGATTGCGCAATTGAAATCCGTTCTCTGGAGAGATGACTATCTGCGTATCAATCGAAATTTCCTGAAGGTGTTGGAGTCACCGCTGAAAGACGGCATCCGTATGCTTTTTTGTGCGAATGTCACCTTTGACCCGGTATATGGCCTCGCCCTGCGCATTACGGATATCGATCCTGTTTTTTCGCTCGGGGAACTCGAACGCGAGAAGCAGGAGAGCATTGCCAGGCTGAAGGAGGAGGGTATATTCGATCAAAACCGTTCGCTGCTGTTTCCGATGCTGCCCCAGCGCCTCGCGATCATTTCCGTGGAGACGAGTAAAGGCTATGCGGATTTCAACAACGTCATAGACAATAACCCGTGGGGATATCGCTTCTTTCACCATTTATTCCCATCGGTCCTGCAGGGCGACAGGGCGGTTGATGCCATACGCTATCAGCTTTCTCGAATCCGCCTGGTTGCTTCGCACTTCGATACCGTGGCGATCATCAGAGGGGGTGGGGGCGAAGTAGGACTTTCATCGTTCAATGATTTTAACCTCTCAAGAGATATCGCACGCTTCCCGATTCCCGTTCTGACGGGAATCGGCCATGCCACCAATGAAACAGTGGCGGAAATGGTGTCCTATAGAAATGCCATAACACCAACAGAGCTCGCTGATTTTTTGTTGCAACATTTCCACAATTTTGCGGGTCCCGTGAATGACGCGGAAGCGATCATTGTGCAAAGATCGAGTAGTATGATTGCCGACGAGCGACAATTGTTCCACCACGCCGTGCGATACTTTAGATCGGTTACAGCAAACGTGTTGATAGGAGGTCGTCACCAGGTGCAGGACTTCGCGCGAAGCCTTCTCCGGGAATCGGGGACGAACCTCCGGCGCGAACGGCAGCTACAGGACTTACTCGCGCAAAAACTGAAAGGATCGACTTTGTCTTTGTGCAGGAACGAAGAGCGGGGTGTGAGGCATAACGCGTTCTCTTTTCGGAAAGCTGTGCAGGTATGCCTGAAACAGGAGCAGGCCCGGGTTTCAAATGTTGCCCGGACGGTTGCCAACCTCCATCCCGACAACGTTCTCCGGCGCGGTTACAGCATCACCCGGATTCGCGGTAAGGCTCTTGTGAGCATTGCTCAAGCCGGCGAATCAGAGGAGATTGAAACCGTGGTCGCCGATGGAGTAATTGTCAGTAAAATCAAATCAGTAAGCAAACCTCCCGTTGTATGACCGACCACCCGAATTATACGCAAGCGTTCGAAGAGCTACAGCAGATTGTCTCAGAAATTGAAGAAGGCCGTATATCGGTCGATGAGCTTTCCGAGAAGGTCAAACGGGCTGCTTACCTGATAAATATCTGCAAGACAAAGCTCACTTCAACGGAAGAGGATGTTAGCAAGATCCTGAAGGACCTGGAAAACAACGCGCCGGAAGAATAAATTCGATATCATTGTGAAAATGCTTTACTATCAGTCGTATTATTGCGATCTTACTTTCAACCAAATCAACGCAAAGGAATTTGCTCCCTGACATGCTAAACAAATCGAGAATGAAAGCCGCTGTATTGTCCTGTTTCTTTTTTATGCTAACCTCTGTTGTGATGGCGCAGAATTCAAAAGGTAAAGACTACTACCTCGTGGTTGGGACCTATGCCAACGAAGCGAAAACCAACGGAATACATGTATATACTTTTAATACTGCAACCGGCGACTTTCAGGAGAAGTCGGTCGTGACGGGAATTACCAACCCCTCCTATCTCGCGATCAGTAAGGACCGGAAAAATCTCTACGCGATAAGCGAAGCAGGGCCGGCCACAGGTCTGAACGCCTACGCTTTCGATGTTGCTACCGGGAAGCTCACGTTTCTGAACAGCGGAAGTTCGGGCGGAAACGGACCTTGCTATGTCTCGGTGGATGATAAGAAGCAATGGGTGTTCACCGGAAATTACGGCGGTGGTAGTTTATCGGCTACGAAGCTGAATGCCGATGGATCGCTGAGCAAAAACACGCAGGTTATTCAACACGAAGGGAGCGGTGTAAACAAGGGCCGTCAGGAAAAGCCGCATGTTCACTCGGTGGTCCTTTCACCCGACAACCGATTTCTGATGGTCCCCGATCTCGGCACAGACAAGGTGAATAGCTATGCTTTCCACGCGGGTAGCGTGAACCCTTTGCAGCCAGCGACACCACCGTTTGTCTCGGTGAATCCCGGCGGCGGTCCGCGTCACCTGGTATTTCACCCGAACGGGAAACACGCTTACCTGGTGCTTGAAATGGAGGGTGCGGTTGCCGCGTTCGACTACAACGCCGGCAAGCTTACACCAACCCAGACGATCACCATGCTCGCCGACGACTTTAACGGCAGGATAGGTGCCGCTGATATTCAGGTGTCGGCTGATGGAAAGTTTTTATACGCCTCAAACCGCGGCGATGCGAATGATATCTCTATCTATTCAATCGAAAGGAACGGGCGGTTGACATACGTGGGACGCCAGGGACTGGGCATTAGCAATCCCCGTAACTTCAGTATCGATCCGACAGGCAATTTTGTGCTCGTGGGAAATCAGAACGGAAATGATATTGCCATTTTTCGCCGTGATAGCAAGACAGGAATGCTCACACCGACGAAAAAACGTATCCTGGTTGACAAGCCCGTATGCCTGAAGTTCGTCGCTATGGACTGATCGTATTTTCGGGACTACGGGAATAACTGAGTGGATCACCGGGTCACCTCAATCAGCCAGTCCCATGGATACGGATCCTTTAACCACTTCGGAGGTTCGGCGAATTCCGTGCTCCAATCATACTCGATACGATCGATATTGAGAATATTGAATCCCGCGTCTCTGAATAGTACTTCGAGTTCGGGGTGCGAATAGTGTTTGGTGACTACACCATCAATCCGGATGAGGCCTTGGAAGAGATCGCGTTTGCTGCCACTAAAGTAACTGAATTCGCTGTCGGGGATGTCGGAAGGTGTGATACCTTCCATTCTGTTCCACTCGATAAGACGCCAGGCATAAAACAGGATGGAATCGAGCGATGGAACTACGAATACTGCGGCTGCATTTTTTCTAAGTGCATTGTGTGCGTTTTTGATGATGGCGATATTTTTATCGAGATCGGGTAGCAGCAACACGTTACAACAGAATCCGAAGTCTGCTTGCGGCAGGCCTGCTTCCGGATCGGTAAGGTCTACTTTCTGAAACTCGATGTTGTCGTATTGTTTATTTGCCGCGATGTCGAGGCATTTATCGGAAATGTCGACAGCATGCACTTTTCTAAATGCAGGGGAGAGGTAGGGAAATGCTTTGCCGATGCCGCACCCCAGGTCGATGGCCGTGTGCTCGCCGTTTGCGTATCTGGAGAAGTATGCCGGCAGCTTTTTCTTCTTGTCGCTCTTGAAGACGTCAAATATTTCCTGTTCGTAGCTGTGAGCAATACTATTCCAATGTTTCTCCTCGTTCATGGTACAACCGGTTATCCCTGCAAAAAAAGAATTTGAGCCTCAATTCCAAACCTAAGTCCGGGATACTGGCGTTTGTTAATGAAACTCGATATTTTTCACTAATTTCGAATCCGATTCAGACGAATATGAATAGAAACACAACCCTGTTCCCGAATGCATTTTCTTTTCTCGGTTGCATTGTAGCTTTGACGCTGGCAGTACTTCCTTCAGTTGCTCAAAAGAAAGGTGTGGGGGCGAAGCCACCCAAAGGGGCCGAAGTATTCTTTGACGGCAGCCGGAAGATGCTCGACGAAAAGTGGACTTACTGGGAGGGGCCCAGGTTCGCCGGAACACTGCCGATCAAGTGGCAGATAGTAGGCGACAATGTGCTGAATGCCAACGATCCGACGGCGGCGGGTGGGAAATACGGTGCCGCTGATATTGTCACGAAGAAGGAATTTCGCGATTTCCGTGCACATGTGGAGTTCCTTATTCCAAACAGCGGCGGTAACAGCGGTGTGTATCTGCAGAACCGTTATGAGATCCAGATTCTCGATGGCGACACCACTGAACATGGTATGGGTGCGCTTATCAATGAAACGAAATCTCCGTACTACGCCTACAACGGTCTTGGGAGGTGGAATGCTTACGATGTGGTATTCAAGGCTGCCCGGTTTAGAGACGGTGTGCTTGTGGAAAAAGCGCGGGCTACGGTGTACTTCAACGGGAAGAAAGTGCATCGCGATCACTCAATCAGCAAGGTATGGGGAGGGGCGAATTCAGGTATTGATGGAGGAAACGACGATGGCCGAGGAATTACCGACCGGCCTGGCGGACTCAAGTTGCAGGCTGAGGGGCACGATGTCTACTACCGCAATATCTGGATAAAGGAGCTGGATCTCGACAACAAGAGTACCGATTTCTGACCCGTCAATCGCTTCAATAGTCACCATTTAACGTCGATTTACCTTCTATCAGAATGCTTGTCCAACTTTAGGATATCTTGCATCGGTTGCGTAATATTCAGATCGAATAACCAAAAAGCAGTTGTTACTTAAGTTCAATCTACCTACAAAATAGTTCACGATGACAAAAAGAAGAGACTTCATTAAGAAAAGTGTATTAGGAACTGCAGGCCTGGCTATGGGCGGCAGTCTCGGATTTAGTGCTAAATCTTATGCTTCAATTATTGGCTCCAACGAGCGTATCAACCTGGCCGTTATTGGGATCAGAGGTCAGGGTAAGACACATATCAACCGGTGGTGTGATTTGAAAGATAATCGCAATGTACAGCTGAGAACATTGTGTGACGTAGATGAGCAATATTTCGCACCGCTGAGCCAGCTGGTGTCAGACAAGACAGGCGACAAACCGAAGACGGAGTGGGATATGCGCAAGGTACTTGATGACAAGCGTATTGACGCAGTATCTTTTGCGACACCTAACCACTGGCACGCGCTGGGAACTATCTGGGCGTGTCAGTCAGGCAAGCACGTGTATGTGGAAAAGCCTGCCAGCCACAATATCTTTGAAGGGCGCAAAATGATCGAAGCCGCGCGCAAATATAATCTGCGTGTACAGGTCGGCTTCCAGAACCGATCAATCGCCAATGTAATGGCGGCGATGAAGTTTCTGCATGAAGGCGGTATTGGCGACGTGTACATGGCCCGGGGACTTTGTATCAAGCCACGCGAGCCTTTTGGAAAGGTAGCGGATAGTACGCCGCCCGCAACCTTGCACTATGATCAGTGGATCGGACCAGCTGCCTATCAGCCTTACAACGAGAAGAAGACCCATTATAACTGGCACTGGTTCTGGAACACCGGAAACGGCGACACCGGAAACCAGGGTCCTCACCAGTTTGATATCGCGCGTTGGGGACTTAACAAGAACGAATACCCGACGTCAATCTTTTCGGCCGGAGGAATCTACTATTTCACCCCGGATGAATGCGCGCAGGAAACACCAACGACGCAGATTTCGGTGCTCAAATTCAGCGACGGCAAGATCCTCGAGTTTGAGACAAGAGGAGGATACTCCAATGGAGAATCAAGTCTCGACACCCGGATTGGGAATATTTTCTTAGGGTCGGAAGGATACCTCGAACTCGACGGAGGAACATGGAAAGCTTTCCGCCAGAAAGAGAAGGAACCCTTCGCTGGTTCAGGACTAGGCGATGCTAAAGCCAGCAATGACCCGCTGGCCCCTCCCGGAGGAACGGAACACTACGCTAACTTCATCGACGCGATTCGCTCAGGAAACAACAGCTCCCTGCATTGCGACATAGAAACAGGATTTGCGTCTTCGGCTTTGCCGCTGCTTGCAAATATTTCTTACCGGCTCAAGCGCGAACTGAAATTCAATGGAGCGAAGGAACAGTTCGAAAACGATGCTGAGGCTAACGCGATGCTGACGCGGGAATACCGTAAACCTTTTGTGGTCCCTAATCAGGTATAGTCCTGCGCGACAGTTTTGGTGAGTTAAAACATACAATTCAGTATCGATTTTCTTAAAGTGATGAAGAGAAATATTTTTGCAATATTGTCAACTGCTACGGTCGCGATCGCGATCGTAGCAGTGATGGCGTTCACGCCGAAAGAGACACGGCAATCAAAGCGCTTCGCTATTGTGCAGAATGAAGCCAGGCAGCGCGTCGACATACTCGTCGACGGGAAGCCTTTTACGTCGTATATCTATCCGGATGACATCAAGAAGCCGTCGCTTTATCCGCTGCTCACATCCGATGGTGCCTTTGTTACCCGTGGATGGCCACTTGATCCACGCCCCGGTGAGCGTGTGGATCACCCTCACCACGTAGGGATGTGGTTGAACTACGGCGATGTCAATGGATTGGACTTCTGGAACAATTCCACCGACATTCCCGCGGAGAAAAAGGATCGATACGGTACTGTCAAACACAGGTCTGTCAACAAGATGGAGGCAGACAACAACAAAGCAGTTCTCGACGTCACTGCCGATTGGCAGACTCCCGATGGGGTCAACCTGTTGCGCGAGGACACCCGCTACATTTTCACGGGAACAGGCAGCCTGCGTACCATTGAACGAATCACTACACTGACTGCACTCCAGAAAGATGTTTCGTTCAAGGACAACAAGGAGGGCGTTCTGGGTATTCGCCTGGCGCGTGAACTTGAGCACCCTTCTACGAAGCCCGAAAAATTTACCGATGCCAGCGGGAAAGCAACTGACGTCCCCAGTCTCAACAATGAGGGAGTAACCGGACAATACAATAGTAGCGAAGGTAAAGTTGGTGACGACGTGTGGGGCACCCGGGCAAAATGGGTTAACCTGACCGGTGTCATCGATGAGAAACCTGTTTCACTTGTTGTTCTCGATCACCCGAAAAACGTTGGTTATCCAACCTACTGGCACGCACGCGGGTATGGTTTGTTCGCGGCAAACCCGCTCGGCCAAAAGGAGTTCAGCAAGGGTAAGGAAACGCTTAATTTCAGTTTGCCTGCCGGGAAGTCGGTCACTTTCCGCTACAAGGTCCTGATCAACTCCGGAAGTCACATGACTGCTGAGCAGGTTAATACCGAGTTTTCGAAGTTTTCGAAAACGAAATAACGGTATCGCTTATGAAAAAAAACCGGACATCGCGGAGGCAGTTTCTCAGGGCGAGTGCTACCGCCGGGGCGGTGTTGGCTGCAGGCACGAGCTCCGCGTTTCCACTCTTCAACATCATCCGTAAACCCGCAATGGCAGAAGAAATTATTGGTCACGGAAATTTCCGGTATCGTGTTCACAAAGCCTGGGGCAATCTTGATCCCGCTACAACACCTGTCAATAATTGCCATGAGATGGTAATGGACCGAAAGGGAAGGCTTATCATGGTTACCGATGAAACGAAGAACAATATCATCATCTACGACCGATCGGGTAAGTTGATCAGTACATGGGGTCACGAGTTTCCCGCGGGCCACGGCCTGACGATTTTTGACGAAGGTGGTGAAGAAGTACTTTTTATCAGCGACAACGGAGGAAGGGTTGTCAAGACATCACTCGATGGGAGAATATTGTTGGAGCTCCCTCGTCCTGCGGAGTTGGGTATTTACGATGAAAAGATGAATTATAAGCCGACCGAGACCGCCATCGCTCCAAACGGCGACATCTATGTGGCGGATGGTTACGGCTCCCAGTACATTCTGCAATTTTCAGCGAAGGGAGAGTTTATCCGTAAGTTCGGCGGAGCGGGAGATGGCGACGAGAACTTTAGTACAGCGCACGGCGTTTGTATCGACAGTCGCGACAAGAATAACATTACGCTGCTGTGCACATCGCGCGGACACAATTCGTTCAAGCGTTTCACACTGGACGGGAAGTATCTATCCACGATCTTTATGCCGGGCGCGTTCGTTTGTCGCCCGGTGATCGATGACGAGAACATCTACGCCGGTGTGTGCTGGTCGCGTTTACGTTATCTCAACCAAACGCCGAATTCCGGCTTTGTTACCATTCTGGATAAGAACGATAAAGTTGTTTCAAACCCCGGAGGCACAAAGCCTGTCTATACGAAGGGTGAGTTGCAGTTGATGGTGCAGGAACAGGCGGTTTTTAACCACTGCCATGATGTTTGCATTGATGGTGATAAGAACATCTACGTGTGCCAATGGAATGCCAACAAGACCTATCCCGTAAAGCTGGAGAGAGTTTGATGTAATCAGACCCCGGCTACACGGTATGCGGCGCCAACATTGTTATTATTCTTTTTCTTTGTAATTCTCGATTATGTCTTCAGAAACCAATGACATCCGCGTACTGGTTGTAGGATGTGGTAACATGGGCCGATCGCACGCCCGTGCCTATCACGAACTCGATGGATTTCGGATATGTGGTATAGTGTCGCGCGGAAAGAGCAAGGAGGTGTTGAACGAACAGCTAGGAGGTGGATATCCTCTTTATGATAATTACGAGATAGCGCTGAACGAGACGATGCCGGATGCGGTGGCGATCTCGACGTGGCCGGATACTCATGAGGAGATGGCGATTAAGGCTTTCGAGAGCGGGTGTCATGTGTTTATTGAAAAGCCCCTCGCCGATTCAGTAGCCGGGGCGGAGCGTGTTGTTGCCGCAGCCAACACGGCGGGCAGGAAGCTGGTTGTGGGATATATTCTTCGCCATCATCCTTCGTGGGAACGCTTCATAGAAGTTGCCCGTACGCTGGGCAAGCCACTGGTTATGCGGATGAACCTGAATCAGCAAAGCAGTGGAGCTATGTGGACACTTCACCGGAACCTGATGAAGAGCCTGAGCCCGATTGTCGATTGCGGTGTTCACTACATTGACGTAATGTGTCAGATGACGCGATCAAAGCCGGTGCAGGTAAGCGCTATCGGAGCGAAGCTTACCGACGAGATCCCGGCCGATAATTATAACTACGGCCAGTTGCAGATTCGTTTCGAAGACGGGTCTGTCGGCTGGTATGAAGCAGGGTGGGGGCCGATGATGAGCGAGACGGCATTCTTCGTGAAAGATGTTGTGGGGCCGAAAGGGTCGGTGTCTATCGTCGCAAAAGAAGCCGGTGCTGCCGGAAAGTCGGATTCCATTGAAGCTCACAGCCAAACCGAATCGCTGCGCGTCCACTACGCCGACCTCGATAAGGATGAGAAATTCGCCCGGGAAGATGAGTGGATCAATCTGGACGATGAGCCCAACCACCAGGAACTCTGTAACCGCGAGCAGAAATTCTTTTTAAAGGCTATCAGAGAAGATCGCGACCTCACCGATCACATGGAAGATGCCGTCAATAGTCTGCGTATCGCGTTTGCGTGTGATCAGTCTGTGAAATCCGGGAAGATCGTAGCGCTCGACTAACGCCGGGCCGGGTCTGCCGTTGCGAACCGGGACGCGCGAATGTCATTAAGATGAAAAGGTAGCTACTCCTGGGGTTTTCTCAGCACGAACCGGTGGTAGAATCGCGTCTTGTTTTTGAGGTTGGTATGGATACGGGAACCCACCACACCGGCAAACTCACTGAACAGCTCCTGCCACCGGGGAGGGAACAGTTTCTTGATACGCGCTCTTTTTACCTCGTCTTCAGCTTCTATCGCCTTCACCACGTTCGGCGCGATGTCTTCTTCCTGGAGCACTTCCATTCCGCTGTTGTGTAGCTGCTGTCGAAGGAGGTTCATGTTCTGCTCATCCCGAAAATCCACCAGCAGCAAATAGCCTCCCGGTTTCAGAACGCGTTTTACTTCGCTGAGGAATTTGTCTACCGATCCGTATGCATGGCACGATTCGACGTTAAGCACAACATCGACGCCATTATCAGTGAGGGGTATGTTCTCAGCGCTCCCCTGAATAAACCTG
The DNA here is from genome assembly GCA_964493505.1 of uncultured Roseivirgaceae bacterium. GTDB lineage: Bacteria > Bacteroidota > Bacteroidia > Cytophagales > Cyclobacteriaceae > Chryseosolibacter. Next base: position 140,784 of record CAZBNP010000004.1, read on the forward strand.
AGGTTAGGGAGTACGTGAATCTTGCTGGCCAGGTCGACCGCACTTTGGGCGAGGTCCATGCCTGTGTACGACACGGGCTGGAACGATCCTGCTATGTAACGGGCTCCGCCACCGCGTCCGCTTCCTACTTCCAACACCACCTTCCCCCGGATCTCGGCTTTGGACGCGAGATAGTGATACATCTGCATGGGATACTTCTGAATGGCAGGATCATCCGGCAACGATATGGGTACCTCGTCGTCGTTCGGGACGTACCCGTAGTTCATAAATTGCCAGTCTTCAGCAGGAACGCGTTTGGCCAGGATTTCGTAAGTGACTTTGGCATTCAGGCGTTTAAACCACGCAAATCGTTTGAAAGCCTTAATAATCAGTCTAATCATAGGGACTTCAAAGGTAGGATTAAAAAGCCAATGCACATATCCTTTGTCGTGGATGGTTCGAAAATTAGTCATAGATTAGCTTCAAATAACCTCTTAGAATGCGCTATATGTCTATTCAACCTCTACGTCGTTTTCATGCGGGTCTTTTTGTCGCCGCAGCTTTAATTCTTGCCTCGTGCGATCAAAGCGAGCCAGCCTCGCCAGAGGCGCGGCTGCGATTCCAAAGTGTTATCCCCAGGCCTGTATCGGCTGTGGAGACGGGAAATGCATTCAGGGTTACACGTGACACGAAAATTGAAGTTCGTCAGGAAGGAGAAGGACTTGAGCCGATTGCCCACTTTCTCGGAGAGAAGCTGCGAACAGCCAGTTTGAACACTGGCGGTGACGGAGGGTCGATCGTGTTGGCGCTGGGAGACGACCGCGAACTTGGGCCGGAAGGGTATGAGCTCGTCATAGCCGACAAGAGGGTCACGATCACCGCCAACACCGCACAGGGTGTTTTTTGGGGCGTTCAGACCCTACGGCAACTGATGCCGGAAGAGGTCGAACAGAATGAGGTCGCTCCGAACACAGTGTGGGAAATTGCGACGGGTACGATTCGCGACTACCCTGTTTACGGGTGGAGAGGATCTATGATAGACGTGGCCCGTCACTTCTTCGGCGTTGATGACATCAAGCGTTATATTGACCTCGTCAGTCTCTACAAAATAAATGTATTACATCTTCACCTGAGCGATGACCAGGGATGGAGAATCGCGATTGACTCCTGGCCGAAGCTTCACGAGGTGGGAGGCATGACGCAGGTTGGTGGCGGTGAAGGTGGCTACTACACCAAAGCAGATTATGCGGAGATTGTCGATTATGCGGCCCGTCACCACATCACCATCGTTCCTGAGATCGATATGCCCGGACATATCAACTCGGCGCTGGTAGCGTACAACGAGCTCCTGCCGGGTCAGACGATCAGCGCTGAGCGTGAAAAGCCGCGTCCCATCGCAGGGGAAGTTTATACGGGAATGGAGGTCGGGTTCAGCACACTTGACTACAGTAAAGAGATCACATTCCGATTTGTCGAAGATGTGTTACGAGAACTGGCGGAGATGACACCCGGTCCTTATCTCCACATCGGGGGCGACGAAGCCGCGGTCACAAAGAAGGCTGATTATATAGCATTCATCAATCGCTTTGTAGAGGTCGTAAAATCCAACGACAAGAAGATGATAGGATGGGAAGAAATAGCACAGGCGGATATCGATTCTACCGTGACCATTCAGCATTGGCATTCTCAAAAGTACGCGCAGATGGCTGCTGATAAGGGAGCGAAACTGATCCTTTCTCCTTCTAAGAGGGTATATCTGGACATGCAATACGATTCAGCGACAAAACTCGGACTGCACTGGGCAGCCTATATTGAAGTAGACTCGTCGTATATGTGGGACCCTGCAACCCATGTACCGGGGGTTGACCCGGCTCAGATACGCGGAGTAGAAGCGCCGCTGTGGTCGGAGACGCTTGTTACGATTGATGACATAGAATATATGCTTTTCCCACGCCTGCCAGGTGTGGCCGAAGCGGGATGGACCCCCGCCGCGGGCAGAGACTGGAATGAATACAAAACGCGCCTCGCTCATCACGGCAAGCGCTGGGGTGTTATGAGTGTCAATTACTACAAGTCGCCGAAAGTAGCCTGGTAGCAAAAGAAAATCATAATGATAAAGAAAGTTGCCTTGTCAGTAATAATTGCCTCGACGTTGATGATGAGTCGGGCACAAACACCGTCTTCGTGGATTCGAATTAATCTCGCCGGGTACAAGCCAGACGGCGTAAAGGTTGCCGTCTGGGGAACGAAGGACAACACCACTCTTCAGCGTTTTGAGCTCGTTGATATGAGCACCGGAAAAGTTGTATATGATAATGTCTCCGGCCCGGCGTATGGAGAGTATGGCCCTTTCAGGCAAACCTATCGGCTAAATTTCACCGAATACAAAGAGCCGGGTACGTATGTGCTGCGCGCCGGCTCCGCCAGGTCGGAAACGTTTCGCATCGATGACGATGTGTATAAGGGCGCCGCCGACTTTGCGCTGAAATATATGCGGCAGCAACGGAGTGGTTATAATCCCTATCTGAAAGATTCGTGTCACACAGACGACGGCTACACCATGTATGGCCCGATGCCCGACAGTACGCATATCGACGTGAGCGGGGGGTGGCATGACGCCACAGACTATCTGCAGTATTCTATGACTTCAGCAAATGCCACCTACCATCTGCTGGCAGCCTATCGCGATTTTCCACAAGCATTCACGGATTCACATCTCGCCAATGGACTTCCGGGCGAGAACCAGGTTCCCGATATTTTTGATGAAGCGAAATGGGGGCTTGACTGGCTGCTCAAAATGCATCCGCGCCCTGACTGGATGTTCAACCAACTTGCTGACGACCGCGATCATATCGGTTTTCGTTTACCGATTGACGACCCTGCCGACTACGGAAAGGGTAAAGAGCGTCCCGTCTATTTTGTGACAGGTGAGCCACAGGGTCTCGGAAGGTACCGTAATAGGACCACGGGCACGTCGTCTATAGCGGGGAAATTCTCCAGCGCTTTCGCGCTGGGCTACACGTTGTTTCAGACTGTCGATCCACCGTATGCGGAGACGCTCCGTGCAAAAGCACTGTCTGCCTACGCGTACGGGTTGCGTAAACCCGGGAACACGCAGACTGCGTGCTATACCTCACCTTACTTTTATGAAGAAGACAACTGGGTAGACGACATGGAGTTGGCGGCTGTGCAACTGTATAATCTGACAAAAAACAAGAAGTTGTTGACTGAAGCGTACGAGTATGCGCGGCAGGAGAAACAAACCCCCTGGATGAAGTCAGATACCGCCAGTCATTACCAGTGGTACCCGTTCATCAACGTGGGGCATTTCGAGTTGGCTCAGGCAGCTACAGGGAAAACGCGCAAAGATGTGATTGGATTTTATCGCGATGGAATTGATATGGTGTGGCAGAAGGCGAAGAAGAATGCCTTTTACAGGGGAGTCCCCTATATCTGGTGCAGCAACAATCTTCAGACGTCTTTTGCTATTCAGTGCTATTGGTACCGCCGTCTGACAGGCGACGAAACGTATCTGGAACTGGAGCAGGCGGCATTCGATTTTCTGATGGGAGCCAATCCCTGGGGTACCAGTATGATAGTAGGCTACCCCGAGCATGCGGATTTCCCCGACGACCCGCATTCATCGCTCAACGTCCTGCATGGCATGCAGACACTGGGAGGTCTTGTGGATGGCCCGGTGTATGGCACGATTTATAGCCAGCAGCGAGGAGTCACCGTAGTTCGCGGCGATGAGTACCATGAGTTTCAGAGCAGCTTCGTGGTCTATCACGACGACTATGGGGATTATGTAACCAATGAGCCTACCATGGATGGAACAGCATCACTGATCTATCTGCTTGCGGCGAAAGAAAGCCTGAAGAAATAGCAATGACCACTGCTCAAACGACCTGGCGTTGAACTTTACACTGATTACCGGAGCGTGCAAAGGCATCGGAAAAGCACTGGCTTATGAGTGTGCCGCCAGGAAAATGAATGTATTGCTTGTCTCGAATGACGCTGCCTGCCTGGAAGAGGTCTGTCAGGACATCCGGAGAACGACCGGCGTGGAGAGCCACTGCTTTGCCGTCGACCTGATGGAGGAGGGCGCTCCACAGAAAGTGTTCCGCTGGGTAGGCGACAATAACTTTGCGGTCAACATGCTGGTAAATAACGTTGGCATGGGACGCGGTGGCACATTCGCCCGTATGTCGCTACAGGACATTCAGCACATGATGCTGTTAAATAACAAAGTAACGGTTGAGATGACCTATCATTTCATACCCGAACTGCAAAGACATGCTGAGGCGTATATCCTTAGCGTTAGTAGTCTCGAAGCCCGCCTGCCGCTCCCCTATAAGGCGGTCTACACGGGTACCAAGAATTTTATTTATGCGTTTTCGCTGGCTATTGATCAGGAGTTGAAATCGACGAATATAAAGGTGAGCGTGCTGTGTCCCGGACCGGTGTTAACCAATCCCGATGGACTAAGCCGGATGAATGCGCATGGTCAGCGCTCGAAGGTACTGATGATGTACCCTGACCAGGTTGCGCGGATTGCGGTCGGGGGGCTGTTAAAGGGAAACCGGGTCATTGTTCCGGGGCGACTGAACGCAATATTCTTCAAGCTCGGTTCTTTGCTTCCGGTAGGCGTGAAGATGAGTATACTCGAACGGCTATTCCGCGTTTACAAAACGTAGCGCCCCCGGATGTTCTTTTTTTCGTAATGAATAGTTTCTAAGTAAAGAAGCGCTCGATGCCACATAATTGCTCACTGACGTCCCATAGCCGGACTGCATCCTCAGTGCTCTTACTTCGCGCCGAAGATGGTTTCGGATTGCACTTATCCCAATACAAGCCGCTGCGTCCGGCAACTTCGGGCGCTGTCGCCAGGTAGATCGACGTCCGGGCGGCTTCGTCAGGAGTCATCCCCGTAAAACGCCGAAGCTTCCACATGAAACCGTGAAACGAATTGGTGTGCTTGACGCCGATATCTGTTTTTACCAAACCCGGCTGAACACAGAAGACCGAGACATGATCATCGGTCTTGACGCGATGCAGTTGATAGGTGAAGAGCAGGTTGGCCAGCTTAGACTGGCTATATGCCTTTAAGCCGTGATAAGCGTGCTGAAGATTGAGGTCGCTGAAATTCATTTTTCCATAGCGATGTGAGTCGGATCCCATATTAATAATTCTGCCGTCGGGAGTCGCCGTGATATTTGGATACAAAAGATGAGTAAATAGAAAATAGGCAAGATGGTTTACCGCAAACTGTTTCTCGATATTATCTTCTGTCAACTCACAACGCGATGTCCATACACCGGCGTTATTGATCAGTACATCGATACGAGGAAACCTGACCTTGATTTGTTCTGCGACATCGCGTATTTGTTTCTGTGAGCAGAAGTCTGCATTGTAGTAATGGATGTCGGGGTTGTTGAAAGTGTTTCTCAGGGTATTGGCTACGACTTCGCCTCTTTCCTGATTGCGGCCGATGAGAATTAACTCTAGTCCTTTTTCAGCAAGCCCCCTGGCAATTCCATGTCCGATACCTGAAGTGGCGCCAGTGACGGCAATAGTTTTTTGTTTCATGTGGTAAACGTTGACAAATCCAATGCTTAGCGAAGGTAGGCCGGTTCAGTAGCCTTGTCAAGGCTATAGAAAGCGGAAGGTAAATTTTTTATGCTGATTTTGGTCTTATCTATTTGGAACTGGTTAATTTCGTGAAGGCAGCGTCGGAACACAAAGGGTCGGAACAAATTTTAGACAAGAAGGAAAAGGATATGTTAACGTGAAAGCTATCGACTTGCTCAATGAGATCGTCTTTACCACATCCCGGAGCAGCGGACCCGGTGGTCAGAATGTTAATAAGGTAAATTCGAAGGTAACGCTGCAGCTGGATATCACGAATTCACAAGTGTTAACAGCCAGTCAGAAGCAGCTAATAAACGAAAAGCTCTCGTCGCGCATTACGTCCGACGGAATTCTCGTCATCCAGGCTCAAGAGACCCGATCGCAGTCGGGAAATAAAGAGATTGCACTGGAAAAACTTGATGCTCTTCTGCAAAAGGCTTTTCAACGAAAGAAGGTGCGACGGGCCACAAAACCGTCAAAAGCCGCTAAACAGCAGCGGTTAAAGAAAAAGAAAATCGTATCGGAGAAGAAAAAATGGAGGAAGCCGCCGGGAGATTAACCGGCTGACAACCCTTGCGTCATCAGCCGGTCACTTGAGAAGACTTAGTGTTTCCGTAGTTTGCCGACCGTGCTGTCGAGGCTGCTCAGAAGTTTGTCTATGGCACCGCTAAAGGCAAGATCGATTGTCTCAGCTTTGTGCGAAACCACGGTAGGCTGCATTCCCTTCACCCTGGCTTCCAACAGGCACCGTTTGTCGTCACTACCCTCTTTTTCGGCGTTTTCATCGCTGAGATGCACTTCTACCCTTGTGATAATGTCCGCGAAACGGCTAAGGGAATCCTGGAGTGTTTCGTCAAAGTAAGCCGCCATGCGCGCGCTTCCTTCAATGTTTTTGTCTGTATTTACTTGTATTTGCATAAGATTGGATTTTCTTCACAGGGCCCCGAAAAGAGGGTTTCTCTTTTGGTATCAACCTGAAATTTCGTGTTTTAGTTGATTCAAACAAATGATTTTTGTCAGGAGAGCGACTTTGCAAAGTCTGAAGAATTATCGATCCTTAATTATGAAAAAGAAAGAATGCCCTTCCTGCGCAATGGAGATCGACGCCGACAGCAAACGCTGCCCTATCTGCGACTATGAGTTCCCCGGCCGAAACCCCGGCTTGAAATGGATAGCTTTGCTCCTGGCAGTATTTTTCCTTTTATATATCATCTTATTCTAACGCCGCGCTCCCTCTACACCCTCACACTATTGAAGTGATATAACAGAATAACGGTGGCTGAAAATGCCGGCTTGGGGTTTCCCTTTATTTCAAGTTCGGCGTCCAGCTCGGCTTTCGCAATTCCCCGAAGGTTGCTAAGCGATGCGAGCTTTACACTGAGCCTTACTTCACTACCTACCACTACAGGTTGATTGAACTTAAGCCTGTCAAGACCATAGTTGATCAGCATACTGATGTTGCGGATCTCGGCGATCTGGTTCCAAAGATGGGGCACCAATGATAGCGCAAGGTAGCCGTGTGCAATTGTTTTTTTGAAAGGACTCTCCCGTTCGGCCCGTTCAGGATCGGTGTGAATCCATTGATGATCGAGTGTCGCGTCTGCGAACTGATCAATTCTTGATTGTTCTATTTTTAGATAGTCTGAAACACCTATTGCTTTGCCGAGGAATTTTTCAAATTCCTCGAAGCTTTCGATTAATACTTTAGCCATGGACGAAATTTATTCTACGAAAGTAAATATTTGCCTGTGAAAATCAATTAATGATATCCGATTTGGAATTTGCCGTTGAATGCATCGTATATTCTCCTGCGAATCAATTTCCTCGTTTGCTTCATGGCCGACTCGACTGACGTATCCTCATCAACAAGGGAAATGACTTTTGTCACTCCGCGGGCGAGTATTTCTCCTGCCGGAAGCTCGCAGATGCCGCAGATCACATACACAGGTTTCCCTGCTTCAACAGAAATGCGAATCACTTCCGATACAACTTTCCCTGAGAATGTCTGAGTGTCGACCTTACCTTCACCCGTAATGACCATATCAGCCTGTTCAATCAGCTTTATGAGTCCGCTGTCTCTGATAATGTAATTCACGCCAGGTTGTACTGAAGCATTCAGGAATATACGCGCGCCAGCACCTAGTCCTCCCGCGGCACCCGCGCCCGGAAAGTCGGCTGAACGTGCAAGCTGTTCAGTGACGACGTGATGAAAATTCCGCAGTCCTTTATCCAGCGCCTCTACTGATTCTTCGTCTGCGCCCTTTTGAGGACCGTATACATACGCGGCGCCGTTCGGACCGTATAGAGGATTCGTGACATCGCACAGAGCGATGACTTCTACAGCACCGAGACGGGGATGGAGATTATCTCGCCGGATTGAATGAATGCGAATGAGATTTTCACCGGTAGGTTTCAGGGTATTACCGTCTGCATCGTGAAACGTGTAGCCGAGCGCTGAGGCCATACCAATGCCTGCGTCGTTGGTTGCGCTGCCGCCAATTCCCAGGATGATAAGGTTCACTCCGCGATCAAGGGCGTCTGCGATAAGCTCACCGGTGCCAAGCGATGTTGTGTGAAGCGGATTTCTCTCCCCGGGCTTCAGCAATGTCAATCCGGAAGCTTCCGCCATTTCGATATAGGCTGATTGCCCATCTCCCGAAATGCCGTAGTGCGCGATGATTTCCCCGAACAACGGACCATGCACCGGCACGGCCTGGGTGTGTCCCCCATGCCATTCGGTGAGTAGTGCGCAGGTGCCTTCACCGCCATCTGCCAAGGGGGTCAACCGGACCTGTGCTTTCGGCATTACTTCCCTGATCGCATTGTTAATGGCGTTGCATACCTGGTGGGCTGTGAGGGAACCTTTGAACTTGTCGGGGCAAACGAGGATATTCACTACGCGATATTATGGAAAAAAGCCAGAAGTCGCACGACGGACAGACTATCCGTAACCTGGTTTTGTATTTTTCCGTATCAACTAATTGGATGGCCATACAAGCGAAATCGTTCAGTTTCGAGGCGCTCCTGACGGAGGTCGACTCGATGCTCGTTAAGACTGTAATTTTCCTTCCGCCCGATGTTGTTGGCAAGCTGCCAAAAGGAAGGGTTCGCACGGAAGGGACTTTTAACGGGACGCCTTTCGCACTCGCCGTTCAGCATCTCAGGGATGGTGCGCGCTTTTTTTCGGTGTCAGGTCCGCTGAGAAAGGCCATGAAGAGCAAAATTGGCGATAGGATCGTGGTGAAATTCCGTATCGTAGATCCTGACAAGCTCGATGTACCGGAAGAACTTGAGGCAGTGCTTGCACAGGATGATGAGGCAAGGAAAGCGTGGGAGAAGTTGACGACAGGCTATCAGCGGAGTCTTATCCACTACATCACATCGGTAAAAAACGTTGATAGTCGTATAAAACGTTCAATTGACCTCCTCAACCGCGCTAAATTCGGTCAGTTGCATGGGCAAAAAAGATCGCGTGAAGGAGACAGTGAAGCTTGAAAGGAGCGGTGTTGTATATATTATTCCCCCAAACAATATTTCTGGCTGTTACCACAATAGTCTTGGGTCTCTGCGTTAAATAGGTAGGTTTTGTGGTCTGTTTTGCCGGAGATCGCAACGGAAAATGCTGATTTTCTGTCTCTTTAATAACATAACGTTGGAATCTTTTCGGCGCAGGAATTGTCTTACTACGAGAAGGCAATTGAAAAATAGGTTCCCTTGATACCGCGGAGAGCGTTTAGAAGCAGTGGGCATACTATTTTTTGTTGGACCTTCAATGAAATCAATATTCAATAAATCTATAACTATGGCACAAAGAAAGAATCAAGGACAAGGCGGAACGTCGAATCGGGGTTTCGCTTCGATGAACCAAGAACAGCAACGTGCGATTGCCAGGAAGGGAGGAGAAGCTGTAAGTACGAATCGTGCTCATATGGCTGAAATAGGCAGGAAAGGCGGAGAAGCCAGCGGACAAAATCGCAGGGCAGCCGCACAAAATAGAATGAACCAGGAGAATCAGAACCAGAGGACCCCGGCCAGTCAGAATCAGGAAAGTCCTGCAAATGAAGCTAACCAGGGAACTCCTTCCGGTGAAAACCGCGAGCGGTAGACTCATTCCCGGACACGAGCTGCATGCGTATAAATAACCCGGACTATCCGGGATATTTTTTGACACTCCCGACATCCGGGTTTGGTATTGACGGCTGCCCATGTATTGTGTAGATGAAACTCCGCAGGGAACACGGCTGCGGTACGGGCATAATATTATTAAAACAACAGGTGTGCTAGAGGTGTTGGAAGTTGTGAAGAGCACAGAGCGAAAAGGATACTGATGGGAGAGATAAGAGGAGAAGGAGTATAGAATCAGTGTCCGATTCAGGAGGCAGTCCATTTGGGCTGCCTTTTTTTATTTTATTGTGTGATAAGACGTTTCAACGGCAGGCGGCGATCGTAGGTTTGTTTCCGCCAGTCGTTGTATTTTTGCGCGATGACCTACCCCGTGCTCTCCGTTCTTCAGGATGTCAAAGACGCGTTGGCCAGCAGTCCCGTTGTACTGCTCGAAGCCCCACCCGGTGCGGGGAAGTCGACCGTGCTTCCGCTTGAGCTGCTTGATGAATCCTGGTTAGCCAATAAGAAAGTGGTTATGCTGGAGCCACGCCGCCTTGCCGCGAAGAGTGTGGCGCTGCGAATGGCGGATATACGCAATGAAGCTGTGGGAGAAACAGTGGGATATCGGGTGCGTTTTGAATCCAGTGTCGGAAAGAAGACCAGGCTGGAGGTCGTGACTGAAGGTATTCTGACGCGATTCATTCAGAAAGACAGTGCGCTCGAAGATATAGGACTCATCATTTTTGACGAATTTCATGAGCGCAGCTTACAGGCGGATCTGGCCCTCACACTAAGCCTGCAGGTACAGGAACTGCTTCGCGACGATCTGCGTATCCTGGTGATGTCTGCAACCCTCGACGGCGAACGACTGTCGGAGATGTTGAAGGCTCCTGTCATTCGCGCAGCGGGCAGGCAACATCCCGTGGCAATACAGTATCTGCCGTCTGCCGAGCAGACACCGATTGCCGTTGAAGTATTCAGGGCAATTAGAAAAGCTGTTCGTGAGACAGAGGGAGACATACTGGCATTTCTGCCAGGGTCTCCCGAGATCCGGCGTGTCGCCGATCTCCTTGAAAAAGAAAACCTCCGGGCGGTCGTCTATCCACTGTACGGCGACCTCACCTTCAGGAAACAACAGGAAGCCATTCTCCCGGATACGATGGGAAGGCGAAAGATTGTATTGGCGACTTCGATCGCCGAGACCTCCCTGACCATCGAAGGGATCACGGTAGTTGTCGACAGTGGCTATGCGCGTGTTCCGAGGTTTGATCCGCGCAGTGGATTGACGCGACTTGAGACGGTGCGCGTCACACGCGACGCAGCTGAACAGCGCGCGGGTCGCGCGGGAAGGCTTTCTCCCGGTATCTGTTACAGACTTTGGCCGCAAGCGTTGCACGCCAGTTTCCTTGCACACCGAAAACCGGAGATCCTTGAAGCAGATCTCGCCCCGCTTATGCTTGAGCTTGCGCAATGGGGTGTGGAAGAAGCCAGCGATCTTCCCTGGATGACGACGCCACCTCCAGGCGCGGTAAGTCAGGCGATGGACCTGCTTACGAGTCTCGGAGCTGTGAAAGACAAAAAAATTACCAGTCGTGGGCGAGAGATGCTGGCACTGCCCACGCATCCGCGCATGGCGCACATGTTACTCGAAGCTGCGGATGTCCGCAAGACGGATGCGCTTGCTGCACCGCTTGCCGCGGATATCGCCGCCGTGCTCGAGGAACGCGATCCTTTGCCGAAAGATGCCGGCGCTGATCTCGCGTTGAGAGTTGAACTCCTGCGACGGTGGAGGAGAGGGGAACGAATCGTTGGGGAAAGATATGTGCTTGAGTGGATTGAAAGGCTTGCCGCGTCCTGGCGACGCATGCTGAATGTCGACGTCGACAACCGGGTCGTGGCTGATACAGAGATAGGACGCTGGCTGATGGCCGCGTATCCGGAGAGAATTGCGCGTCAGGTGGAAAAACACAGCGAACGCTATAAGATGATCAACGGGCGCTCGGCGCGTCTGGTAGATCACGACCCGCTGACACGCAATACATGGCTGGTGGTGGCGCACGTCGACTCGGGAAACAGGGAAGGCCGGATCTTCCTGGCCGCGTCAGTCGATGAGCGGGACCTTGTCCCGCTGGCGAGTGAACAGGCGATCGTATCGTGGGACGTTGAACGGGAGATGGTTTCCGCTTCGTCGGAACTGCGAATAGGAACGCTGACACTTTCCCGTAAACCGCTGGCGAAACCCGAAGGCGAAACGATGATCCAGGTGATCTGCGACGTCATTCGTGAGAAAGGGCTGTCGTATCTCGGCTGGGGTGAGGAGCAAATATCCTGGCAGGCCAGGGTGCTGAGCTTGCGAAAGTGGCGTCCTGATGAAGAGTGGCCAGATGTCAGTGACGACTACCTTTTGGATAATCTCAAACAATGGCTAGGACCGTTTCTGATGAACCTTCGCAAGCGAAGCGAACTGCTTAAGCTGGATCTCAATGCAATACTGCCCAGTCTCCTTCCATGGGCGCTGAGTACACGATTTAATTCGCTCGTTCCCGCCAGACTTTCGGTGCCAAGTGGATCTCAAATCCGACTGATGTATTACGCTGACGGACGCCCTCCTGTGATGGAGGTCCGCTTGCAGGAGGTCTTTGGTCTCACGGAAACACCGTCTGTCAACGAGGGAAGAACGCGGGTGATTATGCATCTGTTGTCACCTGGATACAAACCGGTGCAGGTGACGCAGGACCTCAGGAGCTTCTGGACCACGACTTATGCTGAAGTGAGAAAAGAACTGCGGAGGCGGTATCCGAAACACTCCTGGCCGGAAGATCCCTGGACCGCACAGGCGGTACGGGGCGTTAAGAGGCTTTGATCAATCACATGCTGTTTAATTTCTTCAAATAATCAGCGATGTAATCGTCGACGTATTTTCTTCTGTATTGCATGATAAACCGCGGGTGGGCGAGGGGCACCACTTCGCCGAACCAACCCTCCCTGGCGTTTATCTGTTGCACGTACTTGTAGTTTTGACCTTCTCCTAAGCAGTACACAACATCGCGATGGATGCCCATGTCGAGCATGGCGACTATGCTTCGGTTGATGAATGCTGTAAGCGATGCTTTCAGTTGCGGGCTGTCATAGTAATTCATGTTCTTACCCTCCCGGACAAACCCCAGGGGGGAAACCGAATTGATAAAGAACCGGGAAAAGAATTTTTTGTACCCACCGAAGGCTTCGATCATCAGGTGAATGAACTCCGCCGACAATTCTGGTTTCTTCTGCAGCGAATTTGGAATACTGAACAATGTCTCCAGCTTGATGGGATCGGTAAACGGTATCCCCGTTATGCCTGCGCCGTACCGCCCGGGATTGATACCCAGGATAAGGTGCCGCTTGCGCTGGTCGCTGTAGTATTTGGTGTAGAACCGGGTACATACGTCCATACACGCGACGTCGAGATAAGGGTTCATTACCATGACGGCTTTTGGGAGCGATTCTTTGATGGTCAGCGTACTGTAGAATGACAGGATTTTGTCAGCGAAAGTCATTTGGGAAAGTAGTGGGGGAAAAGGCAAAATGCAAATGGGACTAGTTGACAGCTGGCAAAATTGACAGTTGACAAAACGGGAGCTGGTTGAATTGCCAAAGGGCAAAAGGGGGGGAGACTGAAAAAAAACATTTGACGGATAGGGGGAGCGGGGTAGTTGGTTGTCTTGGGGGTGTAACTCAAAAAAACACCGTATATGAAGTCAATTCTTGTTTCTGTATTATGTTTTACGCTTTCATTCTATTCCTTTGGCCAGGGTATCACTCAAACGATACGGGGTACTATACTCGATACGGATAGTAATATTCCTTTACCTGGCGCGTCTATCATTGTACTGGGAGTGGAGCCGTTCATCGGGGCGGTTACTGATATAAATGGTGCTTTCCGGCTGGAGAATGTTCCCATCGGACGCGTTAATCTCAAAATCACATTTGTCGGCTACGAAGACAGGGTTATTCCAAACCTGCTTGTGAGCTCAGCAAAAGAAGAGGTACTCGCTATTACGTTGACCGAATCCGTTAGCCGGCTGGAGGAGGTTGTCATCAGTGCGAACGAAACCCGCGGGGAAGTCATTAATGAAATGGCGCTCGTGAGCGCGCATACGTTTTCGGTTGAGGAAACGCAGCGCTACGCCGGGTCGTTTGATGACCCCGCGCGAATGGTGGTGGCATTTGCCGGCGTGAATGGAAATGCGGAAGGTGACAACGATATCATCGTACGCGGAAACTCGCCAAAGGGAATCCTGTGGCGATTGGAGGGGGTGGCGATACCGAACCCCAATCATTTTGCAGGGGAAGGTACTACCGGGGGTCCTATCAACGCTTTGAGTAGCAAGATGCTTAGCAACTCCGACTTCTTTACCGGAGCGTTTACCGCTGAGTACGGTGATGTCACTTCGGGTGTATTCGATATGCGTCTTAAGAGGGGAAATAACGAGAAGCGTGAATACACCGCCGCACTCAGTACGCTGGGGATTGACGTCACTGCGGAAGGTCCGTTCCGGAAGGGAGATCGAAGCGCCTACATTTTCAACTATCGATATTCAGCGCTTGATCTGCTGGACAGGGCGGGGATCGTCGATTTTGGTGGTGTGCCCCGCTATCAGGATATGTCTTTTAAATTGCATCTTCCTTTAAATAACAGGCATTATTTCTCGGTTTTTGGTGTGGGTGGTCTGAGTGGCATTGACGCTGAAGATACCGAGGGCGAAGGCGACGAGATCACAGGTAAATTTGATGGTGATTTTCAGCTGGGTGTTGTCGGTGCCACGCATTCCTTCCAGATGAATAATAACATGTACCTCAAGAGTGTGGTAGCTGCTACGGGTTCGGGGAATAGATTTCAGTACAGCATTCCGGATGATGGTGTGAGTTTTCTGGTTGCAGAAGAGGCGGATATATCGAAGTCTTCTTTCATTGCCTCAAGTGCTTTTAACTACAAACTGAACGCGCAGCACAAGGTGGAATCAGGGGTGATAGTTACGCGTCACAATTACAATATTGAGAGCGCTCAATACGATTTTCAGGAGCGCCAGATACGACGGAATGTAGGAGAGAGCGGCGGAGCCAATGTTTTCCAGGCTTATGCGCTTTGGAAATTTCGGATTAATGATGCACTCACGGTTGTCAACGGCCTCCACTATCTGAACTTTGCTCTTAACGACAAATATTCAGTCGAACCCAGGGTGGCGCTTCGTTGGGATCATAGTGAGACTCAGTCATTCAACGTTGGATTTGGTTTGCACAGCAGGATCGAGCCTGTATCTGCCTACCTCGTACAAAAGGAGATTTCTTCCGGCGAAACTATTCGACCAAACGAAAATCTGGGAATGACCAGGGCAGCACACTTCGTGGCCGGCTATAACAGGAAACTCAGCCGCAATACACATTTGAAAGCTGAAGTGTACTATCAGAAACTGTTTGATGTTCCTGTGGAAAACGCCGACACAAGTACATTCTCGTTGGTCAACCAGGTTGGTGGAATAACAACACGCGAACTCGTGAATGCCGGGACGGGGAAGAACTATGGTGTGGAGCTTACACTGGAGCGGTATCTTGACAAAGGATTGTACTATATGACAACGCTTTCTCTCTTTCGTTCTTTGTACACGCCCCTCGATGGTGTTGAGCGCAAGTCTGCCTTCGACAACAACTATATCGCGAATTTTCTCGGAGGTAAGGAATTTGCTGTTGGTAACCCGGCAAAAAACAAAGTATTGTTTATCAATGCCAAGCTCGCACTGATCGGGGGTAAACGATATTCCCCCATCGACGTGGAAGCTTCTGTGGAGAAGGGGTGGGGAGTGATCGACGAGCGCAATCCATTCGGCATTAAAGGCGATGATATCTTCCGGACGGATTTCTCCATTGGTCTCCGCCGCAACCGCGAACGGGTAACTACGGAATGGAAGTTTGACGTTCAGAATATTCTCAACAACCAGGTAGTAGTCGATCAGTATTATGTACAGGCAACGCAGTCCGTCCGCAAAAGTACCCAGCTGGGGATGCTGCCGACGGTAACGTATAAGGTTAGTTTTTGATGGCTGAGCGGCAATCAGAGTCCTCACGTGTGAGAATGATAGTCAAGTCTGGTAGTAATGGTCGCCGCTGGCTAGACTGACTCAAACGCACTGCGATAGAATCCCTGCTGTTGAACAAAATCGAGTAGTTCCAGATAAAAAGGGTGGGAGCTGAGCGTGGCGCTGTCGCCGATCATCACGAGCCTCTTTTTCGCACGTGTCATTGCTACGTTCGTTCTCCGGATATCAGCGAGGAAGCCTACTTCGCCGCGATCGTTGCTTCTGACAAAGCCGATAGCGATGACGTCGCGTTCCTGACCTTGAAACGCATCAACCGTGTTGATGGTGATAAAACGGAACAACGGTTCAAGCACGGCCGACGTCCCGGCAAGCTTGCTGAGGTGATCGACCTGTGCACGGTATGGAGTGATAATACCCAGTGTGATTCCTTCATCGAGCCAGGCGTTTACGCCGATGTCTTCGACAAGCGCCTCGACCTGCCGTATGAGGAGTGCGGCTTCCTCCTCATTCGACCGGCTTAGTGTTTCAGGGTTTTGTTTCTCTTCGTATCCGCAGCCCGCGGTGTCGATGAACACGACGGGATCGAGGTGAGGTCGCAACCGTGCTGTCCGCACCGACTCATGAGCGATCAGTTTGTTCTCATAGAAGTACCGCGATGAGTATTCCATGATTTTCTCATGCATACGGTATTGTGCCTGGAGCATCGAAACAGAATCCGGGTGTTTTTCAATCCCTTTTTCGAACAATGTCTTCGCCAACCCCTGCTGGGCGGCATCCACCGACTTAATGGTTGGTGGTAGTTGCTGATGATCGCCGGCAAACACTACCCGCCCGGACTTCAGTAGCGGAATCCAGGAAGCAGGTTCGAGCGATTGCCCGGCTTCGTCGATGAATACCGTCCCGAACTTCTTGCCGCGCAGCACGAGATGTGATGCTCCCACCAACGTGCAGCAAATAGCATCCATCCTCTGCAGGAGGTCGTTGATAATGTAGAACTCCAGCTGATCGGCGTCGGCTTTGAGTACTTTCACCTCCTGCATCAGAAGACGGCGTTGCGCCTTTTCATGATGGCCGAATTTGCGTTTGTATTTCAGGGCATTGGCTCTGACCTGTTCCATTCGCTTCCGCATAGACCGCAGTTCTTTGTAATCCGGATGCGATGCGATTCGGTGGTCGAGGGTCTTGCTTAGCGATTGTTCAGTAACCCGCGCCGGGTGGCCTATACGCAGTGCCTGTAACCCCTGTTCGCTGAGTTTGTCTACGAGGAGGTCGACGGCTGCATTGCTCGGGGCACAGACGAGTACTTGCTTTTCTTCTTTGATGGTCTGCCGGATGGCTTGTACGAGTGTGGTGGTTTTTCCCGTTCCCGGCGGACCGTGAATAAAGGCGACGTCTTCGCTGTGCATTACTTTTGCCAGCGCATCCTGTTGGCTTTCATTGAGGATGTTGAGTGATTCAAAGGCGGGCTTTTTCGCTTGTAGTTGAGCGGATCGTGTTCCGAGCAATGTTTCCTTCAATTCGAACAGACGACCGTTTTCGGCTTTGATAACTTCTTTCAGAGCGTACTCCATCTCGCGGTAGACCATCTCGTCGAACATGACATCGACGCCCAGCATGCCCTGGTCTATCCAGTCAGGGATGTCGTCTGAATTTAACGTGATGACCATGGTGTTGTCGCGAACGTAGTTGACTACACCGTTGACATGTTCGCTGCCGGGTTTCGGGGTAGCGTTTGAGAATACACTGACCAGCTTACCGCTTTGGAATGCATGCGGTTGCTCAAGGTGCCTGGTCCGTTCTACTTCTATCGTCGGACGTTCGCCCGTACCGATGTAATCGCGCTTAAGCGTAACCGGATACCAGGTTGTGCCGTCCTGGGCTCGCTGCTGGAGAGAACGCAATAGTATTTTCTGTCGGTATTGTTCGAGGTCTGCCTGACGCTCCATCCGGATCAATGCGAGTGTATGAAGAAGTTGTTCGTTTGGATTCATTGTCAAGTTAGCAAATCGACACCGGCAACTGGCAGACCGCCTACCAGCAAATCTCCCCTCACTCCAGCAACGTCTTCAACCGCTCGACGGCTTCGCGGTTTTTCAGG
Organism: uncultured Roseivirgaceae bacterium; assembly: GCA_964493505.1. Classification (GTDB taxonomy): domain Bacteria; phylum Bacteroidota; class Bacteroidia; order Cytophagales; family Cyclobacteriaceae; genus Chryseosolibacter. The sequence goes on from CAZBNP010000004.1 coordinate 158,673, forward strand.
GAACTCAGGTTGTCGATAAGACTTTGCTTCTCACGGGTTGTTAATCGCCAGCTCAGGGATGCGCGGGCGTTGTGTTTTCTGATGCTGTCCATATCATGAAGGATAGGAACGTAAGATCCGACCTGGTATTCGATATCGATACGGTCGACAGAATTGTCGAACCACGATTCTGAATATCCGATGAGCAGATCGCTCGTAATATCCTGGAAATTCTCGAAATTGTTGTACACGCTGGCGATAGGTTGTGTGAATGCATCGAGCAATGTTTGCCCTTTCCGCTCGGGGATCGGGGCAAGTTTTGGAGAGTCGCGAATCGATATAAAGATCACTCCGGAAGTATTGTTCTGTATCCACTCCTTGTATGCATAGAGGAACCTGACGGCGTCGTTCAGCCCGAAGTTGTCAGAGATCCCGGCATCCATGATGTAGAGGGGTGGAATAGTTGGCAGGGTTGTATTGGGTGTGATATAAGGAAATGTCGCACACATCCTTAACGCCGACAAGAACCTGAGATCGCGTGCTCCATTCTCTTGAAATAGCTGATGGAAATCCACACCGCCGTATTTGGGAGATGCTGCCTCTGGCAGACCGGCGAGATCGGAATTTAAAAACGAAACCGGCCGTGCGGCGATATACAGTTTGCGACCATCATTGATGATCGTGGGACTGAGAACCATCATCGGAATAACGGACTGAAGTTCGAACGAGTCGTATGCGGTGATGGGCTTGTCCATGAGTCCGTTGGTGATCAGGTTCAGCTGTTGTTCGAACGTATAGGCCCGGTCCTTCAGGTACGAATTGCCGGCGTATTCGAATCTTGTAAAACCGACAAACAAGTCGTTCGCGAGCAGACTAAAGATCAAGGGATTGAGATTGTCAGTCGATATCTGCCTCCGGTAAACCGGGGAATAGGGATTGATATCGTTACCCATTTTTTCCTGTAGCTTGAGTTCCCGGAAATAGCTCGCACCGATGAGCCCACCGGATGCCCCGGTAATGAGGATAGTGTTCTCCATCAATTTCCCACCGGTCAGGCTATCGGCGGTTTGCAGCGCGTTGAAGGTCCATAGCGCCGCGCGCTTTCCGCCACCGCTGGCGCAGACGAATACCATCTTTGGCTTTTGCTCGCCGAATTTGTTTCGCCATGCCTCGAGCATCGGGAGTGTACGCGCCCTGTCTTTCGCTATCGTTGCGCTGTCGTTCATCGCCTGGAGCGATTCAACAGAATATTCCGGCGCCGGTGCGTGGTAATTCAGCCCGAAGGCTTTGTACTCCTTCTCGAAATAATCCTTCCCTACCAACGAGTTGACGAAGATGAGCAGTATCAGCGCGATAGTTGCCGACCAGTTCCCGAACCAGTAAGAGAAGGCACCCGCAATCATAACGAAGATCGTCAGGAAGATCATAAAACTGGACGCTGCCGGAAGCTGGAATAACGGATGGTCTTTAAAGATACCCAGTATCATGACCATTGCGAAGATAAAGAGTTCTATTACTACCAGGTTGAAATGATTCTGGTCAAAGACTTGCAGGATTGTGGCGCGGTCATAGAAATGGGTGTTCTCAACGCGCTTGAATTTCAGGTCGTAGTCCAGGTAGTTGTCTACCCGTACCTGCTTTTTGCGGGCGATATCGAGTTTTTTCATCGCGCTTGCGCGCGTGACCTTAACACTGTGTTTTATTTGTTCGTCGATCTGACAAACCACGTACCTGAAAATGTCCTTGTTTGTGAACCGGAAGTAGATGAAGAAGATGAGCAGCATAACCCCGTAGCCCAATAGCAATCCCCCGAGATTAGCATACAGAGATTGGCGCGTGGTGTATTCGTTGTTAACCTGGAATCCTATGATCTGGTAGACGTAAACAATAAAGAATACTGCCGGGATAATACTGTTATTGAAACAGAACTTTGTAAATGGCCTGGAAAGCGCCCCGATAAAAGTAAACCGATGACCGTCGTTTATGTAGCCTGTGATGTGAAAGGCCATTGTGAACCCTGCCGTACACGCGCCCATAATGAGGAAGCTCGTGAAGTTGACTCTGTTGAGATATTCGGGGTCGAGGAAGAGGTAGGGAATACCGAGATACCGGCCAAATGACCCGGTGACCATCGCAAACAGGATAATCCAGCAAAGCATCAACACGTGGTTGCGCCTGATATTGTTCAGCAATAATTGGACAGGGAAGGAGTAACCAATCGCAGCGAAAAGGGAATAGATCCTTTGCATAGGGAATTATTCCTGTAAGTTACCTTTTTTTGACGTTGTCGTTTAGCAGGGGCCTTTTTATTTGTTCTGAGACTGGTGGAGCGCATCGGCGATCCCCCGGTCGTTGGAAAGGCGGGGTACTTTGTTTTGTCCGCCGAGTTTACCTTGCGAACGCATGTATCCGATAAACGAGTTCGGCGACAGGAGCGTTATGCGCAGGGTCCGCAGGATATTTCCACGTATCAGGTCATCGTAGTAGGTGTTCAGTTTTCTGAGCTGCGTGTCGAGTTCCTGTGCGAACGCTTCGGGGTTGCCTGGTGGCGTAGAAAACTCAATGAGCCATTCGTGGTGGGGCAGTCCTTCGTCTGCCGTGACGCGCGGTGCTACGGTGAATTCAACGATACCAGTCTCCGGAAACTTCATCATCGTATGTTTCATGGCCTGCTCTACTTCTTCGCCGATCACGTGCTCTCCAAATGCGGATATAAAATGTTTTATCCGTCCGGTCACGACTACGCGGAAAGGATCCTTTGAAACAAAGCGCACGGTGTCGCCGATCGAATAGCCCCAGAGGCCTGCGTTGCTGTTGAGCACTAACGCATAGTTCTTTCCCAGTTCTACTTCTCCGATACTCAGTCGCGTAGGATTGTCATTGAAATATTCTTCAGCCGGGATAAATTCATAGAAAATTCCGGCGTTCAGTAACAGTAGCAATCCTTCTTCGTGTTGCAGGTCCTGATAGGCGATAAAACCTTCGGACGCGGGGTACGTCTCGATGGAGTCGACTTCCTTTCCAATCGTATCGAAAAGCTGTGCGCGGTATGGTTCAAAATTAACACCGCCGTAAACGAACATCGAGAAGTTTGGAAACACATCCCTGATCTTTTTTCCGGTGCGTTGCTGAATCCGGTCGAAATACATTTGAACCCACGGTGGAATACCGGAGATCAGCGTCATGTCTTCATGGATCGTTTCGTCAATAATACGATCGAGTTTTTCCTCCCAGTCTGTGATACAGTTGGTTTGATAAGAAGGTTTCTGATTGGTTCGGAGATACGCCGGAACGTGGTGGTTGACGATACCGGAAAGTCTTCCGGTTTTGATTCCGTTTTTCTCTTCCAGTTCCGGGCTTCCCGAAAGGAATATCAGGCCACCGTCGAGAAATGTTGACCGGCCTGTTTCGTGGACATAGCTCAGCAGGGCGTTGCGCGCGCCGTTGATATGATTGGGGACAGACTCCCGGGTAATAGGGATGTATTTGGTGCCCGACGTTGTTCCGGAGGTCTTGGCGAGGTATGCGGGCTTGCCTTTCCACAGCACATCGGGCTGTCCTTTCACAACGTCGTCAAAGTATTGCCTGAGTGCCTCATAATCGCGGATGGGCACGAGCTTTTTGAAGTCGTCATAATTCCGGATGTTCGAAAAGCTGTGGTCTTTACCGAATTTCGTCGCCCGCCCCGTGCTGACGAGCGTGTCAAAAATTCGCTGCTGAAACCGCTGCGGGTCGTGCGACCACTCCTTCGTCTGCCTCGCAACGTAGGCGGCAAGAGGTTTTGCCAATACCGACCGGATTTTCATACTGCGTCAAAATAGTAAATGGAGGTGGTCACAGGTGTTTAGCGTCTTCCGGACCACCATGGGGCCAAAGAAACACAATTTTCTGAACGACGTTATAAAAATAACATTTAGGTTTGGCAAAACTTATGCGGGATTGCCCATGGCGGTAGCTCGCAGTTTGTGCGTTTGAATCAACAGAAAGTTATGAGAACTACACTCAAGGTCATCATTTTTGGATTTGTATCGGGGCTCGCGGGTTCCTATGCCGGCTTCAGATACTTCAATGAGTCAACCGATACGCGGAAGGAGGCTGTTTCAGAGTTTAAGACGGTCGATTTTAGCAACCCGGCACCTGCGCCGGTATCTGCTGCTTCGCCTGCAAGGGAGCTGGCGCCGGCGGTTGATTTTCGAAACGCTGCCGCAAAAGCAACGCCCAGCGTTGTGTACATAAACAGTATTTCGCAGGGTGTGAGCTATTCCACGTGGGACTGGTTCTTTGGCGAGTCACCGGGGCGGCAAACCCAGGTGAGCAGTGGCTCCGGCGTGATCTTTACGAACGATGGCTACATAGTAACCAATAACCACGTAGTTGCCCAGGCTGAACGCATCGAAGTCAACTACAACAAACGCGTGTACCCCGCTGAGTTGATTGGTACCGACCCTTCGACAGACCTTGCTGTAATCAAGATTCAAGGCAAAGACCTTCCGGCTGTTTCGCTTGGGAACACACGTGACCTCGAGGTGGGCGAGTGGGTGATTGCCGTTGGCAATCCGTTTTCGCTGGCGTCGACCGTCACGGCGGGAATTGTGAGTGCAAAGGGCAGAAAGATCGGCATTCTGGAAGACAAATTTCCGATCGAATCATTTATCCAGACCGACGCAGCGATCAACCCCGGCAATTCGGGTGGTGCGCTCGTAAACAGCAACGGCGAGCTGGTCGGTATCAATACGGCGATTTTGTCAAGAACGGGTTCTTACACGGGCTATGCTTTCGCGGTGCCGGTCGATATTGCCAGGAAAGTGTTTTCCGACCTTGTTAAGTACGGTATTGTGCAACGCGCGGTGTTTGGCGGGCGTGTAGTTGAATACGACTACGCTAATGCGAAGAAATACGAATTGGATACGGAGGTCGAAAAATACCACGGAGTATTGCTTGAAGCTATGGACCGCGAAGGCCCTGCGATGAAAGCGGGCTTCAAGCCCGGAGATGTTATTACCCAGATAAATAATGTGGAGATCAACTCTCAAAGCGCCTTTGAGGAAGAACTGAGCTACCGCTATCCCGGCGATAAAGTGACGGTCACGTATTTGCGCGACAAGAAACAGTACACGACAACGGTGACGCTAGTTAACCGGGATGGGTCGACGGAGATCATCAAGCGTCATATTGTTGAGGCTAAATTTCTCGGCGCACATCTTGAGTCTACGCAATACGGTGTCAAGGTCTTCAGGATACAGGACAACAGTGTGCTGAAGCAGATCGGCCTCCCGGAAAACTTCACCATTGTTGCCATCAACCGGGTGAGGGTAAAAGATCCGCAGGAGGTAATCGATTTCTTTCAAAAGTTTCGCGGATCGGGCCGTATCTACGGTGTCAACGCTTCCCGGCAGCAGATCGAGATCCCTTTTTCTATACGGTAAAGTAGATTTAATAGCCGATCCTCAGGAAACTCTCATTTTGAGTTTCTTGCCCAGCTCATCGACAGAAGCTTTGAAGTTGGAGTCTGTTTTCATCATGTCCTCAACGGACTCAAGCGCATGGATGACAGTACTGTGGTCGCGGCCCCCGAAGTTTTCGCCGATCAGGGCGAGCGTTAGCTGGGTGAAGCGTTTGCAGAAATACATGGCTACCTGACGGGGAATTACGATCTCGCGTTTCTTCACTTTTCCTTTCATCGCATCGAGGTCGCACTTGAAATACTCTGCAACCGTCTTTTGTATGAAGTCGACGCTGACGTCGGACTGAATTTCCTTGATGATATTTTTCAATACCTCCTTGGCCAGCTCCAGATCGATCTCTTTCTTCAGGAGTGTTGCATGGAAAATGAGCGAGTTGAGCACACCTTCCATGTCGCGTAGATTTGTATCTACACTGTATGCCAGGTATTCGGATACCTCCGTTGGGATTTCGATACCGTCGGCCTGCATCTTGCGATTGATGATTGCGAGTTTGGTCTCGAAATCCGGTTCCTGCAAATCGGCTGTTAGCCCCCATTTAAAACGGGAAAGCAGTCGTTCCTGGAATCCTTTCAAATCACGTGGCGGGCAGTCGCTCGTCATGATGATCTGTTTGCCTGACTGATGCAGTTGGTTGAAAATATGGAAGAACATTTCCTGGGTCTTCTCGCGGCCGGCGAGGAACTGCACATCGTCAAGTATCAGTAGGTCTACCTGCAGGTAGAAATTCTGAAAGTCCTGGAGCTTGTGATTTTGCAGTGCGTTCAGGAATTGGTTGGTGAAGTCGTTTTGATCGACATACAATACCACCTTTGAAGGCATATTGTTCTTGATTTCATTCCCGACGGCCTGCACCAGGTGTGTCTTTCCCACACCCACGCCACCGTAAAGCATAAGCGGGTTGAATGACGTTACGCCGGGTTTCTTCGCGACCGCGAGGCCGGCAGAACGCGCCAGCCGGTTACAGTCACCTTCTACAAAGTTGTCGAACGAATATGCCGGATTAAGCCTTGAATTGACGTTTTGCAGATTGAGTGCTTTGAGCGCAAACGGAGAGTAGTCATCGGAGCCAAAAGCGCCTGATGTACCTACGCTACCTCTGCGATTGCCGATGCCATTCGCAGGGTAATTGACCGCTACCGGTGGGGTTTGCTGATTGCCGCTGTCGACGACAACGGAATACTCAAGTCGCCCGGTCGGACCCAATACAGTGTGGATCGCTTTCTTTAATACGTTGACATAATTATCTTCAAGCCATTCGTAGAAAAACTGGGAGGGGACTTGAATAGTAAGGACATCGCCTTCAACACGAAGCGGAACGATCGGTTTGAACCATGTATTGAAGTTTTCACCTTCGACATTTATTCGAATCACTTCGAGACAATCATTCCATACCGTGCCGTAGCTTACTTCCATTTAGCTCTGAATTCTTGAAGTTTGATGACCCTTAAGAAGGAAGGGGAGACAAAGATGTAAAAAAAGACCACATCAAAACAAGGTAGTACCTCTTGATTTTCTGGAAAAAAAAATTAGTATCGTTATTTTTCCATTAAATACAACCGGGGCGAGGATTACTAGTTAAAATTGAGTTGAATTGTTTTAAAGATGGACGAAACCTCGTTTGACGCCGAATTGCAAAGTTTCTTCCAGAAATCCTCGTTGGATGACTGGAAAAAGATCGCAACAAAGGAAACTGGAGGCGAAGAAATACTCGAAACGTTATCGTGGCACAGCGCGGATCAGATTTCATTTCGGCCTTACTATGACGCAACCACTGAAACTGAACTCCGGTTTGTGCGAAGCTTTGCATCGCAGAAGCCGCGGCAATGGCTGAACCTGCCGGTAGTAGAAATTCAGAATGTCAGCGAAGCAAACCGGCTGGCGCTGGATCATCTCATGCAGGGTGCTGACGGTCTTGTGTTTGACGTGAGGGGGCAGCAGGTGGACGCTAACAGGCTCCTGAACGGCCTCGAATGGCCTCACTGCTATCTTGGTTTCCTTATCGATGGGAACAGATCTTTTTTGGCTTCGCTGCAAGAGATGATCGGAAAACATTCCTGGTCAGAAAACATCAGCGGCACCCTCTTCTGGGAGCGACCTCCTGTTGGAACTGATCTCACGTTCTTTTTGCAGATGCCTGTTCCGTTTCGCGCACTCGGGCTGCTGGTCGCTGAATCGTCGCCTGCGGAAGAGCTCAGCAATGCGTTGCTGCAGGGCGTACGCGCGGTGGAAGCATTCGGTGCCGAAGCCGTGTTTCGCTCCGTTGCGTTTTCGCTGCCTGTGAATGCAGTATTGCTCGAGAATGTCGCAAAATTCAAAGCCCTGAGGATATTGTGGTACCAGGTAGCCAGGGTGTACGGATTCGACGATTATCAAAGCCACGAGTTGTTTGTCCATGCGCGTTCGCAGCGGGTAGCCGACGGTGGGTTTGGTCCGCACGAGAATATGATCAAAGCAACATACGCTTCTATGGGTGCCCTGATGGGTGGCTGTAATGCGCTTACGGTTGAAGGCGATGGCGAGACATCGTTTGCGGCGCGTTGCGCGAGAAATGTCTCGACAATTCTCAGGGAAGAAGCCTTTTTCGATCGCCAGCCCGATCCGCTGATGGGTGCCTGGGCAATTGACGCGATCACTCATGCAATTGCAGGAAAAGCATGGGAATTGTTTCAACATAAATGGAAGTCTGCATGAAACGACCTGACTTTTCCAGGATAGCCTTCAACGAATTCACGCCGGAAGGGTCGGTAGCCGGCAAAAGCAATGAAGCCGATATGCTGTCTCAGTTTACCGCGGGGATCCCTCCCTACCTTCGCGGGCCATACGCGACAATGCATACGCGGCGCCCGTGGACGATACGTCAGTATGCGGGCTTTTCAACCGCTGCGGAGAGCAATGCATTCTACCGCCGGAATCTTGCCGAAGGCCAGCGCGGTCTGTCTGTAGCATTCGATCTCGCCACCCATCGTGGATATGACTCCGACCACCCGCGCGTCAGCGGCGATGTAGGGAAAGCCGGCGTTGCCATTGATTCGGTAGACGATGTAAAGGTATTGTTCGATCAAATACCGCTTGACAAGATGTCGGTCTCGATGACGATGAACGGTGCCGTTATTCCTGTCATGGCATTCTACATCGTGGCGGCCGAAGAGCAGGGCGTCAATCCGTCGCAACTCAGTGGTACTATCCAGAATGATATTCTCAAAGAGTTCATGGTGCGCAACACCTATATTTATCCGCCGGGACCATCGATGCGGATTGTTGCTGATATCTTCGCGTACACGTCAAAGCAGATGCCCCGATTTAACTCCATCAGCATAAGTGGCTATCACATGCACGAAGCTGGCGCGCCCGCAGACCTGGAACTCGCGTACACACTGGCCGATGGGCTTGAATACCTTCGCACCGGTACAAACGCAGGGATTGATATTGACGATTTTGCTCCGCGACTTTCGTTCTTCTGGGGCATAGGAATGAATTTCTTTGTTGAAATAGCAAAGATGAGGGCGGCGCGCTTGTTATGGGCGACCATCGTGCGGCGTTTCAATCCGCGCAACCCGAAGTCTATGGCGTTGCGCACGCACTGTCAGACGTCGGGATGGAGTCTGACACAGCAGGATCCGTACAACAATGTGACGCGAACCTGCGTGGAAGCAATGGCAGCCGTGCTCGGGGGTACCCAATCACTGCACACCAATTCACTGGACGAAGCGATAGCGTTGCCCACTGATTTTTCGGCGCGCATCGCGAGAAATACGCAGCTGTATATTGAGAAACAGACCGGTGTCACGCGTGTGGTTGATCCCTTCGGTGGTTCGCATTATATTGAATCGCTGACGGTGCAGCTCGCTAACGAGGCCTGGAGGTTAATAGGCGAGATCGAAGAACTTGGCGGGATGACCCGGGCGATAGAAACGGGAATCCCGAAATTGCGTATTGAACAGGCCGCGGCGGCGAAACAGGCGAAAATAGATTCCGGAAGGGACGTTATCGTTGGTGTAAACAAGTACAAAACTGACGAAAAACCAGATTTTGATATCCTTGAAGTAGACAATACTTCAGTGAGGGAGGAACAGGTTCGTCGTCTTGAGGAGCTGAGGCAAAGGCGCGATCAAAAGGAGGTTGATGCAGCGCTTGCAGAGATTGAGAAGGCTGCGGCTTCCGGAGGCAACCTGCTCGAAGCGGCAATTGTTGCCGCGAGAAAACGGGCAACCCTCGGAGAGATATCCACTGCAATGGAAAAAGTCTTCGGACGATATCAGGCCACAGTGCGATCAATTGCAGGTATTTACCAGGCTGAAATGAAAGATGCCGATGATTTTACGAGTGCGCGCAAGCTATCGGATGCGTTTGCTTCACGCGAAGGAAGACGCCCGCGTATTCTCGTCGCCAAGATGGGGCAGGATGGCCATGATCGCGGCTCCAAGGTGATTGCAACCGGATTTGCCGATCTCGGTTTCGACGTGGATATCGGTCCGCTCTTCCAGACGCCGGCGGAAGTTGCGAGGCAGGCGGCGGAGAACGATGTGCACATCGTGGGTGCCTCAACACTTGCCGGGGGACACAAAACACTCATTCCGGAGTTGATCAAAGCGCTGGGGGAAATAGGCCGACCCGACATCATGGTAGTGGCGGGGGGGGTTATTCCCGAACGGGATTACGATTTCCTGTACACACAGGGCACCTCATTTATCTTTGGGCCGGGAACGGTAGTTACCGAAGCTGCAAAAAGGATATTAACGCAATTGCTGAAGAAAAACTAAGTCATTACACCGTATCCCCAAACCGAAGATCTTTTGACTCGTAAAAAAAATATTGCTATTCTGGGATCTACCGGTTCCATTGGTCGCCAGGCTCTCGAAGTGATTTCGCAGCATCCTGAATACTTTCAGGTTGAAGTACTCACGGCTGAGAATAATTTGTCATTGCTCATTGAGCAGGCGAAGATATTTCAGCCCAATGCAGTGGTGATCAGCAACCCCGATCACTATAAAAAGCTAAAGGAGGCGCTGAGCGGGGAAAGCGTCAAAGTGTACGCCGGCGAAAACGCGCTCGCCTCGATTGTGGAAATGGAGACGATCGATATTGTACTGACCGCATTGGTAGGCTACTCCGGCTTGCGCCCAACCATAAAGGCTATCGAGGCCGGGAAGCCGGTCGCCCTGGCGAACAAAGAAACGCTCGTTGTCGCGGGTGGCCTGGTCACGGGACTTGCGCGGGAGAAGGGTGTCAACATATATCCCGTTGACTCCGAGCACTCCGCTATCTTCCAGTGTATCGTGGGTGAGTTCCAGAACAAGATCGAAAAGATTATTCTCACCGCTTCGGGAGGACCCTTCAGGGGGAAGAGCCGGCAGGAGCTGGTGGGCGTCACCAAAGCGGAGGCGTTGCGGCATCCGAACTGGAGTATGGGTGATAAGATTACGATCGATTCGGCCACGCTGATGAACAAAGGTCTGGAAGTCATCGAAGCGCGGTGGTTGTTCGGCTTGCGGGCCGACCAGATAGAAGTGGTGGTTCACCCGCAGTCGATCATCCATTCAATGGTCCAGTTTGAAGACGGGTCGATCAAGGCCCAGCTCGGACTTCCGGATATGCGGTTACCGATACAGTATGCCCTGACCTACCCCGACCGGCTCAGATCTGACTTTGAGCGATTCGATTTCCGGAAGTATCCGGCGCTGAACTTTGAAAAGCCCGATACGGAAACTTTTCGTAATCTTGCGTTGGCTTTTGAGGCATTAGACCGGGGTGGAAACATGCCCTGTGTGCTCAATGCTGCTAATGAAGTGGCCGTAGCCGCGTTTTTGAATGAACAGGTAGGTTTTTTAGAAATGTCAACCGTTGTGGAACATTGTATGACCAAAATGGCTTTTATAGAAAATCCCACGTACGAAGACTATGTGGAAACTGACCGGGAAACGCGCGTGATAGCGCTGGAGACGATAAAAAAAGGAAATTTACAAGGTATACAATGAGTTTTGACTGGATGATCATGGTTGCTCAACTGCTGTTGAGCCTCTCTTTTTTGGTTGCTGTTCACGAGTTTGGACACTTGCTTGCAGCAAAATACTTCGGTATGCGGGTCGAACAGTTTTCGATCGGCTTCCCGCCCAAGCTTTGGTCATTCCGCAAAGGCGAAACGGAGTATGCTATCAGCGCAATACCCCTGGGCGGATATGTGAAAATATCGGGGATGATCGATGAATCGCTCGATACCGAGGCGATGAAACAGCCTGCGCAGCCGTGGGAGTTCCGGGCAAAACCAGCCTGGCAGCGACTCATTGTTATGCTGGGCGGAATATTTGTCAACGTGGTGGTGGGGATCCTGATCTTTATCGGTATTACTTTCACCTTCGGTGACACTTACATCCTGAAAGATGTGGTGAATGCGAACGGCGGATTTCAGATCGGCGCCGTAGGCGAAGAAATTGGTCTTAGAACAGGAGATAAAATCGTTCAGGTAAACGGTCGCGACTACGAGTATCTCGAAGATCTCATCCATCCCGAGACTCTTCTTGCAACCAATGCATCTTATACTGTTGAACGCGACGGTGAGTTGATCACGCTTCCCATTCCTCCCGATTTCATTCAGAAATTCAATAAAAAAGAGGCAGCCGGTAATTTCATATTCTACCGGTATCCTCCGGTGATCTCTCAGACCCAGCCTGAATCGGTAGCCGATCAGATGGGGATCGAGGCGGGCGATCAGATTATGGCAATGAATGGAACGCCGATTACCTATTACGACGAGGTATCAACCTTTATCAAATCCACCGACACTGATGTACTTACCGTTACTGTACGACGGGCGGGCGAGGTACTGACGTTTACACATGATTTCAAAGGTCAGAATGTCCTCGGCGTGGTCGCGAGGAGTTCTAAAGAGTTTTTTGAGAAAGCGGAGCGGAGAATCAGCTACAGCTTGATAGAGTCTATTCCGCTAGGCACAGAGCGGGCATTCACGACGCTGGCGGTGCAGATCAAGGCGTTTGGGAAGATCATCTCCGGCGCACTTTCTCCAAAGGAATCATTGTCCGGTCCGTTGGGCATTATGCAGGCGTTTGGAGTGGAGTGGAATTGGGAACGATTCTGGTCACTAACCGGCGTGCTGTCTCTCGTGCTTGCGTTTATGAACCTGCTGCCTATTCCGGCACTTGACGGAGGTCACGTGATGTTCCTTTCATACGAGATCATATCACGACGTAAACCATCGGACAAGTTTTTGGAAACAGCACAGAAGGTGGGAATGGTATTCCTGCTTTGTCTGATGGTATTTATTTTCGCCAATGATATCATCAAGATGTTTCCGTAGCTACTACTGATTACCGACCATTCCGGTCGATATCGAATTCCACGCGTCGATTCAGTTTTCTGTCGGCATCATTGTTTTCCTCTACAAGCGGGCGGGCGCTTCCGAAACCGGTTGCGCTGATCCGCGCAGCTTCAATCCTGAACTCATAGATAAGATATGCTTTGATCGCGTCAGCGCGGGCCTGTGAAAGACGCAGGTTGGATTCTTCGCTTCCCTGTGAGTCGGTGTGTCCTGAAATGTGCAATGCGAAATCAGGATGATCGATCATGAAGTCAGCAAGTTTATTAAGGTCAGGATGCATGATTGGCAGAATATCCGATTTACCGTTCTCAAATTCCAACGAGCTGAAAGCGATTTTGCTTTCTATCGGATCTGTTTCGCGGTGCATCTCGGTGTTTCCATCCATGAAGAAAAGCTCTTCAATACGGAAGAAGTCTTCCCCCTGAATGATAAGCAGGTAGTTTCTTTTGTTGATCAGTTCGAAGTCGAACGAGCCGTCGTCACGCAGGAATTTCGGAGCCACTTCAACGCCTTTGTCCATGTCAATAATGGATACGATTCCCGTAAATGGTTTCTTTGTTTGTGAGTTTATCAAGGAACCTTTGAGCTGTGCAACTGCCGTTGGTTGTGCTTCCATCGGTACGGGGAAAGTATGCAAGTCGAGGTTTTCGATATCGTGCTCGTCAGATCGCGCGTAGAATAACTGGCTTGATTCCGAGTCAATAGTGAAGTAGTACTCGCTGCCGGGACCGTTGACCAGGGGGCCGATGTTTTTGGGTTCGCCCCAGTTTGTCTCCTGGCGGTATGATTTGAAGATATCGAAGTCGCCGAACGTAAGGGGATGGCCATCGGAGCTGAAATAGAGGACATTGTAGCGGCGGTGGAAGAACGGGCTGACTTCACTGTCGCGTGTATTGATGATAGGGCCGATGTTCACGGCCTTTTGCCATTTTCCATCAGCATCCTTCACGCTAAAGTAGATGTCTGATAATCCAAAGCCTCCCAGCCGGTCGGATGCGAAGAACAGGGTATCGCCGGAATGAGATAAAGACGGGTGAGAGTCCCAGGAGACGGTATTGATATTCGTGCCGAGATTCCGCACATTGCTCCACACGCTATCGGGGGTGAGTGTCGCCTGAAAAATATCACAGTTCCCAAATGAATCCGGTGAATTGCAGCGGGCGAAGTACAGTGTCTTCCCGTCTTTGCTGAGGCATGCCGATCCTTCGTTATAGGCGGTGTTGATGGTCTTCAACGGTTGGGCATCCATCCATTGTCCATCCTCCGAAGTGGTAAAGAACAGATCTTCGTTATAGGTACGTTCAATTGTCATCAACGCATTTCGCTTGGAGGTGAAGAGCAGGAGATCGTCCCGGTTTCCTATGGTGGGGCCGTAGTCAGCTTTGTCGGAGTTCACCCAGTCGCCCATCCTTACCAGGACACCTTGCGGCGGCCGCAGCGTGTCAATTTCTTTTCGGTACTCCACAAGTTCGTAGTATTGAGCGAGCGGAACATAGTCTTCCGCTTTTTCGGTAGCAATGCTGTCATATTCGCGGCGTATATTTTGAACGTCGGTTTGCTTCCGCGAATGCTTAAGCGCCAGCTTGTAGAGGAGTATTGCTTCGCCAGACTGGCCGAATTGTTCCGATAATCTGGCCAGTTTCCAGAGCAGGTTGGTGTTGGTTGAGAAGTTCTCAATTCCGAAATTGCTGACATACGCCCGGATGGCGGTATATAATTCCCGGGATGCCCCTGCCCGTTCCAGTTGGTTTATGCGGCCGAGCTCTTTTTCCTGACTATAGAATCGAAGTTTGTTGATATTCGGAAAAATAAAGATGTCAGATTGGCTGTAGCTTGTCAGGCTGTCGTCCAATTGTACGACACCCCCGCTTTTGAACTTCGTCTTTTTCTTCTGAGCCTGGGCGGGTGAAGAAAAGAGAAAGGAAAAGGCTGTTATTGCGATTAAAAAATAGGTTTTCACTGAACCTGGGGCGTTAATAAGTAGCGCGTACACATTAAAGTTGTCACAATTTTACTTCTTTTACAACTCCACTGGCACTACTATTGTCCAAGTATCCCTTTACTCAAAAAACTATCAATTATACACTTGTCGTGTCAAACTGACATCCATAAAACATGTTCAAAACGTTGGCAATACAATTAGTTCAGGAGGAGTCAGATGACCTGATTCAGATGATCAATCCCGAACAGGAGAGTGATCTGAAGCCGGAAGATCTGCCCGAAGAACTGTCGATACTACCGATCAAGAATACCGTCCTGTTTCCGGGAGTGGTGATCCCCATCACCGTCGGAAGGCAGAAGTCGATAAGACTGGTGAAGAAGGCTTACCAGGGAAACCGTATTATCGGTGTGGTGGCACAAAAGAACCCTCAGGCCGAAGAGCCTTCCATTGACGAGCTGTATCGTACCGGGACTGTAGCCAGGATCATCAAAATGCTGGTACTGCCTGACGGCAACACGACGATCATTATTCAGGGTAAGAACCGTTTTAACATCGGCGAATTTACTCAGGAAGAACCCTATCTGACGGCACGGGTAGACTTACTGATCGAGCCGGTGCTTAATATCAACGGCAAGCAGGCGAAAGCGCTTGTTCAGTCTCTCAAAGACGCTGCGCTGAAGATACTCAAACTTAACCCCGAGATCCCGCAAGAGGCGCAGGTAGCGCTTGACAATATCGCGAGCATGTCGTTTCTCGTTCACTTCCTCGCCAGCAACCTCAATGTAGATGTTGCTGACAAGCAGAAGATACTGGAGACGCACAATCTCACTGAACGCGGTACGCTGTTGTTGCAGTATATGCTGCGTGACGTGCAGATGCTTGAGATCAAGCATGAGATACAGAAGAAGGTTCATACGGACATAGACCAGCAGCAACGCGACTACTTCCTGCGGCAGCAGATAAAAGTGTTGCAGGACGAGTTGGGCTATGATGGGCCTGATAAGGAAGTTGAAAAGCTGAGAAAGCGCGCGGAGAGCAAGAAGTGGCCGAAGGCTGTGGCCGAACACTTCAAAAAAGAGTTGGAGAAATTGATGCGTATCAACCCGATGGCAGCCGAGTATCCGGTAGCTATGAACTATATAGAGTTTATGCTCGACCTGCCCTGGTCAGAGTACACGGATGATGATTTCGATCTTAAACGGGCACGGCGGATCCTCAACCGCGACCACTTCGGACTTGAAAAAGTAAAAACAAGAATTCTGGAATACCTCGCGGTATTGAAGCTTAAGAAGGACATGAAGGGACCGATACTTTGTTTGTACGGTCCTCCTGGTGTAGGCAAGACTTCCCTCGGCCGTTCAATTGCCAAGGCGTTGCAGCGAAAATACATTCGTATGTCGCTGGGCGGCGTTCACGATGAGGCTGAGATCCGTGGTCACAGAAAAACATACGTCGGTGCGATGCCGGGGAAAATATTGCAGAACATCAAGAAGGCGCAGTCGTCGAACCCGGTTTTTATCCTCGACGAGATAGATAAAGTTAAGGCCGATTTCAGAGGCGATCCGTCGTCTGCGTTGCTGGAAGTACTGGATCCGGAACAGAACAATACCTTTGGCGATAACTATCTCGAAGTTGATTACGATCTTTCGAAGATACTGTTTATCGCTACCGCAAACTCATTGGATACCATTCATCCGGCGCTGCGCGACCGTATGGAGATCATCGAAGTAACGGGCTATACGCAGGAGGAGAAAGTGGAGATCGCGATGAAGCACCTGATCCCGAAACAGCTGAAGGAACACGGTTTGAAGTCCGCCCATGTCAAGTTTGCGAAGCCTGCTATCGCGAAGGTTATCAGCAGCTATACCCGTGAGTCAGGTGTAAGAAGCCTCGAGCGAAAAATCGGAACGATCGTGCGAAATATCGCCAAGTCGGTCGCGATGGAGGAGGAGTATGATAAACTTGTAACGGAAGCGACAGTACGCAAGATCCTCGGTGCCGAGATACACGACGAGGAACTTTACCAGGGCAATGAGATTGCGGGCGTAGTTACCGGCCTTGCCTGGACACAGGTTGGTGGTGAGATTCTCTTTGTAGAATCAAGCCTGAGCAAGGGCAAAGGGGCGTTGACCATTTCAGGGCAGTTGGGTGATGTGATGAAGGAGTCTGCCATGGCCGCACTTTCCTATTTGAAGTTTAACGCGGAGAATCTCAATATTGATCCGCGTGTATTCCAGCAATACGACCTTCACATTCACGTTCCCGCCGGCGCTGTTCCGAAAGATGGTCCTTCGGCAGGGATCACGATGTTTACTTCGCTTGCTTCGATTTATACGCAACGCAAAGTAAAATCAAAGCTGGCTATGACGGGCGAAATTACACTTCGTGGAAAAGTATTGCCGGTAGGAGGCATCAAGGAAAAGATACTTGCGGCGAAGCGTAGCGGAATCCGTGAGATCGTGCTTAGCGCAAAGAACAAACGCGACATCGATGAAATCGAGAAACAGTATCTAAAAGGACTTACTTTTTATTTCGTCGAAACGGTAGATGATGTTCTGAAAGTGGCACTGCTGAAAGAGAAAGTTTCGAGGTCGATGACTTTTGCGCTGACGGAACCGCGGGTTCAGCATTACGCTCAAAGCTGATCATGATTGCGTTCTTCAGGAATACGGAAAGTGACCCAACGCGGAATTTACTAATTTTTTCAAACCCGGACCCCGGCGTATCCTCTACGGAGGAACAAAGAATTGAGATATGATGGATTCGAAATACCTAACGCCACAAGAGATAGTGGCTGAACTTGATAAGTACATTATCGGACAGTACGATGCCAAGCGAAACGTGGCGATCGCCTTGCGGAACAGGTGGAGGCGTATGAACGTAAAATCCGAAATTCGCGGTGAGATCGTTCCGAACAATATCCTGATGATCGGTGCCACCGGCGTGGGTAAGACAGAGATCGCACGCCGGCTGGCGAAGATAGCCGATGCTCCTTTTGTAAAGGTGGAGGCTTCCAAGTTCACGGAAGTCGGCTATGTGGGGCGTGACGTTGAAAGCATGGTACGTGATCTCGTAGACCAGTCGGTGAACCTGGTGAAAGCGCGAAAGAAGGAGGAGGTAAAGGAGAAGGCCGCGGCGATCGTCGAGGATATCATCCTGGATGCGCTGATTCCTCCGTTGAAGGGAACGGCCACGCGGTCTTCCGCCGGGGTGGGACACGCCGGATCGGACATGCCTGCATCCGATGATGAGTTGAACGAAAGGACCCGCACCCTGTTCAGAGAGAAGATCCGTCGGGGTGAACTGGAGGAACGCAAGATCGAGATAAACATCAAAGGATCGTCGGGGCCGAACGTCGGGATGGTAGGCGCAGGTATGATGGATGAGGTTTCGATGATGAACCTTCAGGAGATGATCAACGGCATGATGCCGAAGAAGCCAAAAAAACGGAAGGTCACGGTAGCCGAGGCGCGCGCGATATTGCTCGAAGAAGAAGCGGCGAAACTGATCGATATGGATGAGGTGAAAGAGGAAGCGATTCAGCGCGCGGAAGATGCCGGTATCATCTTCATTGATGAAATAGACAAGATCGCCTCCGGACATAAAAAAGGCGGTGGAGGTCCGGACGTAAGCCGTGAAGGCGTGCAACGTGACCTCCTTCCGATTGTTGAAGGGAGTACGGTGAATACCAAATACGGGGTGATCAGGACCGACCATGTGCTTTTCGTGGCGGCCGGCGCGTTTCACATAGCGAAACCTTCTGACCTCATTCCGGAATTACAGGGGCGGTTCCCTATCCGCGTTGAGCTTAACAACCTTACACGGGAGGATTTTGTCAGGATACTGAGCGAGCCAAAAAACGCGTTGTCGAAACAATATCAGGCATTGTTTGACGCTGAAGGTGTTCAGATCACCTTCACAGATGACGCGATAGAAGAAATTGCGAATACCGCCTTCGTTATAAATACCGACGTGGAGAATATCGGCGCCCGGAGGTTGCACACAGTGATGAGTAAGTTGTTGAATGACCTGTTGTTCGACGTTCCCGACAAGATCCCTGCGCACTCTCAGGTTACGGTAGATGCGGAAATGGTAAAAGAAAAATTGAGCGGCTTTGTAAAGAACAAGGATCTCAGTGAATATATCCTTTAATGATCGGCACGTTGGGAATTCGCATTGTCATCGCGACGCGAAGTGGCGGCCGGAGGGATGGTTAATTATCCTTGCTCTCGTGGTGTTTGCGAATTCCGCAAAGGCACAGAACCCGGATTCCGCCGGCGGGATCGCGAAGGAGGAGATGAAGGACGACCGGGATTCCGTTCGTCAGCAATATATCAAAGGGTTTCCAGAGTACTTTTTTCTTTATCCGGTGCTCAAGCGGCGCCGTCTTAATTTCGAGCTGGCAAAGCCCGATCGCAGTGCTGTATTGACGTATCGTCCTAACAACACCTACAGTTTTGGACTCGGGATGTACGTCTTTGAACTCGGTATTGATCTCGCATTTGCCATTCCACTAAGGCAGCAAAGTATTGAACGGTATGGTAAGTCTCATGCCCGCGATCTTCAGTTGAACGTGCTGGCGAAGGGGTGGGGTGTTGACGCTTTTATTCAGAAATACTCGGGGTTCTATATAGTGGATAATCGATCTTCGGATGCGGACCCCGTACCTCAGCGTCCGGATATTGTCACTAAGAAATTCGGGCTTACAGGTCACTATGTTTTTAATAGTCAGAAATTCTCCTACCGCTCTTCTTATAATTTTTCGGAACGACAACGGTCGAGGAGGGGATCGGTGGTTGTGCTGGGTACGCTATCTACTTTCAGGGTGGCCGCGGATTCGTCTATCGTCAAGAGCGACAGGAAGGTCGACTTCGGGAGCGAGGCTGACTTTACGCGATTGCGCTACACGACATTCAGTATCGCCCCGGGCTACACCTACACCCTGACTTACAATAATTTCTTCGTGAATGCCATGCTGGCTTTCGGGCCGGCGCACCACTGGATTAATTACGACGTTGAAGGCCCTGCGCCGATGCGGCACGATATTACGATCAATTCTTTTTTTGGTGCACGCGTCGCCATCGGATACAATGGCGAGCGACTCTTCGGCGGGATCAGTTTCGTCTCACAGGGAAGCAACGTGCGGGTAGCCGACATGAACTTCTCAAACAATAACAGTATGCTCAAGGTGCTGGTGGGATACCGCTTTGTCGAGTGGGGTGTTTTGAAGAAGAGAGTGTGGGATATTGTGCCCTGGCTGGATTAGCGCTAAAGCGAGAGTGGACAGGATGTTCGCAAACGCAGCCAGGAATGGATTAGGAATAGGCGGAAGTGTAGGGTTCTGATTTTATTTCTTTGGATAGTCGTAGAATTCGACATGATTCTTTCCCCAGGCAACATCTTTCCAGGAGGCAACCGGTAGCTTCAGACAGACGACGCCACAGGTGGGTACGTTGTCTGTCACCCCGTGAGCGCACAGGTGGTTCACGAAATCAGTGATCCCCGGGTTGTGAGTGAACACCATCACAGAATCATTGGTGTCATGCAGTTCGTGTACAATGGTGAGCAAGGTTTCATCCGATGCGTGATACAGCCTTTGATCGGTTTTGATATGGGTGGCGGGGTATCCCAGGGTTTCTGCCATCAGCGTACAAGTAGAGAGCGCCCGTTTTGCCGGGCTCGACAACAGCAGGTCCGGGCTGATCTCCCGTTCCTGCAATTTTATTGCCATGCGGGGCGCGTCCTGAATGCCGCGGTCGTTCAAAGGCCGGTCGAAATCATCCTGAGAGGGATCGCCCCAACTGGATTTCGCATGTCTGACGAGATATAATGTCTTCATGGTTCAGCGTAATATATATAATGTACGATTCACGCCCTCGTGCCGTTAGACGACGGCATAAATATATAATATATATCTTCGCAGTCATGTCGCGTCTAAAATCGTTTCGCAGGTCTGTTCGGTACACCGTTGTGTACTGGTTACTGCGTGCCATGATCTGGATTTCAGGCTTGTTGCCACGAACTATGTGGTTGGCTATTTGTGGAACGCTGGGCACCATTGCCTGGTATTTTGTCCCGCGAACGCGCCGGCTGACGCGCAATCATCTGCGCATGGCATATCCTGAAAAGTCTGAAAGCGAGGTAAGACAACTGGCGCGGCGAAACTTCACCATGCTGGGTAAGAATGCTGGCGAGATCATGCGAAGCGCAAAAATTGCGAACCTTGCTCAACTGGAGGAATTTCTTGTAACCCACGGACTGGAGAATTTTGAGGAAGCGCGCGCGAAGGGCAGGGGTGTCATCTTCCTCACCTGTCATCTGGGAGCATTTGATCTCCAGGTCACCAACATGGCGATGCGGGGACTTGATCCCAACATTATCGGTACGCCGCTTAAAGACAAACGATTGAACGATCTGCTGTGGAACTACCGGAATTTGCACGGCGCTGTTGCTATTTCACGGGGAAAGGAAACCTTCCGGATGCTGAAGGTACTGAAGTCGGGCGGATCGGTTGCTTTGCTCATAGACCAGGATACGAAGGTAAAAACCGTCTTTGTCGATTTTTTTGGAATGAAGGCTGCTACTCCGGCAGGGGCTACTATCCTCGCGATGAAGACGGGAGCGGCGATCATACCGACCTACATATACCTGGGCGCCGATAACTTGCAGCACATGCACCTTCTACCCGAAATTCCGATGCGTGTGACGGACAACGAGGATGAAGATGTTGTCTACAATACACAGGTTCTGACGGGTTTTATTGAGCAAACGATCCGTGAACATCCCGATCAGTGGGTGTGGATGCACGAGCGATGGAAAACCCGTCCGTAGCCAGGAACGCGCCTACTTAACAAGTTTCTTGTACTTGATCCTGTGAGGCTGATCGTCGCCGAGCCGTTTCCTTCTGTTTTCTTCGTATTCGCTAAAGCTTCCTTCAAACCAGTAGACCTGCGAATCGCCTTCGAAAGCGAGGATGTGCGTACATACCCGGTCGAGGAACCACCGGTCATGCGAAATGATGACAGCACAGCCGGCGAAATTTTCCAGCGCTTCCTCGAGCGCGCGAAGAGTGTTCACATCGAGGTCGTTGGTCGGCTCATCGAGCAGAAGCAGGTTACCGCCCTGTTTCAAGGCGATGGCCAGGTGTACGCGGTTTCTCATCCCGCCAGACAGTTCCCTTATCTTTTTCTGCTGATCATTGCCGTTGAAGTTGAATTTCCCCACGTATGCACGGGAGTTTTGCTGGCGTCCGCCGAATTCGATGAGTTCGTTACCGCCGCTGATAGCCTGCCATACGGTCTCTTCCGGTTTAAGGTCGTCGTGTTCCTGGTCGACGTAGGCTATCTTTACGGTTTCCCCGATCTCAAATGTCCCTTCATCGGGTTTTTCCTTTCCGGTGATCATCTTGAACAGGGTGGTCTTACCAGCTCCGTTGGGACCGATAATGCCGACAATACCAGCCGGCGGAAGTGAGAAGGTCAGGTTTTCGTACAGCAGCTTGTCGCCGTATCCCTTCGATACGCCTTTTGCTTCGATGACATTATTTCCGAGTCGCGGACCTGGCGGAATAAACAACTCGAGTTTTTCTTCCTTTTCACGTGTTTCCTGGCTCAGCAATTTCTCGTAGTTACTCAACCGCGCTTTTCCTTTGGCATGCCTGCCCTTTGGATTCATCCGTACCCACTCGAGTTCCCGCTCGAGAGCTTTCTGGCGTTTTGATTCCGACTTCTCTTCCTGTGCCAATCGTTTCTGCTTTTGGTCAAGCCACGAAGAGTAGTTTCCTTTCCAGGGAATTCCTTCACCACGGTCGAGTTCGAGTATCCACCCGGCCACGTTATCGAGGAAATACCGATCGTGGGTAACCGCGATCACGGTTCCCTTGTATTGCTTCAAGTGTTGCTCCAGCCAATGCACCGATTCGGCGTCGAGGTGGTTGGTTGGTTCGTCCAGCAGCAGAACATCGGGTTCTTGTAATAGTAAGCGACAAAGCGCAACCCGGCGTTTCTCGCCACCCGACAGGTGTTCGATTCCCGCATCGGGCGGGGGACAGCGCAATGCGTCCATCGCCCGTTCGAGCTTGTGATCAATTTCCCATGCCCCTGTGGCGTCGAGCTTTTCCTGGATCTCCCCTTGTTTCTGAATCAGCTTATCCATCGCATCCGGGTTCTCCAGTACGTCGGGGTCAGCGAATTTTTCGTTGATTGTCTCAAACTCCTTCAACAGTGCCATGGTTTCCTGAACGCCTTCCTCAACGACCTGCCTGACTGTCTTGCTCTTGTCGAGGCTGGGCTCTTGTTCGAGTAAACCAACACTGAAGCTGAGGTCGGAAACAACTTCCCCCTGAAATTCTTTGTCTGTACCGGCAATAATGCGAAGTAGTGAAGATTTTCCCGATCCATTCAAACCAAGCACACCGATCTTGGCTCCGTAAAAGAACGAGAGATAGATATCTTTTAGAACTTGTTTACTCGGCGGGTATATCTTACTGACACCCGTCATGGAGAAAATGATCTTTTCGTCAGCCATGGAAAATTTGATTTCAGAATGGTCCGGTCGCTCCAGGAGTCGTTGGATTCACTTAATTGCCGGATTTGGCGCAATATGGCAAATAACTTCCGTGAAGGGGAATAAGCACGGTTACATTTTTGCTTATTATTTCATATAAAAACGAACTTTTTTTGATTCGCGGACCCTGTAACTAAATAGGAAAAAACGCTGTTTGTTTTGTTCAATTAAAGTTTATTTTTGCGGAAAATATAAAGGAGGACCACTAGCATGTACTGGACACTTGAACTTGCCTCTTACCTGGAAGATGCCCCCTGGCCGGCAACAAAGGATGAATTGATCGACTATTCTATCCGCTCCGGTGCGCCTCTGGAAGTCGTCGAAAATCTCCAGGAACTGGAGGACGACGGACAGCCGTATGAAAGCATCGAAGAAATCTGGCCCGACTACCCCACAAAAGAAGACTTCTTCTTCAACGAAGACGAGTATTAATCCGATCATAAGAACATTCCCTCCGGAATTGGCGTAATATCCGATTTTCCCGCTCTCCGTATTCTCATCCGGCCTGAAGGATGGGGAGTCGGCAATGAGCTATCTGTATTCCAGACAATAAATGACGGCGTGGATAAGCTGGCCGGGATGAGGGCAATGGCCTTCAGCGAAGATGCATGAGTGCCTCCGCGATAGAAAGATCTTCCGGCGAGGTGATCTTGATATTCCGGTAACTGCCTTCAAAAAGAACCACGGGGAACCCGGCGCGTTCTGCCACACTCGCATCGTCTGTGAGGTCATCCGCCTCCGCGATTTCGTACGCTTTGTGTATCAGTGAAAGCTTAAAGGTCTGGGGAGTTTGTACGATCCGGTAGTCATTGCGATCGACCGCTTTTGTTGAAGACGGTGACTGAGTGTGCCTGAGGGATTCCTTGAGCGGGACGGTAGCAACGGCGGCGCCGTGCTTACGCGCCAGCCGGAATGATTCCGCGATGATGCCTGGCGAGACCAGCGGACGTACGCCATCGTGTATGGCAACGTAGCCCTCTCCGGTAGCAAGCTCTAATCCGCGCCTGACCGACTGGAAACGGGTAGGTCCCCCTTCCTGAACGACGACCGGTTTACGGTAATCGTGCTTCTTGACAAGTTCGTGCCACGTTGGGACCTGGTCGGCCGGTAACACGAGGATGATTCGGATGTTTTCAGCATACCGGTAAAACGCCTCCAGGGTATGGAACAGCACCGGTATGCCTTTTAAAGCAAGGAATTGTTTAGGTAAAGCGCTGCCGAAACGCAAGCCTTTGCCGCCGGCTACTATGATAGCGAATTCGTCGTGCATCAAGGTCGGTAATCATTGGTCGGTGGTAGTCAGTGTGACTGGCCACTTACCATCTAACTAAATAATCAGCATCGCGTCGCCGTACGTAAGGAACTTGTATTTTTCCTTTTTGGCGACCTTGTAAGCTTCCATTACCTGTTCGTAGCCACCAAAGGCAGCTGCCATCATGAGGAGCGTAGACTCCGGCATGTGGAAGTTAGTGATCATGGCATTGCAGATCTTGAAATCATAGGGAGGGAAGATGAACTTGTCAGTCCAGCCTTCGCGTGGCTTGAGACGGTTGTTAGCGGAGACGGCAGACTCCAGCGCACGCATGGTAGTAGTACCGACCGCGCATACCCGGCGTTTGTTTTCAAGGGCGTTGTTAACCCTGTCCACCGCTTCTTTCGTGACGATGAAGTTTTCTGAGTCCATTTTGTGTTTGGTCAGGTCTTCAACATCTACCGGGCGAAATGTTCCCAGTCCGATATGCAACGTTACAAACGTCATCTCCACACTCTTGATCTGAAGTCGTTTGAGGAGTTGCCGTGTAAAGTGCAGTCCGGCAGTCGGCGCTGAGACTGCGCCTTTATTTTTTGCGTAGATGGTCTGAAACCTCTCTTTGTCGTCAACTTCAACTTTGCGCTTGATGTATTTAGGCAGGGGTGTTTCACCGAGCGTTTCAATTACCCGGTCAAAGGCTGTAGAATCGCCATCGAAGAGGAAGCGGATAGTTCTGCCTCTTGAGGTTGTGTTATCAATGACTTCCGCAACCAGGTCGCCATTGCCGAAATATAGTTTGTTGCCTACGCGGATCTTGCGTGCCGGGTCTACCAATACATCCCACAGGTGCATTTCTGCATTGAGTTCCCGTAGCAGGAAAACTTCGATCTTTGCGCCTGTCTTTTCTTTGCGGCCATAAAGGCGGGCAGGAAAGACCATTGTGTCGTTCGCTACCAGCACATCCCCTTCATCGAAGTACTCGACAACATCCTTAAAAGTCCTGTGTTCAATTTCCCCCGAGTTTTTATGGAGGACCATCAAACGTGACTCATCGCGGTTTTCGGCAGGTCGGTTGGCAATCAGTGTTTGGGGCAGCTCGAATTTGAATTCGGATAACTTCATATTTTTATGCGCAGAATGTGCCCAATGAAGGGTATTTTTGAATAAGGTTGCAAAAATAAGGCAATATTTTACATTTACGAAGAATGGTTGGGTATTTTAGTTTTATTCGCGAACGCAGTCGGTCGGCGCGACCAACTATTTTTGGATATCATCGTTTAATCCCTGAATGAAGACTCTTCGGCAGATTTTTGAAAGTTTTAGCTTCGCCTGGAAAGCGCTCCGGTCGAATCTGCTGCGGACAATTCTGTCGCTGCTCGGGGTAACCGTTGGGATTTTCGCTGTGATCACGGTACTCACACTGGTTGATTCACTGGAGAAAAACATCAAAGACAGTCTGGATTTCCTGGGAACCGGTGTGATCTATGTCGAGAAATGGGAGTTCATGCCCGAAGAAGACGGTGAACACCGGTGGTGGGAATACTGGCGCCGCCCTAATGCATCTTACCGGGAATACCAGTTCCTGCAGGCTAACCTCCGCCACCAGAATGGAATGACCATTTTTGCGTCTCGCGGAGGTGTGGTCGTCAAGCGCGACAATAACAGTATCGGTGAGGCAAATCTGCTTGGAGGATCGCTGGGTTATAATACCTTGTTTCCGATAGAACTTGTGCGGGGGCGCTATCCCACGGATGAAGAAGTGCGATCAGGGAGGAATATAGCGATCATTGGCCATGAGATTGCCAACGCGCTTTTTCCCAACGGCGAAGATGCGATCGGCAAGGAAGTCAAGGTCAAAGGATTCAAATACATAGTAATCGGCGTGATAGGCAAGGAGGGGCAGAGTTTTATGGGCACACCCACGAACGATTACAACGTCATCATTCCTTACAACGCGTTTCGGCGCGTGTACCAGACAGGGACGGGACGGTGGAATGAGATTACATCGCGAATCGGGATCAGGGGCCACGAAACAGATCTCGGTCTGGTGGAGTTGGAAAACGAAGTTCGCGGCCTGATGCGTGCGCGCCGTGGACTGCGACCGGCGGAGAAAGATAATTTTGCGATGAACCGGCCGGAAGCGATTATCACCATGATCAGTGGAGTATTCGATGTCTTAAGCCTGGCGGGTTGGATCATCGGCGGATTTTCTATACTCGTGGGTGGATTCGGAATTGCCAATATCATGTTCGTCTCTGTGAAGGAGCGCACCAGCATCATTGGACTTCAGAAATCGCTTGGCGCGAAAAACTACTTCGTTCTCTTTCAGTTTCTGTTTGAAGCAATTTTCTTAAGCCTCATAGGAGGCCTGGCGGGCCTCGCGCTCGTCTACCTGGTAACCTTTATTCAGTTAGGAAACCTTGTTGTCACGCTCACCCTGGACAATATAGTGCTGGGTATAGGTGTGTCTACGACCATCGGACTGGTTTCCGGGATTATTCCCGCCGCCCTGGCCGCAAGACTAGACCCCGTAACAGCGATCAGAGCTTCCTGATCCACCCGACCACCGACCACTACTACTGACTCTCCTCTACCACTGCCTTCGGCTCGGTACCCATAACTTTTTCCTTGATCTTTTTCTCAAGTTCTTCCATCAGTTCTGGGTTGTCTTCGATCAGGCTTTTAACCGCATCGCGTCCCTGGCCGAGTTTGTTGCCGCCATAAGAGAACCATGATCCTGACTTCTGAACGATATCAAGTTCAACGCCGAGGTCGATGATTTCTCCGGCTTTTGAAATTCCCCGGCCGTACATGATGTCAAACTCTACGACCTTGAACGGAGGTGCGACCTTGTTCTTCACTACCTTCACTTTGACCCTGTTGCCGGTGATATCGTCGGGGCTTTCCTTGATCTGACCGATCCTGCGAATGTCAAGACGTACGGATGCGTAGAACTTCAATGCATTACCGCCGGTGGTGGTTTCGGGGTTTCCGAACATGATACCGATTTTTTCACGCAGCTGATTGATAAAGATACAGGCACATCCGGTCTTGCTTATGGTGCCGGTGAGCTTTCTCAGGGCCTGAGACATGAGGCGAGCCTGGAGTCCCATCTTGCTGTCGCCCATTTCACCTTCAAGTTCTCCCTTCGGCACAAGCGCTGCTACCGAGTCGATGACAATGATGTCGATAGCGCCTGAACGAATGAGATGATCGGCGATTTCCAAAGCCTGCTCGCCGTTGTCGGGCTGCGATATCAGCAGGTTCTCGGTATCGATACCCAGTTTTTCGGCATATGATCGATCGAATGCGTGTTCAGCGTCTATGAATGCCGCCAGTCCCCCGCGTTTCTGCGCTTCTGCGATACAGTGCATGGTGAGCGTTGTCTTACCCGATGATTCCGGGCCATAGATCTCCGTGACCCTTCCGCGCGGTATGCCGCCAATGCCAAGCGCAATATCCAGTCCCAACGACCCGGTAGGAATAAAGGGTATGTCCATTACCTTCTCGTCGCTCAATTTCATTACAGTGCCCTTACCATATGCCTTTTCAAGTTTGTCGATGGTTAGTTGCAGCGCTTTAAGTTTTTCCTTTGCTTCGCTCATGAGGTTGTTATTTCTGGTTAGCGTTTAATACAATTTTCTGTCTCCGAATCCGCCAAAGCCACTGTGCCAGCAGCGCGTATTCCTGTGCGGGAACCACGGATTAAATTACGACAACGCTACAAAATTAAAAACGAACAATGTCAATTGGTGTCACAAATCTTTCCTGATCCGGAATTCCGTACAGGGCCATAATTCACGAACCCCTGCAAGGTACGGATCGTATCCAGCTCAGCTTTAGCGGAGGCGGAGAAAGCTTTATATTCGCCAGAATAATAACCGGTTGGTTAGTCAAGTTTATACCAAATGCCAGGAATCCGAAAGATCATAAAACGCGTTGCTGTAGTGGGAGTTGTTGTTATTCTTACGGCCGCTGTGGTGCACTGGGAACTCCTCAAATACGGCATCGAACAGGGTCGCGGTCAACTGAAAATCGTGTGGAACGCACAGCCGGTTGAAGAATACCTGGCGTCGCCGTCGTTTCCCGACTCACTGAAGCAAAAGCTTCGGTTAATCAATCGCGTCAGGAGGTATGCCATCGATTCGCTCGGCCTGAAAGACACGAAGAACTACAAGACGCTCTACGATCAGAAGGGGGAGGAGATAATGTGGGTAGTGATGGCAAGCGAACCCTTTCGGCTGAAGGCAAAGGAGTGGAGGTTTCCCGTGGTAGGGTCAGTTCCCTACAAGGGATTTTTCGACAAGGCGAAAGCGATCGCGCTGAAGGGTGAGCTTGAGAATGAAGGGTGGGACGTCGCCGTTCGCAATCCCGGGGGGTGGTCTACGCTGGGATGGTTTACCGATCCTATTCTCAGCAAAATGCTCAGCAAAGGCGAAGGCGACCTGGCCAGCCTGATCATCCACGAAATGTCTCACGCCACTATCTTTGTGAAAGACAGTATCGACTTCAACGAGAACCTGGCGTCATTCATCGGCGACCGTGGCGCGGAGGAATTCCTCTTATCCTATTACGGGCCTGACTCGGATGAGTATCTTACCTATATCAATGAAGACAGCGACTATACGAAATTTTCCGGTCACATGTTGCGCGGTGCGGAGAGTCTCGACAGTTTGTATAGCACGTTTGATGAGCGTGAATCAGTCAGTGTAAAATCGCGGCGTAAAGAGCAACTGATCCAGGATATTGTCCAGTCTCTCGATACGTTGTCACTTCGTGCAAACACCACGAAGCCTTCCGCGCGTTTTCAGGAGAAGCTTCCCAACAATGCCTACTTTATGAATTTTATACGGTACCAGTCACAACAGGGCGACTTGCTGAACGAATGGCAACAGCGGTTCGGCGGAGATCTCAAGGCTTATATCGGATACATGAGTGAAAAATATCCGTTTCTTTAGCCGGCCACCTGGAAGGAACAGACAGCATTAAGGAATTGTTAACAAAGCGTGATCTGGTTTTAAACACGTATATTGTACGTTACCTTTGGATCAAACAACGTTCTATGGCAAACAAGCAGAGGCAGAAAGTGCTTGTGGTGGATGATGAAGAGCCTATTCTGGAGTTATTGAAATACAATCTCGAGAAAGCGGGGTACCAGGTGGAAACGGCGGTGAACGGTGTCAAGGCACTGGAAACAGCCAGAAAGTTTCATCCCGACCTGGTCTTACTCGATATTATGATGCCGGAAATGGATGGAGTGGAGACCTGCAGACGATTGCGGGAGATTCCGGAGGTCCAGGGCACTTTTATAATCTTTCTCACAGCGCGGTCGGAAGAATACTCCGAAGTAGCGGCGTTCGACGTTGGCGCCGACGACTACATTACGAAACCCATAAAGCCCCGCGCTCTGTTGAGCCGGATTAACGCGGTGTTCCGCCGTGACCAGAAACTCGCCCCGCCAACGGGACGGATCGAAGTTGAGGGATTGAAAATCGATCGCACGAGCTATACAGTCACCGTTAATGGCAAGGAAATCAGTCTTCCGAAGAAGGAATTTGAATTACTTTATTTCCTGGCTCAGAACCCAAACAAGGTCCTGAGCAGAGATGAGGTGTTGCAGCATATATGGGGCACGGATGTATATGTCGTAGCTCGTACCGTGGATGTTCACATTCGCAAGGTCAGAGAAAAGATCGGTGAAGATTACATCGCTACTGTCAAGGGCGTTGGCTATAAATTCAACGGCTCGTGACACTCGTGTTTTGCCGTGTTGCCCCACTCCCGCTGAAAGTTTCTTCGAACGACCAACAGCTGATTTTAATCTCTAACTTTGCGTGCTAACCGGGCATGTCGAAAAATCCCAAGATATTGTTGCTGATCCCGGCCGCCTCGATTGCGGCTGCGCTTACGACTATTTCATGGCTGGTTTTTGGCGGGGGTGGCGCGCGTCTGGGGGCCTTCCTGTTATTGTCACTTGTCGTTGTGTACATCGGCTGCCGGATAGCATACGAGCGATTTGTCGTCAGGGAAACGAGTAGGATCAAAGCGCTGATAAAGCCCATGCTCCGGCATGGAGACGAAACCGAAGATACTGCGCTGGCCGATATGGTCGTGGAAGCACTGAAGAAAAAGGATGGAGAGATAGAAAGGCTCAGAAGACAGGAGGCCCTGAGGAAGGAATTCATCGCCGATGTTTCTCATGAATTGAAAACCCCCATCTTTGCTGCGCAGGGCTTTGTTCACACGCTGCTTGATGGTGCTGCGGAAGAAAAAGCGGTGAGGAAGAAATTCCTGACGAAAGCGGCGAAAAGTCTCGACGGCCTCGATATGCTGGTGCAGGATTTGTTGATGCTGTCGCAGATTGAATCCGGCCAGATTAAAATGCGCTTCCGGCGGTTTGATCTATACGATCTTACGGAGGAGGTTTTTGAGCAATTCAGAGCAAAAGTAAACCGGAAGGATATCGCCCTTCGTATCGAAGGCGCGCAGCGCAAGGTGACAGTCTACGGAGATGAGTCGAGGATCGGGCAGGTGTTAACCAATCTGATATCCAATGCCATCAACCATTCGATAGACGGGAGCGAGGTGGTGGTCAGTTTCATGGTCAACCCAAAGAGTGTTATAACCGAGGTGCGCGATCTGGGGGAGGGTATTTCAGAAGAGCATATCCACCGCGTGTTCGAACGCTTTTACCGTGTCGATAAGAGCCGAAGCCGCGAAAAAGGGGGAACGGGTTTGGGGCTGGCCATTGTTAAGCATATCCTGGACGGTCACGCTACGAAGGCAAAAGTAAAGAGCGAGCCCGGCAAAGGATCGACGTTCAGTTTTAAGCTCCCGCGCGAGAGGAAGGAAAAAAATGAAAATGGAGAACACGCTGCATCAACGGAGGGATAATCCCTTGAAGCCAACAGCCGATCTGCGGGATATCATCCTGTTTGAAGATGCCGACTTTGTTCTTGTGAATAAGCCGCCGTTTATCTCAACGCTTGCGGATCGGTCGGGTAGTAAAAGCCTGCTGGAACTCGCGCGGGCCTATACCCCGGATGCGCAGGTGTGCCATCGGATTGACAAAGATACCTCCGGGGTATTGGCGATCGCGAAAAACCCGGGAGCATACCGGCACCTGAACATGCAGTTTGAACACCGTACGGTCGAAAAGGTCTACCACGCCGTAGTAGACGGTGTACACGATTTCAAGGATGAGTTGGTGGATGCTCCAATCCTCAAACTTGACGACGGTGTAGTGAAGATCAGCCGTTCGGAGGGAAAATCTGCGCAAACATGGTTTACGTCGCTAAGACCCTTCCGGTATCACTCTTTAATAGAGTGTCGACCGATTACCGGCAGGATGCACCAGATCCGTATTCACCTGGCGCTTAAAGGAGCGTCGATAACAGGGGATGAGACCTATGGCGGAAAGCCATTTTTGCTGTCGCAGGTAAAGAAGGGATATAAGCTAAAGAAAGACACGGAGGAGGAGGCCTTTATGAAAAGGATGGCTTTACACGCCTATTCTCTTCAATTTACAGACATATCGGACCGAAAGCAGTTGGTTGAGGCTCCGTACCCCAAAGATTTTCAGGCACTTATCCGGCAACTCGAGTTAAACCGCCGCTGAGTATCTATTCCGGTATCCGGCAACAGGTAATATTCCGGGGCGCGCTTGCATTTAAAAATTAGTCCTTTTACCTTTGTGTCCCTTTTTAAGAGGAAAGGTGCATTTTATTGAATTTTAACCATAAGAATGGATCATAATAGCTACAAAACGACGCATTCCAACAAGACGACTGTTGAAAAAGGCTGGGTTGTCGTAGATGCCGATGCCAAGGTATTGGGTCGGGTGGCCAGCGAGATTGCGAAAATCATCCGCGGGAAACACAAGCCGAGTTATTCACCTCATGTTGATTGCGGTGATCACGTTATTGTTATCAATGCCGAGAAAGTTCGCATGACCGGTAAGAAATGGACTGATCGTGTGATCTTTACACACTCGGGTTATCCGGGTGGTCAGCGTGAGCACACGCCGACGCTTATTCGGTCAAAGCACCCTGAGCGGCTTATTGAGCACGCAGTTCGCGGTATGTTGCCTAAAAACACACTGGGACGCGAGCTTTTCAGAAGCCTTCACGTATACAAAGGGCCTGAACACCCCCATATTGCACAACAACCAAAGGAAATTAAATTCTGATAAATGCAGATTATCAACGCTATCGGTAGAAGGAAAACGTCTATTGCCCGGATCTACTTGCAACCCGGAAAAGGGGAAATTAAGGTGAACAACCGCGGTTTGAAAGACTATTTTCTTTCCGAAATTCATCAAACGACAGTAAAGCAGGCGCTTGCTGCCATTAAAGCTGAAGACCAGTACGACGTGAAAGTAAACGTTGAAGGTGGTGGGATCAAAGGACAGGCGGAAGCTGTTCGTCTTGGGATCGCACGTGCTTTGGTTCAAATCAGTGATGAGAACAGACCGGCGTTGAAAAAAGACCGGCTGCTGACCCGTGATTCGCGCATGGTGGAACGTAAGAAGCCAGGCCGCAGAAAAGCAAGAAGGAGATTCCAGTTCAGCAAGCGTTAATAGAGAGAATTCAATGACAGAAAAACTAACATATCAGAACCTACTGGATGCAGGTGTTCATTTTGGTCACCTCACCCGCAAGTGGAATCCGAAGATGGCTGAGTACATCTTCATGGAGAACAATGGCATCCACATTATCGATCTTAATAAGACACTTGCCAAACTTGACGAGGCGGCCTTTGCCTTAAAGAATATCGTTCGCTCCGGTCGTAAGATCATGTTTGTAGCCACCAAAAAACAGGCTAAAGACATTGTAACGGAGGAAGCAAAGCGGTTGAATATGCCGTTCGTGACTGAGCGGTGGCTGGGTGGTATGTTGACGAACTTTGCAACGATCCGCAAATCGCTGAAGAAGCTTTCGCAGATCGAAAAACTGATGAAAGACGAAGCGTTTCTGAATCTTGCTAAGCGCGAGCGCCTGATGGTTACTCGTGAAAAAGCGAAACTGGAAAAACTTCTGGGTGGTATTGCCGACCTTAACAGACTACCGGCAGCTCTCTTTGTTATCGATGTAAAACGCGAGCATATCGCCGTCACGGAAGCTCAGAAGCTTAATATCCCGGTTTTTGCCCTCGTCGATACCAACAGCGATCCTTCAGGCGTCGATTTCCCCATCCCCTGTAATGACGATGCGTTCAAGTCCATCTCGATCCTTACCGGATATATCGGAAAAGTGATCGAAGAAGCGCTGGCCGAGCGTAAGAAAGACAAGGAAGACGCAGCGTTGAAGAAGGAAGAAGACGAGAAGCGAAAAGTAGACGAACACGTCGAGGAGACCAAAGCGTGATCCCGCATAGCCGTTGTGTTTCAATAAGCTAATAAGTATAGACTTTGCACTGAACATCGGCCTCCCTGCCGATGTTTAGTTTTTTATGGGAGATTCTAATCTAAAACAGTAATTCTAAATCAATATGTCAGCCATTTCAGCACAAGATGTAAACAAACTCCGCCAGATGACCGGTGCGGGTATGATGGATTGTAAAAAAGCACTTACCGAAGCCGAAGGCGATTTTGAGAAAGCGATAGAAATCCTGAGAAAAAAGGGCCAGAAGGTCTCAGCTTCCCGCTCTGACCGCGATGCCAGGGAAGGTGCTGTTTTCGCAAAGGTTGCAGACGACAATAAAGAAGCAGTGCTGATAGCCCTTAATTGTGAAACCGATTTTGTCGCCAAGAACGAAGAGTTCCAGGGTCTCGGAAACCTTATTGTGGAAACTGCTTTCAGCCAGAAGCCTGCTGATAAGGAAGCCCTTTTGAACGTCAAAGTGGATAACTTTACACTGAATGAGCGCATCATTGAACTGGTGGGTAAGATCGGGGAGAAGGTGGAAGTGAGCGAGTACGTGTATATGAAAGGCGAATCCATTGTTTCTTATATCCACGCCGGATCCAAGCTCGGTGTGCTGGTTTCACTGAAAGGTGTCAACGGTGCTGATGTGACAGAGGCTGGCCGCGATGTGGGTATGCAGGTCGCCGCTATGAATCCCGTAGCCGTAGATGAGAGTTCGGTCGACCGCTCCGTGATCGATAAAGAGCTCGAGATCGCGAAGGCGCAGATTCTCGCTGAGGGTAAGCCTGCCAATATGGTTGATAAAATCGCCCAGGGCAAGCTTCAGAGATTCTTCAAAGACAATACGCTGGTACACCAGATCTTTGTGAAAGACAACTCAAAGACCGTTGCACAATATCTTGACTCGGTTACCAAAGGCCTGGCTGTCGCTGAATTCAAACGCGTGGCGATAGGATAAGATTAACGGTTGTTGGTCGATCGTATTGCTCTACTGAGGTTGATAAGGTTTTAGATGGCACCACGCTAACCTTATCAACCTTACCGTTTGATGAGGGGTGACAAATGTGCTGCTAACGGATCGTCGCATTCAATGCTCTGTCAACTAACGTACACCGTCTTCGCATTTACGAACTCCTTGATTCCGAGTTCCGAGAGTTCCCGACCGTAGCCTGATTTTTTTATTCCCCCGAAGGGAAGCCGTTGGTCCGATCTCATCAACGAGTTCACAAATACACTTCCTGATTCTATCTCCAGGGCTACACGCTCGCCCCGTTCCTTATCGCGTGTCCATACGGATGCGCCGAGACCATAGCGGCTTCCGTTCGCCAGCGCGATAGCTTCGGCTTCGTCGCGCACACTGATTACGGAGGCAACCGGTCCGAAAACCTCTTCGTCGAATCCCGCCATACCCTTCCTGACACCGTCTATGATTGCGGGTTGATAGTTCGCGCCGTCGCGCTCACCACCGACAATTATACGCGCACCCTTTGATACCGACTGCCTGAATTGCTTCTCGACCTCCTCGGCGAGGTCGACGCGCGCCAAAGGCCCCGTAGTAGTTCCTTCAACCAGCTGGTTGCCCTGCTTCAGGGATCGTACATTCGCTTCAAACCGGGCGAGAAACGCCTCGTGTACCGACTGTTGAACAATGAATCGCTTGGCTGCAATGCACGATTGCCCCGCATTTCGCATACGCGACTTGGTGGCTACCTTCGCTGCCAGATCCAGGTCAGCATCATCCAGAACGATGAAAGGATCGCTGCCGCCGAGTTCAAGAATTGTTTTCTTCAGGTTTTTTCCCGCCGAGGCGGCAACCTTTGTACCTGCGATTTCACTACCCGTCAACGTAACCGCTGCGATGCGATCATCCGCGATAACCCGATCCACTTTGTCAGAGCCGATTAGCAGCGACTGAAAAGCACCGTCGGGAAAGCCAGCTTCCCGGAATACACCTTCTATTGCCAACGAACACAGCGTAACGTTGCTTGCATGTTTCAATAAGGCTACATTCCCCGCCATCAGCGAGGGAGCGGCAAAGCGGAATACCTGCCAGAATGGAAAATTCCACGGCATGATAGCCAGAACAGCACCCAGCGGTTGCCACGCGACGTAGCTTTTCGTTGCCTCCGTCTTAACCTCCTGGTTGCGCAGGTAAGACGGCGCATGTTCCGCATAATAATGACAGACCTGCGCGCACTTTTCAATCTCACTTTCCGCCTCCGCCAAAACTTTGCCCATCTCGGTTGCGATGATGCGTGCGAATCGCTGTTTACCCGCGACGAGAAGATCGCCGGCGCGCTTCATAAGTTCGCTGCGTTTCGCGAATGACTCGCGTCGCCATAAATGAAAAGTATCTGCAGCGTTGGTCAGCTTTTTGTCGATAGTTGTGTTGCCATATTCACTATGCTCGGCTAGCAGTGATTGGTCAAATGGATTTACTGATTTTAACATCTGTTTCTTTTTCTGTACCCACTCCGGATATTCTTCCGGATATCTAACGTTTCCCAAATGCGGCTTTGAAGGCTTTGGCCAGTTCGTCTGCCGCTTTCTTCAAACTTGTTTCTGCCTGCTCCCACCTGTCCTTATTCCCGGCTTCGCGTTTCAGTTTTTCGGCCGACTCTTTCAGCTCTTCATATTTTTCTTCGAACTCTTTTCGGATTTTTTCGCTGGCTTCATTCAATTCTTTAACGAACTCGTCAACTTTCTGGCCAAATGCGCGAAACGCTTTTTCGCTCTTTCCTTCGTCGCGTGACTCCATGGTTATAGGCGTTTAGATGATAAATCTACTTTTAGAGAGTAAATGTACTTTTTTTTTACCTTTACACAGCGGGTTGCAGCCGAACGCGTCAGTGACGGATGCTGCCCATAGTTTCAATAAAACGTATCAATCGTGAGATCCAGGTCGATTATTGTATTTTTATTCGCAGTCGCGATGCTGATAGGGGAGGGCTGCGCATCGTCGAATACGCATAAGAACAAGAAGCTCAAGCCGGGCAAACCCATTCCCTGTCCGCTAAAAGACTGCTGATGCACGTAAAGAAGATTGTAATAGCAATTGACGGGTATTCAGCCTGTGGCAAGAGTACGACTGCCAAGTGGGTTGCGAGTATTCTCGGGTACCGCTATATCGACACCGGCGCGATGTATCGCGCGGTAACACTTTATTTCCTGGATCACCACGTAGCGCTGACAAATCCGAAAGAAGTTTCGCGCGCACTTCAACAAATACACATCAGTTTTAAGGTTAATTCGAAGAATGTCTCACAAACCTTTCTCAACGGGTTGAACGTCGAATCCAGCATTCGCGAGATGAGAGTTTCCGAATGTGTCAGCGAGGTCAGCACCCTTCGGGAGGTGCGGGTGGCCCTGGTCGAACAACAGCGTCGAATGGGAAGGGAGAAGGGTGTTGTCATGGATGGCCGCGACATCGGGACAGTGGTTTTCCCGGATGCGGAATTGAAGGTATTTATGACCGCGGATGTTCTCGTCAGAGCGATCAGGCGACAAAAGGAGGTGCTGGACCGTGGTCAGCTGGTAGATCTTGACGAAGTGATTGAAAACCTTGTCAGGCGCGACAATATCGATACTTCCCGCGCCGAAAGCCCACTGAGACTGGCGGACGACGCTACCGTAATTGACACCACGCACATCACCATCGACGAGCAGGTAGATGAAGTGGTGAGAATGGCCCTGTCAAGGTCGCTGGTCTCCGGCAGGCGGTTGTGAATGAAGGAAAAAAAAGGCCTCTCCATGTAAATGGAGAGGCCGAATAAGCACTAACCCAATCGTACTTATTATATCCGGTGAAATTACCAGCCGGGATTTTGTGTCAGCGTATAGCCCTTATCGTCGTACTGACTTCTTTGCGCGTCACCCAGGGGCGCCAGGTACACTCTGTTGGTAAACGGATCCCTGTTGGAGATATTCTCCGGGATGTAATAGCCTACCATATCGTCGTCGTTGGAGCCATCGTAAGTGACGATCGTTCCGTCGGCTTTTTCCACCTGAAGCTTGCCTACTTTGGTGGGGTCGAGCCACTCCGGAACCTCAGCGGGGAAGTCGGTCCACAATCCCCGAAGTATATCAGGGTTTGTGTCGGCATTCATATAGTCCTCAAGCTTTTTCCACCTTTTAATATCCAGGAGGCGCGAGTGTTCATAGACGAATTCCATTCGGCGTTCACGTCTTATTTCCCAGAGCAAGGGGGGGACGTCTCCATCGCGATCGGGATCGTCGGGCACAGCGGCAATTAATAGCGGTGCGGTCTTTTGAACGCCCTTGTCTATAGCGACATCGTCAAGTGGCCGGTTACGGATGGCATTGATAGAAGCGTCGAGGTCAGCTTGAGTGACAGCGGCACCTCCCATGGTCGCCAGCTCAGCTTTGGCTTCTATCCAGTTAAGAACGACTTCGGCAAGGCGCAGGATGGGAGCGTCATTGGTATTGGAGTTCGAGCCGTATTGGGGAGGATAAGAGCTTCCGCGATAGGTAGGACCCACGCGGTCGATGAACTTGTCTGAATACAGCAGTGTGGCCGACTCTTTCAGGGGGGCATCCCAGAAAGTCGCTTCGAAGCGTGGGTCGCGTGTCGTCACGATCGTGGCGAGATCGAATTTGTCGGCATCCGGCACACTGGAAAGTTTGTATGGCTGGCCATCGTAAGCGAGGAATGATCTCACGAGGTCGAGGTTACCCGCGGAACTCTGACTTTCCGTGGTGTTTGAGTAAGAGGCTACGTGATGTGTAATGCCCTGCGCGGCATCGTATTCCCGGTACATCAAAACTTCACCGTTGCCACTCAGGGTCGCGGATCCGAACAGAGACCGGAAATCGCTGGAAAACGACCAGTTGCCTGATCCCATCACGAGGTTGGCAGCCTCGACGACTTGTGTCAGATATTGTTGCGCCTTAGCCGTATTTCCTTCGTGATACTTTTGCCATGTACCTTCGAATAACATGTGTCGCGAAATGAAGGCGGCGGCGATGTAACGGTTCAGGATCTGGGCACTACCATCCGACAAGCGAATGTTCTCAAGCGCGTATTGGAAGTCATCGTAGACCTGATCCATCACGAGTGTACGGTCGTCCCTGTCCTTGTACAAAAGGTCAGGTTCATTGTCACCGATCTCCCGGTCGTACAGCGGCACATCGCCAAAGACGCGGACGAGTCGGCTGTATTCAAATCCCCGAAAGAATCGTGCGACACCACTCCAGTGTTGGTAAGCTTCATCGCTGAGTATCGATCCTTTCATCCTGTCAATGCGGGCGAGAAACAAATTGGCCTTGCGAACCCAGGCGAAATTCCAGGTAGGGCCGGCATAACCAGACATCCACACGGCTGCTTCGCTCAGCGATTGGCGCGAGGGAGGCGCTACTGTTTCAAACCCACCTTGCTTTCCTGTCGTCGTAAAGTCATCGGCGAAATAGTAGCCGCGAAGCGGGGCATAGTCCACACCCCAGGCGGCGTTGTACCCAACGAAGTAATTGGGATAGAAGCCATTGGCAAAAAGCCGCAGGTTGTTCTCGTTGGTCCAGTAGTTGTCATCATTCGCTTGCGTTAGTTGTGGCCTGTCGAGGAAATCCTCGCAGCTGCCGAACAAGAAAGCGATAGTGCACAGTATTATCGTGTACTTTTTCATATCTCTTTTCATTTTAGAAACTCAGTTGAAGACCCATCGAAGCATTCTTGAACGTAGGAATGCCAATACCTGTACGCCCGAGGGCGTAGTCCGTCGAATGCCACATTGAGTAACCCGTTATAGCCTCCGGATCGATCGGCAGGCCGCCAAGTTTGTCCCAGGTGAAGAAATTCTCCAGTGACGCATAGACGCGCACCTTGTTGAAACGCGCCTTTTGTGATAGCGCGAGTGGAAGGGTATATCCCAATGTGATGTTCTTCATACGCAGGTACGACATATCGAGAAGGTAACGATCCTGAACCTGCATGTTCAGACCGGAGTTCGCGTTGGCCATATTGTAGGGCCTCGGGTAGAAAGCATCGGTTCTGTCTTCGCGCCAGAAGTTTCCTGCAATAGCCTGCGGCATCGCTCCGTCTGAGGCGTTGAAGCCGGGGATCGCGAGAAACCCGCCACCCCAGATTTGCCGCTGGCCAATACCCTGGAAGAAGATATTCACGTCGAGCCCTTTGAAGTTTGCGCCGATGCGGAAGCTGTATTCGTATCGCGGCGTGAAATTTCCAATGACTGTCAGATCGCCGGGATCTTCCAGCAGGGCACCGGGTGCGATGATGCCGTCGCCGTTGAGGTCCTTGAATTTGACATCACCAGGGCCGAATACGAAATTACCCGCTTGTAGTCTTCCTTGTGTGGGCGCGTTAGGGTCAGACAACTGGTTGATGGTGTATCCATCCTCAGACGTGGTTTCTACAAACTCCCCGTTATTTTCATATAAGAAGTCGTCTGCCTGGTATAGTCTGTCGGTTTCATACCCCCAGATCTCACCGTATGTTTTTCCGACATACCAGTCGTGGATGTTTGTCGTGGAGCCATACTTGGTGATCTCGGTTTTAGCATCCGCTAACGTTGCGACCAGGGTGATACTCAGGCCATTTTCAAAGCGATGAGCATAATCCAACTGGAGCTCGATTCCTTTAGTCCTAAGCGAACCGAAATTGCTTTGAGGTGGTAGTACGCCGTATGTGGGTGGAATACCCTCCTGGGGAACGATCATGTCCTCCGTGTCGCGTTGGAACCAGTCGAACGCAACGCCGACGGCTCCATTGAACAAGCGGGCATCAACGCCAACGTCGAGCGTTGTGATTGCCTGCCAGGTCACCGATTGTGAGACCGCTGCCGGCGTACCGAACTGATAGAGTCTCGCGCCGTCGAGGAGCCAGGTATTCGTTGCTCCTGACATCGTCGGAACATACAGGCTGTTGCTGACCGATTGGTCACCGATCGACCCCCATGAACCGCGGAGCTTCAGCTCATCGAGAAAGCTGTCAGACCAGTCCATCCATGATTCTTCCTGGATACGCCATCCGACGGAGAATGAAGGGAATGTGTTCCACCACAGTCGTTGCGGGAATTTGGACGACCCGTCGCGCCGGATGTTTCCTTCAAACAGGTATTTTTCCCGGAAGTTGTAATTGACACGGCCAAAGAATCCGAGTTGTGAATCCCAGTTCGCATCTCCATTCGATGTTTGCAATCCGGTCGCCAATCTGAACTGAGGGTTATTGATATCTATCAGTTGTGTGCGTTGCGCCCAGTGGTCATTTACGGCGTAGCCTACCCGGTTCATACCAGCCATGAATTTGAACGCGTGATCCTCCGCCAACTGCAGCCCGTACGTTGTGTATAAGTTGATGGTGTTCCACTGCTCGTTTTGCGCATAGCGGTAAATGTGGTCCGGATTTGCTCCGGGGGCCGTATAGGTGTCGTAGCTGAGCTGATAGGCCGGCATCGCGCCGTCTGCCGTTGAAGGCACTACTGCGCCTGCGTCATTGACATAGATCTGGTCGCCGTTTTCATCCAGCTTGAGCAGCGGAGCCGTCCAGGAGTTTCTGGCTGTGAAGCGCGTGCCGGGACGCAGGTTGGTGAACTCCTGGTTGGCGTGGGTGAAATCGAATTTGATCTCCCAGTTCTTCATTGGCGTAATCGTCACGCCTCCGTTAAGACTGGTGTAGACGTGATCGAGGTAGGCGGTATTGGCAGCCGCCATCTCGGAAGCGGGGCTTCTTATCGGATCCCCGTCTTCGGTAGTCATAGGATAGGTCGGGCCCCAGCGATACAGATAAAGCCACGGATCCACCGTCGCACTGCTGGTCGTATAAGGGTACTCCTTCCGGCGTTTTGAATAGATAGCGCCCACGTTGAACCTGAGCCAGCTGCTTGCCTCCGTGGTGAGTTGTATCGAACCGTTGTAGCGTTTGAAATTATCTTCCTTCGCAGGCTTGATCAAACCGTTCTGATCGACCAGACCCAGTCCGATGTTGTACGTCGTCTTTCCATTCATACCGTTTACCGATAGGTTGTGGATCTGAGTAGGATTCCACTCCTTCACCATATAGTCATAAGGATCGTAAGTGCGCAAGCCGATCTTCAGGTTGTCCGTGTTGAGATACCAATCGCGACCGTATAACATCGGATCATTGGGTTGTACTACATCGCCCCAACGCTCTTCCCATTTCTTGGCACGTTCCCATCCTTCTCTCGTCACAAACCAGAAAGCGCCGGCCCGTGTAGCTCCCACGCGTTCTGTCGCGAGAAGGGTATATTCCATTCCGTCTACTCCTGCCATTTCCATTTTCTTGGAAAGGTTAGAAAAGGAAAGGTTACCTGAATAGCTAACGGTAACGCCCTGTTTACTTGCACCTTTCTTGGTCGTGATCAGGATGACACCGAATGCCGCCTTTGCTCCATAGATTGAAGCCGACGCGGCATCCTTTAAGACCGAGATCGACTCGATGTCATCGGGATTCACCAATTGTATTGACGGAATTTCTACGTTGTCGAGCAGAATTAAT
Source organism: uncultured Roseivirgaceae bacterium (assembly GCA_964493505.1). GTDB lineage: Bacteria > Bacteroidota > Bacteroidia > Cytophagales > Cyclobacteriaceae > Chryseosolibacter. The sequence goes on from CAZBNP010000004.1 coordinate 201,062, forward strand.
GGAGTGGCTGACCCCTGTGTCGAGCCGAACTGTCCACGTATCCTGATCAGCGGATCAGAACCCACCTCACCACTCGGAATGACAATGTTCATACCCGGCGTGAGTCCCTGCAGGCCCCTTCCTACATCGGCAATGGGCCTGGAGTCAAGTGCCTTCGTATCTACCGTGGCAACGGCTCCGGTTAGATTCGTCTTTTTCTGTTCACCGTATCCAACCACAACAACTTCCTGCAGACTCTCGACCGATTCGGTCAGGGTCACGTTAAGGGTTGTCGAGTTCCCTACTGACACCTCCTGCGTCTCCATACCGATGAAGCTGAATATCAGTACGTCCGATGGCGACGCGGCAATGGAGAACTTACCGGCGGCATCCGTGACGGTTCCACTTGACTGACCTTTTAGGGCAACAGTCACGCCCGGAAGTGGTGTGTTGTCAGCGCTCGTGGTTACAGTTCCTGTAACCACGTTGCCCTGTGCAACGCCTTCCAAATGGAGTAACAGGATAAATCCTGCTATCCAAAAAGAATGTCGTAAAAATTTTCTCATTGAAGTAGGTTATTGGTTAATAATTGGTCTATTCAAATTTTTTGAATATTGATCTCTCGTGAATCACTGAAAACGGTGATTTACGAATATCACTGAATCGGGATGGGAAAGCGATGTGAAGTCGGGTCGGCTATTTCTTCGCCGCTTTATCCTTCTTTTCCCGCGGGCAGTGTGATACAATGGTATTGTACCAGGCCTTCCATCGGATGCTGAACGACCTTTTCCAGTGTGATGCCGAGCGACTCAGATACTTCCCGAAGATACCGGCGAAAATTGTAGGCGATGGAGCCAGTGAAACTGACTTTGACACCCTTCCGGACGTTGGGGTACCGAAGTACGTAGTATGAGAAGAAATTGCGAAAGTTTGCGAGTATGATATTGCGGCACGAAGGCTCTTCCGAATGTTTCAGGAGGAAGGGTGTGAAGGATGCCAGAAACCGGTTCGGCATCGGTTTATTGTATATGTGATCGAGTATTTCGACCCGGCCCACCCGGTAGGTCGCTTCGAAATCGTCGATAATTTCGCCTGGGAGACGTTCCTGCAAGAGGAGGGCAACGAGGTCCTTGCTCATAACGGTACCGCTTCCCCAGTCGGAAAACATATACCCGAGTGACGGCATGATGTCGACTATCTCGCGGCCGTTGTAGCAACAGGAGTTTGCGCCGGTGCCGAGTATACAGGCAATCCCCTCGGTGTCTTGCAGGAGACTTCGCGCCGACCCGAGCATATCACCGGCGACTTCCGCTTCCTGGCGGGATGGGATCGTCGCCAATGCTTCCCTCACCTGGGCGGCTTTTGATTCGGATCCGCACCCCGCGCCATAGAAAAAGACCTTGTCTACGCCATGTACAACAGGTAATACCTTTGCGTCGAGAATGTCGGCGATTTCTTTAACCGTTAGAAAATATGGATTAAGCCCCTCGGTCTTGGCTTTCACCACGATTTTTCCGTCCTCATCCACCAGGCGCCAGTCAGTTTTTGTGGATCCGCTATCGGCTATTAGGAGCATTGTGAAGAATTAAGTCAGCGAAGGGCAGGAGCAAACCTGCGCCCACAGCCAAATATTGAGCTTCTTCAAAATTTTATTATCCCGGAAAATGGGGATTTGTCAGAATCACTGGAACTGTTCAACGATACCACTTTACATCATCGCGATGCAGACGACCCTCCGACTCCTTCCGCAAAACCAGGGCTCGCTCATCTTCCGGGTTCGTTCTTTCTTCGACGCCCGCCCGAAACAAACAGCCGAATACATCGATTAAATAAATAACTACAATTCATGAAATTTGTCCTGTTATTGGGTCGCAAATAGTTGATATATAGTACTATATCGATATAATTAGCCGGTAGGGCTGTTTTGTGCGCTATAATATTGAAGAATTATTGCAGAACCGTCGTAACCGTTTCTGATACCTTTGGTTTTGCAAATGATGTGCGACGAATTCGAAAGAAAATTTAAAAAAGGTATGATGCTTACACTGAATAACATTCTGAAAATCGCAATGGTTATTACTCCCCTGTATTTCATTGTGATCGCGGGCTGTGCACAGCCATACACAAAGATCCCGGACGTCGAGATGCTTGAGAGATTGAAGGCCCCGGCAGGAAAGGTTTCCGCGGTTATAGACACCGATACCTACAATGAAATAGATGATCAGTTCGCTGTTGTTTATGCTTTGCTCTCTCCGGAGAAGATCAAACTGGAGGCGATCTATGCCGCGCCTTTCCTGAACAAACGCTCCGAGAGCGCCGGCGATGGAATGGAAAAGAGCTATAATGAAATATTGAACCTGCTGGACAAAATGAAAAAGCCGCACAAGGGTTTTGTATTACGGGGTTCAAACACTTTCCTGCCAGCGCACAACAAGGCTGTGGAAAGTCCCGCCGCGCGCGACCTCGTAAAAAGAGCGATGGCTTCAGAAGATCTGCTGTATGTACTGACCCTGGGTGCTCCTACCAACGTGGCTTCAGCAATTTTGATGGAACCACAGATCGTCAATAAGATCGTTGTTATATGGCTTGGTGGAGCATCGCCCGACTGGCGCACGGCAAATGAATTCAACCTCAGGCAGGACATGTTTGCGTCTCAGGTGCTTTTCAATTCCGGTGTTCCGCTGATCCAATTGCCGACGCTTCCGGTGACTTCGCATTTGCTGACCAGCATTCCTGAGGTTGATCACTTCCTTAAGGGAAGGGGCGCCATAGGAGACTATCTGTGCGAGATATTTCGCGACTATCACAGCGGGAGCTACGCGTGGTCGAAGGTGATTTGGGATATCTCGGTCATTGCCTATTTGGTGGAACCAAAATGGTTTGGTACGGAGATACGGCACACCCCCGTGCTTACTGATCAGATCACTTACAGTGTGGATCGTCAGCGCCATTTTTATCGTGTCGCGTTCCACATAAACCGGGATGGTATTTTTGGGGATATGTTCAAAAAGATACAGGAGTTCAGTCGCTGAGACGGACCGGAGGCCGCGGCGTGGGATTATCGCAGCTTCATTTCAATCCAGTTCAGAAAGTCGAAATATTTGATGATCTGCTTCTCGTACCGGCTGTCGTAGATATGGATCCTTTCTTTCGCGATAGTATCCCATAGTTGACGTCTTTTGACTTTGCTTTTTCGTTTCGGATCGAACCCGATGACCTTTAGCAGTAGCCGTTCGGTTTGCAATTGTTTCCCGTTTTTCTTGAAAGTTCTTTTGTATGATCTGATCTCATGGTCAAGATACACCTGGTCATCCTGTTCGTAGTGTGTAATGATATGCATCAATCGCGATGCCTTGTAGATCGTGATGTTGTAGTTCACTTTGCCCACGGTAGAAACCAGCATAAACTTCCTGTTGGCCCTTCTTAGATCTCCTGAGAGAAAGCTGACCAGGCCGATATGAAAGAGTAGCTCGGTCAGTCGTTCATAATCTACCGACGCTGATTTACCCCACAATTCAGGAGGGATGGAGTCAGCCACGTCTTTTGCTTCCGCGAGTTTACCTTGTCTGACGAGCGAACTCAGCCGGTATGTGTGCGCAACCTGCTTAGTCAATAGCTGGAATGTCTCCGGGTATTTGTCTTCGCAAAGGGATTCAACCCGATCGATGTAGTACTGCATCTCGTCGTCGTAGCCCATGGTTCGCAGGTTGTCGAGAATTCCTTCCAGTGTAGAGAGATAGTCGTGCGGCGGATAGCTCCACACCTGAGCATTCGATTCAAACAACCTGCTGAGCGCGGAAAAGGATTCCAGCGAAGATTTGTAGTCGCCGGTATTAACAAAGAAGAACGACTGAAACATCAGGTGAAGTTTCTGCGACTCGAAGTTTGTGTGAGGCCCGCGTGTGACCAGGCTGAGTTCACTCAGTATGAGATCGTTTAACTTCAGGTTGTCTTCTTTTGAGAGTGCTTTCCCTAAATGAATGCTGCGGTATTTTAGGATGTCAAAGAGCGATGACTGCTCATGGATTTTGTGCAGCATGCGAAGCGAGCTTTTTGCCTTCATCTGGATCTGCGTGATATCCTGCTCCGACTTCCCTGCAAAACCATCTCTTGACCACTCCTCCAACTCCATCCGCGAAGTGAGAAAGTGCATAAGGTTGTCTTGCAACTCAATCGAAAGGTTTTGCGCTTTCTTGAGTTCCTTCGTCGCTTCGCGCGGCAGTGAGCGCTCCAGTAGAATTCGCGAGCGCATCAGACAATCAAGCTGCTTAAACCATTTATCCTTCTCCTTCTTTACCTGCACCAGCGAATCGATGATGACCTCCGACAGATAATGAAGTGTGTTGCCAAATGATTTTGACGGGTATTTACGCTGGAATTCTTTTTCAATCTGATTGATGTCGGTGTCAAGGGAGGCCCGGGCAATCAAATCATATAGCGCCAGGTAGTCTTTTGGTCCCGCCTGCTTTTTGCACCAGAGTTTGAAAGTCCTTTTCTCCGATCCCGACAGGGAGCGGACAAGTCTGAGCGCATCGGATTGCATAAATAATTACAATTCAGGGAATTTATCAAATATAATATTCTAATTTATTGAAATACAATATTATGTACATGAAATCGATCGTGTGTGATCATTTCATATACCATAATAATGAATAAATATTGTAAAACCACCGGAAACGGTTCCGATAACTTTGACCTAACAAAAACTCAACCTTCATTCTCATCCGATGGACAGAAAAAAGATAGTGGTAATAGGAAGTACCAATATGGATATGGTCGTGAAAGCTGCGCACATACCGGTGCCGGGCGAAACGATATTGGGAGGTGCGTTCCTTATGAACCCGGGTGGGAAAGGTGCGAACCAGGCTGTAGCCGTCGCCCGACTTGGAGGGGAAGTGATCTTTATCTCGAAAATCGGAAATGATATTTTTGGCCGGCAATCCCTGCAGACTTTTGAAGAGGAGGGAATTGATACCCGCGGCGTTTTGTCCGATGATGAAACACCTTCGGGCGTGGCGTTGATTACTGTGGATGAAGCGGGAGAGAACAGTATCGTGGTAGCTTCCGGTGCCAACGCCAGGCTTACCGCTGACGACGTCAGGAAATTGCTGGAGAACATTTCTGACGCCGGTATTTTGTTGATGCAGCTTGAAGTTCCCCTGGAGGTTGTCAAGACCGCGGCGGCGTATGCTTATTCAAAAGGTATCAGGGTAATCCTCAATCCGGCGCCTTCCAATCCACAGGTTTCAGAGATCTTCAGGTTCGTCGACATTATAACGCCCAACACGAAGGAAGCGGAAATGCTGACAGGTATTGCTGTAACGGATATTGATTCGGCTAAGAAGGCAGCCGAAGCACTTCACGCCCAGGGAGTGAAAGACGTGGTAGTGACAGCCGGCAAACTTGGCGCGGTAGTGCTGACGGAAGGACAATTTCACGTAGTTCCCGCCGTACAGGTGGAAGCGGTTGATACCACTGCAGCAGGCGATGTGTTTAACGGAGCGCTGGCACTCGCCATGGAGGAGGGCAGGGATATACTGTCTGCTGTTCGCTTTGCGTGTGAAGCAGCGGCGGTCACCGTGACACGTATGGGGGCGCAAGCTTCAATTCCATACCGCAATGAGCTGATCGCTACGGAGTATGCGAAGCTGATTAACGGAAAGTAACGCGAGGAATACATGAACACTATAAACTCAATTGAATGCTGATCATAGAATCATATCCCGTGGCGGTTGCCCTGCTGTTTGTTACAATGCTCTGTTGGGGATCGTGGGCGAACACCCAGAAACTGGCTACGGGGAGCTGGCCGTTCCAATTGTTCTACTGGGACTATGTGATCGGGGTGGTGCTGTTGTCTTTTTTAGCGGGGATCACCGTGGGAAGCACCGGTGGTGATGGTCGCAATTTCTTCGACGACTTAAGTCAGGCAACGAACAGTGCGCTGGGCGCGGCTTTCCTGGGAGGAGTGGTTTTTAATATCGCGAATTTGTTGCTGGTAGCTGCGATCGACATCGCTGGTATGGCGGTGGCTTTTCCAGTAGGGATAGGGTTGGCGCTTGTGCTCGGAGTGCTGATAAACTACCTCGGGGCTCCGGTCGGAGATCCGGCGTTGTTGCTGGTTGGGGTAGCGCTGGTGACAGTGGCGATCGTTTTGGATGCGGTTGCCTACAAAAGGAAATCATCGGACGCAGCTGTCTCCGGGAAGGGTTTGTGGCTTGCCATTATCGCCGGCGTTCTGATGGGTTTCTTTTTTCGCTTCGTCGCGGTATCAATGGCAACTGATTTTACCAATCCTGAACCGGGACTGATGGGACCCTATGCCGCCGTGTTTATTTTTTCGATCGGGGTCTTTATTTCCAATTTCCTTTGGAACACCTTCTTTATGTACAGACCCTTCAAGGGCGAGCCGGTGACATACGGCGAGTATTTTACTAAAGGAAATCTCCGGTTGCATCTGATCGGAATCGCCGGAGGCATGATCTGGTGTCTCGGTATGTCGTTCAGCTTGATAGCATCCGAGCAGGCGGGGTTTGCGATCTCATACGGCCTGGGTCAGGGAGCGACCATGATCGCCGCGGCCTGGGGTGTGTTCATCTGGAAAGAGTTTGACGGCGCGCCCAAACCAACGCGACGACTGATTTATACGATGTTCGTTTGTTTTATCGCCGGGCTGGCATCGCTTATCCTTGCGCGGTTGGATTGGTAGCAGGAATCTTTAATGCAGTCATCATGATAGATAAGAAGCCGCGAGGGCGAATCGGAGTTCAAAACTTTTACTATGGATTATTTTAGAACGTTGCGTTTTTTGGCGTCGACGCTATTGTTACTAGCGATAGTGTTTAGTTTCACTTCTTCGACGGCACAAAAACGCAGGGATAAACCGAATGTCGTCCTGATTGCCATCGACGATCTGAATGATTGGGTTGGGTATCTCGGTGGACATCCTTTGGTTAAGACTCCCAATATCGATCGCCTGGCGAACATGGGTGTGGCTTTTACCAACGCACATGCCCAGGCTCCGCTGTGCAATCCGTCGCGAACAAGTTTTCTGACGGGTTTGCGGCCGACGACTACAGGCATTTATGCGCTAGGACCATGGTTCAGAGACCTGGAACGATTCAAAGAACACGTCACATTGCCGCAATACTTTGAGGCCAATGGTTATCGGACGATGGCAACAGGGAAAATATATCACGATGCATATCCTCCGCAGAAGGATCGACGCGATGGTCCGGAATTTACTACGTGGGGTTTTGGAGGCACCTACCTTCCGAGGCCGAAAGAGCGTCTGGTCAAAGGTACAGATCACCTGCTTATCGATTGGGGTGCATTTCCAGACGACGATTCGGAGCAGGACGATTGGAAGATAGCGGATTGGGCCATTGATGCGCTAAAAAATCCTTCGGGGAAAGATCCATTCTTCCTATCCGTTGGGTTCAGACATCCGCACGTCCCCCTTTATGCTACTCAGAAATGGTTTGATCTGTACCCGGAAGACGAAAACCTATTGCCAGTTGTCAGGGCCGATGACCGCGAAGATACGCCTCCCTTTTCCTGGTACTTACATTGGGACCTACCGGAACCCCGGCTTGCCTGGTTGATGATAAATCATGAATGGAAAGCGAAGGTTAGAGCGTACCTGGCAAGTGTGAGTTTTGCGGATATGCTGGTTGGAAGACTTCTGGAAACATTGAGTGACGAGGGATTGATGGAGAACACCGTCATCGTGTTGCTTTCAGACCATGGCTATCATCTGGGGAGCAAATCTATTTCCGGCAAGAACAGCTTGTGGAGTGAATCCACGAGGGTGCCCCTGATCTTTGCTGGTCCCGGCATAAAGGAAATCGGAAAAGTAAGTGCCGAGCCTGTTGAATTGCTGGATATCTATCCAACACTGATTGATTTGGCGGACTTACCCGAAAACGAAATTGTTGAGGGTCATTCATTGATGTCCATCCTCGATGATGTAACCCGTCGGAGAAAATGGCCCGCCGTCACTTCTCACGGACCGGGCAACCATTCCATCGTGACAGACCAATGGCGTTTTATTCAGTATGCAGATGGTTCTGAAGAGTTGTATAACATCAAGAACGATCCCCATGAATGGGAGAACCTGGCGGCACTCGATGGTTATGATCCCATTCTGCAGTCTCTGCGCCGGCTCATTCCCGAAAAGATCAGTGATCCCGCACCAGGAAATACTGTTCGGTTAATTGAGCTTAAGGAAGGGATTCCTTATTGGGAGGGGAAACCAATTCAAAACGATGCCCCTGTGCCGATGACATACAAAAAACCTGATTAATTCCCCTCGAGAAAGTATCATGACAAATCCCATCTACTCCTTGCTGAAAGGCGCGTTCCTCTGTGTGCTTCTTTGGCGTTGTCAATCGGAACAACCCAATACGTTAAGAGTGAGCGAAATAAATCCCCGGTACTTTACCGACAACTCGGGGAAAGCGATCTATCTGACCGGTTCGCATACCTGGGATAATCTGGTGGATATGCACTATGCTGAAAAGGGGCAACAACCTTTTTACTATCCGGCGTATCTTACATTCCTGAAAGAACACCGTCACAATTTTATTCGCCTTTGGACGTGGGATCTGCTTATGAAGTTCTTCTGGAAAACAGATCAGTCAGTCCTTATTCCGCTTCACCCCTGGGAGAGATCGGGCACAGGAGAAGCGGTAGACGGAAATCCGAAATTTGACCTTACGCAATTTAATGATGCGTACTTTGATCGCTTGCGCGAACGGGTGGCTGCTGCGGAGAAGGAGGGTATTTACGTGGCAGTAATGTTGTTCGAGGGATTTGGTATCCAGTTTGTTCGTGGCGGATACCGGCAACATCCGTTTTATCCCTTGAATAACGTCAATGAACTTGCATTGGATACCGCTTATGAATCGCGCCGCACTATATACACCCTGGCCGACAGCAAGGTAACCCGGCTGCAGGAAAGTTATGTGCGAAAGGTCATTGAAACCGTGGGTGGCTTTGACAACGTACTTTACGAAATATCCAACGAGCAGCACGGAGGTTCAACTGAATGGCAGTACCACATGATCCGCTTTGTGAAGGAAATAGAAAAGGAGCGGGGAGTATCCCACCCGGTAGGGATGACATTTCAGTTCAAAGGGGGAACGAACGAGAATCTTTTCAACAGTCCCGCGGATTGGATCTCGCCTAATCCTGACGACGGTTACAAAACAAATCCACCTGCGTCGACCGGCGATAAAATAATCATTAACGATACGGATCACCTTTGGGGAATTGGCGGGAACCGTGAATGGGTCTGGAAGTCTTTTCTTCGTGGTATGAACACAATATTTATGGATCCTTATATGCATGGTGAATATTTTACGGAAGAGCCGGTTGGATCCTGGGAAGAGACCCGGGTGGCGATGGGTCGTACGCTGGAGATCGCAAATCACCTTGACCTCATCAACATGACTCCGGATTCGACCCTGACTACTTCGAAGTACAGCCTGGCTAATCCCGGCAAGGAGTATCTGGTTTATTTGCCGGAGCAAACACAAACGGAACTGGACCTTTCGGAGTACGATGGCGCCTTTGACGTGTCCTGGTTCGATTCGATCAACGGAACAACCAGAGCAGGCACGGCGGTGACGGGAGGAGGAAAGGTTATGTTGATCTCGCCTTTCGAATCAATTGGCGGGGTTGCTCATCTCAAACTTCAGTGAGTAAATGACTGGCGTCTGACAACAAGCGCAAGGTCTCCAAACTGGTCGGGTAATGCAACATCCTCCAGGAAACGTAAAATCACAACAAAATAGCAATGTCTACAGTAAGGATAAATAGAATCTGCCGGCGGTGGTTATCATCTGTTGTGAATCTTTTGCTGTCTTCAGCGCTGATGATTTCATGTGTTGAAAAACAGGTGGAGGTAAGTGGTGAGTTCAAACAATGGCATACGCTTACGTTTACGTTTGACGGACCCGCTACCAGTGAGGCAGACGGCGTTAACCCGTTTACCGACTATCGCCTGGTAGCAACGTTTACCCATGATGAGAGGACGTATGAAGTTAGGGGATACTATGCTGCCGACGGAAATGCCGCGGAATCGGGCGCCGACAGTGGCGCTAAATGGCGCGTGAAGTTTGTTCCCGATGCGGAAGGAGCATGGAAATATACACTGTCGTTCCGGCAGGGAGATCTCATCGCGATTAATGATGACCCTCAGACCGGCAACTCAGTCGGGTTTGATGGCGAGGCAGGGTCGTTTCTAGTAGGCCCGTCGGATAAATCCGGCCGCGACTTTCGCGCCAAAGGCAGACTCGTTCATACAGAGGGGAGGTACTTTAAATTTAGCGGTAGCGGGGAATATTTCCTGAAAGGCGGCGCAGGGTCGCCGGAGAACTTTCTTGCCTACCAGGGATTTGATGGAACGGGCATCGGCGGGGCAACGGCCGACCCGAACCTCCCCGACCATGTAGCCAACTCCAGAAGGCGTTTCGACAACTCACGGAATTTGCTGGGAACTACCTTGCACGAATACCCCGGTCACGTCGCCGACTGGCGTGAGGGTGATCCCGACTGGCAGCAGGGCAGGGGCAAAGGAATCATTGGTGCGGTTAATTACCTCTCCTCAAAGGGAATGAACTCGGTGTATTTTCTTACACTCAATATTGAAGGCGATGGCGATGACGTATGGCCTTACAGTGATCATGGCGAACGTCGCCGTTTTGACTGCAGCAAGCTCGACCAGTGGGATATTCTGTTCACGCACATGGAAAAGCAAGGATTGATGCTTCACATCGTAACACAGGAAACTGAAAACCAAATGCTGCTCGACAACGGCGACACGGATATCGAACGAAAACTCTATTACCGCGAACTGATAGCCCGCTTTGCACATCACCTGGCGGTCACGTGGGATATGGGTGAAGAGAACGGGTATGCCAACATATCACCGGTAGCGCAAAACGATCAGCAGCGGAAAGACATGATCCGGTATATGAAGACCCATGACCCCTATAAAAATCCTGTTGTGCTTCATACCCACGCCAATCCGAAATACATGTATCCAATCCTGGAAGCGTTGCTGGGTTTTGAATATTTTGACGCCCCGTCGCTGCAGATATTTACTCCGTTAGACGTACACCGCGAAACCCTCAACTGGATTGAGCGATCAAAGGCCAGCGGAGTACCGTGGGTAGCGAATCTCGATGAGATCGGCCCCGCCGGCAGAGGTGTGGACCCTGACGACCGTACGGATAAGAACAATCAGGACTCTATCAGGAGTTTTGTATTGTGGGGTAATCTCATGGCGGGAGGTGGTGGCGCATCCTGGTATTTTGGATTCCGCAGTCACAACAATGACCTGGGCTGTGAAGATTGGCGATCGCGAGACGCCATGTGGGATTACACGCGACATGCCCTCGAGTTTTTCCATCACCATTTGCCTTTCCGGGAGATGGAATCCGCAGACGAGCTCATGGCCAATACCGATGGCTATTGCTTTGCGAAGAGAGGGGAGCTATATGTTATCTACCTTCCGCACGGCCAGACGACGACCATTGATCTTACGAAAGATAATACAACGTTCGCCGTGCATTGGTATAACCCGCGGACGGGTGGTGACCTGCGGGAGGGTTCACTGAGAGAAGTAGCAGGAGGGGGAGTTTCCGGGGTCGGTTTTCCGGAAGCCGATCCGAATTCTGATTGGGTAGTCCTGCTAACGAAGAAATAGGATGCGATAAAGTAACGACGGGTGAGTAGTGAAAATTCTCACGTCATAATTGTAGTTTGTATATTTTCCTTTATATGTAACTAATTGATATATAGAATTGTACATAGGTATATTTGCCACATACGATATTTGGGATTAGTAATTGTCATAAACAATTGTAAGGTTGTTGCAATCGTTTTCGGTACTATTAGATAACCTAAAACAAACCAGCAGATGTCCCACTCGCGATATTTTCAAAGCGACGGTGCTCACATGGAGTCATCGAGCGAGCCTAAATCGGGAGGTGGCTGGGATGACAAGGAGATATTTCTCCGCAAGGCGTTTGATGACGACCCTGTCAAAGGATGTGAATTGCTGTTCAAACAATATTATGCATCGTTGTGCAGTCATGCCGTTCGTTTTGTCTACTCCCGGGAGGTCGCTGAAGATATAGTGGGTGATGTTTTCTTCGTGTTTTGGCGAAAGAAGTTACATCTGACTATCAATACCTCTTTCAGAGCTTATCTGTTTACTGCCGTCCGAAACCGCGCGCTGAAATATGTCCAAAGGGAATTTGGGAAGACGGAAGATGTAGCCACTGTTGAGCACAGTGATGCCGCGAGCTCGTCGCCTGAAGAGATTGTCCTCTATCACGAACTTTCGTTGAGAATTGAGCGGGTGATTAAGTCACTTCCGCCCCAGTGTCAGAAAGTCTTTCTGATGAGCCGGTATGAAAGAATGAAAAATCATGAGATCGCCGCTGAGTTGGCGGTATCGGTTAAGGCGGTGGAGGCGCACATCGCCAAAGCCCTGGGTATTCTACGCAGTATTCTGCCTTAGGCCCCTTTTCCCTTTGCCTATTGCCTATTGCCCTTTGCCCTTTGCCCTTTGCTTATTGCCCTTTGCCTATTGCCCTTTCCTTCAACTAGCTCTGCTTTTGTCAACTGTCAACTGCCAACGTTCAACTCTTTTGCCCTTTATTTTTATTTCCAATCAGACATAGGGTATGAGTGCCTTTTGGGGTCTTCGTGGTAGAAACTACCGATATGCCTCAACTTTCAAAAAGTACTCTGTTCAATTTTTTTGCCGGAAACGCTTCGCCGCTTCAACAAAAGCTTGTAGAGGAATGGCTGAAGGAAGACAAGAACAATACTGAGCTTTATTACGAGTGGCTGGAAGAATGGGAGCGCGAGCATCCTCAGTTCCTCCCCGACACGCAAGAGGCGCTTCAAAGCTATCTCGGTCGTATTCACTCCGCCGAGGCTGACGAAGTACAGCTTTCTCCTGCAGTGCCCCAGGGAAAATCCAGCCGATTCTGGATCAGGATAGCGGCCGCGGTCGCCCTTTTGTTCGTATCGGCTTTTCTATTGAATCTTGACCTGTTCACCTATAAATCCTATCACACCACTTTCGGCGAGCTCCGGACCATAGAGCTGGAGGATGGAAGCCGCGTCACACTCAATGCAAACTCGACACTGCGCGTGCCACGTTTTGGCTTTGGCCGGATTTCGCGTGAAGTATTGCTGGAGGGTGAGGCTGAGTTTGTCGTTGAACACACTCATGACGACAAGAAATTTCTGGTACACACCCCCGACAACCTGGAAGTCGAGGTAGTAGGAACTGAGTTTATTGTCTTTTCACGCGACCGCGGTTCAAAAGTAGTTCTGAACAAAGGGAAGGTCTTATTAAGGTCTTTGGGCAACGAAAGTCATGAACTGAGCATCAAGCCCGGCGATGTCGTAACCATCAGAGACGGAGTATTTGATCTGGAGGAGGCACAGCCATTTGTGCTGCACGCCGCGTGGAAAGATCACCGTTTTGTATTTGATCGGGCTTCTCTGCGGGAGATTGCCGCTCAGTTGAAGGAACGACTGAACATCACGTTGATCATTGACGATAGCACGTTGGCTGACCGCAAACTCACGGGTACGCTGGAGGCTTCGAGTTCCGAAGAAGTATTTGACATTTTGAGCAAGGTGCTCCATATAAAAATCACGCTGGAAGGAAATCACGCTGTGGTAGAGGCATTGCCTTAAATTTTACTAACCATTGAACGAAATACACGAAAATCCCTAATGCCTATGAATCTGTCTATATCAAAAACAATGAGGGCGGCTCTTGTGATCAGCGCGATCGTCGCGTCTGCACCGCCCAGCTTCGCGCAGGCGTATGCCAGTGCGAATGTCGCTTTGGGTAAGTTAACGCCTCCGTACCGGGTACATGATCTTAGAAATGTGGTGCTCAGCGTTAAGAATCACTACGGAGTGAACCTCCTCTTTGAAGAAAAGTTACTGGAAGGGATCACCGTAGTCGATCCGGTGATTGATTACGCCCTTGATGTTGAGCAAAACCTGAATCTCGTTTTACAACGTCACGGGTTAAAGCTACTGGCTGTAAGCGACCATTCTTATCTGATTGTGTCTTCCGAAGTGAAGAAACGAAAGACTGAGTCCAGCCGTACACCGGATCTTTCTAAGTTGCACGTGATTGAGACCGCGAGAAGCACGTCAACGTACATAAATGAGACGGTAAGAAAGATCGAGTTTCGGATTAGCGGGAAGATTACGGACGAAGCGGGTCTGGGGATGCCGGGTGTAAATGTTATCGAGAAAGGTACTGTAAACGGTACGACAACCGACGTGGATGGAAATTACGCCATCAACGTAGAAAACGCAAACAGCATTTTAGTAATAAGTTTTATCGGATACGTTTCACAAGAAGTTCCGGTGAACGGGCGGGGTATTGTTAATGTCTCGCTTACAAGCGATGTCACTGAACTTAGCGAGGTCGTTGTGATCGGTTATGGCACTATGCAAAAGCGGGATGTGTCATCATCCATTGCTTCCGTCAGTGCCGAGGATATCAAAGACAGGCCGGTCTCTGGATTCGATCAGGCGATTGCCGGCAAGATGGCGGGTGTCAGGGTTTCAACCTCTAACGGCGCCCCCGGTGCCGGACAGAACGTCATCATTCGCGGTATCGGGTCGATCAACGCGAGCCCTGCGCCGTTGTATGTCATTGACGGTATGCCGTATCCCGACTCTTACGATAGACACGAAAGTCCACTGAACTCTATTAATCCTTCGGATATCGCGTCGATCGAAGTTTTGAAGGATGCGGCAGCCTCTTCCATATATGGAGCGCGCGCTTCCAATGGTGTCGTACTAATCACAACTAAGCGCGGGAAATCGGGCAAGCCGAGTTTTACGGTGAATGTCTCCACCGCTGTCCAGAACATGATCAATACTCCCCGGATGCTGAACAACGCGGAGTACAAGCAGTATTTGGCCGACTCCAAATCCCAGGCATACGTGTTACAAGACCGGAATTTTTGGGATGACACAAAGAGGACCTATACCTGGGATGATCCGAACGACGTGCGGTTTGAAAATCTGACAGCTACAAATGCCCAGAACATTAATGGAAACCCGATGGTGAAAAATTGGTTTATCCTGACTGACGAGTTGAGGGATAACCCTAACGATGTCAACTGGATGGACGAGATCTCGCGGACGGGACGGATAAATGATTTTCAGATGAACGTCGAGGGAGGTTCTGATAACGTTGTTTACCGGGTATCCGGAAATGTTTTCGACCAGGAAGGAATTGTAAAAGCGTCAGGTTACAAGCGTTACTCAGGCCGCGTCAATCTGGATATCAAGGTTAATGATTACATAAAGATAGGGATGAACCTGGCACCTTCTTATGAGAAGTTTGACAAGCTCTCGAGAATGGAAAGTAACGGTACTCCCGGAGGTGGAATTTTTGGCAGGACATTGACCATGCCGCCTATCTTCGTTCCGTTTGATGAAAACGGTGAATTGACCTACTTGAATCCCGTAGGAACACCTTATGACTTCGATATCGATCCGACTGTCATTAACCCTTATCACTTCTTCGATATCAAAGATGATGCGTATGTCATGAGAAATATTGGCTCCGTTTATGGAGAAGTCAACGTCCTGAAAAACCTGACTTTCCGCAGCGAGTTGCACACGGAGATCATGAACCGTGTGGGTGAGTACTTTTCACCTTCGACGGTACCCACGAACTCAGCACCTGTTTCGCGATCAGTCGGAAGCAATAACCGTGACAGCAGAATATACGTGAACACACAGAATATCCTGACATACGCCAAGGCTTTTGGTAAGCACAATGTGACAGCGCTGGCGGGTTACCAGGCCGAGCAGACTACCTGGAGGAATGACTACATGCGGAAGTTCGACTTCTTCGTCAACGAAATTACAACTATCAACAACTCCGCTACTATTGATAACCCGCTGGGCGATGTCAGGTCGCACGAGGGTTCCTCGACGATGATCGGAAAATTTGTTCGCGCCATGTACAATTTCGATGGGAAATACTACCTGACGGCAAGCTTCCGCCGCGACGGCTCTTCAAAATTCGGGGCGGATAACCGGTGGGGTGATTTCCCGTCGTTCTCCGCTGCCTGGCGTATTTCCGACGAACCGTTTATGGACTGGAGCAAGGAGATTGTCTCTGACTGGAAGCTGCGTGGCGGATGGGGCAGAGTCGGTAACAGCTCCATTGGCGATTTCCTCGCGGTAAACAGGTTGACCAATTCACAATATCACTTTGGAAATGCGAGCGAGATCTTCGTAGGCATGTACGATCAGAGTATTGCCTTTTCCGGCCTGGGTTGGGAAACTACGGAGGATTTCGACCTCGGAATGGATATTCAGGTTCTTCAGGGCCGTATCGAATTGGGTTACGACTACTTTATCAGAAAGACGACAGACATGCTATATAATGTCACGTTGATGGCGCATACCGGATTCGGCAGCCAGACCAGGAATATTTCCGCCATGGAAAACCGGGGTCAGGAGGTTACGATACGAAGCCGGAATATGGTGCGCGCACTGAAATGGACCACCGATCTGAACATATCCTATGTGCGAAACAAGGTTGTAGATCTGGGACCGCAGAAGTCACCGCTTATTGGCACTGACACACGGTCTGATGAAGGTAAGCCACTTTCAAATATTTTTGGATACCACTACCTCGGACCCTATCGTGATTGGGAGGCGGCAAAAACGAATCCGAACATGTATTCAACAGATCCCATGTACCGTTCGATTCCGGGTGACGCCAGGTTTGCCGATGTAAACATGGATGGTATTATCGACTCCAATGATATGACAGTACTGGGCAACGCCCAACCTGACTTTCTTTTCGGGATCGTTAATAATTTTTCTTATAAGAATTTCGAACTGGGAATTCAGGTCAACGGAGTACAGGGCGGAGACATCAATCTCCGGTCGTTCAGGACTACCATGTTTGGTGCGAACAATGGTCGTGTCAATATTCCCTATTACGTTTACAAAGATTATTGGAGACCTGATCGACCTGATGGGAAATACGAGGCACCTTCCCGGAAAAAACTGTCACAGATATTCGCGACTTCCGGGCAGACTGTGGAAAAGAGCTCTTACATCAGTATCAACAACATCACGTTGGCATACAATGTCACACCCGATGTCGTGAAGAGGATGGGACTCAATAGCTGCAGGGTGTACACCAGTATTCAAAACGCGCATATATTCACGAATTATCATGGATTCAACCCGGAATCTAACGTCGCGGGGCTTAGTGCCGCAACACAGGGGGTAGATGAAATGGGCTATCCACTTTCGCGCACGGTATCCTTTGGGTTAAATGTTGGCTTCTAACAGGTTTTCATGCTTAAAGACACTATGATGAAACGATTTAATTTTCTAATTGCCTTTCTTCTTGTTGCGGCAGTTTCTTGTAACGAAGAAGAATTCTTAGGCCAGGTTCCGAAGGATCAGCTTACTTCGGAAGCGTATTACAAAAATGCGAATCAGATTGAAGTGGGGGTTGTCGGTTGCTATATTCCGCTCCAGTCCACCTACAACGGAAGTTCAGCCCATTTGGTTTGGACGGTGGGCATGATAAGTGATGATTTTACAACCCAGAAGAACAATTCGTCCGTAGGTGGCGCACCGTTTGTAAATATCAATCGGTTCACCAAAACCACCGGTCAGTCGCAAGGATCGATCTGGAATACCGCATACAACAACATCGCGCGGTGCAACCGTATGATTCAGGTGATAAATGCAAAGGAGTATGAAGCTACAGGTCAGGAAGCTTTGATCAATTCCTATCTGGGCGAGGTTCGCTTTATCCGGGCGCTGAATTACTTTAACCTGGTCAGGTTATACGGACCCGTCCCTTTGGTTGTTGAGCCGTTTTACGATCCGTCGTTGGCTGTGGGTATGGGCAGAACGGACGTGAGTACCATTTACAATGAGGTTGTTATTCCCGACTTTGCATACGCTGCTGAGAATTGCTTATTGCGAAGTGAGTTTCAGGCCACTCAGCTAGGGCGCATTACCTCCGGAGCTGGCTACACCATGCTTGCTAAGGCTTACCTTACGTTAGACAAGCTTGCCGAAGCCGAGCAGGCGCTGCATGCAGTGATCACATCGGGCGAGTATGACCTCAGACCGCAGCTGGGTCAAGTTTTTAATGTCTCCAGCGAAAACAACCAGGAATCGATCTTTGAAATACAATTCGATGAAACACTTGAGGATGGCAGTAGCTATAATCATTGGGTGGACTGGGAGATTCAGAACTTTTCGAACATAGACACCAGAGCGAGTGGTGATGGCCTCTGGGTGTCGGACGAGCTTGTCGAGACATACAAGAACACCGGTGATCTGGAGCGGTTTGGAGAGTGGATCGTCGACTACACGGAAAACCCAACCACCGGCTCGATGGTGTACAGTCCCTATCCGAAGAAACTGATTACACTGCACCTGGCGAATATGAACCAGGACAACAACTTTATCGTGACGCGATATGCGGATGTGATCCTGATGTATGCAGAGGCTCTGGTCAGGCAAGATGCCGGGAGAGCGGGTGAAATTATTGACGAAGTCAATCGTATCCGGACCCGGGCGTCAATGCCGGAATTGGCGGCAGCCGACTTGACGCTGGATGCTATCCTTCATGAGCGGCGAATGGAGCTTTCTTTTGAAGGTCATCGCTGGTTTGATCTGCTTCGCACAAACCGGGCTATTGACATAATGGAAGCGCACCTCGGCAAGACCGTTCCGGAATTCCAGCTCTTACTTCCTATTCCCGTCGGCGAAATTCAAAAAGATCCTGCGGGACTGGTTCAGAACGAAGGTTATTGATAAAAATGAACAGCTTATAAAAGCACTGTGTTATGAATAATAAAATAAAAATATTCCTGTCAGTATGTATAGCATCCACGTTCTGCATGGTAGGGTGTGACGAGGATACGTCCGTGCCCGTGATGGTTTCCGATATCGTGTTCTCTCATAACAGCATACAAGACACCGACTCCGTCGTAACGGTGGCAGCCGTGAATCGCCCGCTTACTTTGCGGGTTGACACCAATGCCGATTTGTGTACGTGGTGGCCGGCGGGAGACAGACTTACACTGAAATCGAAGATCGACCCTGCCCAGGACTCAATAGATGTTTTTGGCAATGTAGTGTTGGTACGCAGCGATAATTTCGAAGATTATGGTTTGTTGCTGGCACGCGGAAAGGTGATGTCAGGATCTAATCAGAAAGGGTACACCTTCACGTATACGTACAAGACACCGGGAACGTACAACATAGTGATTGTCGCCACCCGGCACGGACATTCAAGTCCTGACTATGAGAACAGTATCATAGAAAGGACGTTGGTAGTGGAGTAGCCATAACATCAACTACTATTCGGCCGAGGCTATACTCGCAAAAGGCAGAGGAGCGTTGGTGATAAACAATGTTATGGAAGGGTAGGTGCTTACGTAGGCATGGACCGTAAGCCCTATCCTGATTTTGATATGCTGCAGGCACCACCAATTTAGGCTATCGCCTTTTGCCGTCGAATATCCACGTCCCACCATTTTACCCGATTTCGGTCTGACCACTCGGTCTTTGCAATGATTTCGACGAGATTCATACGTTGATCCTGCCACAGACTTCAATACCGGCTTGTCCTGTCGGGCAACTTAGCTACCTTTCGAGTTCCTGCATTTCAAAAGCGCCATCCTGGGTGTTTGTGTTTTTCATTTATTCGGGAACGAACCGCATGTGAAATTAGCGGTTTATCTTGTGTTTCCTGCTATCTTTATTGGTTGAACCATGCAGAAGCGACTCGTTATTCTTTCTTTCCTTGGCCTGTTGCCGGTTGTGGCGTTTGGCCAGCACCGTTTGGATAGCCTCATTGGTGTACTGAAAAATGAGATCACCCGCCAGACTGTCTACGTAGACGCGAAGCTGGAGCGCATTGATAATCTTCATGCGCGGATGGGCGCGGTCGATCCCCTCGATCCCCTGATGAAGTTTGAGATCTACAATGAGCTATATCACGAATACAAGACGTTCGTCAACGATTCGGCTTTCCGTTATGCGCGGAAACTTATCGAGACATCGCGGGGAATGAATGATCCTTCCCGGACAGGCTATGCGCACCTCAAACTGGGCTTTACATTGTTGTCGGGGGGAATGTTTAAAGAAACTTTCGACACGCTACGCGCTATCGATGTGCATGCGTTGCCCGATTCGTCGCGGGTGGATTATTACAGGCTTTCCGCCAGGGCCTACGCCGACCTGATGATTTTCAATAACCACGATTACTTCATGGATGTCTACCGCCGTTATTATCGCCAGTATCTCGATTCGGCGCTTAGTTATTGCCAGCCGGACAGCTATCAGTTTCTCTACCTTACGATCGTGAAAGACCTGCACCTGAGGAACTACGATCAGGTTATCCGAACCAGTGAGATGTTGATCAGTCGCAATGCGCTGGCCTATCCGCAGGCTGCGGTTTACCACTATGACCTCGCAGAAGCCTGGATGAACCTTGGCAATAACGAAAAGGCGATTGAAAACCTGCTGCTCTCTTCTATCTCCGACTTGCGCGGAGCGATTAAAGAGACCGCGGCGATGTATACGCTGGCCAGGCAGCTTCATCAGCGCGGCGAGTCCCAGAGTGCCTATATCTTTATAAGACAGGCCTTGAAGGACGCGCAGTTCTATGGCGCGAGGCAAAGACAGGTGGAGATCAATTCTATTCTTCCTTTGATCGCCGCAGACCAGTTGAGCAGCATGGATGAGCGAAGGCTTAGGTGGGTGATCTACTCGGCTGGGATCACTTTTATCGGAATTCTGGTGATAGTGTTCTCCATAATAATATACAAACAACTCAAAAAGCTAAAAGTTGCGGAGGCGCAGATAAAACAAGCCAATCACAATCTTCAGTTGTTCAACCGTAGACTGGTGGAAGCAGACAAGATCAAGGAAGAGTACGTGGGATACTATTTCAATATGACGACCGATTATGTCAACCGGATAGATGCTCTCCGCAAACAGATCATGAACTTCCTGGTGAACGATAGAAAGAAGGAGGCACTCAATATTCTGGGTAAATACAATCCGGCCGAGGAAAGAGCCCGGTTCGTGAAGGATTTCGATCAGGTCTTTCTCCGGTTGTTTCCGGATTTCGTACACCGCTTCAATCAACTGATCGATCCGGCGGATCCCCTTATCCCGGAAAACGAAGGTGAACTGAATGCCGACCTCCGGATCTTCGCTCTCATCAGACTGGGCATCCACGACAATAGAAAGATTAGTGAGATCCTTAATTTTTCAGTTAATACGGTATACGCCTATAAAACGCGCGTGAAGAATAAGTCGATCCTTCCGGGTGAGGAATTCACAAAAGGAGTAATGGACATAAAGTCAGTCGAAGATAGTGCCGAAACTAACGTCGCGGAAAACTGATCTTTGCCGCTGTGCGGTCCGTATTCGGGTTCAGTCGCAACCCAATGAACGTTCACCCCGGGCGTTTGAACGTCCGCCAGCAACTGTACACCATCTATATTGAGCAAATTTGTCTTGTGCGTAATAGCCTGATTACCAGAGTCATTGACAAAATCCTCTTCGCGCAGGTCTATGTTCACCCTATTCTGCGGCCATTGCATGTTGTGTCTGATTAATTTCAGCAATCGTTTGGGATCCACATAATCCCTGGAAACATTCAGATTCAACCAAAAAGGCTTATGAAGCATTTATTACCGAAAGCAATTCTGTTAATGAGTTTTCTCCTGGTGCTCGGCGTAGCGGAAATTTTGGCAGCCGCGCAGCAACGCCGCACCGTGACGGGAAAAGTGACTGACGGTGCGGACAATCTCCCCGTACCCGGAGTAAGTATCCTTATCAAAGGAACGGTACTGGGTACCCAAACGGACGTGGATGGAAATTTTTCGGTCGACGTTCCTGATGAACAGACTATCCTGGTGATCAGCTCGATAGGGTATGTATCCCGGGAGGTCGCCGTGTCTGGAAGAACCGTTATCAATGTAGTCCTTTCAGCGGACATCACCACGCTCAGTGAAATCGTGGTGGTGGGCTACGGGACGCAGGAACGCAGAGATGTCACCGGTTCGGTTGCAAGCGTCAAACCGCAGCAACTCACGTCCCTTCCTGTCGTGACGGTAAGCGACGCGCTGCAGGGTCGGGCTGCGGGACTGCAGGTGATGACTTCAGGCACGCCGGGTAGCGATGCCCGCATGGTTATACGCGGACTGGGTTCCATCAACGGCACCGATCCTTTGATCGTGATCGATGGATTCCCTACTCAATCGGGGTTGAATACGATCAACCCGAATGACATTGAGAATATAGAGATCCTCAAGGATGCCTCCGCTACCGCCATTTACGGATCGCGGGCTGCAAACGGGGTTGTGATCATCACGACCAAGCGCGGAAAGAAAGGTTCTCCGGCGATCAATGTCGACTTCTTCACAGCGTTTCAGCAGCCAACAAATCTTGCAGAGATGCTGGATGCTTCCCAGTTCGCACAGTTAAACAATGAGATGATGGCCGCCAACGGACAGCCTGTCAATCCCGCCTACGCCGATCCGTTGTCGCAGGGCCGCGGCACCGACTGGCTCGACGCTATGATCCGCACAGCACCGCGGACCAGCCTTTCGGTCTCATACTCAGGTGGAAGCGAACGGTCATCTTATCATGTTTCCGGAAATGTTGTGGATCACCAGGGGATCATCATCAACACCGGTTATAAAAGGTACTCCCTGCAATTCAACGGTGATCATCAAGTGTTGGATCGCCTGAAGTTTGGCCACAATATACTTCTGAACCATGACATCAAAACCAGTGGAAACTACAGCGTTCGCGACGCCATGGGCATGGTGCCTGTTCAGCCGGTGTATGATGCGGACGGAGGGTACTCGGATCCATTGGGAAATCCGCTTTGGTATGGAGGGATGAACAACCCGGTAGGGCAAGCGTTGGTTCCTGAGAATACGACGAAAGGCTATAACATGATCGGCTCTATGTATGGGGAGCTCGAGGTCATCGATAATCTCAAATTCAGATCCGGTGCGGGACTCCAGGCGAATTTCTGGGACTCCAAGAACTGGAATCCTAAATACGACTGGCATCCGACCCCGCAGACGCTGACGTATCTCGGTGTAAGTCATAACAAGAGCCTAACCTGGTTGTGGGATAATACCATTACTTACTACAAGAACTTCAACGACGTTCACGACCTGACTGTGCTCGCGGGTACAAGTGCGCAGGCGAATACGTTCTCCTACGTATCGGCGGTCCGGCAGGGATTTGCCAGTGACCTTACTAAAGAGATCAACTCCGGAAGCATGGACAACCTGGATAACGGAGGCACTTCCAATGAGTGGTCGCTTTTCTCTTACTTTGGAAGGATCAACTATGGCTTCGATGACCGTTATCTTTTTACCGCGACGCTCCGGAGGGACGGTTCTTCGCGGTTCGGTCCCGCTAACCGGTTCGGAACATTCCCTTCTTTTTCCGCTGCATGGCGATTGTCGGAGGAAGACTTCTTCGGGAATAGTGGCCTCACCTTTCTTAACGATGTGAAGATCAGGGCCGGCTATGGCGAGACCGGAAGCCAGGAGATCGCCAGCTATCAGTTCGCTTCCGTACTGGTGACGGGCCAGTATAATTTTAACGGCCAGCTTGTGGAATCCGTCTATCCATTGGCAATGGCAAACCCGTCTATTCAATGGGAGGCTGTCAAGCAAACCAATATCGGCATCGATCTAGGCATACTGAATCAAAGGGTTAACGTCACGATCGAGGGCTTCGTGAAGAACACGGACAACATGCTGGTCAATGCCGCCGTTCCGATCTCAACGGGATACAACCCCGATTTTCGTCCCGCCGTCAACGCGGGAAAGATGCAGAACAGGGGGGTTGAACTGACTGTCAACACGAAAAATATCGACAGGCGATTGACATGGACCACTGATTTCAACGTCACGTTCTTACAGAACAAGATCATCAGCCTCAATGACACCGTGCCGATCATGCGGGGAGGTATCGGGTTGAATTACAATGTTGCCAGGTTGCAGGAAGGACATCCGATAAACGCGTTCTTTGGCCATGTCACCAACGGGTTATTCCAGACGCAGGCGGAGGTCGATGCCTATGCAGTACAAACAGCCGGATCCGATATCTACAACCGTACGTCCGCCGGTGATATCCGGTTCCTGGATATGAACCACGACGGGTTGATCAATGACGATGACCGCACGTTCATTGGCAATCCCAACCCGAAATTCATGTTCGCGATGAACAATACGTTCGCTTACAGGAATTTTGATCTGGCAGTGTACATACAGGGCGAGTATGACAAGGATATCTTCAACGCCAACCTGATCTGGCAGGAAAGCATGGGTACCGTGCAGAATCAGACCACGCGTGTACTCGAGCGATGGGTGGGTGAAGGCACCGCCACGAATATGCCACGTGCCGTATTCGGTGATCCGAACAAGAACGCCCGGCCTTCCGATCGATTTGTCGAAGACGGCTCCTATGTACGGATCAAGAACGTAACGCTAGGCTACAGTCTCCCGACGTCGGTATCGGAACGGATAGCGATGAAGCGGGCGAGGATATACGTGTCGGGACAAAACCTGGTCACTTTCACCAACTACTCCGGCAACGATCCCGAGCTTGATAATCCCACCGGGATCGACCTGAGTGTTTACCCGCAGGCAAGGACGATCAGTGTAGGCGCTAACCTCACTTTCTGATTTACCATTAATGAAACTTCCTATGAACAAGAAATATATCGCTGTATTTTCCCTGATGCTCATGGCGATGAGCTGCGAGACCTTCCTCGAAAAGTACCCGTTGGATACGGTTAACACCGAGAACTTCTACAAAACGGCTGACGATGCGATCGCTGCTATCAACGCTGCTTACCAGCCGCTGCAGCGCCCGAAGCTGCACAATATGCGGATGTGGACCACCGATATCATTGCAGGCAACAGTGAGGTGGGCGCAAACCCCGTAGAGGCCAATGATGGTATTGAGACCAAAGATCAGGCGAACTTTATCACTACCACCGATAATCGCGGTGTACTCGACCTCTATCAGGGACCCGCGCCGGGGATTCTTTATGCCAACCTGGTACTTCAGAAAGTTCCGGACACAGCCATGGATGAAGAACTCAAGAACCGGATACTGGGCGAAGCTAAATTTCTTCGTGCTTACTACTATTTTATTTTGGTCCGTTTCTTCGGCGATGTGCCGCTGATCCTGAAACCGCAGACACCGGGTGATGACCTGCGGCCTTTCCGTACGCCGGAATCGGAGGTATACGATCAAATCATCAGGGATCTTGAGGAGGCGATACAGCAACTGCCCAGAAGGGAGGAATATGCCGCAAAGGATACCGGCCGGGCGTCGAAGGGTGCAGCCGCAGGCATGCTCGCAAAAGTATACCTCACACTGGGAGAGTGGCAAAAGACGGTTGATCTCTGTAACCAGGTTACAAGCCTGGGTTACGCTCTTAACGACAACTACGCCGACAACTTCAACCCGGAAACTGAAAATTCGATTGAGTCGCTCTTCGAAGTCCAGTATGTCAACCCAGTCAATAACTTCTGGGACGATGCCAACCAATCGTCATGGACTACCAATTTCATGGGACCGAGAGACTCTCCGCTTACATCCGTCGGCTGGGGATGGAATCTGCCCACTCAGGAATTTGTCGATGCTTACGAGCCCGGCGATTTGCGCAAGGATGTCACGATCTTTTATGAAGGCGGACCGCAGTTCGATGGCAAAGATTACAAAGCGTCGATGTCGTATGCAACGGGTTACAACGTCAGGAAATTTATAATGCCTGCTTCCTATGTTCCCAGCGGATCAAGCGGAAGTCCGCTGAACTGGCCCGTACTTCGCTACGCGGATGTACTCCTGATGAAGGCGGAAGCGTTGAATGAACTCGGTAGTACATCCGATGCGGAAGCGCCCTTGAATGAGGTTCGCGACAGAGCGGGACTTGATCCCGTCAGTGGGCTGAACAAAGATCAGTTCCGGGATGCGGTGCTGCACGAAAGAAGGATCGAGCTCGCTTTCGAAGGGCACCGATGGTTCGACCTGATCCGTATACAGAACGGGGCTTATGGCCTGTCCTTTCTTCATTCCATAGGAAGAACCAATGCCACGGAGAAGCACCTGTTGTTTCCTATCCCACAGGCGGAACGCGATGTGAATCCGAATCTGACACAAAACCCCGGCTATTGATCATCTTCGATAATAAGTGGGGGAGGAGGATCCTGAACGCGGCATAATGAATAGAACCGGGATAGATATTTTGCGAGTAGTCATGGCGTTGCACATGACTGCGACGTTCGTGCTGGCGGGCTGCAGAGACGAAGGACCGTCAGCACCGCGAACGCCGTCGTTACCGGCAAGTTACACCGTCACGTCCGACAAGGCAATTTACAATCCGGGAGAACCGGTTCAGATCAACGTGTCGCCGGCGATCAACACGCCTGTTGGCGTTCGGGTTAAATTTCTCGGTGAACTGATCGATGAAACAACAGCAAGCGGTACGTCTTTCATCTGGGATCCTCCGGCTGATGATTTCAAAGGTTACATGGTCGAGCTCTTTGAACAGGAAACGGAAGGCACGCCAGGGAGTGTGCTTGCAACGATAGGGATAGACGTTTCATCGGAATGGACCCGGTTTCCCCGATACGGTTTCGTTTCTAAATTTCCAGATCTGACGGAAGCGCAGGTGGACGACGTGATCGATAATCTGAGCCGATACCGGATCAACGGTATTCAGTACTACGACTGGCATTACAAGCACCATCAGCCACTTGCGGGCACGCCCGAGTATCCGGTTCCAGTCTATCGCGATATCATTAACCGGGAGATTCATTTTGGCACTGTAAAAAGATACATCGATGCCGGACACGACCGCAATATCCGGGCGATGTTCTATAACCTGGTGTATGGTGTCTTAAAGGACGCCGGTGTGAAAGAAGAGTGGTATATCTACAAAGATGGCAATCATGCGGACAAAGACAGGCACCCGCTACTACCGCCGTTCATCAGCGACATTTTTCTCGTGGATCCGTCCAATGTGGAATGGCAACAATACCTGATCAACGAAAACAGGAAAGTATACGCGGCGTTGCCTTTTGACGGTTTCCACATGGACCAACTGGGTGACAGGGGTACGCGCTATGACCACAGTGGCGGCGTGACAGACCTTGCGCCGGGTTTTAAGTCGTTCATAGAAGCTGTCGATAGCGATGCGCCGGGGAAATTTAACGTGCTGAATGCGGTGAACCAGTTCGGACAGCCATTCATCGCCCAGGCGCCGGTTGACTTCCTGTATACCGAGGTGTGGAATCCGCATGAGACGTACGACGACCTCGCGAACATCATTCTTCAAAATAATGCGCTCAGCAACCAAGGGCTTAACACCGTGTTAGCTGCCTATGTGAACTATGATCTGGCAGACAATGCAGGTTATTTTAACACGGCTTCAGTCCTGATGACGGATGCCGTCATCTTTGCTTTCGGCGGTGCGCACCTCGAACTGGGCGAACACATGCTTGGAAAGGAATACTTCCCCAACGATAACCTGGCAATGCCTGATGACCTGAAGCGGAACCTGGTTAGTTACTACGACTTTCTCGTCGCCTACCAGAACCTGCTTCGCGATGGCGGAAGCTTCAATTCACTTTCACTTTTATCGGCTGATAACAAAATGCAGTTCAGCCCCTGGCCCGCCGCGCCTGGGAAGGTCGCCGTAGTCGGAAAGCAGCAAGGGAACAGGCAGATCCTGCACCTGTTGAACTTTACAAATGCGAAAACCATGCAATGGCGCGACAACAACGGCGTGCAAACCGTACCTGTCGCGGTAGAAGATCTGCAGGTGCGATTCACGCCTCAGGCCCCTGTTGCAAAAGTATGGTACGCATCCCCGGATTTTCACAAGGGAGCTTCGACCCTGCTTGATTTTAAGATGACCGGTAACCAGGTATCGCTGACCATACCCGGACTTCAGTATTGGAGTATGATCGTTATCGAGTATCAATAACCAAAAGGATTATCTAAACGAAAATTATATGCAAACCATAGTTCTGAAAAAAAGCGACAGACACAACAAGATGCTGTGGACCGTAGTCATGGTGCTCTTTAGCTCCTTGTTTGTTTTTTCCTGCGAAGAATATGAAGAATCTCATTCTCCCGTGCTGGCGGATAGGCCGGTGTTGAGTATTTCGTCGGAGGAGGTCATCCTGAAGCAAAAACAGGAAGGCAACACAGCCTTTACTCTGAGCTGGACGCCGGGAAGTAATCGCGGAACAAACAGCGCTATCGATTACACGATTGAGATCGACAAAAAAGAAAATAATTTTTCGGGCCCTGTTTCAATCGGAGCCGGGAAGGCGAGCTATAACAGCAATTTTGCAGTGGAGGGCTTCAACGATCTGTTGCTCAATTCATTTTTGATCGCGCCGGGAACAGAAGGGGAGATCGAGTTCAGGGTCATATCCAAACCCCTTGACCCATCCGCGGCACCGGAAGTATCGAACGTCGTAGGTGTTACCGTTATACCGTACGATCCGCTCCCCGTACCCCCGGAGTTGTATATGATCGGCGATGCTACGCCCAATGGATGGGATGCGAACAATCCAACAGCCTTGACGAAGAGCGCGAACGAACCTGGTGTCTTTACTTATCAGGGCGACTTGTCGGCGGGTGAATTGAAATTCCTTACAATTGTCGGTGAATTTCTGCCATCCTATCAGCGTGGGGCGGATGAGAGTACCCTTGTGTTGCGAACCGATTTCGATCAGCCGGATGAAAAATTCAGCATTGAACAGGGAGGGATCTATAAGATCACCGTCGACGTCATTGAGATGACCTTTCAGGCCGAGGCGCTTGCGTCATCGCCCTACAACGAGCTTTGGATTATAGGTTCGGCAGTACCCAGGGGATGGGATATCGGTGCCGCCGATCCTATGATACAAGACCCTTCCGATCCGTTCGTATTCACGTTCAACGAGGAGCTTGTGGAAGGAGAATTCAAAATTGCAACTGCGAAGAGTTTTGACGCAGCGTTCTACAGACCGGTTGCCGCTGATCAGCCGATCACTGAAACGGATATCCAGCTTTCAGCAGGGGATCCCGATCATAAGTGGAACATCACGGTGCCAGGGCCTTATAAGATCACGTTGAACCTAAGGGAGAATACGATCAACATTGTGGCGTTTACTCCGTTTGAAGATCTGTGGATCGTGGGAGATGCAACGCCGGCAGGGTGGAATATCGACAACCCGGTAGCCATGACACGCGAGGGTGATTATATTTTTACCTGGACCGGCCAGCTGAACGCGGGAGAATTCAAGTTCCCTATTACCACCGGCGACTGGGGTACGGGATTTTTCATGCCCTACCATGCAGATGAAAGTATAACCAGCACATTGATGGTCTTCAGACCCAACGGATCGCCCGACATGAAATGGAGGGTGCAGCCTGGGGAAGAGGGTGTCTATACGATCAGGCTGGATCAACTCCGTCATACGATCTCGATAACACAATAATAAAATACCACAACAGCGTATCAGCGATAGTTTCTGTCAGACAGTCATGCGTTTGGATTCAACTATCGGTGATGCGCTATTTTCTTGTCTTCTTATCTCGTAGCATGATCAACAAGTTGGTCCCCTTCATTCTGGCTTTCGCCTGCATTTCGTCCTGTTCGCAGGAAGAGTCCCCCGCTGTTTATTCCTCCGCCGCGTTCAAGATATTCCCCGACAGGGTGGAACAAGCCCCCTATCAGGCAATCGCATTGCACGCAACGGAGATCATTTCCGATTATCAAAGTGCGGGAAATGAATTCATGAAGCCGCGTATCGACTTCAAATTCAGCATCAATGGAAAAGACAACGAGATGCTTTCCGGCAGGGATCACCACTTCAACTGCATCGCGGTGGATGGCGGCTGTGAAACACCCCTGATACGGTTTGGCCAGCAGTTCAACGACGAGGGGCATGTGACCGCGGGTGTCTTTCTGCAACCCGACACGAAATGGAAGATACGATTGGATATGACGAAAGTGTTCGATGCTTTCCGGTTACAGGGATATTTCGAAACCTTCAATGGGTCCAGGATATACAAAGAAGATTTCAAAGGCGTGTACGTGGCGGGCGGCACCGTGCCCCTTACGTGGGACTTCGATAATCTTGAACATTTCAGGAATCTTCAGCTGCATGACGACGACGGCGATCACATTTATGAAACTATCCTGACCCTGAACGCAAAGGAAGATAAACGAGCCACTGATCCGCGGTGGAAGCTGTCCAGACCTGTTAATGATTATCCGCAATACCAGTCGGAATACCCTCTAGTGGATGCGTTGTACAATTTGTCGCTGGAGGAAATGACGAAGGCGATCGAGGAGGACAGCACCCTGCGCACAGGAAAAGAATGGGCTGGTGTATGGACCCGGGATGTGAGTTACAGCATTATCTTGTCGATGGCGATCCTTCAGACGAAGGCCGCGCAGTACAGCCTTATGCGGAAGGTGCAGGATGGTGTGATTGTCCAGGATACCGGTACCGGTGGTGCGTACCCTGTTTCCACAGACAGGATGATATGGGCCGTGGCCGCCTGGGAAATATACAAGGTAACAGGCGACCAGGCATGGCTGAAGACGACCTACCCCATCATCAAAAGATCGATCGAGGCTGACCTGGAGAACACGCTGGATAAGGAGACGGACCTCATAAAAGGCGAGTCATCCTTCCTCGACTGGCGTGAACAGACATATCCCGATTGGATGGAACCGGCGGATATTTATCAGTCCCGTTGCCTCGGAACAAACGCTGTCCACTACCAGGCGAACGTTGTCCTTGCTGCCATGGCCGGGGAACTCAACCAGGAGGACGTTGCCGCAAAGCATAAACGTGTAGCCGATGACATCCGGAATGCGATAAACAAGTACTTGTGGCTTGATGACAGACAATACTACGCCCAATACTTATATGGACGTACCTATCCCATACCTTCGCCCAGGTCGGAAGCCTTGGGAGAAGCTCTTTGTGTGCTGTTTGATATAGCAGACGCGGGCAGAGCAAAACAAGTAGTTGCGCATACTCCGGTGAACGATTTCGGTATCCCTTGCATCTATCCTCAGATACCTCATATACCCCCGTATCACAACGACGGTATCTGGCCGTTCGTGCAGTCGTATTGGACACTGGCATCTGCGAAAGCGGGAAACGAAAACGCTGTTCTTGGAAGCCTTGCCGCGATCTGGCGGCCGGCGGCGTTGTTTCTGACCAACAAGGAGAACTTCGTCGCGAGCACCGGCGACTTCGCCGCTACACAGATCAACTCCGACAATATGTTGTGGAGCCTTGCGGGCAATATCGGTATGATCTATAAGGTCCTCTACGGAATTCAGTACCACGAAAATTCCATTACCTTTAAGCCATTTGTACCCGAGGCGCTAAAAGGGAAACGGACCCTTACGAACTACCGGTACCGGAATGCAGTACTCGATATAGAAATGGAAGGCTTCGGCGATGAGATCCGATCGATCACCCTGGACGGACATTCGCTCGAGAATGCGGCGATACCATCGTCTCTCAAGGGCCGACATCGCGTAAATATCATTCTCGCTGATAAACCGGTTGGCGGCGATATAAACAAACCGGCACATCATGTTTCTCCCGTTGCGCCCGAGGTATCTCGTCATGGATCCACTTTGTCATGGAAGCCCGTGCAGCACGCGGTTCGTTACAAGATCATCCGGAACGGAGCTCTGCTCAGTGAGCAGACAGACACGTTGCTTCTGGCCAGGGATGACGCCTTCTCCGAATACCAGGTAATTGCCATCGACCGCGAAGGTCAGGAGTCATTTGCCAGTCAGCCGCTGATCATCGCCCCTTCATTCGCTACAACGATCGTGGAGACTGAATCGTCCAATGCTCCTTCCGCCAACCGTTACAGAGGGTTTGCAGGCGATGGCTACGTACATACCAGCGTATCGCAAAATCCTTCGCTGAAATTTCCGTTTGCGATCACGGCGGATGGATCTTATGCGATCGACTTTCGTTATGCGAACGGCCATGGCCCGGTGAATACGGAGAACAAGTGTGCTATCCGAACGATGAAAATCAACGGCACCGTGTCAGGTACCGTGGTACTCCCGCAAAGAGGTAAGGACGAGTGGTCGGACTGGGGATTCAGCAACAGCGTCATCGTCGATCTGAAGAAAGGAACCCATGAGGTTTCGCTGGATTACGAGCCGCACAATGCGAACATGAATCTTTCGACCAATGAAGCGGTAGTCGATTTTATCAGGATCATCCGAATTAAATAGCTTGTAAATGAAAAAGTGTTGCACTGTATTCATTGTTTGTCTTGTTTCTCTAACCTGTGCCGCGCAGACCGGCCCCGGAAATTGTGCCTCCTTTGAAAGAGATGGAAATCGCATCGTCTTCCATTGCGAGAAAAACGCGAAGGTGCTTGTCGAGCTATGCAGTCGCGGGGTCGTGAAGATCTGGTATGACCCCACCGGCCGGTTCAGTCCCTCGAACCCATCGTTTGCCGTCGTCAATGAGAAACTGGAAGACGTGAATAATGTTCACGTGGAGTCGCAACCACAGGCTTACGAGATCTTCACCGATCTCCTGAGAATACGCGTCACTAAATCTCCGTTCAACCTGCGGATATTCGACAAGTATCAGAAGCTTTTAATAGGCGATTACCAGGAGCGGGGACATCTCGCTGACTCATCCGGCGTGGCGGCTTACAAGGTGTTGCGTTCCGACGAGCAATTTTTCGGCCTCGGAGAAAAATCCGGAAGTCTGAACAGAAGGGGCGGAGCGTTCAGGATGTGGAACAGCGATAAACCCTGTTATTCAGTTTCGGAAGACCCCCTATACAAAAGTATTCCGTTCTTTATGAGCAGTTACCGCTACGGCATCTTTTTCGACAATACCTACAAGTCTGAGTTTAAGTTCGGCACTGAATCCGAAGAGTACTTTTCGTTCACCTCCCCCGGAGGCGAGTTGCTTTATTATTTCATTTACGGCAAAGATTATAAGGACATCATCTCCGGTTATACGAAGCTGACGGGAAATCCGATCATGCCACCTGCGTGGGCATTTGGATTTTCACAGTCGCGGGGGTTGTTGACCAATGAGACGCTTTCCAGAGATATCGCCCGTGGTTTTCGAGAGAGAAATATTCCATGTGACATTATTTACCAGGATATCGGCTGGACACAGTGGCTTCAGGACTTCAACTGGAGAAAAGAGAACTATGACGACCCAAAGGGGATGTTGCGCGATCTCGCGGCTGAGGGCTACAAGGTGATTGTTTCACAAGATCCGGTCGTTTCCCAGGCGAACCTATCACAATGGAAAGAAGCAGATTCCCTGAGTTATTTTGTGAAGGACGTCCATACAGGAACATCATACGACATGCCCTGGCCCTGGGGAGGCAATTGCGGTGTCGTGGATTTCACCAATCCTGCCGTCGCCGACTGGTGGGGAGGTTTGCAGCAAAAGCCAGTTGACGCCGGTGTCAAAGGTTTCTGGACCGATATGGGAGAGCCTGCATGGAGCAACGAGGAGAGTACGGAACGCTTGCGCATGAAACATTACGCGGGGATGCACGATGAGATCCACAATGTCTATGGGCTCACCTGGGACAAGGTTGTCACAGAAGAATTTGAAAAGCGCAATCCCGGGCAGCGGATCTTTCAGATGACACGCGCTGGCTATTCGGGAATGCAACGTTATACATTTGGGTGGTCGGGAGATGCAGGTAACGGAAGCAGTGTACTTGACGGCTGGAGCAGGCTGTCGAACCAGATCCAGGTAGGGTTGTCGGCGGGGATGGGGTTGATCCCGTTCTGGTCATGTGACATCTCGGGATATTGCGGAGACATTGTCGACTACGACGAATTTTCGGAGCTTTATGTGCGCTGGCTGCAGTTCGGCGTATTCAACCCGATCAGCCGCGCCCACCACGAGGGAAATAACGCAGTAGAGCCCTGGTTGTTCGGTGAAGAAGCGGAGCGGATCTCCAGAGAAGCGATCGAGTTGAAGTACCGCTTATTCCCCTATCTGTACACCTACGGACGAGAGGCTTATGATACAGGCATTCCACTGATGCGGGCCATGATACTGGAATACCCCGACGACCCCGAAAGCATCAGAGCCGAGTCGCAATTCCTGATCGGAAAAGAATTGCTTGTAGCACCCGTTGTGGAGAAAGGCGCCGCGACAAAGAAAGTGTACCTGCCCGCCGGTGAGTGGATATCCTTTAGCCACGGAACGGGATACACGGGAGGACGATGGATTGACTTTCCCGTCACCCTTGAGACTATTCCGCTGTTCGTCAAGTCCGGCTCAATAGTTCCCACGATGCCGGTGATGCAGTACATCCACCAGGATGAAGACTATCCGGTCACTTTCAGGATCTTTCCGAAAACTATTGGCAAAGCCGCTTTCAAGCTTTACGAAGATGACGGGATCACCAACAACTACAAGAAGGACATCTATTCCCGCACAGAGATCAACTGTGAATCGACGAAGGAAAGAATCTCGATAGCAATCGAGACACACCGCCTGAACGGTTACCGTGGTCACGCGAGAAATTTTGTTGTCGAAATACCATTTGAAAGAAAACCCACCCGCGTAACGGTCAATGGAAACAAGATCCGACAGTCGAAGTTGCAGACAAGATCTTTTGATAAGGAATCTGAATCCATTCGGTACGGCTATGATCAGGCAATGAACAAAATTGTAATCACCTTGCCGAAAAATTTGGATCAGGTTCGTGTAGAGATCGAAAAATGACACACTCTGGCATTCATTTGCGACCCATTTGCCCGAGAACGGCATAGACTTGCGCTGTAGCTATCTTTATTGAAGTTGGCTGTGAGTTGTCAAACCATCGCGCCTCCAGGCATGGCTCACGCCCCTATCACCCCCGACCCCACCAGCTCTTCCCCATCGTACCACACCGCAAACTGTCCTGGTGTGATGCTCTTTTGCGGTTTGTCGAAAATGATATAGAGACCGTCTTCGCTTTTGTGCAGGGTACAATGATCCAGGCGCTGGCGATAGCGGATCCTCGCAAGGTAGCGCCGCGACTCTCCCACTTTCATTTTTAGGTCATCTCTTACCCAATGCTCGTCTGCGTTGGGGATGAGCAGCCCACGCCGGTAGAGGCCTGGGTGATCTTCACCCATCCCGGTGTAGATCACGTTGCGCTCGGTATCGGTGCCGATGACGAACAAGGGTTTCGGATGTCCTCCGAGGTGCAATCCCTTGCGTTGACCGATGGTATAGTAGTGCGCTCCGTTGTGCTCGCCGACGACTTTTCCATCATCCTCCGAGAGAACGTACGGTGCGGCTAACGCCGTGAGATCGTCGTCGTTGAACCCGTTGCTGAACGCCGTCGCCGTTGCCGGAATATCAATGACATTTCCTTTTCGCGGCTGCAGGCGCTGCTGCAGGAACTCGGGAAGGTGTACTTTTCCCACAAAGCACAATCCCTGAGAGTCTTTCTTGTCGGCGGTGACGAGGCCGATCTTTTTTGCAATTGCCCGGACTTCCGGCTTGGAGAGTTCGCCGACGGGGAAGAGCGAACGCGAAAGCTGCTCTTGCGTAAGCTGACAGAGAAAGTAGCTCTGATCTTTGTTGGTGTCTTTTCCGCTGAGCAGTTGATAAACGGTATTCCCGTTCTGGTGTAACTCGCCCTTGCGCGCGTAATGACCGGTGGCCACAAAATCGGCGCCGAGTTTCAGCGCATTGTTTAAGAAGACATCGAATTTGATTTCGCGGTTGCACAGCACATCGGGATTCGGCGTGCGTCCGCGCTGGTATTCGGCGAACATGTAATCGACAATTCGCCTCTTGTACTCCTCGCTGAGATCGATCGCCTGAAAGGGAATGCCGAGGTGCTGGGCGACGATCATGGCATCGTTGCTATCGTCAATCCAGGGACACTCGTTGCTGATGGTGACGGTGTCGTCGTGCCAGTTCCGCATAAACATACCGATCACTTCATAGCCTTGTTGTTGCAGCAGGTATGCTGCTACGCTAGAGTCTACTCCACCTGATAACCCTACTACTACTCGCTTTTTCACTATTTTATCGCTTTGCTGTGACGCCTTCGTCGAGAAGGGCGTTCACCGTTTCATTAAAATCCTGTTTGAACTGTTCGTAATGGTGTCCGGTACCCGGGCCGCTAAATCCGGTGTGTATCTTCCTGACAACACCATCTTTCCCTATAAAGATCGTGGTAGGAAACGCTATGACGGCGTTAAGCATCGGCAGCGTCTCCGCCGCCTCAGCCTTCTTATCGGTGCCGGCAATGAGTATA
The DNA here is from genome assembly GCA_964493505.1 of uncultured Roseivirgaceae bacterium. GTDB lineage: Bacteria > Bacteroidota > Bacteroidia > Cytophagales > Cyclobacteriaceae > Chryseosolibacter. Next base: position 237,458 of record CAZBNP010000004.1, read on the forward strand.
TCGTAATTAACGTTCATTTTCTCCTTCATCTTTTTTACGCGCGCGCTGGCGTAGGCGAAGTCGGCCTTGCGTTCATACGCGAGGCCGAGCACTTCCACTCCGCGTTCTCTATTGGCGTCGTACCACGGAGCGAGAAATTTGGTTTCGTCCATACAGTTGGGGCACCACGTGCCCAGCAGTTGCAGGACCAGCACCTTCCCTTTGTATTTCGCGTCGTCAATGCTCACGGTGTCGCCATGGACATCAGGGAAACTCAACGTGATACGGTCATAGCCGTCCTTCAGATAGGTCATCGAATCGGCGTCAGGCAGCGTCGCGTTTTCATCTCGTTTTGCGACCCACGTCTCGTACCACGTTTTTCCGGAATAGAACTCACCGGTTATGGAGCCGTCGCGTTGCACGAATCCTCTGAAAAGGTAGGAATAGTTCCCATCGAAGGTGCTGAGGTAGAAGGTCGAGTCTCTGACATTGCCTTCGAGAAAGCGGTAGTCGCCTGTCGGAGTCATAAAGGTTCCGGTCAGTGCCTCGCCCTGCTGCTGAAACATGGCTATAGCATTCGTGGTGTCGCCGTCATGCAGAAAGGTGACGGCGTACGTCCCGGCGATATTCACATTGCTTATATTCTCTTCCGGTTCAAAAAACCGGTATTCAACGCCGTAAACGGCCTCGAAAGGGAGGCGGTAGTCGTCTGCGTAGTTCTTGACGAACTCGCCTCGCAGCAGGGTGTCACCGTAGATCTTTGCTTTCAGATTGGCATCGAAAATATGCAGAGCGATGTTGATGGAGTCGTTTTCTATCGACGCTTCATCGAGCAACAGTCTTTCGGATGCGTTTAGCAGATAGACGTGAAAGCCGCGATCGCCGGTGGAGATCACTTCAAAATTGAAGGGTAGTTCCTGTCCCTGGATTTCGACCGTTGCGCGCCACACGCCGGTATTCAGGCGCCGATCGTTTGTCGATGGCGAATAGCATGCCGCCGCGATGAGCGCCAGTGTCGGCAGGAGCACAAACCAGTTCGTTTTCTTCATTATATATATGGAGCCAAACACAAAAATGCGAGAAATGATTTACAAAAATCCGGTGTGATAGGTGTTTTGCCCGAAAACCGCTTTTTACCGGTGATTAGGGGCTCGTGGAGGCCTCGGGGCCCATTTTCGGATTTTTTTTGTTGATTTTTGTCTGAAAGTGCAAAATAGTGGTTGAAAGTGGTTGAAAGTGGGTGAAAATTACTATGTTTGTTTAGGAGTACCCAACGTGCGCGGCGGGTGCAACAACCACTACACGTCTATGACTTTCTTCACCAGTGAATATGAAAGTAAGCTTGATGCCAAGGGAAGGCTGGTACTTCCTGCGCGGATCAAGGCTCAGCTTCCGGAAGGCGGGGGTAATGAGCTTGTGATTCGCAGGGGCTTTGAGCAGTGCCTCATATTGTACCCCATGGTGGAATTCCGGAAAGTGTTTTCAAAGATTTCAGGATTGAACGAATTCAACGAGGAATACAGGAAGCTGCAGCGCAATTTCCTGTCTGGCGTCGTAACGGTTGAGCTGGACAACAATGGTCGTTTTCTGATTCCCCGGAATATGCTCGCTTATGCTGAGATTGGGAAAGAGGCTATGTTGGTGGGAACGGGCAACAAGGTAGAGGTTTGGAATCCGGCTATTTATGAGAAGCATATTATCCAGGATCCGGGTGAGTTGTCGAAGTTGGCTGAGAAGTATTTGAATGAGTAGCTGGTTTCGGGCAGCCTGACCGGTGCTGCAAGTGTTGAAACGAATGAGTGAATACCATAAACCAGTAATGCTTCAGCGGTGTATTGATGCACTGCAGATAGACGAGGGTGGGGTTTACGTAGACGCCACATTCGGAGGCGGCGGACATAGCCGCGAAATCCTCGGATACCTGACCACGGGGCGGTTGCTGGCGTTTGATCAGGATGAAGATGCGGGGAAGGAAGCTGAAAAGATTGACCATCGTTCTTTTGTTTTTTGTGCTGCCAACTTTATGCACCTGAGGCGTTACCTCAGGTTACATGGCGTCACCGGCGTAAACGGAATCCTGGCGGATCTCGGTGTATCATCGCATCAGATCGATTCGCCGGAGCGCGGGTTTTCGACTCGTTTCGATGGCCCGCTGGACATGCGCATGGATCGTACTTCGCCGCAAACGGCGGCAGTAGTGTTGAATACATACACGGAAGAAAGTCTACACAAGGTCTTCGGCATGTATGGTGAGGTGAGAAACGCGAGGACGGTTGCCAGGATAGTTGTTCAGCAGCGTGTTCAAAGGAAGTTTGAACGAACGCAGGACTTAAAAGACGTATTGAAAGAAGTTGCTCCCAGAGGAAAGGAGAACAGGTATTTCGCCCAGGTGTTTCAGGCATTGCGCATTGAAGTCAACGACGAGATGAAAGCGCTTGAAGATTTTTTGCACCAATGTGGCGAAGTGTTAGTGCCGTCGGGTAGGCTGGTAGTGATGTCGTATCACTCGCTGGAAGACCGGATGGTGAAGAATTATATCCAGAAGGGCAAGGTGTTTGGCGAACTCGAGAAGGATCTGTACGGAAACGTGCTGAAGCCTTTTGAGGCGGTAAACCGCAAGCCAATTGAGGCGACGGAAGAAGAGATAGCGATCAACAACCGGGCGCGAAGCGCCAGGTTGCGGGTAGCGGTGAAACTATAAGAGAATACCGGATGAGCGAGAACAAATTTAGAACGAGATCTGAAGCTAATACCCTTCCGGGCAGCTTCAGTGTTTTTTCGGCTATTGAGAAGCGGTTGAGACTGGAATCGTATTTCGAAGAAGGTTTTCCGATCCACTATCTACCGAAGATACTTTTTGTACTGGTGTTGGGTTTGGTCTACATAGGGAATACACATTATGCCGAACAAACTGTGCGAAAGATCGATGTGATTCAGGTTCAGGTTGAGGATTTGCGAGCTGATTATACGACGTTGAAGGCCGACCTGATGTTCAGCAGTAAGCAGTCTGAGGTGGCGCGAAGGGTGAAAGACCTGGGCCTGAAAGAAAGTCTTACACCTCCCGTAAAAGTAGTTGTTGAAGAGGGTGAATATTAAGAGATCCATATTACTGCGTGTCAGAGTAGCATTTCTCTTTGTGATGCTATTTGCTGTTGCCATCGTGATCAGGGTCGGCTACATACAGTTTGCCGAAGGTGAGAAGTGGGAGGCAATGGGCGAACGGATATCCTTTGACTATAAGCGGGTAAAAGCCACGCGCGGAAATATTTATTCGGACAACGGTAGTCTGCTGGCTACTTCATTACCCTTCTATAAGATTGCGTTCGATGCCACAATACCTAAAGACGAGGTTTTTAAAGCAGGTGTCGATTCGCTGGCATGGCATTTATCGAAATTTTTCAGAGATAAAAGCAAAGCGGAATACAAGCGGATGCTGATCGATGCGCGCGCAACGGGCAAACAATACATCATCCTTAACCGCCGGAAAGTCGATTACCAGGATAAGAAGAAGATGATGCAGTGGCCGATCATGCGGGAAGGCAGGTTGCGGGGAGGAGCGATCTTCGAAAAAACTGATGTTCGCTACATGCCTTTCTCAAACCTCGGCCGCCGAACCATAGGATTTATTAATGAGAACGACCGCGGCGCGGGACTTGAATACAGTTTCAACAGGCAACTCGGCGGACAGGATGGATACGCGTATTATCAGAAGATTGCCGGTGGTGTTTGGAAGCCGATATTCGATGCTAACAACGTAAAGGCGGTCAACGGCCTCGATCTTCAGACGACACTCGACATTAATCTTCAGGATGTTGCCGAGACGGCCCTTCACAAGGCCATGGTAAGACACAATGCCGACGACGGTATGGTGGTAGTGATGGAAGTAGCGACGGGGGAGGTCAAAGCCATTACAAACCTGAGTTCTGAGGGCAACGGAAATTTTTCAGAGAAGCTCAATTTCGCGGCGCGTCTTTTTGAACCCGGATCGACCTTCAAGCTTGTGACGATGATGGCGTTGCTCGAAGATTCCAATATCAGACTTACCGATAGTATCGATACCGGCAACGGTGAGTATCAGCTTTATGATCACAAGGTCCGCGACAGCGAAGAGGGTGGATTTGGTAAGATAACGATCCAGGATGCATTCGAGGTATCTTCTAACGTGGCGATGGCGCGACTGGTAAATGAGCACTACGGATTGAAACCCGGAAACTTTATTAGCTACCTCGACAAGCTTAATCTTTCCTCGCGCCTGGGGATCCAGATCGCCGGCGAACCGGCACCGAAGATCAAACGACCCGGCGAAAAAGGGTGGAGTGGTATAAGCCTTCCATGGATGGCTTATGGTTATGGATTTGAGATCACACCCCTCCATATACTGGCATTGTACAATGCTGTAGCGAATGACGGTGTGATGATCAAACCTGTTATCGTCAAGTCTGTCAGCAAAGCCGATGAGAACGAAGAGACGTTTAAAACCAACATTATCACCCGGCACATTTGCTCGGATGCAACACTAAAGAAACTTCGCGGTCTTCTGGAAGGCGTTGTTGAAGAGGGAACGGCGAGAAATATCAAAGGCGCACACTACAAGATAGCGGGTAAGACCGGCACGGCGCAGATTCTTCAGAATGGACGCTATACGCGGAAATACGTAACATCCTTTGTCGGATACTTCCCGGCTCACAAGCCGAAGTATTCCGCTATCGTATTGATCAGGAATCCGCGCGGATGGTATCAGTATGGCAGCAATGTTGCCGCACCGGTATTCAAGGAGATAGCTGACAATATTTACGCACGCGACATTCAGTTGCATGAGCCGATGAGCCTTGAAGGGCCGATTCCTGAGAACGATGTACTTCCTTTCATCAAGGCTGGTAATCAACAGGAACTCACGCTGGTTTGCAATGAGTTGGGGATCGCGAATCAGCCGCTCACCGAAGATGAGTGGGTGCGTACGTCGCGTACAGGTAATACGGTAAACTGGAAGAAGAATACGCAAAGTGAGGGAACCGTGCCGGATGTTTCGGGAATGACCTTCCGCGACGCACTTTACCTCCTTGAGAGGTCCGGACTGGAAGTGATATACGAAGGCAAGGGAAGGGTCGTTAACCAGTCGTTGCACGTGGGAAGGAGGGTCTCTAAGGGAGATCGGATTTATATAAAGCTCGGATGACAGTGGCCGGATTGAAAGACATATTGTACAAGGTTTCCCTCACCTCTGCCTTTGGGGACATGGACAGGGAGGTCAAGGGGCTGACGTTCGATTCGCGCCAGGTCAGAGAAGGGTTTGCGTTTGTTGCCGTGGAAGGCACGACTTCAGACGGTCATGACTTTATTGACAAGGCTATCGGTGCGGGTGCAACAACAGTTGTCTGTGAGCGGCTCCCCGAGATCACCAATGAGTCAGTCACCTATGTTACGGTGAGAAGCAGCGGACATGCGCTCGGCGTTATGGCGTCAAATTTCTACGGCAATCCTTCCGCCGGACTGAAACTCGTGGGTGTTACCGGTACAAATGGAAAAACCACAACCGTGACATTGTTGTATCAGCTGTTTTCAGCGCTGGGTTACAATGTTGGTTTGATCTCGACCGTGGAAAACAGGATTATCGACGACGTGGTGCCTTCAACCCACACTACTCCCGACCCGGTTCAGCTGAATGAGCTCCTGAAAAAAATGACCGGAGCCGGGTGTTCGTTTGCCTTTATGGAAGTGAGCTCCCATGCCATCGATCAATACCGTATTGCCGGGTTGACATTTGCGGGCGCGATCTTTACCAATATCACGCATGATCATCTCGACTATCACAAGACATTCGAAAACTATATCAAGACGAAAAAGAAATTCTTCGACGATCTTCCCGGCGATGCTTTTGCACTCGTAAATGCCGATGATAAGCGCGGCATGGTTATGCTTCAGAATACAAAGGCTTCGAAGCTGACATTTGGTCTTAAGAAGATGGTCGACTACAAGGCAAAGATCATTACCAATTCGCTTGACGGGCTGGAGCTGGAGATTGGCGGGAAGAACGTCTGGTTTAGAATGATCGGAGATTTCAATGCTTACAACCTGTTGGGTGTTTACGGCGCAGCGCTGCAGCTGGGCGCTGAATCGGATGAACTACTGCGACAATTGTCGGCACTCAATGGAGCTCCGGGAAGATTCGAACGCGTGCTTCCGGGATCAAAGGTCACTGCTATAGTAGACTATGCACATACTCCCGATGCATTGAAAAATGTACTGGAAACCATTGGTAATTTCCGCACGGGAGCCGAGCAGGTGATAACCGTAGTGGGCTGTGGTGGCAACCGCGACAAGACAAAGCGACCACTGATGGCTTCCATTGCCTGTAAATTGAGCGACAAGGTTGTGCTGACGTCCGACAACCCCCGTGATGAAGATCCGATGGAGATTATTCATGAGATGCAGTCGGGGATACTCCCCACGGAGCTGAGAAAGACACTGGTGCTCGCCGACCGGGAGGAGGCGATTAAGTCCGCATGCATGATGGCTCGCGACAACGACATTATCCTGGTAGCGGGTAAGGGACATGAGACCTATCAGGAGATCAAGGGTGTAAAGCACCCCTTCGACGACCGGGAGGTAATGGAACGCGTACTGAAATTATTGACTGATAACGAGAACTGATTTCGATGCTGTACTACCTCTTCGAATATCTCAATGAACTCGACTTCCCCGGAGCGGGAGTGTTTCAGTACATCTCGTTTCGCGCGGGGATGGCGGCATTCCTTTCTCTTCTCATTACTATTACATTTGGTAAGAACCTGATCAACTTTCTCCGCCGGAAACAGGTAGGTGAAGATATCCGCGATCTCGGTCTTGAAGGACAGATCCAGAAACAAGGAACGCCGACAATGGGTGGCCTGATTCTCATCGCGGCCATCCTTCTGCCAACGTTGCTGCTGGCAAGGATGGATAACGTCTATATCATCATGTTGGTAACAACCACGATATGGCTTGGGTTAATTGGATTCCTTGACGACTACATCAAGGTGTTCAAGAAAGATAAGCAGGGTCTTGCCGGCAGATTCAAGATTTTTGGGCAAGTAGGGCTGGGGCTAATCGTGGGGCTTACGCTGTATTTTAGTGATCAGGTAGTGGTCAGGGTACCTGACGCGACGGCAACTTCAAAGGAGATCCGCCAGGATGAATCGGGCGACGAAGAAATAGTTGTGGGGTACAAAGACGTGAGATCCATGACTACGACGATTCCCTTTTTCAAGAACAACGAGCTGGACTACAGCAAGATCCCGTTTATCCCCGAAAAATACACCTGGATATTCTACACGCTTGTCGTTATGGTCGTCATCACGGCGGTGTCGAATGGAGCGAATATTACCGACGGCATTGATGGCCTTGCCGCCGGTACTTCAGGCATTATCGGATTGACGATAGCGATCCTGGCATACCTGTCAGGTCGTGTCGATTTCAGTTCGTATCTCAACATCATGTATATCCCCAACCTTTCAGAGTTGGTTATATTTTGTACGGCATTTGTTGGCGCATGCCTCGGCTTTCTGTGGTACAACGCTTATCCGGCACAGGTGTTTATGGGTGATACAGGTAGCCTGACGTTGGGCGGTGTCATTGCCGTTCTCGCCATCGCCGTGAGGAAGGAGTTGTTGATCCCGGTGTTGTGTGGAATATTCCTGATCGAAAACCTGTCGGTGATCCTGCAGGTATCGTATTTCAAATACACGAAAAAGAAGTACGGTGAGGGTAGGCGGATATTTCGGATGGCGCCCTTACACCACCATTATCAGAAGAAGAATATTCATGAAGCCAAGATCGTGACCCGGTTCTGGATCGTGGGAATACTTCTGGCTATTCTGACTTTAGCAACATTGAAATTACAATGAAGGAGAAGATCGTCATATTGGGTGCGGGTGAAAGCGGGACAGGAGCAGCCCTTCTGGCCAGGAAGATGGGGTATGACGTTTTTGTTTCCGACGCGGGAAATATAAAAAGCCAATATAAAGAAGAACTGATTGGCCGCGAGATACCATTCGAGGAGGGTAGGCACTCCGAAAAGAAAGTACTCGACGCGACGCTTATCATCAAGAGTCCGGGTATCCCCAATACGGCACCGGTTATGCAGCAGGTGGTATCGGCGAACATTCACATTGTTGACGAGATCGAATTCGCCTATTGCCACACCGATGCAAAGATCATTGCTGTGTCGGGAACAAACGGTAAGACCACGACGACACTGTTGACATACCATCTGCTGAGAGAGGCGGGATACAGTGTAGGGCTTGCCGGAAATGTTGGTTTCAGTCTGGCGCGCCAGGTTGCGCAGAGAAAAGTAGACTGGTATGTGGTTGAGACCAGCAGCTTTCAGCTTGACGGTATTGATACTTTCAAGCCCGCGATCGGTATCCTGCTGAATATCACGCCTGATCATCTGGATCGGTATGATTATACCATGCAGAATTACGTGAATTCAAAGTTCAGGTTGATTGCCAACATGACACCTCAGGAGACTTTCCTATACTACAGCGATGATAAAACTGTATCGGACGAGATCAGGACGCGTGCGATCGTTCCGCGTCAGATACCCGTAACCCTAAAGCATTCACGGAACGAGCCTGTGTATTTCGACGGTGCCGCAATGATTTTTGATCTTGGCGAACGGTTTTCGATCACCCAGTCGGAAACCACGCTGCGTGGACCGCACAACCTCATCAACACGATGAGTGCCGTTTCGGCTGCGCGCCTGGCGGGAGTGAGTGTTGATACGATCCGAAAAGCACTGAAGTCGTTCGTCAATGCCCCTCATCGTCTTGAGTCGGTGGGTGTGATCGGTGGTGTTGAATTCGTCAACGACTCAAAGGCAACGAACATCGACTCGGTAGTGTATGCGCTCGGAAGTTACGACGGGCCATTGATCTGGATTGCCGGTGGTATTGACAAGGGAAATGATTACGATGTCATCAAGGAAGAGGTCAGAAAGAAAGTTCGGGCGCTCGTTTGCCTCGGCAAGGATAACGCGAAACTCAAAGAGGCTTTTCGCGACGTTGTTCCTGTTGTGAAGGAAACAGACAGTGTAAAGGATCTGGTGAAGATGTCGCTGGAGCTCGCAAAAAAAGGCGACGTCGTGCTGTTGTCGCCGGCGTGCGCGAGTTTCGATCTCTTCAGGAACTATGAAGACCGGGGAGACCAGTTCAGGGATGCGGTGCGGAGCTATACGGTTAAGGTGTAAAGTTTAAAGACTCACGATGACAAACCTCAAACACTGGCTGGACAAAAATTTACAGGGCGACCGGGTGATCTGGGCGGTGGTGTTTGCGCTTTCGCTGATTAGTATCCTGGTGGTCTACAGCTCTATCGGAACGCTCGCGTATAAGCGCACGGAAAGCCCGGAGAGCTATCTTCTGAAACATACCATGACGGTTTTTATCGGATTGGCGGCGATGTGGTTTGCGCACAAGGTTGACTATCGTTATTACTCCCGACTGTCGAAGGTGGCTTTGTGGATCAGTATACCGCTTTTGATCTATACGTTCACACATGGCACGACCATCAACGATGCGTCGCGCTGGATCTCCGTTCCGATTGTGGGATCATTCCAGCCCTCTGATTTTGCCGGGCTTGCCTTGATCGTGAACCTTGCCAGTATGCTGGCGAAGAGACAACAGAACATCGACGACATCCGTGATTCGTTGATACCGATTCTTTTCTGGTCCGGTATTATTTGCGGCCTGATAGCGCTGACGAATATGTCGACCGCGGTGTTGCTACTCCTGACCTGTACCCTCGTTATGTTCATCGGCCGGGTTCCGATGCGCTACCTGGTGATGCTCATGTTTGTGGGTGTGTTGTTTGGAGCGCTGGCGTTCAAGTTCGGTGTTCGCGGTGGCACAGTAAAGGCGCGTATCAACGATTTTACAGAGGTAATACAAGGCAAGAAGGAGCTGCCTTTCCAGGCACGCCACGCTCGCATCGCGGTGGCGACCGGAGGGGTGTCAGGTAAAGGGCCTGGCAACAGCGACCAGCGCAACATTCTTCCACACCCCTACTCAGACTTCGTGTATGCGATTGTCATCGAGGAGTATGGAATGATCGGGGGCGTCATCGTGATAGGTCTTTATCTCGTACTGCTTCACCGCGGAATGAAAGCTGCGTATAACAGTGAGCGTGCATTTGGCGGACTGTTATCGGCGGGGTTGAGTTTCGACCTGGTCTGCCAGGCGATGGTCAACATGGGCGTTGTTGTGGGGCTCGGCCCGATAACCGGGCAACCCCTGCCACTCGTGTCGATGGGTGGTACCTCCATGGTATTTACCGGACTCGCGCTGGGTATCATTCTCAGTGTAAGCAGGGGAGACCAGGATACTTCCTGGGGAAGCGGAGAGACTACAGGTGAAAGAAGAAACGGGCCAAGTGAAAACGCAATAGCTTGAGTAAAGGAACACCATATCGCCTTATAATCAGCGGGGGAGGAACCGGAGGACATATTTTCCCGGCTATCGCTATCGCTAATGTGTTCAGGGAACGACACCCTGATGCACAGATACTGTTCGTGGGTGCTCGCGGAAGGATGGAGATGTCGCGGGTTCCGGAGGCGGGATACGAGATCATCGGGCTGTGGATCAGCGGTATTCAGCGTAGGCTTACGCTCTCGAATCTACTGTTCCCGGTCAAGTTGCTGGTGAGTTACGTACGTGCGATGTCGATCATCCGGCAATTCAAACCGGATGTCGTGGTCGGAACCGGAGGGTATGCCAGTGGCCCGATGATGATGGCAGCGACGCGGGCAAAGATACCTGCGGTGATACAGGAGCAGAATTCATTTGCCGGCTTGGCCAACAAGCAGGTAGCGAACAAAGTGAGCAAGGTGTGTGTGGCCTACGAGGGTATGGAAAGGTATTTCCCCGCGTCGAAGATTGTGTTTACGGGAAATCCAGTGCGGAAAAACATTCTCGATGCAAATGACAGGAGAACGGAGGGTATAGTACATTTTGAATTAGACTCCTCCCGCAAGACGCTTCTGATCATCGGAGGTAGCCTTGGCGCAAGAACGATTAATGAAAGTGTACTGGCGGGTATTGAGAAGCTGATCGATGCCGGTGTTCAGGTAATATGGCAGTCGGGCAAGACCTACTACAAGACGATCAGCGCAGGCGTTGCACGGTATGATCAGGCTGGCATCCGGTTGTTTGACTTTCTCCGTGAAATGCACCTGGCGTATGCAGCCGCCGACGTTGTGATATCGCGGTCGGGTGCATTGACGGTGTCGGAGTTGTGCATTGTAAGGAAGCCATCCATCCTGGTGCCCTCGCCCAATGTGGCGGAAGATCACCAGACGAAGAACGCAATGGCGCTGGCGGGGAAGGCGGCGGCGGTAGTAGTATCCGACAAGGAAGCCCGTGACAAACTCGTAGACGAAGCGCTGAAGCTTCTGTTTGATGAACAACGAACAAAGGTGCTGAGTGCGAACATTGGAGCGCTGGCGCGCCCGTCTGCGACGGAAGACATTGTAACTGAAATTGAAGGCGTGATGAACGCCAACACTAAATAGAAAGTATTGTGACGTTGACAGACTACGATAACATCTTTTTTCTCGGAATCGGCGGGATCGGCATGAGCGCGCTGGCACGCTGGTTCGTCAGGAAAGGTGTGCGTGTGTCGGGCTACGATAGAACGCAAACGCTCCTGACGGAGCAGCTTCAGCAGGAAGGGATGGATATACACTTTACCGATGCAGTAGAGGCAATTCCGGAAGAGGTAAAGCAGGACCGTGGGAAAACATTGGTTGTCTTTACGCCGGCTATTTCAAAAGATCAACGCGAGTACGTCTGGTTCAGGGAGCAGGGATTCACGATCATGAAGCGGTCTGAAGTGCTTGGGCTGATTTCGCGCGATCACCTCACCGTGGCGGTGGCGGGAACACATGGAAAGACCACGACGTCTTCCATGGTTGCTCACCTTTTGAAAACGGCAAAGAAGGATATGGTGGCGTTCCTCGGCGGTATCTCCACCAACTATGCCTCGAACCTGGTTATGCATGGCGCTGTATCGAAGGATACCGTGGTCGTTGCTGAAGCTGATGAATTCGATCGCTCTTTTCTTCAGCTATATCCGGGAATAGCAATCCTGACTTCAGCTGATGCGGATCACCTGGATATCTACGGTGATCATGAAACGCTTATTACTTCGTTCAAAGACTTTATCCGACAGATCAACGACGGCGGACAACTGATCATCCACGAGTCGGTAGCAGAAATGCTGGCCGCGGATATTCACCACGTCAACAAGAATATTTACAGCATGAGCCGGGGACAATTTTTTGCCGGCAATATTACCGCGAAGGGCGGATTTTTTGAATTTGACCTGCAAGGATTCGGCAAGGTCGAGCATATCAGGCTAGGTGTCCCCGGTTTTCATAATATTGAGAACGCAGTTGCCGCGTCAATTGCGGCTTTCCATTGCGGCGTCGGGCTGTCGTCGATAAAGAAAGGGCTCGAATCTTTCTCGGGTGTAAAACGCAGGTTTGAGTTTGTGATTCGCCATGACCGGCTGATTTTTGTTGATGACTATGCGCATCATCCCGCTGAGATCGAGGCGTTCCTCAAATCGATGAAGTCGATGTACCCCCGGAAAAAGCTGACGGTGATCTTTCAGCCCCACCTGTTCACGCGGACGCGCGACTTTGCGGAAGGATTCTCGAAAAGCCTGAGCATAGCCGACGAGGTGGTGCTGATGGACATCTACCCGGCGCGCGAGCTGCCGATCGCCGGCGTGGATTCGGATATGCTACTGAAGGATATTACCAGTCCTGTTAAGAAGCGATGCAGTAAGAGTAATCTGCTGGAAGAACTTGAGAAACTGGATATTGAAGTACTGGCAACGATAGGTGCCGGTGATATTGATACTTTTGTCGAACCGATCAATAACCAATTGCGCAAGAAGTATGCGATTTAAGTTCAACATACCACGCAAAGTAAAGATTGCCGGAACGCTGTTGGTTCTGTTTGCACTCATTGCCTTCACCGAGAGATTGAAGAACGATGTATCGGTGAGCGGCATCAGGATATCAATAGAAAACCTGCACGAGAACCACTACCTCGATGAGGAAGAAGTCCTGAAGTTGATGCGCGTCGACCTCGACAATCTGCGAGGTGCGGATATGAAGCAACTCAACTTCAGCGAGATTGAACGCCGAATGCGCGAGAATCCCTACGTCGCTGACGCGGAGCTCTTCAGCGACCTGAAGGGAAACCTGATGGTTACGGTGAAGTTGCGCCGACCGGTAGCCCGTCTTGTTCAAAATCTTGGCCCTGATGCCTATATCGCAGAAGACGGTACGGTGATGCCGGTGTCGGATAAGTTTACGTCGCGGGTTATTGTTGTAAGTGGTGGCTTTGTGCCGAAATTTGTGGGCGCGGAGAAGATACAGGAGTTTGAGGAGGGAAAGCAACTGATGGCTATGCTGCGTGTGATCCGTGGCGATGCGTTCTGGCATGCGCAGATTGCACAGATAGACATGAACACAAAAGGTCGAACGGTGCTGTACCCACAGGTGGGTGACGAGGTTATCGAATTCGGTGAATTGAATGACCTGGAAACCAAATTCAGGAAGTTGAAGATATTCTATAAAAAAATATTTCCGAGAGTGGGATGGAATAAGTATGACAGGATTAATGTGGAGTTTGAGGGGCAGGTTGTTGCTGAGTAAGGGGGTGAGTTCAAAGGGGGGTGAACACCAAATGGCTAGTAAGACGAAAAATAGAATCATATAATAAGGCAATATGGAACAGGAAAAAATAGTAGTCGGACTTGACATAGGCACAACAAAGATTTGTGTCATCGTCGGGCGCAAAAACGAGTTTGGCAAGCTTGAGGTCCTCGGTATGGGGAAAGCTGAGTCGGAGGGTGTGGTGAAAGGTATTGTGTTTAATATCGACAAGACCGTTCATGCCATCGAAAAAGCTATCAAGGATGCGGGCGACCAGGCGGGTATCGACATCGGGGTGGTGAACGTGGGGATCGCGGGTCAGCATATCCGGAGCTTTATCCAGCACGGAGGTATCACTCGTACGTCACACGAAGGGGAGATTGCTATCGCTGATGTTGAACGACTGACACAGGATATGTACCGCATGGTTGTACCTCCCGGTAGTCAGATCATCCATGTGATGCCTCAGGACTATATGGTTGACTACGAGGACGGGATCAAGGAGCCTGTCGGCATGTCGGGCGTGAGACTGGAAGCCGACTTCCATATCATCACCGCGCAGACGAACGCGATCAACAACGTGAACAAATGTATCCGGCGGGGGGGACTTGATATTGAGGATCTTATCCTCGAGCCACTGGCGTCGAGCCTGGCGGTACTCAGCGACGAAGAGAAGGAGGCGGGTGTATGCCTGATCGACATCGGCGGTGGCACCACCGATATCGCGATCTTCTACGACAACATCATCAGGCATACCGCTGTGATCCCTTTTGGAGGAAATATTGTCACGAACGATATCAAGCAGGGGCTGGGCGTTCTGCCGCAACAAGCCGAACAGTTGAAGACCCGGTTCGGGAAGGCGATTGC